>CANTCQ010000001.1 GCA_947652325.1 uncultured Mycoplasmatota bacterium
TGATGGTTCAGGGAATCGAATTGGATATTGGTTGAAAGATGTTACGAGTGCGTCTTATTTCGCGTATTCGAGCGGCAGTGGTTTTGCCTACGGCAGCCATGCGTCCAATTCTGGCTATGGCGTTCGCCCTCGTTTCTTAATCGATTAATCTTTCATTTCATCTTCTTTATATTTGTGGTGTTTTTCTAAAATTTTTGATTATATCATAGATAAAAATTTTATTAACTTTTTACTAAAAATATTTTTATTCTTTTGATATGATTTAATTTTTCTATGAAATTTATGTTTTAATATTATAAACTTTAAATAAAGTTTATTTTTTTAGTTCTTTTGTTAATTATATCAGATTTTTTCCTTGATAAAACGTAGGTTGTTTTATATAATTTAAAATAGGTGAAGTATATGAAAAAGATTTTTATTACAATTTTAAAAATAGCAGTATTAATTTTTTTGTTTAGTTGGATTGTAATTGTGTTTACTGATTATTTTAGGGTAAAACAAAATAAAGACCCTATGTTTTGCTTAAAGGAAGAAACGCATGAGTATAGCGATGGTTCTAATTATATTTGTCATGGTCTAGGGTATAAAATGATTCGTTATAATCGGTTATGTTTAGCTGCAACTGAATTTGGTCCTTTTATTATAAAAGAAAGACAATGTGAATAATATCTTATTTATAATATTAAAAATCATATATACTAAGGGGTCTGGTGATAAAAAATGATTTTAAATAATCATGGCTTTGGTTTAAATCAACTTTTATTATATGGTATAATTTTATTATTAGCTCTTTTTTTTATTTCTTTTTCTGTTTCGCAATTATCCAGTGAATTTAAAGATGTTTTCAAAAATAGCATAACAGAAAAAAATTCATACTCTTCGATAGAAGAAAATGTTCGTACTTCGGCGCTTTTTTATATGAAGAAATACTATAAAAGGGAAATTGGTTTTGGTATGATTACCGTTACTACTGATAATTTAATAGAACGTAGTATCTTACATAAAACAGATTTAGAAATAAGTTCAAAAGATACATGTAAAGGTTATGCATTAGTAAAAAAAGACAAAGATTTTTCTTTAAAAGCAGATGCCTATATAACATGCATGCATTATGAAACAGAAAACTATCAAAGTTGGAGATTAGGAGAATAATTTATGAAAAATATACAAAAAATGGGAATACTTTGGGGAATATTATCTCTTGTTTTGTTTGGAGGTTTAACTGCTTTTGGATTTTTATATAAAAATAAGAGCAAAGAATATAAAGAACTTGAAAAAAAATTAGTAGAAGCAGAGAAAAAATATGCAGATGCCCATTTTGCTTATCCAAATCCAGGAGATACTGTAAAAACAGATGCGAAAACTTTAATAAAGGAAGGATTTTTAGACCATTTAAAAGTAAAGGAAGAAGAATGTGATGGTTACGCTATTGTAAGTCATGAATCGACTATTTTTGAATATAAAGGGTATGTAAGTTGTAATACTTACAAAACAAAAGGATATGAAAAATAATTTGTAAAAAGGAAGGAAATTATTATGTTTTTGAAAAATATAAAAAGCAAAAAAATTTTTTTTTGCTCTTATACCTTTTTCTTTTGTCTTATCTTATTTGTAGGTATAATAGTGCGTCTTCTTTTTTTATCAAAATTTCCAAGTGCTTTAAATTGTGATGAGGCTTCTTCAGGGTATGAGGCTTTTTCGATTTTACATTATGGTATAGACCGTAACGGAAACCGTTTACCTGTTTTTTTAGTGGCATGGGGTGGTGGTCAAAATGCCTTATTGTCTTATCTAATAATCCCTTTTATTTCTTTATTTGGACTTACTTTTTTTTCGATTCGTTTACCAATGGCTATTCTAGGTTGTATTTCTTTACTCGTTTTTTATTTTTTACTTAAACGAATAGCAAATAAAAAAATGGCACTATTAGGTTTGTTCTTCTTAGCTATCTGTCCATGGCATATTATGAAAAGTCGATGGGGATTAGAGTCTAATTTGTTTCCTGATTTGATTTTATTGTTTTCATTTTTATTTATAAAAGGATTGGAAGATAAAAATAAATTTTTATATTATTTTTCATTTGTAATCGCGGGTTTATCTGCTTATTCTTATGGAACTTCTTATTATTTTTTACCCGTATTTTTATTTCCTCTTCTTTTTTATTCTTATCGAAAAAAATATATAACAATAAAGCAAGGAATATTTTCTTTAGGAATTGTAGGAATTGTTTCTATGCCTATTATTTTATATGTTATTATAAACACTTTTGAGCTTTCACAAATTAATTTGCCTTTTATGACAATTCCTCGTTTAGAAGTAAATCGCTATCAAGAGATTACTTCCATTTTTTCCAGTGATTTTTTTAAAAATAGTTTTTCTAATTTTTGGAATAGTTTGGTAATCCTCTTTACTCAAAAAGATGGACTTCCTTGGAATAGTTTACCCATTTTTGGAACCATTTACCTTTTTTCTCTTCCTTTTACAATTTTTGGTATTTTAAATAGCTTTAAGAAAGAAAAAAAGATAGAAGTAAAATATGAGTATCTTTTTACTATTTGGTTTATTGTAGGCTTTGTTTTACTTTTTCTTTGTGAACCCAATATCAATCGTTTAAATATTTTAATGATACCTATACTTTATTTTACAGTATTGGGACTTTATATTTCCCTCATAAAAATAAAAAAGTATTCTATATTTCTTATTGCTATTTATACCTTTTTCTTTTTCTTTTTTTGTTTTGTATATTTAAAACAAGATTTTAATTCTTATGGAACTTTTGAGAGTGATTTAGAAGAAGTTATTACCTATGTTATGCAGTTTGAAGATAAAGAAATTCATATTACAGAAAAAATCCAATCAAGTTATATGCATGTTTTATTTTATACAAAATATAATACACAGAAATTTGTAGATACTGTTATATATGAAGATAAAAGTGCACCATTTAAACATGTTTTATCTTTTGGTAATTACTTTTTTGATGTGATGGAAAACATAGAATTTCAAGAAAATAAAATTTATGTCATAAAAAAAGAAGAACAATCATATATAAATATAGAAAAGTTTAGAAAAGAAGAATTTTCTAAATATATAGTAATTTTTACTTAATGGGTATAAAAACTTGACTTCTTTATATTTTTAGTGCTATATTATTTATGATTTTTAAATCTGGTTCTATCTTTGGTAGGACCTAGTTTAATAAAATATTTGATACACCAGGATGTGTGTTAATGAAAGGAGAAAAATATGGCTACAATTAATCAACTTGTTAACAACAAAAGAAAGAAGAAAACAAAAAAGAGTAAAAGCCCTGTTTTAAATGTTGGATTAAATACATTAGAAAGAAAACAAACAGACCAAAATAGTCCACAAAAAAGAGGAGTATGTACTCGTGTAGGAACTAAAACACCTAAAAAACCAAACTCAGCTTTACGTAAGTATGCACGTGTTAGACTTTCAAATGGAAAAGAAATCGATGCGTATATTCCTGGAGAAGGACATAATTTACAAGAGCATAGTGTTGTACTTATACGTGGTGGTCGTGTAAAAGATTTAATCGGTGTACGTTACCACATTGTACGAGGAACTCTTGATACACAAGGCGTTCAAAATAGATGCCAAGGTCGTAGTAAATACGGTACCAAGAAACCAAAAAAATAAAATAAATAAAGGAGGAAATTTAGATGCGTAAAAGAAGAGCAATTAAAAGAGATGTATTACCAGATCCAGTGTATAATTCCAAAGTGGTTACAAAATTAATTAATCAAATTATGCTAGATGGAAAAAAAGGTACTGCACAAACAATTCTTTATGAAGCATTCAATATTATAAAAGAAAAAACAGGTAAAGAGCCAATGGACGTTTATAATGCTGCACTTGAAAATGTAAAACCTGCACTTGAAGTTAAGTCTCGTCGTGTTGGAGGTTCAAATTACCAAGTACCATTAGAAGTTAGCGATGATAGAAGTCAAGCATTGGCACTTCGTTGGATTGTTAATTATGCAAAATTACGAAATGGTAAGGGAATGGCTGTGAATTTGGCTCAAGAACTTATGGATGCTGCAGAAGGAACTGGTGGCGCAGTAAAAAAACGTGAGGATACTCATAAGATGGCTGAAGCAAATAAAGCATTTGCTCACTATAGATGGTAGGAGGACTTTATGGCAAGAGATGTTTCTATTGATAAAATAAGAAATTTTGGGATTATGGCCCATATTGATGCAGGTAAAACAACTACTACAGAAAGAGTATTGTTTCATACAGGAATAACGCATAAAATTGGAGAAACTCATGATGGAGAATCCCAAATGGACTGGATGGACCAAGAAAAAGAAAGAGGTATTACTATTACAAGTGCTGCAACGACTGCACACTGGAAAGGATATCGCTTAAATATTATTGATACTCCAGGTCACGTAGATTTTACAATTGAAGTGCAACGTTCTTTAAGAGTGTTAGATGGAGCAGTTGCTCTAATTGATGCTCAAGCAGGTGTAGAACCGCAAACTGAAACGGTTTGGAGACAAGCAAATGAATATAAAGTACCAAGAATGATTTGTGCTAATAAAATGGATAAATTAGGAGCTGATTTCTATTTTAGTTTAGGAACTATTAAAGATAGACTTGGTGCAAATGCTGCTGCAATTCAACTTCCTATTGGAGCAGAATCAGAATTCAATGGAATTATTGATTTAGTGACTCGTAAAGCATATCAATATGATGGAAAAGAGGCAGAAGAACCAATTGAAATTGAAATTCCTGCTGATATGAAAGACAAAGTGGAAGAATATAGAACACTACTTATTGAAGCTGTTGCTGACTCTGATGAAGAACTTATGATGGCTTATTTAGATGGTCAAGAAGTTACAGCTGAATTATTAAAACCAGCGATACGCCGTGCTACATTGTCTGTTTGTTTCTTCCCAGTATTATGTGCTACTGCATTAGGTAATAAAGGTATTAAATTAATGCTTGATGCTGTTATTGACTACTTACCAGCACCAACAGATGTGGAAGCAATTGATTGTACAGATAAATCAGGAAGTGATGTTAAACGTCATCCAAGTGATTCTGAACCATTTACAGCATTAGCATTTAAAATTATGACAGACCCATTTGTTGGAAGACTTTCATTTTTCCGTGTTTATTCAGGAGTATTAAAAAGTGGTTCATACGTTTTAAACTCTACAAAAGGAGAAAAAGAAAGAATTGGTCGAATTCTTCAAATGCATGCAAATCAAAGAAAAGAAATTACAGAAGTTTATGCTGGAGAAATTGCTGCTGCTGTAGGACTTAAAAATACTACAACTGCGGATACATTATGTGATGAGAAGAATTTCTGTATCATGAAAGGTATGGAGTTCCCAGAACCAGTTATTGATATTGCGATTGAACCAAAGTCTAAAAATGACCAAGATAAAATGGCGATTGCTATTGCAAAATTAGTAGAGGAAGACCCAACTCTAAGAGTGAAAACAGATACAGAAACAGGTCAAACTGTACTATCCGGAATGGGAGAACTTCACCTAGATATTATTGTAGACCGTATGAAACGTGAATTTAACGTAGAATGTAATAAAGGTAGACCACAAGTGGCTTATCGTGAAACAATCACTCAAGTTGGTGAATGTGAAGGAAAATATATTAAACAATCTGGTGGACGTGGACAATATGGACATGTATGGGTTAAATTTGAACCAAATCCAGAAAAAGGATACGAATTTGTGGATGCAATTGTTGGTGGAGTGGTTCCTCGTGAATACATTCCAGTAACAGATAAAGGTTTACAAGAAGCAATGGCTGGAGGAATTCTAGCAGGATACCCACTTGTAGATGTTAAAGCAACATTATTTGATGGAAGTTATCATGATGTTGACTCTAGCGAAATGGCATTCAAAATTGCTGCTTCTATGGCTTTAAAAGAAGCTAAAAATAAATGTAAACCTGTTTTACTTGAACCAATCATGAAAGTGGTTGTTGATGTTCCAGAAGAATATATGGGTAATGTTATGGGAGACTTAACAAGTCGTAGAGGACGCCCTATGGGACAAGAATCGATTGGAAATACTTTGCGAATTATTGCAATGGTTCCATTATCTGAAATGTTCGGTTATGCAACTGATTTACGAAGTAATACCCAAGGACGTGGAAACTTCCAAATGGAAAAAGACCATTATGAAGAAGTTCCAAAATCAATCGCTGAAGAAATCATAAAGAAAAACAGCGTTAACTAAAAATAATACTTGAAAAACATTCAAGCATTAGATAAAATAAAATAGTATATTGAAAGGAGAAAAAAACGATGGCAAAAGAAAAATATGATCGTTCAAAAGAACACGTTAATATTGGTACTATTGGACACGTTGACCATGGTAAAACAACATTAACTGCTGCAATTACAAAATTTTTTGGTAAATTTGTTGAATATGCTGATATCGACAAAGCACCAGAAGAAAGAGAAAGAGGTATTACAATTAATACTTCTCATGTTGAGTATGAAACGGAAAAACGTCATTATGCTCACGTAGATTGCCCAGGGCATGCCGATTATGTTAAAAACATGATTACAGGTGCTGCTCAAATGGATGGTGCAATATTAGTTGTATCTGCTGCAGATGGACCAATGCCACAAACTAGAGAACATATTTTGTTATCTCGTCAAGTTGGTGTACCTAAAATAGTTGTTTACATGAACAAATGTGACCAAGTGGATGACCCAGAATTATTAGATTTAGTAGAAATGGAAATTAGAGAATTATTAGGAGAATACAATTTTGATTCAGAATGTCCTATTATTCGTGGTAGTGCTTTAAAAGCTCTTGAAGGTGATGAAGCTGCTGGACAATCTATTCGCGATTTAATGGCTGCAGTTGATGATTATATTGATTCACCAGTTCGTGATACAGATAAACCATTCCTAATGAGTATTGAAGATGTATTTACTATTTCAGGACGTGGAACTGTTGTTACAGGACGTGTTGAACGTGGACAATTAAATTTAAATGATGAAGTTGAAATTGTTGGACTTAAGGATACTACTAAAACTGTTTGTACAGGAATTGAAATGTTTAGAAAACAATTAGATTTTGCACAAGCAGGAGACAATGCTGGGGTTTTACTTCGTGGTGTTGCTCGTGATGAAGTTGAACGTGGACAAGTGCTTGCTAAACCTGGAAGTGTTACTCCACATCATAAATTTAAAGCTAGTGTTTATGTTCTAAGTAAAGAAGAAGGCGGACGTCATACTCCATTCTTCTCAAATTACAGACCACAATTCTACTTCCGTACAACTGATGTTACTGGTGTTATTGAACTTCCAAGTGGAGTTGAAATGGTAATGCCTGGTGATAATGTAGATATGACAGTTGAATTGATTGCTCCAGTTGCTCTTGAAAACGGTACAAAGTTCTCTATTCGTGAGGGTGGACGTACTGTTGGAGCAGGTGTAGTTTCTGAGATTATTGAATAATCATTAGACAATGTAAAAGCGAAGTTTCTTCGCTTTTTCTTTTGCTTTAAGTGTGGTATATTAAATATAAATTGTAGGTGAGATATTTGACCAAAAGAAAAAAGAAAATTAAATATAATGCTCAATTTATTCATTTTCTCTTTTTTATATTATTGATTTTTGCTATTGTTAATGTTTATTCTTATAAAAAAAATGGAGAAATACTTTTCTTTATTAACCAAAAAGTTAAAAAAGAAAAAATAGCAAAACAAAAACAAGAAGAATATAATTTTTGTTTGGAGAAAAAATATACAGAAAATGAAGTAGCAGAAGATTTAGAGTTGAAAATACAAGAATTAGATGATTTTATTGTATCAAATAAATATAAAGTGAGTGTCTATTATGAAGATATAGCAACCGGTTTTAGTTACAAATACCAACCTTCTACTTCTTATTATGGTGCTAGTTTAATAAAACTAGTAGATGCCTTGTATTTAATAAATAAAGCAATAGTGGGTGAAATAGATTTAGATAATGAAACTATGGTTTATAAAGAAGAATATAAAAGGGCATTTAGTACAGGTATGTCTGCTCATAAATTTGGCGAAGAAGTATCCATACGAGATTTAATCACATATGCAGTTTCAGTAAGTGATAATTCTGCACATTATATGTTATATGACTATATTGGCCATAGTAATTTAAAAGCATATGGTCAAAGTCTGGGCGGAAAACTAATTTTAACAGGTGGGGATATTTTTGGTAATCAATCCGTTGAAGATACAAATTGCTATTTAAAAGAGGCCTATCGAATTATTAAGGAAAATGAAGAATATGGTCCTTATTTAAAATCCATCATGGATAATAATGTAAGAAATTCTTACAATACGAATGAAATAAAAATATATCATAAATATGGTGCATATGGTATATATTACCATGATATTGGTTTAAACTTAGAAGATCATCCTTATGCTATATCTATTTTTACTTTACATGAAGATAAAAATTATGAAGAAGTGATTCAAAATATTCATATGAAGGTGCGTGAACTGCGAGATGTATTTTTAGAACATAGAAAAAATATATGCTATCAAAAAGTATATAGCGATTAAATTTACAAAAATTATTTTGTTTTTATATTTTTTTTATTAAAAACTTTTGCTAAAGTTCCTGATTTTAATAGAATACTATAAATTCTTTTCTTGATTATTAAATCATATTCTCCAATAAATTCATACACTTTTGGATTAAAACCCAATTTAAAATGATTAAGTCCTTTATAGGGATTTTCTTTTGTAAAATCTCCAGTAATACCGTTTAAATCGGCATAATGATAATAGTTTTTGTAATAGTTTAAAATTTCATAATGTAGAAAATAATTTGAATTAAAATGTTTATAGTTTGTATCATAACCACTCATTACAATAGTAATTCTATTTTTATATTTTACGACCAAAGCTCCTGCAATATAAATTTTAGAAGAAGTAGTAGATAAGTTTTTTGCTTCGATTAAATCTTTTTTATAAACAGATAATTTTATATCGGAGTTTCTTTTTAAATGTAAATTTTTTTCTGTATTTTTATTTCTTAATATATTTGCAAATTTACTATTTTCTTTTAGTTCATTTTCATATGTTTTTTTCGCATTTATTAAATAAGTATTTGTATCAATACTTATTAAAAATAAATCTACATTATTTGATTTAAAAAATACATTATAATAATCTTTATAATATAAAGAATCTCTATTTTTTTTTCTTTTTATAAAAGGATAAAGGATATCAATTCCGCTACGATTTGCCACTTCCATACATAGTCCTTTTTCTTTTGCTCGTTTTACTTTGTTTCTTGTATTTTTTTGTAAAGTGCTTTTCTGAAAGTTTTTTAAATTTATAATAGCATTGTATCTAGGCATCATTGATTCAAAATATAAGTTTTCTTTTAGTTTTTTATATCCAGTATCGATTAAATTATTTTGAATTTCTATGTTTTGGTTATAAGTTTTTTGAAAATTTTTGTTATTAATTTCTGCAACTGCAATTTCAGGATTAATTTTAATAAAAACTAGATTCTTTTTTTTATAGTAGCAAATGAGTTTATCAGAGAAATTTTTTAATAATGTTTTATTAAAATAATCTATTAAAAAACCTTTGGGAGCATAGCCGTATTGAAATATTCTGTTTAGTTTTTTGGTAAGAATAAGTGAAGCTGCATATATTTTATTGTATTCATCAACATAGCCAATAAATTCATAATCAAAGCCATTTTCAGCCATTAAAAGAGCATAATTTATTGATTGATAATGACTTCCTAAAGGATGATGCTCTGCAAATCGCTCAAATTCTTTGATGGTAATTTCTCTAATATACATGATATCCCTCTTTTACGAAAAATTATTATAACATAACTTATAATGTTTGCAAGAAGTTCTTCTTTATAAATAATAGTGCTATTTGCAAAAAATATAGCCATACGTTATAATAAAATATAAGGTGATATCTTATGAAAATTGATTCCGTAGATTTAAAAAATATTGCGGTTAGGCAAAGTCAATATCCAACTGGTAGTCTTCCCGAATTTTTGTTAGTAGGTAGAAGTAATGTAGGAAAATCAAGTTTTATCAATACTTTAATTGGGCGTAAAAATTTTGCTCGAACGAGTTCTAAACCGGGAAAAACACAAACATTGAATTTCTATTTTATAAATGAAAAGTTTTATCTTATCGATGTTCCAGGATATGGATATGCTAAAGTGGATAAAGGCACATCTAAAAAAATGGGTATGATGATTGAAGAATATATAAAAAATAGAGAAGAGTTAAAACACGTTTTTTTACTTGTTGATTATCGGCATAAACCAACAGAAGATGATATTTTAATGTATAATTTTTTAAAATATTATAATTTAAAAATAACTGTTGTGGCAACAAAATATGATAAGGTAACAAAAAACAATCGTATAAAACAAGATAAACTAATTCGAGATACATTAAAAATAAATGAAAATGAAGAATTTATTCCTTTTTCAACGATTACCAAAAAAGGAAGAGAAGAAATTTATACAATATTAGATAACTATTTATAGAATTCTTGCGTTTTATAAGAAATTATGTTACATTAAGTAGCGAATGGATGTGAAAACATGTTAGAAAATATTTTACTTGTTGTATCAATTTTATTAATTGCCATTGTTTTATTACAAAGCAATCGTGCGAGTGATTCTGGTCAAATTATTACAGGTGGAAATGAAAGTTTGTTTCAGAATACAAAAGAACGGGGACTTGAACTTTTAGTAAGTCGAATCACTTTAGTTTTAGGAATTGTTTTTTTTGTAGTATCATTTATACTTTTTGTAAAGTAAATATTTTTTACTTTTTAGTTTATATATATCATTAAATATTTTTTGTAAAAAGAATGTGTTTAGACAATAAAAAATAAAGAAATGTCAATTTTTTAGCGGAGAAAGGGAACTTTCTTTTTTTTTGTTTAAGAGTGGGGTATAATAAAAATAAGAATGGTGATTATATGAATAAAAAAGGATTTACATTAATTGAGTTAATTGCAACAATAGGTGTAATGGTCTTAATTGGAGTTATTATTATTAGTAATATGTCTGGTCTTCTAAGTAAACAAAATGATGCCGATTATGAAGCTTTTAAGAAAAAATTGGAAGATTCAGCCTGTATATATGTAGAAACAAAGTTTTCTTCTACAGAAAGAAACAATTGCAAAGTACGTGGATGCACAATCAGTGTCGATAATTTAATTGCAAAAGGTTATATTGAGGATAATTTAAAAGACCCATCAACAGGAGAATTAATTACAAATAATAAAAATAAATATAAAGTAAATGTTCGTTGGGTCAATAATGTAAAAACTTGTACGATAAATGGTTAGGAGGTAAAAATGAAAGAAAATGTTATAGAAATACTTAATACTATTCATGAAGCAAAAGAAGCAATAGAAATTAATGATATGCTAGGTCTTAAAAGTGCAGAAGAATATCGTGATTTAATATGTGTTCTAAATGAACTTGTTAATGAATATGTGGTGTATAGAACTAAAAAAGATAAATATTTATTATTAAAAAATTGTCCTGGAATAAAAATTGGTAAGCTTACGGTTAATAAAAAAGGATTTGGTTTTGTTATTCTTGAAAAAGAAGATGATTTGTACATTGCAAGTGACAATTTAAATGGAGCCATTCATGATGATGTGGTTTTAGCAGAAATAATTCGTAATGGTGTAAAAAAAGAAGGGCGTATTCTAAAAATTTTAAAACGTGAAATTAATGATATGGTGGGAGAAATTGTTGTAAAAGACAATAGAATGTTTGTTGATTTGGATGATGATAAAAAAGATATTGATGTGGTTTTAAAAAAGGAAAGTTTAGAAAATTGTGTGCCTGGTCATAAAGTAGTTATAAAATTAATAAAAGAACTTGGTCCTAAAAGGTATTTAGCAGAAGTTACTCGAATTTTAGGGCATAAAGATGACCCAGGAATTGATATTTTATCGATTGCTTATAAATATGCCATTGAAACAGAATTTAATGAAACAGTGGAAAAAGAGCTAGTGGATATTCCAACAGAAGTTGAAAAAGTAGATTTGGTTGGCAGAATCGATTTAACAGATAAAGAAATATTTACAATTGATGGGTCTCATACCAAGGATATAGATGATGCCATTAGTTTATGCTATGAAAATGGTTTATATGAACTTGGAGTTCACATCGCAGATGTATCACACTATGTAAAAGAAAATACTGCTCTTGGAGATACAGCGATGATGCGAGGTACTTCTTGCTATCTCGCTGATACTGTTATTCCAATGATTCCTCATAAATTATCAAATGGTATTTGTTCTTTAAATGAAGGAGTTATTCGTCTTACGATGAGTTGTGTCATGAAAATTGATAAATGTGGAAAAGTAGTGAACTATGATATTTTTCCAAGTTATATAAAAAGCTGTAAGAAAATGACTTATGAAGCTGTTAACGATATTATCATGCGCGATATTGTTGCCTCAGGATATGAAGTATTTGTGCCAACTTTAAAGAAAATGAATGAACTTGCCCATATCTTACGAAAAGAAAAAGAATCACGTGGTTATATTGACTTTGATTTAGATGAAGCAGAAATTGTGCAAGATTGTAATGGTAAAGCTATTGATGTGGTCAAAAGAGAAAGAGAAGATGGAGAAAAATTAATTGAAGACTTTATGATTGCTGCTAATGAAACGGTTGCTAGCCATATTTATAATATGGATTTACCATTTATATATCGTGTACATGGTACTCCAAATAATGAAAAAGTAGATGATTTTGTAAATTTAGTAAAACTACTTGGTTATGATTTGCAAACAAGAGTAACGAATTTAACACCCATTACGATGCAAAAGTTATTAGAAGAACTTTCGGATAAGGAAGAATTTGCGATTCTTTCCAGTATGCTTTTACGAAGTATGAAAAAAGCAGAGTATAGTAAAGACAATATTGGGCACTTTGGACTTGCAAGTAAAGCTTATACCCATTTTACAAGCCCTATTAGAAGATTTCCTGATTTGACTGTGCATCGTCTGTTAAAAAAATATTTAGTAGAAAAAGATTTGTCGATGTCTACCATTAATTATTATGAGAATGCTCTTGTAGAAATTGCAGAACATTCTAGTGAAAAAGAAGTGGGAAGTGTCAATGCAGAACGTGATGTATTGGATATGAAAATGGCAGAATATATGGAAAGTCATGTGGGAGAAATATATGATGGAATTATTTCTACAGTAACTAACTTTGGTTTTTTTGTTGAACTATCCAATATGGTAGAAGGGCTTGTCCATGTAAATACCTTAAAAGGAGATTTTTACAACTATATTCCAGAAAAACTGGCTTTGATTGGAAGTAATACCAAGATACAATATCGTATTGGAGATAAGGTAAGAATAAAAGTAATTGCATCTAGTAAAGCAACAGCGATGATTGATTTTGAAATTATTAAAGAAGAAAAAGAGAAGGTACAAGATGGAAATCAAGAATAAAAAAGCTTATTTTGATTACTTTATTGAATCCGAGTTAGAAGCAGGTATTGGTCTTTTAGGAACGGAAATTAAAAGTATTCGTAATGGTTCTGCTCAACTCAAAGATAGTTATGTTTTGATACGAAATGATGAGGCATATGTTTTAAATATGTTTGTTGGTCATTATGAAGAAGGAAATCAATTTAATCATGAAGAATCGCGAACCCGAAAGCTTTTGCTACATAAAAAAGAAATACGAAAACTAAAAGAAGCAAGTAATAAAGATGGTTATAGTATTGTACCTTTAAAATTGTATATTAAGCATGGCTATGCCAAACTATTAATTGGTCTTGCTAAAGGAAAGAAAATGTATGATAAACGGGCTGTGATTAAGAAAAAGGATGAAATGCGTGAAGCAAGAAAATATATTTAATTTGTTCTAAAATAATTTGTGTTATAATATTCTCAATAGGTGGTCTGTATGAAAAAAAAGACGCATGTGAATAAAAAGCCAAAAAGTATTTTGTTTTATGGATTAGTCATCTTACTGATTGCAGTTTCTATTTTTACAGTGCCTAGATTTTTTAAAAATATTGATTTATCTATTTTAGAAAAAGAAAAAGAACCTGAAATAAAAATTCCAAAATTACAAATTATGGATATCAACAGCCCAACAAGACCCATTGCTGTGATGATTAATAACCACAATCAAGCAAGAAAATATCATGCTGGTTTACAAGATGCTTATGCAGTATATGAGTTCATTGTAGAAGGTGGGTTAACACGGATGATGGCTCTTTATAAAGATAAAGAAACCTCCAAAATAGGAAGTATTCGAAGTGCTAGGCATTATTTCTTGGACTATGCTTTAGAACATGACGCTATTTATGTACATTGGGGATATAGCGATTATGCTATGAATGATATAAAAAGATTAGAAATTGACCATATTGATGGCTATGTTTACGGAAATAGGTATTTTTGGAGAGATAAAAAACTACCAGTAGCTACTGAGCATACCGCTTTTTCAAGTATTGAAAAAATAAATAGGGGTATACAAGAATTAGGTTTACGAAATATAACCGATGAAAAAAATGTATTAGAATATAGTATTGACGCTATTGATTTGAGTAGTGTAGAGGGAGCTGTTCCTGCTAATGATGTGGCAATCAAATATTCTAGTAGTATGACTACTTCTTATGTATACGATAGTCAAGCCTTATATTATAAACGAAGTGTGAATGGAAATCCACATATGGACCATGAAAAAAATTTTCAATATACGGCTAAAAATATTATTACATACCAAGTAAAAAATACAACGATTAGTGGAGATAGTAAAGGAAGACAAGACTTAGTAAATGTAGGAAGTGGTAAAGGTTATTATATCTCCAATGGTTATGCAATCCCTATTACTTGGGAGAAAAAAGCACGCGCAGCAAAAACAATTTATAAGTTAATGGATGGAACAAAATTAAAAGTAAATGATGGAAATACTTATATTCAAATTCAACCCCTTGGACAATCTATTACTATTTCATAACTTATAGAGAGGCAACATAAATTTTAATAAGGAGGAAATGTTATGCAAACTTTTATGGATTTTTTAGTAAATAATTATTTATGGTTTTTAATTATTTCATTAGTTTTGGTTTTTGCTTTAATTGGCTATTTAGTTGATACAAGTGAAGATTCTAAAAAAGTAATAAAAAAAGAAGTAGAAGAGCCAATAAATACGTTTGTAGATATAGAGGATGAAAATGAAAAAAATAATTTACAAACAAATTCAAATTTAGAGGCAAATATGAATAATATACAAAATATTTCTACTGAAACAGAGTTATTAGATGATAGTGAATAAAATAGATAGAGAATCTATTTTTTATTTATTTAGTTTAATTGTCTCTGTCTTGAAATTTAATTAAGTGATTGTGTTTTTTCTTTCCTTTTATAATAGGTATTTTTTATATTTATGTAATACTAGATTTTCTACAATAGAGTCATAATCTAACTCAATTTTATTTATATAAAATATTAGTTCTTTTTAAATTACTGTATTTATGTATTTTTCTAAATCTTTTCAAACTTAAATCAGTAATATTTATTATTTTTTCAAATGTTAAAATGTGTGTTGGGCATTTATCTGTATTGTAATGAACTAAAAAATGGTTTTAATATTGCAATTATTCCCTTTCAAAATATCTTTCAAGTTTTACTTGATTTTAACATACTTCCATTTTATTTTTAGGAGATTTTAATATATAATTATGAATATGTTTTATCAGTTAAAATGTTTCTTTTATTATATTTATCAATCCAACCATACTCAATATTGTTCATTAAATCCATTATTAAAATTTATTATAAATTTAATTGACTTTTAGTTTGATAGGTCATTTTAAATAAATTTTTTATCCTCTTTCCACGTTTTAGGAATAGCAGTTCTACTAACAAGGATATATAATTTACTGCGATAATTTTCTAGCTTCTTGTTTCAATCAACTTCTTTTTTTCTTTTATTAGAGTGGCACTTAATACTTTCTTTTTTCTCACTTATGATATATTATTTATAAATCTTTAAATTTAGTAAATTTTTAATCACCATGAATTTTATTTTTTCTTATTACTGTTGTAATAATTTTTAAGTTTTCATTATCAACTTTTCATTTTATGTAGATTTTAACTTTATATTATTTGGATAGCAATCTTAAAGCAAAATTAATAAAATCATTTATTTTGTAATCCCTTTAGATTCCAAATAAGTATTAACATTTTTTAATCCAAAAATATATGTTAAATTATTTTTACTATTTATAGTAAGAGGTTTACCAGATATAAATTGCTCATATTCATTTTTTTCTAATGTATAATCAAAAAAGTTTGTTGAATCAATCAAAATCGTAGGTTCACTATCATATCCATTAGGATAAATAAAATTGTATGCATGATATTCATCATTTAAGGAACCACAGACAAATTCAGAATCAATTCCTAAAAACTTAAACATATTATGAGCTAAACCTGATATTTCTGAGCAAACGGCTATTCCATTTTTTTTGATAATTTTTATTGATAAACTTTTATCTTTATTAGATAAATAAGTTGTATATCTTGCTATTATTAAATCTTTTTTTGATTTAATAGAATTAGGATTAAAGTATTCATAAATTGTAATGTTTATAAGCAAAAGCAAATGTGTAATATCATGGCAATTATTTTGTTTAATTAATTTTATTAAATTAAAATATGGTTCTAAATCATCATATATTAAATCTGGACATTTACCTTCTTCAAAATCTGGAGATGGCTTAAAATGTATTTTTTTTGAAATGTAATCTCTAAAACTATCAGTATAATTTTGTCCAACTGTTTTTTCCTCACTACTTAATTCTAACAGAAACGTCTTATTTATAATAAAATATTCTATTTGCTCGTCAGTTTTTAATTCTATTATTTGTTTGAGTATATCATTCATATTTTTCATCCTTTAAAAAAATTATTTAGTGTTATTTTTTATAACAATATGTAAGTGTGTTTTCTAAATGAGCAAAACTAATTTAACCTTCTATAAATATTTTATTCTATTTATATTTATAAGTATATTAAAACTTTGAACTTAAAAGTTTGAGGTTCCTATCAATCTGGTGCGATAGTGATAGTTAAACTAACTTTTCGTCTAGTACATATAGTATGACTTCATATCTAAATTATAAACTATTCTTGAAAATAATTTTATATTTTTTTTGATTTTTCTAAGCATTTTTGAAATGCTTGATTCATTTCTTCATAAATTTGCTTTTCATCATACTGAATTAATTTCAAATAATCATCAAGTTCATTTTTAAAATCTACATAAGTTTCCATCTCAGCAATTCCTTGAACCAAAGGAATCACAACACATAAATCAGTTCTTTTTCTACCATTAGGTTGAAAATCACTTAATTTAGTATATTCACTATATCTTCATAAACTTGTTTATTATAATCACAACAATTTTTATATTCTTCTGTGGTAGTTTTAGAAACATTATAAGGTTTATATATTTCATAAAACGTTTCTTTTTTAAATCTAAGTAATAATGTTGGGTCATAGCAATAACCATCCATTTCAATCCACCCATGACCAGCTTTTTCTTTCCCATATTTTAATTCTAAATCTTTATTATCACCATGAACTAAAACTGCATTAGGAAAGCAAAAAAATATATATAAACTTCTATCATAACATTTACCTGGTCTAAGTATATGTTTTAAATATTTCATGTGTATAGATACAGGTAAACACTTAATATAAGTATAACTCAATTTTTCATAAAATTCATCATCAAAAGGTACAATATTACCATCTTCTACACCTTTTTTTAATAAAAGTTGCATTTTGCTAAAATATAATCCTTTTTTAATATTATCAAACATATTATTTTTTCAACCCCATTTTTTTCATATCTTCATCTATTTCTTGACATATACAAGTTGAATATCATCATTTTCATTTGAAAATGCTCTAGACATTAATATTGCTCTATCATAACAATACCCATTAGACATACTGTTAGATAATAATATTATTGATGCTGGAATTCCACCATAATAAATATTTCTTAACTTAAATTATCATTATAAGGTTTGATATAACCATTTTTTATTCCCCATATTAATAATTGTTTTGATTTATAATTATGTAACTTCCATTTCATATTTTGCAATTTTGTTGTCATCCAAAACACCCTTTTTTGAATTGCTGTGTATGTTACCATAAAAAGTAGATTTATGCAACTTTTTTCCTATATTATCTTTTGAAATTATCTCTTTTATCAATAATTTTTTTATTTTGAATAATATATGTTTGATAAAGAATATGTTAAAGTTAAGTAAGAAACTTTTGATATTATGAATCATGTTTTTAAAGAAACAAAAAAGATTATGGAATACAAAAAACTCAACAAATTATTAATTTATAGAAGAAAAATAGGTTTATTATGAAAAAAATAAGAGAACAAGATTATGTACTAGATGAGGGCATTATTGTTATTCACCATACACTTGATGCCTTATATTCCAAAAGAAATTGAGCAAAAAGTTTTAAATTTAGTTGTAGAAACGGCAGATTTATTTAGATTATCCTAAAGAAGGTGAAATTAAAGATATGGATATAAAAAAAGAAGATTATGTAAGAAGAGTAAAAATATATAAAGCGAAAATCCTCAAAACATAAATGATATCTAAATAGTTATTTTAAATATGCTGCTCTAAGCAAAATGATTATAGAAAAACATTTAAAAAAAGCTTTTAAAAATTTTTAATTTTGTTATAATAAGTCGGGGTGAATTATATGGATGATGAAATAATAATACTAACTGATGATAAACTAGAAAATGCATTTGTGGACGATGCTTTTAAAATGTATATGCGTGAAATTCGTCGTTATCCAAATTTATCCGTAGAACAGCAACAAAAATTAGGACATCGTTACAAAGAAAATGGTGATTTGAAGGCTAGGGAGCTTTTAATAAATTGTAATTTAAGATTAGTTGTAAGTGTTGCATATCATTATAGATTAATAATTAAACATCTTCAAATATTAGATGTAATACAAGAAGGTAATTTTGGACTTATTCGAGCTGTAGAAACTTATGATCCAGAACAAGGAGCTTTTACTACTTATGCATTTTTTTGGATAAGTCAGAAAATAATACGTGGACTAGCGAATAAAGATGATGTTATTAGAAAGCCAGTTCATATTGTTCAAACCACTTATAAATATCTTGGTCTTGTTGAAAATTATAACCAAAAAGGATTACCATTACCATCTGATAAAGACATTTGTGATACTTTAAATATAACAATAGGAACTTTAAAAAAAATAAGAGATTCTTTAAAACAGAATCCAGTTAGTTTGAATCAAACTATAGATGATGAAGATAAAAGTGAATTAGAAAAATTCGTTACTGTTGAAAATCATGATTACGATAATATATTAAATCAAATAGTAAATGATAATTTATTGTCAGTTTTAAAAGAAGTGTTGAGTCCATTATATTATTTTGTTATTTATTATCGTATATTGAGTGATGAACAAAAAACTTTAAAAGTAGTGGCTTCTTATTTAAATATTACAGGAGAGCGTGTAAGAAAAATTGAAGCATATGCTTTGAAAAAAATAAAACCATATATGGTAGAAGATAGTAGTGTCTTTACAAGCGTATTAAATAAAATTAAACAAAGAGAAGGATATAAATTTTATTCTTTAAGAAAGACACCATTATCTCCAACTCAAATTAATAGATATATGTATTTAAAAGATGATTTAACTGATTTAGAGAGAAAGTTATATCAATTAAATTTATTAGGAAAATATAAGTATCGAAATGCTGATTATGCTTCTATTTTAAAAATAACATTACCAGAATTGAATCAAGTTATGACTTCTTTGAAAGCAAAATATAATAAGAAATTTAGTGATGCCAGGTCATTTAAGTACTTTCAAGAACAAATGATAAAAAATTATGGCACTGGTATATTTGATATAGATATTAATAAAAAAGAAAAAATAATAGATTATCGTGCTTTAGAAGAACGATATTCTTCACTTAGCTTAGAAGAAATTGTAAGTTACTTTAATGATGTTAATTATAATCTAACTCACGATGAAGAAACTTTACTTAATAGGTATTTTGGTGTGTGTAATTGGGGAATACTACACCCAAGAGTTATTGAAAGAGAAGTTAATGTATTAATTTTTGGCTTTAGGAAAAAAAGTAAACAAGTTCCATTAAAAAAATTGTATAAAGAATATATAAGAATAATGCCTAAATTTACTGAAGAACAACAATTATATTTAGAATCATATTTTTTTGGCAAAAAAAATCGTAAGTTTTTTGATATAAATTATCCTAATTCCATTTTATATAGGCATGATTATTTTTTAATAGAAAAATTAGAAAGAAGTTATTATCATATTTACGAATATTTTGAAAATAATTTTACTAAGGAAAACTGGTTAGAAATAAAAAATAAATATTGGGAACAATTCTCTGATGAAAAAATTGAATATTTAGATTTGTATTATGGTGTTAAAGGAAAAATATATTCTATACCTGAAATAGCTGAAATGTTTCAAATGGAGTATATTAAAATGCACGATATAATACGAGATGCTAGAGATTTGGCTATTCATTTATTTAGCGGAATAAAAAGAAAAATTGAAATTGATAAAGAGTTATATATACCATATATTGAAGATTTACATTATGATTTCACTAAAGAAACAAGAGATATTTTAAAATTATTTATAATTGAAGGTAAATCTTACGATGAAATTAGTAAAATTACCAGTTTAAATAAAACGAGAATTTCTAATATTATTACAGATGGAATAAGAAAAATTGATAATTTTAGATTTGAAATCAGTCAATGTTTTATTATTGATGATGAAGAATTAAATAATTTTTTTGAATATTACAATAACAAAATAACACCTGTAGAGAAAAAAATATTAAGATTAAAGCATATAAATCATATGGAAAATAAAGATATTGCACCTATAGTTGGTAAAACTTTGCAAGAGGTTAATAGTTATGTAAGGCGTTTTAATGTTTTATATAAAAATTATATGATACGAGATGTTGTTTTAACTGACAATGATATTGCTGATGAAATAGCAAGACATAAAAGTGAGTCTATTTGGTCAGAAGAAGATAAAGAATTTGCTAGTTTCTATTTTGGAATTCAAAGTGTATATAATCCAACTGGTTTGAAATTAAAAATGGAAGAACTTATGAAAAAAATGGGCTATAGTAAGCATACTTACTATCATATTTATATAAATATGATAAAACTATTAAAAGCTCGTAAAATAGACTTTGTAAAACCAGATAATAATTATATATCTAGAGAAAAACTGGATAAATTGTTAGATGATGTTCATTTGCCTATAAGTGATAAAGAAAGAGAAATAATTTGTTATCTCTTTGAGTTAAAAGGATATCCATATAAAAATATAGAAGAACTAACTTCAATATTCGGTGATAATAAAGGCAGTATAAAAAGAAGGTATCAAAGAGCTATTGTAAGTATTTATAAATATCTTAACAATGAAATAGAGGGTACTATTCACTATGAAGCTGATATTGTTCCTATACTTAAATATTTTGGCATAAGTGATAGAATGAAAATAGAAGACTTTTATAAAAATGGTTTAACATATGAAAAAATGGCAACAAAACATAAAATAACATTTGAAAAAATTGTAATTATTATGAATAGAATTAGAACTACTATTTATGATTTAATGAATAATCCTAATGCTAAAAAATTTGATTTTGATTATTATTTAAAAGCTATAAATAATCCAGATTTACCATTTTCAGGTGATTTGCCTTTGGCAATTCAAATTTTTAACTTATCATTTGGAATGGATGGAGAAGAAAGAATGAGTATTCCTACAATTATGGAAAAATTACAATTAGATTTTGGATCAACAACGATAAACAAAACAATTAATTCTTTAATGTTAAGTGTTTGTAAGTTAAAAGATGGTATAAAAATAGATAAAACTTTTTCTTTTGAACAGGTTTATTCTTACTTTACTAATAATTATATTAATATTCCAATTTATCGTAGAAAGATTTATCAAAAATATTTTAATAGAGTTAAAAGTCAGAAGAATATAAATGGTTTAGGTTTTAAATTATCTAATGATATTATTTATGACCTAATTAAGGCTAATTATTCAAATGCTTTTGAATTAGGAAATACGAATAAAGAAGAGGTTTTAGAATTAATTAATAAACATGGCAAAGAATTAAATAAAAGAATTAGAAATGAATTAATGGGGAGATTTGATATCAGAGAAAGAGATTACATGAATGGAAAAGACATTAATCATATATTTAAGATGTTATATACTTTAGATACAAGAAGAAAAAAATTAGATTCTCAAACTTTAGTGTTAAAAAATTAAAATAATATTGGATGAACAATGATTTAGAAAATAGAAACTAACAGAAATCCAAAAGAAACTTCGTAACTAATGGATTTCTGTTTAAAATTTAGTTCTTTACGACTAGGTAACACATTACCAAGTTGAACATTGAT
Source organism: uncultured Mycoplasmatota bacterium (assembly GCA_947652325.1). Classification (GTDB taxonomy): domain Bacteria; phylum Bacillota_I; class Bacilli_A; order RF39; family UBA660; genus MGBC108787. The sequence goes on from CANTCQ010000001.1 coordinate 22,557, forward strand.
AGAATAAGGTGATACTATTTGTTCCAAGGAAGCTGTCTACCATCTACATAATAATACCAACTAAAAAATATATAGTGGATTTAATACATTATAAAGATATAATGAATAATAAGATTAAATCCAAATATTGACTTAAAATATCATATATATATAATATATTTCAAATTATGAAGTGGTGAGTGCGATGTTTAATAATGTTTTTGATTTATATAATCATAATATTTTGGCATATCGTAAGATTTTATTGGGATTAGAAAAAACAAAAGACATTGTTTCAATTATTCATGGAACAGGTACAGGAAAATCTTATATTGGTTTACAATTAGCTTATGATTTTAGTAAAAAAATAGATATTGATGATGATTCTAGGATTTTATATATTGTTCCATCCCATGGAATAATTGAACATTTGCATGAAATAATTGATTCAATTCCTAGTTTGAACTTTGATAGAGATTTCTCAAAAGTTGATTTTATTACATATCAAAGCTTAGTTTATCTATCAAATGATGAAATAGGAAAATTGAAAATAAAATTATTAATATTGGATGAGTTTCATCATATTGGGGCACCTATATGGGGCGAAAAAATTAATACTTTAGTTGAAACACATGATGGAATGAAAGTATTTGGTATGACAGCTTATACTGTTAGAGATAGAGGTACTATATACGAACGAGATATGGTTAATTCTGATGGTAGTGAATTATTTTCGAATAGTGTTGTAAGCAAATATGATATTTGTGATGCAATGATTGATGGAGTTCTTCCCAAACCTATTTATAAAACAACTTATATAGATTTACTTGATAAAGAAATAAAGCTAGAAGAATTAGTAAATTCAAGAGATTTTTCTCAAAAAGAAAAAGAAGAATATTTAAAAATTTTAAAAGATGCTAGAAAGAAAATACTCAGTGCTCCTAGTATAAAGCAATTATTTAAAAATAATATTAAAAAAGATGGAAAGTATTTATACTTTTGTCCATCGACTTCTGAAATGGGTATAAATGATATAGATTCAATAATTGAAGAAACAAAAGGTTGGCTTTACGAATTCCTGTAAATCAAATAGAATTATTAGAAGTAATTGGAATACAATGGATGAGTGAGAAAACAGACAAAAAACTTCAATTTGAATGTATAGATGAAAGTAATTATCATAGAAAAAAGATTGAATTATTAAACAGAGCAAATAGTTTTTTAAATCAATTAATTTTATTAGGGATAAATGAAATAACATCAAAAGATGATATTGATTATATAAATAATGAGTTTGAAAAACAATTGACTTTAACAAAAAAATAATATATTTTAGAAATCCAGTCCTTTATGATATAAACCCCATTTCTATGTCCAAGAAACGGGGTTCATATAGTACTTCTAGTTAATATTTATTACTCTCGAATAAAAAGTTCGAGTTTCCTATCAATCTGGTGTTCATGATGAGATTCGAACTCATGACCTCTTCCTTCGGAGGGAAGCACTCTATCCAGCTGAGCTACATGAACGAAATAAAATTATATTAGTTTATTATACAACAATTATGACTCATTTTCATTTATTTTACACTGACCTTTGCATGAAAATTTCTTTTCTATTATTTTTTCTTTTTCTGGACATTTTAAATATATTTTTATACGATATTCTAATTGTGCTATTTTCGTAACGATTACATAGCTGCTAAAATAATTACACACTTTATTTTTTTCTTTTATTTCTTCTAATTTTTTTAATTGAATCATTTCTTCTAATATAATAGAAGAAGAATCTCCAATGTGGATAGGTAACTTATTTTCTCCATAATAAGCCAGTGTGGCATCTGTAATTTTCTTTATATTTTGATTAAATTCTTCTTTTTCTTTTTTGTGATATTGGTTAAGTCTAGAAATAATTATCATAATAAATATGATTACTAAAAAAAGAATTCCTAATTTTGTAATAACCAATTTCCAATTAATTTTTTTTAAAAAAGAATTTTGTTGCAGTCTTTTTATTTGAGGAAAAGAAAATTTTAATTTCTTTTTTAAAATGAATTTATTTTTAACTTTTTTTTTCTTTCTGTTTCTTCCTTTTTCTTCATACATACTATCCCTCTTTTTGAATTTTTATTATACAATATCTTACAATTATTGTCAGCACAATTATATGGTTTTTTTTAGTCTTTTATGCTAGAATACGATTTATGGGGCAGTATAATGGTTTTCGACAATTATTACTAGATATGATGGCAAGTGGTAGGCATACCCTAAATGCAAACAAAAATAAATAACAAAACTAAAAACGAAACCTTTGGTGGTTTCACTCCTGTTTTTGCCTAATTAAAGGTTTAAGGAGACTTCTTTTTACTTCTCTTATAGGGTAAACAAGAAGTATTTACACATATAAGATATATTATAAAAATTGTTTAAGTTTTTGTAACGAAAATTTATTAAACTAGTTATATAATCGGTACGCTATAGCCAGTTATATAATGAATTTAAAATCTAGCTAAACTTGTAGAAATTGTATCATAGGATATTTTGGACAGGGGTTCGACTCCCCTCTGCTCCACCATGTGGTCATAAAACAAACACAAATGTTTGTCTGAAATAAATTTTTAGATATACTGATATTTTTTTAGGAGACTTTTTAGGGTAGTTTATAGATGCGTTAGTGAATATGAACTTGCGTGTATGATTGGTATTGAAAGCCCCTCATGTAGAAAATACCTTTGACTATGAAAAAGATATTCAAAATTTGTTAACTCTGGATAATGAAGAAGAATAAAAAAGTAAGAAATTTTTTGATTTCTTACTTTTCTTTTAATAATTTTTTTTCTAATTTATCAATTAATTCATATAACAAGAATGATATAAGAATAAGAATAATTATGCCACTCATTACAATATGTAAATTAAAAACTTGTGTTCCATAAATGATTAGGTATCCTATACCTTTTTTACTAACTAAAAATTCACCCATAATGACCCCAATTAAACTCATAGAAATATTGATTTTTAATGAAGAAATAATTGTACTATAGGAAGCGGGTATAACCACTTTTGTTAATATTTGTAGTTTACTCGCCCCAAAAGATTTTAAAAGTTTTATCTTATAAGCATCTGTATTTAAGAATCCATTATATATTGTAATGATACTTAATATAAGATTAATAAGCAAAGCCATTACAATAATCGATTTCATATTAGCTCCTGCCCAAATAATAATAATGGGACCTAACGCTACTTTAGGAAGACTATTTAACATCGTTAAGAATGGGTCAATAATTTTAGCAATGGTTTTACATTCATAAAGAATAATAGCAATGGTAAAACCTAGCGTAATTCCTAAACCAAAAGCAATAATTGTTTCATATAATGTAGTCCAAATATGTGAAAATAAATTGTAATTTTGGTATAAGGAAAAAATAGTTTCCATTATTTTTTTAGGGCTTGAAAAGATAAATGGATTAATAATTTTTTTGTCAGCTAATATTTGCCATAATAGAAAGAAAATAATCGTAATTAAAATTTGAGCAAAAATAATATTGATTTTATTTCTTTTTATTTTTTTTAAATAAAAACTTTGCTCTTTAGACATTTACATCCAGTTCCTTCCATAATACATCATAATATTCCATAAATTTTTTATCTTTTCGATTATTAATGGGATTTGTTGAATTTTCGAGTTCAATTTTATATACCTTTTTTACAGTAGAAGGTCTTTTAGATAAAACATATACTTTATTAGCCATCGCAACAGCTTCTGAAATATCGTGTGTTACCATAATCGCTGTTTGTTCCTCTTTTTTTATGATTTCATAAACATCATTACTTATTGCTAACCTACTTTGATAATCCAGTGCATTAAAGGGTTCATCAAGGAGTAAAATATCTGGTTTTAAAGCAAGTGTACGAATAAGTGCAATTCTTTGTTTCATTCCCCCGGACAAACAAGTGGGGTATTTATCTTTAAATTCATCTAAATTGTATTTTTTAAGTAATGATAGAACATATTCTTGGTTTTCTTTTGTATTTTTTTTACTTATTTTTAAACCTAGAATACAATTTTCATAAATAGTTAGCCAAGGAAATAAGCAGTCACTTTGAAACATGTATCCGATTTTAGGATTTTCATTACCGAATAAAATATTTCCTGCGCTTTTATTATCTAGTCCTGCTATAATATTCAAAAGTGTTGATTTCCCACATCCAGAAGAACCTACTAATGCTACAAAATCTCCTTTATTTATTTCCATATTGATATTTTCAATAGCAAGTATTTCCCCTTCTTGGGCGTGATATTTTTTGGATAAATTTTTAATTTCTAAAATTTTAGTCATGATAAATATTTTTAATTAATTTATCGTATGGAACATAATCTTTTAACAATTCAGCATCTATCATTATATTTTGTAAATTTTTATAACTTTCCTCAGTTATAAAGGGTGTAGAAAGCCAAGAGTCATATTTTTTATAGTTATCAACGATGATTGTTAAGTCTTTTAATGAAATATCTGGAAATTGAGGCAATATTACTTTGGCAATTTCTTCTGCACTATGGGAATTTACATATTTTAGTCCTTCATTAATAGCATCTGTATATTTTTTTATAACTTCTTCATTGTTTTCCACATAACTTTTTCGAGCATAAAACGCTGTGTAAGGTACTTCTCCTGAGTAGGCTCCAATATTTCCAACAATATATCCATATCCTTCACTGACAAGTTTTGTAGCATTCGGTTCAAATAAATTTACAAAGTCTCCCATTCCTGAAATAAATGAGCCAGCTAAAGAAGCAAATTCTACATTAGTATTCATATTAATATCGTTTTCAGAAATTTCTTCATTTTTTAAAGCATTTTGAAAGTTTAGAACAGGCATCCCACCACGTCGACCTGCAAGTATTTCTTTTCCTTTTAAATCATTTAGAGTAAAATCATTGATTTCTTTTCTTGAAACAATAAATTGTCCATCTCTTTTTGTAAGACCTGCAAAGGTTATAATATAATCTTCTTCTCCTCCATTATAAACATAAATAGCACTTTCTGGTCCGGCAAAACCTATTTCTACATCATTTGAAAGTACTGCTGCCGCTACTTTATCAGCCCCTGGAGTTAGTAAAAGTTCAATTTGTATTCCGTTGTTTTTAAAATATCCATTTTCAATAGCCACATAAAGTGGAGCGTAAAAAGCACTATGGGTAACTTCGGCAAGTTTAATTGGCACCAAGTCATTTTCTTTATTTTTTCTTGTCCATTTTGTAATGGTTACTACTAAAATTAAGAGAATAATTAGTCCTAGAATAACCCCCAAAATTTTTCTTTTCAATTCAAATTCCTCCTTTTTGATACAATGTATTATATTCGTACCATTTAAAAGTGTTAAAATAAAAAATACATGGTATAATAAATCCAAGCAAGGGTGGTTTTATGGAATATGTAAAAACACGCACTATCATGACTAAAAGCGATAAAGGTTCTCATTGGTTTGGAATAGATTACCATATGAATCTTTATAAAGGATGTTCCTATGGATGTATTTATTGTGATAGTAGAAGTGATGCTTATCATATTGAAAATTTTGATGTGGTGCGAAGTAAAGAAAATGCTTTAAAAATATTAGAAGAAGAACTATCTAGTAAACAATATAAAGGTGTTGTTAGTTTTGGTACACTTTCTGATCCTTATAATAAAGAGGAAGAGATGTATGAAATTACTAGAGGTGCTTTAGAACTAATTAAAAAGTATGAATTTGGTGTATCGATAGATACCAAAAGCGACCTGATTTTACGTGATGTGGATTTATTAAAAGAAATCCAAGAGAAAAACAATGTCATTATAAAAATTAGTGTTACAACGTATGAGGATGAATTATCTCGTGTTTTAGAACCTCATGTTATTTCTTCCACAAGAAGATTTGAAGTCCTAAATATCTTAAGAAAAAATGGAATTTATGCTGGTATTTTAATGACTCCTGTTCTTCCATTTATTACAGATAGTGAAGATAATATCAAGACAATTGTTTCTAAAGCTTGCGAAAATAAGGCAAAATTTGTTTATACAAAAATGGGTATGACTTTAAGAAGGAGAGCACGTGAATATTATTATGAACAAATAGATAAATTATATCCAGGACTATCCTTCGATTACAAATCTGTATACGAAAAAAATGTAGTAGTAAATCCTTTAAAATACAAAGATTTATTGGAAATTTTTGTAAATGAATGTAATAAATATCATGTACTTTGCGATATGAGTGAAATTATTCAGGATTATAAAAGAAAAATACCGACCAGAGAACAAATTAGTTTATTCTAGTTTGTTTTTTATTTGCCAATTTCTAGCATAGTAAAATACTTATAAAGTTTCCATACTAATTACTGGAGGTGGAAAATATGACAGAAAAAGAACTGTTATATGTAGAAGATGCAATTAATCATGAAATATATATGATTACAACATGCAAAGAAGTAGAAGATTGTTTAACAGATGAAAATTTAGTGAAATTAGTAAAAAAGATAGGTCGCAAACACGAAGGCATTCTTTCCATGTTTATGGATTTGTTAAGTGAGGAGGGAAAATAATGGATGATAAATATTTAATGGAAAATGTTATGTTTGGTAGTAAAGTAATAAATGATTTATATATGCATGGAATTATAGAAGCAGCAAATGAAAGAGTGTTTGTTACTTTTTGTAAAGCTATGCAAGATACTTCAAAAATACATTATGAAATATTTAAAGCAATGGAAACAGCAGGATTTTATACCATACAAAATGTAGAACAAAACAAAATCAATCAAGTGAAGGAAAAACTAGAATGTACTTGTAGTGAATGCGAATGTGAAGAGAAGGAATAAAAAATCTTTCTCTTTTTTGATAATTTGTTATAATACATTCTAGGTGATTTTTTATGTTTACTAAATTACAACAATTAAAAATAAATTTACAAATGTTTATGGATAATTTTGATGAATATAAAGAACCATTTTTTACTTCATTAGAAATAAGTGAAAATGAAAGTTTTTATGATATTTCTCAAAATGATTATTCTCTTTTGCTTTTATTTTCTTCTTTGTTTTATAAAGATGCCATCTCTTGTTTTTTCTTAGAACTATTAAATTTTTACCAAAAACTTGAAAGTAAAAATCTTTTTACTACAATTCCATATTTAAGCTATAGCCAAGCAATAACTACTTATGGATTAAAACGTTTGGCAAAACACCATTTGATTGAAATCTTGTTTTGTTACCAAGATAATTCTTATAACTTAGAAAGCTTTGAAAGTTTGTTTGGAGTTTATCATGAAAAAAAAGTTGCCATGTACACTGTTTCTTTTTATAAATTAAGAAATATTATGGAAAAAGATTTACCTTTAATTGCATCACTTGCCAAAGGGTTACAAGTTGATTTTTCGCAATTTGAAACATATAGTATAAATGAAGTTTTATTTTTTCGTTTGAAAAAAGAAGCCATACTAAAAAATATTTTTTCATCTTTCTTTTTTGAAAAGTTGAGTGTTAGAAAAGAGCCACTTTTTTCTATCCTAGATAGTATTAAAGATGAGATATTTCATAATGTTTTAGATAAAAATTTTATGGTAAAAAGGCGGAATTTTAAAAAGAATAACTAGAAAAAAAAAAGAAGTCTAGATATAATGAATTTGAGGTGAAAGAAATGAATAAAATAAAAAATACTTTATTTGTTTTTCTTTTTCTTATGATTTTACCCGTTGGAGTTTTTGCAAGTTCTTATTCTACTTTAAATTTAGAAGAAACTTTTTTACGAGAAAAACTAGAATATGATGTAACCAATTATCAGGAATCAGATGAGCAAATAACTATTTATATGTTTCGAGGACAAGGTTGTAGTTATTGTAGACAATTTTTAACTTTTTTAAATAGCATTCTTCCTGAATACGGAAAATACTTTAAGTTGGTTTCTTTTGAAGTTTGGCAAAATAAAAATAATGCGGCATTAATGAATGATGTTGCAGACAGTTTAAAACAAAATATAAGTGGTGTTCCTTTTATTGTAATTGGAGATAAAACTTTTCAAGGATATCATGCTCATTATGATGAAAGCATAAAAGAAGCTATTAAAAAGAGTTATGAAAATAAAAATGATTATCCAGATATAATAGCATCTATTATAGAGAAAGAAAGCAAAAAGGGAAATGATACAGCTATCACCTTAATTGTATTATTTTTAATAGTTTCTGTTATAGGATTTTTAATTTATATGGGAAAAGAACCACGTGAAAATGAAACAAATGTAAATAATAAAAAGAAAGAAGAAAGCATTTCTATAACGGATGGAAAAGCAAAAAAGAAGACAAACATAGAAAAAAAGTCAAATGATACTTTGAAGAAAAATACAAATCAAATGACCAAAAATTCAGTCAGGAAAGCTAATATCTCCTCTACAAAAACAAAAAATAAAAAATAAAGCATTTGTTATGCTTTATTTTTTATTTTAAAACTTTTAATAAAATCAAAGATACTTGCAGTAATCAAGAGTAAACCAACAATTTGAAAAATAATGTTTTCAGCTAATATGGTATATAGACCAATTCCAATGAATAAAATACCCTCTATTAAATTTAGCTTTTCATGAGAATGTAAGGCAATTGCCCCTTTCTTAACTCCATTTACTAACAAAGTAAATCCAAGAACAAATCGCAAAAAAGTTTCAATCGCACCTGAAAGTATTATAACAATAACTCCGATAAATATAATACAAACACCTGTTATTAACTTTGTATTATCTTCTATGTTTAATTCTTGTTTTAAACGATAATAAGAAATAAGATGATAAATTCCAAAAACGATAGCTATAGCTCCAATCGTGTAACAAACGACAATTACAGCTTTACTTGAATCGGTAAATAAAATGATTCCAATTAAAAGCATAAGAATTGGAACTAAAAATTCTGTTTTTTGTTTTTCTTTTTGTTTCTTTTTTTTGGGTTTTATTAAAGTTGTTTTTTGTGTTTTCATTTATTACTTCCTCTCTTTTCATCATACTTAAAAAAATATAAATTATCAAGTGGAAAAAATAAAACCTCTATGTTATAATCTATATTAAGAATAAAGGGGAATAAAAAAATGTTAAAGGCAGAACAAATTTTAAAAATACTTAAAAAATATGGATTTTATTCTTTAAATCGTGCACCTTATTTATATCAAAATGGAAATGAACTAGGTGTTTATTTTCTGTTGCCTACTAAACATTATGGGACTTTAGAGCGAATACTTTACTTTCAAGAGGCAAGTATTGTGGAGGAAGAGATTTATAAATATTGGTGGTATACAACCAATAAAGACAAACTTCCTGTATCACTTGAACTAGATAATTTCGAAACCATAAATCCTAAAATTATTTACAAATATAAAGATACTATATTAACACGTGAATTAATGCAACATTTTTATGAAAATAAAGATTTTCTAATAACACCGAATGAAGTAATAAAAAAGAATCAGCTTTTAAGAACAGCACAACTTATGATACAAATAGTAAAGGAAAAATTTAAATTACAAACAGAAACTTATTTTAAAGTATTAGAAAAAGCAGAAGAATTACGTAATGTAACAAATGAATATCATAAGAGATTAAATGTACTAAAAAATGAAAAAGTGCAAATTTTAGAAAATTGTGAGGTATTAATGGCCGACCAAGATGAAAGTGAAGCCTTAGTAGACACATTACAACAAGAGTTAAATGGATTAGATACAACTCCAAAAATACGTGAATTTATAAATACTCTATTTGCTTATTTATTACAATTAGAAATAAGCGATGCACATCTTCAAAATATGTATTTATTAAATCGTTATCCCTATGAAATTGCAGATATAAAAAAGAAAATTGTAGTACTTGATGAAGCATTGAAAAATAAAAAGAAATTATTTAAAATAAAAGCAGATGTCTTATTAAATTTAGAAAAAATTGATACCAGCAGTGAATGCAATAAAATGATAAGTATAGAATCTTATATGGAAAAAGAAAAATCTCAAATTATTCAAAAATATCAAAATCGACATACAATTGATGAAAATGTGTTAGGGGATTATTTAATTAATTTTGAAAACCTTACAATTGAAATTCCGCCTATGATACAAAATACAATGATAGAAGAATTTGCAAGAGAGGATTTTTATAAAGATATAAGAGATTCTTATGCGAAGCTAAGTAATAAAGAAAAAAGTGCTTGTTTTGTTGCTTCCTCTTATTTAAAAGATTGTCTTAATATTTTAATTCTTAAAAATGCGCAATATGATGTCAATTTAAATGACGTGATTAGCAAATTAATTTTAAGTAATCAAATTGATTTATTTAATGATGCATTTGTTACACTTGACCACTATTTTAATACGAAGATTAGAGTAAAATATTTTTCCATTTTAAATACCAATTCTTTTGAATTGTTTTTAGAGTCATTAATAGAGGTTATTCGAATTTTAGAAAAAATAAATATAGGATTAGATAAAAGTTTTTCCGGTTATTATAATAGCAAGGAAAAAGGAATTATTCCTCTACATCTTAAAAATATTTATAATACAAATAAGTTTGCTTATGTAGCTAATTTACTTCCTAAAGTTCCTCTTTATTATTCACCCACAAGTATTGTAAAGGTTGTAGATGTTTTGGAAAATACAGAATTAGTAGAAAGAAAAAATGAAACGATATTTTTATTAAAAAATAAGATAAATATCAAAACGCAGCCAGAAAAAGTTATGGTTGTAAAATATGAAATAGAAAATGTAATTAAGAGAAAAGATTATAATTTGGTTTCGAAAATTCAAGAAAAAAATAGATGCATTTATTATGAAGATGTGATATATAATAAAGAAATCGGAGGTTCTTATGAGTAGAAAGGAATTTTTAAGACTTTTACGTAAGCATTTATCATTTTTAACAAAAGAAGAATTAGAAAAGGAAGTTCTTTATTATATTAATAAAATTGACAGTACAAAACTTGCAGACACGGAAGTGATAGCAAGTTTTGGAACAATGGAAGATATTTTAGAGGAAGTATGCAAAAGACATGGACTAAATTCTAAAGAAATACAAAAAAAAGACCAAAATTGGTTGCAATCGTTTTATGAAAATTTAATTTCTTTAAGTACCCTCTTAAAAAATAGTGATTCAAAAAAAAGAACAAGATTGATGCTTGACATAGTAATGCTTCTATTTATTACATGTATTTTAAAAATTCCTTTTCTTTTTATACGGGATATGGGAGATAAAGTAATAGAAGTTTTTTTAAGTAGTAATATTACTATTTTAGCAATATGGGGATTAGGGCTTGAAATTGTTTATGTAATTGTTGCTTTGGCATATTTTATACGTACTTTTGATAAATGGTTTAATACTTTAAAAATAAAGTAGCATATTTTTTTGCTTTAAGTTTGTTCTATGCTATGAAGTTGTTGCAAACTTTTTTTTTTTGGTGTATAATTTCAAACGTGTTTAAAGAAGGCGAGAATTATGGATAAAATTATAAATATTGCTGTGGTTGCTCATGTTGATGCTGGGAAAAGTACGTTAGTGGATGCGTTGTTATCTCAAAACGGTGTATTTTCTGAACACGAACAACAAGTAGAATGTGTGATGGATAGCAATGATATTGAAAGAGAAAGAGGAATCACAATTTATTCTAAGAATTGTGCAATTCATTATAAAGATATTAAAATTAATATAGTAGATACTCCAGGTCATGCTGATTTTTCTAGTGAAGTTGAACGAGTAATTAAGACAGTGGATACGGTTGTTTTGTTAGTAGATTCTGCTGAAGGACCAATGCCTCAAACTAGATTTGTTCTTAAAAAAGCTCTAGAGCAAAATTTACGGCCTATTTTGTTTATTAACAAGATTGATAAAAAAGATGCAAGACCTTTAGAGGTCGTGGATATGACTTTTAATTTGTTTATGGATTTAAATGCGAGTGATGAACAACTTGATTTTCCTATCATTTATGGTATTGCCAGAGATGGAATAGCTAAGAAGTCTTTGGAGGAAGAATCGAATTCTATTGCTCCTCTTTTAGATACGATTTTAGAAGTTGTAAAACCATTTGAAGGTGATGGTAATGACCCTTTGCAATTACAAATATCTAATCTGGGGTATGATGAGTACATTGGACGACTTGGAATTGGTAGAGTGACTAAAGGCTCTATTAAACAAGGGCAAACTGTAGCATTATCTAAAAATGATGGTCGTGTCGAAACGTTTAAAATTACGAAATTATTTGTTAATGAAGGATTAAATAAAGTAGAAAAAAATATTGCTTACTATGGTGATATCGTAACAATTGCAGGCTATAGTGATATCTCTATTGGAGATACAGTTTGTGATAAGGATCATGTTGACCCTCTTCCTTCTATTGAAATTGAAAAGCCAACTTTGTCTATGAATTTCTTGGTTAATAATTCACCATTTGTTGGAAGAAGTGGTAAATTTTTAACCACTCGCCATATTAAAGAAAGACTAGAACGTGAGTTACAAACCAATGTAGGACTTGTTGTAGAATCTTTAGAAAATGCGGATGGTTACAAAGTAAGTGGTCGAGGTGAATTACATTTATCTATTTTACTTGAAAATATGCGTCGTGAAGGGTATGAATTGTCTGTTTCTAAACCACAAGTTTTAATGGAAGAAAGAGATGGCAAAAAGTACGAACCATTTGAACGTGTCATTATTAATTGTCCAGAAGAATATTCTGGAACGGTAATTAGTGATATCCAAGAAAGAAAAGGTCAACTTTTAGTTGTATCAAATGAAAACAACCAGGCACATTTGGAATTTAGTGCTCCAACACGTGGTTTAATTGGTTATAGAAGTGCTTTTATAACAAATACTCGTGGAGAAGGTATTATGGTTCGTAGTTTTGAAGATTACAAGCCATATGTAGGAGAAATTACGAGACGTAAAAATGGTGTTTTGGTTTCTATGGAAAATGGAAAAGCACTAGGGTATTCTTTATGGAATTTACAAGAACGTGGTACTTTAATTATTGAACCAGCAACGGAAGTATATATTGGTATGATAGTTGGTATTCACAATCGTGATAATGATTTAGATGTTAATCCTTGCAAGAATAAGAACCTAACTAATACACGTAGTAGTGGGGCAGATGAAGCGATTAATTTAGTAACCCCTAAAAAGTTTACATTAGAAGAAGCATTAGAATTTATTGAAGATGATGAATATGTAGAGGTCACTCCAACAGACATCCGTTTAAGAAAAGAATATTTAGACCCAAAAGATAGATATCGAAATCGAAAATAACAGAAATGTTATTTTTTTCTTTTATTAGGAAAATTGTGTTATACTTTTTTAGATGGTGGAGCTTATATATGAAATTAAAGAAAAAAGTAAATGTTGTTTTGGTATTGGTATTGCTTATTATTATTGGAGGTTCTTTTTATACGTTTAATCGCTGGTTTTTTACAAAATATAAAGATGTAGGAAAAAAAGTGGAAAATCAAAATGTTGAGAATAATAAAGAGAGTGTAGAAAATATGTTAGATGACTCTACTAATAAAAAAGAAGAGATAGAAAATAAAAAACAAGAAGAAAATAATACCACTTTAAAAGAAGATAGTATAAAACAAAATAAGAAAAAGATAAGACCTTCCGAGATTTATTATTGTTCTGATGGTGATGTTTTAGATGAAAAAGAATGTATTATGAAAGTAGAGACTTCTGCAACTAAGATTGTGATGAATACTAATGATGAAAGAAAATACTTTCAAGTTATTATAGATATTAATGAAGATATTGTACCAATTATGAAAGAAGCTTGTGAAGAAGAAAATGGTATTTTTGAATTAATGGGGAGTAAAGGAGCTTGTAATTTTCTAATAGATGAGGATGATTCCGAAAAGATTATAGGATATTCTTGTATGGATGGTTATACAAAAGATGGAGACAAGTGTATTAAAGAAGTAAGAATCCCTGCTAAAGTTCGTTATGATTGTCAAGAAGGATATATATTAGAGGGAGCTTATTGTATTTTAAAATAGTTTGATTATTTTTGGCTTAAAATAGATATAAAAGTGGTGGCAGTAAAATAGATAGATAAAGAATATTTAAAGTTTATAAAACCAAAAATATAGGTTAGAATACAATTCATAAAGAAGGAAGGTATATTTATGGAAAAAAGTTTAGAAATAGGAGATATTATTTGTATTTATTTAAAAGATTTATATTTTTTTGATATATTTTCAGAAGAATTTAATATAGAAAAATTTCAATTCTTATATTACATAAGACCCTTTTTTAATAATTCGGAATTATCAGGGTCACAAAAAATAAGTGAAAAATGGGTCACTTTATTACGTTATGATGGAAATGATAGATTTATATAATATTATACTGGAATGCCAATTTTTTTATTGCCAACGGAACTAATATCTTTCAATGAAGTTTTAGATTATTTCCATTTATATAATTTTTTAGTGGATCGTCCTTTATTTTTTGATAAAGAAAATACTGTTTCTTTTAATAATGTGATAAAAAATAAAATTTTAATGCAACAAGAAAATGCAGATAATATTTTTAGCGCAATAGATAGAGCCCAAATTTATGCTATAGAAAATTTTAAGGCAATGACCGATAAATTAGTTCGTTTTGATGCTCCATATGCCTATGAAGAAAATGCTGTTTATAATTTTACGCATGGTTTAAGTTTAGCAAGAGAATTGCCAATTAATAAAGAAGAGACTTCAGAATAAAATTTGCATTTTTTTATATTTGTTTGTATACTAGATACAATTAAAGGAAGTGGGAAAATGGAAAGAACATTTACAGAACAAGAATTGGTTAGAAGAGAGAAATTAAGAAATATTAAAAATCCATATCCTGAGAAATACGAAATTAATTATGAATTGAAAGATGCAAGCAAATTACCCGATGAAACAACAGGTGTACGTGTAGCTGGAAGAATTGTTTTAATGCGTAAAATGGGGAAGATGTCTTTCTTAACAATTGGAGACTTAGAAGGAAAAATTCAAATCTCTATCAAAGTTGATGTGGTTGGGGAAGAAGCGTACACTGAATTTAAAAATAATTTTGATTTAGGAGATTTTATTGGAGTAGAAGGAGAAGTTTTTACTACCCATACTGGGGAAAAAACGGTTCGGGCAAATTCTTTTACCTTTTTAGGAAAAGCTTTAAAACCGTTACCTGAGAAATTTCATGGTTTAGAAGATATTGAAACTATTTATCGTAATCGTTATGTAGATTTAATTATGAACGATGAGTCAAAAAATAAATTTTTACTTCGCAGTCGTTTAATTTGGGAGATTCGAAGCTATTTACATAGTCTTGGGTATATTGAGATTGAAACACCGATTTTAAATAATAAAGCAAGTGGAGCTACTGCAAAGCCTTTCGTTACGCATCATAATGCTTTAGATATTGATTTATTTTTGCGTATTGCTCCTGAAACGTATTTAAAAAGGGCTGTTGTTGGAGGATTTACGAAGGTTTTTGAAATTGCTCGATGTTTCCGTAATGAAGGAATGGATGCAACCCACCTACAAGATTTTACTATGATTGAAGGATATGGTGCGTATTTAAATTATGAAGATAATATGAAGCTATTGCGTGAAATGTTGCAAACGATTGTAAAAAATTTATTTGGTACTCTACATATTCAAATTGGAGATAAAATGGTGGATTTAAGTGGAGAATGGGAACAGGCTACTTTTCGCGATTTAATATTGCGTTATTCTTCTATTGATATCGATATTTACAATACAAAAGAAGCTCTTTTAGCTAAAATAAAAGAAGATAAAATTGAAATTGATAGTGATGTACCACTAGAAAATTTAGGATATGGAAATTTAGTAGACCAACTTTATAAAAAGGTAGCAAGACCGAATATAGTGGAACCACTTTATATGATAAGCCATCCGATTAGTTTATCTCCACTTGCACGTGCAAATGATGAAAATCCTATGATTACGGACCGTTTCCAACTTATTATTAATGGAGCAGAAATTATTAATGCCTATTCCGAATTAGTGGACCCTAGGGAACAAGAAAAAAGATTGCTAAATCAAGCTGAATTAAAAGCACAAGGAGATGAAGAGGCAATGCCAATGGATTATGATTATATTGAGGCTATGGAATATGGAATGCCTCCAATTTCTGGGTGGGGAATGGGAATTGATAGACTCATGCAACTTTTAACAAATTCTGATAATATTAAAGATTGTATTTTATTTCCGCTTATGAAACCAAAAGATTGATAAAAATTCATTTAAATTTCACAGAAAAGAGACATAAATCTCTTTTTTTTGTATTATTTTGTGTTATAATTTTGGCTAGGAGGTAAGTAATTTGAAAAAAATGAAAAATATGTTTGAAAGACATGATTTACTAAAAATTGTACTTTTGGGAATTTTTTTGACACTTGTACTTACATGGATTATTCCTTATGGGTATTTTTCTGGAAGTACATTTACAAGTAACGGTTTAGGAAGAATAGGACTATCTGATATTTTTTTGTCTAGTATTTTTAGTACGAATTTTTTTATGCAGCAACTTTTGTTTATTATTAGTGTTGGTATATTTTATGCCATTTTAACAAAAGTAAGTGGTTATAAAGCTTTAGTTTCTAAAATAGCTACATTTTTTAAAGGAAAGGAAAAAGTATTTGCTATTATTGCTTCATTATGTGTTACACTTTTAACTACATTTTTAGCCCAAACTTATGTAGTTGTATTGTTTATTCCTTTTATTATTAATATAGCACATGAATTAAAATTTGATAAAATTACAGCTTTTATGTGTTCTTTCGGCTCTATGCTTGTTGGTATTTTAGGTGCTACTTATGGAACAGAAGGTTTTGTTTATTTTGTTAATTATTTAAATAATTATCAAACAGTTTCCTTAACGACTAAGATTGGTGTTCGTTTTGGAATTTTAATCTTCACTTTTGGTCTTTATAATTTCTTTATGATTCGATATATACGTAAAGTTGAAAATGAAAAGAAAAAAGAAGAAATTGAAGATTTGTTTTTAATGGAAGAGGAAAAAAAGGCAAAAATTTGGCCAATGGCACTTTTTTTTGGAATCTTATTTGTTTTTGCCATTTTGGGATATGTAAATTGGACAGAAAATTTTGATATTACTATTTTTGAAGATTTTCATACATGGTTAACTGAATTAAAAATAGGAGATTATACTGTAATTGGATATATTCTTGGTAATAATGCTAAAGCACTTGGAACTTGGGATTTATATGGTATTACGGTTATAATGGCTGTATTGTTATTATTGTCTATCATCATTTATCGTGTCAAGTTAGATACAGTATTTGATGGAATTACAGAGGGTATTCAAAAAATAATGAAACCAGTTCTTATTTTATTATTTGTTTATATCATATTTGTCTTTATTTATTGGGCACCTTTTACCATTACTATTTCCAATTGGATTTTAGAATTATCTGAAAGTTTTAATCCATTTCTTACTACGATTTCTGCTGCTATTTCTTCTTTATTTCACATTGATTTTGGTTATACCGGATTTGCGTTAGGAAGTTATATGGCAAGTCAATTTGGAAGTTCATTTGATATTGGTTTTCTTATCTATGTAGTTATTAATGGACTTATTGGTTTTATTGCTCCAACAGGTGCGATTTTATTACTTGGTCTTTCTTATATGAATATTCCATATAAAACTTGGATTAAAAATATTTGGAAATTTGTGCTTATTTTATTAACTATACTTTTATTTCTATTTGTTTTATTATCCTATGTTTAAGAGAAAAAGCTATCTTTATATGATGGCTTTTTTTATTTTTTTCTATTGAGTTTTTTAGTTTCATAAATTATAATGAAGATAATAATAAGTTAGAAGTCTAGGGGGGACTTGGTATTATGGAACTAAAAGAGATGAAAAATTTTTCTTTACTTCAAGAATACATTGTAACGAAAAAACGAAATTTAAATTATTTTGAAGATACTATAATTAGTGAAATTTATCCATATTATCAAGAAAAACAATTGTTTTTTTTAGTAAAAGCAGGAGAGACAGATTTATCTTATTTATGTCAAAAATATGCTAAAGTTTTTTCTTGTTATTCCATTGCCAAAACTTTTGTGTCAATAGCGAATGAAAATGGAAGATTTTATGTAAAATGCCATCAAATACAAGGATGGAAATCAGTAAAATATCCTTTTTTGAGTGAAAGTATTTATCAACCCATTTATTATGATGTATGGTATCCATATCCTGTCGGTCTAACAGAAGGATACGATTATATTCCTCTTTTTCAAGATGAGTTTGTAGCAGTTGTTCTTTTTCCTATTCGAATTATGGAGTGTCCTTTTATTAATCCTTTGTATAATCGAAATTTATTTCAATATTCTTTTTCTGTAAGTCAAGAAAAATCTTGTGATATTATAAGAAATAATGGAATGGATTTATCATACCAATATTTGTCTTATGATGAAACATTCAATAGTTTAGGGGTGAATGGCTATTACGAAATGTATCCGTATTATCTAGAACAAAAAACAGAATTAAAAAGAATTTTACAAAACAATAAAATGTAGTTGTTTATCCTTTTTTATTTTTTTGTTTTTGCATATAATAAAATGAGATGGTATATATGCATTTTATAAAAGAACAAATTCTTTTGATTCAAAAAAAAGACCCCGCTATTAAAAGCGTTTGGGAAGTATTTTTATATCCTAGTTTTCGAGCGCAATTTTACTATAAAATTTCTCATTTTTTTTATCAAAGAAAACATTATTTTTGGGCACGTTATTTTTCTGAAAAAGGAAAAAGAAAAACAGGAATTGAAATTCATCCAGGAGCAACAATTGGGAAAAATTTATTTATTGACCATGGAATGGGTGTTGTAATTGGAGAAACAGCTATTTTACATGATAATATTACTTTATATCATGGTGTAACATTAGGTGGTGTTTGTAGCAATCGAGGTAAAAGACATCCTACTATTTTAAGTAACGTTTTGATTGGTGCTCATGCTCAAGTGTTAGGGAATATTACAATAGGAGAAAATTCTAAAATAGGAGCGGGAGCGGTAGTGTTAAAAGATGTAAAGTCAAATTCTATTGTTGTTGGAATTCCTGCAAAATACAAATAAATTTATTATTTTAAAAATATAATAATAATATAAAAATAATATATTGTATTATTTATTTGGCTTTTAAAAAAATGTAAAAAAAGTGTCTTTCTTCTTCATTTGCCTATTTGATAAAAAAACGTTACAATAATTTATAAAGAAGGTAATGTAGTATGCATCTTATAAAAAAAGCTAAAAAAAGAAGAATTTTCTTTTTGTTATTGATGATTATTTTTCTTTTCTATATTGGGTTACGAAGTAAGAATTATGAAAAAAAATATACGGTGAACAATGTATCTATTACAGAGCGCTATTTAAAAAAAGAGAGGGAATATCAATTTGTGTTTGAAGTTGAAGGACATACTTTTTTTGTTCCAATAGCACGTAAATATATGCATAAAAAAAGTTTTGTAAAAAATATAGAGGTTCGCAAAAATGATGATACGATTTGTATTTTTCCAGAAAGTGTACAATTTTCTTTTATGCCTCTTTGTAAAAAGAACAATGAGTATATTAGTTATCATTTAATTGAAGAAGAAGATATAGTTTCCAAAGACTATAAAAAAGAATATCTAGAAGACGAAAAAAATTTTGGAAATTTAAAATTGTATCATTTAAATCATCATAAATACTATATCTGGAATTATAAAGGGTTTTGGGTTATGGATGAAGACAATCAAAAAGAAATTTCATTATTTACAAATGATGTTTATACCATTCCACTAGCTACTCAAGTAGGAGATTTTCTTTTACTTGCTGATTACAATAGTCGCTTTGTTTTTCAAAAATTTTATGTCATTTCAAGTAAAAATGATAAAGTACGGGAATTGCTTTTGCCAAGTGAGTTGCCTTATGAATCGTATTTTTTAGGTTCTACTTCTAAAAAGGTTTATTTAGTTGATAAAAAAAATAAAAAGGAATATGAAATTTATCCTAAACGACTTTCTATTACTAATGTTACGCAAAATAATAAAGGCAAAATTTTAGTAAATGGGGCTTGGGAATCGATTGGGATGCAATCTTTAATTGCCAAGGAAGAAAAATTTAGTTTTAAAAAATCCATTTCCTATGTTTTAGAAGATGAAGTCTTGTATGCAATAACAATGCAAAATAAAACAAAAGTTTCGAATCAAAAAGTGAAAGAAATTGTGTATCAAAATACAGATGAAGTTTATTATATAGTAGATGATAAGTTATATTATTATAATGTTTTTGAAGGTGAAGTATTGGTAATGTCTTATTTTGAATGGAATTTTAATTATAAAAATATGATATATGTTTTTTAAAATCTATCTTTATCTATCTTTTTTTAACCAAAATTTTATGTGGGCATATTGTATAATAGGAGTGGTGATATGTTCGATAAGTATTCGTTAAAAAAGGGAGAAACTTTGGAAAATGTGGCACGTAGGTTTCATACCAATGTCGGAGTTTTAAAAGATATTAATAATATTTATTATGATGAACAAATTAGAGCAGGAATGGATGTTATTGTTCCTAAAAACAAAGAGAATTATTTTAATTATTATGTCATTGAAAAAGGAGATACTTTGTATGAAATTGCTAGAAAGTATAATATAAATCCAGAACTTTTAGCTAGTATGAATGGACTTGATATAGATGATTATATTTATCCAAACCAAGAAATTTTAATTCCTAAAAGTGGGTATAGTTATTATATTACCAAAGAAGGGGATACAATAGAAACGGTATCTAATGTTTTTTCTATAAGTGATAAAGATTTGCTTACGCACAATCCGATTATTTATCTATTAGCTGGGCAAATTTTAGTTAAGAAAAAATAAAAATTTTGTTTAAATAAAGGATGGAAATATCACTTTTCTAACCTTTTTTTTTATGCTATGATTATAATAAGAAAAAGAGTTGATACTAATGATACTAAGAAAACCTTATGCTTTTTTAATTAAGCATTTTCGTATAATTCATTTATTATTGCTTTTGCCTATGGCTTATTTAATTCATCGTACTTTTTTAATTGTTTCATTTTTTAGAACATATGTCAAAAATAATTATACTACGACAATTATTCAAATAGCTGCAGAACATATTAGCTTTTTTATGTATTTGGCAGTACTCATGATTGTTTTGGTGATATTACCCATTTATTATTTGATGCGCCAGAAAAGAAAGTCGATAAAGCTTTATTTTTTTACTTTGCTATATTATTTATTATTATTTGTTTTAATTGGGGTTACATACAGTATTTTGAGTAATATGGAACACAATTTAATTACTGCACAGACAGCAAGAGCTTACCGGGATATTTCGATTGTTTTGTGTTTGCCTCAATATTTTTTCTTTGGTTATATTTTTATGCGAGGTATTGGCTTTGATTTAAAAAGATTTAATTTTGCTAATGATTTAAAGGATTTAGAGATTACTGCTATTGATTCTGAAGAATTTGAGTTTAATGTAAATATCGAAGGATATAAAGTAGAAAGAACTCTTCGAAGATTTTTGCGAGAAATGAAATATTATATTAGAGAAAATACATTTGTATTTGGTTGTATATTTGTATCCTTTGTAATTTTTGTGGGGACAAGTTTGTACTTCCATTTTGGGGTTTATAATAAAACATATCATATATCTGATAAAATGACACATAATTATTTTAATATTCAAATTATAGACAGTATGGTTACAAATTTAGGTTATGATGGGAATATTATTACGAAAGGAAAATACTATTTGGTTTTAAAATTATGGATTGAAAATCGTACTGCAATGGATTATGAACTTGATTATACCAATTTCCGTTTGGTTTTAAATGGAAAAAATATTTATCCAACTTTAGATAGAGGAGAATATTTTGTTGATTTTGCTAAACCTTATCGAAGTGAGAAAATAAAACGTCAGTCAAAAGATTATTATGTTCTTGCTTATGAATTTGATGAATCGTATTTAACTAATATGTATACCATTAAAATTTTAGAGAGTATATCCTATAAAGTGGGAGATATTGCAGCAAAGTATAAAAATATACAATTAAATCCTACCAAAATAAACAATGTAAAAGAGGTACAAAAAGAGAATATGGGAGCATCTATCACTTTGAACGAATCCAATCTTTTGAATACTACATTTCAACTAGAACAATATGAATTCGCAAGTAGTTTTATGTATGAATATGATTATTGTATAAATAGTTCTTGCCGAAAATTAAAAAATCGTATTACGCCAAATATAAGTGGCTCTATCGAAAAGACTACATTATTAATTTTAGATATGAATTATCATTTGGATTCTGAAGCAATTTATACAAATTTTATTAAAAATAAGTTGCAATTTCTTGACCAATTTTTTTCGCTACGCATTGTTAAAAATGGTGAAACTCTCATTTTACCTTTAAAAAATAGAACCAATGAGCATATTCAAAATAAAGTAATATTCGAAACTAGAAGTGAAGCGAGGGAAGCGGATACTGTAGAATTGTTACTTACTGTGCGTGATAAAAGATATGTTTATTTATTAAGATAATATTTATATTGTAGCATAAAATTTTTGACAAATAAAAATATATGTTATTCCATAGTTAAGCGGTGATAATAAAGCCTTTATTTATAGGGCTTTTTTTGTTTAAAAATGTGAATTTTATGTAGTTGTGACGGATTTGTAACGATTTGATTCAAAAAAATTAATAAAAAAACTATTCCATAGATTATTATTAAAACATATTTTAAACCAATTTTTAAATACTAAAAATATAGTTGTATTATGAAATATTAAATCTTATAAAGTTATTAAAAAAGTAGCTGTAAAGTTATGTGTATTAATAAAAATAAAATGTATACTAAATATCAAATTATTACTATTTTGATGTATAATAAGTTATAGTAAAGGAAGATTAAAGATGTCTATTTTTAATAATTTTTTAAAACATAAAATTTCTAACACAGATACTGCAGTTGATTTAGCTAACAAAGAAGTAATGTCTAATCATTATGTTTCAAATAATGGTGTAGTTGACGATTTTATATTTGATGAAAATGAACTTGTTGATATTGCTATCGATGGGGTGATTGATACTACATCGGTACTTGCTATAAAAAAATTTAAGCATAATTTGGAAGTTTTAGTAAAAAGAGCAAAGGAAAAAGGAACTCTTGATAAGTTTATGATTATAAGAAATGATGATTTTTTTCCAAATGATTATAAATGGCGTGTTGCATCACAATTTACTTGTATTGAGAGAAATTATTTGGCTTTATTGAGGAATGCAAGAGATATTTATGCTTTAGAAAAAGCCAATTTAATTCGTAAATTTAATGGAATGATGTTGCCAGTTACTTTAGATGATTTAGATTTAGCACTATCAAATATAGATAAAGAAATTGGTTCAATTTTAAGTCCAGTTCATTTTCGTTCGACAAAACATTTTACCGTAAATACCCCATTAGCTGTTACAGGAAATTATAATTTATTATCTTCTAATAGGAATTTTACAGTTTTAGATACTATTGATACATTTTTAAGTTCTGGATATGGATATTCTATTAGTTATCATGATGCTTATTTAGATGTTACTCATGAAGGTTTATCTATTTCTGATGAAGCAGTGGTGTTAATTAATAAAGATAAATATAATGATATTGTTAAAAATGAACTTATTAAGTCACAATTAAAACAAAGAAGGGTAGTTCTTTATGTAGAAGACGAAAAAAAGAAATATGGGGAAAGTCTAGCAATTAATATGCTTCTTACCGAGCTTGGAGTTTTGCCTTCACAAATTGGAGAAAAATATAGTTTTTATGATAATGAAATTAGAGAAATTATTAATAATAGTATAAAAAAATTAGCTAAAGATAATGGATTATTGTTTGATAAAATTCATGGAGGAAGAAATGGTCATTTTACTGATTATTATGATGAAAAGAATACAGACTATGTTAAAAGTATTGAAAATTTTGTAAAATTTTTAAAAATAAAATTTCCAGATAAGGCATCTTATTTTACAATAAAAAGTGTAACGGATGATAATCTTTCTACAAATATAGTGGAAAAGGTAGGAGCAAAAACTATACTGGAGGCAAGTAAAGAATATAATTTATTAGTTCAAAAAGAATTTGAAGAACGTTTTAATGAATATAAAAAAGATAGACAGAGTATTACTCCAGAGATAAGTAATTATTTTAAATTGACTGTAAAACGTATAGTTGATTTTTATAATAATTTTGAAGCAGTTAATTGCTCTTTAGAAAATCAAAAACAAATTGAAGAGTGTATACAACATTTTTATCAAGACAGTACAGTAAAAGAACAAATTATAGCAGCTCAAAAATTGTGGGAATCTTTAGTTAGTGCTTTAGATGCAAGTCAAGAAATCACTTTAGCTGATGAAACAGGTTCTTTAAAATTTTAAAGAATGTATAGTATGGTAAATTTTTATGTATACTTAAAAGATAATTTAGATAATTTAGGTTTAAAAAAATATAAATAGTTTTAATGATATAACTAATTAGAAAGTAAAATAGCTTTTTGGTGATGAAGAAATAAATGTTGATTTAAAAATTGCTATTATAGAGTCAGGTTAAAGAATTAATAATTTGCCTTTTAATCTTTTTATAGAAATTATTGCTTGTATGTATAATGACTATTTATTTTAAAGTAGGGATTGAATTATAAATTTTATTAAGTTATTTTTTTCTTTTTACTAGTGGATATTCCTTATTTTTGGATAAAATATCATAAGGATTAGTTTCTTCTCATGTCTTTTCTGTTCTATCTGAAAGCTAAATTTATGTGTAAAATTCTATTTAATTGGTTAAACTTATGACTAAAAAACATTTAGTATGTTTCAAATTATCTACTGTATAGTATGATATTTCAACTTAATATGAGCGATTTACTATGTAAGACAATTTGCACCTTTTTCAAGGATTATAGTGTGACCTTTTGATTTATAAATATCAGTAGTTGTATTTCGTATGTAGATTATTCTTTTTAGAATGCATATTTGTACAGGAACTAAAAAATAAACTGCATTTTTATAACAATATGTTTTCAACGTATTAATATATTCCAATCATTATCTTTATTTTTTCATATGTCCTTTATAAACTAACGAAATGTTCTATGTTGTTTAATTCAGTCTCAAATTTCTTTGCAGTATTATTCATCATTTAAAACCTGTCCTATCTAAACTTAAACACTAAAAAAGTATCAGTTTCTTATAGAAATTGATACTCATGTATTTTAAGTCTAAACTTATAAAAGTTCGGACAGATTTCCTAATGGAGGGCCTAGTCGGATTTGAACCAACGCATGAGTGAGTTGCAGTCACTTGCCTTACCACTTGGCTATAGACCCATTTACAATTTTATTGAAATTTGGGGTAATGAATGCCCTGTTAACATTAAATAATTTTACTCTATAAAGAAAATTTTGTCAATCGTTGTTTAAATCTTATTCACTACTATTTTATGTTAAAGAAGAAAAAAAGTGATAAGAGTGCCAAAAAGTTTAAAACAAAGTAATGAAATTATAAAATTATTTCATAGATATTTTAAATGAAAAATGAATTCCAACTTCACATTAATAAATTTACACATAATCAATAAGAAATATCAAAAATATGGTTTAGATTATATAAAAAAACAAAGAGTAAAAGATAAGGTACAATTATTAATTTCTTTTATTTGTGATATAATATACATGGTGATGTACTTTGAATATCTATAAAAGTTTAAATGAAATAACTGAATATATTGATGAAAATTTGGAAGAAGATATTAGTTATAACATTTTGGCAAAAATGCTAGGGGTAAATGTTTATACTATGCAAAGATTGTTTGCTGTGCTTGTAGGTATTTCATTGTCAGAATATATTAGAAAAAGAAGATTATCTTGTGCAGGATTTGATTTATATAATGGTAATGTAAAAGTAATAGATATTGCTATTAAATATCAATATAATAATGCTACATCGTTTTCAAGAGCATTTGAAAAGTTTCATAATATTAAGCCTAGTTTAGTAAAAAAAGAAACAAAATTAAAAAATTTTCCTAAAATACTTTTTAAAGAAGAAATTAATTTACCTGTTGTACTAGATTATGAAATAATTACTCTTGATGAAATGAATTTATATGGTGTAGGGATTATTACTAACAATGATAATATTGGTAAAGATGCACCGATTTTTTTTGAGCAAATTAAAAATAAATATGGTGAAGTTAAATATGGCATGATTACTTATGATATAGAGCGAGAAGAAAGTCAAAAATATTATTGTTTATATGATAAAAAAATTAAGGGATTTGAAAACATTAAAATTCCTAAAAGCAAATGGCTTAAATTTAAAGTTAATTCACAAAAGGCTAGTGATATACAAAATATATCTCATAATTTTTATGGAGAATTTTTACCATCAGTTAAGTATAATTTAAAAGAATTACCAGAATTAGAGTATTATCATGATGATATAACTGACTTTTTAGTTGCAATTTATTGAATTGACAAAACAGATTATTAAAAAGTCAGTTTTTTATTATTTATTTTGATATATTATTTATTGAGGTGACGGATTGTGGGGTAACGTCAGAAATATATCTAACTAAGAAATTTGTTTCAAAAGAAGAATGGATAAAATTTATTAATACAGTATCAGATTATAATGGTATTTTAAGAAAATGGAAGATAATCATTACTAACAATCAAAATCAAGTAAGATATTTTATTAAGACCAAATGTACTTTGCCTACTACGATAAATAATTTGAATTCATTTTTAATAAAACAATCATCGGAAATAAAAGTTCCTAAATTTAATTACGCATTACTTTCTTTTCCTAAAATTGGTAGCAGTATTATAGATTTATTAAACTATAGTGAAATTAAAAATAAAGGTAAACTTGAATATTTAGAAATCAATTTTTTTAAATTTTATGACGATAAACAAAAATCAAAAATAAAATTTTATTTAAATAAAAATGGTGTAATTAAAAAATATAAGGTTCTTTTTGCTAATCCAACAAGTATATTATCGGTAGACTTTGAAGGAAATAAAAGATATTTTTATAAGAGCTCTCCTAAATATTTAGAAATAAATAAAATTTTGCATTTATTAAATAATGATTCTAATAATGCTTTGTTATCTGTTGAAACATTTCCTTATTTACAAGGGGATTTCTATTTAAATCAAAATCATTTTAGCTTTGATAAACATTCTATTATTATGGGTTCATCTGGATGCGGTAAATCTAAATTTATAAGTTTGTTAATTAATAACATTAATAAAAATAGCAGTATAAAGCAAAAATATAAAGTTGTAGTGATAGACCCTCATGCTTCTCTTGAAAATGATATAGGCGGTATAGGTAAAGTAATAGACTTTAAAAACAATTTAGATAGTATTGATTTATTTATTAATAACGATGATGATATAGTAGCCTCAACAGAATTATTATTAGATTTATTAAAAGCTTTAATTACAGTTCAATATAATTCAAAATTAGAAAGAATTTTAAGACATTCTATACATTTATTATTAACTGATGAATCATTTAATTTTAGAAATTTAAGAATGCTTATTTTGGATTTAGAATATAGAAATGGATTAATTAGAAAATTAAAATATAACTTACCTGTTAGTGTAATTGATTTCTTTTTATCAGATTTTAATGATTTGAAAACCAAATCTTATGGCGAAGCTATATCTCCAATAATAAGTTTTATAGATGAAATGGAAATGATACCCGTTTTTAATTCAGAGCAAAATAATGAAAATTTAAAAAATACCATACATAATAATTTTTTAACTTTATTCTCATTAGATAGAACAAAACTTGGAGACAAGGTGACTAAAACTATATCTGGATTAATAATGCAACAACTATTAACAATTATTCAGCGTCATGAAATAGATGAACATATTATATTTATTATTGATGAAGTTGCAGTAGTTGAAAATCCTATTTTATCTAGATATTTATCAGAGGCAAGAAAGTATAATTTATCATTAATATTGGCGGGGCAATATTTTAATCAAATATCCAATGAATTAAAGAATTCGATATTTGCAAACGTAGTAAATTACTTTATATTTAGAGTATCTAAGTTAGATGCTAATGTAATAGTTGATAACTTTAACATGAAAATACCTTTGGATGATACTCGAGATAGAAAAATTAAAATATTAACTGAATTAAATAATAGAGAGTGTATTGCTAGAATAGATTCTAATGGTATATTATTACCAGCATTTAAAGGTATTACATTAGATTATGTAAGTATTCCTAGAATAAGAAAAATAATTATAAATGGTAACAATAATAAAAAAAATAATGATTATAAATCAAAAACTAACTTTAGCTTAAATAGTAATGTCAATTTAAAAGATATTTTAATATCTACTTCTTCAAGCAGAAAGGATGTGAAAGAATGAATGATATAAAAGCTTTAGAAATTGCTAATAAAATATTTATATGTATATTTGATAGCAATAATATTTATTCTTTAGATGAATTGTTAGAAAAGTTTGCATTTGATATTAAATTACCCAAACAAGTAAATGACTCGACTACAAATGAAATAACTTGGGCTGACTCTATTAATAGTGGTAGATTCATAACAAATAAAAATATGGAAAAAAGAGATAAAGAAACAAGCTGGATGCTTCCTAAAAAAGAAATAAATAATTTGCAAGAACTAATTGATGTATGGAATACTATTAATTTGACTACAACAGAAAGAGTTTATGATTCTATTAATGTAGTAAAAAGTGATACTATTTATAGATGTGAAAATATTTATAGAAGTACCGATTGTAGTGATTCTAAAAATATGATTTATTGTGATTCTTGTGGGAATAGTGAATTTTTACTTGCATCTCAAAGGTCTGGTAATTGTAATTTTTGTATAAGATGCGATGATTCTAAAGACTGTAGCAACAGTTATAATGTTATATGTTCAAATAAGGTAAATAATTCTTTATTTATTCAGGATTGCTTTGATTTATATGAGTGTATGTTCTGTTCTCATATAGCTTCAAAAAGATTTTGCATAGCAAATATGCAATTTGAAGAAGAAGAATATTATGAAATTAAGCAATTAATAATAGAATGGATATTTAATTCATAAAAAAATTAAAAATTATATTGAATAAATTTTAAACTAATTTAGTTACTAATTCAAAAAAATATTATTTTATATATTTTTTATTTTTGTAAATTTCTTAAAAAAAGTATTGCATTAATGTCCTATTTTTGATAACATTTTTATTGTAAGGAGGATATGAAGTATGGAAAAGAAAAACACAATATTGTTAACAATTATTGCAATTGCAACTTTATTAGTTGCTGTAGTAGGGGCAACATTTGCATATTTTACTGCACAAGTAACTACAGATAATCAAAATAATAATCAAACTACTGTAGAAACTGCTGCTTTAGTAAATGCAAGCATGAATATGGGTGATAAGATTGAAGTTGCTAATGCTCTTCCAGGTTTTCAGACTTTTAAAACAATTGATATAAAAGGAAGTTGTAAGTTTGATGATGCAACAAAATGTACAGATGTTAATACGGTAATTACTTTAACGGCTGGCGAAGATATTACATCTTTTGTACCTACTGGAGTAACAGATGGTACTTCTCACGTTAAGTATACTTTATATAAAAAAGATAATAATTCTACTAGTGCTAATAAAGATGCTAAAATTAATTGTACAAATATTAACGATGACGGAAGTCATAAAAATACCAATATGTCAGAAAATATTACGCAAACAGGTGAAGATGGGACTACACAAGTACCATCCAATATTACTAAATATTGGGATGCTGGAGTTTGTACACCAGAGGTAGGTTTAACTGAAGTTAAGACAGGGTATTTTGTTGATAATACTCCAATAACTGAATTAGTTACAGTTAAAGCTAGTACTAATGATACTTATTATTTGTTAATTGAATATATCAATGATGAAACTGCTGCGCAAGATGAAGAACAAGGTAAAAAGTTTACAATAAATATTGATTTTAGTATTGGAACTGATTCAAAACCTAATACAACAGTGACTAAAACACCAGGAGTTGTTACACAACCATAATTGTATATATTTTAAAAATGAAAAGTCTATTTTAGAATAGATTTTTTTATTGCTCCTAAATAAGCAATATGTTATACTGAAAATAATAAGGAGGCTCGTATTTGAATGAGAAGATTAGAAAATGATAGTGATGATTATCAAGAACAATATGACATTTTAATAGCTGAAGAACAAGAAAAACAAAGAAAAAAAATGTTTTGGGTTATTTTCTTTTGTTTAGTCATTATTTTATTTTCTGTATTAGGAGCTACTTATTCTTATTATAAGATTTATATTGAAGTTAATAAAATAGAACTTAATGTAGATACAGATGGAGATGGAATACCAGATTTAAATATTGATATTAGTGGTAATGGAATTTGTGATGTTAATTGTGATACAAATGGAGATATGAAACCTGATTTGAATGTTAGCTATAATAAGAAACAAAATTCAGCTATTTTTAATATAGATACAGATGGAGATGGAAAGCCAGATACTAACTTAATAAATCAAGATTTGAATGGTGATGGAATTTGTGATTTAAATTGTGATACAAATGATGATGGATTCCCAGATGTAAACATTGATATAAACGGAGATGGAAAGCCAGAACTTAATATAGATGTAGATAAAGATGGAAAACCGAATGTAAATATTGATATTAATGGTGATATGAAGCCAGATGTAAATATCGACTATGATGGAGATGGAATACCGGATTTTAATATCGATACAGATGGAGATGGAATACCAGATAAGTCTTTTACAAATCAAGATACAGATAAAGATGGAGTTTGTAATTTGAATTGTGATATAAACGAAGATGGAATACCAGATATTAATCTTGACTTTGATGATGATGGAATACCTGAGTTGAATATTGATACTGATAAAAACTTTACATGCGATTTAAATTGTGATACAAATTATGATAAAATTTGTGATTTTAAGTGTGATATAAATGGTGACATAATTTGTGATGTTAATTGTGAAGAGCCTATTAAACCAGATAATAACGAAAAGTGTGAAATTAACTGTGATCCTATTTTAGATGTGCAAGCAAATTTACATGTTTCTTATAAAAAAAGTGTACTTGCTTCTGGTATAAATTTGGGGTGGACAGATTCTATTAAATTTACAGTAGAAAACCATTCTAATGTATCTGTTGTTTATAATTTAAATTGGATAAATGTTGTTAATCAGTTTACACTTTCTAATTCTCTTACTTATGATGTTTTAGTAAATGGAAAAGAACAATATAGTTATGTTCCTGTTCCAAAAAATGATTCGAATCTTTTAAGTCATCTTGTTATACCTGCTCATACAACTTATTTGTATGAGATTCAGTATATGTTTAATAATTTAGATGAAAATCAAGATATGGAGCAAGGAAAAATATTTAGTGCCCAAATAGAAGCAGAAATCGTACAATAATGTTACTCATAGCAAGTTTTACTTATGAGTTTTTTTCTTGTTTTTTTTTGTATTGTAGATTATAATAATAAAGAATAGAAAGGGTTAACAGTATGAAAACAAAAGAAAATTATACTGGTTTTAAAGGTATTGTAAAATTTATTACCAATGTAGTTTCTTGGACTGCTTTGGTGATTTTAATATTGTTGGCCATTTTTTTAGCTTATTATACGATTAATACTAAATTATATGAAAAAAAAGGAGAGAAGTTTGAGCCCTTTATTTCTTTATATACTATTGTGAGTGGAAGTATGGAACCTAACATAAAAATAGGTGATGTAGTTGTTTCTAAAAAAGTAAAATCTCCAACTGAAATAAAAATAGGTGATGTTATTACGTTTACTTCTACTAGTTCTATATCTCGTGGTATGATTGTAACTCACCGTGTAATAGATATAATGAAAACAGAAAATGGATATGCCTATAAGACAAAAGGTGATTATAATGTTAGTCCCGATACGGCTCTGGCAGAATATCATAATATTATTGGAAAAGTCATCGTTCGTATTCCGCAATTGGGTCAAGTACAAAGATTTTTGGGTACTCAAGGGGGATGGTTAATTGTCATAGTTATTCCTGCTTTATTTATTATTATTTCCGATATATTGAAAATTTTTAAGCTTACTGGAGTTAAAAATAGAATAGAGAAAATAAATGAAGAACAAGTTTATTTTAAACAAGAACAAGACAAAAAAGAAAAGGCCCGAAAAGAGATATTAAAAAAACAATTAGGTTTGTTAGAGAAAAATCCAAATGAACCAGAACCAATTATAATAAAAAAAACAGTTCGAAGTGTAGTTGGAGAAAAATCAAAGTTCAAAAATGTGAGGTTTGAAAAAGTTAATAAACCATTTCCTAGGCATTTTAGAAATAGACGAAATCGTAATGATTCAACACAATATAAACGTTAATGATTGCATTGTATTTTTTTCATTGGTATAATAGCAGTCAATGTGGGGAAGTTATTGGTATGAAAACGATTAAGGATATTAATTATTTAATTTTAAAAAAGGTTATTGAGATTATTTTAGTATTTTATATTATGTTTTATTCGACTTCTATATGGAGTTTTAATTCTACTCAAAATGATTTGTCTACTTCTATGACTCTTTCTAGTTTAAAACACACTAGACTTCAAGTTAAAGAGCCACAGAAGTACTCTATTTATCCCATGCAAAATTCTATTGCTTTACAGGAACAGAATGTTTGGTCTTTATATGTTAATAATAAAACAATGATTGAAGAATCTTATTTATTGGTTTTGAATTTATCTAAAGATTCAACAATTGATTATCAACTTTTAAACATATCACTTGGAAAAGATATTTTTTCTTTAAGTGACCTACCAATGGAAGAAATAAGTAATAGTTATTATTTCATTTTAGATGAAAATACAATAAAAAATATGACAAAGTTTTATGAAATCCGTATATGGTTAAAAGCGGAAATTGGTAACGAGATGCAAGCAAAAAAAATGAATATATCTTTTGAATTAGTAAATGGAGTTGCTTCTGTTTAACGTTTTTCAACTTGTAAAATGTTATTATTTTTGCTATTATGAAAATATGGTGATACTATGGACTATAAGAAGATTTTCAAAAGAGAAACTAAAGTTATTGCTTATATGGTTATCTGTTTGACTTTGTTAGTTATGGGCGTTAGTTATGCTTTATTTTTACAAGTAAATAGTAATACCAAAAATCAAGTTGTTACAACTGGAAGTTTGCAAATTGAGTATTCAGCTCAAAATGATATAATTGTTGGCGAAAATGATTGCTTAATGCCTCAAAGTAATGATGAAGCTCTTCACGGAAATGCTTGTTCCTATACTTTAAGTATAACAAATAAAGGTTCTTTGCCTATGCAATATAACTTGTTGATTTATGATGATGATGTACAATTACCAACGGGTGGAAAAAAAGTAAGCCATTCTTTGATTCATCATTCTCTTACTAAATCTTTTGGAGAAGCGAGTAGTACTGTTTCTTCTGGTACTGCTCTAGGGGATTTACCTCTCAAAGAAAATAAAAGATTATTAGAAACAAATACAATTGCAGTTGGTGAAACTATTGTTTTTCATTTGAAAATATGGATTGATGAAAATGCTCCAAGTGAAGGAGAAAATGGAATAATAGGTCACTATGTGTATTTAAAGTTAGATGTAACTGGAACAGTTTATGAAAATGAAACGGCAACAGAAGTATTAACAGCTACATTAGATACTAGTGGTTTATCTGAAATTATATTATCAACACTTGATGAAGCAAATCAAAATATAATCAAAGAATATCGCTATAGTGGTAAAAATCCAAATAATTATGTTTTTTATAATTGTAGTAATGATGAAGATGTAAGCACTTGTGAAACATGGAGAATTCTGGGAATTTATAATATCAATAATGAAAGTCATATAAAACTTATAAAAGATACACATGAAGAAGAAAAACCTTGGGATGAATCAAAAGGAGTCTCTTATTCTACATCTTCTTTAAATACTTATTTAAATGCTTATTACAGTAATTTAAGTGAAACTGCAAAAGGACAAATTGGTGCTGTTACTTACAAATTAGGTGGAGCTGAGAATTTAGAATTTGATAGTAAAACAATGTATGATTATGAATTAAAGTCTGCAAACGATATATCTTTGTATGTAGGTTTAATGAATGTAAGTGATTATGCTTTTGCAAGTAGTTTAAAAGAGGAAGATTTTGTAAGTACAATTATTTCTCGAAACGAAAATAACTGGTTGTTTACTGGTAAGGAAGAATGGCTTATTAATAAAAACACAAGTAATCAAGTGTACAAAATTTCTACTAATGGAAGTATTGAAGTTGCTGCAACTAATGAAGCTAAGTTAATACGACCAGTTGTTGCTTTACAAAGTAGTGTTAAAATTATTGGTGGAGATGGAACAAAAGAAAATCCGTATATGTTATCAAAATAGCCTTTTGGCTATTTTTTTTTTGAAAAAATGATTGTCTTTATTTTCAAAATTTAGTCGATTTAAGAGAATATTAAAAATGCCATTTCGTTTACAGATATGTATAAGGTTCATACTGTTTTTTCAACCGAAATATGTTGGTGCTACTAAAGTAAATATTATAAAGTTTATTAACACTATTTCAATTGTTGATGCTAGTCTAGAGTTTACTGAAGTGGTATTTTATATTGATTTTAGTGTTCATTATTTTTATAGATTAATGGTAAAATAGTTTTGTTAGTAAAGTTTTATATGTTAGAACAGAATTATAAACAAATTAGATAAATTAGTTATATCCAAATTTTGAAATCGATTTTATTTGAGAAAAAGAAAATGAAAGTTGATAAAGGAATAGTTAATGTTTTTGCTCTTGAGATACTTGCTCTTTTTCATATTCTAAATTAATGAAAAATAAATGTCGATGAGAGGGAACCTGGTTTTTATTGTTTGTATAAGTTGTTTATTTAAATGGTATTGTATTCCTAAAATATATAATTAACTTAAACCAATAAAATTATATTGGATTTGGATAAGCAGAGAGTTATTAAAATTTACATTCTTCTATTTTTATTATATACTAGAAAAAGGAGACAGTTACTTACGATAAGTTTGAAATATAAGTACTATAGATGGAAAATTGTTTGAAGAAGAATTTACAGAGGATAGTTTGCTTATTTATTTCAAAGTAAAAGTTTTAGAAAGGTTTTAAAATATGGAAAAAATTTGTTTAATTACCCATGTTGCAGATGCAGATGGAGCTTTTCCTATTATTTTATCAAAATTGATTTTTCAAGATGTTGCTATTTTTTCTTGTGAAACTTCTGAAGTTGATATGGTTTTAAAAGATGTATTGTCTCATCATGCAAATTATACAAAAATTTATATTGTAGATATCAACATGAGCGAAGAAATGGCAAATACTATTGATGAGGATATTTCGTTAAGAGAAAAAATCATGGTTTTTGACCATCATGCAAGTAATATGCATTTAAACAAGTATTCTTTTATAAAAGTTGTTGATTCTGAGAATGGAAGAAAAGAATGTGGAACAACTCTTTTTTATGACCATTTAAAAAAATCTTTTTGTAATCCTATTCTTACTAAAGAAAATTTAGTGACTATGATAGAACTGATTCGTGAAGGTGATACGTATGATTTTACAGATGAATTGAAACAAACTGTTTTTCAGTTCGGAAGTTTATATGCTATTTTTGGAAGAGAACGATATATTGAGCATTTTTATCGGTCTATTCTTGATAATGAAGTGTTTTCTTTTTCAGAAATGGAGAAATTATTAATTGAATTGGAAGAAGAAAAAAAACATCAGTATATAGAAGAGAAATTAAAAAGAGTAAAAATAGCGAAAATATTGGGTGTAGTAGTAGGAATTGTTTTTGCAGAACAAAGAAGGTCAATACTTGGCCATGCGATGGTAGAGAAGTTGGATATTGATATTGCCATTGTTGTTAATGTAGATAGAAGCGTTAGTTATAGAGCGAATAAAGAAAATGTTGATATTAATGTTTTGGCAAAACATTTTGGTGGTGGAGGACATAAACACGCTGGAGGAAGTCCATTACCAGAAGATTTACAAGAAAAAATATGCGAATATATTTTTAATGATATTGAATGGAAATAAAGTAATAGATTTTAATATAACTTCTATAATTTAATGGAGGTTATGTTATGTATAAATTAGACAATTTAGAGTATTTGTATCAAGATTTAGAACCTTATATTGATACTCATACTATGGGACTTCATTATAATAAACATGCGAAAAAGTATTTGGATACGTTAAATAAGTTATTGGCAGAAAATCATTTTGATTTTTCTATTTCTATATCAGAACTTGCCCAAAAAATGAATTTGTATCCTTGGGAGAAAAAAGAAGATATTCTTTTTAATTTAGGAGGTGTCATAAATCATAATTTGTATTTTCATTCTATGAATAAACAAAAAGTGGAAAGTACAGGTGCTCTTCGAACTGACCTAATAAAAAAGTATGGTTCTTTGGAAGCATTTATCAAAGAATTTATAGTTGTTGCTATGAAGATGAAGGGGAGTGGCTACACGTTTTTGGAATTGAATCCAAATGGTTTGGAAATTAAAAACTATACAAATCAAAATAATCCCTTGTTTTTTTCTTGTATTCCTTTGTTTACTATTGATTTGTGGGAACATGCTTATTATATAAATTATAATCATGATAAGAAAAAGTATTTAGAAAATTTTTTTGAAATTGCAGATTTTAATGTAGCTAGTCATATTTATGATAGAATACGAAGAAATGAGATTTAGAATAGTTAAAAAAACAAGACAACTCTTGTTTTTTTAAATGATAGTGTAAGCGTGAAAATATTTTGTTATGCAATTAATAGTATTATTAAAAATTATTTAAATGAAGAGAAATATGGACAAATTGAAAGATTTAATTTCTTAAATAGTTTTAATCTTGACTAAATGATTTCATTACAAGATAATAATTGCTAGAGGTGAGAGAAGGCAAAAATTATCTTTGTTCTACAATGCATATGTAGCGTCTTATTTTGATTTTGAAGATGATCCAAATTTTTCTTGTTATGACTTTGATAATGGAATATACGATGGCATAAAAATAGACTATCAAACTGACTATGATGAAGTTTTATTTTATATTAAAGAGTTAAGAGCTATTTTAAAAGAAGATTTTTTAAATATTTTAGAAACGAGAATTAAATATTTAAATAATAGTGAAAGTTTGGTTAAAGAATTTAAGATATTTTGATATGAGTTTATAGCATTATCTAATGAAAATTAAGAAAATTTATTATAATATATTATAAAATTAATACGCTTAAGGAAGTGATTGTTGTGAAGTCGTTTAAATTAATAATAAAAAGTTTTAAAAATTCAAAATTTAGAATAGTATTATATATTATATTTAGTTTACTTGTTGCATATCTAACAATATTTATACCTGTTATAATACAATATTTTTTGGATGTATTATTAAAAGAATCCGTTAGCAATATGTTAATTGAAAATTTTATTAGTATATTTGATAATAAACTATCATTTATACATACTATGTGTATGTTACTTTTTTTAGTAGAATTAATCCTTACCATTATAGTATATTTAAGAACTATAATAAAAAATAAAATAATACAAGAGTTTCAATTTAATATTAAACAAACGTTGTTTTATCACATACAAAATTTAACTTATCAAGATTTTTATAAAAAGTCATTAGCTGATTTAGTTCAAAATATGGTAGATGACGTAGGAGATATTGTAACTTTTATTGATAAACAATTAACTTATATTTTAGATATTTTTTTAATATTGATTTTTGCTATTGTGCAATTATCTGAATTAGATATTAGATTATCATTTATTATGATAATTTCTACTATTATAATGCTTTTGTTATCTATATGGTTATTTACAAAATCAAAATCTATTGTTAGAGAAAGAATAGATGCAAAAAGAAAACTATATGATAAGATAGATGACAATTATTCAAATATTAAATTTATTAAAGTTAATAATCTTCAACAACAAGAAATACAAAGATTTGAGAAAGTTAATCAAAATAATTTTATTGCAAATAAAAAGAAAGTTGTTACAGATTCAATATACAATATGACTGCAGCGAATATAACTAAAGTACAAAATCCTTTTATATTTATTTTAGGTACATATCTTTATATAAAAGGTTTAGTATCAGTAGGTAGCATTTATGTAACAGTTAGTTATTCCAATAAGATAGGTAGAGGTTTTCAATCATTTGGAGAAATGTTCGAATCTCTTAATATTTTTGCAGTCGCTTATACAAGAATAAATGAATTGTTAAATTTAACTTTAGAAGATAAGGAAAATAATATTGAAATAAGGGATTCAAAAATAATTTTTAATAATGCAAGTATTATTGTTAATGGAAAAAAAATACTTACGGATTTAAATTTTAGTATTGATCCGAATGATAAAGTTTTGGTTGTTGGTGCAACAGGAAGTGGTAAATCAGTTTTAGTAAAAACGCTTGTAGGATTTTATGATTATGAAGGTAGCATTAAAATTGGTGGCTATGAAGTCAGAGATTTAAATAAAAAAAATATAAGGGATAATATTTGTTTATTGCTTCAAGATTCTTATTTGTTTTCAAAAACTATAGCTGAAAATATAAAAATATTGATGCCTTATATGTCAAATGAAGAAATGATTAATTTATCTAAAGAATTTGCTTTACATGATGATGTAGAAAAATTCAACAAAAAATATGAAAGTATGCTTGGTATAAACGGACTTACATTATCTAAAGGTCAAAGACAAAGATTAATTTTAATTAGAGCATTTACTAAAATAAAACCCATAATGATATTTGATGATTCATTCAGTGCTATTGATAAAATAAATAAGAAAACTATTATTGAAAATTTATTAAATAGCAATCATCATAACAGTACTAAAATTTTTATTACACACAACATAGGTTTAGCAACACAATTTGAAAAAATATTATTTTTAGATAATCAGAAAACGTATTTCTCTAATCATAAAGAGTTATTAAAAAATGAAAATTATAAAAAATTATATGATTTAAGTTTAAATAATGTAGGTGATGATTATGCTTAATAAACACTATTTAAAAGAAATGATTAATTTTACTACTAATAAAAAGAAAACTATTAAAATAGCAAGTATTTTATTTGTTAGTTCTCTACCTTATTTATTATTTTATCAAGTTATATTATCTTTAGTAGTAGACAAATATATGCCAAATCAAGATTTAAAAATGGTATGTATCTTATCTGTTTTTTTGTTAATTATAATTGCAATCAGATTTGCATTTGATTATTATACAGAAACTAGAAGAAAAACTTGTTATTATGATAATGATAAACAAATTAAAAATAAAATATTTAGTGCTATACAATACGCTAATATTGATGAATTAGATAAAATTCAAACAGGAAATTTGTTTGAATTAACTACAAATCAAAGTTTTAATGCCAGTCAATTATTTGTATGGAATTTCACAGGTATATTTTTTGTAAGATTTAGAAGTATCTTAATGATTTCAATAATAATGTTATTTTTAAACTTTAAAATATCCTTAATTATTATAGGTATATTTATATTATCATACATAATACTTTTACCATTTTATAATACCAACATGAAAAATTATCAGCAGTCATTAAAAACTTTACTACATCTTCAAGATAAAATAAACGAGTATATAGAAAGTTATTCTACGACAAAAACATTAAGACTTGAAGAAATTAATATGGATGAAATAAATGTTATTTTAACAAAAAGCAAAGAAAAATATTTAAAAATAAATAAAGTTCTAGCATTACATACATCATTATTTGCCATATTAACATTTTTTGCAGTAATTTTTACCTTAATTATAGGTGGAAATGAAATAGTGCTTGGTATAGGTGTTGCTTCCACAATAATGCTTTTAGTTGATTATATAAATGATATAAATAACCATATGCAAGGTTTGTTTCAACATGCTCATGGTGTAATGAACAAATATAATGCCTTTTTAAGAATATTTAAAGTAATAGAACTATTACAAGAAACAGATGATGGAACTGAAAATCTGGATAAAGTCAAAAGTATAGAGTTTGATAATGTAAAAATGAGTTATGATGGAGTAAATATAGTTCTTGAAAATATTAATTTAAAAATAGATAAAGCGATGACAGTTGCTATAGTTGGAAAAAGCGGTTCAGGAAAAACAACTTTAGTTAATTTAATTCCAAGATTTTATGA
The DNA here is from genome assembly GCA_947652325.1 of uncultured Mycoplasmatota bacterium. Classification (GTDB taxonomy): domain Bacteria; phylum Bacillota_I; class Bacilli_A; order RF39; family UBA660; genus MGBC108787. Next base: position 62,912 of record CANTCQ010000001.1, read on the forward strand.
ACTACTAGATGGAAAAATTTTAATAAATAATGTTGATTATAAAAATTATAAGCTAAGCGAATTAAGAAAAAATATATCTTATGTTTTTCAAGAGCCTGTTATATTAAATATGTCTATAAAAGATAATTTAATTTATGGACTTGAAAATATTTCATTTGAAGAAATAAAAAATATCTGTAAAAAACTTGGATTAGATAATAAAATACTATCATTACCAAATGGATATGATACGATTATAAATGCAAAAACTGATTTATTATCTTTTGGTGAAAAACAATTATTAAATTATGCAAGAGCGATATTAAAAAATGGAGATATAGTAATTTTAGATGAGGTAACGTCTAACCTTGATTTAAAATTTGAACAAAATATTATTGACGCAAACAAAACATTGCTTAAAGGTAAAATTGCATTTATTATTGCCCATAGATTAAATACAATTAAGGAAGCGGATTTAATTATATTTATTGAAGATAAACATATTGAAGAAATGGGGACACATGAAGAATTACTAAAATTAAATGAGAAGTATTCTAAATTATTTATGACTAAATAAATATTGTTGTATAAATCCAAAAGAAATTTATAACTAATGAATTTTGTTTTTAACTTTTTAATTAGCAGAACCAATATAAGATATTAAAAAATTAGAAAAAGAAATTAAAAATAAATAAAGAAAATTTATTGTTATTAAGTGATTTACAAAATAATATGCATATGACTCAACAAAATAGATATCATAATAAGGAATTCTTTTGAAAGATACCAAAGTAAAAAAATAGGTATATATTTAGCTAATAATATGCTAAATAGTGCAAATAAGAATGTTTATAGTGGAATTATTGAATGTCTATGAGTGGCACTATAAATATTAAATTATAATAATTTGGATAATTGGATTTTTATTGTAATGAATGAAACGGAAGAAGATTAATTTTAAATAAAATATATTAACCTATTTTAGAGGCTGTAATGAAATGAAATAGATTCATTACAGTTTCTTTTAATGTTACGAAACTGTAATATTTAAATAGGCTTATTCGTGGTAGAATATAGGATAAAGAAATGCGGTGATTATATGCAAAAAATACTTATTATTGAAGATGATGAACTTATTTCTAATGAACTTAAAAATTTGTTAGATAACAATAACTATAATGGTATCATTTTGAATGATTTTAAAAATACTTTAAATGAAATATTGGATATAAAGCCAGACTTAATTTTACTTGATATAAACATTCCATATATGAATGGAGAAACATTGCTTAAAAATTTAAGAGAATCATCAAATATTCCTGTAATTATGGTAACAAGTAGAAATTCTGATATTGATGAAGCATTGTCTATCAATTATGGAGCAGATGATTATATAACGAAACCATATAATCCTAATATTTTATTATTAAGAGTTGGAGCAGTTTTAAAAAGATTTAATAATAGTTCAGATATGCTTCTATTCAAAGATTTAACTATAAATATTTCTAAAGGAATAATAAAAAAAGGTAATGAAGAAATAATTTTAACTAAAAATGAAATGATAATATTTAGTTATTTAGTGAATCATCAAAATAAAATTGTCACTCGAGATGAGCTAATGACATCATTATGGAATAATGAGGAGTTTATCAATGATAATGCTTTAACAGTTAATATCAGTAGATTGCGAACAAAATTAAAGAGTATTGGTTATGGAGATGTGATAGACACTCGCAAAGGAATGGGATATATTTTATCATGAAATGGAATGTTTATTTAAAAGATAAATTATTTGTTATTGCTGCAACTTTTATAACTTTAATAATTATTTATCTAATATTAATAGCATTTAAAACAAATACTGAAATTATTATTTCAGTATTACTCATATTTTTGATATGCAATTTGATAATTTTATTAATAGAGTATTTTAGAAAGAAAAAGTTTTATAGTGAACTTTTAGATAATATTGAAGGATTAGATCAAGCATATTTAGTTTTGGAGACTTTAGAAAATCCTGAATTTTATGAAGGTAAACTTCTTTATCAAGCACTTTATGAAATTGATAAATCTTTTTTAGAAAATGTAAATAAAATAGATAAAAACAAAAAAGACTTTAAAGAATATGTAGAAATGTGGATTCATGAAGTTAAAATACCTCTTTCTTCACTTATTTTAACAACTAATAATCATAAAAATGAAATAAGTCCAAAAATCAAGGCTCAAATAAAAAAATTAGAGGACTATGTAGATCAAGTGCTTTATTATGTGAGAAGTCAAAATGCTGAAAAAGACTATTTAATAAAAAAAATAAGTCTTGGAAATATTATAAAAAATATAGGACTTAAAAATATGGACGACTTACTTGATAATAATATCGAATTTATTGTAGAAAAAACAAATGCCTTAGTTTTTAGCGATTCAAAATGGTTGGAATTTATTGTAGGGCAAATAGTAAATAATTCTATTAAATATAAAAGAAATATAAAAAATTCCTACATAAAAATATCAGTAAGAGATGAAAAAAAGAAAGTAATTCTTATGATAGAAGATAATGGTATAGGAATTAAAGAATCAGACATAAAACAAGTTTTTAATAAAAGCTTTACAGGAGAAAATGGACGAGTTAGAAGTAAATCAACTGGAATGGGTTTATATATTGCAAAAAATATGTGTGAAAAATTAGGGCATATTATTACAATTGAATCATCAGTTAATAAATATACTAGAGTTTATATCACATTTGCTAAAAATGATTTTTATGAGATAGTTAAATAATCTTACAAAATTGTAATGTTTTGTAATATTAAACGAACGACAAAATAATATTTTTTGATTTATTATTATACATGAAAGGAGAAAAAATATATGGAAAAGATTTTAAAAGTGGAGAATATTGAAAAGTATTATGGTGGTCGTTCCTCTTTAACTAAAGCTATTGATAACTTATCATTAGAAGTAGAAAAAGGTGAATTCGTTGCTATTATGGGATCTAGTGGGAGTGGTAAAACAACACTTCTAAATGTTATATCCACTATAGACTGTGTAACAAGTGGACATATTTATGTAGGTGGAATCGATATCACTAAATTAAAAGGGAATGACCTCAACAAATTTAGAAGAGAAGAACTTGGATTTATTTTTCAAGACTTTAATTTATTAGATACCTTAACAGCTTATGAAAATATTGCTCTTGCTTTGTCTATTCAAAATATAAGTGCAAAAGAAATAGATGTACGAATTAAGAAAGTTGCTGAAGAACTTGATATAAAATCTGTTTTGTCTAAATATCCATATCAGATGAGTGGAGGACAAAAACAAAGAGTAGCAAGTGCTAGAGCAATTATTACAAATCCTAAGTTAGTTCTTGCTGATGAACCAACAGGAGCTTTGGATTCTAAGTCTGCTAAGATGTTACTAGAGAAATTTAATTATTTGGATGAACTTGGAGCTACTATTCTCATGGTAACTCATGATGCTTTTACAGCTTCTTATGCTAGAAGAGTAGTCTTTATTAAGGATGGTAAAATTTTTAAAGAAATTCATAAAGGAAATGATTCTATAAAAGAATTTTTTGATAAGATCATTGATGTAGTAACTCTGTTAGGTGGAGATCTAAATGATGCTCTCTAAGTTATCTTTAAAAAATATCAAGAAAAGTATAAAAGATTATACCATCTACTTTTTTACTTTAATTCTTGGTATATCAATATTTTATGTGTTTAATGCTTTGGATTCTCAAACAGCAATGATGAATGTATCATCATCAACTAGAGAATTAATTAAGTTAATGATGAATATGCTTTCAGCAGTTAGTGTATTTGTATCATTTATATTAGGATTTTTAATTATATATGCTTCAAGATTTTTAATAAAAAGAAGAAACAAAGAATTTGGAATTTACTTAACACTTGGAATGAGCAAAAGGAAAATATCAATGATATTATTTTTTGAAACTTTATTTATAGGAATTCTATCACTTGTTGTAGGTTTAGGACTTGGCATAATTCTTTCTCAATTTATGAGTATTATTGTTGTAAATATGTTTGAAGCAGATTTAACAAAATTTACATTTGTATTTTCAAGTTCAGCCTGTATAAAAACTGTCATTTATTTTAGTGTAATGTATTTATTTGTAATGATATTTAATACAGTAAGTGTAAGTAAATGTAAATTAATAGATTTATTACATGGTAATAAAAAATCAGAAAAATTAAAACTTAAAAATCCAATCGTTTGTGTAATTATATTTATAGTATCTATTTTAGTTTTGTCACGTGCTTATTACATAGTAACAGATGGATTTTTAACTATGAAAGATGCTAAAGATATTTTAATTCCAATTGTGATGGGTTCTATAAGTACATTTTTCATTTTTTGGTCTTTATCTGGTCTTGTTTTAAAACTTTTCCAATCAAGGAAAAATTTTTATTACAAGGGCTTAAATAGTTTTACATTAAGACAATTTTCAAGCAAAATTAATACAACAGTTTTTTCAACAACAATTATTTGTTTAATGCTATTCGTAACAATATGTTTATTGTCTGCTTGTTTAACTATGAAAAATTCAATGAATGAAGGAATAAAAAAATTTGCTCCTGTAGATATACAACTTACTAATAAAAGAAATATGGATGCTCCACACTGGTATGATATGAATTTATCTTATGGATATAATGAGAATCAAATTACAAATTCCCAGATTGATGTAGTAGAAAAATTGAATGTTTTTGATTTTGATATAAATAAGCTCTTAAAAGAATACATACAAGTTAGTATTTATAGAACTCCTGATTTAACTTTAAATCATACATTAGGTTCAAAATTAGAAAGTGTTAGAACAGAGTTTCCATTTCTAAAATATGACAAAATGGAAGATATAATAACAATAAGTGATTATAATAAAATTGCAAAACTTTACGGAATAGATACTTACTTTTTAGATGATGATGAATATATAATTTTAGCAGATTTTAAATCAATGGTTAATATTAGAAATATTGCATTAAAAAATAAAGAAACCATCAATTTATTTGGATACACATTAAAACCCAAATATGATGAATGTCAAAATGGTTTTGTTGAAATGTCCAGTCAAAGTATTAACTCTGGAGTTATTGTTGTTTCAGACAAAGTTGTAGATGAAAATTATCTTTATGGCGATATGTTAATGGGAAATTATAATACTACTGACAAAGAAGAAATCAGAAATATTGAAAGTAGTTTAAATGAATTATCTAAAAATCCTCTTAAAAACAAGTATTTATTACCAGATGGAACTACCAAATTATCTATAAAAGAGTCAACAAATAGTTTAACTGTAATGGTAACATTTATTGGTCTTTATTTAGGTGTTATCTTTATGATAAGTAGTGCAGCAATATTAGGATTAAAAGAATTATCAGAAAGTAGTGATAATAAAGAAAGATTTAAAATGTTAAGAAAAATTGGTACAGATGAGAAGTTAATTAACAAAGCATTGTTTAGACAAATTGGAATTTTCTTTCTTCTTCCACTAATACTTGCAATAATTCATTCAATATTTGGTATAAAGTTTGTTGTAAAAGTATTAGAAGTATTTGGTACAGATGAATTATTACTATCAATTATTATGACAGGTATATTTTTAGTAATTATTTATGGTGGTTATTTTCTACTTACTTATTATTGCAGTAAAAATATCATAAAGGAGAAAAATTAAAATGTTATTAGTATATAATTGGACTAGTGTTTTACAAAGTGTAAAAGATACATGGGTACCAATTTTAATTCCATTTGCTATATTGTTTGTAGTTCTTATTCTCATAGCAATTATAAGAAAAAATAAGGATTAGTAAATATGTATAAATAAAACGAAAAAGTTAAAAATAAGAGCAAGGAAAACGTATAGTATTTCCTTGTTTTGCTTTAAAATAAGTGTTAGAATATATCATTATAAATTGACTTGTAACATTTAGTATCATTTAGTAAATTTGTGGCCGACATTTCGTGTCCAAGCAAAAAGTCATATTTTTTGAACTTAAAAAATGAGTTAGGACACGAATTTCATGGTTGACTGTAGTCATAATAAGGAGGGCAATATGTTCAAATTAGTATCAAAATATAAACCCAGTGGTGACCAACCACAAGCAATTGATAAGTTAGTAAAAGGAATTGAAAATGGTGAGAAAGAGCAGGTTTTACTGGGGGCTACGGGAACAGGTAAGACTTTTACGATTGCAAATGTAATAGCCAAAACGAACAAACCAACATTGGTTTTGGCTCATAATAAAACACTTGCGGGACAACTCTATGCGGAACTCAAGGAGATATTCCCAGAGAATCATGTTGAATATTTTGTTTCGTATTATAGCGGCACTCCTAAAACCCTTATATTTAGTGCTATTTAGTATCATTTAATCCACAAAAAAAGACTAAATAACACTAGGTAATATTAGATGAACAAATAAAATTTGTGGCTAAGAGTTGTATTCATTCGTGTTCTTAATATAATACTATAAAAATTTATAGAAATGGAGGGATAAAAAATGAAAAATATAGCTTCAATAACACCAGTATTTTATATCACAGATGATAATAAAAAAATTATAAAAGAAATTGAAAAAAAACTTGATTTAATTATTATTGATGATAGTGATAAAAAAAGGAAATTACAAATTAAGTCTAAGGTTAGATCAATTCATTCATCACTAGCAATTGAAGCAAATTCTTTATCATTAGAATCAGTTGAGAATATTGTAGAAAAAAAACTTGTTTTAGGCGATAGAAAAGAAATTCAAGAAGTCAAAAATGCTAATGAATTATATGAACATATAAATGAATATAACTGGAAAGATGAAGATGATTTTTTAAAAGCTCATACACTAATGATGAAGTATTTTGATGATGACAATGGTTATTATAGAAATCATGGTGAAGGAGTAAAAAAAGGAAATGAAGTAATTTATTCAGCACCGCAATCTATATTGGTCCCCTCTCTCATGAAAAAATTATTTGAGTTTATGATTGATAATGAAAATAAAATTCATCCTTTAGTTTTATCCTCTGTATTTCATTATTATTTTGTATATATTCATCCATTTAGTGATGGTAATGGCAGAATGGCTAGATTCTGGGTAAGTTTAATTTTAACTGATTGGAATTCAAAGTTTGAATATATTCCTATTGAAGAAGAAATATATTTAAATCAACAAAAATATTATGATTCTATTGCAGAGTGCCATGTTAATAGTAATGCGAATGTATTTATAGATTTTATGTTAAAGTGCATTCACTCATCGTTAGAAAAAGCTACCCAGAAAACTACCCAAAAAGCAAAATTAAATAATAATCAATTAAAAATTATAGAGCTAATAAAAGAAAATCCTAAAGTTACAAGAAATGAACTTGCTAGTTTTTTAAATATTACATCTGATGGTGTTAAATATAATTTGAAAAAATTAGTTGATAATAATATAATTGAAAGAGTTGGACCAGATAATGGTGGATACTGGAGTATAAAAGTAGATGATTGATAAATAAGGATGTTTTAATAATTATGAAAAGATTAAAGAATAAATATTATTTCTGGAGACAGAAAAAAAGATATAAAAAATTTAAAAATTGTAGTTTACCTTATCCTTTTTGGGATAAAAAACGAGATACTTTTGAATGGGTGTATTTTGATGAATATAGACAAGCTGGTTATGATATACAGATAAGTTTATATGAAGCGCTAGGGAATGTTTCTAGTAGTGGAGTTACATATCACTATGAAGCTTTAATGTATGGGCGAAAAGATCCAGAAGAAAAAGAAGCTAAGTATCAAATGATGGAGAGTCATTGTCATTCTTTTGATGAAGTAGTAAGGCGTGTTTATAGATATCCAGAAACATTTCATATACCTGATGATTGTTTAGAAGAATATAGCAAACAAGAATTAAGTTTTTTAAAGAAAATGCAAAGCTATTTAAAAGCGATTGGTTTACTAGATGAAAAGGAAAGTTCAGAAATTACAACATTAAATAAAAAATGGAAAGAAATTGATGATAAAAAAAGAAAAAGTATAAAAGATTATTTTTTTCTACTAGGCTACTCAAAAAGATGGGAAAAATTAAGAGAAAAAGAAAATTTAAAAAGATATACTAATGAAAAAGCGTCGTTGTATAGTTCTTACTATCCTCTTTATACTGAGAAAAAAGGAATAGCAGAAGCTTATTTGAATGGCCAAAAAGATTATATTTTGAAACGCAAATATTCTTTTGATAAAAAAACACAAGTAGGCGAGCGTTATATGGTTGTAAATGCAAATAACGAATATTGTGGAACCTTAGAAGTAATTAGTGAAGAATTTATTCCTTTTAAAGAATTAAAAGACGAAATGGTTGATTATAAACTTGCAGGTTATAAAACATTTTTAGAATACAAAAAACATTTGTATCAGGATTATCTAGAAAATGCGAAAATGTTTCAAGAAGAATTTACAGAAGAAAGTTTACTTACTTATTTAAAAGTGAAAGTTTTAGAAAAATTTTAGAATTGAGAATAATATGTTATTCTCTTGGTTCTAAGGATAATTTAAATAATTATATTAATTGTTAACTTAAAGAAATAACACAAGATAATCTAACATCAATAACGTTAAATTTGGATACTAATTTAGTAATTAGTAGATATGTATAAATAAAACGAAAAAGTTAAAAATAAGAGCAAGGAAAACGTATAGTATTTCCTTGTTTTGCTTTAAAATAAGTGTTAGAATATATCATTATAAATTGACTTGTAACATTTAGTATCATTTAGTAAATTTGTGGCCGACATTTCGTGTCCAAGCAAAAAGTCATATTTTTTGAACTTAAAAAATGAGTTAGGACACGAATTTCATGGTTGACTGTAGTCATAATAAGGAGGGCAATATGTTCAAATTAGTATCAAAATATAAACCCAGTGGTGACCAACCACAAGCAATTGATAAGTTAGTAAAAGGAATTGAAAATGGTGAGAAAGAGCAGGTTTTACTGGGGGCTACGGGAACAGGTAAGACTTTTACGATTGCAAATGTAATAGCCAAAACGAACAAACCAACATTGGTTTTGGCTCATAATAAAACACTTGCGGGACAACTCTATGCGGAACTCAAGGAGATATTCCCAGAGAATCATGTTGAATATTTTGTCTCCTATTATGATTACTATCAACCAGAGGCTTATGTACCTTCAAGTGATACCTATATTGAAAAAGATTCTTCCATTAATGATGAGATTGATGAATTAAGACATGCGGCTACTTCTTCTTTAATTAATAATCCAGATACAATTGTTGTTTCAAGTGTATCTTGTATTTATGGTATTGGAGAAAAAGAAGAGTATATTAATAAAATGCTTATTTTAACTGTTGGAGATACGGTAAAGAGAAATACAATTATTAATAAATTAGTGGATATGACGTATGAGCGAAGTGATATGGATTTTCATCGTGGCACCTTTAGGGTACGAGGAGATGTTATTGATATAATTCCTGTCAATGAACATGCGAGTGGTATTAGAATTGAATTATTTGGAGATGAAATTGAAAGAATATATAGTTTTGACCCAGTAACGGGAGCAGTTGTGCAAAATAAAAAATCAATTACGATTACTCCAGCAAGTCACTTTGTTACAAGCGATGAAAAAATGAAAGAAGCAATAAAAAGAATTGAAGCAGAGCTTGAAGTACGTTTGAAAGAATTAAAGAGTCAAAATAAGCTACTGGAAGAACAAAGATTACGTGAACGAACTCTTTATGATATTGAGATGCTTCGAGAAACAGGATTTTGTAATGGCGTTGAGAATTACTCGAGACATTTGGCTTTACGTGATGAAGGAGAAACACCTACTTGTTTAATCGATTTTTTTCCCAAAGATTTTTTGTTAGTGGTAGATGAATCGCATGTTACTTTACCACAGGTGCGAGGCATGTATAACGGGGATAGAATGAGAAAACAAACACTTGTAGATTACGGGTTTCGACTTCCAAGTGCCTTGGATAATCGTCCCCTTAAATTTGATGAATTTGAGAGTAAAATTCATCAAGCCATTTATGTATCTGCTACACCAGGTGATTATGAACTTGAAAAAACGGATGGGGTATATGTTGAACAAATTATAAGACCAACGGGACTTTTAGACCCAACCATTGAAGTGAAATTAAGTGAAGGACAAATTGATGATATTATTAATGAAATTCGTATTCGAAAAGAAAAAAATGAACGTGTTTTAATAACAACTTTAACCATTCGAATGAGCGAGGAACTTACGAATTATCTAAAAGAAATGAATATAAAAGTAGCTTATTTGCACAGTGAAATTAAAACATTAGAACGTTTAAAAATTATTCAAGAATTAAGGCTTGGAATATATGATTGTGTGGTTGGAATCAATTTGTTACGAGAAGGTCTTGATATTCCAGAAGTAAGTTTGATTTGTATTTTGGATGCGGATAAACAAGGTTTTTTACGAAGTAGTAGAAGTCTTATTCAAACGATTGGGCGTGCTGCTAGAAACGCAAATGGCCATGTTATTATGTATGCAGATATTGTTTCAGAAGCTATGGATATAGCTATAAGAGAAACGGCCAGACGGCGTGAATTGCAAGAATTCTACAATAAAGAATATGGAATTGTTCCAAGAACGATTGAAAAAGAAGTTAAAGAAGTTGTAAGTAATTCTTTAGAGAATAATGAAAAAATAAGAAAAGAAAAAATGAATAAAAAAGAAAAAGAAAAATTAATGCAACGTATAGAAGAAGAAATGAAGGAAGCAGCTAAAAATTTAGACTTTGAGCGAGCAATGGAACTAAGAAATGTATTATTCGAAATGAAAAGTGAATAATTCCATATTAAATTGTGTAAAATGTTAAATAAATGTGATATTCTATAATCAGGAGTTGGCAGGCTATGGAAGTTGATACAGTATTAAGAGAAATTAGTAAATATTCTTTTATTAAAGAAAATTTGTTTTCCTTTTTGTTGCAAAAAAGTCAAAAGTTTTCCTCTTTTTTCTTTTATAAACACATGCTTTTGGACATCGTTGAATGTGAAAATCATATAGAGCCATTAATTGCAAGTTATTTTAATCTTGAATATGGAAAGAATTCTGAAGAAGAAATGATTCTTTATTTTCAAAATAGAAAGGTAAAAAAAGAAGCAAAAGAACTTTTGGAGTTATGCAATGAAAAAATAAAAATGGTAATGGTTGATTTTTTAAACGGAGAAGGTAAATACTTAAAAGAAGTTCTTACTTATGGTCAAACTTTATATACTTTTTCTTCTTTGTATTTTGAAAAAGTAGAGAAAAAGGCGGAGTCGTTTTTAACTGAGTATGAGAAAATTTTAGAAAAGATGGAATTACAAGATACTAAAATGCTTGCCCTTCGAAAAGAGAAAAAAGAAATGCAAAAACAACTTAAAAATAAGGAGCCTTTTGTTTTTGTAGAAAAAAAAAGAAAACGAAAAAAAGAAATAGAAATTTTACATACTTATAAATATTTTAAAAAAATAATTTGTAAAAAATATGAAAGAAAAATAGAAAAAAAAATTAATATTTTGCAGAAAGAAAAAACAGATTTTCAAAAGCAAATAGAGGATTTATTTCAACAACTTTCTTTGCTTTTTGAAGAGAATCATTTAGAAACCTTTTGGTATATGATTATGAAAAAATATGATTATTATGCTAAACAAAAATCATGGAAAGAAATTTTAAATCATATGTTGCTACAAGGAAAAAACTATTCTGCTTTTTTGGAAGAAATGTATGCTTGTGCAAAGCTTGTGCAAAACTATTTTAATTTGAGTGGATATGTACGTCATGGCAATTCATTTTTGTTTGTGTGTAAAAAAATACGCCAATGTTTTGTAGAGGTCGGTTTTTTTAAAGAAGCAAAAAAAGAAGAAGAAGGTATTCGTACAGTTAATATAAAAGAAGCTAATGAATTCTATTGTGTTCCAGAGTTTACAGAATTACCAAAAAAAATAGAAGATTTTGCTTCTCAATTTTTAAAAATTCTTTCTATAAAAGATTCTATTCCGTTCGTGAAAAAGTGTAGTGAATTCCATTTTGATTTTTTATGGATATATCCTTTTTTAGAAGAGAATAAAAGAACGGCGAAAGTTTTACTTGCGCTTATGTTTACTTCTCATAATATTATTTTACCAGTTAAATATATTTTAGAAAATAGGTGTATGCATTCTATTTACCAAACGTATGGAGAAACAGAAGTGGAATTATTAACACGATATCGCTATTTTTATACAGGAAAAAATTTATTTTAAATAAGTTGTAATTTTATAAAATTGTGTTATACTACCAAAAGTCAAAGGGAGTGGTGAAGTGGAAAAAATATATATTTTTGGACATCAAAAACCTGATACAGATAGTGTTTGCGCAAGTATTAGCTTATCTTATTTGAAAAATAAATTAGGATACAATACAGTTCCAAAAGTGCTTGGACATATTAATCAAGAATCGAAGTATGTACTTGATTATTTTGGAGTGAAAGAACCAGAATATTTAAATGATGTTAAAGTGCAAATACGAAACATGAACTACAACAGAAATGCTTTTGTTTATGAAACAAGTTCTATAAATGATGCTTTTTTCATTATGCAAAAAGAAGAAGAAACAGGAATTTGTGTAGTAGATGAAAATAAAAAATTAAAGGGACTAATCACTTTAAAAGAATTAGCGAAACAATTAATAAATGGAGATAAAAATATTCTTTGTACCAATATACAAAATATCTTATCTGTTTTAAATGGTAAAATTGTCTTGTCATTTAGTGAAGAAATAAAGGGTAAAATAGTGGCTGCTAGTTTTCAGAGTCAAACGATATTAAATGAAATTGTTTTGTCTTCTGAGAATATCATGATTGTTGGAGACCGCTATAAAGTTTTAGAATACGCTATTATTTCCGGAGTACAACTTATTATTGTAACAGGCGGTTATGATTTACCTGTTGACCTTTTAGATAAAGCAAAAGAAAATAAAATTAATATAATAAAAACAGAATTGGATACTTATCATACTGCCAATACTATTTTGCTTTCAAATTTTGTTTCCACTATTTTAGAAGTTACTGCTCCTATTACAGTAAACTCTTTGGACTATCGTACCGACTTTTTAGAGTTAAGTGAAAAAACAGGGCATACAAATTATCCTGTTGTTAATAAATCAAATAAATTTATGGGATTATTAAAAATTAATGAAGTGAATCAATTTGAAAAATTAAAAGTTATTTTAGTAGACCATAATGGTTTTAGTCAAAGTGTTGATGGAATTGGAGAAGCTATTATTGAAGAAATTATTGACCATCACAATTTACTTAATATTGGAACGCCCAATCCTATCAATTTTAGAAGTATGCCTGTAGGATGTACATGTACTATTATTTATCATATGTTTAAAGAGAATGGAGTAGAAATTCCAAAAGATATTGCTGGTCTTATGTTATCTGCTATTTTATCTGATACATTACTTTTAAAATCTGTGACTGCTACAGAAGAAGATAAAAAAGTGGTTAAAGATTTAGCTATAATTGCAAAAGTTGATGTAAAAACATATGGTCATGATATGGTGAAAGCTGGATTTTCTATTAAAGGAAAAAAGGCAGAAGATTTATTAGAAGAAGATATTAAAACTTTTAGAACAAATAATAAAGTGGCGGGAATTAGTCAAATATTTACCATGGACTATGAGGACATAAAAGCGGATATGGAAAATTTTATAGATAAAATTGATATTTTAGCAAGTAGTAAATTTGATTTGGTTATTGCTTTGATTACTGATATTGAAAAAAACGGGTCTTATGTTTTTTATGACCGAAAATCAGAAAGTCTTATACGAGATATTTTTAATGATGAGAATTTTGTACAAGGAAGTTATATACAAGATTTATTATCTAGAAAAAAGCAGTTGGTTCCCAATGTTATGGAAGTTTTAGAAAAATAGAAACAATCTATTTTTTTATTTTAAAACTTTCGTTTAGTTGATAGGTGAATAAGTAAAATAAAAGTATGTTATTCATAATAAATTAAGATTATATGTTTTCAATTATTTGTTTCATTTTTTATGAAAATAAATGTCAAAAAAGAATAAAATTTCTAATTCTCTTTGTTGCAAATTGCATTTTCATATGCTATTATGTTATTAGTGTAAGAATAAAGGGAGTGGCTAAAGTATGCAAGCTGATATTTTAAAAAAGGTTGATGTCTTGGCTGATATGGCTGGAGCATCACCTAATGTTGAGCAATTAAAAGCAGAAATGAAAGAAATTTCAAAGGAAAAAGAAGAACGTATAGATACACTTACTTCTCTTCGCGAAGCAAAAGAAGAGGAAAAATATTTTAGATCAAGTGAAAAATTACTTGATGAAAATATTAGCGCAAGTTTAGAAGCAAAAATTAAGAAACAAGAGAAATCTATTCGAAAATTACAAAAGCAAATTGATGAGACCGTAGTAAAAGAAACAAATATACATAACCAAGTTTCTCAACTTAAAGAAGAATTACAAAAAAGTAATGGTTATATAGAAATTTTAACTTCACGCATTGCATCAATTAAAGATTCTTCAACTGGTAATTATTTTAAAAATTTATTAGTGGAAGAAAATAAAAAAGTAGAAACATTAGCCGCTTCACTAACTGCGCTTGAAAAAGAATATGAAGAAATTTTAGAAAGCTTAAATTATTTAAATCTTGCAATGGAAGAAATGACTAAAAAATTAAATAATGAGAAAATAAAACTACAAGAAACAAAAGCAAACTTAATAAATCCTATATCTTATATTGATGAAGATTTAAAAGAACGTGATGAAGAGGAAATAAAAAATATTCAAAAGAAGATTGGAATACTTGATAAACGTCGATTAGAAATCATTACTGACCCTGCCATAATTGCGAATGATGCAAAAGAACTTATTATTAATGGAGATAGTGTAAATGCTTTAAATAAAATACAGGAATTGGTAACAATTGTAAAGTCTAAACCTTATATGGATATTCCAACCAGTAATGAACTTACTTCTATGCTTCAAGAAGAAGAAGAAACTGCTATTGAAGCAAGAGATGAATTTGCATCTATTATTGATACCAAAGATTATTTAGGGTATGATTCACAAGTTGTAGAAGAAAGAATTAATTTTTTAAATAGTGAAATTTATACTTTAGAAGAAAAAATAAATATAGCAAGAGAAGAAATTCAAAATATTGACACTATTGAATTTCAGTCGCTTACCTCTAAACTTGACGAAACAGTGAAAATTTATAATCAACTTTTACAAGAATTAGCTGAATATAAGATAATTATCGAAACTGGTAATGAAGATAAAACACCAAAAAGAAGAGCCATTTTGGCGGCTGCTTATGATAGGAAACAAAAAGAAGTAGAAAATGTTTTTAAAATTATCGAAAATTATAAAATAAATCAAAAAAATTTAATTCAAAAAGCTTATGCTTTAGAAACAAAAGAAATTTTAAATTATCAAAAAGAAATTCAAGATTATAAAGAAGAAATTTTAGAAATGAATCGTTTGCTTGCGAGTGTAAATTCTACTAAAGATGTTTTAGCAATTGAAAATGATAAACAGAAATTAAAAGAGCTTGATGATAAAGTAAAAAGTATTAAGCATCGACAAAAATATAGCCAAACTCCAAGTGAAATATATGATGAAATTGAAATTTATTTAAGCACCTTAGAAAATAATCAAAGCACTATGGAAATAGTAGAAGAAAAAGTAGAAGGTCCGTCTATACTAGAGCAAAATAGTATAGAAAATACTGATTTGTTTTCTAATATAATGAATGAGCTTCCAACCATTCCAGAAGTCGAAGATACTTTAGAAAGAATAAAAGTAATTGGACTTGAAAAAATAGAAGAGGATAATCCTTTTATGATAGGAAAATATACAGAAGATGAGTTAAAGCAACCTAATGAAAATAGTGAGGCGTAAAATATGGGATTAGAATTGAATACAATTATAACTTTAGAAAATCAAGAAAAATATCATGTGCTAAAAGAAATTATGTATGAAGGAAAAAAATATTTTTTGGTAAAATTTATAGAAGAAAGTAATGAAAATGTGATTTTGGAAGAAGAACTCGAGGGATTAGACATTTATGTAAAAAAAGTAATAAATATTGAATTATTAGAAAAATTGAATCTTTTATTTGAAACTCAAGAATAATTTTTGAGTTTTTTTATTTAAAAAAAAGAAATTTAAAAATTTCTAATTTAATTTGTTTTTATATAAAGGAGAATTATCAAATTCTTTATTCATTAAAAATTCATGGATAATTTCTTCTTGGTTTTCTACAGCAATTTCTTCAATTCTGTCTACGCGACACTTTTCACTAAGTAAAATGGCTTCGATTTTTTCCACTGCTTTTTCTATTTCATCATTTATAACTACATAGTTGTACTTTGGGATTTCGTTGATTTCTTGATAAGCAGTTTGAAATCTTTTGATAATTTGTTCGTTTGTTTCTTGGCCACGTGCTTTGATACGTCTTTTTACTTCTTCCATACTGGGAGCCATAATGAATATTAAAATCGTTTCTGGAAACATTTCTTTTATTTTTTGTGCTCCGTTAACTTCTACTTCTAATACAACATCGTGTCCTGTATCCAATATTTTTTTAATTTCTGTTTTTGGCGTTCCGTAGTAATTTCCGCTATATTTTACATACTCTAATAATTCATCATTCTTTATTTTTTTTTCAAATTCTTCTTTGGAAATAAAATGGTATTTCACACCATTTTTATCGCCCTCTCGCATTGCTCTTGAAGTATAGGAGATAGAAAGTGAAAGATTGTTGTTTCTCTCTAATAATTTTTCTATAACTGTTCCTTTCCCAGCACAAGTAGTTCCAGAAATAATAATTAAATTTCCTTGTTTTTTTTGTTTTATCATCAAATTTCCCTTTCTTTTTGCAATACATTATATCATGGTATAGAGAGTATGTGTAAATAACTTTTTTTATTTGGAGTTATAAATAGTATTAAGGGATTTTAAGAATGAAGCTAGGCTTGGACACTTTATAATGAAATGGATAAAAAAGAGAAATATCGTTTAAATTTTGTTTAGAGTATTTATTTTGTTAATAAAAAATTTTAAGAATGCTATAATGGGCATTATTATAAAAATACAGTGTTTTTCTTTTAAATATTATTGAAAGATTTTAAAAGATAAAAGTATGTAAGGAAATAGGAAATAGAGTTTTAAGAAAGATGATTAAAAATATTAAAATATCTTTACAAAAAATGGAAGAATTTGTATAATATTTTATGAAAAGTGAGGTAGATATTATGGAATTAAAAGGTTCTAAAACAGAAAGTAATTTAATGGCTGCTTTTGCAGGAGAAAGTCAAGCGAGAAATAAATATACGTATTATGCTTCAAAGGCAAAAAAAGAAGGATACGAACAAATAGCTGCTATTTTTGAAGAAACAGCAAATAATGAAAAAGAACATGCTAAACTTTGGTTTAAGGCATTGCATGATGGGGATGTTCCTGATACATTAACCAATCTTAAAGATGCAGCAACTGGTGAAAATTATGAATGGACAGAAATGTATAAAGAATTTGCTAGTACTGCTCGTGAAGAAGGTTTTATGGATATAGCCAAATTATTTGAAATGGTTGGAGATATAGAAAAGCATCATGAAGAAAGATATATGACTTTAGTGGAAAATATTGAATCAGATTTGGTATTCCAAAGAGGAGAAGAAAAAGTTTGGATATGTCGTAATTGTGGGCATATTTCAGTTGGCGAATCTGCTCCTGTTGTTTGCCCTGTTTGCAAGCATCCACAAAGTTTCATGGAACTTGAAGCAAAAAATTATTAAAAAAGTACAAAAAAGTGCTTTTTTTTTCATTTGGTGTTATAATACATGGCATAGAAAGAGGGATTGGTTATGACTAAGAAAGAGGAATTAAAAAAAGAAACGACTACCAAAAAGGAAAATCAAGAAATAAAAAAAGACGTAGTGAAAGAAATAAAAGAAAAAGTTTTGCATGAACTTGATAAAGAAATACATACAACCATTAAAGATAGTACGCTTAAGTATAAAGAAGATTTAAAAGAAGAAATTTCGATTGAAATTCAAAATGAAGTAGCAGAAATGGTAAAACAAGAAGAAAAACGAATTTTAAGAGGAAAAGGCTTTTCTATCTTTAAACGGGATGTTGTTATTTTTGCTTTATTTGCAATAGTTCTTTACTTTGGATATTGTTTGTATGATGCAAAATATTTTGATTTTATGAAAAGTGAATGTGAACGAAATGGGACTTGTATTATTTCAGGAGAATATACAGAGGGTAATGGAGAAACTAAACCACAAGAAGTTGTAAAAGATAAAGATTGGTATATTGCAAACTATGGTTATTTATTAGAGGAAATAAAAGTAAATTTAAATCCTGATAATGTTAATGCTTATTATTTATATAGTAATGATTATAAATTAAACGAAATAAAATCATCTTATTTGCTTACTATGGCCTATAATAAGTTAGAAACAAAACAAATCAAAACGAATTCGCAACAAATTGTAGTAGAAGGCAGTGATTTAAAAGGAGCTTTTGAAAAATTATTTGGTGCTACGAATTATTATAGAGAAGGTTCTTTTACTTACAATTGTTTAAATTTTACTTATAATAAAGATAAAGATAGATATACAGCTGAAAATATAAAATGTAGTAAAATAAAAAATGAAATTATTGAAGAAATTGAAAATATGTATGAAGATGGTGATGTTTTGTATATATTAACTACAGCAACGATTTATAATAAAGAAGAAAGAAGTTATTATTCGTTTGATAATTTGTTTGAACCTGTTGTAGTAGATGTTTCTGAAACAGATTTAGAAAAGAATGCAAAGCGTTTAAATAAGTATCAATATCAATTTAAAAAAGCAAATGATTCTTATTATTTAGATGCAATTGTAAAATTAAAATAGTTTATATGTAAAATAAAAAAATTATGATTATATTAAAAAAATAATATATTGGTTGAAATTTTTTTAATGAGTAAAAAATTAATGCATTCTTATTTTTTTGTGTTATACTATTTTTAGTGAAATGTTTGATGGTATAAATAAGTAATTCTATTTACTTCTTCCAAAAGAGATTAAATACGAGGCGCTGAAAGTATTTAAAGATAAGAAATAGAAATGAATTTCATATACCTAGTTTTACCGTAATGTATGCGTTATATCTATTAAAGTGCTAGATTTTTGATCTAGAATTTGGGTGGTACCGCGGAATTTAAGTGTTTTCGTCCCTTACAAGTTTTTGTAAGGGCTTTTTTATGTTTAGGGAGATGATTTTATGGCTAAATTTTGTGTTTTATGTAGAGCATAAAAAAATATGCATGGGTCATATTTTTAAAATTAAAATTAACTTTTAGAAGGTGGAAAATAGAATGAAAGAAAAAGTAGAAAATATAATTAAGGAAGTAACTGAAAAACTAGATAAGGCAACAAGTTTAAAAGAAATAAATGATTTAAAAGTTCTTTATTTAGGGAAAAAGGGTCCCATTAGTGAGCTTTCTATGTATTTAAAAGATTTGCCTAATGAAGAAAAAAAAGAATTTGGAAAAGTACTTAATGATTTGAAAACAGAATTAAGTATTAAGTTTGCAAAAAAAATAGCTTATTATACTGATTTGGAATTACAAAATAAACTGCAGAATGAACAAATTGATGTAACTCTTCCTGAAATGAAAATACAAACTGGTGCACCTAATATTTTGGAAAAGCTTGTTGAAGAGGTAGAGGAAGTATTTATGTCTATGGGGTATGATGTTGTTGATGGACCTGAAATAGAGGAAGATAAATACAATTTTGAACTTTTAAATATTCCCAAAGGACATCCAGCAAGAGATGCGCAAGATACTTTTTATTTGGAAGGAGAAGAGATTCTGCTTCGCAGTCAAACTTCCCCTGTTCAAATACGAACAATGTTGGAAGGTGGTGGCAATACACCGATAAGGATGATTTGTCCTGGAAAAACGTATAGAAGAGATGCTGATGATGCTACACATTCGCATCAATTTATGCAAATTGAAGGATTACTGGTTGATAAAAATATTAGTTTATCAGATTTAAAAGGAACGTTTGATGTAATTGCCAAAAAGTTGTTTGGAAGTGATTGTGAGACAAGATTTCGACCTAGCTATTATCAATTCACAGAGCCCTCTGTTGAGACCGATATTTCTTGCTTTGCTTGTAAAGGAAAGGGTTGCTCTATTTGTAAAAATACAGGGTGGATAACTGTAAGTGGTGCTGGTATGGTGCATCCAAACGTTTTACGAAATTGTGGATATGACCCAAGTGTATGGAGTGGATTTGCTTTTGGCTTTGGAGCAGAGCGACTTGCAATGCTTAAATATGGCATAAATGATTGTCGAACATTTTATCAAATGGATTTACGTGAAATTAGTACATTTGATAGAAAGGATGTGGAATAAATGATTAGTTTAGAATGGGTTTCTGATTATGTAGATATAAAAAATGAAGATTTACATGAACTTGCTATTAAGATAACCAAAGCAGGTGTGAACATAGAGCAAGTTTTAGATAATCATATTTCTAACTTAGTAATAGGAAAAGTAATTACATGTATGAAACATCCTAATAGTGACCACTTGCATATTTGTATGGTTGATATTGGTGATGATGTTGTAAAAATTGTTTGTGGGGCTCCCAATGTAAGAGAAGATTTAAAGGTAATTGTAGCACTTCCTGGTGCTGTTTTACCTGGTAATTTTGAGATTAAAAAAGGTTTAATACGTGGAGAAGAATCAAATGGAATGTTAGTTGCCTTATTTGAACTTGGTATGGAAGAGAAGACGGAAGAAAATTATGCGAAAGGAATTCATGAAGTAGAAGATAATATTTTAGTTGGAAGTGATGCAAATCTTTATTTAGGAACAAATGACTGTTTGTATGAGTTAGATGTTCATAAACACAGAAATAATGATTGTTACTATCATATTGGTTTTGCTTATGAAATTGCTTCTATTTTAAATAAGAAAGTTACTTTACCAGAAATAGAGCATAGAGAAATTGATGCAAACGTAAATGATTTCATAACCGTTACTGTAGAAACAGATAGATGCCCTTATTATTTAGCTAAATGTGTCAAAAATGTAGTGATTAAAGAATCTCCCGATTTTATAAAGAAAAGGCTTATTAGTGCTGGAATGCGACCTATTAATAATGTTGTTGATATTTCCAATTATGTAATGCTTGAGTTTGGACAACCTCTCCACTTTTTTGATAGAGATACTTTAGGAGATAAAATTGTAGTGCGTAGTGCTAAGAATGGAGAAGAGATTCGTACTCTTGATGGAGTAAATAGAGTATTAAATTCGAATGATTTAGTTATTACAGATGGAGAAACACCTGTTTGTATAGCAGGTGTGATGGGAGGAGAAAATACTGAAGTAAAAGAAATTTCTAAAACGATTTTAATTGAAAGCGCTATTTTTGATGCAGTAAGTATTCGAAATACAGCTGCAAGGCTAAATTTGAAAAGTGAAGCATCGATTCGTTATGGAAAAGGCTTAAGTTATGAATATACAAATATGGCTATCGAAAGGGCTTGTTATTTGCTAGAAAAATACGCTGATGCAGAGATTTTTTGTGATGTAGTGAAGCATGATAAGGTGGAAAAAGCTAAAAAGATAGTAACTTTTAAAACTGAAGAAGTTAATAAACTTTTAGGAATTACTTTAACAGATGAAGATGTGAAAATAGAGTTAGAAAGACTTGATTTTCCTTATGAAGAAAAAAATAAAGATTTTGTAGTGACCATTCCAACAAGAAGATTGGATATTGATGCGAATGTAAATGACATTGCAGAAGAAATTGGACGTCTCTACGGTTATCATAATTTGGTTTCTACTTTGCCTAAAGTTCCTACTAAACGAGGGGAATATAAGGGAGATGTTAAAATTCGTAAGGAAATTAGCAAAAGACTTAGAAGTCTGGGTTTAAATGAATGTAAAACTTACACATTAACAAGTCCAGAAATGGCTACTTTATTTCATTGTGCTCAACAGGAAAATTTAGTTCTTCCCAATCCAATGAGTGTTGATAAAAGTGTTATTCGTTTAAGTATTTTACCATCTTTACTTGCAGTGTATGATTATAATAAAGCTAGAAACGTAAAAGATATACATCTTTATGAAATTTCTAAAACATATGATAAAGAATATAACGAAATCACTAAAATAGCGATTTTAATGAGTGGAAATTACTTGGTAAATGAATGGCAACAAACTGTTGTAAAAGTTGATTTTTATTTATTAAAAGGAATTGTTGTGAATTTGCTTCATTACTTAGGATTTAAAAATCGCATTTCCTTTGTTAAAGAAGAAAATGATTCTTTGCATCCAGGAATATCAGCAAATATTTTGTTAGATAGACAAAAAGTGGGAATGATTGGACGTATTCATCCAAGTTTAAAAAAAGAAGATATTTTTGTTTGTGAAATCTCAATGAAAGCTTTATATGAAGCGAGTGTAAAACCTATAAAATTTAAAGAAGCAAGTAAATATCCAGAAATTGTAAAAGATATTGCATTTATTGTGGATAATGTAGTAGATAGTGAGACAATTAAAAATTGTATTCAAAATAACGGAAAACGCATATTATCTACTGTAGAAGTTTTTGATTTATATCCAAATATTCAGGAAGGGAAAAAGTCGATTGCTTATAAATTGGTATTTAAAGATTACATGAGAACCCTTCAAGAAGAAGAAGTTATGGAAGTTTTTAATCATATTGCTTCAAGAGTTACCACTGAATTTGGTGCTGTTTTAAGAGATAGATAAGCTAAAATTAGCAAATATTTTCCTATTTGTTATTTTTTGTAGTTTAATTTTATTTGAAAAACATAAAGTCAATATAAACAGAAGAAATAAAATTGGTAATATTGTAAAAAAAAGTAAAATTGTAAGTAAAAGCATGACAAATAACTTGAAAAATAATAAAATAATAGTAAATGAATAATGGTAAAAATTTACTACTTCCGTTTTTTATTTTTTTGGTATATAATAAATGACCAATAAAGGGGATGTTTTTGATGATAAAAAAATGTATGAATAAAAAAAGAGAAATTTTATTAACAGTTGGTATTTTTACTTGTGTTTCACTTATGGGTCTATTTTTTCCGAGATTATATATCCATAACAAAGAAAATACGACTTTAGTGAATCAATACGCTATAGGAAGTGAAAATGATTCAGAAAATAAAGATTCGGCAATTCAATTAAATTTAACTGAGCAAGCAGAATCTGACTTTCTTTATTTATCTGATATAGATTATATAGCCAGTCAATCTAAGTCAGGTTGGGGAAGTCTTCTTAAAGATACTACCAGTGCTGGTTCAAAAATAGCGGTAAAAGTAGAAGGAGCTTATTATACTTTTGATAAAGGTATGTGGGCACATGCTACTTCAACTTTGGTTTATGATATAAGTAGTTATCATTACGACTATTTTACTGCTTATGTAGGGTTAAATCAAACGGCGGCTTCATCTAGTAATGGAGTTAAATTTTATATTTATACTTCTTTGGATGGTAAAAATTGGACTTTACAAACGAGTGAAACGCCAAATGTATTAAAACCTGGAATGAATGCAGAATTTGTAAAAGTTCCCATTAAAGATGCTAATTTTTTAAAACTAGTAGCAGATAGTAATGGTGCGAATGGGAATGACCACTCTGTTTATGCTGATGCAAAACTTACAAACGTAGAGGAAGAAAATAGTGTAGTTCCTTCTGTTTCTACTTATGATGAACTTATTCAAACAAAATATGCTAATGCTGATTTAACAAATGCAGAATATGAGCTTGTATTGTTACAAAGAAACTTAGTTAAGAATATGGGACAATATGCAATTAAACGCTTTGTTGGTGAAAGTAAGGAAAACAAAGAAACATTTGAATGGTTATTTAATGATGTAGAAAATTTGAGACTTTATACACTTGGAGGAGCTCCTGAAGGTGGAAGTTATTATAATTCTTTAACTGTATTAAATCATATTTTAGTAAAGCATAAAAGTGATTTTGCTATAGCAGAAACAACAAAATATGGAACTCGTTATGGAGATTTGTATAAGAAAATGGCCATTGCATTATCTTTAACTCATTCTAAATTAGTGGGATTATGGATGCAATCCAGTCAACCTGAAAATAAATCGGATGCCGTAATGCGTTATGAAATTTATAAAATGTTACATAAAAATAATAAGTTTGTTGTTACTCCTAGTATCGACATCACAAAATGGTTTGAAAATTATACGATTGAAGAAATGCGATTTGTTATGAATAATAATATTGATGATGAAGAGATATTATGGTTAAATGAATATACGCAATCGTATGTAGATAAATATCCTAATCAAGCATGGAAGTATTTAACACCCCATCCTTATATGGCTTATGTATGGCCAAATTATAGTAATCCTATCTTTCATGACCCTGATAAGAAAGATTATTGGGATGAAAAATTTAATGGAATATTTTCAAAATATGGTGTAACTTATCGAAATGGTTTATATAAAGTCTGGATGAACTTTAGAAATGAATATGGAACTGGTGCTGTTTGTGGAGGAATCTCTAAAACTGGGGCAAATATCCGAGGAGTACATGGAATTCCTGCTGCTGTTATTGGTCAACCTGGACACGCTGCTATTATTTATTACTCTCAAGATGAAAATGGAAACGGTTATTGGAATTTAGATAACGATGTATCGGGATGGACTTTGTCTGAAAAAGGCGAAAGAATGTTACTTGGTTGGGGAAATGCTAGTTATTCTAAAGGTTATTCTGTGGTTTATATGGCTTTATCGCAAGAAGTATTAAATCATTATGATACTTTTGAAAAAAGTGAAAGATTGGTTTATTTAGCAGACGTTTATCAAAATAATCTTTTAAAACAAGAAGAAATTTATAGAGAAGCTTTAAGAATTCAGCCTCTTAATATTGACGCTTGGTATGGGTTAATTACTAATTTTAATGCTAATTCAAATAAAACCGAAGCAGAATATTTTGCTTTAGCAAAAGAAATAGGAGAAAGCTTAAAATATTTTCCATTGCCAATGCAACATTTAACTGATTTAATAAAACCAAAATTGACAAGCGCAGAGTATGGGTTTAAATTTACTCTGTTACAAACCCGTATTTTAACAGAGGGAAGCCAAACTCCAAATAATACAGCAGAGAACTATTATGTCTATCAACCTTCATTAACGAGATTGGAAGCTAACTATTTATTAGGAAAATTAGATAAAGAAGTAGCAAGTTTCTCTTTTGATGGAGACCATGCCAATAAAATTATGCTAGCTAATCGATTTAATGGAAATGGTGTTCGTTGGGAATATAGTTTGGATGGTAAACAAAGTTGGAAAGAAGTCTTTTCTCTTGCAGGAGAAGAACATAGCATATTATTAACGCCTCTAGAAATAGCATCTATTACAATTGATAACGATATTTATATTAATATTGTAGGGGCTCCTCGTACTGAAGAAAATGTTTATAAAATTGATATTACAAAAGCTACTTTACCGACAAATCTTTATGCGAATGATTTAGAAAATCGTGTGATTGGAGTAAATACAGGTTTTGAATGGAGAAACAGTGCAAGTGATGCTTGGACATCTTATGCTACTTCTTCTCCTGATAATACTGGAGATAAGACTTTACAAGTAAGAGTTGCTGCTACTAAAACTGTTTTGCCAAGTGAATTATTAGAAGTCACTTTTACAGAAGATAATCAACCAGATACTCGAAAATATATTCGAATCTCTCATTTATCGATTCATGAATATTCAACACAATCTATGGATAATAAAAGACCTTTTTATGCGGAAAATGCCATTGATGGAAACTTAAATACGTTATGGCATACTGATTTTAGATATAATGTAATTCAACAAGGAGAAAAACCTTTTATTACTATTAAATTAGATAACCCAACTTATATTTCAGCTTTGGAATTTATTCAAAAAAAATACAAATCTAATGACCCAGATGATATAAAAAATGGAATTGTATATGTGAGTCAAGATGGGAAATCTTGGACAGAAGCTGGAAGAATCGAAAATTGTGAAAATTATGATGAAACCAAAAAAATTGAGTTTTCTGAAAGCGTTTACGGACAATATATAAAACTTGAAATGGAAACTTATAATATGTTTGCATCTCTTGCTATGATTAATCTATTTGAAGATATAACAAAACAAGATGTTGTTGTTCCAACCGCAGGAATTGGATATGATATTACTACATTGACAAATGGAAATGTTTTAGCAAGACTTATTAATCCAAGTACACATATTACGATTACCAATAATGGTGGAAGTAATACTTACTTATTTACTAAGAATGGAAATTTTACATTTGAATTTGAAGATGAGAATCATATTAAAGGTACTGCAACTGCAAAAGTAGATTGGATTGATAAAGAAGCACCTACTGCAGAGGTAAAATATAGTACAACAACTCCAACAAATAAAGAAGTAACGGCTAGTTTAGTAAATCTAAAAGAAGATGTTTATTTACTTGATGAAAATAATAACAAAGTGAATTATATAAAAGTTGAAAATGAGAAAGTGATTTACATTCATTATTTGGATTTACAAGGAAATATTACAAAAGTTCTTTATTTAGATGATAAGGGTAATACTGAAAGCATCACTTACTATTATAAAAAAGAGAATACAGATATTATTTTATATACTGTTACTTTAAATGAGTTAGGGAATGTAACGCATGAGTCTTTTAAAGATGAAGATGGTAATGTTGTTGACCCAGAAGATAAAGATGAAATTCGTAAATTAGACCTTATTGGTCGTACGAAACCATTACAGTATACATTTGAAAATAATGGTCATTATATTTTCCGTTTAGAAGATAAGGCAGGTAATAGGAGTGATGTTACTGCAACAGTTACTTTTATTGATAGAGTAGCTCCACTCGCTTTTATTCATTATAATATTACAGAACAAACCCACGAAAATGTAGTTGCAACTATTGAATTTAATAAAGAAAATGTAATGGTTACTAATAATAATCATAATAAAGTTTATACTTTTGTTGATAATGGCGAATTTACTTTTACATATAAAGATGAGGCTGGAAATACAGGGGCTATTGT
This sequence comes from uncultured Mycoplasmatota bacterium, assembly GCA_947652325.1. Lineage (GTDB taxonomy): Bacteria > Bacillota_I > Bacilli_A > RF39 > UBA660 > MGBC108787. The sequence continues at coordinate 90,064 of CANTCQ010000001.1, forward strand.
AGCAAAAGTAGATTGGATTACTAAAAAAGTAGAATTGCCTATTATTCGCTTACATTATAGTGAAGAAAAGAAAACAAAAGGACCTGTATCGGTTATGTTAATTAATCAAGGAGGTCCTATCGAAATTTTAAATAATGGTGGCAACAATATTTATACATTTACGAAAAATGGTGAATTTACTTTTGAGTATAAAGATGTGACTGGAAATATAAGGTTTATTACAGCAAAAGTAGATTGGATTATTGAGGAACAAAATAATGGCAATAATTCTAATAATGGAAATATGAATCAAAATAATTCTTCCTCTAATTGGAGTTCCAATACACAAACTTCAAAACCACAAACGAATACTTCTATTGATAATGATAATGTAAATTCTGATACAAATGATTCTATTATAAATAAAAATGATAATAACAGTAATAATAATGCTAATAATAATAAAGAACAAAATGACAATCAAAATGAAAATAAGAATCAAGAGGAAAAACAAGAGTTAAAAGAAGAGAAAAATCATAAAGTAACATTTGGTATTATTGGCTTTATTTGTATCTTTATTATAGTATTGTTTATTAAAAAGAAGTTATCAAAAAATAGATAAATATTTTGACATAAGTATACAATTTTTGGAAATATTTTATTTACAAGTATCGTATTTTAGATACTTGTTTTTATAGTATTTGTGTGATATTATAATTTTGTTTTTGGGGGATTTTTATGAAAAAAATAAAGAATAATAGAAATATAAATAAATCGAAAAAGTGTAAAATGATTAAATGCAGTATGGCCTCACTGGCGGTTATTCTTTCTATAGTTGTTGCTAATAATTTATCTCTAGATAATTCAATGAATCAAAATGATTCTACTTTAGCAGAACAATTAATGGAAGGTGTTAATCCAATTGGCACTACTATTTTTGGTAGTATTGAAAAAGCAGCTGTTTATATAGACAACAACGGAAATAGAATATTTGCTACTTCTGATTATCAAATATTAGAATGTAATGGAATGAACTATGTTTTGGTTGGTTATGTTTTTGAAAATGAAAACGGTGTAGAATTATTTTATACTAAAGAAGATGTTCAAGCTATTCAATCAGAAGAAATTGTGAATATAAGTCTTTAAAAATCTATAGAAATAAATTTTTTATAGATTTTTTTCTTAATTCACTTCTTTTTCACAAAATTAGTATATTCTGTTTTACAGTGAGGTGATATTATTGAAAGTATTAGTAGTAGATGATGAAGAATTAATTCGAGATGTAATTGTAGAATATTTGAAGCTCGAAAATATGGAATATAAGGAAGCAAGTGATGGTTATGAAGCCATAGATTTAGCAAAAAATGAAATTTTTGATGTTATTATTATGGATATTATGATGCCTAAAATGGATGGATATAGTGCAGTTAAAGAAATTCGAACATTTAGTAATGTTCCTTTTATCATGCTTTCTGCAAGGAGTGAGGAATATGATAAACTGACCTGTTTTGATATAGGTGTTGATGATTATGTTACAAAACCATTTAGTCCCAGAGAACTAGTTGCCCGTATTAAAGCGGTTACTAAAAGAAACCAAACGGTAAAAGATATATATCAATTTGATGGTCTGGAAATTTATTGTAATGCTCATGAAGTTTATGTGGATAAAGAACTAGTTTATTTAACTCCGAAAGAATATGATTTGCTTCTTTATTTAATAGAGAATAAAAATATTGTATTATCTCGTGAAAATTTACTTACTAACATTTGGGGATATGATTTTTATGGAGATGATAGAACTGTTGATACGCATGTTAAAACATTACGAAATCATTTGGGACAATACCGAGATTTAATAGTAACTATTCGAAAAGTAGGTTATAAATTTGAATATAAAGAATAAATTGCAAGAAAAGTATGTGTATTTTAGAACGAAAAAAAATAGTTTAAATTTGAAAACATTGTTGTATTTGATTTTATTTAGTTTGGGTATTGTAATTTTTTTATGGATTTTTCAAGTTTTGTTTTTACAATTTAGTTATGAACATTATCAAATTAAAAAAATAAATACGATTGTTAATCAAATTGGCCATACAAATTTGGAGGAAATGGATGCCGTTTTAACTTCACTTGCTTACCAAAATGAAGTATGTATTGAATATGAATCGAATTATGGGACAACTATAACTTATAATACGTTACAAGTAGGATGTGGTTTAGATAAGAATATTAGTAGCATTACGAAAATAAAAAATACGTTAAAAAGTCAGGACTCTAAAAAAAGTGGTGTAAAACTTATTAATCCAACTTATAAAACAAAAGCCTATTTATATGGAATAAATATTGATGTAGGTTATATTTTTGTTTATAGTAGTTTAGAAGATATTGATTCAACCAGTATTATTTTAAAGGGACAACTTATTTACATTATGTTTTTGGTTTTAATTTTTGCTTGTTTTATCGCTTACTTTTTATCTAAAAAAATTACTAAGCCTATTATTAACATTACAAAAAAAGCGCGAGAAATGGGAAAAGGGAATTATGATGTTGTTTTTCAAGAAAATGGAACATTAGAAATTGATGAATTGGCTAGAACTTTAAATGGGGCTTGTTCTGATATGAAAAAGATTGATGAATTAAGAAGAGATTTACTAGCTAATGTCAGTCATGATTTAAAAACTCCTCTTACGATGATTAAAGCTTATGCAGAAATGGTACGAGATATTTCTTATAAAAATAAAAACAAAAGAGAAAAGGATTTGAATGTTATCATAGAAGAAGCGGATAGGCTAAATATTTTAGTTAATGATTTACTTGATTTGTCAAAATTGCAATCTACAACTACAGGACTTTCTTTAGAAGAATATGATTTGGTTTTGGAAATTAAAAATGTTTTATCTCGTTATGATATTATAAAGGAAACAGAAAAGTATCAATTTATTTTAGAACTTCCTGATAAAGCAATGATACACGCAGATAAAAATAAATTGAATCAAGTGATTTATAATTTAGTGAATAATGCAATTAATTATACAGGTAAAGACAAAAAGGTAATAGTGCGTGTCATAGATGAAGAAAAAAAATATCGTGTTGAAATCGTAGATACAGGTAAGGGAATTAAGGCTTGTGATATGCCTTACATTTGGGATAAATATTATAAAAATGAAAAAAACCATAAACGAAATGTGGTAGGAAGTGGAGTAGGTTTATCTATTGTTCGTAATATTTTAGAAGCTCATCAATTTAAGTATGGTGTAAATAGTAAAAAAAATCATGGTACAACCTTTTATTTTGAAGCTAAAAAATAGAAGTGTCAAGTTATTCTTTTTCACTTTATCTTCACAATTCTAACATATTTTTTTGGTATCATAAAAATATGAAAGGAGAAGTGATATATAGAAGTTAGAATGAAAAAATATACAGAATTTAAACGATAACTCTATACAAATTTAAATAACATATAAACTCAAACTCACACTTTAGGAAAAAAGACAATTCGAGTCTTTTTTTCTTTTTTGGGTTTTTGTTTTTTTTAATATATGATAAAATGAAAATAAGATAAAATATTGGCATTGATTCATATATTTATAAAGAGGTGGCAAAAGATGACACAAAAATTGGCAAATTTTATGATAGGTCTTTTTGGAGGAGCAGCAGGAAGTGTACTGGGAAAATATATAGTAATTTTTATTTTATCACTTCTTCCCATATTAGAGTTACGCGGAGGGTTAATTGCTGCTAGTTTGTTAGGACTTCCCATGTGGCAAAGTTTTTTTGTTTGTTTTCTTGGGAATATTATTCCAATTCCTTTTATATTATATTTTATTAATCCTATTTTTCGACATATGCGAAATTGGAAATATTTAGGAAAGTTTGTTTGTTGGTGTGAAGAAAAAGCAAATTCTAAAAAAGAAAAAATTGAAAATTTAAAATATTTTGGTTTATTTTTGTTTGTTGGCATTCCCTTACCTGGTACAGGAGCATGGACTGGTTGTTTAATTGCAGCATTACTTGATATGGATAAGAAAAAATCAATGGTTGCAGCGTTTTTAGGAGTAATCTTAGCAGGTATTATTATGCTTGTATTTTCTTATGGTATTTTAGGAAGGATATTTTAATGAAACATTTGTATTTTATTAGCAATAATTTGGTTAGTAAGGCTAATGTTATTTATCCGAAATCCACTACTTTTAATACAGTGCGTGAAAAAACAATGCTAAATTCTAAAGGTGAGATGAAAGCAGTTGCTTTAACAAAATATAAAGTTTTAGATGCTATAGAAGTGGTTTATTCATCTACATATTTTAGCGCTATGAATACTGCAAAATATATAGCAGAAGATAAAAATATAGATATTGTTCTCGATTCTAGACTAAATGAACGAGTTGTGGGAGAGCTTGGATGTAACGAATATCGTTTTTTAAAAGGGATGCAAGAACATGATTTTGATTATAAATTGCAAAATGGAGAATCGATTAATGAAGTAAAAATGCGTATGACAGAGTTTTTATACGATGTTTTAATTAACCCGGAGAAAAATATCCTTATTGTTACACATAATATTGCACTTTTAAGTCTTATGATAAAATTTTGTAATCAAGGTTTTAATTTGTATGACCGACTTATTTTAGATTATGAGGATGAAGTTATTTTTGATGGAGTCTTTCATGAAATGGATTTAGTGGAAATAATTTATGATGAGAATGAATTTGTAGGTATTAAAAGATTAATTTAATAAAAATTGTAGTTTTATAAGCAAGCTATTTGATAAATATTTTTTCATTAAAAAAAGAAAATGTGTTATTTTCTTTTATAAAATGTCTTCATAATAACTTTGGTATTTTGTTTCTTCTTGCCCAATTCGTTTTTCTTCTTTTTTTGTTTCTTTGTTTTCTACTTCTTTTGTTTCTTCTTTCATAGAAAGCGTAAACGGTATTGCTTGTTCTCTTACACATTGGGTTAAAAACATATTTAAAGCGACACTTGTATTTAAACCTAGATTTTTAAATAGTTTATCTGCTTGTTTTTTTAATTCTTTATCTACTCTAAAACTCATATTAATTGCTTCTGTGATATTTGCCATTTTACACATCCTTTTCTCAGTTTAATAGTATCACATATAAGAGAAAAACGCAATATAAATGCAATATGTTATCAATAAAAAATCTCATTTTTTAATAAGTTTTTTAACAATCTTTTTCATTTGTATCAATGCATTTCCAATTTACAGTACCACATGTAGTACAAATATAAGGAACTAATACTTTTTTTCCTTCCGGTTTTTCGTACTTTTCAACGATTTCTACACAAAGTAGCCCTGTTTCTGCATCTATATAAGCTTTTCCTTGTTTAGAATCTTTGCAATCACCACAATTTTGATTTTTCATTTTTTTCCTCCTCGTATTTATTATGGTTTCTTTTTATGATAAAATACAATTAATGATGTTTATGTAAGTATTATCAGTTAAACAACATTTGCAACTCTATCGCTGAAGATATAGAAAGTTATGAATTTCGTACTTGGAAAACAAAATATCGAAGAGATATTTTAATTTATGCGGGAAAAGATGTTGATAAAAAAGCAAAGTAAAAAAATAAACATTTTGGATTTGATTGTCCAAGAGGTTGTATTCTTTTCAAAGTCAATATATGTAATTGTATTAAAATAGAGGATGTTAAAAAAGAGCTAATCTATAGAAAAGGAAAATTAATTTTTTAGAATTATGAGGGAAATTATATGGAAAGAAAAGTAACAGTTGGCATTAGTAATCATCATGTACATTTAACAGAAGAAGTTTATCATAATCTGTTTTCTACTCCTTTAACTAAAAAAAAAGATTTGCATCAAATTGGAGATTTTGCAAGTCAACAAGTTGTGACTTTAAAAACACAAAAAGGCATTTTAGAAAATGTTCGTATTGTGGGACCTTTTCGCAAGTATAATCAAGTCGAAATTTCTAGAAGTGATGCCTATTTTTTAGGATTAAATCCTCCTGTTCGAAATAGTGGAGATTTAGAAGAGAGTGAAGAAATAACTCTAGCTGGAGATATAGGAAAAATGACATTAAAAAATGTTTGTATTTTGTCTACTCGTCATGTTCATATGGATTATCAATTAGCTGAAGAACTAGGCTTAATTAATAATCAAAAAGTGAAAATTCAAGTTTTTGGTGATAAATCTTGTCTATTGGATGCTTTTATAAAAATAAGTGAAAATGGCTATTTTGAACTTCATTTGGATTGGGACGATGCTAATGCAGCTGGTTTAAAAAATGGCGATGAAGTAAAAATGTTATTTTAAATATTTGTAGGTTTTAGGTGAAGAAAAAATGACATGGAAAATTGGAAATATAGAAATTAAAAATCAAATAGTAATGGCTCCAATGGCTGGTTTTTCCAATACAAGTTTTCGAAAAATTATTAAAGAAATGGGAGCAGGACTCATTTTTGCAGAAATGGTGAGTGATAAAGCTCTTGTTTATGATAGTGCAAAAACGCTTGAAATGCTTAAGATGGATGATATAGAACGCCCGATTGCACAACAGATTTTTGGAAGTGATGAGATAAGTTTTGTAGAGGCAGCAAAAAAGGTTGAAAAGTTAATGCACCCAGATATCATTGATATTAATATGGGTTGTCCTGTTCCTAAGGTTGCTCTTAAAAATCAAGCAGGAAGTGCTCTTTTAAAAAATCCAGAAAAAATAAAAAAGATTGTTTCAGCAGTTGTTTCAGCGGTACATGTACCTATTACGGTTAAAATTAGAAGTGGATGGGATGAAGCAAGCATTAACGCTATCGAAGTGGCTAAAGTAATTGAAGAAGCAGGAGCAAGTGCTATTACAATACATGCAAGAACCAGAAGTCAAGGCTATTCTGGAGTAGCAGATTGGGATATTATAAAAGCTGTAAAGAATACTGTTTCTATTCCGGTGATTGGAAATGGAGATGTTACAAGTCCTTTATTCGCTAAAAAAATGCTGGAAGAAACTGGCTGTGACGCTGTAATGATTGGAAGAGGAATCCTTGGTAATCCTTGGCTTATAAGAGATTGTGTTTCTTATCTAGAAGATGGTTTTTGTAAAAATAGTGTTTCCAATTTAGAAAAAGTAGCCATGATAAAAAAACATTTTACTTTATTAAAAAATGACAAAAATGAACGAGTGGCTTTACTCGAAATTCGTACTAATATTTTGTATTATTTAAAGGGAATGCCAAATAATAAAAACATGAAATTAAAAGTGTGTTCTTGTAAATCTGGCATAGAATTATTGCACATTTTAGATGATTATGAAAAATATTTAAAAGAATTGGTTAGTGAAAGCAAGTAGGAGAAATAAACAGGCGCTGATATAATTGCTTTTTTTGGTTATTTTAATAAGCTTAGCAAAATAATATCCTAGTAATAAGAGAATAATAGATGAGAAACTAAAAATAGAAATAATGTAGATAAGCTGGTAGTTATAAACAAAATTTAAAGAAATTAAAGTTCCATCTAAAGAGTGTGTTATTGTTAAAAGAATGCATTCTAAAAAAGATAGTTTTTCTGTATATGTATTGTTTTCTTTTTCTTTATAAGAACGCCATGCTAAAAATAAATACAAACAACTTGAGATTAGTTTTGTCATAAATGTTAATTTAAAATAATAATATAAAGTTAGAAAAAAAGTGTAGATAACAATATTGCCAATAAAAATAGTTAAAATATTGGTTTTTGAAAGTTTTGTATGGGCAAGTTTTAAACCAATTCCTATAATTAAGCCATCTAAACTAGCTACGATAGAATTTAAAATTAGAAACATATGTCTCACCTTGTATAAGGTATGCAAAGCTTTTTTAGAGTGTATGTTTTTTTGACTAAAAAATACTATTATTTTATTAAAAAATGGTATAAATTGGTTGACAATGTATATAATTATAATGTATACTTTGAGTGTATTGCCCGATTAGCTCAGTCGGTAGAGCGCACGGCTGTTAACCGTTAGGTCGTAGGTTCGAGTCCTACATCGGGCGCCATTTTATAAATTAAAGGTGATAGTAATATTACCTTTTTTTGCTATATAAAAGGAAAAAACAATTTTATATTGTATATTTTATATATATGTGAATTTGCAATGTAAGCTAAAAGAGTATATAATAAAAGTTAATTGCATAAATTTTAATCGCGTATAAATAAAAGGAGATAGAAATGTTAGAATTAAAAAACATAAAGAAAAGTTATAAAACGGGAGATTTTACACAAGTTGCTTTAAAAAAAATTAATTTAAAGTTTCGTAAAAATGAATTTGTTGCTATATTGGGACCTAGTGGAAGTGGAAAAACTACTCTTTTAAATATTATTGGTGGGCTTGACCGTTACGATGAAGGAGATTTGATTATCAATAATCGTTCTACAAAAAAGTTTAAGGACCATACTTGGGATGCTTATCGTAATAATTGTATTGGATTTATTTTTCAAAGTTATAATTTGATTAGTCATATTAGCATATTAGCGAATGTTGAGATGGGTATGACTTTAAGTGGAGTCTCTCAAAAGAAAAGGCACAATAAAGCCAAGAAAGTATTAGAACAAGTTGGATTAAAGGAACATATGCATAAAAAGCCTAATCAATTATCTGGAGGACAAATGCAAAGAGTTGCTATTGCTCGTGCTCTTGCCAATGACCCTGATATTATTTTAGCAGATGAACCGACTGGAGCTTTGGATACGAAAACAAGTATACAAATCATGGAGCTTATTCAAGAAATAGCAAAAGATAAATTGGTCATTATGGTTACTCATAATCCAGAACTTGCTAAAAATTACGCGACTCGTGTTATTGATATGCGAGATGGTGAAGTTTTAAATGACTCTAATCCCATTAAAGAAAGTGAAAAAGATACAAAAGAATATAAAATAAAACGGACTTCTATGGGATTTATGTCTGCTCTTCATTTAAGTCTAAATAATATTCGTACGAAAAAAGGGCGTACTATATTGACTGCCTTTGCTTCAAGTATAGGGATTATTGGAATTGCTTGTATCTTAAGTTTATCCAATGGTTTTGATAGACAAATTGATATTTTCGAACGAAATACATTATCTTCTATGCCTATAATTGTAAGTGCGCAGGCGATGAATTTAGATGAAGAAACAATGAATGAAATGCATAGTTCTGTAAAGACAACAGAAGAAGATTATCCAAATATTTCTTATATTATTCCTGAAAAGACAATGGAAGAAACGTTTACCCATAAAAATAAAATTACAGATGAGTATGTGAAATATTTAGAAGATGCCAACCCTGATATAGTGAGTGGAATTTCTTCTATGCGTTATACAGGTTTAAATTTGATTAATAAAATAGATGGGGCTGTAAAAATGGTTACCATTGGAAATCAAATGGGAAGTATTCCGAAAACGTTAGGAGATAATAAGCAAAGTGTTGTTGCAGAAAAATATGATATTTTAGCTGGTCGAGAAGCAAAAGAATTGGATGAACTTGTACTAATTGTTGACAGTAAAAACCATGTTACAGAAGATATTTTAATAAATTTAGGTTTAGATTCTAAGCAAGAAAATATTACTTATGAAGATATTTTAAAAAGTGAAATGAAACTTGTTTTAAATGATGATTTTTATACAAAAGTTGGAAATTACTTTACAATTAACTCTGATTTGGAAAAGTTATATAGTGATAAAAATACCATTACTTTAAAAGTAGTAGGTATTATAAGACTAAAAGATGATTTTCCAAGTTATGTGCAAAGTTCTGCTTTGACTTATACTGAAAAACTTTTAGATTATGTTATTTCTGTTAATAAGGATTCTAAGATTGTAAAGGCTCAAAAAGAAGCTAAGTATAATCTAATGACAGGAGAGTCTTTTGATTTAACAACAGAAGAAGGGCGTGATGCAAAAAAGCAAGTATTAGCTTATTTAGGAGATGAGTCTGTTCCTTTCATGATTCAAGTATATCCAAGAGACTTTAATGCTAAAGAGGAATTAATAAATTATTTGGATAAATATAATGAAGGAAAAAATGCGGAAGACCAAATTGTATATACTGACCAAGCAGAAATTATTTCTTCTTTATCAGGAAGTATAATGGATGCTATTACGATTGTTTTAATTGCTTTTAGTGCCATTAGTTTAATTGTTTCTTCTATAATGATAGGAATTATCATGTATATTTCTGTGTTAGAAAGAACAAAAGAAATTGGAATTCTTAGAAGTTTGGGAGCGCGTAAGAAAGATATTTCTCGAGTATTTAATGCAGAAACCTTTATTATTGGAATGAGTTCTGGTATTTTAGGAATTATCATTACTGAGTTGCTATTAATACCTGCTAATCAAGTTCTTTATAATTTAACCGATTTAAAAAATGTTGCGGTTTTAAATCCTGTTCATGCTATTATTTTAATTATAGTAAGTTTAATATTAACGTTAATAGGTGGAGCTTTGCCTGCCAAAATTGCAAGTAAAAAAGACCCAGTTATTGCTCTTAGAACTGAATAAGGAAAAGTAGCTTTGTATAAAAGTATGATAAATTTAAAAATTCGAAATGTTTTTTCGAATTTTTTGTTATATTTTGTTTTTATTAAGTACTTGACAATACACAGTACTAGATGTAATATAATTAACAAGAGGTGATAATTACGAATACGCAGTTTAAAAAAGGTGTTTTAGAATTATTAGTGCTCTTAATTGTAGAAAAAAAAGATAAATACGGTTATGAACTTGTAGAAGCTGTTAGTAAAATAGTAGATGTAAATGAGGGAACTATTTATCCCATTTTAAAAAGACTTACAAATGAAGGTTATTTTGAAACCTATTTAGAAGAGTCAAGAGAAGGACCTATAAGAAAATATTATCATATTACTGCACTTGGAAAGAAAAGATGCAAAGAACAAAAAAAAGAGTGGGAAAAATTTGCTCATAATGTGAATGAATTTATTAAAGGGAGTGAAGACAAATGAATAAAGAAGAATTTTTAATATCTTTACGAAAAAAATTATCGATTTTAGAAGAAAGTGAAATTGAAGATATTTTAAATGAATATAAGGGATATATTGAAGAAAAAATAGTGGGAGGTTCTACTGAAGAAGAAGCCGTTTCTTCTATGGGTAATATTGATGAACTTGCAAAAGATTTATTAAGTGCTTATAAAATAAGAGAACCAGAAGAGAAACCTAAAGATGCTTTTAATCGGTTTGCAGACAACTGTATTAATGTATTTGAACGCATTGTAGATATATTTGCCAACAAAAGTCTTCAAGAAATTTTACGTTTTGTAATCGAAATTATTGTTATTTTCTTAATTATTGGGATTTGTAAAATACCATTTGAAATTATCGAAAGTTTTGGAAAAAATGCACTTTATGCTCTTGGAATCGGACCGTTTCGAGTTTTAGCCAATATTTGGCGATTTATTTTAGAATTTGTTTATTTGATTTTTGCGATATTGTTTTTTATTAAACTTTTTCAAAGTCGTTATTTAGATAAATCTGAAAATATACAAAATTTTTCTTTCCAAGAAACGAAAAAAGAGGATTTTTTTAAAGTGAATAAGAGAAAGAAAACAAAAGAAGAATCGAAATTTGAAGAGGTGAATAGAAGGGAAGAAAAAAAGGAGTGTATGCATGAACATGAGCGTTTAGGTATTATTGACGTCTTAATTGATGTTTGTATGCTTTTTGTTAAAATGATTGCTTTTTTTATTCTAATTGGAGTTATCTTTTATGTAATTGGCATGTCTATAACCGTTGGATTTTCTATTTATTTACTTTTTAAAGGTGTTTTCTATTTTGGGATTTATCTTATCTTATTTGCTTTAGCTGTTCTTGGAATTGTGGCTTTTATTTGTTTATATAATTTTATTTTTAATCATAAAAATAAAATGGGAGTTTTACTTATTATTTCTTTGGTATGTTTTGTTGTGCTTGGTTTAGGAGTTGGAGTAAGTGCTATTGAGTTTGCTAGTACAACTATTGTTTATAATGATGTAACCGATAAAGAAGTGAAGAATAGTTTTACTTTTGATTTTATGGAAGATATGTTACTTGATTTTTCAATAGAAAATGAAAATCGAATTACGTTTGATGAAAATTTAAAAAATCAAATTAAAATAGAATATGCTTATAATGATACTTATTTTAAAATAAAAGCAGAACCTTATATTGGTAATAGAAATGGATACCATTTTTTATATCCTTGGTATCGTTTGGATACCATAATGTATTCAAAAGACTATTTTAATGTTTTTATTGAAAATTTAAGGCATAAAAAAGTACATATTTATAATGAACTTGGCGTCGATATTCGTATTTCTATGAGTCGTAAAACGTATGATGCATTACTTGCAAATAGAGAAAAGTACGATTTAGAAGTTGATAAAGTAGAAAATGTAGATGATATTTGTGCATATTTAGAAGAGCAAGGTTACAATTTGCCTCATTATTGCATTACCAATCACCGTGGATATGGAATGCATCATTATGGAATGTAAACTATTAAAAAAAAGAAGGACAAAACTGTATCTTCTTTTTTTCTTGTGGTACAATAAATTTGGAGGATACTATGAATGCAGAAAAGGTAAGTATGATAGAACGCTATGGCGAAAATTTTACAAAAAAAGAATTTATTACAGACCCTGCTATAGCAAGAGATGAAGAAATAAAACAATGTATTTTAATTCTTTTGACTCCAGAAAAAAGTGCCTTATTGGTTGGTAAACCAGGTATAGGTAAAACAGCAATTGTAGAAGGGCTTGCATATCGTATTCAAAGAAATTTAGTCCCTGATGCTTTAAAAGAATGGGAACTGATTAAGATTAATATTACTAGTTTACTTGGTTCTTCTGTAAGTGAAGGACAAGTGGAAAATCGTATTGATTTGTTAGTTAAAGAACTTGATGGTCGTGATAAAACTATATTGTTTATTGATGAAACTCATGTTTTGGTTAATAAAAATACAGCGCAAAATGGAGGAATTGATTTTGCCAATATGTTAAAATCGGGTTTAGATCGGGGAGCAATTAAAATGATTGGAGCAACCACTACCGAAGAATATGAACAATATATATTAAGAGACCGCGCTTTTCTAAGAAGATTTCAAAAAGTTGATGTTTTGGAAAGTGATCAACCAACAACTGTTAAAATTCTAATGGGAACGTATCCAAAGTTAGAGCGTCAAATTGGAGTTAAATTAGGTTATACAGATTTTATTAAAGAGAAAATTATGACTTTTATTGTCTCGATGACAGATGAATATAAACGAATTTATGAAGTGGCTGCAAGATATCCAGATATTTGTTTAACGATACTTGCTAATGCATTTAGTTATGCTCTTTTTGAAAATGAGAGTGAAGTAAAAATAAGGCATATTTATAAAGCCATTTGTAATGCCAGAAATGTTTATGAAGATGTTAAGGTAAAAGAAATAGAACGGTTTAAAGAAGTATTTGCGGATTTAATTCGAGAAGAAAATGTAGATTTAGAAGATAAAGGATAGAAGGGAAAAAATATGGAAAGAAAAGTAAGAGTGGCCCAAATTGGGTGTGGAAAGATGAGTAAATATACGATGCGTTATGTTTACGAAAAAGGAGCCGAAATTGTACTTGCGATGGATATGGATGAAGAAAAAATTGGAGTTGATATTGGAAGCATTATGGATACGCCAAATCAAAGCATTGTGGTAGAAGATATAAAAAACTTGGAAGAGCGTTTGAAAACAATAAAACCTGATATTGCAATTATAACAACGATGAGCTTATTAAATGATTTAGAAAATGTTTTACGTATTTGTGCTAATTCCCATGTTAATGCTATTACCACTTGTGAAGAAGCATTTTTTGCAAGTAATTCCAATCCAAAATTGTTTCATGAACTGGATAGTTTAGCAAAAGCAGGAGGAATTACCATTACAGGGTGTGGTTATCAAGACATTTTTTGGGGAGGTTTAATTAGTAATTTAGCTAGTTCTACACATAAAATTACCAAAATTAAAGGAAGTAGTTCTTATAATGTAGAAGATTACGGAATTGCGCTTGCTCGTGCTCACGGTGCTGGACTTACACTGGAAGAATTTGAACGTGATGTAGCAAGTACTGATAAGATTAGTGAAGAACAACGAGAAGAAATTATAAACAAACGGGAGTTTGCTCCTAGTTATATGTGGAACGTAGCAGGTTGGCTTGTAGATAAGTTAGGATTACATCTTACTTCTATAAATCAAGAGTGTATACCAAAAACGCACAAGGAAGATATTTATTCTAATACACTTGATATGACCATAAAAGCGGGAAATGCAACAGGGATGAGTGCTGTTGTAATTGCAGAAACTGAAGAAGGGATTACTATTGAGGCAGAATGTATTGGAAAAGTATATAGCGAAAGTGAATTTGATGTTAACGAGTGGTCTATTATAGGAGAACCAAATACAACTATGGTAATCAATAAGCCTTGTACAGTTGAGTTAACTTGTGCAGATATTGTAAACAGAATTCCTGATGTTATTAATTCAAGAAGTGGTTTTGTTTCAACGAGTGAAATGCCAGAATTAATGTATAGGACGAAGCCTTTAAATGAATATATAGAAAAAGAATAGTTTTGCTATTCTTTTATCTTTTGTTTATAACATAACGAAAAAAGATAATGGCAAGAAATGCACAAATGGCTATTCCAAAGAGTATTAAAATATCATCGCTCATGAATCGGTTTAAAAATTTATGTATACCAGATGCCATATCTATAAATAAATCTTTTATATCGGTTATAAATTCAACTAGTTCATTTGTGATAGTTTCAAAAATATTTAGTGTCATCATAATCTCCACATCCTAGATTCATTATAATATAGACTTGCTTTTTTTTCAAATTTTTGTTATCCTAATACTATTCATGGCGGAATTGGTGAAGTGGTTAACACGCCGGATTGTGGCTCCGGTATGCGTGGGTTCGATCCCCACATTTCGCCCCATATAAAATTTATCGCACATCTTTTGTATGGAAGATGTGCGTTTTTAGAATTTGAATATAAATATAGTATTGACAGGGAGCGACGGTTATGCAAAAAGGAAAGCCATTTGTAAAATGGGCAGGTGGAAAAAGACAAATTATAGATAAATTAAAATTATACCTTCCTGAAAAATATAATGTATACTATGAAGTATTTCTAGGGGGAGGAGCTTTATTATTTGAATTATCTCCTAAGAAAGCTGTCATAAATGATTATAATGAGGAATTGATGAATGTTTATAAGTGTATTCAGGAAGAAACGAAATATAAGAAGCTTTGTTTAGAATTAAAAAAATATGAACAAAAACATTCAAAAGATTTTTATTACGAAATGAGAAATATAGATAAAGATAAAGAAAAATATAAAAAAATGATAGATTATAAACGAGGTGCCCGTACCATTTATTTAAATAAAGCTTGTTTTAATGGTTTATATAGAGTAAATAGTAAAAATGAATTTAATGTTCCATTTAATGGAAAAGAAAAAATACATACTTATGATGAAGAAAATTTAAAAAATGTTCATCAGTATTTAAAAGATAATGATATAAAAATTGAAAGTGTAGATTTTGCAAAGGTTCTTGTAAACGCTACAGAAGGAGATTTTATTTATCTAGACCCTCCATATGATTCTGATACAACGACATTTAATGGATATACAGAAGACGGATTTGGTAAAGAAGAGCAAGTAAGATTGTTTTATATATACCAACAACTCGCAAATAAAGGGTGCTATGTTATGATGTCCAACCACAATACGAAATTGATTCGAGAATTATATGCTAAGTATAATATACATATTATTCAAGCAAAAAGATTCATAAATGCAAATGGGAAAAAGCGTGGAGAAGTTGAAGAAGTTATAATCACAAATTACGAATAGGTTTAAAGATGAGAAAACAAAATTTAATTTGTCATATTCTTCTATAATGTTATCTACAACACTATTATTTTTAGATACCACAATTACTTTTTTATTTTGATATATTAAATTGGCAATTAATCTTAATATAGTAGTTGTTTTTCTAGTTTTAAAGAGGTCCTTCAATTATAGATACTTTATTTGTTAGACAATTTATTATAACTTTTTTTGTGATTGATTTGATTATTCTACCAACAAAGAAATATCAAAATTGTTTAAAGAGTTAAATATATGTAAATAATTTTTCTTTGATTTTCATATATATATTGTAATTTATAATTTAAAATATCTGTTAATAAGCATTTTTCTAAAAATGCATTATTTATCAATTCTGCTTCAAATTTTATACTTTTTAATTTTCAAGTAGAATGTTACCTGTCTGTTTTGAAATTTTGTATTTATAAATTATTTTTCTATTGTCGAAATCAGTAATGATTACACTGTATTCTTTATCTGTTTTCTTATTTTTTATTTTTATAGGCTTTCTTTATAAACTCTACTATCATATTTTCCCCTCTTAGTGTTTGCAATTATAATTTTATTTCCAATATTTGGCAATAATTTTTAGCATAATCTGTTGATTTTTCACCATAATAAAAATAGACAACGAGTGAATTGTTGTCTCAAGTACTCTATCAAGGACTAGCGTTTTTATCTAAATCGGTAGTTTGGAGATAGAGTTTTTTTATGTATTTAACTTTTAAAATAAACCAAAATAATATTATAAGAGGTATTATAATGGATAAGTTAAAAAGATATAAAGAGAAAAGAGACTTTAATAAGACAAAAGAACCAATAGGAAAGAGAGAAAAATCAAATAAAAAGTTGCGCTTTGTTGTCCAACACCATCTGGCAAGAAGGGAACATTATGATTTTCGTTTAGAGTGGAACGGAACACTTTTAAGTTGGGCAGTACCTAAAGGTCCTTCTTATAATACGGAAGATAAAAGATTAGCAGTACATGTGGAAGACCATCCTTTATCATATAGGAATTTCGAAGGAGTCATTCCTAAAGGAGAATATGGTGGAGGAACGGTGATGGTTTGGGATGAAGGCTACTATGAACCACTTGGGAATTTTTCTAAGGATTTTAAAAATGGAGCGATTAAATTTGTATTGCATGGTACTCGTTTAAAAGGAAAATGGACACTTATTTTTTATAAAGAAGACAATTGGTTATTAATTAAAGAAAAAGATAATTTCAATTTATATACATCGATTAGCAAATACAAAACAAGCGTAAAAACGGGAAAAACTATGGAAGAGGTACGAGATGGAAAAAAATCAAAGCTTAGAAATTCTAAAAAAGAGGGAATAGTAGAAGGTGTTAAGATTACGAATCCAGATAAAAAAATTTATGAACAACCAAAGATTACGAAAATGGACATAGTTCTTTATTATCAAAAAGTAGCTAAAAGAATGCTTCCTTTTATAGAAAGTCGAATTATTTCAACCATTCGATGTCCTCACGGGTTAAAGGGAGAATGTTTTTTTAAAAAGCATTTAGAGTCTGTAAACGAGGGAATAGGGAGAAAAATTTTGCCAAATGAAAAAGGAAATAAAGAAGATTATTATTATATTAAAGGTATTCAAGGCTTACTTTCAGAAGTGCAAATGAATAGTTATGAATTTCATGTTTGGGGAAGTAGAGTAGATAAGATTAATCATCCAGATGTTTTGATATTTGATTTAGACCCAGATGAAAAAATGTCTTTGCAAAAGGTTCGAGAAGGAGTGTTGGATTTAAAGAGTATTTTAGATGAACTAAAACTAATCTCTTTTTTAAAAACGAGTGGTGGAAAAGGCTATCATGTTGTAATACCTACTAAAAAATTAAAAACTTGGAAAAGTTTACGAGAGTTTGCACAAAATATCGCAATGCTAATGGAAGCAACATGGCCAGATAAATATACAAGCAATGTTAGAAAAGAAAACAGAAAAGGAAAAATATTTATCGATTGGATACGGAATACAAAAAGCGCAACTTCTGTTGCACCCTATTCTCTTCGCATTCGAAAAAAGGCAAGAGTTTCTATGCCAATTAAATGGAGAGAACTTTATAAAGTAAAACCAGATGAAATTACTATGGAGATGGCAATAAAAATTCTAAAACGAAAAGACCCTTGGGAAAAATTTTATGAAGTTGACCAATGAAAAAAGAAGAAGTTATCTTCTTCCCGATTTAAAAAAGGAACCAATTGGATCACTAAATATATCACTATATTTTGCACCTCTTTCCCACCCTGATTTCCAGGCATCTTCAAATCCTTTGTTTGGATTCTCCTTATAATAAGCTTCAATTTTATTTAATTTGTTTTCTATTGAAGATTTTAATGCTTCTAATTCTTCTATTTTTTGTTTGTATTCTTCTTGTCCAGCTTTCGCCTTATTGATTTCTTCTATTAGCTTATCATAGTCTTGCTTATAATATTTAATGGCTTTTTGAAGTTGAAGTAGTTCGCATGGTGCAATTTTATTAATTAGTACTACTACAGTTTCTTTTTCTGGGAAAGTAATTTTAAAAATTTGTTTATCTTCCTCTTTTTTAATATATTCTTTTATTTTTTCTAGATAAGTCATAATAGTTATTTCCTCAGCATTAATTTCAGTTTGTAAGGCAATTCTTCTTTTTTTGTAATAACGATTTACCATATTGCTATTATTTTTTCGGATTAAATAGGCATAATACTCTTGTACGTTTCTTATTAATTTTTCCATTTTAGATTGTATGTCGTGTCTATAATCGAATTGTTCTCTTGTATAATATTAATAGGCATATTCAAATCTTCTTAATTCTTTATTATATTTTGTTTGTTTTTCTTCTGCTTCATATTTTTGTTCTTCTAACTTCTTTTTTTGGTCATAAAAACTAGTGGTTGTCTTTTGGGTAGAAGATTTTGCTTGGAAAGCTGTTTTTTTCTCTTTAACTCTCGTATATGCAACATTAATTTCTTGCATTTTTTTGGTCGCTACTTCTTCATTATCAATGTTATAATCCGGGTGATATTTCCTGTATAAATCTCTATATGCTTTTTTTATTTCTTCCACTGTTGCGGTGGATGGTACGCCTAAAATTTCAAAATCACTCATATTGTTATATTCCTTTCCTATTCATTATTATAACATTCAAACATAAATGTATGTAAATAAAACGTTTGGATAGTGTAAATTAAAATGTGATTTTTTGTAAAATGAATTCCTGTTAGAACGTAAAAGTATAAAAACTTGCTTTAATAACTATAATAGCATTATGTTGAAATAATTAATAATTTTTGATTTTACAAAATATTTAGAATAATAAAAAAGAGTTCATATTGGCTCTTTTTTTCTTTATATTTCTATTTTTTCTTCTATTTCTAAAACTTTATAGGGTACTGAAAATTTTTCAAACATTTTTCTCATGTATTCTATGTCAGTTTTATAAGCATCGTTATCCATGTGAATTGGTAAGACAAGTTTTGCATCTATTTCTTTTGCAAATAAAGCAGCTTCATAGGAAGACATTGTGAGTCCATGTGCAGTTACGGGTAGTGCTATAACATCTGCTTTGTAATTGTTTTCAAAACAAATTGTATCGCTTGTAATATATAATCTTTTTTCTCCATCATCAATAATATAGCCAACATTTTCTAAAACAGATTTTCCTCCTTTTAAATTAGGATTGTAACCATGTATTGCTTTTACTACTTCAATTTTTGTATTGTGAAATGTTAAGACATCATTTTCATGTATAATGTTCCATTTTAGTTCTTTATAGTTTTTGGCTACTTCCTCTGTCCCGAAAAGGGGAATGTTTAAATTTTTGAGTACTTCGGCGTAGCAATGGTCACCATGTTTATGGGTTATTAAAATAATATCGGCTTGTTGCCAAGTTTTTAAAAAGCTTTCTTCGTATTTTAAATTCCCAGCATCGATTAAAATTTTTATATCTTTTGTTTCTATAAATAAACAAGATTGTGGGTATTTTACAATGTTCATTTTTCCTCCTCGTTATTAATGATAATTATAGAATATAATAGTAAAAAAAGCAAAAATAAATTTTTTACCAAAATATACCAATTTTTTATTGAAACTTTTTCAATCTTTTATTATAATTTTTTTAGAATTTTGAGGTTGGTTTCGTGGTAGTAGTTTTAGTAAGCTTTCTTTTATTTCACGTTTTTTATCATATTAGTTATATTTTAGCGTGGGACGTTTATACGTATCATAAAAAGAAAAAAATTTGTGTTCCTAAAAATTTTTTTAAAAATTGTGTTGTCATGTTTTTCATTCCAAATCTATTTCTTATTGCTTTTTTTGTGATGTATTTTTTCTTTGCTATTCCAGCTATTCTTCTTTTGATGTCAAGTATTGTTTTTGGTAATATTACAACTCGCAGTATGTGGGATGTTTATGCAGGAATGATGAAAAAATATGAAGACCATTATTTTTCTAAATATGATGTTTCAAATCCTATACATCTTTATGAATATAGTTCTTCCTCCATTAAGAAAAATTGGGAAGAAATTCCAGAAGAAAAAAGAAAAGCTATTCTTCATTTTCTAAAACCTTATCCTTATCAATTGATTATTTCACAAAATAATATTTTAAATTCTCGTGCAGAGTTGGATACAAATCAGATTATAATCACAAAAGCGTGTTTAACGTTACCGATAGAGGAAATAAAAGCTCTTTTGGCTCATGAAATTATGCATTTTAAAGTAGATGGGAAAATGTCTGATAAAAAAAGGAAAATTTTATTTTTTTGTTCGTTATATTTTTTGTTTTTTCTGTTTTATCTTGCAGCAGTCATTTTAAGAAATTCTTCTCCTTATTGTAAAATTTTTTATCTTTTGCTTTTTTGTCTTTATCTTTTTTATTTTATTTTCTTTCATCTTGTTCTTCCAGAGCGATATCTGTATGAATTATCAGAATTAAAATGTGACCGTTTGGCTTGTAATATAAAAGATGTAAAAAGAGAAAGTATGATTTTGTTGCTTTCTAGAATGAAAGATAAACCGAAAAAAAGAGAGATATGGTATTTAAAAATGATAAGACGTTATATTTTATTTCAAGCACACCCTAATATATCATATCGTATTTACAAGATAAAACATTATCATAATTGGTCTATTTTCGATTATTTAGAATTGCCTATACATTTATTAAAACAATTAATATTGGGAAAGGGGTGGAATGATGAATAATATAATTTTATTTTTTATAAATCGAAAGAGAGGTGATAAAAATAGTAATTCTTTTTGTAGAGGAGGTAGTAGATGAAAGAATTAAAGAATATAATATTTGATTATCAAGATACAATTTATCAGAATGAAGACCCATTATTTTTTGCTTTAAGAAATGAACTTTTTTTTACATTACGGCGTTCTTTTCATTTGTTGGATTGTACAGAAAAATTTATTTTAGAAGAAATTATTTTAAAGGGAAAAAGTGTTTTGAATACAGCTTTACTTTTAAATATGGAACAAATAGAAATGGAAAAAAAATTAGAGGTAACACTTGAGTTATTGTATCATTTGTTTGTTCATAAATATGAGGAAATTTAAAATGTATGCAATAATGATTTACCATAATGTAAAATATTCTTTTTTGGGATTTTCTCTTCGCTCTTATTGCAAATGGGCGAAAATTCAATATGAATATGTTTTAAATGGAATTCGCTACTGTCTACATTCTGAAAAATATAAAAATTGGTCTTTAGAAGAGATTATTTATTATTCCATACAAAAACGATTAAAAAGAAAAGCTATACGAAAAGTACAAAATACATTTTATGATTTATTAGAAAATATTTTTACTATCGAAGAAGTATGTTGTATTTTTCATATTTCTAAATCTTCCATTTGCAAAGCAAGAAGATATGGTTTTTCTATTCAACAATCAATTTTACTTATTTACTTTTTCGGTGATATTTATTTTAATGAGGAAAAAAGAATTTCAAATTTGAAAATAAAAGAAGTAAAAATGAAAATCCAAAAAGAGGAATATGGAGAAGATTTAGCAGAACTTTTTGGATTTTATTATTTAGGAGCAAATGTTACCAATACACTTTATGATAAAATGAATAAAAGATTCACGAGTACAATTTATAAACTTTCTCACATTTATGGTGTAAATGTATCAAATTCACTTTTCGATATATTACAAGAAATACAATGTATTTTATGGCGCCAAATTAAGAAAAATAGAATATGTTTAGCAAACTCACAGCAAATTTCTGCTTATTGCTATAAATGCGTTATTTTTAAAATTTATTCTTTGCTTAATCATATAAAAAAAGAAAGTATACAAAATCATTTAGAAGATATAATGTACGATGATAAGTGTTTCGGTGATTTTGTATATAAAAAACAAGAGTTTGATTATTTGTTTTAGTTACAGATTTTCTTGCTCTTTTTTTAAATTCCAAATTCCTAAGTGCCCTTTTGCTGGAATAGGATTTTTTAGTACTTCGATGTCTTTTAATATCCATGCATATCTTCCTTCTTTGTATTCGCCACAAATGTATTCTTGACGATTTCTTTTCGTATTATTTACATAATCGTTTGTCATATATATACAATCTACCAAAGTACATTTACAAATGATGCATCCATAATTTAAAGGAATGTCTTGTAAAAGATTCATTAATTCTTTGTTTTCCTTATCTTCTTTTTTCATTTTTGTGCTACTTGCATGAATATAGAGTGTTCCACGGTAATTTGTTTTCCAACTACGCGTTTCTACGTATTTTTTCTTTTCTTTAATTAAGGTTGCAAAGGGTTCTGTTAAACTTAATACTTTCATAAAACCACCTACATTTAGTATACTGCATTTTTTTAAAGGATACTAGATTTATGTGTTATAATATAGTCGTTTAGGTGAAGTAATGAAAGAAGAAATACAAAAAATGGTGGAGGATACAATTCACAAAAATAGTTTAGTGAAAATAAGCGATACATTGTATTTAAAACAATACCAAATAGAAGTTTTCGATTATTATCATATAGAGTATCAAAAATGTTCTTCTGTTAGTGAAATTCTTTTTTTGATAGAGAAAGTTTTAGATAATGAAGAAGTAGAAGACTATGAACTTTTAGAGAACGTAGCAATTTCTTTGCAAGAATTTCAGTATTATTATAATACGAATAAATAAATGGTGTTAATAGATAAAATACTAAGAATAGGAGTAAAAAAATGAATACAATAATAAATCAAACGATTTTAAGCCAGGAAAATACAGAATTTTTTAATGAATATATTGAATTATTGGTTAACCGACTTACTCATGCAAATATGTCTTTAGAATCAGACCTTGGCGATGCAGATAATTATCAAAATGCATTACGCCTGAAGGATAATATGATAGCTTTTAAAATGTTAGTGGAGGGCTCTTTAAATGGGAATACTTTAACAGAAGAATTGATTATTTCAACTGCTGACATTGTGAATAAAGATTCTATGTATATTTCTAATGGGTACAGGTCGGGGGGGGGGTATTATTTGGTAGATACGAATATTCCCATAAGTAATGCATTAGATGTTTCTAAAGATATGTTTTATCTCATAAAAAAATATCATGAGGATTGGAAAGATTATGAACCTTTTGAAAGAGAAGCAAGGTTTCATATCGAGTTTATACGAATACATCCTTTTGAAGATGGAAATGGAAGAACTAGTCGATTGATTTTAAATTATAATTTACTAAGTCAAAGTATTGCACCCGTTATCATTACAGTTGATTTAGAAGAATATTATCATTCTTATATAAAAAACTATGATATTAAGGGTATGGCTAATTTATTTAAAATCCAATCTACACGAGAAAATGAAGTTATCCATCAATTATTTGACCGTTATAATAGGGAACAAGAAAAAGATTTGTATTTCTAAAATATAAAAATTTGTAGAGAGGGAAGATAATTTTGAAACCTAATTTAAAATTTGTAGCAACCATTTATGAAAAAGGAAAAAAAAGTAAAATTTATCATGACACAATAGAGCATAGTTATAAGATAATCAAGGATAATGAAGAAAGAAAAGTGGAAGATAGAACAACTATTTTGATTATTAAAAATATAGAAAAATATAGAGATAATGTAAACAGAAAAATGAAAATTGCAAATATAAAATTTGGAATTAGGTTGTCATTGTTTTCATTTTTAATAGGGATAAGTTTGTATTTTGGCAAAAATTACATCGAAAGTAAATATGCAGATGAACTCATTTATATCCATAGTAATAAAGAAAAAGAAGATAATTTCTTATTACTACATCATTGTATAGAGAAAAATCAGACAATCAGTTTACCATTTAAAGAAGATTTGCAAAAATATATTTATTTGTTTGCTCAATATAATAGTGATATGTCTATTGTGAAAGTAGCAACAAAAATAAAATCTATGGATTTTAGTGAGGAAGAACAAGTAACTTATTCGTTGCTTCTAAAAATTTTTGATTTTTCTAATGGTGACTTTATTGCTACGCAGTTATATTTTACAATTAATGATAAATATAATGGTAGTGGTCTAAATTCTTATGAAAATTTAATTACCAATTATTTATTTTTTAATGAAGAAGCAAAAGAAAAAATATTATGTGGAAACGATTTAAAATTAGAAATTGATGGTAAAAAGTATTTAGTTGTTTTAGATAATAACAATAGTTATCCGCCTGAAGTTTATGATTATCTACTAAGATATCAAGAAGAAAAATTAAATGAAATGCATTTGCCTAAAGATTACGTGCTAAATAGTACAATTTTTTCTTCTATTGTAAAAGCCTATTCTATTAATAGACATATTTCATTTTATTATAAAAAAGAAAAAAGTGGGAAATTGGTCGAATGCACTGATGAAATTTATATTAATAAACTTTCTCAATTTTTAATAGAACGTGATGCTCCTTTTGATTATTATAATAAGTATGACCGAATTTTATTGTATTTTTATTTGGATGCTATAAAAAGAACGAATGGTTATGCATCAATAAAAGATTTATCTTCCTTTATTTATAACACCATTAAAAAAGATGATTTGATTTTTTCTGGTTGGAATTCTTCTTTTTCTTATTCTGATTTGATAAATTTTTTGGAGTATGATTTTTTTTCTTATAATCAATTATGTGAAATGTGGGATTTTGCATTTTATTCTGATGCGATTGGAATTTTGCAAGAATTTAATTTATGCTTAAAAATAGAAGTTGTAGAGGGAAATATCACTCCAGAAGAGTATGACTATTTTATAGAAAAAGTGAAATTTATCTTGGAAAATTCTCCAGAATTGTTTGAAAAATTTAAGGAAGCCAATGTTTTAAATCGTTCCATAGATGGGTTTCGGTTAGAATTAGTTCCTGAGAATAAATTATAGGAATTTTTTTATTTGGATGTTAAAATAAAGAAAGGAAATGGGGATTTACAATGGATAAAAAAGTTGTACTAATAACAGGAGCAGCAAAAGGAATAGGAGCCGCTATTGCACGTAAGTTTGCATCATCAAATTTTGATATAGTTATTCACTATTTAACAAGTGAAAAAAAAGCTTTTGCGTTAAAAGAAGAATTGGAAAATGCCTATTCTATACATGTTTTGTGTCAAAAAGCAGATATTTCGAAAGAAGAGGAAGTAAAAAAAATGGTTTTTAGTGTTTTAGAGACTTTTCAACATATTGATATCCTTATAAACAATGCTGCTTTTTGTCAAGATAATTTTTTTAATGAAAAGTCAGGAGAAGAATTTAATCGTGTTATAAATACCAATTTAGGAGGAACATTTTTAACTTGTAAACATATAGGGGGACAAATGCTCAAACAACAAAGTGGTGCGATAGTAAATCTTTCTTCTACAAATGGAATTGATACTATGGAAACTTATTCAATGGATTATGATGCTTCGAAAGCAGGCGTAATATCTCTTACAAAGAATTTTGCTAAAGCCTTAGCTCCTTATGTCCGTGTAAATGCAGTAGCTCCTGGATGGACTAGAACAGAGGCAGTCATGGAAATGAACCCCATTTATTTAAAAGAAGAAGAAAATAAAGTGTTATTGGAACGATTTGCTAGACCAGAAGAAATTGCAAATGTAGTTTTCTTTTTAGCCCATGATGCTAGTTACATTAATAGTAGTGTAGTGCGTGTAGATGGTGGATTAAAATGAGAGCTGTTGCAATTATTTCAAACGAAGAAATTTTAGATGTACCTCTATTTTATCGTGATGTGCATGATACAGAATTTCATGCGATGAAAGTACAAGAATTTTGTGATAAGTACCATTTAGGTGTAACTTTTAAAAGTTTAGGAATAGAGGACGGCTATTATGGTGGGGTTATTTGGCAAACAAAATTAGCAAGTTTAGGACATACTGTCATTTGTCATGGTGACCCTACAATAGTTTACTTGCCTAATTATTTATCTGAAAATCAATATGCTTGGTTTCTAAAATATAAAGATTATTTTAAAAAACAAAGAAAAAACTTATCTTATGTAGTGATAGATTCTGCGTTAAAAATAATAGAAAGTGATGATACTTATTCTAAAAATAATACCTTCTCTTTTTTGTATCATGCTATTGAAAATTGTCGGGGGGGGGGTATATTAATGTTAAAGGAAGAATGTGAGGAATTAAAACGATGAATCCTTATAAAATGTTAGGAATTAGTGAAAAGATAATAGAACTTGCAAGAGTTTGTGAAAAAGAACTACAAAATAGATTTAAATTAGTAGAAGAAGTCTGCACGTATAATTCGATGAAAGTATTAAGTGCTTTCCAAAAAAATGGACTAAATGAAAGTCATTTTGGGGCAACTAGTGGTTATGGTTATAATGATATGGGAAGAGAAGTAATCGAGAAAATATTTGCTACTATTTTTAAAGCTGAGGATGCTCTTGTAAGATGTCAAATGGTTAGTGGTTCTCATGCTTTGTCAACTTGTTTTTTTGCACTTTTACGGCCTTCTGATTTACTTCTTTCGATTAGTGGACTTCCGTATGATACACTTCATGAAGTGATTGGAATAAAAGAAAATAGCAGTTCCTTAAAATCTTTTGGTATTTTATACGACCAAATTGATTTAATAGAGAATGATTTTGATTATGAAAGAATAGCTGCTTATTTAAAAGAACACAAAGTGAAAGTTATTGAAATTCAAAGAAGCAAAGGATACTCTACAAGAAAAAGTCTATCGATTGAGCAAGTTGAAAAAGTCATCCATTTTATTAAAGAAATTGATAAAGAAGTAATTGTGATGGTGGATAACTGTTATTGTGAATTTGTGGGGGACAAAGAACCGAGTGAAGTAGGTGCTGATATCGTTGTAGGTTCTTTAATCAAAAATTTAGGTGGGGGAATTGCTCCGAATGGCGCTTATATTGTAGGAAGAAAAGATTTGATAGAGTTATGCGGAGAACGTTTAACTCTTCCAGGAGAAGGACGGGAAGTAGGTCCAACGCTTGGTATTAATAAAAGTATTTTACAAGGATTGTTTTTTGCTCCTTCTGTTGTTGCAAGCAGTTTAAAAACAGCGATATTTACGAGTCTTATTTTAGAAAAGCTTGGATATAGTGTAGAACCAACTTATAATGAAGAAAGAGTAGATATTGTCGAAAATATTATTTTTCGTAGTAGAGAAGATTTAATAAAATATTGTCAAGGCATTCAAGCTGGGTCTCCAATTGATTCAGCATTTGCTCCAATACCTGGAGATATGCCTGGATATGAAGATGAGATTATTATGGCAAGTGGTTCTTTTACACAAGGAAGTAGCATTGAACTTTCTTGTGATGGACCACTAAGAAAGCCTTTCATTGCTTATCAACAAGGAGGGTTAACCTACGAGTATGGAAAGCTGGGTGTATTAAAAGCAATAGAAAATTTAGTAAAGGATTCATTATGGTAAGGTTGAAACAAATAGGTTTTGTAGAATTTGAAGATGATATTTATAAACATTATAAAGAATTGTTTCCAAAAGAGGAAAGACAACCCTTAGAATTATTAAAAAAATTATACGAAAAAGGAATTTTAAAGTTTGTTAAAATAAAGCAAGAATCTTTAGATGTTGGATTTTTAATTTATGTTACAGTTAAAAAAAATCCCTATGTATGGCTAGATTATTTTGCAATTTATAAAGAGTTTCAAAATAAAAAGTATGGAACAGAAGCAATTTGTTTATTTAAAGAATATTTTACGAAATATGATGGAATTTATGGTGAAGTAGAAAAAATAGGAAATAGTATCCATGAAGAGGAAAATTGCATTCGAAAGAAGAGAATGAAGTTTTGGACTTCTCTTGGGTTTGAACTTTTACATATTGATGCTTCTTTATTTGGTGTAGTTTATTCAACATGTGTTTTAAAATTAAAGTATACGAAAAGAGAAAATAAAAAAATTTTAGAATATGGTTTTCAACTTTACGAAGCTGTTATGGGAAAAGAAGCAGTTGCTAATCATTGTTTTCTACTAGAAAATTAACATTTACAATCTTTTTGAAAATGGCGACACTTTAGTTATTCGTTTTTTTAGAACATTAATAATTAATGTTGTATCGCTTTATATACTAAAAATTAGGAAAAAATAGGAGTAAATATGAATAAAAGAAAAAAGATGGATATACTTTATGAAGATAAAGAACTTTTAGTAATTAATAAGCCTGCTGGATTGCTTACCATTGCTACTGAAAAAGAAATGTTTAAAACGCTTTATCATCAAGCACGGGAATATGTAAAAAAACAAAATCCTAAAAATAAGATTTTTATTGTTCATCGATTGGATAAAGATACCTCTGGTCTTATAGTTTTTGCGAAAAATGAAAAAGTAAAAAAGGAATTACAAGATAATTGGAATAAGAAAGCGTATGTAAGAGAATATCTTGCTATTGTAGAAGGAAAAGTAAAAAAGAAAAAAGGCAAAATTGAATCCTATTTACTAGAAGACAAAACATTTAAGGTTTGTATTACTTCTTCATCTAAAGGAGGTCTTGCCGTTACTCATTATGAGACTCTTGCTGTAACTAAATCTTATTCTTTATTACGAATTTCTATTGATACAGGAAAGAAAAACCAAATTCGAGTTCAACTGTCTAGTATAGGGCACCCCATTATTGGAGATAAAAAATATGGAAGTAAGAAAAATCCATTAGGCAGAATAGGACTTCATGCTTCTGTTTTAAAATTGAAAAATAAAAAAGAGTATTCTTGGTTTGCTAAGATTCCAAAAGAGTTTAAAACTTTATTTGAATCTGCAATTGAAACATATGAAAAATTAGAAAGTTAGGATTGAATGTATGGAAAGATTACAAAAAGTAATTGCCAATAGTGGTTTTACTTCTAGAAGAAAGGCAGAAGAACTTATTTTACAGGGGAAAGTGAAGGTTAATGGAAGTGTTATACGTGAGCTTGGAACAAAAGTCATTGCATCAGATATTATAGATGTAGAAGGAAACATTTTAGAACGAAATGAGAAAAAAGTATACTATCTTTTAAACAAACCAAGAGGGGTTATCAGTGCTGTTTCTGATGATAAGAAAAGACCTACTGTTGTTTCTTTCATTGATACTAATTTACGTATTTATCCGATTGGACGGCTGGATTATGATACAACTGGTCTGATTTTGTTAACAAATGATGGAAATTTGGCTAATTTCTTGATGCATCCTAAAAATGAAGTTGAGAAAATGTATGTGGCAAAAATTGAAGGAAATTTAACTCCCAGTGAATTTTATTGCTTGAAAAAAGGTATTTTTATTGAAGGAAGAAAAGTTGTTCCTAGTTATTTAAAGATTAGAAAAACAACGGAAGAAAATCAAATTATTGAGATAGGAATTGTTGAAGGAAGAAATCATATTGTTAAAAAAATTTTTGAAGAACTTAAGCATCCAGTAAGTAAACTAAAAAGAGAGAGCTATGCTTTTTTAACGCTTGGAAACTTAAAGTCTGGTGAGTACAGGGAACTTACGGTAAAAGAAGTGAAAAGGCTATATAGTTTAAAATAAAAAAGGCACCAAATGGTGTCTAATTTTCATTGTCTATTTGTTCTTCTTTGATATTTTGGCATTCACAGTTATCGCAGTGGCATTCTTCACATTCGCAATTCGTTTCCTCATCCAAATGGCAATGATTTTCACAAGAACAATTGGTTTCCTTTTCTTCTGTTGTTGTTTCGCTTTCTTCTATATTTTTTATTTCAATCGCACTTGTTGGGCAAGATTCTATAGCATTTACTAGATTTGCACTTTCTAGATTGTCATTTGAAATTACGCTTGATTTTCCTTCTTCATCAAATTCGAAATGTTCAGAGTCGATGGCAACACAAGCTCCACATCCGATACAATTTTCTTTTATAACCTTAATTTGTTTCATTTTTTCATCTCCTAATTAGATTATACGTAGGAAACTTTTAAAAATCAATTAGGATATTTGAAAAATGTAAAATATATGATATCATGATAATGATAGCGTAGGTGATAATATGAGTTCTAGAATGGATAAATATAAAGACAATTTAGATTTTTCTGGCTCAAGAGCTAGAAAAAATGAAGAATTGTATCAAGAAATCATTTACGATGATTTGGATGATATTAATTTGGCTAGTAATGCTCATGTTATTGGAGAAAATGAAAAGAACATTGATATAGAAAAAATTAAGGAATTATTAGAAAAAAATTATCCAGCTAAGTCTCAAAAAAAGTATACTACAAGACCTTTAAGTGAGGATTTAGAACCTTTAGAAGAAGAAAGAAATGTGGAAGAAGAAACAAAAGAATATGATATTAATGCAATTATAGAAAAAGCAAAGTTGGATAAAGAAGTAGATTATGAACGAGAAAGATTAAAAAAAATTAGAGATACACAATATGATATTTTAAAAGGACTTGATATAGAAGAAGAGGAAAAAGTTTCGAGTGTGGTAAGCAGTCACAAAGATGATTTAATGCATTTAATTAATACAATTACTGAAAAAGAACTTACTCGTGAAATGAATCCTTTGGATATTTTAACGGATTTAAAAGGAAGTGATGATACTGTTGTTTTGGATGGAGTAAAAGATGCATTAGAAAAAGAATCGGAATCTAAAACTATTCATGAAACAGTTAAAAATACGGTGAAAGAAGCTGTAAAGGATACAGTGAAAGAAGAAGTGAAAAAAGAAATGGATAAGACATTTTATACCAATTCTGTTTCTTTTTCTAAAAGTGATTTTGATGATTTTAATGATTTAAAAGAGGATATGGAATCTAATAAAATTTTAGTACGTATACTTTTTATAGTTGTTTCTATTGCTTTTATTATGGGACTTATTGTTTTAATTAATCATATTTTTGAATTTAACTGGTTTTGAAAAGAAAAATTGTTTTTCTTTTTTGGTAAGTTTTCTCTTTTTCTTTATATATTTATAATATGAAGATAAAATCACATCAAAAAAAATTTTTTTCTTTTTTTCAACTTTTTGGAATTGTTTTTATTATTATTCTTTTTTTTAGTATTGTTTTATTATTAAAATTTAATAAAAAAGTGACTCCTAATTTGCTTTCTATAGCAGAGTCCAGCATTAATAAATTAAACGAATCTATTTTAACAAATTATCGTGTTAAAGACATTTATCCACAAGTAGATTTAGAAGATGCTATTAAAATTATAAAAAATAATAAAGGAGAAATTATCAGTGTAGATTTTGCTTTAGAAAAAGTGTATCGAGCTTTATCTATTATTACGGAGTATCTGCAAAAAAGCGTAGAAGATAGAACAACTCGCGATACTATTTTAAGTTATTATAATGATAAATTGAGTACTGATTTGGGAAGTATTGTTTTGTCTATTCCTATGGGTGTTTTGAGTGAATCCATTTATCTTGCTAATTTGGGTCCTAAAATTCCGGTAAAAATTAATTATATGGGCTATGTTGCAAGTTCTGTTCGAATTAAAGTAGAAGATTATGGAATAAATAATGCTTTAGTTTCTATTTACATTGATTGTTTTATTACCAATGAATTTATTTTGCCAGTGGTACAAAAGAAAGTCAATCATGAATACAATATATTAATTGCTTCTAAAATTATTCAAGGTATTGTTCCTACTTATTATGGAGGAGTCATGGAAGCAAAAAGTAATATATTAAATGTTCCTTTACAATAAAATATGTGTTATACTTATGTTACAGTAGGTGAGGATATGGAAGGTACATTATTTATAAATGAAGCAATACATAAAGCAATTTCGGATTATTTGAAATTTCGAAATTATCCAAGTAGAGGAGAATTTCAGTCTTTTTTAGTAATGGTTGTACGAACTCTTACTTTGATTTATGGGGAACTTGATATTGAAAATCCTTTTCGAACCAATAGTGAAAGAGGATTTGATATTAATTTGAAAAAATTTGGTCTTTCTGATGAAATGTTAAAAGATTTTAAAAACCAAATGCAAATTTATTTTCAAAATGAAAATAATATTTTGGTGAGTAAAGATGCTTTTATTGTTTTGCAAAAAATTTTAATTGAAATGTTTATGCTTCGAAAAAGTCAAGTTACAGTTACAAGTGAGGAAACAACAAAGTTTAAAGAACTTCTTTATACGCGAAATGATTCTATTCCTTCTAAAGTTTATTTTTATAATAAATATACACCAAATTCAGATGAAATTATTCAATATTTTAATAGTAAATTATTTGAAAGCCAACACCAGTTTGTTTTTACGGAATATAAAGATATTGCTTTGAGCGCGGAAGCTTATCAACTGGCTGGTTTTAATGCTGTAGAAGTTATGAACATGAAGGAAGAAGAAATTTTAAATATTAACAATAAAGTGTATCATTTTTTTCGAATTAAAGATACTGACTTAAATAAAAGAAATCGATTGCAGGATGCTATTAGCTATTATAAAAAATATGGAAATACGATTACTACGGGTAATGGTTATGTTGATTTTCTTCTTTTGTTAAGTTTTATTGCAACAGGCTTAATGTTACTGGTTTTAATCGGTGTACAATTTATGAGGTAATTATGGAAATTGTGATTCATCATATAACTTATATTGTAGAAAGAAATATCAAAGATGCTTTAAATGTATTGGAATTAGAAGAAAAATTAACTGAATATTTTGAACCGTATGATTTTATTTTAGGGGATTATGCTTATGGAAAATTACGGTTAAAAGGTTTTAATAGTAAAGAAAATAAAAATTATAAACCTGTCAATGATATTGCCAATTTGGATACTTATATTGCCAATTACTGTGCATATGGCTGTCGTTATTTTGTTATTTCTAAAGTCAAAGACTTGAAATAGCTTTTTTTATTTGGTATAATATCGTTTAGAATAGCGAGGAATTTTTTATGGCAAAAATAATTAAAGTTAATTTTCCTAGTGGACAAAAAGAAGAAGAATTAATTACAGCATATAAAAGAACTGGAACAGATGGCGCAGAGTTTGTTGTAACCAATACTGGAAAAGTAGAAAATGGAAATACTGTTGTTGGGGTAAGCTGTAAATCTGTAGGAGAAGAAAGTTATCAAAATATTGTTGATATAGAAAAATGGAAAGCAGCAAAGAAGGATTTAGTAAGTCTTTTGAAAAACAAAGAACAAGAAGAAGGGCTTTCTTATATTAAAGTGGAAGAGACTATATTTATGACAGAAGATGGTAAACATGAGATAGCTTTGAGAGATGATAATCTTATGGCATTAAAAGCTGGTTATGAAAAAGCGCTAAATCAACAAAATCAAGCAGTAGAAATTCCAAACAATGTTTCTGCATTTCAATTTGATTCAAATATTAATGCACAGTCTTCAAATGCTTTTGCAAGTTCTATGCAACAAAATTCAGAAATTGGATATAGCCAAGACCAAGTAGCTTTTCAGGATATTGTACCAACAACGGGTGTAGAAATTTCATCTAAAGAGACGGTTCCAAGTGTAAATAATGTCTCAATAGTTACGCCAGTGATACAAGATATAGAAAATAAAAATA
Source organism: uncultured Mycoplasmatota bacterium (assembly GCA_947652325.1). Lineage (GTDB taxonomy): Bacteria > Bacillota_I > Bacilli_A > RF39 > UBA660 > MGBC108787. Next base: position 123,889 of record CANTCQ010000001.1, read on the forward strand.
TGCAAACTTCAATTGCCAATGAAAATATGGTTAAAGATGCTTCTACAACAAATTCAGCTGTTGTAAATTCTTATTTACAAAAATCTAGTGATTTAATGAATAGATTAGATGGGGTTATTGCGAGATTCAACGCTACCACTGCTCAGTTTACACAAGAAATTAATGAAATTCATAATGAATTTGGAGCTTTGGTAAAAGAGGGAAGCGTATATCATAATCTTGCTGGCCAAACTTTAAATAAAGTGCAAGAAGTACAAGCAATGACTTCAAATTCTGGATTAAGTCAAAATTCTTTTGATTCTACCATTTTTCCCAGTATCGAAAATGAAGAATCATTTACACAACGAGTAGCTTAAGCATAATGCTTAAGTTTTTTTAATATAATGTATTAGTGATACTATGATAGAACTTTTAAAATTTTATTACAATATGCATGATGTTCGTATTATAGAAGAAAAAGAAAAAGAGACTTCTTTTCTTTTTCAAGAGCAGAAGTACTTATTAACGGAATATTTAAGAAGTGAAAGTGAATTCCAAGATTTGCTTTCCTTAAATCAAGAATTGATAAACAAAGGATTTCCTACATCAATTTTTATTTTAAATAATCAAAATTCTTATTTTAATTTTTACAAAGAAAAAAAATATGTTTTATTAAAATTAAGTGTTCCTTTGGATAAAGAATATAATGTTTTAGATATGATAGATTTCGCAAACAAATTAGTTGTAAGCAGTAAAAAAAGCATTTTAATTCGTAATCGTTGGGGAGAATTGTGGAGTTCTAAAATTGATTATTTTGAATACCAAATAAGACAACTTGGAAAAGATAAACCCATTATTTTAAATAGTTTTAGTTATTATGTGGGCTTAGCTGAAAATGCTATATCTTATGTAAATAATACGATAAAGAACCATCAACCTAATATTAACGAACGTATAACTTTGCAGCGAAAAAGAGTAGGTTTTCCCAATATTCAAAAAGAATATTTTAATCCTTTAAATTATGTGATAGATGTAGAAGTTCGAGATATTGCTTCTTATTTTAAATCTTTATTTTTTAATTCTTATGAAGATTTATTTATTGAAGTAAATGCTTATTTAAGAAGAAAAAAACTTGGCATATATGGTTATCAACTTTTATATGCAAGACTCATGTATCCCAGTTTTTATTTTGATATTTATGAAAAAATAATGGAAAAAGAGGAAGAGGAAAGTGCTTTGCTTCCCATTATTAATAAAGTAAATGATTATGAATACTTTTTGAAAGATATGTATTATATTTTAGTAAAATATGCTTCTATCGAGCGAGTAGAGTGGATTCTTAATAAAAAAGAATCATAATTCTACATTGATGATTCCTTCAATTTCTTCAATTTCTTCTTGAAGCATTGCTAATATATAATTTTTTAATGTAAAGTCTTGTCCAGCGCATTCTAAACAATGTCCTTTTAACTTTACGTAAACATATCTATCTTCATATTTTATAAATTCGATATCGCCACCATCCATATTTATGTATGGTCTTATTTCTTCAATTAATGCTTTTATTTTTGCTTCCATTATGTCACCTTTTATTATTATAACAAATTTTTCAAATAAAAGAAAACATGTTATAATAATTTTTAGGAGTGAATTTTATGTTTCAAGTAGGGGATATAGTAGAGGGAATTGTGACTGGAGTTTCTGATTATGGAATATTTATTCGCATTGATGAAGTTTATACAGGGTTAGTTCATATATCTGAAATTTCAAATTATTTTGTCAAAAATATTTTGGACTATGTTTCTGTAGGAGAAAATATATTGTGTGAAGTAATAGAAATAGAAAAGGAAGAAAAACATGTAAAGCTTTCTATAAAAAATATTAATTATAGATTAATTCCTCGTTATGGGAAAATTAAAGATACAAAAACAGGTTTTAAACCTTTGCAAATGAAACTTCCTATTTGGATAAGGGAAAAATTAGAAGAAATAAAGGGAATCACAGACTAACAATTTTTTGTCAACTGATTTGTTTTTCTTTTTCAGTTTATTTTTGATATTGTATAATAAGATTGGGAGAGTTTAGAAAATTTATGAGAAAAAAGAAAATGAAAAGTTTTTGTATTATTTTTTTGTTAATACTGTTTGTTGGTGTTTTTTTCTTTTATCCATATAAAAAGGATTTAGAAAATAAGGAGAAAGAAAATCATTTAGAAAAAAATTCTCAATCACAAGAAGTTGTGAATCCACAAGAAGACCCGTTTGTATTAGCTTTAAAAAAAGAAAAGTATTACATTGAGGAGTATTTGCATCGTTATTTAAGTTATTCGGAAAATAAAGAAATTTCTGCAAGTATGGTTATTCAAAATGTGAATTCTAATTTAGATAAAGAAAAATACTTGGATACAGAAAAGACAGATATAAGTGTTGATAATTTAATGCTTGTTAATAAATATTATTATTTAACAGATGATTTTGAACCTGATGATTTAGTTGTTTTAAGTTCAAAATATAATAGTGGAGCAAATAGTAAGATGCGTAAAGAAGCAGCAGAACATTTTATGGAAATGTCGGATGCTGCACTTTTAGATAACATATCGATTAAAAATGCTTCTGGATATCGTAGTTATCAATACCAAGTTGATTTGTATAATCGTTATGTTGAAAGAGATGGAAAAGAGGCAGCAGATACTTATTCAGCGCGTCCAGGATATTCTGAACATCAAACGGGTCTTACATCGGATATTAATATAATTGATGATAGTTTTGAGAAAACAGCAGCTTTTCGTTGGTTACAAGATAATTCCTATAAATATGGTTTTATTTTGCGATTTCCTAAAGATAAAGAACATATAACAGGTTATAAATATGAATCTTGGCATTATCGCTATGTGGGAAAAAAAGTGGCGAAGCAAATTCATGAAGAAGATTTAACTTTGGAAGAGTATTATGCATTTTATGTACGTAATAAATAATTTTTATAAAGGAGTATAAAAATAATAAAATAAACTAAGTCCTTCACGAGCTTGGCCCTGTGTATTAACTCCTACGAAACACATATACCGTATTATTTTAAAACACTAGATATAATCAATTTTGAATACAAAATAAATACCAATATCACTATTGGTACAAATATAAAACAAGAAAAAATATTGATTACCTAAATGTAACTTTATCACTAGGACTATAAAAATAGTATATTTTGAATTTAAATAATAATTGTTGAATTAAATCATTGAACTTAAATTTATCAATGATTTTTTTTACTATTTTAGATTTTTGTAAAAGTCCTTTATCCAATCAAATCTCTTTCCATTACTTCTGACATAATTAAAAGAACCATATCTATAATTAGTATCATTTAAAAATTCTATTTTTTCTACTTCATTAAGATTTATTCGCCATATACAACCTTGTAGTACATCACTATCGGTTGTAATACACTTATCAAAACTCTTTGTAATTTTTTCACAAATACTTAAATATTCCTTATCTGTTCGATGTGTTTTAAATTTATCTGGTCTTACATATGCTTTTAAATCATCATTAGTAACATTATGTTCTTTAAGTAATTTATCAAATTGTTCTTTATCTTTTTTATTGTTTGGAATATAGATATTGTTTAATAGAAAAGAATATCTTCTAAAATCAGTAATAAATACATCTTTTTTGTCTTTTTTAAAAGTAATTTTAACATCAAAACCAGTTACAGGCTCACCTTTATGTTTGGGTGGGCAAATACCACTTTTAAATTTAACCCAACACCATAAAGGATATTTAACATTATTTTCGTTAGGTATGTTCTCATTCATTTTTTTTAAAACCCATAAATATGTTGGACCAGCTTTTTCCAAATTAATAAATTTTTCATTACATTCTAAATATCCTTTATTTATTAATTCTTTAAATGCATCAATAGTTTGAAATGTTACTAATTTCATTATTTCTCACCCCAATCTTCTTTTGGATCAAAGTTATGTTCCAATTTCCATTTTTTATGACTATTTCTAGCATTTTTTACTGCTTAACACCCATTATTACTAGTAGCACTTGCTCCATCAGTAACAACAAAAAACGGTAAGTTATATTTTTTAGATAATTCTTTTACATCTTTACAAAAATTCCTAGCATTTTGGAGTTTAGAATATTTCATAAAGTATCTAATTTCAGTATTTTCCATAATATTAAAACCTAATTTTTCATATAGTTTAATTGCCTTAATGTTACTTTTATAAATCCATAAATAAACTATAGAATTGTTTGATAATACATTACTAATTATTTGAGTTTCTATTCCTTTATTTCTATATTCTTCTTCAATAATCAAATAATATTAATAAATTATCTAATCCTTCAACAAAAAATACTTTTTTGGTTTTTTCGATATATTTTGCATGGTGTCCTTTTTTAGGTAACAATCCTTTTTCTTCTATATTAGTTAAATTACTTTTCCAAGTAAAATGAAAAAAATTTAAATTCATATCTTTTAAAGATATCTTATATTTTTTCATATTTATCATCACCATAAAATAATATGCATAATGATTTATGTCATTATACAAGTGTGTTTTACTAAATTGACATATTCAATTTGCTTTCTATAAGTATTCTACCATAAATTTAGAAATATTAAAACTTGAAACATATAAGTTCGAGTTTCCTATCAATCTGGTGCGATTACAGAGCCTATTTTGAACTCTTGCACAAAAGTAGACTGATAAATATCAAATCTACTAATATTTTATCGAGTTATAATTTAATTTGCAATAGTATTTTCGCTTTTTCTACCTAAAAAATAAAACTGAAATAATTCTACTTTTTCACTAGTTTTTTCAATGATTCATTTTCAGATAATCTTCCTAAAAGACTTTTCTCAAAAGCATCCAATTCATCTAAATCTATATTTAAAATACTGGAAATTTCCATATTAGATAATTGTTCATAATATTTATAATAAATAAAAGATTGACTTACACTATCTAAAGATCCAATCACATCTTGAATTTTATCACTTAATAAACCAACACTCTTTTTCCTTGATATTGTGTCAACTACTTTAAGTTTTCCGTCTCTATAAATAGGAGAATAAATTGATACATTATTTTGTTCTTTCATAAATTTTAAAACTTTATTCATAAAAAAGAATTTAATAGATTTAGTTATATAATTAATTACCATACCCGCATTATTAATATTATTTCTTTCTATTAATTCCATTGTATATAAATTGGCATCTTCTATAAATTCTTTTTTTTCATCATCTTCCCAATATACACCATAATATTTAAGTATGTCTAAAAGTGTGTGATAATTAAAATCTTCTTGATGTATCAATATTAAGTATCTTGTATCTAATAAATTAGCTTTATATAATGCGATTAATAAATACAAATCAATTTTCATTATCTCTTTTTTTGCATTAGGTAAAGTTTTAATTAACATAAATATATCGTCAACTCTACCATCAGATACACTTATAAAATCTCCTGAAGATTTATCGTAAAAATACAAAATAAATAATATCGTATTTGAAAGGTTAGAGAATCTATCTTTCAAATGTATAACATTTTGGTAATCAATTTTAAGATATAATAAAATATCTTTTAATAATTTTTCATCAATATTTTTTTCTCTCCTTAAATAAGAAAATATGTTATTTAGATTATTTCTTTCAGTTCGTTTTTTAGAAATAATAATAGCCTTTTCTTTTGCAATATTTAACCTTTCTTGTTCGCTTAAGTTTTTATACTTTTCATTTTTTCTCATTCTAGATAAGTCTTGAATTATAGAAGTATAAGTAATATCATAATTATCACAATATTCCATTAATGGCACATCATCTATAAAATGATAGGTATGTGTAGTATGCTCAATTTCAAAATAAGAATCAATAATTTCTTGATCAGATAAGTTTGGATTTTTTTCTTTTTTTCTTCTTATATATAATGAGACGGAGCTATAAAGATATTCAGGATGCAACCTACAATATTCTACTAATGGTAGCCCGTCATAAAAATACTTAATCCCTTTATCACTATAATCTTCAATTGCAATTCTTGTTGCTTCATTATCATCGATATCTAGAAATGATGCCTTTATACTTTCAACTCTTGATATCATACAATCATAACTCTTATCATTTTGCCTACACCACTCCGCTAAAGAAATATTTCCATACATAAACTTAGTTCCAGGGTGAACTCCACATTTAGAAATAGCAAGTTTTATTGCATCTTGTTCACTAAGTTCTGGATGCTTTTTTATATAATCTCTAACTCTATTCGATTGAGTTCTAAAATTCAATTCATGTTTTTTACAATAAACATCCAATGGTATTCCATCTATTATATATTTACTCCCCATCAAAAACCACCTAAATTCAATAAGTTATTATAATACATAAATAACTTACACAATTAATTGTTTTATATTGTACTCTAAAAATCAAAATTTTACTATATTATGATGTAATTTTTTTAGTTTTCGTTTTAGTTTTTTTTGCTCAAAAATAGTTAAATTTTGGCAACAGGATATGAGAAAACACCACGAAATCTTAGAAGTCTTATAAATAAAGGCTTTCTAGCAATTTTTCGTGCACCAATACCTATTTCGCACTTGCGAAATGTATGTACAAAACTAGGCTTGTGTATATACAAAGGAAGTTTTTACAATCTAATTTCCTTATTTTAAAAGGAAAACTTGTATATACATTTGTATTAACACTCTTGTTTTTCTTTAAAAATATACTCATTACTTGTTATATTATCTGGTGGAATTGTAGAAAATAATTCCTCTTCATTTTCTACACGAACTTCATTATCTTTTGCTACACCAATCATTCCCATATTGATTTTAGTTTTTGTTGTATCAAATTTTTCTATTGGGAATATTCTAACAACTTCATCATTATCTTCTTTTTGAGTATTAAACATACCAGTTTCAAAATCTAATATTCCTTCATAATAATGAACATCATAATATTCTCTTAATCTCATAATATGTTGTTCAACTTTTTCTTGTGGAATGTAATTAGAAAATCTTACGTAGCCAATTCCATCTATATCAAATTTTACAAATTTCCAATCAATATAACCCTCATCATATAAACTCTTAAAATCCTTAAAGAATGTACTTCTAAATTTTACAGTATCAACAATATAATCACCATCTACATCAAATTTTAAGGTTACTTCTTCGATATAATTCATTATGATTTTTCCTTTTTCTTCTCTTGTTAAATCTTTCCAAGTAATAACAATTTGATTATATAGATTAGGTAGTTTTATTTTGTTAATGAAGTCAATATCTCTTTTTATTAAAATATCTTCTTGAGTAAATTTTAAATCTTTAACCTGTTCATTTTCTAATATTTGTCTTTCTAACTCTTTGATATTATTTTCAATAATAGATGTTTCTGCTTTATATTCTTCTAAAGTAAATGCCTCATTGATATATGCTTTTCTAACACGTTCTTTCTTCATTTCTTGGACTTTTAATTCTTTTGAAAGTTCTTCTTTAGGATTGGTTAATTTACTCTTTAACATAGGTAAAAAGAAGTTATTTACTACTGAATCATATTCTAAAATATCACTTAATAAATGTAATATAGATTCTTCAATTTTATTTTCTTTAATATTATTTTTACATTTCTCACAACCATAGTAATAATAAATTTTATCGTTCTTCTTTTTATAAGTTGCTTTACCGCCTAGTATTCTTCCACATTTAGGGCACCTAATCTTTTGTAAAAATAGATAATCTTTATATCTCATATAATTTCTAGAATTTTTCTTCTTTTGAACTTGGCAACTTTCCCACATTTCTTTACTTACAAGTGGTTCAACAACATCTTCATAATAGGTGGGTTTACCTGTCCTTTTACCATGAATAAAATCTCCTTTGTAAATCGGATTTTCTATCATTTGTAAAATGGTATTATCTCGCCATTTTTTATTAGCAACATTTTCTTCGTTAAATATATTCGCTATTGTTTGATAACTATTCCCCTCAAAATATAATTGATACATTCTAATAACTATATCTTTTGTTAGAGGATCTGGTATTAACTTTTTGCCACCCCTTTTATACCCAAGTGGAGTATGTCCAGGTATATTTCCACTTTTAATTGCTCCAGACAATCCTATCTTTGTTCTTTCGCTTGTTCTTTCAATTTCATTTTGACTAACACTCATTAAAAGTCTTGAAACTAATTTTCCATTCGCGTTAGTAGTATTTATTTCATCATTAGCACAATCTATATAAGCATTATTTTCTTCTAAAAATGTCATGATGTTTTCCCAATCATAAACACTTCTTGTTAATCTATCTAATTTTAAAGTAACGATAGTATTAATTTTTTTGTTTTTGATATCATCTAGCATTCTATCAAACTCTGGCCTATGATTACCTGTTTTAGCGCTTATTCCTGCATCTTCATAATAATCATATATTTCATAACCTTTATACTTACACATTGCTTCTAATCTTTCTTTTTGTTCTGGCAAACTAAAACCCTCTCTGGCTTGATCTTCAGTACTCACTCTTACGGAACACATATACCGTATTATTTTAAAACACTAGATATCATCAATTTTGATTACAAAATAAATACCAATATCACTATTGGTACACAATTAGAACAAGAAAAAGTCTATATTGATAAGTTAGATGTAACTTTATCATTAGGACTCTAAAAATAGTATATTTCAAATTACAATAATAATTGTTGAATAAAGAAAAATAGCTTTAAAAAAAATGAAAGCTATTTTATAATTCTTCAAAATCAATGTATGTTCCATAGTCACAATGATTATAAAACTCTTGAACAGAAATATGGTATTTTGGCTTTTTATATTCATGTAATACTAGATTCTCTTCAACATAATCATTATCCAATTCATATTTTATAAATTTATTTCTTATATCAAATAATAATTTCTTCAAAGATTTGTACTCATGTATGCCTTTAAATCTTTCCCATGAATGTTCAAACCAATAATATTTATTATTTTTTTCAAATGTTAAAAATGTATGTGTTGGGCATTTATCTCCATCATAATGAACTAAAAAATAGGTTTTAATATTCCAATCATTCCCTTTAAAATAATATCTTTCAAGTTCCACTTGATCCCAACATACTCCAACTTTGTTTTTAATAATTTCCTTAGGAGATTGTAATATATAATTATCTGAATATGTTTCATCAACTAAAATATGTTTTTTATTATTCTTATCAACCCAACCATAATCAATATTTTTCATTAAATCCATTATTTCAAATTCATTATAATAATTCCAAACATTTAATTGACCTTTAGCTTTGATAGGGTGTTCTAATGGTGTTATATTTTCTAATATCCATGCATATCTTCCTACTTCATATTTACCACAAATATATTCTTGATGATTATTCTTTTTCATATTCGTTACATATTCTTTTGTCATATAAATACAATCAACTAAAGTACATTTACAAATTATATAGCCAAAATTCAATGGTGTATCATCTAAAAGTGACATAAATTCTTTATCTTCTTTCCAATCTTTTGGAATAGATGTAGCACTAGCATGAATATATAATTCACCACGATAATCAGTTTTCCAACTTCTTGTTTCAATTAATTTCTTTTTTTCTTTTATTAAAGTAGCACATGGCTCAGTTAAACTTAATACCTTCATTTTCTATCATCCTTAAATAGCTTTATCCATCCAAGTTTTAACCATAAATTGATTTCCTCATAACATCCTACATCTTGACTTGGTGATTTTAAAATTACTAGTTCAATATTTTTATTATAAATTAATTTTTGTGATAATCCAAAAAGCAATTCAGCATAAGCTTCATATCCAATATATCCAACTATATCATTCTTATCTTCATTCATTAAAAATAACATATCAGTTTTAGTAATATTTTCTAAAAATTCTGTATGAATATTGGGATATAATTCCATAAATTTTGATTCTTGTATTGCTCTTGGATAATCTAATATTTCATAGTTTAGACTTTCAAAAATTTTTAACCATTTATCTACTTCTTTTTGAAGTTTAGCACTACCAGCAATTACAACTTTCTTCATCTAACATCTCCTAGTGTAGCTTAAGTATCTTTTTGACATTATCTTCAGCATTTCCAACTAATTGAGTAACTTTTGATAATTCATAAAAAGCAACTGTATTTTCAATATTAAATTCTTCATTCGTAACAGAACATAAGAATACTTCTTTATTTAACGCCAGTGCCATCCCTAACTCAATATGAGCACCTCTTCCTGCTGGTAGTAGTATGATAACAACATCAGAATCAATAATACCTTGAGATTCTAAACTTGCATATTTTATCATATCGTTTCTAGATATATCATCACTAATATTTTTTACCCAATCATAAGTCTGTTCCCAACCATTTTCTTTTAGTAACTTTGCGTAGTAATTTACTAATTCACAATTTTTCATTCCTGATCCAACATAAAACTTCATTGTAATCCCTCCTATATAAATTATACTAAAATTAGCTATTTTTTTAAATACTTAGCTCTAAATTTTCCTATAATAAGAATAATACCATTTATATTTATAACTAATACTACATTGGTTTCTATCCATGAAATTGTAAGTAAAATAAAGGTTAAGTTAAAATGAGTACAACATTTCTACCAACAAAATATCAAACATTTTATCCTTATTGACTATAAAAATCTGCGTGATACAATATAGTAGAATATGAAAAAATTGTATCTACTGGTGCTACTTTTAAATATAAGTGGCACTTTTTTCATATTCAAGTTTTTACATATTCATCAGTAATTTTATTTGAAATTATGGTCATACTTTTGGCTATAAAATAAGTAAAATTTCTAAAAATTATGGCGGAAATTTTAGAAAAAGCACATTGAAAAAGTGTGTACGATTGTTAAACACATTTCAGAAATCCTTTATTTATAAGGGTTTTAGAAAAAGACAAAGTTAACGATTGTATAACAAATCTCTTAAATGTAAACGCTTGTATTTTCTAGAGTACCTTATGAAATAAGGGAAAACTAGCCACTGGCTAGTTCTTTGTAAACAGGTTTATCCTGCTTTTCTTTTGTTTTGATTATTTTGGAAAAAGTGTGTTTTTGATAGCCATAACTTCGGCCATAAGTATGACTATAATTTTTAATATTTTTGTAATTTTGATAGCTATGATTTAGTTATCTTTTTTTGTTTGGAGAGCTGTATAAAAGAGACAAGCGCGTTATAATTTCTTTAAGATTATTTTAAGAAAGTTGGTGCGTAACTATGAAATGAATTGTTTAAGAATTTAAAGGGGGTAATAATTAAATGGAAAGAAGTGATAAAAAGTGCGAACATCTAAAAACTTATGTAGCAGAAATTGCTATGCTAGAATTTATCAAAGATAATAATTTAATTGATATTAACGAATTCAAGAAAATCAAAAATAAAATTGAAAATGAATATGCAAAATACAATAGATTAAACAATTCAAAATATAGTTTTGCATAAAATAAAATATTTGAAATATGCTATGATTCAACAATTAGGAAAGGAATAAATGAATAATAATAAAGTTGAAGTAATAGCACCAACTTCTAAAACAATGTGCTTAAAAGAAAATGTAAAATATAAACTTATTCGTACTTGTGCTTATTGTAGAGTTAGCACAGATAATGAAGATCAGAAAACAAGTTATGACTCACAACGAATCCATTATAAAAATATGATAGAAGAAAATCCTGATTATGAGTTTGTAGGAATTTATGCTGATGAAGGTATTACAGGAACACAAACAAAAAAGAGAGAACAATTTAATCAAATGATGAGTGATGCTTTAAATGGTAAAATTGATTTGATACTAGCAAAGTCTATATCTAGGTTTGCTCGTAATACCGTTGATACTTTAAATTGTGTTAGGTTACTTCGAGAACATAATGTAGATGTTTATTTTGAAAAAGAAAATATACACACTCTAGGTTTATCAAATGAATTATTTCTGACTTTATATAGTGCTTTTGCTCAAGCGGAAAGTGAGTCTATTTCAGAAAATGTCAAAGCTGGAGTTCGTATGAAAATGAAACGTGGCGAATTGGTAGGAAAGTATGCTCCATTTGGTTATTTATATGATAAAGAAAAAGATATCATAATACCTGATGAAAGTAAGAAAGATATCGTTACTTATATTTTTGAAGAATACTCTAAAGGTGTAGGTTTTAGAACAATAGCATTACAACTTAATCAACTTGGTATACCTAGTCCATCTAATTTAAAATGGTGTCATGCGTCAGTACGAAGAATCATTGTAAATGAAAAATATGTAGGAGATTTAAAGACTGGTAAATATTATACGGAAAATGTACTAACTCATAAAAAGAAAGTCAATTATGGAGAAAAAGAACAATTTTTTACTTCCAATCATCACGAGCCGATTATCTCTCGCGAGTTATGGAATAAGTGTCAAGAAATACTAACGATTAGAAGTAAAATTATCAAGCCAGATGGAAATAGAGATAAATTCAGTCGTAAATATGCTTTCAGTAGTAAAATCTTTTGTGGAATATGTGGGGAGAGATTTATTAGGCGTTCTTATAAAATTAGGAGTAATGGAAAAGAAGTTGCTTATTGGATATGTCGAAGTCATAGAAATAAAATTGAATGTTCCAATCTCATTCATTATAAACAAGAAGAATTAGAAGATATATTTGTAATTGCTTATAATAAATTATTTCAAGATAGTGATAAATATATCAACTCATTTATGAAAAAAGTAAATGAAGTTATCAATGAAAAACAAGATAATCTTAATCATAAGAAGATACAAGATGAAATATCTAAATTAGAAAATAAGTTATCTAATCTCATTGATTTACAACTTGATGGCTCTATTTCAAAAGAAATACTAAATCAAAAAAATATTGAAATTTCCAATAAGATTAAAGAGTACGAACAACAACTAAAAGATACTGAAAATATAGAACTCACTAGAAAACAAAAGTTAGAACAAATTGATAAAATATCCAATACTCTAAAACAATACAAAGGTCTTACTAATTTTAATGAAGAAGTCTTTAATAGTCTTGTTGATAAGATTATTATTGGCGAAAAGTTAGAAAACGGAGAAGAAGATTTTTACAAGATTAAATTCATTTTAAAAACTGGAGAGTTAATCAACGAAAACCTTCCAAATGGGAAACTAGATATAGGAACAAGTTTTGGTAAGTATGGTTTTACAATCACAAAACAAGAACTTGAAGAAAAAGAAAATCAGGTGTCTGCCTATGTATTACAACGGCACACGAGTATAGATTCCACATATCTTTTTTTCTTCATTCATAAAATCTCATTCCTTTCTTTAAATTCAAAAAACACAAAAGATTTTTCCTTTGTGTTCAACAAATTGATTATATAAAAAGTAAATTTACTTGCTATTAATCCAGTAGCATATACTATTTTACTAGTATTACTTGCAATGTCTAGGCAAAAATCGTGCAAATTTCCTGCAAAAAAGTTGCAAAATTGTTGCAAAAAACATGCAATTCATTATTGTTGAACACATTAGAAAATTCTAAATAAATTGTAGGAATGGAATGATTTCTAAATTTCATACTTAATTTAATGACTTAATATATTCTTCTAAATTACTTAATGGAATAGGTTTACTTAAGTTTTCAACATAAACGTTTGGCTCATAATTAAATGCTAAATAAGTAATTCCTTTTATTACAATCCTATGTGGTTCTACATAAGAGAGATTTGTATGTTCTATCGTTCTAATACTTCCATTATGGATTATTGGGGTAGTATTACAAAAACTACATATAAATTCTATTTTATTTTTTAAAGCAGTTTCCATTTCAATTTCTTGTTTAATAATATTAATCATTAAAGAATCTCCTCACTTTCTTTTACACAACAAAAAATCAATTCCATTTCTAGAATTGATATTTATCATTAAGCTCTAACTATAAAAGTTCGAGCAGATTCTTCTCTGGTGGCTCCAGCGGGAATTGAACCAGCGACACAAGGATTTTCAGTCCTCTGCTCTACCGACTGAGCTATGAAGCCAAAAAAAATGGCGGTCCCGAAGGGATTTGAACCCTCGATCTTCTGCGTGACAGGCAGACGTGATAGACCGCTACACTACGGGACCATATGGTTGCGGGAGAAGGATTTGAACCTACGACCTTCGGGTTATGAGCCCGACGAGCTACCGAGCTGCTCCATCCCGCGATATATATAAATAATGGCGGAGGAAAAGGGATTCGAACCCCTGCGCCGCTTGCGCGACCTATCGGTTTTCAAGACCGGTCCCTTCAGCCAGACTTGGGTATTCCTCCAGCGACAAATTGATTATAACACAGTACTTTTTTCTATGTCAACCGCAAAAAATATCATTTTTTTGTATTTTAATAAAAAAGTCTTGATTATTTTATTTTTTAATATTATACTTAAGAAGTCTTATGTAATTAAGACAAGTGCCATGCCTAAGTGGCGGAATAGGTAGACGCACAGGACTTAAAATCCTGCGGGTGTTAAAACCCGTGCCGGTTCAAGTCCGGCCTTGGGCACCATTTATGTCAATAATCCTCGTTTTATGCGAGGTTTTATTTTTGTAAGTATTTTTATTAAAAATTTGAAAGAAGGAAAATAATGAAAAAAACAAAAATTATCTGTAGTATAGGCCCCTCTACTCAAACATGGGAAAATTTTAAAGGATTAGTAGAAGCTGGAATGAATGTTGCGCGTATCAATTTTTCTCATGCGACATTAGAGGAAAGAGCGTTGGATGAAAATCTAGTAAAAAGAGCAAATGAAGAATTGGATGCTAATATTGCAATTCTTTATGATACAAAAGGACCAGATTTAAGAACTTGTAGTTTTGATGGGGATACGATTGAATTAGTTGCTGGAGAAAAAATTCGAATAGTAGAAGAAGAAGTTTTAGGAACAAAAGATGTTATTTGTTTTAATTATAGAGGAGTAGTAAAAGATTTAAAAGTGGGAATGATGGTTTTACTTGATGATGGTTTTTATAAATTGCTTGTTGAAAGTGAAGACAATGATGGAGGAGTTACTTGTAAGATTGTCAATAGTGGTATTATTAAAAGTAGACGTGGAGTTTGTATTCCTGGAATAAAATTAAATGTAAGTTACATAAGTGAGCAAGATAGAGAAGATATAAAATACGCTTGTGAAAAAGACGGAGATTTTTTAGCTATTTCTTTTGTAAATAGTGCAGATAATATTCGTGAAGTGCGTGCTTTGTGTAAAGAATATGGAAAGCCAAACATGCCAATTATTTCAAAAGTAGAAACGCAATATGCCATGGATAATTTGGACGAAATAGTAGATGAGACAGATTATGTAATGGTAGCTAGAGGCGATTTAGGAATTGAAACGGGTGTTGAAAATTTACCTCTTTACCAACAAATGATGATTTCAAAATGCCGTGAAAAAGGAAAAGGTGTTATTATGGCTACGCAAATGATGTCTAGTATGAAATCAAATATTAGGCCTACTAATGCTGAAGTTACAGATGTTGCTAATGCAGTCTTAGCTGGTTGCGATGCTGTTATGACTAGTGATGAAACAACTATTGGAAAATATCCTGTAGAAACGATAAAAAGCATGGCAGAGATTTGTGAAAGTGTTGAAAGTTATTATAAATATGATTATCGTTATGATAAAAAAGAAGTTAAAGATGTTACCACTATTATTGCAAGAAGTGTCGTTGCTGCAAGTAATGAAATAGAAGCTAAGGTAATTGTTACTGCTTCTATGTCTGGATATACAGCGATACAAATTAGTAATTTAAGACCAAATGCTCTTGTTTTAGCAATGGTACCTAATAAGAAAGTGGAAAAATCATTAAATTTAAGATATGGTGTTTGTCCCGTTGTTACAGGTGTTTATAGTACAACAGATGAATTAGTTCATGATGCTAAAATTTATGCTAAAAAATTTCTTGAAAATGATGGGAAACATACAATTTTAATTGCAGGAGGATTTCCACATACCGGAGTTCATATGACCAATTTTATGAAAATTGAAGAAATCTAAAGTAAAATTTTAGATTTCTTTTTTTATTTCTTTTATAAAAGTAGAAGAATTAAAATAGGGAACTAATAAGTAACAGTAATTTTTTGTTCTTGTTAATGCTACATAAAAAAGTCTTCGTTCTTCTTCAAATAAAAAATTTTCTTCTGCTTGAATTAAGTAAGTTATACAATGATTTTTTCGTTTACAAGGAAGACCTAATTCTGTGTTTTCTAAATTAATGATAATCACATTATCGCTTTCGAGTCCTTTTGATTTATGAATGGTTAAATATCTTAAATGATATGGTTTTTTTTCTAATCTAAAATAACCATTTTCTTGCCAGGTTATTTTTTCTTTTGGAATAAATCGATAAATGTCAAAGTTATTTCTACCTAGAATTAATATTTCTCCTTTATTTATATAAGTTATTAATTTAAGAAGTGTTTTGTATTTATTTCCATATTTTTTGATTTTTATTGGTTTTTTTAAATGTTTTTTTGATTTTAAATCTTTGTGAATTTGCTCTTTGTTTTTCATCACGAAATCACCTGCTGCTTTTATAAGTTCTTGACTATTTCGGTATGTATTTTCAATTTTAAAAATTTTGGCATTGGAAAAATACTTTTGAAAATGCAAAAAAATATTTAAATCGCATCCCGAAAATTTATAAATAGATTGAAAATCATCTCCGACTACGGTTAGATTGGCATTCGAATTTTTAACTACTTGCAATATAAATTGCAAGCGTAGTTTTGAAGTGTCTTGAAATTCATCAATAATAATTTCTTTGTAATGGCAAATTTTTTTTTGGCCACATATTTCAGTGGCTTTTTTTATTAAATCATCAAAATCAAAATATTCTTTTTTTATTTTTTCCGTTTCATAATAATTTAGGATAGCATAGATGATATATAAAATGCTATTCGTCTTCTTATTGATGAATAATTTCTTGAATTCTTTTTTGCTCCTTCCGTGAGTGCTGTATAATGTAATAAATGTTTTTATTATTTGTTGTAGTTCTTTTCCTTCTTTTGTATATAAAAATTCGATTGCTTTTCTTTTTGAAATAAAAATCTTTTTGCAAATTTTTTGCCATTGTTTTTTTAAAAATGTATTTTTCCAAATTTCTTTTTTTAAAAAAGTACTTATGGTTTCTTCTAAAAAGCTTTCAGGAGCAATTTGGTATTCTTTATTTTCTTTATCTAAAATTGTGAGGGCCAGTTTGTGAAAAGTAAAAACATTTACTTTTTTATTATGAATCTTTTCTTTTAAACTTCTCGTTGCTTCGTTTGTAAAGGAAATACATAAGATTTCTTCTGGTTTTACATTTTTTATTTCTGTTAAATATTTTATTTTTCCCACTAAAGTTAAAGTTTTTCCGGATCCAGCTCCAGCTACAATTAAGGAATGTTTTTTCGCTTTTAAAATAGCTTCTTTTTGTTGTTCATCTAAGGCATATCCATTAATGTTATTAAAAAAATTTGTAGTCATATATGCATGATAGTATGAAAATATTATGTTTGTCAAAAGGCAAAATTATATAATTTTGCATTGTAAAACAAGAAATTATTTTTATAAAAATACATTAGTAATTTTGTTTGTAAAAATTTTTAGTTAAAAGTAGATAATTGTTTTAAAAAACAAGTATTTTTTGTTTCTTAAAAGAAGAAATTAAGTTATAATAAAAAAAGGAAATAACAAGTTTTTTGTAGTAAGGATGATTATATGTATCGAAAAACGTATGCCCGAATAGATGGAAATATTTTAGAGGAGAATACAAAAGAAATCATTAAAGAATACGAAGAGTACAAGTATTATTTTGGTGTTGTAAAAAACAATGCTTACCATCATGGAATTCGAGTAGTAACCAATTTAATTCGTGGTGGAATTAATTATTTGGCTACCTCTTCACTAGAAGAAGCCTTAGAAATTCGTAAATATAATTTAGATATACCTATTTTGGTTTTGGAACCTATAGATTTAGCATTTATTGATGATGCCATTAGCCAAAAAATTTCGTTAACGGTAGATAGTTTAGAATATGCAAAACAACTTCAGAAAATGGATTTGCCTTATGAAGTTATTTTACATATTAAAATAGATTCAGGAATGAACCGTTTGGGAATAAAAACAAAAAAAGATTTAAATGATACTATGAAATTTCTAAAGAAAAATGAAAAGTTGTATGTGGAAGGAATTTATTCTCATTTGGCTACTTCTGGGCTTTGCGATTTTTATTATGATAAGCAAATAGCTACTTTTAAAGAAATCGTAAGTGATATCGATTTATCTTCGATTCCTATTGTACATATAGATAGAAGCTTAACATTTGTTGCTCATGAAAAATTAGATTTTGTAAATGGTGTACGTTTAGGGATTGCTTTATTTGGATTTAGTGGTAGCAGAAAAAGAACAATAGGTTTTAAATATACATTGCGTGAAATAAAGCGAAATCTTTATTTAAAAAGATATCATCTTAGTAAAACCATTTTAGAAAATGATTTAAAACTTCATACAGCTTTTTCTTTGTTTACAGAAGTTATTTCGATACGAAAGGTTTTTAAAGGAGAAGTGGTTGGGTATAATGCATCTTATAAAGTTAAAGAAGATGGGTATATTGCAACACTTCCTATTGGCTTTGCAGATGGTATTACAAAAGATTTTGGATTTGTTGTTATCCATAAAAAAAGATATTCTATTGTAGCAGATTCTATGGACATGGTAATGGTTCTTGTAGATAAAAGTGTAAAAATGAAAGATAAAGTGGAGATTTTTGGAGATACTATTAGTATTCCAGAGGTAACAAGTAGGTTAGGAACAAATGCCTATCATTTGTTTAATCAAATTAGTAATCGTGTTCCTAGAATTCATATAGAAGAGGAAGAAGAATACGAAATAAAATATTAGCGATGAATAATTTTGGTTGATTGAATGTTATTGAAAATAAAACTAAAAGTTTGATGAATTTATAAAAAGTTTTTAATGGTAAAGCTAGGAAATGATTTCGTACTTTATAGAAAGGAAAAATATTATGGATTTTGAAGTATTAATATTAGGAACTGATGCTAATGCTTATTATATGGCAAGATGTTGCTATGAAGCTTATCAAAAAAAATCTTATTTAATAGGACCAAGTCGCCTTGCTTTTACAAAATTTTCGAATATTTTACATATTTCTTATCAAAATATTTGGAATGAAGAGACTTTTTTTGAGACACTTGATATTTTTGCAAAAAAACATGTAAATAAAAAAATCGTGTTAATTAGTACTAATGAAACTTATGCAGAGTTTATTTCTGGAAACAAAGAGAGAATAAATGAACAATATGTGTATAACTATCCAACGATGGATGTTATAAAAAGTTTGACCAACAAAGAAAATTTTTATAAAACGTATCAAAATTATTGTTTGAAATTTCCCAAAACAGTTTTTTATGATTGTCAAGAAGATAGTAAAGACTTTACAAATTTCACTTATCCAATTGTTGTAAAGCCTGCTAATGTTGTTTCTTATAATCATTTGAATTTTGAAGGGAAACATAAAATTTATAAAGTAAAGAATGAAAAAGAATTAATTGCTATTATTACTACTATTAAAAATGGTGGATATACAGATAAATTGATTTTACAAGAATTTATTCCAGGAGATGATTCGTGTCTTTTTGATTCTGTTGTTTATGCCAATCAAAAGGGGCAAGTTGAGTTTATGAGTTTTGCCCAAATTGGGCTTCAAGAACGAACCAAGTCAATGGTAGGAAATGCAGCAGTATTAATAAATGGATTTAATACAACTAAAGGAAATATACGGACAATGGAAAAAGATATCAAAAAGTTTATGGAAAGCATTCATTATCAAGGGTTTGCAGAAATTGATATGAAATATGATAAACGTGATAATACATTTAAAGTGCTAGAAATTAATGCAAGACAAGGAAGGTGTAGTTATTATGTTGCTGCTCTTGGAAAAAATTTGGTCCGTATTTTAGTGGATGATTTATTGTATGGTATAGAAAATGATTATGTCTTTTTAGATAAGAAAGTGCTTTTGTCTTTTGTACCAAAAGGTATTATAAAAAAATATATTCAAAATAAAGCTTTTAAAAAAGAAGTATTGAGCTTATGGAAAAAGGTTGTAAAACCAATGGATGCGCCAAGTGACAAAAATTTCAAACGTTTTTTGATGCTTCGAAAGAGATGGTTTCATTACTATAAAGAATATAAAAATAGTTATTGGAGGTAATAGTACATGTGCGGAATTGTTGGGTTTGTAGATAATAGAAAAACAAAAGAAAAAAAGGAAATTATTAAAAAAATGGCGGACCGTATTATTCACCGTGGACCAGATGCAGAAGGATATTATACTGATGCTATTGTTGCTTTAGGGCATCGTAGGCTATCTATATTGGATTTATCGAAAAGTGGAGCGCAACCAATGTATAACGAAGATAAGAGTCTTGCTGTTGTTTTTAATGGGGAAATTTATAATTATGAAAGTATTCGAGAAGAATTAAAACAAAAGGGCCATATTTTTAAAACGAAAACAGATACTGAAGTTATCCTTCATGGATATGAAGAATTTAAGGAAAAATTGTTTTCTCAGTTACGAGGTATGTTTTCGTTTGTTATATATAATAAAAATACCAGTGAATTAGTAGGAGTGCGCGACCATTTTGGAATAAAACCTTTTTATTATTATAAGAAGGATAAAACACTTTTGTTTGGTTCTGAGATTAAATCTTTTTTGGAACACCCAGACTTTTCTAAAGTTGTGAATACCAATGCTTTAAAAATGTTTTTAATTTTTCAATATTCTGTTCATGAAGAAACTTTCTTTAAAGATGTGTATAAGTTAAAACCTGGCCACTATTTTAAATATAAAAATGGAAAAATGATAATCAAAGAATATTTTCATGTGGACTATGTAAAAAGTGATAAGCCATATGATGTTTATAAAAAAGAGTTAACAAGTATTTTAGAGGATTCTATTAAATATCATCAAACAACCAGTGATGTAGAAGTGGGTTCTTATTTGTCGGGTGGAGTGGATTCGTCGTATGTGGTCAGTGTTGCAAAACCTGATAAAACGTTTTCAGTAGGATTTGATATGCCTGGTTTTGATGAAACCGGACTTGCTCATGATTTATCGAAGAAATTAAATATTAAAAATTTTCAAAAGAAAATAACTAGCGATGAATTTTTCAAAATTTTACCAACCATTATGTATCATACGGATGAACCACATGCCAATCTTTCCACTGTTCCTTTGTATTTTTTATCTGGTCTTGCTCATGAACAAGTAAAGGTCGTTTTATCAGGAGAAGGTAGTGATGAGATGTTTGCAGGTTATAATGAATATTATGAACCACTAAGTTTACGACTTTACACGAAATTACCTCTTGGTTTACGAAAAATAATTGCTAAGTTTGTAAATCCACTTCCACATTTTCCAGGTCAAAATACCTTAAAACTTTATGGGAAACCTTTTTATGAACGATACATTGGTCATGGTTCATATATGTCTGAAGAGGAAGCAAATGACATATTAGCACCTGATTTAAGAAATAAAGAGACTATTGTTGATGTTATAAAACCTTATTATGAAAACGTAAAAGATTGTGATGAAATTACGAAAAAAATGTACATTGATATGCATTTTTGGTTGCCGCAAGATATATTGTTAAAAGCTGATAAAATGACGATGGCTAATTCCATTGAGCTTCGTGTTCCTCTTTTGGATAGCGTTCTTTATTCTTATGCAAAACAAATTCCAACAAAGTATTTTGTTCGAAATAAAGAAACAAAGTCTATTTTTCGTGATATTGCGAAGGAAAAAATACCAGAAGAATGGTCAAAGCGAAGAAAACTTGGATTTCCTGTGCCGTTTTCAAAATGGATAAAGGAAGAAAAATATTATTTTATGGTAAAGGAAAAATTTGAAAGTGAATATGCCTCTTTATTTTTTGATAAAGAATATATTTGTGATTTATTATATAACCATTATCACAATATTAATAATAATGGTCGAAAAATTTATAATATTTATGTATTTTTGGTTTGGTATGACATATATTTTAATAAAAATTAGATTTTTTTTCATTCCTATATTGACATAATTTAACTATTTTGTTATAGTTGATTATGTCCAGTACATGGGCGCTTAGCTCAGTTGGTTAGAGCACCTGCCTTACAAGCAGGGGGTCATAGGTTCGAGTCCTATAGCGCCCACCATTTATTTTTTTTGCCGACATAGCGTAATTGGTAGCGCAACTGACTTGTAATCAGTAGGTTGGGGGTTCGATTCCCTCTGTCGGCACCACTTAAATTGGAGGGATAGCGAAGTGGTCAAACGCGGCAGACTGTAAATCTGTTCCTTCGGGTTCCATGGTTCAAATCCATGTCCCTCCACCATTTCTTAATTATTGCCTCGTAGCCAAGTGGTAAGGCATCAGACTTTGACTCTGACATTCCGGTGGTTCGAACCCACCCGAGGCAGCCATTTTTAATTTTGATCCGCTAGCTCAGTTGGTAGAGCATTTGACTTTTAATCAAA
Organism: uncultured Mycoplasmatota bacterium; assembly: GCA_947652325.1. GTDB lineage: Bacteria > Bacillota_I > Bacilli_A > RF39 > UBA660 > MGBC108787. Next base: position 146,455 of record CANTCQ010000001.1, read on the forward strand.
GGGTCTTGGGTTCGAATCCCAAGCGGGTCACCAAAATTGATTTATTAATGCGGACTTAAGGTTCGTTTTTTTAACTAAATATTTAGGAGATTTTTTTATGCAAATAGAGAAAAAGATAAAATTTGATAATTACGTTTATTATGTGCAAATTGATGTAGAGTATAAGCAAGCTGTTACTTATCATCCTGTCTACGGGTATGAAACGGAAGATTTTCCAGAATTATATCTTAAAAATTTTAAAAATAATTATTGGGATGAAGGAAATTGTTCTATTTTAATAGAAAAAATAGAACAATCATATACTTTTGAAAAAGCAGAAGTTTATGATGAAAATATACCTTTGATGGCGGATGTGTTATATATCTACGAAAGAATACCCTTTTTAAGTGGTATAAAAAAAGCTTATTTTTCAGATGATGATACTCTTCCTCGTTCTATCACTTATATTTCCAAAAGTGAAATTGATAAATATATTGAAGATTTTCATATTAAAATGAATCATAATCCTGATTTTACTTTATCGAGTGAATCTACTTGGAGAATATAAAAAATATTGGATTTTTACAATGTAGCTTATAAAATTAATATGAATTTAAAGAATAAACGGTTTGTAAGATAACCGTTTTTATGTTATTCTGTAGTTGTTTAGAAGAAATAAGCTATTTTTTTAGGAGGATGAATGGAAAAAATAAAAGAATTATTAGAAACGATAAATTTTTTTAAAAATACTGAGTATGAAATTTTGCCTATTCAAAAATGTAATAAAAATTATAAATTTTTATTAACTATGCAGAATAAAAAGTATTTATTAATTTTTGGAGAAAAGAATATTCAAAAATATAAAATTCGGTTTCAAAAACTTGGAAAATATTTTGAACAATTGGTAGGTTTGCAATATATGGATGAAGAAAATAATTTTCTTTTACTCGATTATTATGGAAATGGCGAGGGTACTGTATTATCACAGTGTAAGCTAAATCAAGAAGAAAATGAATTTATTGCAGATAAGTTAAAAAAAATTTTAGATAGTATTCACTATTCACCAACACAAGAGTCCTTTTATTAATTTATCCACTCGTTTTAACAATACTAGTTGGTATGAATTTATTATATCTTACATGAAACTTTATGCAGATTATGCTTTAGAACAAAATGATTTAACTAAAGAAGATTATGCTTTCATTTTTCAAATTATTGAAAAAAATAAAATTTATTTAGATACAGTTTCTTTACATTATTTACACGGGGATATTAATGAAGATAATGTTTGCTTTAATAGTACTAAAAAAGAATTATATTTAATTGATTATGATGATTTTTTAGTAGGAGATATTTTATATGAATATGCTAGAATGTTTCAATATAAAGAGATTTCCGCATTTCAAATTTTAAAAGATAAGTATTATAAGGACATTGAAAATAATGAAATCTTTTTGATTTATACTTTAAGAAATTGGTTACTTTCTTATTGCTTTGAACATGTCAATCAATTGAAATGTGAAAATTCATCAAATCATTATCATCAAGTTTTAAATAAATTGAAAACAGTTTGTTAATTATGCTTTATGAAAAAAATAATTATGGAGGTTAAACATATGCTTAAATATCCAAGAGACATGCATAGTGGTGTATTATGGGCAAAACTAGAAGTTTTAGAACAAGTTTTTACTCCTTTGTTTTAATAAATATAAAAAATGAAGGAGTAAATAATGAAATATGAAGATAAGAAAATTGTAGGTATTATTGCGACTGATGTAGAAGCTTCTGTTGCTTTAAATGTGATAGGTCATCTTTCTATCGCCGTTGGAAAATATTCTAGTAAAGAAATTATGGGAAAATCTGTATTGATAGATAAATCAAATGGTACACATTTAGGAATTAGTCAATTTCCTTTTATTATTACAAAAGTTAGAAAGAGTAAACTAAAAGAAAAGATTCAAAAAGCAAAACAAAATCCTAATTTATTAGTGGCAGATTATCCTAAAGAAATGTTAGAAACAAGAACAGATGAAGAACTTGTAGATGCTATAGCAAATAGAGAAAATAATGAGCTAGAATATTTAGGAGCGATTCTTTATGGAGATATCAAAGATGTAAACGAAATTACAGGAAAATTTCAGTTGTGGAAAATAGAATAAAAAAAATTAATAGATACATTCAAATATTTTGGATGTATTTTTTGTTTTATAAAAGTGCAAAAGTATATGTTTATTTTAGGACTTAAAATGTGCTTTTTTTTGCTCTAATATTAAAATATAAATAATTTAAAATTTTTTCGACCTTTTTCGACATTTTTATGGCCTAAACATTATTATACTCTTAGCAAACAAACTATTATTTATTCCAATGTATGGGACTCATTTTAACGATGTGTCGTTAATAAGTTTGGGCTTTTAGTTGGTATACTTGAGTCATAAGGTGGTTTATATGAAATTATCTAGCGCAGTATCTAAAAAAATTTTGAAGATATGTCAAGAAAAAGATATCTCTATCAATATGCTTGCATCACAATGTTGCGTTACGCAAAGTACAGCACAAAGTTTAATAGATGGTAAATCCAAAAATCCTAAATTATTAACTATTATTCGTGTTTGTCAAGGGTTAGATATTCCGTTAACAGAATTTTTTAATGATAGTTTGTTTGAAAATATAGAGAGGGAAGATTAAGTGAAACAAATTAAAGAAACGGAGAAATTAACAACTATTATTGTAGAAGATGGAGATGTCCTTGAAATTATGTCTTTAAAAAAAAGTACCGAGAAAGTGGTTATAAAGTGTTTAAACTCTGTACTGCATATTGATGAAATATTAATAGAAGATATAAAAAAAATGCAAATGGAAAAAGAAGAAATGAAAAAGATGGATGAATATTTAAAAGAACATGAAAATGACTAATTGCATTTTAATTCTTTCATAAATTCCATTTAATTACTTGCAATTTTAAAATGTCTATACTATAATAATATTGCATTTTAATTTGCACCCATAGCTCAATTGGATAGAGCGCTAGACTACGGATCTAGAGGTTAGGGGTTCGACTCCCTTTGGGTGCACCATTTAAATTTTTTGTAGCAATTTTAAAATTTGATGCTATAATATAGTATGTATCGGGAAGTGGCTCAACTTGGTAGAGCACTTGGTTTGGGACCAAGGGGTTGCAGGTTCAAATCCTGTCTTCCCGACCATTTAAGAATAGTAAAAGATATCTGATTAAGATATCTTTTTATTATGTAAATATTTGGTTTTTAAACAAAAAAAGTATTATATTTAAATTATTATTTGATTAAATTATTTTGCTATCTATTTCTTTTATTTAAATCAAGTGCTTTTATTTTCCCTTGTTATTTACTTTTTGAAAAAATATCTATTGTAAAGTGATTCTTTATTTGTTCTATTCATTTTAGGAATTTTTGTGCACTTTTTAATTGGTGAAATGAAATGGCATAATATTTATAATATTCAATATATTTTACCACGCTTTTTTTTAGTTAAAGACCAGTTTACTTTAATGGGTTTAAATTTTCAGTATGTACTTTTTTGTTTTGCATTCAAACTTATAATAATCTGATATTTCTAAAAAAAACTTCTGGTTTACCTATTAAATTTTCAAAGTTTTTTTCAAATATTTATGTATTTATTTTTTATTGATTATGTTTTTAAAATCTTTTTGCTTTTTTTCAGTTTTTTGTTGAAAATAATTGAAATGTCATAAAAATTTTAAAAAAAGTTGTAATATTTTTTTAATTGTTTTATTATAATTGCAAAACAAAAAGGAGATGGAAATATGTTAAAAAAAAATAATAATATTGGAGATAAAAATAACACTTTTGTTCCTAGTTTAGATACTGGATTATTGGCAATGGAACATTATGATATACGTGGTAGTTTATTTGAAAATGGAAATTATACTTTGTTAAATTTGTCTCAAATTGATGCTTTAATTTGTTCTTATAAAGAAGAACAATTAGAGGATATTCAAATAGCAAGTCAATTAAATGAAACATTGCAGAAGTTAGGTATTCAAATGGATTATGTAATAGATGAAAAATTTGTTCAATCTAGAATAAAAAGTATTAAAGAAATGTATGATTCTTTTTGCAAAAGTTATGCATATAGTGCAGCTTATAGGGAAACTCATCCTTATAGAAAAGGTTAATATTTTTTATTCATGAAGGTAAAAAAATTTCTTGTTTTTATGAGAGTTTTTATTATATAGATTTTATATACATTTTTTTGCATTTATCATGAAGGAACGAATAAAAAAACATATACCCAACAATTGGATTTTTTACATATTTTTTATTTTTATCCGCATCTATAAATACTTTTTTTTTTCTTTATCATAAGGTATGGTAGAGGGAGGATTGATTTTTTTGAGTAGAGTGTTACATAATGCTAGAAATCAAATTATTCGTAGGTATAATTTTCTTACTCATCGTGGTGTGGATGTAGTAAAAGAGGAAAATAAAGTTTCGGAAATTCTTTCTCACAGTGATGGTGTTGTTTTTTTTGTTGGAAATGAAAAAAATTTTTCTAAAAAAAAAGAAAGTTATGGAAATTTTGTTATTTTAGAACATGAAAATGGTTATTTTACTTTGTATGCGCATTTGGAAAAAATTTTTGTTGTAGTAGGTGAATGTTTAAAACAAGGGGATATTATTGGTATTATGGGAGCAAGTGGAACAAAGCGTAGTCATTTGCATTTTGAAGTTCGGAATGCAAAAAATAAGCGTGTTAATCCAACGAAATATTTAGATGCTGAGTTACCTAAAGATAGGGAAAAAACAGCAATTCGTTATCAAATATATGATAATAAAGAAAAAAAATGGTTGCCTCTTGTAAGAGATAATGAAAGTTATGCTGGTATCTTTGGAAATCCTATTGGAGCTATTCTTATTCAGAGTTCTTTTCCTATAAAGTATAAAGTGTATCAACAAAAAAAGTGGCGTAGTTTTGATGCTAATAAAGAACAAGATATGAATTATATTCCTATTTACGGATTTAAAATCATTTGTTTCAAAAATTTAGTATATCGTGTACATTTTGTGGGAACTCAGTGGTCAAATTGGATATGTGCCGAAGAAGAAAATAAAATTTTAAATAAAAAAAGAGCAATTGATGCAATTCAAATACGATTAAAAGAGGATTAAGTTCCTTTTTTGTTTGTTAGTAGAAAGAAAAATGTCTTTTTCTTTGTTTTGCTATTTTTTTGTTCCTATAGTATACTAATTAAAGATAGGGTTGATAGTATGCAAGGGAAAACATTAACAAATGTCATGTTAGAGAAAATGGATGCTTATTTTCGAGCTGCTAATTATTTAAGTGTTGCTCAGCTTTATTTGAAAGATAATCCTCTTTTGGAACGAAAGCTCTCTTTTGATGATATTAAATCTAAATTAGTAGGGCACTGGGGAACTGTTCCTGGACAAAATTTTTGTTATGTACATTTAAATCGTGTCATTAAAAAATATGATTTAAATATGATTTACATTTGTGGGCCAGGGCATGGAGGTCAAGCGGTTGTATCCAATACGTATTTAGAAGGAAGCTATACAGAGTTTTATCCTGAAATAACTGAAGATATTAAAGGTCTTACAAAATTATGTAAACAATTTAGTTTCCCTGGCGGAATTGGGTCTCATGCTACTCCTGAAACACCTGGTTCTATTAACGAGGGTGGAGAGCTTGGCTATAGTCTTTTGCATGCGTTTGGAGCTGTTTTTGATAATCCAAGCTTAATTGCAGCTTGTGTAATTGGAGATGGAGAAGCAGAAACGGGACCACTTGCTACTAGTTGGCATTCCAATAAATTTTTAAATCCGATTACAGATGGTGCGGTTTTACCCATACTTCATTTAAACGGCTATAAAATTGCCAATCCTACTGTTCTTTCCAGAATAAGTAATGTGGAATTGGATGCTTATTTACGTGGATGTGGTTGGGAGCCGTTTTATGTAAGTGGAGATATATCATCAAAAATGCATGAAGATATGGCTACTGTTATGGACTTATGTATTGAAAAAATTAAAGAAATTCAAAATCATGCACGAAAGAAAAGTGACGCTACAAGACCGATTTGGCCAATGATTGTACTACGTACTCCAAAAGGCTGGACTGGTCCAAAAGAAATTGATGGTAAGAAGATAGAAGGAAGTTTTAGAGCACATCAAATTCCGATTGAAGTAACAAAAGAGCATCCTGAAAGTTTAGAGAGGTTAGAGGCTTGGTTAAAAAGTTATCATCCAGAAGAGTTATTTACTAAAGAAGGAAAATTAAAAAAAGAATTAAAAGCTTTAGCACCTGTTAGTTTTCAAAGAATGGGAGCAAATCCTAATGCTAATGGTGGTTCTTTATTAATACCTCTTTTTATTCCTGATTTTAAAAAGTTTGGTGTACGTGTTACTGCTCCAGGAAATATAGTTGTACAAGATATGAAAGAATTAGGAAATTTTATAAAAGATATTATTGAAAACAATCGTGAAAAACATAATTTTCGGATTTTTGGTCCGGATGAAGCTCTTTCTAACCGTTTACATTCATTGTTTGAAGTAACAGACCGTCAGTGGAATGCTTCTATTTTAAATCAAGATGAGTATTTGAAAGAAGAAGGGGTTGTTCTTGATTCTTTTTTATCTGAGCATGCCTGTGAAGGTTGGTTAGAAGGATATTTGTTAACGGGAAGACATGGTTTTATACATAGTTATGAAGCTTTTATTCGAGTTATTGATTCGATGGTAAGTCAACACGCTAAATGGTTAAAGATGGCTCGTGATGTTTCTTGGCGGCGTGATATAGCGTCTTTAAATATTATTTTAACTAGTCATGTATGGCAACAAGACCATAATGGCTATACACACCAAGACCCAGGTTTTTTAAATCATATTATGACTAAAAAAGCAAGTATAGTAAGAGCTTATTTACCACCAGATGCGAATACTTTACTTTCTTGTTTTGCCCATGTTTTACAAACCAAAAACTATATAAATGTAATTGTTGCTAGTAAGCATCCAACTCCTCAATGGTTAACTTTGGAAGAAGCAGAAATGCATTGTACTAAAGGGATAGGAATTTGGGGATTTGCAAGTAACGATAGAGGAGTCGAGCCAGATATTGTAATCGCTACTTGTGGAAATATGCCAACACTTGAAGGACTTGCAGCGGTAAGTATTTTAAGAGAATATATTCCAAATATAAAAATACGATTTGTAAACGTTGTTGATTTAATGAAATTACAATCAGATTCTTTACACTCCCATGGTTTAAGTGATTTGGATTATGATAGAATCTTTACAAAAGATAAACCCATTATTTTTGCTTTTCATGGATATCCTAATTTAATTCATGAACTTACTTATCGAAGAGTTAACAAAAATTTACATGTGCGTGGGTATAATGAAGAAGGAAGTATTACTACTCCATTTGATATGCGAGTTTTAAATGAAGTAGACCGTTATCACTTGGTTTTATTAGCACTTAATTATTTACCTCAATATGAAAGTAGTAGTGTTTATTGTGCAGAGTATTGTAAAGACAAGTTAATTAAACATCGTGAATATATAAAAGAGTATGGAGTAGATATGCCAGAAGTATTAAATTGGACTTGGAAAAGTAGTTGCAAGTAAAATAAGTACAATGAAGTACTTTTGATAAAAAAAATAAACCAATTTTCTGTGAATCATTGGTCTATTTTTTTTGTATTTATCGCTTGGTATCCTTTAGGTGTTTCAATCAATTCAAATTCTACCTCATCATCTTTTTTTAAAGTTTTATATCCATTTTGAATGATAGAGGAATAGTGTACAAAAATATCTTCATTGTCTGTATATTTAATAAAACCATAACCTTTTTCATCTTTAAACCACTTAACACGACTTCTCAAACTCATACACCTCGCTTTCGCATTTTTATGATAACATAAATAAAAGTCAAAAAAAGACCCTTGAAGATAATGTGTTAAATATAGGGTATAATTTGCTATTTGCATTTTTTTATTAAAATTTTTTGAACAAAAAAGTTATCAATAACACTCGTTTCTTTTGAAAATGTATCACTATATTTTATGATATTTTGGAATATATAAAGACCCATTCCTCTATTATCTCCTTTACTACTAAAGCCTTTTTCTTCCATTCTATCTAAAGCGATATGTTTAAAAGTGTTGGCAAGTAGAAACACAATTGTTTCTTTTTCTTTATAAAAATGCAAACTTATCATTTTTTCGTTACTTTCTAAACTCGCTTCAATTGCATTGTCTAAAATAATGCCTAAAAGGGTGTATAAATCGTTTTTTTCTTTGCTCGTTAGAAAATCATCTTTTATTTTGGCGATTTCTTCTGAGATATAAATCTCTACATCAATTTTTAATTCTTTCATTTGTAATAATTTAAAATTAATTAGTCCTTTTGCTCCAGCAATTGGAATATTTTTAAGTTCAGATAACCACCTGTAATGATTTACTACTTTTTCTTCTAAAAGAGTGTCGATATATTTTTGTAGTTCTTTATTTTTTTTATCTGTAAGACTTTTTATAATAAGTAATTTATTTTTATATTCATGAACAAAGCTTTTGTATTCTGTTAAAAGACCTTCCGTGAATTCGGAATATTCTACCATTTTGTTATAATTTTTTTCTAAATCGTTATTTTTCTCTTTTTCATGAAACAAAATAAAAACTAAATTAATAATAATAATAAATAAAAATAAATTCATATATAAGTGTAAATTTGAATGAATTTGGTAATGTGTTAGTCGAATTGATGTCACTAAAAAAAGTCCTATGTTGTTTAAAATTATTTTTGAGAGTAAACTTTTATTTTTATAAATATAGTGGATATTGATAATTTCTTTAATATAATTTTGAAAGATAAGTACTGCCAAAAAACTAAGAATGGTTGTACATTTATTTAAAAAAAATAAAGAAGGGATAGGGATATGTAAAATTGTTAGGGTGATGTAAAAAAGAAGTTCAAAAATAAAACGAATCAAATATATCGTAATGATAATGGGAAGAATGGGTTGATTGTTTTTTCTAAACTCAAAAAAAACAAAAAGAAAACTTAATAAAATATAAATAGCAAAAGATGTGAGTGGCTCTGAGTAGGTAAAGTTTATCATATATAAAAAAGCAAAAATGAAGATTCTAATAAAGGATATTCCATATTTTTTCTTATGTTTTATTAGTAGGTGTGTCGTTAGAAAAATATAGGAAAAAATCCATAATCCCATACTATAACTATTCCAGTTCATAATTATTTTCCTTTTTTAATTTTTCTTTTAAGTCTTTTTTCTTATTTCTGGAAAGTAAGTCAGTTTTATAATTTTGAAAATAAATGCAATTGTTTGTGAAGTCTACTTTTTCAATATTTTTAAGATTTACAATACAACTTTGATGTGTTTTAAAAAAATCAGGATTTGATAATAGTTCTGTTTCAATTTTTGTAATACTTTGTTTGAGTTTATATGCTTTTTTAGGGGTGATAATCGAAGTATAATTATGATTTAGGTCTTTTTCAAAAAACAGAATATCATGATAGGGGATTTGATAAAGTTCATTATTATAAATAAATTTAAAGGATTTATGTCGCGAATGAATTCGTAAAGCAACTACAATAGCTTCTTCAATTTTATCTTCTACATAATCTTTTTTTGTAATAAAATCAAGCATTAAAATTTTACTTGTAAATCCTTCTTCTTTAAAACATTCATGAGAAGTTATCATTATCATTTGACTTTCCCAGTCACCAGCATCTCTTATTTCTCTTGCTAAATCTAATCCAGATTTTCCCGGGACTTCCATATCCAAAAGAAATATATTTTTTCCTAGTAAATCATCTAATTTCTTTTTGGCTTCTTTGGTGTATTTGTCAATGATTAGGATTTGGTATTTATCTTCTTTGTGGCCTATTATATTTAATATGGCGTGTTTATAGTGTTCTTGCCATTTTTTATCATCTTCATAAATTATAAAATTAATCATATTGTTTCACCTGATTTTTATACAGTACTATGAAAGTGTATCATAAAAATAAAAAAATTTTTTCGATTTTTTATAAATAATATATTTTTTTGTCTAAATTTGTTTTTAAATGTTAAAAATGAAGTTGAATGAAGAATGTTTTATGATTAAAATATTAGTAGGTGATTTAAATGATTTGCAAACGTTGTGGGGCTTCTCTTCCAAGTATAGGTTTTTTGTGTACAAATTGTGGATTTATGATGGATGCAGAGCAAATAAAAAAACAAAAAGAACTTATGAAATTGAATAAGCAAAGTAAAAATATAGAAATGCTTAGTACAAGATATGGGTATCGAGATAATTTATATGAAAATAGAGAAAAAGAAAAACGAAATTTTCCGAAGGTTTTATTGTTATTATTTTTGTTCCTGTTCTTTCTTGTTTGTTTTGCATTGTTTATTTTTAACTTTTTGGGGAAGAATAGTGTTAGGTGGTAAAAATATGGAGTTATTCTTTTTGTGTATTAAAATTTTTTTTGCTCGTATATTAGATGTTTCTATAGGAACAGTTAGAACTATGCTTATGGTAAAGGGACGTACCGTTATTATGGTAGTTCTTGCTTTTTTAGAAGTATTTATTTGGTTTTTGGTTGCAAGAGAAGCTCTTATTACTGATGTAAAAAGTATTTTGATACCGATTGCTTATTCTTTAGGATATGCAACGGGAACATTTATTGGAGCGTATCTTTCTAATACTTTTATTAAAGGAATTGTTGGGGTACAAGTTGTCATCGAAAAAGGTAACAAGGCTCTTTTGGGAGCTATAAGAAAGCATGGATATGCTGTTTCAGTTATCGATTTAAAAGATGACTTTCAAGGGAATAAACGGGATATGTTGTTTTTTCAAATTAACAATCGAAATTTAAAAGGACTTATTCATCTTATAAAGAAATATGATGAAAGAGCGTTTATTGTTGTTAATGATACTAAGGCAGTTCAAAATGGTTTTATTAAATAATCAAATGTTTGTAAACTCTTCTAATTGAAGTGTTTTTTTGTTTCAAAAATATGTTATAATTTTTTTAGAAAAAATAGTTAAATATTTCTATATACTTTTTGGTAATTTTTAGTAGAAAAAAAATATTTGACTTTTTTTAATGACTATGATAACATAGGTGCCAATTTAAATGAATTTTATGTATTTTGGTATTTTGTATAAAAATAAGATACTGATATTTTTATACAATGAAGGAAAAAGGAGATAGATTTTTAAATATGAAACAAGTAAAACATAAAAAAACTTTAAAGAATATATTGGGACAAGCTAAAGTGATGCTTGCTACAGTAGGACTTACTGGTTCTTTGGTAATGTCTGGTTGTGGATGTGGTGAAAAAAGAACTGAAGATATTTTTGCTCCAAGTTTAGAAGATTTAATTGATAAAGAAAATGCAAAACCTTTAGTAGAAAATGAAAAACTAATAGAAGAACAACAAACGAACAAAGAAAAAAAACAACAAGATTTAAAAGAAGATATCAAAAGTAACAATACCATAGATTTATCAAATTATACGGGATATAGTTTAGATGAAGCTTTAGAGTCTATTGGATTAAAGCCTACACCAGAGCTTAAAGCAGAATTAGCAGCTTCTCTTGGAATTGATCCATACCTTAAAACAGCAGAACAAAATCTACTTATTTTACAAAGTTTAGGTGCTACCATAAATGTTGGTGGTGTTGAACAACAAGTTATTATTAATGAAAATGGAGAGTTTATAGTTGTTCCAGTTGGGGAAGAAAAAAAGAAACAAGAAGAAAATGAAATTGCTTCTAATAAAATCGAAACTCCAGAACGTCAAGACCCAGAAAAACTAGAAGATGACGTAAAACCTGTTATTGGTGGTAATGATAACAACGATTCTGAAAATCAAAAACCAGGTAATAATGAAGATAAAGATAAAAATGATTCTGAAAATCAAAAACCAGGTAACAATGAAGATAAAGATAAAAATGATTCTGAAAATCAAAAACCAGGTAATGATGATACGAAACCGAACCCTGAAGACCATGAACATAAATATACCGAAGAAGTTCCAGGTACAAGAATAGCAAAGGCAAATGGAGATGGAACACACAACGTATATGCTGATATGAAATGCCCAGAAGATGGAAGTATTCAAAAACAAGTATTAATAGAAAAAAATGTAGTGTGTAAACCTGGAACAGAAACGTTTACTGAAATAGTAAATGGAGTTGAATACGAATTTGAAATATGTGTAGATGGATGTGGAACAAAAGTTAATTATCGTGTAAAGAAACCAGTTCATGACCATAAATATACTGAAGAAGTTCCAGGTACAAGAATAGTAAAGGCAAATGGAGATGGAACACACAACGTATATGCTGATATGAAATGCCCAGAAGATGGAAGTATTCAAAAACAAGTATTAATAGAAAAAAATGTAGTGTGTAAACCTGGAACAGAAACGTTTACTGAAATAGTAAATGGAGTTGAATACGAATTTGAAATATGTGTAGATGGATGTGGAACAAAAGTTAATTATCGTGTAAAGAAACCAGACCATAACCATAAATATACTGAAGAAGTTCCAGGTACAAGAATAGCAAAGGCAAATGGAGATGGAACACACAACGTATATGCTGATATGAAATGCCCAGAAGATGGAAGTATTCAAAAACAAGTATTAATAGAAAAAAATGTAGTGTGTAAACCTGGAACAGAAACGTTTACTGAAATAGTAAATGGAGTTGAATACGAATTTGAAATATGTGTAGATGGATGTGGAACAAAAGTTAATTATCGTGTAAAGAAACCAGTTCATGACCATAAATATACTGAAGAAGTTCCAGGTACAAGAATAGTAAAGGCAAATGGAGATGGAACACACAACGTATATGCTGATATGAAATGTCCAGAAGATGGAGATATTCAAAAACAAGTTGTTATTATTGAATCAGAACTTTGCGTATCTGATGGTAACATACATACAGTAACTATAGGAGATGAAGTGTGGGAACAGGAGTTTTGTCCTCACTGTGGGTATTTAATTAGTTCTAAATTAGTACATAAACATGATTTTGTTTCTCAACCAATTGAAGGATGTATTGGTTCTTCCAAATTTTCATGCGGTTGTGGGGCAGAAAAAGATATAAATGTTGTTCCTCATGTTCCAGGTGCAGAAGAAATCACACAAATTGGAGATATGCTTGCTTATAGAATTGTTTGTATTAATTGTGGTTGGACGATTGAATCTGGTGTACGTCCAATTGATACAAATGATGAATTAGAAGCAAAATGTGAGGCAATTATTCAACAATATAAAGATACTGAAGATAGCCAAACGAATACGATTGAGTCAAGTGATGGAAATGGGGACTCAATTCCAACAGGTGAAGTAATACAGATAGACGATGGTCAAGTGAATATGGAAGAAACAAGTAGTGGTAGTGAAGGTGGAGAGCCAGATGCTGAAGATTTAGAAGAAAGTGCTACTCTATCTCGTATACTTTCTAGACCTAGGATTTAATCGGGATTTATCGTGCTTAACCATATAATAAATGAAAGTGGTGAAAGAAATGAAAAAGGGAAATAAATGGTATCATTCATTTAGTAATTGGCTTATCATTATTGCCTGTGTAATACTAGTTCCTATGTTGGTAATGAATTTAAGTATTATGTTTCAAGCTAAAACAAAAAAAGATGTTGTTCCAAGTATATTTGGAATAAAACCTTTCATCGTTTTATCTGGTTCAATGGAAACAGAAATACATAAAGGAGATATGATATTAACCAAAATAGTTGACCCTGCATCGTTAGGAGTAGATGATGTTATTGCTTTTCGAGATGCAGAAGGAACTGTTACTACGCACCGGGTTATTGATGTTGTGGTAGAAAATGGAGAAACATTTTTTATTACAAAAGGTGATAACAATAGTACCCAAGATAAAAATTTGGTAGAACTTAGTGACGTAGAAGGTTTATATATAGGTAGAATTCCAGGAATTGGTTCTATGATGGATAGCTTATCAGAACCAACAACAATTATTATTGTTGTTTTAGGAATTACCATGATATTTGTAATTGGTTTCTCTATTTCTAATAAGAAACAAAGAGAAATTGAAAGAAAAGAATTCTTAGAATACAAAAAAAGAAAAGAATTGGAAGAAAAGAATTCTGAAAATAAAAGTAAGTCTTAGAAAGACTTAAATGAATATGCGTAAACTGCCCTTTGGGCGTTTACATAGATTTGGAAGTACATAACTTCCTGTCGCATAACAGAAAAGTTATGCATTATAAAGAAGAAATTTCGAGGGGAGGTGAAAAAGAATGAAAAAGAAAATGATGGTACTAGGTGGTTTATTAATGGCTGTTGCAATTACAGGTTATTCAGTAAGTGGAACTTATGCTAAATATATCTCAGCTTTAGATACTATTACTGATAGTGCTAGAGTTGCTAAATTTAGTTTTAAGTTACAAGATAAAGACGGTGCTGATTGGACAGATACTACAACAGTTGATTTATTTAAAACTGCTTATAATAATAATGCAATTCAAAGTGCTGATACTGATAAAGTTATAGGTCCAGGAGCAACTGGTGAATATACTTTTACTATTAATGGTACAGCAGAAACTGCTTATACAGTAAAAATTGCAGCAGAAGCTACAGACAAAGATGGAAATGCTATTAATTCAGATTTAGCAGACCAAATTAAGTTTACTTTAACTAAAAATGGTACAGCTGTTAGCGGTGTAGAAAAAGTTTCTTTAGCTACTTTAGTTGCTGAATTAAATAAAACTGATGGAAGTGCAATCGTTGCTGCCAATACAGCATTAAATGACACTTACAAAATTAATTGGGAGTGGGCATTTGATGATGCATCTGCTACAAAAGATGAAGTAACTAATGCTAATAACCAAAAAGATACAGGATTAGGTTCAAAAGAAACATTAGATACAATTAAATTAACTATCGATGTTACAGTTGCACAATCTGCAACTGCTCCAACAATGCCTTAATCAGTATTAAAAAGAGGAAGTTAATTTAACTTCCAAATAAGCCTATGAAAATAGTCGTAGGTTTATTTGAAAATTAAATTGATTTGTAAAAATAAATTATCCAATAGTAAAAGGAGGGGTACAGAGATGAAGAATTTTTTGAATGAGTTTGCTAGTAAAAAAGATGTTACTTCTGATGAGAAAAGAAAAAGAAGAATTATTCTTTATATTATCATTATCATCATTATTCTTTTATTAATTACGAGTTGTAGCTGTACATCTAAGTTTTTTGGGAAAATTGGAGATTTATTTCGCGGAGAAAGCAATTATACAATTGACAATACACAAGATAATCAAGAAATAATAAAAAATAAAGAATTGCAATTTGATACAGATAATACTGAGATGTCTCTTAGTGATTCAAGTACTAAAATTAGTTTTTCTTATAAAAATATTAATCCTGGAGGATTTACTTGTTCTACTAGTGATGCTGAAGTTGCTACTTGTTATGTTGCCAATAATTATGTAGTGGTAATTCCCAAAAAAATTGGAGATATTACAGTTTATTTACAAACGACTACGAATGGTAAAACATATGAAGCAAGTACAAAAGTTAGTATTAAAGATATAAATAGAGCAATTGAGTTAGAAAGCAATAGTGGTACATTTAATTTAAAGAAAATGCAAGAATTAAACGTAGTTTATCGACTTGTTGGATTAGTAGGAAATGTTACTGTGTCTTCTAGTGATGAAAAAATAGCGATTGCTACTGCAAATGATGGTATTTTAAGTATAAAAGGACTAAAAGTAGGAGAAGTAATTTTTACATTATCCCTTACTTATAATGACCGAGTTTATACTAATACATACACTGTAAAAGTAATAAACGGTATAAATACAGGAAATTCTACTAATACAAAACCAGGAGATAGTTCAAATAATATAGAAAAACCAAGTGAAATACCAAATCCAGGAGAAGATAAACCGCCAGTTGTTTTAGATGGTGATAGTACTTTAAGAAGTTTAACAACTAATAAAGGAACACTTTTATTTGATAAAAATACTTATTCTTATTATATTGGACTTAGTGCTTGGAACTGGAAAATTTCTTTAAAAGCACAACCTACAAGTACAAAGGCAAAACTTTCTTATACTTATAATGGTGTAACCGTTTCTTCCTTAGAAAAACTAAAATTAAATACGGGAGATAATAAAGTAGTAATTACAGTAACAGCTGAGAATGGTTCTACAAGTATATATGAAGTGGTTGTAAATAAGGCAAAGTCTAGTCAAAATTATTTGAAAAGTCTTACTACTTCTTTAGGAACTTTGGAACCAAAGTTTAATAAAAATATACTTAGTTATGATATTCGTGTAGGGTATGACAAAGAAAGTTTAGATTTAATAGCTAAACCAAAAAGTAAAAAAGCTGCAATTACTTATATTTATAATGGAAAAATTGTAGCAGATTTAAATCATCTTTCTTTAAATACAGGTGATAATTTTGTTCAAATTATTGTAACGGCTGAGAATGGAGTTTCTAGAACATATTCAGTTGTTATTAATCGTGAAGTAGCCCCTGGTGTCAAAGATAGTAATAGTTTATTAAAAAATTTAACAATTTCTAATGGAACTTTAGCATTTGATCCTTATGTGAATCGTTATATGATAGGTGTTTCTACTAATACTTCTGTTGTTTCTCTAAAAGCAATACCAAGTAGTAAAAAAGCAAGTGTAACTTATACTTTTAATAATATGCCAGTAGAGAATTTAGATAATTTAAATCTACGAATTGGAGATAATACAGTTGTTGTTACAGTTATAGCAGAAGATGGAAGTAAAACCGATTATACAGTAGTTATTAATCGGGCAACACCAAGTAAAGAGAATTCCTTGAAAGAATTAACAACAAATAAAGGAATACTTACTCCAATATTTGATGAAAATACGCTGGCTTATGAAATTTATGTTGATAGAAAAGAAGAAAACATTACTTTAACAGCAAGTCTGGCCAATCAAAATGCTTCTATGTTTTATACTTTAGATGGAACAAGTGTAAATAGTTTAACCAATCTTCCTTTAAAACCTGGTAAAAATGTGGTTAACATTCATGTTGTAAGCGAAGAGGGCATAACTAGAACATATGAAGTTGTAATTTATAGAGAAGTAGACACTTCAAAAAGTAAAGATAGTGCATTATCAAAAATAGAGGTTTTAAATAATGTAGGTTTACTATCTCCACAATTTAATAAAGATATAACAGAATATGTAGTTGATGTAAAAGCAGACATAGAAAAAATTTCTTTCGAAGCAGCGCTAAATGATGAAAAAGCAAGTGGAATGCAATTTATGTATAATGGAAAAAAAGTAACTTCTATTTTAGATTTGCCTCTTGTTACAGGAAATCAAAATGTACTTGTAATTACAGGTATAGCAGAAGATGGTGTTACACAAACTGATTATAAAATCATTATTAATAAAGCGTCTGATCCAGATAAGTCTAATAATAATCTTTTATCTAATTTAGAAATTAGCAATGTGAATAAGGGAATACTTACCCCAGCATTTTCTCCAAAAATAGATGAGTATAAAGTTTTAGTTTCAGCAAGTGATAATAAAATAGATCTAAAAGGAACACCTGCAAATAATAAAGCAGAGTTATCTTATACTTATACAAATAAAGATGGAGAAGAAGTAACAGTAGAAAATGGAACAAATATTTTCTTAAGGCCTGGTGACAATAAAATCGTAATTACGGTTGTAGCGGAAGATGGAACTCCAAAAAATTATACAGTGACAGTTTACAAACCTGTATACACTGTTGTTGTAAATGTTTTAGATACTTATTATGTAGAAGAAGCACCATTTCAAGTTTCTTATATAGTAAAAGATGAAATGGGTCAAGCGACAACAGATTATAAAATAGAAGATATTACAACAAATTTATCTTTATTTAATGACCTATTTAGTTTAGACACAACAGTTAAAGGAATTATTACTTTAACTCCAAAAACAGATAGATTACAAGAATTAGTGGATCAAAATGTTGATATAACGGTTACGTATAATCAAGACAGAAAAGATACCAAAACATTACATTTTGCTACACGTCCTGGCTATTATTTAAAAACACAAAATGAAATATATACAGTTACTTTGAATAAAGATAAACATTCTTTTTGGGATATTGTTTTAAATACCAACTTTTTTGTCAAAGATGTTAAATCAGTACCAGTTGCAAATGGAATACATTTATATACAGAAGGAAATGAAAATGTTTCCATTGATATCGTGGATATTACGGAAGGTACTAAAATTATAGATTTAGTTTCAGGAGATTTATCATCTGTTAATTCTTTAACCATTCGTGCTAATTTAAAAAATGTAGGAACGGCTAAAGTACATGTTAAAGGAATATATTATGGAAAAATAATTGAATTTGATATTTTAATTGCGATTACAGAAAAATATTCAGTTACGATTTCTGCAGGAGAAGGTTTCTTTGATGCGTTACTAACAGAATATAAATATGAATATGAACGTGGTACAAAAATAGATTTGGCAAATTATATTCCTTATAAAGTAGATGAAACAGAAAATTGTAAATACTTTACTCTAGATTATTATCAAGATAAAGAAGGAAACAAATACCAACAAACGGATGTTGTAGAAGTAACAAAAGAACTTGTTTTAACGGCTGTTTACAAACAAACTTCTGAAATTGTAGATATAAAAGATAAAGGAAAATATTATTTAGAAAATTTAGATATATTTAATAATGAAAGATTTTTAAATAATGAAAAAGTTATTCATCCTGGAGTAAGTGGAGAACATAGAATAACACTTACAAATAATTTGGCAAGTAAAATCATAATTACTGGAATGACGTTAGAAGAGGATACTATTTGTATTCAAGAAGGAAATATTAAGGGTTGTATTAATATGGAATATGCTCTTAAAAGAACGGATTTAAGTACTACTGATATTTATTATTATCCAGGAAGTGATAAAAGTGGATATACTATTTTAAATCGAGATGCCAATCGAAATGAAGTGAACAATTATCGTGATTTAGATAAACAATATACCCTTCGAACTTTAAAATTTAAAGATGAAGGTAAAGAAAATATTGAGTTATCTAAAGGAGAAACAGTTGAATTATTTCTACTATGGAGATGGTCTTTTGAAGGTGTCGATGATCAGTTAGATACAAAGATTGGTGAATATGTTGAAAAACAATTTGCAGAAAAAAAGATTAATGAAATGTATCATTTGTTGATTGGTTTTGATTATGAAATAGAAAATACATATTGTAAAAAACAAGTAGATACGAATTAAAGGGGTTAAAAAATGAAGGTTATAAAAAGGATATTTTTTATCATTGCAACAGTAGTATTGTTCTTTCTTTTCTTATTTAACTTTTATACATTTTTTTGTATAAAAATAGCAAAACAAGACTTAGCTACCATTAATGGATATGCTTTATTAGAAGTTGTATCGGGGTCAATGGAACCTATTATTCATATCGGAGATATGATTGTAATTGATACAAAAACTACTCATTATCAAGAAAACGATATTGTTACATTTTATGATGTGAATGGCTCTTTTGTAACTCACAGAATTCTTTCTATAAAAGGGGAAGACATGATTACAAAAGGAGATAATAACAATAGTGAAGATGAATCCATTCCACTAAAAAATATAGTTGGAAAATATGTTTTTAAAGTAAATGGCCTTGGAAAAATACTTGCTTCTTTTAAAAGTCCCTTCGTGATGATTATGATTTTAATAATTGGTTTTATGGTTTGTTTCTTAATTAGCACAGATAAAGAGGGAAAACCCATTTTAACACAAGAAGAAAAAGAGTTTCAAGAATTTATAAAAAATAAAGAAAAGAAATTAAACGAAAGTAAAAATGATGTAAAAATAAAACAGACTAATGTGAAAAATGTAGATGAAGAAGATAAAAGAGTTGCGAAAAAAGTACAAGAATCAAAAACAAGTCTTAAGACAAAAAGTTTTGTACCAAAAAAGAAACTAAATAAAATGTCTACTAAAAAAAGAAAAAATAATAAAAAGAAAAGTAGGTGAATATCGTGAATGAATTATTACATAGTAAAAGATTTAGGGCAAATTTATATAAATGGCTGTGTATGTATGTAGGGGTTATGTTATTACTTACTACTGTAATAACTTATTCAAGATATATGACCAAATTGCAAATTTCTGATGATGTAAGAACTGCTAAATTTGATGTAAAAGTAAAAGGAATAGAACAAATGTGTCCAGGGACTTCTTCTACTTGTAATAGTGGTGCGTATTTGGTAGGTAATCAAATGAATTATTATTTTACAGTTGACCCTAAAGAATTGGAAGTACGTGCAGAAGTTTCTAGATTGATTATTCAAATAAAAAATAATTTTCGAATTCAAAAAATTGAAAATGTAAAAATAAGTACCAATGTGGATGGTGTTCCAATTGAAGAAATAACAAAAACAATTTGTGATTCTACTACATCTAATACTTGTTTAGGTACAGAAAGTAAAGCTACGGGAACCTATACTTATTCATTAAAAGAACCAGTTTTATTAGACCTTTCGAATAAAGAGGCCATAAATTATAAAATAACCCTCTTATATGTTGGAGATGCAATAACAAATCCCGAAGGAATCTATATTGATAAAATGATAACCGTTGATTATACAGTACAACAAAAAACAAAATAAGAAAGGAGGAGTTCCATGAAAAAAGAAAAAAAATTCTACAAAAAAGTAGAATATCATCGAAAAATTGGTCAAGCTATTGCAAGCACATTATTCGTACTCGGAATAGCAGCGATGTCGGTTTTTCCAGAGTCTCACTCTAAATATATTACGAGTGGTCAGGTGGAGTTGGGAAGTGCTACTTTGTATCCAAAAGAACAAGGTACATTGACAAAAGATAATTTTAAATTATTAGGTTCCAAAGATACCGCACCGCCACCGGGTACGAATTATAATTCAGATGAAACATATGCATTTATAAAAGTTTCTTTTACTAAAAATTCTGTAGATGAAATTATTGGAGATAGTCATGATTATGTGGTAAAAACTCCAACTTGTAATATAGTATATGTGAATGGTACAAAGATAAGTGGAAGTGTTAAAGAATATACAATTCCTTCTATAGGAAAAGAAAATCAAGTAATAATGAAGTGTAGTGTTAAAAACAATACACAAGGAAATAATTTAAAAGCTTCCATTCAAATTGAGGAAACTATTAAGGATACTACTTTTACTTATAAGACGGGTGAATTTATAGAATCAATTGATTCCTATAAAGATAAATATTCATCGGATATTCCAGTACCAGAGCCCGAAATAGTAAAAACTAAAGAATATATTAGTATTCCAACTGTTTTTATAAATGAAGATTCTACATATAGTACAGAATTTGTTAGTTGGTTGGATATGATAGTAGATGATGCGAGTTATGATGAAACCGTAAAACAAAATATTAAAAGTTATATTCGAAATTCTTATAGTAATTTGGCTTCTCTTAAGAGTGACCAAAGTTTACCAAGTATCAAGTTTTATCATCCAAATACAGAAGGAAATAAAGAAGATGTATATAAACTAGAAATTATTAGAGAAAATTTAGTAGGATATGCTAAAACATATCAAAATCATATGGCAAATCCAAATCTCATGTATTTTTCGAGTATGGATTCAAAAATCGTTCAAGATGCTTTTATTTATTATTTAACACATTATAAATATCCAATAAAAGATGATGCTCAATTAGTTTTAGATTATGTAGATTTAATGAGCGAACATAAAGGGCTATCTTATTTAATGGAAACGGATGAGCTTGGAAATTTAAAATATGAAATTCCAGGAATAAAATATGAGCCTGAGGGACAGAAAGTTACATTAGAAGATACTTTATTGATTTTTGCTTATACTAAAATTAATTCAATTATAAAGTTATCTTATGATAATCCTTATGTAGCACTTACAGGATATGATGAAATGTTGAGAAAAATTTTCAAATTTGAAAAGTATGAAATTGATATTCTTGAAGGTAATGATATCTTAAATCTTATTCTTATGAAACCTACAGAAAAATTTAATAAATTCTTTGTTTATAATGCTGTTGATACAGAAAATTCAAATAGTAGTTATTTGCTTGTTCATATGTATTCTGATGATTTGTCTTCCTTATTTATTGAAGTTACTAAGGTACCATTTGAGAAGACAACGAATACCTTAACTCTTACAGTAGATATTACAAATTACAAAACAACAGAGATTACAGATTTAACTTCTGCTGTAGAAAGTTTATTTAATGATAAAAAAGTTGAATTTACAATACAAGATGAAAGTGATAAAAAGACCATTGTTTATACAGTTACAGATAAGGTAACTGGTGATGAGATAGTTGATAATACAGATTCTATTTTAGATTTGAATGAAAATGTTTTATCTAACACAAATGTTCAACCACCAAAGGTTTTGGATGGAGCTAATACAAATAAAAATGATAGCAATGGTACAAATACTACTAAAAAAGTGGATAAGAGTGAAGAAAATTTCCAAACTGTAAATTCTGATAATAAAACAGAACAAGAAGATAAAAAAGTAAAAGAAGAAAATTCTGTTAAAATTTCAAATAGTGAAACAGATAATGTAGTTAATGCGAATGTTTCTAATAAAATGAATGTATCTAATGATAATCAAGAAGAAACTTTAGATTTAGATACCAAAGTAGAAAATGTAAATACTGTTAATACAACTTCTCAAATAAATATTGGAGCTCCTCCAGTGATAGGGGATAATGTAACTCCTGATATAGGAATAGAAGAGGTTGCTAGCGGATTTATAAATTTCATTGAACCTGTAGCAACAGGATAAAATTTATTTTGAGTTTCAGTATTTTTAAAAATTTATTTTAGTACCGGTTAAAATAAATAGTTATGAGCTCGGTTTGAAAGATATAAGAAACTTAGAATTTTTAAATATAATTGTTATGATGCATTTAACAAAAATAAGAGTAGGTAGGAACAACCTACTTTTATTTTTGTTTAAATACAAAAAAATACTTGTTTTTTATTTGACAATTTGTAAACTATTGAGTAGAATAATAAACGTTTTTATAGAGGGGGTGTTTTTTATGAAAATTAAAAATATTCGGAAAATAGACGCAAAAGGTGCTAAAAATAATTTACGATTTAAAAAAAGACGTTTGGAGATTTTTAAAGCAGGACAGAAAAGTAGTTTTATATTATTTTTAGCTACATTTAGTGCTACTACTATTCAAATTATTGGAAAAAATTATCTTGATGGTATTTTATTAAGTGGTTTATCTGGTTTTTCTTTTTACTCATTAGCTAATTTTTCTCGAAAACTAGTAAATGTTATTTTGGAAAACATACAAGAATATCCAGAATTACAAAATAAACTGAAAAGGATATTAAAACATCGTGATAGAAGTTTTATTACTTTTTTAATTGCTTATCCTAGTTTTTTAGGTAAATTTTTAGAAGGAAATTATTCGACAACTGAGAATGTGTGGATTGGTTTACTTGGAGGAATATCTATTTTGACTTGTCTTTCTTCTAGTGTTTTGACTGTTCTTTTTGATGAATATGGAAAAGAACAAAATAACATCTTGAAATCAGAATTAGATATTATTGATTTAGATACGGAAGAAGGAGAATTAAAGTTATTACGTTAACTTTTTCTTTTCTTTTAAACATAGATATGGTAAAATATTTTGTAACAGATATTTAAGTGGGCAGAAATTCCCACTTTTATTATTGATATAGAGGTGATTTATGGAAAATATTTTAAAAACAATTCGTGAGAAAATTGAGGTTGTTTTAAAAAAAGAAGATATATATGTTGATAGTATACATTATGAAACAGAAGGTAAATATCATTTTTTACGAATTGTCTTAGATAAAATGGGTGGAATTGATTTGGATACTATTGTGATGGCAACAAATTTAATTAACCCTATTTTGGATAAGTTGGATTTGATTGAAGAAGAATATATTTTAGACGTTTTAAGTAAAGAAAGAGGTAATGAATAATGGATGCAAAAGCATTTTTAAAGGCGCTTGACCATATAATAGAAGAAAAAAATATAAGTCGAGATGTGGTAATTGAAGCCATGGAGTTAGCTCTTGCCACTGCTTATAAGAAAAATTTTGACTCAAAGACAAATGTCCGAGTAGATATTAACAGCGATACTGGAGAAATAAAAGTAATTTCTTATCTAGTAGTAGTGGATGATTACGATGATGGGACAGAAGAAGTGGATGAAGAAGGAAACATAACCAGAATTCCTCCTGCTATTAATGAGGATGCTCAAATTTTACTTGAAGATGCGAGAGAAATTGTTCCAGGCATAAAGGTAGGAGAAACTATAGAAAAAGAAGTAACTCCAAAAGATTTTGGTCGTGTTGCAACTTCTACTGCTAAGCAAGTGATTAATCAAAAAATAAGAGAAGCTGAAAGAAATAGCATTATTGAGGAGTTTTCCGATAAAGAAGGCGAAATGATGGTCGGAATGCTTGCCATGGAAGATAGTAAAAATTATTATGTAGACCTGGGAAGAACAAGAGGAATTTTACCAAAGGGTGAGATGATACCTGATGAAATTGTTACAATGGGTTCTAGTATTAAAGTATATATAAGCAAAGTAGAAGCAACTACAAAAGGTCCTCTTATTTTATTAAGTCGAAAACATTATGGCTTTGTTAGAAGATTATTTGAAACAGAAATACCAGAACTTGTGGATGGAAGTATCATGTTATATCAAGTGGTGCGCGAAGCAGGTATTCGTAGTAAAGTCGCTGTTTATTCTACTAATGAAAAAATAGACCCAATTGGTGCTTGTATTGGTGAGCGAGGAAGTCGTATTGGAAGTATTTTAAAAGAATTAAATGGGGAACGTGTTGATTTGGTTTTGTATAGTGAAGATGCAGCAGAGTTTATTAAAAATGCTTTAAGCCCAGCGAAAGATGTTATCGTAAATATCATAGACCCAATGAAAAAAGAAGCACTTGCTATTGTAAATGATGAAAATTTAAGTTTAGCTATTGGTAAAAAGGGAAGTAATGTAAAGTTAGCTAGTCGTTTAACAAAATATAAAATTGAAGTAAAAACATTATCTCAAATTAATGCAGAAGGAAATAAAGTGGAATAATATGAGAATAGAAAATATAAATCCAGATGGTTATGTTTATACACCTGCTAAAAAAATAGATTTAGGTGATTCTTATTTAATATTTGTATCTGGAGTGCAAGCACCAAAGGGAAACATAAATGAAGTTGTAACAGAAGATATAAAGGAACAAACAAAATTAGTGTTTGAAGAAATAAATACTATTTTAAAACAAGCGGGTGCTACTTTAGATAATGTTGTGAAAGCTGTTATATATTTAAAAGACATGAACGATTTTGAAGTAGTCTCTTCAATTCGAACTGAATATTTTAAAAATGCAATGCCAGTTTCTACAATGGTAGAAGTTGGAGGATTTGTAAGAAGTGGCTCTAGAATTGAAATTGAAGTTACTGCTGTTTTAGAAAAATAAAGATAAAAGGAGAATATTGCAAGTAAAACTATTTTCTCATAAAAGTGACCCAAATGGTCGGGGAAGTGGAATTCTTGTCTCTTTTGTTTACGGAGGGTAGTTAGTATAACTCTTTGTAAAGGAATAGATAAGTTAGATAATAATTAAAACTTTTTAGAAGAAAAAGAACATGAACTATTTTAACAAATAATAATAAGGCATTAAAAAATAAAGTTTTAATTTTTGACCATGTGGTACAAGTTTGTTTTATGAATATTTGGTAAAGCAAAGTTTTGGCTAAAGAAACGATAAAATATTTGTAAGCGTACAAGACTTTATGATACCTATGAACGGAAAACAGAAAATAATGTAATTATAATAGAAAAAGAAAGATGCAGCGGGAGGAGAGTTAAATCAAAAAACTTTGCGAAAAATATTAAAATTTTTTAAACTAAGAAAGGAGTGATTTTTTTGAAACAAAAAAAAATACCTTTACGAATGTGTGTAGTAACACGAGAAAGATTTGAAAAAAGAGAATTGTTACGTATTGTAAGAACTCCTGAGGGTGAAATAAAAATAGATATATCGGGTAAAATGAATGGCAAAGGAGCTTATTTAAAAAAGACAAAAGAAGTTATAAATAAAGCACGTAAAAATAAAATATTAGATAGAACTTTGGAAATAGTTGTACCAGATAGTTTATATGAAGAGATAATAAGTTGTATAGAAAAGGAAGGTGAGGCCTTATGATGAGCGTTAGTGAATATGCAAGTAGTGTGGATTTATCCGTAGCTGAGGTACTTAAAAAGGCTGGGGAGTTAGGAATAGAAGTTAAATATGCGAATGATGAGCTAAGTGATGAAGATGTTATTATTTTAGATAATGCGATTAGTTTAATTAGTACTGATACAGAAGCTACTTTAGAAGATAACGATTCCATTGATGAAGTTGTTGAGGATATCATGGCAAGTAGTCATATTGCTGCAATTAATGACACCGAGAAAAAACAAAAACTAAAGAAGAAGAGTCAAATTGCCAGTAGTAAAGAAGAATACATGAATAAACGTAAAGAAATGTATAAGCATAAAGAAAAGTTAATGACAAATAGTGCAGATGAAAGTGTTATTCTTTACAAAGAAAATATGACTGTAAAAGAACTTGCAGAATCTTTAAATATAAATGCAAATGATATTATTAAAAAGCTTATGGGTCTTGGTGTAATGGTAAGTTTAAATCAAGCTATTGATTATGATAATGCTTCTTTAATTGCCATGGAGTATGATAAAAACTTAAAAAAAGAAGAAACACAAAATGTAGCTAATTTTGAAGAATATGAAATTACAGATAATGAAGCTGATTTAATAGAAAGACCTCCTGTTGTAACGATTATGGGACATGTTGACCATGGAAAGACCAGTTTACTAGATTATATTCGCCATTCTAAGGTAACAGAATCTGAATTTGGAGGAATTACGCAACATATTGGGGCTTATCAAGTAGAGCATAATGGGAGCAAAATTACCTTTATTGACACTCCAGGACATGCTGCATTTACAGAAATGCGTGCAAGAGGTGCTAGTGTAACGGATATCGTTATTATTATAGTGGCTGCAGATGATGGAGTAATGCCGCAAACCAAAGAGGCAATCGATCATGCAAAAGCTGCAGGTGTTCCTATTGTGGTTGCTGTAAATAAAATTGATAAACCAGAAGCGAATAAGGAACGTATTCGCCAAGAGATGAGTGAGGCTGGAATAACACCTGAAGAGTGGAGTGGAGAATATCCTTTTGTAGATATCTCTGCAGTAACTGGTGAAGGCATCGACTTACTTTTAGAAACGATTCAAACGATTAGTGAAGTGGAAAACTTTAAAGCGAATCCAAATCGTTATGCGGTTGGTTCTGTTATTGAAAGTCGTGTTGATAAAAATATTGGAGGAGTTGCATCTTTACTTATTCAAAATGGAACACTTCGTTTAGGAGATCCTTTGGTTGTTGGTACATGTTTTGGAAAGGTACGTACAATGAAAAATGATTTAGGAGAATCAATTGTAAGTGCTGGGCCTTCTACTCCAGTTGAAGTTACAGGATTATCAGATAATCCAAGTGCTGGAGATAAATTTATGGCTTTTGAAACAGAGAGTGAAGCAAAAAGCGTTGCTAGTAAAAGAACTTCTTTAGCAAGAGAAGCAAAATTAACGAGTACTACTATGTCGTTAGATGATTTATTTAACAAAATTAGTGCTGGTCAAAAAGAAATTAACGTGGTTTTAAAAACAGATGTCCGTGGAAGTGAAGAAGCGGTTCGTAATGCCTTAGAAAAAATTGATGTGGAAGGCGTTAAAGTAAAAGTAATACGTAGTGGAATTGGAACGATTACGGAAAGTGATGTTGTGCTTGCGAATGCTAGCAATGCTATTATCATTGGATTTAATGTAAGTCCTTCTAGTATTACTAAAGAGGTGGCAAAAGAATATAATATCGAGATTCGCCTTTATACTATTATTTATAAAGTAGTAGAAGACATGGAGCTTGCCATGAAAGGTATGCTTGACCCAGAATTTGAGGAAAGTTCCTTAGGAACTGCTACTATTCGTAAAATTTTTAAATTTTCAAAAGTGGGCAATATTGCAGGTTCTTATGTAACAGAAGGAATTATTAAAAATAACGCTCAAGCGAGATTAATTCGCGATGGTATAGTTTTGTATGATGGTAAAATTGCGAGTGTTCAAAGAGAAAAAGATGTTGTAAAAGAAGTGAAAAAAGGTTTTGAATGTGGTATTACTTTAGAAAACTTTATTGATATTAAAGAAGGAGATATTATAGAAGTTTATGAAATGGTTGAGGTGAAGAGGTAATGAGTGTAAAAACAAAACGTATTGCTTCCGAACTTGTAAAAACCATAAGTGAAATTTTAATGGAAGAAGCAAGAGATTCACTTTTAAAAACGATTACCATTACAGCGGCAGAAGTAACATCTGATTTGTCTTTTGCAAAAGTGTATTTTACAAGTTTAATGGAAATGGACCATAAAAAATTAGAATCAGAAATGGAAGAAGCATCTTCTTTTATAAGAATACAAGTTGCAGAAAAAATGGATATGCGTAATACTCCTAAATTAAAATTTGTGTATGATGAATCTATTTCGTATGGAGAAAAGATAGAAAGTATTATTAAAGAAATACATGATAGTGAATAAAAAATGAATGGAATAGTTGTTATTAACAAAGAAAAAGATTTTACCAGTCGAGATGTTATTAACATTTTAAATAAAAAATTTAATACAAAGAAAATCGGTCACACTGGAACACTTGACCCAATGGCAACAGGTGTTTTGGTAGTATGCATTGGGCGTTATACTAAATTAGTAGACAAAATTACAAGTTATGATAAAGAATATATTGCTTCTATTAAATTTGGTGTAAAAACTGATACATTGGATATTACTGGAAAAATATTGGAAAAACAAGAAAATGTAGTTGTGGATAAATGTCTACTTATTAACATTTTAGATTCGTTTTTAGGATATAGTATTCAGGAAGTTCCTAAATATGCTGCCGTCAAATTAAATGGTAAAAAATTATATGAATATGCTCGAAATAATGAAGAAATTAAGCTTCCAAAAAGAGAGATTGAAGTAAAGGAAATTGAGTTACTTTCTATGATAAATGATGAAGTTACGTTTCGAGTTGTAGTATCGAAAGGCACGTATATTCGTAGTTTAATCCGAGATATTTGTGAAAAGCTTGGAGTTATTGGAACTATGTCATCTTTGCATCGTACAAGACAAGGGAACTTTTCCATTGATAAATCTTATTATTTACAAGATATAGAAAACAAGAATTATCAGTTATTGACGATGGAAGACTTATTTTCTTATCCTTATTATATTTTAAATGAAGAAGAATATAAAAAAGTAAAGAATGGTGCTTTTTTAGAATTGAAGGAAGATTATGCTTTTGTTTTTATGCAATACAAGAAAGAAGTCATTGCTATTTATAAATTAGAAGAAAAAAAATACAAACCGTTTTTTATGGTATAAAAAATCAACTTGAAAAGATACTAATAAGTTGATTTTTGTAATTAATTATAATATAATGAATAAGAAGTTTATTCTTGGTTAAAACTTTCCTCATGTTTTAACTCAGATTAAACCAATTATAAAAAAGGAGGAAAAAATATGTCAATTACAAAAGAAGAAAAGCAAGAAATTATTAAAGAGTTTGGAAAGAATGAACGTGATTGTGGCTCAACAGAAGTTCAAGTTGCTATTTTAACAAAAAAGATTAATAGTTTAACAGAACATTTAAAAGTTCATATTCATGATTTTCATTCAAAAAGAGGACTTTTAATGATGGTTGGGAAAAGAAGAAAATTACTTGATTATTTAAAAGAAAACGATGTAGTTTCTTATCGAAACTTAATCGAAAAATTAAATATAAGAAAATAAAGGCACTTTCTTTTTAAAGTGTCTTTTTTTATTTTGTGGAGGTATTATGAAAAAAGTATATGAGCTTGATTTTTTAGGAAGAAAATTAGTAGTGGAAACTGGTGAACTTGCAAAGCAAGCAAATGGTTCTGTTTTGGTAAGATATGGGGATACCGTTATTTTATCCGTATGCGTTATGGGAAAAAATACGATTACAGCAGATTTTTTTCCTTTAACTGTTTTGTATCAAGAAAAATTATATTCTGTTGGAAAAATTCCAGGAGGTTTTATAAAAAGGGAAGGAAGGCCTACGGATGAGGCAACTCTTGCTGCTCGAATTATTGATAGACCTATAAGACCTATGTTTGATGAGAATTTGCGAAATGAAATTCAAGTTATTAATACTGTTTTATCGGTGGACCAAGATAATTCTCCTATTATGGCGGCTTTATTTGGTTCTAGTTTATGTTTAGGAATCAGCGATATTCCTTTTGATGGGCCAGTATCAGGAGTTGTTGTTGGAAAAATAGGAAAAGAATTTATTATCAATCCAACGAGTGAAGAATTAGAAAGCAGTAGTCTTAATTTAACAGTTGCAGGAACAAAAGATGCAATTTGTATGGTAGAAGCAGGAGCACAAGAGTTAAGCGAGAAAGATATGTTAGAAGCTATCCTTTTTGGGCATGAACATATCAAAATGTTGTGTACATTTCAAGAAAAGATTATAAAAGAAGTTGGAGCCGTTAAAAAAGAATTAGCAGTTGTAAAAATTGAGGAAGAATTAGAAACATCTGTTCGAGAGTATGCTACAAAAGATATGCTTGCGGCAATTCAAATTAAAGATAAGTTAGAAAGTTATGAACATATCGAAGAAGTAAAGACGGCTACTTTAGAAAATTTTGCAGAGATTTATGCGGATGATGAAAACATTGAGCAAATCTTAAAAGATGTTAAAAAGATAGTGGATACTATTGAAGGGGAGGAAGTAAGGCGTTTAATTACGGATAAAAAAATCAGACCTGATGGAAGGAAAATGGATGAAATAAGGCATTTGGATGCTCAAATTGATTTACTTCCAAGACCGCATGGTAGTGCTTTATTTACACGTGGAGAAACCCAAGCGCTTGCGACAACAACACTTGGTGCAATCGGTGAACATCAAATTTTAGATGGTTTAGGGATTGAAGATACAAAACGTTTTATGCTTCATTATAATTTTCCTCAGTTTTCAGTAGGAGAAACAGGAAGATATGGAAGTCCTGGAAGGCGTGAAATAGGTCATGGTGCTTTAGGAGAAAGAGCGCTTGCTCAAGTTCTTCCTACTGAAGAAGAATTTCCCTATACAATACGTGTCGTAAGTGAAATATTAGAAAGCAATGGTTCAAGTAGCCAAGCAACGATTTGTGCTGGTTGTCTTTCTTTAATGGCAGCTGGTGTACCTATTAAAAATCCTGTTGCTGGTATTGCCATGGGACTAATTCAAAATGGCAAAAAATACACAATACTTACAGATATTGCAGGACTTGAAGACCACATGGGGGATATGGACTTTAAAGTAGCGGGAACACGTGATGGCATTTGTGCTCTCCAAATGGATATTAAAATCAAAGGTGTTACGAAAGCCATTTTAAAAGAAGCTTTAGCGCAAGCCAAAAAAGCAAGACTTGAAATTTTAGATGTTATGCAAGATTGTATTAAAGAACCAAGGTGTGAATTATCGCCATATGCCCCTAAAATTGAAACATTTAAGATAGAACCGGAAAAAATTAAAGATGTTATTGGTCGTGGTGGGGAAATGATTACGAAAATTATTTTAGAGGCGAGTCATGTTTCGACTGTCAATGATAAAGATGCAGTTAAAGTGGATTTAGAAGATGATGGACGTGTCATTATTTACCATACCGACTTTGATATTATTGCCAAAACAAAGGAAATGATTTTAGATGTTGTTCGAGAAGTTGTAGAAGGAGAAATCTATACAGGAACCATTACGAAAGTAGAAGATTTTGGTTGTTTTGTAGAATTATGGAGTGGTTGTGAAGGATTGGTACACGTTTCGCAACTTGCGCATGAAAGAGTGGAAAAACCAAGTGATGCCTTTAAAGTAGGAGACCAAATTGTTGTAAAATCTTTAGGGTATGATAATAGAGGAAGATTAAATCTTTCTCGTAAAGAAGCTCTCCCAAAACCGAAAAAGAGTGAAAAAGAAAAGAAGGAAAAGAAAAAACATGAATAAGCCAGTTGCAGGATAGAAGTATCGTCACTTTAAAGGGATGACTGTTACGATATATTAGCTTTTACAGAGCATGCGTTTTGAATTAATAGAAGAGGCTTAATTGACTTCTTTTTTTTATGCATTAAATAAAAAAAGAAATTTTTTACAATTTCCTTTTTATTTTGCTTTTTCAATTTTATATACAAAAGTAGTATTGGTAGTATTGTTTGAACTAAAACCATTGTATTCTTTGCTTAAATTTACGAGTGTTTTGGTTTTATTGCTATAGCTTTTTATAGTACTTCCGTATTTTGTAAGAGGAGTAATGCCTTCTTTATTCAATTTTGAAATTCCGCTTGATAAGGTAGTTACACCTTTTTGTAAAGTGTTCGCTCCATTTGTAAGGTTTTTACTTCCATCGTATAATTTTGTAAGACCATTTTTTACTTGGTTAAGTCCACCATTTAATTCGTTTACTCCTTTTTGTAATTCATTTATTTTTGTTAAATAACTAGTTAAGCTTTCTACTTGCTTTAGAAGTGGAGTAAGTTTATTTATTAAAGTTTCATAAGTGGTTTCATTAGCATCTAATAGAAGAATAAGTTCACAATTTATTTTTAAATAAATCGTATTTTCTTCTGTTCCGTTGTAATTTATAAGTGTTGTTTTGTAATAATTCATTAGAGTTTGGTAATCCATATTTGTCTTAGTAGTTAACGTGTTGATTAAAGCATTTTTAGCCTTTTTGTTTTTTTCTTTTAAGGAATTTAGTCCTGCTAAAGAGTTGTTTATATTCGCATTTTTTATACTTTCTGCTGCTTTATTAAGCGAAGAAACTGCCGTATCAATGGAACTTTTTAATTCTTTAGAACCTGCTTCTAATTTTTTTACGGCATCCAAGGCTATTTTTAGATTTGTGGTAATTTCATTGTTTCCATTTGCAAGAGTTTTGCTACCACTTTCTAATTCTTTTATACCTTTTTCAATGGTATCTATACTTGTTTTTAATGTATCTAAATTTTTAGATAGATTATTCATTTTATCAAATATTTTGAAATCAGTATTTTCAAGCATTTTTGGAGTTGCTACCATATAAATATCTGTTGTTTCAAAATTTGTTGTTTTATAAGTGATGATAATGTCTTCTAAACTTTTAAGTTCTTCTACTCCAAAATTTTCATACATTCCAGGGCTTGCAATGCCAACTACAATATTTTTTGTACCACTGTCTACTATTTTTCCGTTGTTAATTTCTAAGTCTTGGTTGTTTTCACTATTTAAAATCATTCCTAAGGTTACGACAAATGGAGTATACATTGTTGTGTTTTTTCCATTTACACGAACTGTATTTTTTTCATTGTTTTGAAAATGAATTTTTATTTTAATGTCTCCACTTTTTCCTAAAATATCTTTGGCGTCTACCATTTTATCATTTAGGAAGTATTCTAGTGTTACTTTGATTGGCAAATCTTTTTCTAATGTTCCACGGTAAAATATATCCTTGTTATTTCCTTTCCAAATGATTTGATTTTTATGCAATGTATAGGTTTCTTTTCCATTTATATTTAAAATATTTTTTAGTTCTGTTTCATCTTCTATTTCATCTGAACTGTTTATAAACAGATGATTGGATACAGAGCTTTTTAGTAAATTACCTGTATATTCTAAATTGGTATAAACTGTTTCCTTTTTAATAAGGGCATTTGCAGAAAATGCAGGAGTCAAAAGTAGTCCACTAATAATTAAGGGATAAATCCATTTCTTTGTTTTTTTCATTTTATAAACCTTCTTTCTTAGTTTTTGTTGTTTTTATAATTATGGTATCAAATATTTGAAAAAGAGCTGGAAGTAAGAATAAAACGACAATCATACTAATAATAGACCCTCGAGCCAGTAGTTTGCAAATAGCTCCAATCATGTCTATTTTTGAGTAGATGGCAACTCCAAAGGTAGCTGCAAAGAAACATAGAGCAGATGTAATAATAGATGGTGTCGTTTTTGTAAGCGTATTTTTTAATGCCTCTTTTTTGTCTTTTGTTTTACTTCTTTCTTCTAGGTATTTGGTTGACATTAAAATGGCATAGTCAATGGTTGCTCCTAGTTGGATAGTACCTACGACAATCG
The DNA here is from genome assembly GCA_947652325.1 of uncultured Mycoplasmatota bacterium. GTDB lineage: Bacteria > Bacillota_I > Bacilli_A > RF39 > UBA660 > MGBC108787. The sequence goes on from CANTCQ010000001.1 coordinate 180,753, forward strand.
ATGCGATAAAGGGAAGCGTTGTTCCTGTAAAGTACGCAATCGCCATATTGGATAGAATGGCAAATTCAATTGTACATATTAAGATAAAGGGTAAACTTATTGATTTTAAAACAAATAACATTAGGATAAATATAACTCCGATGGATGCATAGTTTACCATTTTAAAATCGTGGTCAGCAATGGTGGTTAAATCGTTCATTAGAGGTCCTTCTCCTGCAATGATAGCATTGTTATCATATTTTTTAACTAAGTTATTTACTATGCCAATTTGTTCATTTAATTCATTCGATGCAATTTCATAAGATGAGTTTAGAATAATGAGTTGGTATGAATTATTATCTAAAAGTTTTTTAATGCTTTCTGGTAACATAGAAGGGGGTAGTCCTAAGTCTAATATTTGAACTGGCGATAATACTAAATCGATTCCTTCTATTTCTTTTAGTTTTTCGATTAACTCTTGTCTTTCACTTGCTTTCATTTCTTTCTTTACTAGAATCATTTCGGGAGAAACAATATTAAAGTTTTTTGCTAGTTTTTTGTTGGCAATCGAACTTGGTAGAGTATCTGGTAGCGATTCATCTAATTTGTAATAAACTTTTGTGTGATTGTTTCCATATATAGCTGGTATTAATAAAAATAAGAAAACAATGATGCTAAGAGGATAGTATTTTCTAGCAAAGTTTTGAATACCTGTAAATTTTGGAAATCTATTTTTGTGTTTTACTTTTTCTACATTTTTTTCAAATACAAGTAAAAGAGCTGGGAATAGGGTGAGTACACAGACAAGTCCACAAAGAACTCCTTTTGCCATAACAATACCAATATCTGCACCTAGTGTTAAATCCATAAAACATAAAGCTAAAAATCCGGCAATAGTTGTTAGGGAAGAACCCACAACCGATACAAAAGTTTCATGGATGGCTTTTTGCATTGCTTTTTTGGAATCTTTGTTTTCTTGTTTTTCATTTTCATACTTGTGGTATAAGAATATTGAAAAGTCCATTGTAACACCTAGTTGTAAAACAGCAGTAATCGCTTTTGTAATGTAGGATATTTCTCCTAAGAAAATATTAGAGCCTAAATTATAAAGTATAGCAACACCGATATTTCCGAGCAAAAATAAAGGTACGATATACGAGTCAGTTGCTAGTGTTAAAACAATGACGCAAAATAGTATGGCGATAGCAATGTAAGCGTATATTTCGCGTTCCGAAAGTTCCATGGTATCTAACACCATAGCTGTCATACCACTCACACTACTTGCCTCTTTAACGGTACTACGAAGATTTTTTATGGCATCCATTGTACTTTGTTCTGATGTTCTACCTTGGAATGTTACTAAAATGGCTGTTTTATTTTCTATGTATACTTTTTCTAAAATGCTACTTGGGAGTATTTCAAGTGGAAAAACAGTATCTGTTACATCGGCAATACTGGCCACCATATTGACATTTGGAATTTCTTTTATTTGTCTTTCTAAATTAAGTATGTCTTTGTTTGCCATATTTTCAATCGTTACAAAAGAGAATGCGCCAATGCCAAAATCATTTGTTAGAATATCTTGTCCTTTAATAGTTTCAATATCTTTAGGTAAATATACTAAGATGTCGTAATTAATTTTGGTTTTGTAATAACCAATTATAGATGGTATTAGTAAAAAAAATGCTATTACTAAAACCCAGATGCTATGTTGTGTTATCCAATTTGTAATTTTTTTCATAAATCCTCCATTTCGCTATGTATTTTATGATACTGTTTTGTAAACATGAACAACATAAACGTATACATGTTGGATAATAGACAAATATTCAAATAGTGTATCGTTAAATAAAAGAATTTTGTCGTATATATGGACAGTTGCTTAAAAAATAGTATAATGAAATGGGTGATTTTATGCGAGAAGTAAAAAAAGATTTGCGAATTATACGAACGAAAAAATTTTTATATGAAGCTTTAATTGGACTTTTAAAAGAGAAACCTTTTGAAGAAATTAAAGTATCTGATATTTGTGAAAAAGCATTGATTAATCGCTCTACTTTTTATGCTCATTATAGTGATAAATATGAATTATTAGACAGTTTTATAAAAGATGTTAAGCTTTCTTTAAAAGAGGAGTTAAAGAAAAATACAAATATTACCAATACAAAAGAGTATTATTTGGAAATGCTTCGTATCTTTTTTTTACATGTGAACGAAAGGAAATTGTTTTATTCCGCCATTCTTGTAAATAATCAAAATAGTATTGTAACAGATATGATTTTTAGTGCGTTAAATGAAGATATAAAAAAAAGAATAGAAGAAAATAATCAATTAAAATCAAAAATTCCTAGTGATATTGTAACTTCCTTTTATTTAGGAGCTGTCTTTAATATAGGGATTGATTGGTTAAAAAATCCAAGTAAATATACAACAGAGGAATTAATTTCTTATTTGGAGGAATTGTTACCAGAAGTTTTGTAAAAAAAAATCGACTTTAGCGATTTTTTTTATTATTTTATATATAATTCATAGTATTCATCATAAGATAAGTTTTTGTTTGTAACATCTTTGGCAATCTTTTGTCCTACATAACGTAAATGCCAGGGTTCTGCTATATAACCAGTTATCGCTTGCTTCTCTTTGGTATAACGAATGATAAATCCATATTTATTGGCATTTTCTGCTAACCATTTGGCATCTTTTTCTAAAATATTTTCATGTCCTTCTGTCCAAACGTCAACAGCAAGTCCTGTTTGATGCTCTGAATGTCCAGGTCTTGCTGAATATGTATCTGCTTTATCTTGTCCATCTTTTTTTACATAGGCATTGTAAACTTTTGTTTGGTATTTGAAGGAACGGTAGGCGCTGTAAGGTCTTATAAAAACATGGTCTTTTTTTGCAATATTTACCAATTTTTCAAAGGCAATGGCTGCTTTTTCTCTTAATTGGTATTTTTTGTTAAAAGATAAACTTTGTAAGTCATTTGGTGCATATTTTCCTAAAGAACGATATTTGTTTACTAAAACGGTGTAAGTATCTGGATTTTTTATGGTTTCTATATTTGTATAAAAGTTTTTTTTTCTTTTCTTGTCCATTTTTTATTTCTCCCTTTGGTAAAGTTTATTTTTATTTTAGAAAAAGTATGAGAGTAAGAATAGATTCATAATTTAAGCCAGTACTCATACTTTTTTAATAGAGGTGATGAAAATTGAAAAAACTTGTAGTATTTCTATTTCTGTTTCTTTTTGGAACAATTGGTGTGAAGGCTGAGGATTTAACTCCAAACTCTGAAAGTGCAATTCTGCTTGAGGTTTCAACAGGTAAAGTAATTTATGAGAAAAATGCAAATCAAAAACTTGCACCAGCATCCATGACAAAAGTAATGAGTATGCTTCTTATTATGGAAGCGGTGGATAGTGGAAAGTTAAGTTTCGAAGATGAGGTAGTGATTAGTGATAATGCATCCAGTATGGGTGGTAGTCAAATATTTTTGCAAACGGGTGAAAAATATAAAGTACAAGAACTATTAAAGGGGATTGCTATTGCTTCTGGTAATGATGCAGTGGTTGCAATGGCGGAAAAGGTGAGTGGTAGTGTTTCTTCGTTTGTTGATGCTATGAATGAAAAAGCAACTTCTTTAGGACTTACGAATACTCATTTTGACAATCCCCATGGACTTGAGAGTGAAAATCATTATACAACAGCAAGAGATATGTCTGTTATGGCGCTTGAACTTTTAAAGCATGAGAAAATATTAGAGTTTACAAGTATTTATGAAGATTATTTAAAAAAACCAGATGGTTCTAGTGTGTGGCTTGTAAATACAAATCGATTGGTAAGATTTTATGAAGGGGTTGATGGATTAAAAACAGGATTTACGAACCAAGCTGGATATTGTATTACTACCACGGCAAGACGTGGAGATATGCGACTTTTATCGGTTGTTATGAAAGCGGAAACGAGTGATTTACGTAGTAAAGATACTGTTTCTATGTTAAATTATGGATTTAATACTTATAAATTGGATGTTTTATTAAAAAAAGAAGAAAAGATTGGAGAAGTGACCATTGAAAAAGGAAAAAAAGAAAAAGTAGATGTTTATTTAGAACAAGATGTAACGATTTTATCAAAAGTGAGTGATAACAAAGAAGTATTTGATTATAATTTAGTTGTGGAAAATATAATGGCTCCTTTAAAAAATAATTCAAAAGTTGGCTATTTAGAAGTAATGGATAAAGAAGGAAATATTGTAAAGGAAGTAGATGTTGTGGTGACAGAAGATATAGAATCGGCAAATGTATTTGGATTATTTGGAAGAGTTTTAAAAATATTTACAGGTGGTATTTTTTAGAACGTATAAAACATGTAAATATAATTGTTAAGTATTGTTAAGCAGAATGATAGCGTTTATAATGATATAGAATATATATAGTAAGGTGAAGCATCATGGACATAGAAAATAAATTACATAAAAAAAAGAAATCTCGAAAAGCTTTTTTTCGAAATATAGTACTTTTGTTATTCATTATCAGTTTTTTATCTTTAGGAATTCTTTATTTTTTTAATATGATTCCTCTTCTTTATTTTTTTGGAATTCTTCTTTTTCTTTTCAGTTTTGATTTTTTCATGGGATATTTGTTACTTGGTAAAGGATGGAAAAAACGATTTTTTGGGACCATATTAACTGTTTTAATGATAATTCTTTTGTTAATTTTAGATATTTTTTCTCTTAAAACAATGGATTTTTTAGGAAAAATTAATACTGATGGAAATTACAATACAGAAAATTACAGTGTCATTGTATTAAAAAGTAGTTCTTATGATAAATTAAAAGAATTAAAAAATAAAGAATTGGGTATTGTAAATCTAGGAGAAGATAAAGGATTAATTGAAGCTAAAAAGGTGTTGGATAAAAAAATTGAAGTGTCTTATAAAATGGAAGAAGATTTAACTGTTTTGTATAATCGTTTACAAAAAGGGGAAATTGCAGGTCTTTTAATAGAAGAAGCAGAAAAAGGAATTTTAGAAGAAGAACATCCAGAATTTTTAGAACAAGCAAAAATATTGTATCGTTTTTCTATTGATATTCCTCTTGAAGATAATCTTGCTAAAAATGTAGATATTACCAACAGTCCTTTTACTATTTTTATTTCAGGTATTGATAGTTATGGGAAAATTACAAGTGTTTCTAGAAGTGATGTAAATATGGTAATTTCTATCAATCCGAGTACCCATAAAGTTTTAGTGACTAGTATTCCAAGAGATTATTATATAAAACTTCATGGAATTTCAACGCCATATAAGGATAAATTGACGCATGCAGGAACCCATGGTATTGATATGTCTGTTAAAACAGTAGAAGATTTATTAGCTATTGATATTAATTATTACGCTAAAGTAAATTTTACATCTTTAGTGAATTTAGTGGATGAATTAGGTGGCATTGATGTAGAGTTAGATAAACCATTTCGAGCTTATTACAATGAGGATGGAAAAATTACGAATTATTCTTTTAAAAAAGGAACAAATCACTTGAATGGTAAACAAGCACTTGCTTTTTCAAGAGAACGGAAAAGTTTACCTTTGGGAGATGTAACTCGTGTTAAACACCAACAAATGGTTATAGAGGGAATTTTTAATAAAATTCTGTCTAAAAGTATTATTACAAAATATACAGATATTCTAAATGCGTTAGAAGGAAAATTTGTAACAAATTTTGGTACCCAAAATATAAGTAAATTGGTAAAAAAACAAATAAAAGATAATCCTTCTTGGACTTTGTCTACTTATACTTTAACAGGTGTAGATGCACACGAATATACTTATTCTTATAAATCCACAAAATCTTATGTGATGAAACCGAATGAAGAATCCATTGAAGAGTCAAAGCGTTTGATTCAATCTGTTTTGGAAAAAGAAGAGTAACTTTTAAATCAAAAAATTTTGTAAAATATGTTTTTGTGGTATTCTTTATTTAGGAAGGTGATAGTATTATGATAAAACCAAAACCTTTACAAAAAGGAGATAAAGTGGCTATTGTTAGTTTATCAAGAGGTTTACTAGGAATGCCTTTTTGTAAACATGAACTTGATTTGGGAATCAAAAGATTAAAAGAATGGGGGCTTGTTCCAGTGATTATGCCAAATGCTTTAAAAGATATAAAGTATTTGGAAGAACATCCAGAAGCTCGAGCAAGTGATTTGAAAGAAGCTTTTTTAGATGATAGTATAAAAGGAATTATTAATGCAATTGGAGGAGAGGATACCTATAAATTAATTCCTTATTTAATGGAAGATGAAGAATTTAAACAATCTGTTTTCAAACACCCTAAAATATTTACTGGCTTTTCAGATACTACGAATAATCATTTATTATTGAATCGTTTAGGCCTTGTTACATTTTATGGACCTTGTTTTTTAGTTGATTTGGCAGAATTAGATAAAGAAATGCTCCCTTATACAAAAGAATATTTTAAAAAGTTTTTTTTAAAAGAAAATTATTTTGAAATTAAAGCTAGTCCTATATGGTACATGGAAAGAGAAAGCTATGGAGAAGAAAATATGGGTATACCTAGAATAGAAAGAAGAGAAGAACATGGTTTTGAAGTAATTAAAGGAAGTGGAGTGAGGAAAGGGGTATTATACGGCGGATGCATTGAGAGTTTATACAATGCTCTTGTTGGAAATCGTTTTGTTGATGCTCCTAGTTTATATGAAAAGTATGGAATTCTTCCTACCAAAGAAGAATGGAAAGAAAAAATCTTGTTTTTGGAGACTTCTGAAGCATGCATTTCGCCAGAAATTTTAGAAAAGATGTTGCTGGCATTTAAAAAAAGAGAAATATTTTCTTGTGTAAAAGGTGTAATTGTCGGGAAACCGCAAGATGAAAAATATTACGAAGAGTATAAAGATATTTATAAAAAGGTGTTTAAAGATTTAGATACACCTCTTTTGTATAATGTGAATTTTGGACATTCTTTTCCAAGATGTATTCTTCCTTATGGAGTAGTGACAAGTGTAGATTTTGATAATCGGACAATAAAAGTTGAAGAACCTATTTTTGATTTATCTTGATAGGTCTTTTTTTGAGAAATAAAGAATAGAATATATTGTCATACTTTGTATAATTTGGTATACTTTTTATGGAAAGAGGAGTTTATATGGGAAATAAAGAAGAATTTGAAAAAAATATTAAAACTGGCAAATTGTTATTATTTTTTGGTATATTTGTTATTATTTCTGCTTTAGTTGGCGTTTTAACTGTTTATTTTTCTAAAAAGAAAATAATGGATAGTCCGGTTGCACTAGTAGATGCAAAAGTTGGCGATTATGCTTCGGTAGATGTTAAAATTATGGATAATTATTTTGCTACAAATGATTACACAGGTGTTGAGCATAAAACTTACTTTGTGTCTGACGGAGAATATATCTATATTGTAGATCTTAATGATAAAACTCGTAGTGAACTAAATGCAATTTATGATTATTCTTTTAGTGAAGATGAAAATAAAGAAGAACCAGAAATGGTGAAAATATATGGTATGGCAAAATCTATTCCTTCGGATTTAAAGAAAATTGCGATTGATGCGTACAATGAGATTATGGGAGAAAAAAAATTAAATAGTACCAATTTTAAAGATTATCTTGGGACAGTTTATTTAGATACTTTTGAAACGCCACTAAATACCATGTGGGCAGAAGCATCTGTTAGCATTATCTTTTTTGTGATTGGTGGAATCTTATTGTTTGCTTTTTACCGTGTTAGAAGTACTACGAAAAAAAGTATTAATCGGTTTGGAGACAAATGGGATACTGTATTACAGGAAATTGATTCATCTGACTGTTTTTATTATAAAAAAGCTAAACTTTATTTAACGAAAAGTTATTTAATTAGTTATCAAAGTGGATTAGAAATATTTGATTATAAAGATATTGTTTGGATTTATCCTCATGAATATCGTTACAACGGAAGTGTAAGTCAAAAAAGTATTTTTGTTGTCATGAAAAATGGAAAAGCGCGTAAACTTGCTACAGTAAGTGCAAGTAAGAAAAATTTGGTATTATTTGATGAAATGTACAACACCTTCTTAAATAGGATGCCAGATGTATTGAGTGGATATACCAAAGAAAATAAAGATAAAGCAAAAGAATTATACCAAAAATAGAAGTTCAATTTTTGAACTTTTTTTATTGCATAAATCCTAATTTATGGTAAACTAGTTGAAGTCAAAAGGGAGGGAAAGATGAAAAAATTCTTTATTTCTAATGGGGTATATGAAAATAAAAACGAAAGTATTGATATAACTTATATTAGCAAATCTTTTATGAATGGAGAATATTATAGAAATTTGGATGACACATTAAAAAAATGTTTTGAAAGAATGGATAGTTTTACAGATATGATGCGAAATGTTTGGTTGGTGCGAAAAGTTTTTGAAAATACAGAAGAGTATAAATTATGTATAAAAATAAAAAATGAAGAAATGGTTTCGACACTTGTATATGAGAGACAAAGGCTTACTTATTACTATTGTGAATATTTTCAAGAAGAATGTAACTTTAAATTTTTAGCAAATAGATTTTTAAAATTTCCATTTTCCTTTTCTTTTTATTCTAAAGGGTATATTTTGCAAGATGTAGTACAAAATTATTTTCATTTTTTATGGAGAGAAATTAAAAATTTTTATTTGTTCAGTCATTATTCTTCTAAGTCTATTCCTTTTTCTGCAGAAGAATTAATAGAAAAGTCTCCAAATTTTAATATACGTAAAAGAAAAAAGAAATAAACGCAGATTGCGTTTTTTTTTAATGGTTATTCCTAGAAGTTTTGACAACATTTGTCGAATCTGTTTAAAAATGGTTTTGTTTCCTCTATATTGAAGTAGCAAGGGTGATAAAAATGTTTCATGTTGATTTGGAATACAACAAAGGAATTTTATTTGCAAGACTTAGAGGAAACTTAACAAGAAAAAGTTCTTATAAATTAAATAATTATTTGGTTCCTGTTATTTTGAAACATAAGATTAAGTTTTTAGTTTACAATCTATTTGAACTTACAGGAATTGATGAAAGTGGTTGTGATGCATTAATGAATACAAAATGCGCTATTCGTACTAACAAAGGAAAAATATATTTATGTGAAGTACCAAAGGAATTTAATCAAAGAATAAAAAAACTTCGAATTAAAGAAACAGCGAGTGAGTTGTCCGCTTTAGATTTATTAGAAGTCTAAGGAGATAGAAAATGACTACGAGTGATATCATTCAGGCAAATGCCGGTTTAATATATAAAATTATGAATCAGTATTTTTATGGAGTAGAGCGAGAAGATTTATTTCAAGCAGGTGCAGTAGGAGTAATAGAGGCTTATAAAAATTATAAAAAAAATGGCAATACTAAATTTTCGACTTATGCTTTTTCTTTTATTTTTGGTGAAATGTATAAACTTGCTTCTCAAAAACAAATTAAAATAAGTAGAGATTATTTGAAATTATACAAAAGTATTGAACAAGTAAGATATGCTTTAGCTCAAAAATGGGGATATATTCCTTCAAATGAAGAGTTAGCTTCTTATTTAGAAAAAGATATTCAGGAAATTGAACAAGCTATTCTTGCTGCAACGGTTACGATAAGCAGTTTGGATAAAGCAAAAGAAAGTGACCGAAGTATTTATGAAACTGTTCCAATAGAAGAGTCTATGTCTTTAGATGATAAAATTGCGATTACTCAAGGATTAGAACAACTTTCTGAAGAAGAAAGAATGATTTTAATTTATCGTTATTATGAAGATTTAACACAAAGTGAAGTGGCTCGGAAACTTAATAAAACGCAAGTTATGATTTCTAGGTATGAGAAAAAAGGACTTGATAAAATGCGTGCCTTTTATGCACAAAATTAAGAAGAAAAAATTTTCTTCTTTTTTTAGTTATATGAAAAATGAATTGTTTTGGTCATTTTTTTTATTAGTTTTTTTACCTATCTATTAAAACTTATGGTACAATAAAAATAATAGAAATAGTGGTGGTGCATATGTCTAGAACTACTTTTATTTTAATAGGAATCACTTATTATATTATAACCATTATTGTTATAGTAGTTGTATTAAATTTCATGAGTAAAAAAGAAAGTAAAAAATATGCAACTGAAATAAAGAACTTAGAGCGAGATAAAAATTTAATTATTTCTGCAAGTATTTTGTCGGAGTTAAATAAAGTAGAACCATTAATTAATAATTCAGATTCAAAAGAAGTTTTTGAAGAATGGCAACGGCGATTTAAAGAAATTAAAGATGTAGAAGTTCCTAAAATAACAGATGCTCTTTTAGAAATAGAAGAGTTATTTGCAGAAAGAAAATATAAAGAATTAAAACGAAAAATTTCTGAGATAGAATTAGATATTTGCTTTGTTAAAACCAAATCGAATTTTTTATTAGAAGAAATACGTGGTATTACTTTAAGCGAAGAAAGAAATAGAGATACTATAACAAAATTAAAAGCAAATTACAGAGAAATATTAGCAAAATACAATAATAGCAAAGAAGAATATGCTTTAATTGCTTCTCCAATAGAGTTACAATTTGAAAACGTAGACAAATTGTTTAGTGCTTTTGAAAATGCTATGGAAAAAAATGCTTATCAAGAAGTAGGTAAAATAGTAAAAGCTATTGATGATATAGTTGGAAATTTAAAGATTGTTACAGAAGAAGCGCCCAGTATTATTTTAATGGGAAAAAAATTAGTTCCCAACAAAATCAATGCGATTTTAAAATCAAAAGAAAAAATGGAAAAAGACGGTTTTAATTTAGAGTATTTGAATTTAGAATACAATATTGCTGAGGCTAATAAAAAAATAGCAGATATATTTCAAAGATTAAATGTTTTGAATTTAGAAGACTCTATTTTTGAATTAAAGACTATATTGGATTATTTTGAATCTACAGATAATGATTTTGATAAAGAACGAATTGCAAGGAAGATATTTGATGAGTATTCGCGTTCTATTCTGATTAAAGTAACAAAACTAAATAAAATAAATAATGATTTATATAAAAAAATGGATGATATTAAATATAGCTATGATTTAACAAATGAAGATGTTTTCGTGATTGAAGAAATTCATAATGAATTAAAAGAAATTCGTGAAAAATACGATGCAATTATAGAAGTACATCGGAGTAAAAAGTCTTATTTTACCAAACTTGGTAAAGACATGGAAAATTTAAATGTGAAACTTACAAAAACGGAAGAAAAATTAGAAAGAGCTTTAAGAACGATTGGTAGTTTAAAAGAAGATGAGTTAAGAGCAAGAGAACAACTTGATGAAATAAAAGATATTTTAATGAAATCAAAAAAACAAATCAGAGATTATAAATTACCTGTTATTCCAGAAAATTATTTTGTGGAGCTATCAGAAGCAACGGAAGCCATTGATGAAATTATAAAAGAATTAGAACACACACCCATTTCGATTAAAATTTTAAATACTCGTGTTGATACAGCAAGAGATTTAGTGTTTAAAGTCTTTAATACGGCAAAAGAAATTATAAAAACTGCCAAAATGGCCGAAACAGCAATTGTGTATGGAAATCGTTATCGTGTAAATAAAGAAGTGGATATGGGGTTAACGAAAGCTGAAATTTCTTTTTATAAAGGGAATTTTAAAAATGCATTGGAAAATGCAATTATAGCGATTAACATTGTGGAACCAGGAATTCATAAACGTTTAATAGAAGAATATCAATAGGGGCAAAATATGATTTTAAAAATAGGAGATTTTGAAATATATGGATATGATACAAGTGATAAAGACCAAAGACATTTAAGATATGTTTTAGAAAATGATGTCAATTTTCGAAAATACGTAACCAAACAATTAGAAAAAAGATTAAGAGCAATTGAAATAAATGATAGGGAAAGTTTACAATTTAATTCTTCTTATTTGGTTAAATATAAAGAAGAATTTGTAGGATATATTCGTTTAGGGAATGTAAAATGGGATGGAACATTGGATATAGAGTAGGCAGTATCTCCTGAATTTCGAAATCAAAAATTAGGAAGGAGAATAGTATCTTCTTTAAGTAACTATATTTTTGAAAATTTCGAAGAAGTAAAAAAATTAAGAGGAGTTATTGATAAAAGCAATTATGCAAGTAAAAAAATGGCAAGTTCTATTGGTTTTATAGAAGAAAAGGTAGATAGTGAATACGATTATGATTATATATACGTAACAAAAACAAGATAAGGCTATAAAAGTAGTAAATAATTAACTATAATAGAAAACAAAGAAAGTGAAGTGGTAGTATGATTTATTTGGATTATAGTGCAACGACTCCAATCTCATTTGATGTATTAGATTCTTATAATAAAGTGAGTAAAGAGTTTATAGGAAATCCCAATTCTTTACACAGTTTAGGGAGTAAAGCAAAAGATTTAATTTCAAATGCAACTAAACAAATTAGTGAACTTTTAAATGTATTAGAGCAAGAGATTATTTATACAAGTGGTGCAACTGAATCTAATAATATGGCATTAATAGGGGTAGCAAAAGCATACAAACGGTATGGGAATCATATTATTGTTTCTAAATTAGAACATCCTTCCATATATAAAATTTGTGAATACTTAGAAAGTGTAGGCTTTAAAATTAGTTATGTAGATTGTGACCAAGAAGGTTTAATAGACTTTGAAGACTTAAAGCGAAAAGTAAAACCAGAAACCATTTTAGTGAGTATTTGTGCTGTGAATAGTGAAATGGGGATACGGCAACCTCTTAAAATGATTCGTCAAATTATAAAAAAAGAGAATAATAATATTATTTTTCACAGTGATATGACTCAAGGGTTAGGAAAAATTCCATTAAATGTACATGATACTGATTTAGCAAGTTTTTCTATTCATAAAGTGTATGGACCAAAGGGAATAGGATTGTTATACAAAAGTAGTAAAATAAAATTAGAACCTATTATATATGGAAGTAGTAAAGAAAACGATATTAGGCCAGGAACGCCAGCTGTTGCTCTTATTGCAGCTGCTTCTAAAGCTATTCGCTTAAATATTCATGATTTAGACCGCAAAGAAACTTTTATTCGTAAATTAAATGAAAAAATTGTAAAAGAACTTGCTCATTTTGAGGGAGTAAAAATTAATCAAACGAAGTATTCTATTCCTCATATTTTAAATATGAGTTTACCACATATCAAACCGGAAACTTTTTTGCATGCTATGGAAGAATATGAAATTTATTTAGGAACCAATACAGCTTGTTCTAGTGGTGAAATATCAAACAGTATAATGGCTGTTTATAAAGACAAAGAAAGAGCAGCAACTAGTATTCGTATTAGTTTATCTTATTTAACAACAATAGATGAAATTAATCGTTTTTTAAACTGTTTTGAACTTATATACAAACGATTAAGTGCTCTTACTTATGAATAATGCTTGTTATAAATATTCCTAAAAGAATTTTAAAATGTAGCTATGAAAAGGTGAAAAAATGGAAAAATTAATTATAATAAAATATGGAGAATTAACCACTAAAAAAGAAAATATTAATTTATTTATCAATACTTTAAATAAAAATATTAAGGAGAAATTAAAAGAATTTTCGGTAAAAATAGAGTATGATAAAGGAAGAATGTTTATTCGAGTCTTAGACAACGCATTTGCGAATGTTATTGAAACATTAAAAGAAGTTTTCGGTATTCATGAAATTATCATTGGATATGAAATTAATACGTTAGATTTAGAAGAAATTAAAAAAAATATACAATTCTTAGTAAAAGAAAAAAAATTTACTACTTTTAAAATCGAAACTAAAAGAAGTAATAAAAAAATAAAAAAAACAAGCATTGAAATTAGTAGTGAAATCGGTGCTTTTTTATTAAAAGAAAATCAAAATATTAAGGTAGATATTCATAATCCAGAAATAAAAATACATTTGGAACTTAGAAACAAAGAAAGTTATATTTATTTTGAAACAATAAAAGGCTTAGGTGGATATCCAGTAGGTACGCTTGGAAAAGGAATTTTAATGCTTAGTGGAGGTATTGATTCTCCTGTTGCAGGTTTTTTATCTATTAAAAGAGGAGTAAAAGTAGAAGGTATTTATTTCGAAAGTCCTCCACATACAAGTATTGAAGCAAAGAAAAAAGTGGAAGAATTAGCCCGTATTTTAAGTAAATATAATGGAGAAACAAAGTTGCATATCATAAACTTTACAGCAATTCAAGAAGCCATTTATAAAAATATTCCGCATGAATATTTAATTACTATAATGCGCAGAATGATGTATCGTATTTCTTCTATTATTGCCTCTAGAAGCAATGCCAAAATTTTGGTGAATGGGGAGTCTATCGGTCAAGTAGCCAGTCAGACACTTACTAGTATGAAAGCAATTAATGAGGTTGTAAAGTTACCAGTTATAAGACCAGTTGCTTGTTTTGATAAATTAGAAATTATAGATTTCGCTAAAAAAATAGGAACTTATGGTACGAGTATTTTACCATTTGAGGATTGTTGTACAATATTTGTTCCAGAACATCCTGTTATTAATCCTGATTCAAAAGTTTGTGAAAATTATGAAACATTGATTCCTTATCAAGAATTAATATATAAAGCTATTAAAAATCATGAAATCATAAAAATTAGTGAACAAGAAAAAAATGATTATGAGGATATTCTCTAATCATTTTTTTTAAAGCTGGCACAATTGGTTCCTTTTTTATCGTTAGAAACCAAAATTTTACCTAAAGTACAATAATTTTCTTTATTATGAAATTTACATGTTTTAACTGTACAAGCTATGCATTGATTAAAATAGATTTCGTCCATATTATCACCTATTTTTAGTATGAATAAGTTTTGAATGTTTTATACATACTAGTAATAGGTGAAGAATATGAGAAAGCATATTGATTATTTTTATAAATGTTATGATAAAAAAGATACTAATGAAATGGAAAGAATTGTAAATGAACGTTTTAATGAATATGGATACAATTTTGATAGCAATAGCAAAAAAAATATTGATTATGATGCTTTAGCAAGTAAAACAAATTACACGAATTGTAAGAAAAAAATAAGTGAAAATAAAGAATAGTTAAAAAACAAAAGTGATAAATAATTTTTTGTTTTTAAGTAAAAAAAACAAGAAGTTTTTAGGATAATGAGATAATAACAAGGAAGAATAACTTCTCAAATAGAGAGAGTCTAGAGGCAAAAGGACTATATTCCTAAAATGTAAAAAATAACTAATAATAGTAATGTATTCAAGCTTTTGTTCATAAGAACTTTTTTAATAAGATTTTGTTTTTTAGTAGTGCATTTCCCACATTTATTATAATTAAAAATTAAAATTTTTTTACAAAATATGAGTTTAAATTTTGGATTATTTCATCTTATGAAAATAAAAACTTGACAAAATATCTATTTTGGTGTAAAATTATAGACATTATTTAAACAAAGGGGGAAAAATAATGTTAAATAATGAAGAAACTATAAAAAAACAAGAGGATACAAGTGTTGAAACTAAAATACAAGTGAAAAGTGTTACATCAGAAAGAGAAAAATTGGAAGAACAACTATTATACTTATGTTCATGTAAATGTCCATTTTGTGAATCTTTCGACATTGCTAAATTTAATGAAGAACGATCATTAAAAAGATAAACGCTATTTTTTAAACTTTCACACAAATTAGTCGCAGAAATGCGATTTTTTTTGTTTTGGTTTCTGATATACCTTTGGGGAGGGAGTAAAGAAAGACCTAGGCAAAATAGAAAGATTTAGTAAAAACAAAGAATAAAAAAATAGTAGTGAGTTCCTTAATAGGAAATCATTTATTACAAAGTTTAATTGTTTTTTTTGAACTAATAAAGGTTTAGAATTATTTGTACTTATGCTTAATTTCAGTTTTTTTCGTTTTTCCTGTTCTTGATAAGTCGTTTTTTACTTTTTCAAAAATATTTTAACATAGAAAAAATAAGGTGTAATTTAGTTGTACGTTATTTTTCGTATAAAAATTTCTGTTTTTCTTCATACTAAAAGTGGAGGTTTCTTTATGGATAAAGAGGAATATAAAAAGTTAGTTGATAAACTAACACCAAAAGAAAATAAGAAAAAAAATGCATTAGTTGCTTTTTTAGTAGGAGGACTTGTTGGAGTTTTGGCAGAAATAGTAGTAGTTATTTTTGTTCATTTTTTTTCCGTATCGCGAACAGATGCTTGTTTGTGGACATGTTTGCTTGTTATTTTTATAGCTAGTTTATTTACTGCTTTGGGATTTTTTGATAACTGGGTTACAAAAGCCAAGGCTGGTCTTATTTTACCAACAACTGGATTTGCTCATTCTGTTACAAGTGCAGCTTTGGATTATAAAAGAGATGGGTTTATTACGGGAATCGGCGCTAATGTGTTTAAACTTGCAGGTAGCGTTATTTTATATGGAATAATAAGTGCATTTTTCTTCGCTATTTTAGGGGTGATTATTTATGGCTAGTTTAAAGTTTAATAATGTATATATTAAAGATTCTTTTACAGTAGCTGGTCCTTTAGAAAGTGAAGGACAAATTGGAAAATTTGATATTATGATGGAAGATTATTATTATAAAGAAAAAACATTTATTGATGCTGAAATACGCATGCAAAAAGTAGTTATTGATAATTTATTATATCGTAATAAAGCAGCAGGCACGATTGATTTGCTTTTAGGAGGAGACTTATCGAATCAACTTACAATAACGAATTTTAGTGCCAAACATTTTGCTATTCCTTTTTTAGGAGTATACAGTGCATGTGCTAGTTTTGCTGAGAGTTTAATTATAGCTTCTGAATTTATAGAAAGTGGAAATATAAAAAATGCGATTGCAATTACGAGTAGTCATAATTTAAATGCAGAAAGACAATTTCGTTTTCCAATTGAATATGGAGCACCAAGAGCCAAAACGACAACATTTACAGCAACAGGAGCAGTTGGCACTTTGCTTACACAGGAAAAAAACAAAATAAAAGTAGAGTCTGCTACCCTTGGAAATGTTTTAGATTATGACCAAAAGGATGCTACTCATATGGGAGCTGTTATGACACCTGCTGCTGTGGAAGTTTTAATGAAACATTTAGAAGATTTAAAACGAGACGTTTCTTATTATGATGTTATCTTAACGGGAGATTTAGGAAAAATTGGTACAAAAATTTTTAGAGAATTCTTAAATCAAAATTATGGAATCAAAATAAAAAATCATATGGATGCAGGATGCGAAATTTTTTTGCCAAGCCAAGAAGTTTATTCCGGCTCTAGTGGGCCTGTAACGTTACCTTTAGTCTTGTTTAACAAAGTACTTAAAAATACTAAATTTAAAAAAATATTATTTATTGCTACTGGTTCTTTGCATTCTAAAGATACAACAAATCAAAAAAAGTCTATACCAAGCATTGCACATGCGGTTAGTTTGGAGGTATTATCATGAATTATTTAGCTGCCTTTTTATTTGCAGGAATCGCTTGTTTTTTAGCGCAACTTTTACTTGATAATACCAAATTAACTCCTGGACATGTCACTAGCATTTTTACCGTTTTAGGAGCATTCTTTGGATTTCTTGGACTTTATGATAAATTTATTGCTTTTGCTGGGGGCGGAGCTTCCACTATTATTTCCAATTTTGGATATGTCTTATATAAGGGAGCCTATTTAGGATATCAAGAACAAGGAATACTTGGTTTATTTACAGGGCTTTTAAAAAATGGTTCTTGTGCTATTGTTGGAGCCGTATTATTTTCTTTTATCTTAGTATTGCTATTTAAACCAAAAGACTAAAAGTCTTTTTTTTATCTTTATTTTTTGTTATAATGAAGCTGGTAAGAATGAAGGGATTTGTATTTTATGGCAAAAAAAAGAGAAAAATTTGATTCTAAAAAAGTAAGAGTAAATGAAGAAGAATTAGCAATTACAAAAATAGGAGAGTTAATAACAGCAGAACAAAATCCCTTCTTTATTTTTCTTGTTTTTGGATGTTTATTACTTTTTATTTTTTTCTTGCCTACTCTTGTTCATTATTTTAATAAAGAGGAAGAAAAGCCAGATTATAGTTTACCCAATACCCAAGATAAGATAAATAATTCAAATACATTGGAAAATCAAGAAGATGCTATGTATGAACTTCATAATACACTTTCTATTTCTTTAGAAGAAGATATTACTATCAAAAACTTTCGTTTCGAAAATACTACTTTTATTTTTACAGTAATAAACAATGGAAGCAACCGTTTTTCTTTTAATCAAAAGAATTATTTTTTAGAAATGTACACAGAAAATAATACGTTGTTGGAACGCATTATTTTAGTAAAAGATACAATTCCAAAAGAAGCTAGTGTGGATTTTTCTTATCCAATAATGCAAAACACTGCTACAAATACGAAAAAAATTCGTTTTGTTGAAAAGGCTATTGCAGATTATCCAAATATTACTTTGAATAAAACAGAAGCAGAAGAACAATTATTGGTATGTGAAAATGAAGGAGAAACGCTGAGCTATCATTTTAAAGAGGATAAGTTGGAAGCAATAAATGATGTGATAAACTATTCTAATCAAAATACAAATTATAATGTTAAATTAGAAGAATGGAAAAATAAGGTAAGCTTTTATAATAACACCCATGGTGTATCCTCAACTTTTATAGAGACGGGAAATAGTTTTATTGTAAATACAATTATAGATTTAAAAACGACAAATATAAACACTTTATCTAATGCCCATTATTATCGTTTAGATACAGAGCCTAAAGTTGTTAATTTTGAAATGGAATCTCGGGGGTTTCGTTGTAAGTAAAGGAGGATTTTAAGTGGATTACTTAGTAGATATTAATGACTTTCATGGACCACTTGATTTGTTGTTACACTTAGTTCGTTCGACCGAAATGGATGTATATGAAATTGATACTTCTGTAATTATTGAAGAATATTTAAATTATATAGAAAAAATGCAAGATTTAAATATTGATATTGCGAGTGAATTTTTGGTGATGGCGGCAACTCTTGTTCATTTAAAAAGCAAAATGTTAATTGGTTCCACCGAAGAAAAAGAGGAAGAAGAAAATGAATTTGAAATTAACAGTGAAGAAGATTTAAAAACACGTATTTTAGAATATGAAAAATATAAAAATATGACAGAAGTATTTAAAGAGTTAGAAGAAAAAAGAACAAACTTTTACACCAAAGAACCACTTTCTTTAAAAGAATATACAGATAAAAAAATAATAAATGATGGAAGTATTACGGTAGAAGATTTAGTAAATGCTTTCTTGTCTTTTCAAGAAAGATTAAACTTTCAAAAACCGATTCATACGAAAATTACAAAAAAAGAATTGAGTGTAGAAGAGCGTATGACTTCTATAAAAAATAAATTACAAAATAAGAAAAAAGTTGATTTTTTAGAACTTTTTGAAGAAGTAACAAAAGAATATTTTATTGTCACTTTTTTAGCCGTGTTGCAAATGAATAAAAATGATGAAATAAACATTTATCAAGAAAGCAATTTTGCAAATATTATAATTGAAAGCAGATGAATTTATGGATTTAAAAGGTGTTTTAGAAGGAATTTTATTTGTGGTGGGGGATGAAGGAATCACCTTACATAAAATTGTAGAAATTTTAAATATTTCTATGGAAGAAGCAAAAAATTTGTTAAAAGAATTGAAGTCTGCTTATGAAAAAGAAGACAGAGGTATTAGAATTAGTTATCTTGGTGATGCTTTTAAACTTACAACAAAACAAGAACATAAAGAGTATTATGAAAAGTTAGTGGAAAATCCAGAAAATCATTTGCTTAGTCCTGCAGCGCTTGAAGTTTTAGCAATTGTTGCTTATAATCAACCCATTACGCGAATTGAAATAGATGAGATGAGAGGAATTTCTTCCAGTCATATGATTCGAAGATTAGTGGCAAAGGGTCTATTAAAAGAAGCTGGAAAAAGTACAATGCCAGGTCGACCTAATCTGTATAAAACAACGAGTGATTTTCTGGATTATTTTGGACTTGCTACCATTAATGATTTACCTTCTATTAATATGGCAAAAAATGATTTAGAGGAAGAAAAAGAATTGTTTACTTCTATTTATAAAGAAGAGGATAAAATAAATGAATGATAATGATTTGTTAGTAGAAGAGATAGATATTTATAATAAAGAGTTTCTTTCTACTTCATTTGAAGAAAAAGAATTCCAGAATAAATCTTTAGGAAATATTATTTTTAAACGTGTTTCACTATTAAGTGCGCATTTTGAAAATATTATTTTTAATAATGTTTCTTTTGTGAATACGGATTTATCAAATGTAGTATTTACAAATTGTGGACTTCATCATTGTCATTTTATAGACTGTAAAATGTTAGGCACAACTTTTACAGATTGTGTTTTAAAAAATACAAAATTTGAGAATTGTATTTCAAAGTATGTTGGATTTTCTTATGGGAAGATAATGGGTGTTTCCTTTTTAGAATCTGATTTATCAGAAACTCGTTTTTATAATTTGAAATTAAATAAAATTTCTTTTCAAAATGTAAATTTGACAAAATCAGAATTTAGTGGAATTTCTTTAGCAGAAATAGATTTATCAAATGCTACTATTGAAAATATTTTAATTGACCCTAAATACTTACGAGGAGTTATTTTAACGTATGACCAAATGATTTATTTAGCGCCACTTTTGGGAATAAAGATAAAATAACAGTTTTTTTATATTTTTTATAAATATAAATTTACTTTTATTTTAAATATGATATAATTTACTTATGCCTCTGTGGTGAAATTGGTAGACGCGCTGGACTCAAAATCCAGTAGTAGCAATACTGTGCCAGTTCAAGTCTGGCCAGAGGCACCAGAGTGATACCAGACTCGAACTTTTAGTAAATTATAAGAGTTCGAGTTTTAATATTCTTAAATTTATGATAAAATATCTGTAGAAATCTAATTGGTTTATGTCAATTTAGTAAAACACACTTGCACATTGACAGTATCAATTTGCGAGTATATAGGAGAGTTAGGTATTGTGAATAAAGTAAGCTATTATTTTTTAAACCAAATGTATGATGTTCAAGCTTTATCTCAAGATTATCAAGAGCATTTATCTCAAGTTTATGAATATGGCAGTCATATGCTAAATTATAATATAGAAATAACTAAAGGAGATTTTCAGGAAGTATTTAATACAATATATAGTATATTAAGATTTCGAATAGATGATAAAGATTTTGAAAAGGTTAGTGAACATTATTTAAAGCTTTTAATGGCTGATGCTAGGGATGGTAATAATGTAAATGTAAATTGGTTTATTAACCATGTGTGGTATTTATGTGTTGGTATATCTAATGAGATTGACATTAAAACATATAGAGATTGTATTTCCTTTATACAACAAATTTTGATAAAAAAGTTTGATATTCAAGAAAATATAAAAGAAAAAGTAAAAAGAAAAATCTACGCTAAGTTTATGACAAAATGTTAATTTGTCCTTCCTTAGGGCACCAGATTGATGTGAAATGGCTTCGAAAAGTTAGAAAATCAGATGTATTTACTAAAATCACTCTTCGAGATTTACAAAATCAAATGAGATTACATTTTATTGAAACTTACAATAAGGAATATGGTTTAGAAGATATTCTAAACGCAAAAATGGAAGGTAGAAATGAAGGTTATACTAAACCTGAAAATGTTAGAATTAAGAAACAACTTAAAACTCAAGAGAATAATTTAAAACGAGCTAAAGATAAATCTGATAAATTAGATAGTGCTACCAAAGAAGTAAAAGAAATATTAAATAATACCAAACTTACAGGATTTAATAAAAATCAGTGCGTATTATCTCTTAATGAAAAAGAGAAAATTGATGAATTTGTTAAGCAAGTAGATAATACTAATAAAGAGTATCACAGAATACAAAAGTTATCAGCAACTTTAGAAGAAATGAATTCTAATCTTTTTAGAAGTGAACAACAAATTGCGTATCTTACTATGAAAAATTCAAATTTAGAATCAGAAAATATTACTCTAAATAAAAAGTTAAATGAACAAGAAATTACTATTTGATAATTTAAAAGATGAAAATAAAACTTTATCTTCTAAACTTAAATATTTTAAAGATATGTTTTACAATCTTGTTTGATTTTTAATGAATAAAGTCTTTAGGATTAAAGATAATAAGTATAAAGATTTTGCTAAAGAATTATATAATCACGGAGCATTGGATAAAGAAAATTCTGAAGGTATAATGGTTATGCCTAAAGCTAATTATTCAAAAGAAATTGAAACATTAAAAAAAGAAGATTTTGAGCTTTAATGCTTAAAATCTCCTTTTAAAATGCTGATATTTTTAGTTTTCTTTGGTATTGAATTTAAACTATAATTAATGTTGCCTTTATCACTTTCACTTATAATAAGTTTTGAAGAATCATATGAACAATTTCCGTCACTATCAATTGTAATTGTTCTTTCACCTTTTGTTATAATAAATTTTTTTAATTGTCCATAATTTAAAGATATCATATCAGTGGTTTTATTATTTTTTTCATCTAATTTTCTTTTTACTTTTAATAAAAAACTTGGGTATTCATTTACTGAACTTGTAGATATTTCACATATTTTTGTATAAACTTCATTGATTTCTAAAGGAAAAGTTAATCCTAATAAATATTGTTGTAATTGTTCTTCATTTTCTAATTTAAATACATAATCACTGAAAACATCAACTTTAATACTTTTTTGATTATGATACCTATTTAGAGCTAATGGATTATTTAAAACAAGCAAATGAGGCAGTTAATAAAGTTGTTAAAAGCGAAGGCCTTTATAAAGAGTTGGAAAAAGAAATTAAATATTACAAAGCATTTTTAGCAATCAATGATGAAAAAGATAATGAAATAAAATATTTAAAGAAAGAACTTGAAGAAGTAAATACCAAATATAATTCTTTAAAAAGTTTTATTTCTAATTTACTTCAATTACTAAAAGGTATATTTAAGAAAATATTATCTATTGGTACTGATAAAGAAAAAGATTTAGTTAGTGAGCAATTAAAAGAATGTTATGATAATCATTTATATAGTGAAAATGATATAAGTGATATTGTTAGAAACACACCCAAAGAGATAGAATTAACAAATTATATCGAAGAAAAGGACTACGATTATTTTTAAAATCGTAGTCCATAAATACTAAATGGTGTCAATTTAGTAAACATACTTGTACATTGACATAATCAATGAACGTGTGCAAAAGAACTTATCCTTTTGAAACCAAGAAAATATTTATTATTAGATATTATGTTTTATCTTTGAAACTATTATAAATCAAAAAAATAGTGTATAATTTTATATGGTGGTTGTTATGAAAGAAACAAGAAAAAATTTAGGAAGAGTCTACCAATATGGGAAGAAATACAAGATTTTTTTAGTGCTAGAACTAATAGGATCAGTACTAGGCATTGTATTTAGTATAGTTATTCCAATATTGTCGGCACAGCAATTAGTCAAGTTTACGGATTCAGTATGGGACCAAGTAATTATTATAAGTAGTATTTTGTTTGGTGTAAGTATTCTTCAATGCTTATCAAATATTTTAATTAGAAAAAGTTCTCAGTTTTTCTGGACAGGAATTGTCTCAACAATTAAGCTTAAACTAGGAAGAAAATTAGTAAAAACTGAACAAAAATATATTGATACTTCATCCTCAGGTGTTTTTATTCAAAGAATTGATAATGATACTGAAAATTTAGGTTCTATTTTTACTATTGGTTTAAATTATTTAACGGGGGTAATATCTAGCATTGGAGTTTTTATTGCTATTTTTATTATTAATAAACAAGTTTTTTTATATTTCCTTATTGTTTCAGTTATTTTATCTTTATTACATTTATCTAAAATAAAAAAATATGGTAAAGAGTTTTCAATTTTTTTAAAACAAAGTGATAAAGTTACAAGTTTAGTAGGAGAATTAGTTAGAGGTGTTAGAGATATTAAAATGCTAAATGCTAAGGAAAACTTTCTCTCTAATTTTTATAATAATATTGAAATACAAAACAGAAATAAATATATTATGAGAAATACTGAACTAGCGTATAACTTTATCATCTCACTTTCTAAAGGAATGTTTGAACTAATACTTGTATTCATATTAATTTATTTAGTAAAAGGAGAAATTATAGAAATATCAATAGCTGTAGTTTTATTCTCTTATAGAGCTAATGTAATGGAAAATTTTATGGAAAAGCTAGGCGATATGCTAACTGAAATCAAAAAGTTTAATATTTCTTGCAATAGGGTATTTTCTTTATTAGAAAATAGAGAATTTCCAAAAGAAGAATTTGGTAAAAAACATATTAATAACATTAAGGGGAATTTTGAATTTGATAATGTAACATTCGGGTACATAGAAGATTATCCAGTTTTAAAAAATATCTCATTTAAGATAAAAGAAAATGAAATGGTAGCTTTTGTTGGTAAAAGCGGTGCTGGAAAAACAACAATTTTTAATTTACTATGTAAAATATATGATATTGATAATGGAGTAATAAAGATTGATGGAGAAGATATAAAAAATCTAGATGAATATTCAATTCGTGAAAACATTACCATTATTAGTCAAAATCCTTATATTTTTAACATGAGTATTCGAGATAACTTAAATTTAGTGAAAAAAGATTTAACAGAAGAGGAAATGATTGAAGCTTGTAGAATGGCATGTTTAGATGAATTTATTGATACCCTACCAGAAAAATATGACACAATTGTTGGAGAAGGTGGAGTAATTTTATCAGGAGGTCAAAGACAAAGATTAGCAATTGCTCGTGCATTTATCCAAGATACAAAAATAATATTATTTGATGAGGCTACTTCAGCATTAGATAACGAAACTCAAGAACATATACAACAGGCAATAAGCAACATGAAAGATAAATATACTATATTAATAATTGCTCATAGATTATCTACTATAGTTAATTCAGATAGAATAATGTTAGTAGAAGATGGACATATTACAGATTCTGGTACACATAAAGAATTATTATTAAAAAATAAAACTTATAAAAAACTTTATGAAAACGAAATTTTGGATAAATAATAGAAGGAAATATTGTTATAATATAGTCAGTTAATAAATTATTACTGACTATTTCTTTGCCTAGATAGTTGTTGTACTTCTCTCTCTCGGGCACCAGTAAGCAATCTGTCCGAACTTTTATAGTTTAGGGCTTAAATATATAAGTATCAATTTCTAAAGAAGTTGGTACTTTTTTAGTGTTTAAGAAAGAAAGGACAGGTTTAAATGGTAAATATTACAAAGGAAAAATTAGAAATTGATAACGAATTAAAGAAAAAGATAGAATTTATATGTAGTTTTTGTAATACTACTCCAACTATTATTAATGGTAATATTAGAAAAATTAATAAGACAAATTTAAACTATATTGAACCTCATAGAATAATTATTAAAGGTATTACATTTCTAGCATTTAATTATTCTAATGAAATATTTGTTGAAAATTTATCTAAAAACATTAAATTATCAGATTTAGAAGACTTTATAAAACAAATAAACTAAATTATATATAAATGTATTAACTTCTTCTAAAATTGCCTTTAAATAGGCAAAAAATGGTAATTATGCCTAGACTTTATATCAAAAGTATCTATAATAAGTAAGCAATAAAAGGAAGTTTTATGTTTTTGTGGGGGTTAATGTAAAACAAATATAATTTAGCAGATATAACTTTAGAGGTGTCAAAGGCATAAACCCTAATGTCTTTGTCGCCTCTTTTTTGATGAAGAATAAGAAAGGAAATTTATTTATGAGTGAAGAAAAGAAAATTGCTAGAATATACATAAGAGTTAGTACAGAAGATCAAGCCAGAGAAGGATTTAGTTTACCAGAACAAGAAAAAAGACTTTGTGCTATGTGTTATAAAAATTATGAGATTTATAAGGTTTATAAAGATGCAGGAATTAGTGCAAAAACTGGAAATAAACGACCAGCATTTGAAGAATTAAAAGAAGATATTAAAAATAAAAAATGTAATACTATTGTTGTTTTAAAATTAGATAGATTAACAAGAAGTGTTTATGACTGGGAAAACATAATGAAATTTTTAGAAGAGAATAATGCTTATTTAGATTGTGCAAATGATGATATAAATACTACTAATGCAAATGGTAGAATGGTTGCAAGACTTTTAACAACAGTTAGTCAAAATGAATCGAAAGAACAAGTGAGAGAACAAAAATAGGTTTAGCAGGTGCAATAAAAGTTGGAAATATTTCAAACAAAGCCCCATTTGGTTATAAACATGTCAATAAAAAACTTGTTATAGATCCACTTACAAAAGATGAAGTAATAAGAATATTTAATTTATATTTTGAGGGTAATTCTTATCAAACTATTGCTAATATTTATAATAATGAAAAAGTATTTGGAAAAACAAATTGGTGTGATAGTACAATTTTAAGAATACTAGAAAATGAAATCTATAAAGGTGATTATGTGCATGGAAAAAAGACAAATCATCCTAGTTATTATGAAAATGTTGTTAATGAATTTTTTCTACCAGTATTAAAATCTAAAATAGATAATCCAAAAGAAAGAATTAAGTAAAGAACTTAAAAAATTAAATAACAAAAAAGAAAGAATAAAAAAAGCATATATTGATTCACTATTTACAGAAGAATTTAAAGAAGAAACAAAAATAATTGAAGAACAAACAGAAATTATCAATTCAAAACTATTAGAAAATGAACAAGCAGAACAATTAAACTTTACTATTGATGATATTCTATTAAAAAGAGATATGGATTTCATTAATAAAGTTAAATTACCAATATCTTATTATGCTTTTAATGAAAACTGGGACTTACTTGATAGAGAAACTAAAGCAGATATTGTTATGAGATATATTGATGATGTTGATCTTGAAATGAAAGCTAATAATTATGAAATTAAACAAATTAATTTTAGAATTACTTTTTATAGTGATTTTGAAGAATTATATAAGCAAGGTTATATTGATAAGAAAAGACCACTTACTTATAACTTTAATGGTATATGTGTAGATAATGTCGTTAGATATAGTGAATACTTACCTATAAAAGATGTATTGCAACATTTATGTAGATTAAATGAATATTACGAAGTAAATTTTTATAAAGGAACACTTTATAAAGAAACTGAAAAATTAGATATATTTCCACTTCAAAATAACGAAGTACCAATTAGAATATTCCCATTACAAGAAAACAATAATTGTGATAAAGATTATGTATCAATGGGAATGTTTGTTACAAAAAATAATCCTAATGATATAAAAGTTAACATTAGAGATGTATTTGAAACAATACCAGATATCACGTTATGCAAGGAAAATTATCTATTGGTTCTAACAAATATAAAGAGTTTATAGAAAAGCATAAGCATACTATAGAAATAATGAATAGGTATTTTTGTTTAAGTAATTTAACTGTTTTAAGTTATGACGTAAAAGGAAATCGTAGAGAAAATTTAGCTGAAGATTATTTTTATCAATATATTCAAGAACATAAGGAAGATATAGAAACAATAAAAGCAGTAGCATTAAAAATTAAAAATCTTGGATTTAATGAAATTACTTTTGGAGAAAAATTAGATTTTACTAAAACTGAATATGAGTTAGATACTTCATATGGAAGTGATTTTACTTTTTTAGAAAATATGGAAGTTAATTCTACGTATATAAATAGTCCAATTAAATACAGAACTAACGATTCATGTTATTGCATGATTTTAGGATCTGTTGGATATGGTGATAATAAGGAAGTTAGTAAATATGGTAAAAATATAGAATTAAATAGTCTAATATTTGATTCAAATAGATTGCCAAATGAAATAACAAGAGAATCTACTATAGAGCTTATTTACGAATTAGCACAAGAGAAAAAAGCAGAATATGAAGATATACGAGATTCTGTAGATTTAAGTATATCTACCAGCGATTTAAAAGATTATTTTGAGCGTTTGAAAGCAGTAACTGAAAGAATTGATAAAATAAAAGATAATCAAGAATTGATGAATTTATTAAATCAAATGCAAAATACATTGGTACAATTACAATTATTTGGAGTGAATTTTGAAAATCAAATAGTTGATTCTCATACAGATATTACAGATGAAACAATGAAAAGAGAGAAAAAAGTATATTTAAATAGAAGATATTGGGCTAGTATAGATATTGATTAAATATTATAAAATTTAATAAAGTGATAAAAACGGATTGCTACTTTTTTCATTATTTGTTAAAATATTACTAGAAATTGATACAAACATTGTATTGATTACTGAATTTAGCGAAAAAAGTTTGAAATAACTTTCTTACTCGCACCAGATTGATAGAAAACTCGAACTTTTCGAGTATTAAGTAAAACGACTTGTCAAAAAGTCGTTTTTATGTTATTATGAATATGTCAAGGAAACTTGAATATAATAAAAAAGGGAATACTTAACCTTTCCATGTTGAGTGTTCGCCAAAGGTTTGGTTAGCACTTAATCTACGAAAGTAAATTGAGTGCTTTTTTCTTATGATAGTTTACTAAATTACAAAAGTAAAGAGTAAGGCTATGAGTAAGAAGATAATTAGAATAAGAGAAAGAATCAAAAAATCTTTCTTATGCATATCATCAGCCTCCTTTCACATGAAAGTTGGCAAGCACTCAACGATTAAATATTCCTAATATAATTATATCAGGTTATTTATTTTATAACAATGTTGTTTACTAAATTTTGGCAATTTAGTAAACACATTTGTACACTGACATAATCATTGAACGTGTGTAGGAGGTACTTATGAGGAAAACAGTAACAACATTATTTATGTTAGAATCATTAGATGGAAAAATTAATAGTGGTAATAGCGATAATCTTGATGCTGATAAAGATTGGTGTAGAATAACTGGAGTTAAGGAAGGATTACATCAATACTATGAAATTGAAGCTACTACAGATTTTTATTCATTAAATACTGGTAGAGTTATGGCTAAAATCGGAGTTAATGAAAGAACAGAATATCATAATAAAGTAGATTGCAGATTTATTATTATAGATAATAAACCTCATTTAAATGAAAAAGGTATAGATTATATATGTCATTGGGTTGATAGACTTATACTTGTAACAACAAATAAAAATCATGTTGCATATTCATTGCAAGAAAAATATGATAATCTTGATATCTTATTTTATGATTCTTTAAATCTAAGTACTTTATTATCTGATATGGCAGAAAAATATAATGCAGAAGCAATTACAATTCAATCTGGTGGAACATTAAATGGAAAATTTTTAAGAGAAAATTTAATTGACTATGTTAATGTAGTTATTGCTCCATTATTGGTAGGTGGAAAAGATACATCAACTTTAATAGATGGAGAAGCAATAACTTCTTCTGAAGATCTTAATAAGTTAAAGGCTCTACAATTAATTGAGTGCAACCAATTAGAAAATTCATATATTCAATTGAAATATAAAGTAATAAAATAAAAGTTGTTGAACGTCCTCCCTTAGGGCACCATAATGTGATTAACTTGAACCCTCTTATTTATTGGGGAATGAGTGATGTTCTAAGTAAAAATCTTCACAAATAAGTGAAGATTTTTGCATTTTATAATGATTTTTTTGTAAAAAGTAGATAGGATATAATAATATAAGACATTTTTAAATCAGAAATCAAACTGATTTTATTTGGAAATAAAACATAAACTATTAAGAAATTATTTGATATGTGTTACAATAGAACTAACAGATAAATAGTAATTTGGTACTGAGGCATATTTGGGAATGAGAAATAACAAATATAAAACCGAAGAAATATATTATGCTTCTAATCCTGCAACTTTAGGTTTAAAAGCAAGTATTCGAGGATTATTTTACGATTTTCATTGCGTTATGAATAATGAAATAATACTTTTACATTTACCTAAATATATTCAAGATAAAAGTTTTGAATTGAGTGAAGAGGAGTATGAGGAATTAGATGAACTAGCTACATTAATGCTAAATGTTGATTCTAATTTTGAAAAATTATTAGAGATATGGAATAGTAAAGAAAAATTTAGAATTATGTCTGGTGCACTAAATAGCTAAATCGTTTTGTTAAAATCACAAAAATAGTGTTATACTATAGTTAATTAATTTATGCTAACTATTTTTTGCCTAAGGAGTTTGTTGTACGTTCTAATGAATGGTACAATGGAAAATTTGGTTTTGATATATAAAATCAATGAAAAGATTGATTTTTTTATTTTTGGAAAGAAATTATAGAAAGGGTTGGTGTCTATGATTAATGTAATTCTTCTAGGCTGAGGGATTGAACTACTACAAGATAAAGGCAATTTATTTTAGTATAAATAAATAGTAAATAATTCAAATATATTATATAATAGTATATAGAAAGTGATAATTATGAAAGATAAAATTAATATAACATCCGATGCAATCACATCAGTTTCTGATACTTGTGAAACACAAATAATTTTACAAAGACATTGTGATTTTAATAGATTAAATGGTAATTTATTAGATTCATCAATTAGGAAACAAAAAAAAATAGTATTAGAGGTTTTAAAAAATCTGGAAACATATACTTTAAATAATATTTATTTTCTCTTTGTTGCTAGTAATACAATCAATCCAAATAGCGAAAATAAAAGATGCGTTGATACTATTAATATAGCAATGTATTTAGTACAAAAATTTTTAGAGTCTAAAGGTATTAGTAAAAATCATGTCATCAATTTGGATGAAAAATTAAATTATGATATGAAAATTAAACAAACAAATAAGTTTTCTGAACCTAATATGTTTACAGATAAAAAGGGGTACTTAGAATTTTTAAAAGAAAAAAACCATGGTATAAATCAGCAGTTTTGGAGAGATTTTGAAGAAGATGTATATAAATTTGAAAGAGAAGAATTAAATGCTGAAGGTCCAGATGAAATAGTAACAAGAGGAGTTTATTATATAAAAGTACTTCAAAGATTTTCTAGTTATTTTCATATAAAAAATCCAAATAGCAAATTAATTGTTTGGTGTGGAACACACTATGATTTAATAAGTCCACTTGTTAAACAAACAATTTTTGACTATGAAAAAAGTGACACTATAAATGTAGATTATTGTGGAGGCATTTCGTTGGAAATTGATAAATCAAATAATTTAATTGCAAACGTTAATGGTCGTTTTTTTCCTGTAGATTTTGAAGATATAAAACAGCCTCATCGACGCTTGTAAAAATTGGGACTCCATTTTCTTTAAATCTAGAAAAATATTTTCTATTTCTTTTAATTTTTTCAATATCATCGCTTTTTATTCCTCCATCATAATTATGTTCTTCTCGATATTTTATATATTTAAAATGGGTATCAAAATCTGGGATAACGATTGCATCAGGGACAATATTTACGGAACTAGCTCCAATAATCCAAAAACCTAGCTTTTTTGCTTGTTCTGTTATTACATCTGCTCTTCTTTCTATTGTGTCTATTTCTTCACCACTTAAGTTCCACCAATCGCCTTTAGGAAAAGCGTTGCAAGCTGCCCATAAAACATCGCCATCAATCCAATTATTCTTTTGTTGATGTTTAATATAATAGGTTTTGCCAACACCACTAGGGCCATAAATAAAAAGTCCTTTTTTGTGAGTAATGTATTTTTGTTTTAATTTATTATACACACTGGAACCGTCAGTAAAAACAATGGGAGTATTTTGGTCTAATAGTTCATTATCTAAAAAATAATTTTCCATATTATTTTATCCTTTCATAATTTAATTATATCATTTTACAAAAAGAAAGTATATTTATAATTAGAAATGTACATAGTATCTTAAAAAAATGAAGTGTATGAAATATTTTAATAATAAATTTAGATTATTTTTTATAAAGTTTTTATGAAAAAAATTTTAAAATAAATATTGATAATCAAATACAGTTAAGATAAATGATAGTATAAATTTTTTGGTTTAAGTTAAAAAATAAATATTGTATAAATTTTATCATTTTTTGCAACCTATTAAAAGGTGATGTTATTTTGAGTTTATGGAAAGAATATAAAAGTGCATGTTCTTTTCCGAAGTTAAAAGAAGATATACAAGTGGATACATTAATTATTGGCGGTGGAATAACAGGAATGACTACTTTATATTATTTAAAAGATAATATTTCTGCTTGTCTTGTTGATGCTAATCATATCGGAGAAGGAGTAACTGCAAATACTATCGGAAAATTAACATATTTGCAAGGTGCTATTTATTCAAAATTATCTAAAAATATTAATCCTCTTGTTGCGGATTCCTATTTAAAATCTCAAAAAGATGCAATAAGTTTTGCAAAAGAGATTATTGAAAAAAACAATATTTCTTGTCATTTAGAAAAAGTAAAGTCTTATTCGTTAGCGATAAAAGAAAAAGATGTAAAAGCATTAAAAGAAGAGAAAAATTTTTTAGAAAAACAAAATATAAAAGTAGAAGAAAATACGCTTTGTTCACAAAATTATAAGTATGCTATAGGAGTGGAAGATACCTATGTTTTTAATCCGATGGAATACATAAATGGATTAAAAGAAATTTTAAAAGAGAAACAAATTTACGAGCAAACAAAAATTACAAAAATAGAATTAAATCATAATCAATATATTTGTTATACCAAAAATGCAAATATTACTTGTAAAAATGTAATTGTGGCTTGCCATTATCCTTTTTTTACAATTCCTTTTTTTCTTCCATTAAAATCTCATATTGAAAAATCTTACATTATTGCTTGTAAATACGATAAAAATGAGAAGTATTCTTGTATTACCGTTTCCAATCCAGGTTTTTCTGTTCGATTTTATGAAGATGGAAAAAACATTTATAAAATTTGTTTAGGTAAAAGTCATGTAACTGCAATTAATCAAGATGATAAAAAAAACTTTCAGAAAGTAAAACAATTATTTTCTATTAAAGAAGCAGATATCGTAAAAGAATGGAGCAATATCGATATTATTACTGATGATTTTTTGCCTTATATCGGTCTTATGAAAAAGAACTTTTATATGGCAACTGGGTTTAATACTTGGGGCATGACCAATGGAATTTTAGCCGGTAAAATAATATCAGAACTTTTATTATGTGGAAAAAGTAACTATCAAGATTTGTTTTCTCTACATAGAATAAACAAATACAAAATAAAAAGTTTTTTTGCCAATACAGCTATTAGTATGAAAGCGATGCTAGGAAGTAAATTAACACATAAAAAATGGTATCCTTCTTCTTTAAAATTTATTCATGAAAATGGAAAATCAGTTGCTATTTATACAGACAAAGACAAGAAAGAACATAAAGTTTTTACGACCTGTCCTCATTTAGGGTGTAGCCTTATTTTTAATGAAAATGAACTTACTTGGGATTGCCCTTGCCATAGTTCACGGTTTGATTTAGACGGAAAATGTATTAAAGGGCCAAGTTTATATGATATTTCTTGTAAAAAATGATATGATATTTTTAAGGTGATGTTTATGTTTGATTATGAAAAGTTATATAAAGAAATGTATCAATATACTTTAATGATTTTGCAACTATTCAATAAGCAATATGGTTTTTATTTTTCTTTAAAAATGCAAAATAAAATGGCTAATTTATTAAATGGTGATAATGTTTCTTCTCTTTATATAGAAGAATTTCATTCCATTTGTTCTAGACATTTCTCTTTTTTTAAAGATGAAAAAAGAGAAATACAAAGTAAATTAGGAAAAGATTTAATACAATATTTTATAGATTTATCAATACAAAGAAATGATAATTTAGAAAATCAAACGATTTCCGATGTTTTGAAAAAAGGTTTTTCTTCTTGGATAGCTTTTGAATTTTCAAAACAAAATCAGCTTCATTGGCAAATTCCAGAAGATAAAGACTCTTTTATTCACTATTTGAAAAAGAAGTTCTTGGCTTTTGATAGTTTGCTTCTTTCAATTTTTGCTAATGATTATTTGAAATTTACAGAAATTTTTTTTGAACAAACAGGTGAAAATTTAGAAGAGGTTTATAGAGATTATCTTTTAAATCAATCAGAAGAAGTTAATCTTGCTTTTTAATTCGTTTTAATTTTTGAAGACTATCATTTAATAATGGATATTCTTTTTTTATACAAGAAATGCCATTTTCTATTAAAATTTTTTGAATATCTTTTTTTTGATTTTCTCTAACTTGTAAAAAGGTTTGAAAAGCAGTTGTAGGATTTTCTTTATATAGTTTTATTAAATCTAAACTAGTTAAAAATGAAATAATGTATTTTGCTTCTTTTTTAATATTTACATTTGTATACATGTCTATTGAAGATATAGAAATAAAATCACTTAATCCATGTTCTATACTTTTTTCAATCATGAATTCTATGGATATTTGATTTATCTTTTTATATGAAAGAATTTTTAAATAATTTATATAAAATAAACGAAAACTTTGTATGATAGCTAAAATCTGTAAGTATTCTAATGTTTGTATTTCTTGCTTCGTAATCACTTTTCTTTCTTTTAAAAATTCTAAAGATAAAAAATCAAAATAGCTTCCTTCTAATTCTAATAAAAAATAATGGTCTGTATTATAAGAATTGTTGTTTTCAAAAATGTAAAAAATACTATGGGCTATTTCATGGTTTAGTGTTAAAAAGTCTTTACTATTCCTTTCTTTATTAATCTGAATAAAGGGAAGATATTGTGGATAATAAAAAAATATTGTCTCCCCTAGTAATGATTCTGTAGAATTCATCTTTTTAAATCTTAATAGGTGATGATTAGGGTTTGTATAATGAAGAAATAGTTGTTCATAATTGCCATTGTAAAGCCATTTATAAAAATCGTGTGATAAATTTACAATTTCTTCATTGTTTTGTTTTTTCTTTGGTAAAGCATAATTATATGAGGTCTCTTTAAAATCTTGAAAAAGAGGTAAAGATTTTCCTATTATTTCGCGAATAAATTTAGGAGTTTCAAAATAACTATTTAGTGTTTCTTGTGATAGAAGTTTATCTTTATCCACATATTTTTCTTTCGGGAAAGTAGGAAGAGAAAGGAATGAAGGATTTAATTCTTCTTCCATTTGTTTTAATTTTTCAATTTGTTCTGTAATGCCATTCTTTTCTTCTAAAGTAAGACCACTCGTTTTTCTTAATAATTCTATATGTTTTCGTTTTAAATTTCTTATTTTTTGAATGTCCCAATTGTAATCCATTTTTTACATCCTTTTTCTAATAGTTGCTATTTTAATATTTCTTCTTTTAAAAAGCAATGTTTTTTAGTATAATTTCTGTAATGGTGATACATATGAATGTAAGTAAATCTTGGAAAGATTATGAGTGTTTGGATGCAGGTGGAGGAGAAAAATTAGAGCGATTTGGCACTTTTTTCTTTAGAAGACCTGACCCACAAGCTATATGGAAAGTAACAGATTATGCTCTTTGGAGGAAGGTGGATGGTTTTTACCATAGAAGTAGCGAAGGTGGTGGACTTTGGGAATTCAAAACAAAACTCCCCGAGTTTTGGACTTTACAGTATAAGCATTTGACATTTAAAGTCAGTCCCACAAATTTTAAACATACAGGTATTTTTCCTGAACAAGCAGTAAACTGGGATTTTATGATGGACAAAATAAAGAAAGCCAATCGAGAGATTAAAGTTTTAAATTTATTTGCTTATACAGGATGTGCAACAATGGCTGTTTCTTCTGTGGGAGCTAAAGTTGTGCAAGTCGATGCTTCAAAGGGAATGAGTGAATGGGCTAAAGAAAATATGCACCTGTCGCATTTGGAAAAAAATGAAATTCATTTTATTGTCGATGATTGTGTAAAGTTTGTTGAGCGAGAAATAAGGCGTGGCAATAAATATGATGCTATTGTTATGGACCCTCCTAGTTATGGAAGAGGACCGAATAAAGAAGTTTGGAAATTTGAAAAAAATATTTATTATTTAATTGATTTGTGTATGCAAGTTTTGTCAAATAGGCCTTTATTCTTTTTAATTAATTCTTATACAACGGGTATTTCAAGTACTGTTCTTTTAAACATTTTAAAAACAACAATGTTAAAAAAGTATCCACATGGTCAAGTATCTGCTGGAGAAGTAGGACTACCTATAACAAGAGATAATCTGATTTTGCCTTGTGGAATTTATGGTCGTTGGGAAGAATGATAAATATTTTATTTGAAGATAATCATTTACTTGTTGTGGAAAAGCCCGTTAATGTTTTAGTACAAGCAGATAATACAGGTGATAAAGATTTACTTTCTATGTTAAAAGAGTATCTAAAAGAAAAATACCAGAAACCAGGGAATGTGTATTTAGGACTTGTTCATCGATTGGACCGTGTAGTAGGGGGAGTGATGGTATTTGCCAAAACTTCGAAAGCCGCGGCAAGACTTACAAAACAAGTGCAAAATCACGAAATGAAAAAAGTCTATTATGCCGTCGTATATGGAATGTTAGAGGAAGGAGGAAGGCTCGAAAATTATTTGTTAAAGGATGAAAAAAGCAACACTTCTTTTGTAGATAAAAGAGGAAAGCTTTCTATTTTAAATTACGAAGTAATTGCTACGAAAGAAAGTTTTACTTTAGTAAAAATCTATTTAAAAACAGGTAGACACCATCAAATACGTGTGCAATTTAGTTATTTTGGGTATCCTTTGTTTGGCGATGCTAGGTATAATAAAAATTATAAAAAAGGAGAGCAGATTGCTTTGTTTGCTAAAGAACTTTCTTTTTTTCATCCTATTACAAAAGACTATGTAACCTTTTCATTAGATTTACCTCCATGTTATCCTTATACATTATTTAAATAAAGAAAAAGTATTATTTGTAAAAAATGTACTTTTTTTTCTTTTCATTCATATATTTTTTTAGGTGATACAATGCGATATTTTGTGGATATGCCTTATCCAGAAATCAAGGTAGAAAAAAAAGATGTAGAACTGGCGAAAGAAATTTTAAATTTGTATGCAGGCGAAGTTAGTGAAGATACGGCAACACACAATTATTCTTTTCAAATGATGATGATGCACGATGATAAAGAAAAGAAAGAAATTTTAAAAGGCATTGCCATAACAGAAATGCATCATTTGGAAATACTAGGTCTTTTGATTAAAGAACTTGGGCTTACTCCTTTTTTTGTTGGAGTAAGTAATGGCTCTACAAAATGGTTTAGCGGAGAATATGTGACCTATGAAAAAGAGTGGAAAAAAATGCTTCTTTCTAATATTGGACTTGAAGAACTGGCGATAAGAAATTATGAAAGAGTGATTGAAAAAACAAGTGATGAATGTGTAAAGCATATTTTAAGACGTATTATTTTGGATGAAAGGTTACATATCGAAATATTTTCAAAACTTTATGGGCAGGCAAAATCGTGATATGTTACAATATATTTGTGATGTATAGTGAGTAAATTATCAAATGAATTATGAATACTACAATATTTAAGTACTCATAGGAAATATTCTTTACAAGAACTTACTGTAAAGTTAAAAGTTATAAAACGTATGATAAGAACTTATAGGGAATATTGAAAAATCAGGTATTTTTATCGATGCTATACATGGGCCCTATGGTGGATAATCTTACGTAATAATGCTTTTTTCCAAGTCCTGTTTTTACTTCTTCTGATTGTGAATTATTAGAAAAACTAAATGCTTCAAATACAAAAGGACTTACAGATTTGATTTTCAAAATGAAATATTTTATTTCTTTATTTAACGAAGAGTGGCATACAGATACTTCCATTTATATAATAGTAAGTCGAGCGATAAAAGAAAAAAGAAAAGCAATTTACTTAATTATATGGAAGATTTAGAACATGTCTTTCTTGTTCGTTTACATTTAATGTATAACCATATTTTAATTTTACAAAGTAACTTTACAGATAGTGGACCTGTTGATTGTGACTTATGGGGCCAAAGTTATTTTATTTGCTGTTATTTTGAATTTATATATAGGGCATAATTGTGTGGTAAATGCATCTTTTTTTGAAGCATGTTTCAAAATGTTTATGTGTTAAACCATTAGGAAGCAATTGACATATATTAGAGTTACAAAAGTAGCTCTTTTTTACGCATTTTACTTGACAGCGTGGGGGGGGGGTAAGTTATAATATTTCTGATTTAAGAGGGACTCTGTTATGAATGATAAAGCTATAGAATTTGAAACTACTATTTATAAAGTAAAAAGCTCTTTAACTCGTTTAAAAAAAATAGGTTTACGTATAGAAAAATATGAGAGATTGGTAGATGAGGTTATAGAAACCTGCAACAAAGAAACTGATTATAATATGGAAAATGTTTTTGGAGCAGCTGAGAATTTTTCAGAAGGTATGTTAGCAAATAGTTACATAAAAGCAATAAGTAAATTGGAGAGCATATTTTTAGAATTAAGTAAGTATGAAATTTATTTAAAAGTTGCGGCTTTTAATCAAATATTAAAGGAATTTTTAAATTCTAAAAATAAAGAGAAGATAAAATTTATTGAATTAAAAGACCAATTAAGGGGTTTATTAAATGATTTAAAAAAATCAGGAACATTGGATTATCAAGTAGAAGGGGCTTTAGTAGAAGATATTTATTTTTTTACTTATCAACTTATACAAGAAGAAATAAAATGTTTTGGAACGAGTTCACTTTTAAGTGCTTTGAAACAAGATGAGATTCATAAATACAATTTGGATAAACAAATTCGTAAAGAATTGGAAACGTTAAATTTGAAAAAAGAGAAATATTCTTTATTGAAACTTCGAAAAAATGAAATAGATACTCAAGAAGGCCTTCATGCTACTTATTTAGAAGAATACTTTATTTTAAATTTAATGAAAGCGACCATGAGTGAGCAAGATAGACAAAATTTATTAGAAGAAATGGCCTATGAGATTACCTTTGCTTATAAACAAGCAAAAAATATTGAAAAGGATATAGATAAAAATCGAGAGAGTATAACTGAAAATAGTCAAAAAATTCAAAAGTATTTAAAAAAAATATACAAAAATATAGCTTTATTTGCCACTTCTGCAAGTATAACTGCAGGATTAATTACAGGAAGTTTAACTTTAGGAAAAAAGTGGGCTTGTGAAAAAAAGTACAATGTGACAACTTATTCTTTTAGTTCTATAGATGGAGAATTGCCAATAAAGACAGAAAAGTCTTATTCTATTGAAAATACTATTCAATTATATGAATATAAACCTTTTAAAGAAGCAGATAGTTTTAATTATTATACGAGAACTGTAAACACTTTTGATTTAAGTTCTTTAAAGGAAAGGAATTTAGAGGATTATCTAAACATAAATTTAGAAGCATTAAGAACTATAGTTGAAACAGGTTATGACTATAAAGAGAATTTAAGTGTAAGTGATTTATACCAAGAAACACTTTTTATTGTAGAAAAAAAAGTAACAGATGAAGAAAATGTAGAAATAACGTACAATGCGTTTTCGCATGTTTTGATTTTTCTTGATTTTCTAATAATTGATGTTTTGATAGAATTAATACTGGCAGTGGGAATAGCAAAGATAGAAAATAGAAAATATTTAGAGTGGAATCTTCTTTCGTCTTTAAGAAAAATGATTGTTACATATAGAAAGATAATTGTCCAAAAGCAAAAAATAGCAAATACAGAAGAAGAACTTAAAAATTTAGATTTGGAAATGAAAAATTTATTTTTAGAAAATAGAGATTTGTTACAGAAAATACCAACTCTTCTTACTGTTTTTGAAGGGGAATCAAATTTTAGGGAAGAAGTGGAATCTATAAAAAAGAATTTATCTCGATTTCTTAAATTGTAAAAATAAATTGAAAGAAGAAATTTTCTAATTTTAATTTATTTTTTTTATAAAAAGTAGACATATTTTAAAAGTGTTTTATAGAAACTTCTTTTCACTCATGTTATAATTATTTACAATGAAGAGAGGGTTAGACATGGATGCTAAATTTGATGTAATTGTTATTGGTGCTGGAAATGCAGGACTAGTTGCTGCTCTTGAACTTGTGAAAAATGATAAAAAGGTTTTGGTTTTAGATAGTAATTCTGTTCCTGGTGGTTTTGCTACTAGTTTTATTCGAGGAAGATTTGAGTTTGATGCATCTTTAAATTTTTTAAATGAATTAGGTAGTGAGGAACATAAAGGAGAATTATATCATCTTTTTTCACGATTAGGGATTCTAGAGAAAATGCAATTTGCCAATATAAAGGATGCTTACCATGTGTATTTTGTTGATAGTAAAGAAAATTATAAGATGCCTTTTGGGGTTAATGAATTTATAGAAAAAATGGAAGAATATGTACCTGGATGTCGTACAGTTATGAAGAAATTCTTTATTATAGCAAAAGAAGCAAGAGAAGCTTTATTATACATTGAACAAAACAAAGGAAAAGTTTCGGAAGAATATTTAAAAAGAGAATATATTAATTTTATGAAAGTGGCAACGTTTTCATTAGAAAAAGTATTAAATGCTCTTAAAATGCCTAAAAAAGCACAAGAAATTTTGACATCTTATTGGGTTTATTTAGGAAGCCCTATTTCTACATTAAGTTTTATTTCTTTTGCTTCTCGTTTTTATGCTTATATTTCTTTTGGAGCTCAAATTCCTCTTAAAAGAAGTCATGAAATTAGTTTAGTACTAGCAGAAGAAATCGAAAAATTAGGAGGTGTTGTTCAATACTATTCAACAGTAGATGAAATTTTATTTAAAAATAAAAAAGTGGCTGGTGTAAAACTTACTAACGATGAAATTTATGAAGCAGAACATATTATTTCTTCAGTTTCTCCAACAATTTTGTATGGAAAAATGTTGCCTTCTTTACTTGTTCCAAAAGAAGCAGTTCGTTTAACAAATTCAAGAGTTTTGGGTGCTAGAGGTTTTTCTATTTATCTTGGTTTAAATCAAAGTGCAGAAGATTTAGGACTTCATGAGTACAGCTATATGATTTCTCATTCTTCAGATAGTGATAAAGAGTTTCAAAATATGAGTTCGATTAAAAATAAGAGTAGTATAGCGATTGTTTTAAATAATGCCATACCTAATTGTTCTCCGAAAGGAACTACACTGATGTGTTTTACTTCGCTGTTTTTTGGTGATGCTTTTTCTAAAAATATTAAGGAAAATAATTATTTTGAAGTGAAAGAAAAAATAGCTAAAAGTATATTGGATGCTTTTGAAAATACTACTGGTATTATTATTCAACCTTATATTGAAGAAATTGAAATTGCTTCTCCTCTTACATTTGCACGATACGGAAATCATCCAGATGGTGCTATATTTGGTTATAAAGTTACAGGACTTGATAATGTACTTCCAAGATTGCTTCGAATGGAAGAAGAAAATTTTATTCCGAATTTAAGAACGTGTGGAGGCTTTAGTATTTTATCATCTGGTTATAATTCTACTTATTTATCGGGAGAATTAATTGCAAAGCTTACGTTACAAGATATAAAAGAGGAGGAAGAACATGACAGAGATTGAAATTGATTTACATGGAATTGATGAAAAAGATATGTCTAAATATGCTCACTTAAAAAAAGAAAGAGAAAAAATTATAAAAGATGCTTCTGGTAATCCTATATCTACTCATTTTCCTCTTAATGAGATGGCTATGAAATTACATCCAAGAGTTCAATATGTAAAAGTGGCAGAAGTGATTCATGAAAATCAAGATACAAAATCTTTTATTTTGGTTCCTGATACAGAGAAAGGAACGAAAGCACTTGCTTTTTTTAAAGCGGGTCAATACATTAGTTTAGAGGTACCTATAGAAAATGGTGTGTATCATAGACCATATTCTCTTAGTAGCTCCCCAAAAGATGCTTTAGAAAATAAATATAAAATTACAATAAAAAAATTTCCTCATGGAAGAGTATCCAATTATTTTTTTGATTTTGTGCAAGTTGGAGATTCTTTTTCAATTAGTGCTCCTACGGGAACTTTTACTTATGAGCGCTTACGAGATGCACAACACATTATCGCTATAGTAGGTGGAAGTGGAATTACCCCTATTATGTCTATGGCAGAGGCTATTTGTGATGGAACTTTAGAAAATGTTTTTATGACTATTTTGTATGGGGCTAAAACAGAAGAAGATATTCTTTTTAAAGAAAGATTAAATGAAATTGTTTCTAAAACTTCAAAAATTAAAGTAGAATATGTTTTAAGTGAAGAAAAAAATGAAAATTATTTACATGGTTTTATTAGAAAAGATTTAATTGACCAATATGTAGAAGAAGAAAATTCCTTTTTTCTTTGTGGACCTGTTCCTATGTATTCTTATTTGAATGAAGTATTAAAAGAGTATAATATTGCTAAAAAATACATTCGACATGGATTGTTTAAAAGTGAGTTAGACGATATTAATTATGAAGAATATCTACTTACTGTTTTTACTAATAATAAAAAATTTACAATTCCTTGCTATGGTAATATGACTTTATTGGATGCAATGGAAAAAAATGGAGTTATAGCTTTAAGTAAATGTCATGTTGGAGAATGTGGTTTTTGCAGAAGTAAAATTATAAGTGGTAAAGTAAAAACTTTTGTTGGAAGTAATCGTTTGAAAGATAAAAGTTATAATTATATTCATCCTTGTGCTTCTTATCCAGAAAGCGATATAGTTTTAAAATTACCTAAATAGTTTTAAATAAAATAAACTTTTATATAAAAAGGCTTTTATTTTCTGTGTTGATAATGGTGTCTATTTATTGTTTGAAAGATATTAATAATTCTAAAAATGTTAGTAAAATAACTTACCAATTATTAGTTTTTATGATAATAATGATGTTTACCCAAGATTTTTAATAGATTAAAAAAAATCGTTTAAAAAGAACGATTTTTTTTTATCTGTTATAGAATTCAACAATAAGACTTTCATTAATTTCGCTATTTAACTCACTTCTATCTGGAAGTCTTACAAAAGTACCAGCCATTTTTTTAGTATCAAAATCTACGTAAGCAGGCCTATTTAAAGTTGCTTCTAAGGATTCTTTGATTGCTTTATGTTCTAAAGAATTTTCTTTAATACTAATTATACTTCCAGGTTTTACTTGGAATGATGGAATATCAACTTTTATTCCATTTACTAAAATATGTCCGTGGTTTACAACTTGTCTTGCACCACGTCTAGTTTTAGAAAGTCCCATACGATAAACTAAATTATCTAAACGGCTTTCTAATAATTTTAGTAAATTTTCGCCAGCTACACCTTTCATACGGGAAGCACGCTCAAATACTTTTCTAAATTGTTTTTCTGTAAGTCCATACATTAAACGTACTTTTTGTTTTTCTTGTAATTGAACACCATATTCACTAATTTTTTTACGTCTGTCTACTCCATGCATACCTGGTGCATAAGGCCGGCGTGCAAGTTCTTTCCCATTTTCTAAAAGTGAAAAATTAAGTCTTCTAGCTTTTTTATAAGCAGGTCCTGTATATCTTGCCATAAAATTCTCCTTTCTTTCAATTTGCTATAAGTTATGGAAAAAGAAATAATTAGGGAGTTTATATTAATCATTTCTTATGAGGCAGTCTCTAATACTTTGAACTTATTATAAACACGTTAAATATCTCTTTTTTCCGCTGCCAACTCATTGCATATTACATTATACACTATATTTTTATTATGTCAAATTGATAAGTATGTCTATTTTTATGTTAATATATAAAAAAATAAGTATTAAAAAACTACCATATTTTTATAATGTATTATACTAAGAAAAGTTTTATAAAAAGGAAGGCAGTTGATTTGTATATTCAAAGAGAACTTATTATATTTTTAGAAGAAACGGTACTTTAGGAACAAAAAAAGAATATATTTTGGATATCTTTTAGTTAAATTTTATTAAAAGCTTATATTGTTTTTCATTTGCTTCGTTCATCTAAAAATGATATTTTTCATATTCTTAATGGTGTATTGATTAAAATTTAAATTATCAAGAAAAGGTAACTATATTAAAGCAATGTCTGTTTATGAAAAGCAAAGAAACTTATGATAAAGTAATTCAAATAGTAACTTTTTTTAGAGATTCTGCTTTCTTTGTTTTAAATCAATATTTATGGTTGGAATAGGCTGAAAATTTAATTCATGGTTTAGAAACTATAAAATTTTTAAAAGAGTATATTCAAGAAGAAATGAAAACTTTTATGGGACAAGAAGAAATAAATCGAACAAGAAAACTAAGTTGAATTTCTTTTTTCGTGGTATAATATATTTGGTGAAGAAATTGAACAAAACAGCTAGAGAAATATTAGAAATTTTAGAGTCAAAAGGTTTTTTTGCTTATATTGTGGGAGGTTATGTAAGAGATTATTTGCTTGGTATTTCAAGTACAGATATTGATATTTGCACCAATGCTAGTATGAAAGATGTTTTGTCTATTTTAGT
The DNA here is from genome assembly GCA_947652325.1 of uncultured Mycoplasmatota bacterium. Taxonomy (GTDB): domain Bacteria; phylum Bacillota_I; class Bacilli_A; order RF39; family UBA660; genus MGBC108787. The sequence continues at coordinate 225,164 of CANTCQ010000001.1, forward strand.
TGGAAAAATTAATAAATATCATTCTTTTACGATGCGAAAAAAAGAATTAACAATTGATATTACTTCTTGTCGAATAGATGGAGAATATAATGGAAGAAGGCCAAAAGAAGTTTTTTATACTGATGATTTGAAAAAAGATTTAGAACGTAGAGATTTTACAATTAATACCATTTGTATGAATAAAGAGGGAGAAATTTTTGATTTTTTAGATGGGATTGTAGATTTGAAAAGAAAAATTATTAAAATGGTTGGGGACCCTCAAAAAAGAATAAAAGAAGATGTTTTGCGTATTTTAAGAGCGATTCGTTTTGCTACAGTTTTGGATTTTAAAATTGATAATGTGCTTGAAAAAGCCATTAAAGAAAATGCTTATTTATTAACAAATTTAAGTGGCTATCGTATTAAAGAGGAAGTTTCAAAGATTTTACTTTCCAAACATTTTAAAAAAGGACTTTCTTATCTTAAAAGATATGGGATATGTCCTTTTATTGGTATTTCTTTTTCTAATTTGGTTTACACAAGTGATTTATGTGGAATGTGGGCACAAATAAATATAAAAAGAGAATTGCCATTTACAAAACAAGAAAAAAAGAATATAGTAAAGATACAAGAAATTTTAAAAGTACAATTTATTACAAAAGAAGTATTGTATTCTTATGACTTATATTTTTGCTTAATTGCTGCAGAAATACTAGGTATAAATAAAGATTCTATTCATGAAATGTATCAAAGTATGCCTATTTATCAAAGAAAAGATTTGGCTATTTCTTTTTTTGAAATACAAGAGGTTTTGCAAATATTTGATGCTAGAAAAGTAAAAGAAATTGAAAATAGTGTTATACGAGAGATTTTAAATGGTCATATGAAAAATGAAAAAGAAAAGCTAAAGGAATATATTTTTGCAAATCGTTCGAGGTGGTTATAATGAACATTACATTAATGAAAGAGAAAATGTTGGTATTTCCAACTTATTTGGTTCCCATTTGTAAAAATTATGATTTGGGTTTGGAAGATTTTTTATTGCTTATCTATTTTTGGAATCATAAAGAAGAGATTTTTGACGTTTTGGAAGTATCTAAATCACTAAAAATAAAAGAGGAAGTAGTCCTTGTCTCTTTTAATCGTTTACTTGAAAAGAAGTTAATTAAATTGGAACTTCTAAAAGATGAGAATAAAAAACGAATGGAATATGTTAATTTAGATGCTTTATACTGTATATTAGATGAAAGTTTTAAAGAGAAAGAAAAAAGTGTAGAGAAAGAAGATGTCTATACTGTTTTTGAAACAGAATTTGGACGTACTATCTCTTCCATGGAATATGAAATTATTAAAGCTTGGTTTGAAAAAGGATTTAGTGAGGAACTTATTTTAGGAGCTTTAAAAGAGGCAGTGTTTAATGGAGCAAATAATTTAAGGTATATTGATAAAATTTTATATGAGTGGCAAAGAAAAGGGTATAAAACGATGAAGGAGGTAAATAATCATAAGTTTGTTCGAAATTCTAAGGAAGAAGCAAAGGAACTTTTTGATTATAATTGGTTAGATGATAGCGAAGGATAAAGTTTTAGATTATTTGGATGAGCTTTTTTTTGATGCTCGGTGTGAACTTATTTATCATAAGGATTATGAACTTTTAATTGCGACTGTTTTGAGTGCTCAATGTACGGATAAAAGAGTGAATATGGTAACACAAAAGTTATTTTCTAAATATGATATTTTTTCCCTTGCTAAAATTCCTATAAAAAATATTGAGAGTATAATAAGGCCAGTAGGGACTTATACGAGAAAATCCATATATATAAAAGAAATTGCTACTCGTTTAGTAGAAAGTTATGGAGGAAAAGTTCCAAATGACCGTGAATTTTTAGAAAGTTTACCAGGAGTAGGGCGTAAAACTTGTAATGTTGTGTTATCCAATTTGTATAATGAACCTGCTATTGCGGTAGATACTCATGTGGAACGTGTTTCTAAACGTTTGAAGTTGGCTCGTAAAAATGATTCTGTGTTAGAAGTGGAAAAAAAGTTAATGAAGTATTTTCCGAAAGATAAGTGGAGTAGGGTGCATCACCAATTGGTTTTATTTGGAAGATATAAATGTAAAAGTATTTCCCCGCTTTGCGAGGATTGTAAGTTTCAAGAATTTTGTACATATAAAAAAAGATAGTTTATTAATCTATTTTAAACTATCTTTTTAATTGTTTGGTTTAATTTATGTTCCGGAATTTGTTTGGTTGTTATTTCCACTATTTGTACCAGAGTTCGGAATGTTTGGTTTATTTGTATTACCGGTTTCATCATCAGGGTCAGTAGGAGTATCAGGATTTGTTATATTACTTAAATTTGCAGTAATGGTAAGTCCATCACTCATATTACTTTTTAATATACTATAGCAAGCTTTGATAACAAATTTATAATTTTTAGCTTCAGTGGCAATATAGGTAAAACTGGTTTTGTCTGTATATCCAAGACTAATTAAAGAGCCATCTTTATTTTCTAAATACACTTGGTAGCCGATAGAGCCTATATGGCTTGTATTATAAGCTATTCTTTCATTATAATATTTTTCAGCAAAACTTGTATTTCCAAATTTATAGTTATCGTTAAAATAGGTTTGTAATTTAGTTGTATCAATTGCTTCAGGTGTTGATAGAGCATTCCATTTTAGAAGAATTTCAGTCCCTACGGTCGTTGCATTTCCATTTGTTGGAGTGGCTAGTTTATCGAATCTATTTGAGATGCTAGTTGGTTCTGTTCCCTGTTTAAATAGCTCGGTTTTCTTTAAATTATCTGGAGTATTAGCGCTGGCTAATTGCAAAGGAATTGTTCCAAATTCAATCGTTGCTTCTACAACACTACTTGGTTTTGTAAAACGAGCATTGGGTTTTAGTATTTTACTTGCAACAGCAACCATAATATCACGTCTTGCCCGACTTCCTTGCGAAGAAGTATTATATCCTTCTGTTAATTTATCGTATCCGTACCATAATGAAATAGAATAATCAGGAGTGTATACTGTATTCCAATGGTCAGGAGTTGCACTTGTTGGAATTTTTAATCTTCTAGCTTCTGCTTCTTCAATAGTTGTTGTCCCACCTTTTGCTGCAATATCTGTTCCATTTACGCGAATATTTCCACCAACACTTTTTCCACCTTGTACCAAAATATTTGTAATCATATAAGCAGTTTCTTCACTCATAACTCGTGTTTTAGTGTATTTATAAGTGTATTCTTCTTCATTTTCTAAGTAAATAATTTTTGTAAAAGAGTAAGGTTCAATAAAATAACCCCCTCGACCAAATGCAGCATAAGCAGCACTTATTTCCAAAGGACTTGTTCCATCGAATCCTCCAATGGAAGCAGATTCATAAAGATTTTCTCCAAAATCAATTCCTAAGTTATGAATAAATTCAATTTTTTTAGCTTCTTCTACTTGTTGGAAAGCTTGCAAGGCAGGAATATTTCGAGAATCAATTAGAGCATCTCGCATGGTAATTAATCCTACATGTTTTCCATCGTAATTTCTTATGGTTCCACCTGTTGTGTAAGTGTAAGGCTCATCAATAAAAGTTGTTCCAGTAGAGGCATTGTTGTATTCAATTAAGGGACCATAATCAAAAATTGGTTTAGCAGTAGAACCAGGTTGCCTTTTAGTAAGAGCACGATTGGTTCCTGTTTTTATGTAGTTTCTTCCAGGTGCAAGTCCAAGAATAGAGCCATCGACTGTTGAAGTAACTGCAATGCCGTTTTGAACTAATTCATCTTTAAATTTGTAAAGTTCTCCTTTTTCAAAAGAAGTTAAAACGTCTTGAATATTTCGGTCTAAAGTAGTAGTAATATCCATTGGAACGACACTTGGGTCCATTCCCGTTTTTTCTTTTACTTCTGCTAAAACATATTCAATGAAAGGTTGAAGTCCCGAATTATCTGTTTTGCCATCATTTTTTGTATCTTTTAATAAAGAAGCAATCGGAATTTCTGCAGCATTTTTTGCTTCTTCTTCTGTAATGTATCCATGTCTTACCATTAAATCTAATACTACTTTTTGTCTCGATTTACAATTTTTAGGGTTTCTTATTGGGTGGAACCAAGCGGGGTTATTAAACATTCCAACCAAAATGGATGCTTCAGGTAAGGAAATATCGGAGATTGACTTTCCAAAATAAGTTTGACTCGCTTGTTCGATTCCATAAACGCCATCATAATTTGTGCTTCCATACCCAAACCATTGTGAATTCACATAAAATTCAATTACTTCCTCTTTAGTATAAGCTTTTTCTATTTTAAAAACTGCCATATAAATGTCTGTAAATTTACGAATAATTCCTTTTATTCCTTTGGTTTCTTTTTCGCTATACGTGTTTTTTGCAATTTGCATGGTTAGGGTAGAAGCTCCTCCTGCATCATCTTGTCCCATGACTTGTTTTATACTTGCTTTTAAAAATCTAGCTGCATCTACACCGTTATGTTGAAAGAATCTTGCATCTTCTGTTGCTACTAAAGCATCAATAAATACTTGTGGTAAATCATTGTAGGTTACAAGTTCTCGATTTTCTGCACCGACACGCGTAATTTCTTCTCCATTTTTATCTCTTAAAATCGTGGCTTCTTTGTTATATAATTTCGTTGTATTAAAATCAGGAGCTGTTACGATAATATAAATTCCAAAAACCAAGACTGTAATTGCAGCAAGTATTCCTAAAAACATTAAAATGGTGAAGAAAATACTTCTTACTTTTCTTTTATCTTTTTTTTGCTTGGTTCCTTTCTTCTTTAATTTATTTACAATTTTTAATTTTGCCATATTAATTCCTCCTTATTAAAATATATTTCATCTACTATTTTCAAATAATCGAGTGTCGGATTAAAACCGTATTTTATTTTATATCCATTTTTATTTATATATGCATATTCAATGCTTTTTCGAGCGTATTTTTCTATATAAGAAAGTAAATCTTCTCCATTTAATAAATAAACATTTTCATTCATTTTGATAATTAGAAAAGCAATACCTTTGTGTTTGATGACTTTTTTTATGTGCTCTAGTTGATGTGGGTGAATATTCGCAAGTGGAAAAGAGGTTTTATTTTTGGTTACTTTGGCATCAAATTCAATATATTTGCCTTTATATAAACCGTTATAGTCTAGAGTAGATGGTTCTTTAAAAAAGGCACGTTCAATGACTTTTCCTTTCGGTGAGTAAGAAACTTTGGCTACTCCGATGGGGGTTGGTTTTTTAAAAATCAAAGCGATGTCTTTTTCTAGATAGTATGCATTTGAAGTATTTAAATCTTCTTCTAAATCCATTCCTCGGTTTTTATAACTTAGGGGTTTTTTGTATTCTTTTTCAATGTTATTTGGATATTTCACATTAAACCTCCTAAAAAGATTATACTATATTTTGTTTTTATTTACTATATAAGGAAAAAAACTTTACAAGGAAAGACAAGAAAAATTTTGTAGAAAAAAGTACTTGACAGTGGTGGTGGTGGTGGGGGGGTTAAGTTACAATACCCTTTAATAAAAAGAGGGGGATTATTTTATGAATTATAAAGTAGAAAATAAATTTTATGATAAAATAAAACAAAAGGTAGTAGATGGTATTTTTATAGAGGGAAAAAATTGTAGATTTAGTAGATTTGAACAGGATAAGAGTTTGCCTAAGCATTACGCTTATTTAATGCAATATAAGAATTTTAAATTTAAAGATGTACCAAAAGAAGCACAAACAAAAGAATTCTTTTTAAACATGTTTACGTATAGTGATGTTTTTAATTATATTAAAAGTCATATAAAAGAGTTTGATAGGCAATTTTTTAAAGATTTGATTACTACTAATCCGTTTGCCTTAACACTTGATAATAATTGTTTTTCTATTATTCCAATTGAATATATTGATGAAGAAATGTGTTCTTTAGCTATTTTACAAAATAAAAATTGGTGCGACTATACGTGGTTTTATTTAGTTGTAGAAAGAAAACCACAAGTGTTAACAGAAGATTTATGGAAATTAGGAGCTCGGTTGTATGCAAGAGAAGTGAATGGTAAAAATAAATTTTTAAGTATAACGCCTGAAAAGTATAAAGATTATGAATATTATTTAGAAATGTGTAGTTGTAATTTTAATGAAAATTGTCCATTGGATACTAATAAAGGTCATATTATAGACACTATTCCTAAAGAAATTCTTTCTCTACGTTTTGTTTTAGATTTGTTAAAAATAGATATTCAAAGTGTTGCTAGGTTTAATGAGCAAATGCTAGAGATGAAAATTCCGTATTGTGAAGAAACTGAAAAAATATGGCAGTTTGTAGTACGACATGTTGGAGAGACAATACGGAATATAAAACTAAACGAAGAAAGAATAGAATTCTTTTTAAGACATTATGCCAAAGATTCTCATGAATACATTTGGTGTTTTAAAAATAATTTTAAGAGATATTTAAAAAAGAAAAGAAATCTAGAAGCTCTAAAAAAGACAGAAGAAAGAACCCGAAATTTTTTGGAAAATACCTCAAAAATGGCTCTGAACGGTATTAATCAGAAACTAAAGCAAGGAGAAAATCCAATAGATGCCATTAATGATACTAATCAATTGCTTAGGCCGTTTGAAAAATCGTATAGTATTTCACAATTACCCATCAAGTATGAAGGAGAAGTTCCTATAGAATTTCGTAAACAATTAGATACAGAAGAGTATTTACAAATGTTTTATAAAAAAATCGGCGTTCAAATTATAGAAGAGGAGGATAATCTTTTTTATAGCGTAGTGGTGCCAGAAGGTTGGAGCGAAGAAAATGATGGGTGCTGGTGCTATGTAAAAGATGAAAATGGGAATCCTGTGATAGATTATGTTTATCAAAGCGTATTTTATGATAGAGATGCCTATGTAAAAAGGGTTTATTTATCAAAGTTAGAACAAGAAGAAAATCGAGGTCGAAAGTAATTTGAAAAATGCACAGTATATTTGCGTATTTTTTGCCGTTTTGAACATATTTTGTCTTCTATTGTCGAAAGTCTTTTTCTTTTTTTTTGATTTAGTAAAATGGTACAAAAGGGTGATATTTATGTTTCGATTAGAAATATTTTATAATGAAATGCTAGAAAAGATACAAAAAGCTGAACTTTTACTTACAAAGAAAAGTTTAATAAGTGAGAAGTATCCTTTATCTAAAAAAAGTATATGATATTGTAACAGCTTTTCTGATGAACGATTCTTTCTAGTCACTTGACAATATTGGCTATCCTTTATTATAATGGATAGGTAAGAAGGTGGTAACTATGTATAATGAAAAGAATGAAAAAATATTATTAACTGCACAAGATATTTTTGAAAAAGATTTTAAAATTGATGCGAGAGGATATCGTCCTCAAGAAGTTGATAAATTTTTAGATATGATTATTGCCGATTATACTGAATTTAGTGCCATTATAAAAAGACAGGAAAAAGAAATACAATCATTAACAAGTGACAATGTGAAGTTGAAACAAGAATATAGTAAACTTCGGAGTCGTTTGGATGCTGCTAGTGATGAAGGAAGTAGTACTAGTAAAAATTCTGTTAATAATGTGGACCTTTTAAGAAGAATTAGTCAGTTAGAAAAGGTTGTTTTTGGAAGAAATGAATAATTTGTAGGCAAATGCTGCATTATTTTTATGTAGAGGAAAGTCCATGCTCACACAGTCTGTGATGATTGTAGTGTTCGTGCTTAGGGAAAAAATAACCTAAGGAAAGTTTATCTTTACGGCGAAGAAATTACCTTTTAACTGGTAAAAGTATTTATAAAGTGCCAAAGAGACGAGTTCTTTTGGAAACGAAAGAAGTGGAACGCGGTAAACCCCACGAGTGAGAAACCCAAATTTTGGTAGGGGAGCTTTTGCTAGGAATTAGAACGATGCAAAAGACCATTTATGGTAGATAAATATTTGCCACACTCTAGTAGTGTACAGAACATGGCTTATTCAGGTTATTTATTTTTATTACAAAGGAGTCGATAATCTTGAACGAAATTGGTGAGCTCTTTCGAGTGACCAGGGAGGAAGCTGGTGTTTCACTTAGTGAAGCCAGTAAAGATTTGGATATAAAAGAGGTTATATTAGAAAATATCGAAGATGGAAACATTGGCTGTTTTAAAGATATTTTTGTCTTAAAAAACTATATAAGCAATTATTCAAAATATTTAGGAATAGATTCTGATAAAGTAATTGATGATTTTAATGAATATATGTTTGAATATACATCTAAAATTCCAATAGCAGAGATTGAACGCCAAATAGAGGAACAAAAATCTATAAAAGATGGAAAAGATGAAATATCTTCTCCTTATACAAAAGAGAGTAGAAAACACAACAAAAGTATTTATGTTTTTTTGTATTCTGTTCTTGTACTTCTTGTCATTATGGTGGTTTTTTGGTGTGTAAAACAAATCACAATAAATAAAGCAACAGCAACATTTATAAGCTATGTTAAATAAGGAGAGTGTGTATGAACTTACCAAATAAAATTACAATGGGTAGAATCTTTTTATCTATATGTACTTTGGTTTTGCTTATTGTTCCTTGGTACCAATTAGGTATTCAATTTCCTATTTTTACTATGATGGGTCGAGTAGTTATTGATTCAAAATATTTGGTAGCAGGTGTATTTTTCATTATTGCCTCAATAACGGATTTTTTGGATGGATATATTGCTCGAAGCGAGAATTTGATTACGGATTCTGGAAAAGTATTAGATGCTATTGCTGATAAAGTACTTGTAAATGGTATTTTAATTATTTTAGCTTATCAAGGTTTTATTTCTATTTTAGTTCCGATTGTAATTATTGTAAGAGATACCATTGTAGATGCCATTAAAATGGCGAGTGGAAATAAAGGTAAGGTTGTTGGAGCCAGTACAATGGGAAAAGTAAAAACCGTTTGTATGATGATTGGAATTAGTTTTATGTTATTTTATAATTTACCTTTTGAGCTTTTACATGTTCCAGTTGCTGATATTTTAATTATTTTTGCTTGTGTTTTATCGGTAGCTTCAGGATGTCAATATTATTTTGATGCAAAAAATTTGTTGTGTCAAGAAGAAAAATAAGAATAGTTTTTTACTGTTCTTTTTTTATTTTTTATAGAAGTGAATTTCAAAAATCTGTAATCAATTTTTCTCCCTTTTTTTTAATTGGATTAGAAAAAATTTTATTTTTGTACAAAAAATGCATCACAAACAATTGTTTGTAAAAAGTGTTGACAAACTTTTTTTTCTATAATAAAATAAAGTTGTAGTGAAGATTACACGAGGGAGGATTTATGAAAACAACAAAAGATGTAAAAGATAAAGATAAGGCTTTAGAATCTGTTTTAGCGGATATAGAAAAACAGTTTGGCAAAGGTGCTATTATGAAACTTGGAGAAGAAGCACATTTAGAAGTCGATATTACAAGTAGTGGTTCTTTAACTTTAGATGTTGCTTTAGGAGTTGGAGGCTATCCTAAAGGTCGTATTATTGAGATTTATGGACCAGAATCTTCTGGTAAGACAACATTTGCTTTGCATGCCATAGCAGAAGTTCAAAAAAAAGGAGGTCGTGCGGCATACATAGATGCTGAACACGCACTTGACCCTGTTTATGCAAAAAATTTGGGAGTTAATTTAAATGAGCTTTTATTATCACAACCTGATACAGGCGAACAGGCACTTGAAATATGTGAGGCGTTGGTTCGCAGTGAAGCGGTTAATATTGTGGTTATTGATTCAGTTGCAGCGCTTGTTCCACAGGCTGAAATTGATGGAGAAATGGGAGATAGTCATGTAGGACTTCAAGCCAGATTGATGAGTCAAGCTTTAAGAAAACTATCTGGAGTTATTAGTAAAACGAAAACTACAGCTATTTTTATCAATCAATTAAGAGAAAAAGTAGGTGTTATGTTTGGAAACCCAGAAACAACTCCAGGAGGAAGAGCTTTAAAATTTTATTCTACTATTCGTTTGGATATTCGAAGAGCAGAACAAATTAAAGCTGGAGACCAAGTAATAGGAAATCGTACAACAATTAAAGTGGTTAAAAATAAAGTAGCTCCTCCATTTAAAACAGCAAGTGTTGATATTATGTATGGCGAAGGTGTTAGTCGCGAAGGAGAAATTATTGATATTGCGAGTGAATTAAACATTGTCGAAAAAAGTGGTGCTTGGTATTCTTATAATGGCGAAAAAATTGGACAGGGAAAAGAGAATGTTAAGTCACTTCTTAAAGAAAATACAAATTTACGAGAAGAACTTGAGAAAAAAATTCGAGTTCATTATGGGTTTATTTCGGAAACTGAAAAGAAAGAAAAGATTATTTCTGGCGAAGAATAATCTTTTTTTATATAAAAAAAATTTATTGCTAATTTTTTATTTAAACCTTATAATATAAATATATAGACTAATTTATTAAATGAATTGCTATAGATAGAAATAATGGAGGAATTATATGAATTTTAATTTAACATCCATTATTTTAGCTTTGATTATCGGAATTATTGTTGGAATTGTTATTATTTTAGTTTTAAATGCAATTAAAGGAAATAAAGCAGAAGAAAATGCTATTAAATTATTAGAAAATGCTAAAAAAGATGCTGATAAACATAAAAGAGATGTATTGCTTGAAATTAAAGAAGAGTCTTTTCGCTTAAAACAAGAGAATGAAAAAGAAATAAAGCAGCGAAAAGAAGAGATAAAAGAATCAGAATCTCGTTTAATGCAACGGGAAAATAGTTTAGATAAACGTGAGGAAATGTTGCAAAAAAGAGATGCTTTATTAGATGAACGTGATACTAATTTAGTAACAAAACAAAAAGAATTGCAAGAAAATCAAGCCAAAATGGATGAAATGTTGAAAGAAGAAATGCAACAACTTGAACAGATTTCAAAGTTTTCTCGTGATAAAGCACGTGAAATGATTATGAAACGTGTAGAAGAAGAGATGTCTTTGGAAATTACAAATTATATTAAAGAGAAAGAAAGTGAAGCAACTTTAGTTGCAAATGAAAAAGCAAAAGATTTAATTGTTTCTAGTATGCAACGATATTCTGAGGATGTTGCAAGCGAACAAACGGTTAGCACTATTAGTTTACCTAACGATGAAATGAAAGGGAGATTAATTGGTCGAGAAGGAAGAAATATAAGAACAATTGAATCTGTAACAGGAGTAGATTTAATTATTGATGATACCCCAGAAGCTATTGTTGTTTCAAGTTTTGATCCGCTTCGCCGTGAAATTGCTAAAGTTACCATTGAAACTTTGATTAAAGATGGTAGAATTCATCCCTCACGTATTGAAGGAGTATACGATAAAGTGGAGAAGGATATTCATACAAAGATTACGGAAATGGGTCAAGATGCTTTGTTTAGCCTAGGACTTACAAATGTAGAACCGGAACTTGTACATTTAATTGGAAAACTTCATTTTAGAACAAGTTATGGTCAAAATGCACTAAAACATTCTATAGAAGTAGCAAATCTTTCTGGTTTAATGGCTAGTGAATTAAGAGAAAATGTGAATTTAGCAAAAAGAGCTGGACTTTTACATGATATTGGCAAATCAATTGATTTTGAAATAGAAGGTTCTCATATCGAAATAGGTTTAGATATTGCAAAAAAATATCATGAAAATGATGTTGTATTAAATGCAATAGCATCTCACCATGGAGATGAAAAGCAAACTTCTGTCATTTCGGTTTTGGTTCAAATTGCAGATACATTATCAGCTGCTAGACCAGGTGCAAGGAATGATTCTTTAGAAAATTATATTAAGAGATTAGAACAACTTGAAGAAATTGGAAATTCTTTTGAAGGTGTAGATAAAGCTTTTGCTATGCAAGCTGGTCGTGAAGTACGCATCATGGTTAAACCTGATGAAGTGGATGATACAACTAGTTTTAAAATGGCAAGGGATATTAAAGAGAAAATTGAGTCGGAAATGCAATATCCAGGTACAATTAAAATTACAGTAATAAGAGAAACGAGAGCGCAGGAGGAAGCGAAGTAGTTTCTTTTTTCATACCTTGAAAAGAGATAAAAAGATGTAGTATAATTGAATAATAATAGAGGAGGAAAAAAGATGGAAGAAAAGAAAAATTTCCCAACTAGAAAAAGTGTGGGGGGGGGATATTAGATAAAAAGTCCCTAAATAGTCTAGAAAAGAAAATATTTTTAATTATAAGTATTTTATGTTTTTCAATATTAATAGTAGGAATAACATATGCGTATATAGCATATTATACAAATCAAAAAGGAATCAATGTGTTAGAAACAGATTGTGTACATATAGATATGGAAGATTTAAGTGAAGGAATAAGTCTAAGAAATGCTTACCCCTTAACAGATGAACAAGGATATAATACAAAACCATATCGATTTCGTATAACAAATACATGTAATATAGGAGTAGATTATAATGTAAATATAGAAGTATTTGATATAGCAAATAGAATGTCTAGTAAAAATGTAGCAGCAAAAGTAGACGAGTTTGAAAAGAAAATATTGACAAGTGAAATAAGTACAACTCCTACTTATACTGGAGATGAAGGAACATCAATAGAGAGTTATAATGTATATACAAATACACTTTCACCAGGAGAAAGTAAAAGTCATGATATAAGAATATGGTTAGATGAGAGTGCAGGAAATGATTCTCAAAATAAAGAATTTAAAAGTAAAATAGTAATAGAAGCAATACAAAATCAAATAGCGCAGATGACATTTAGTGAATATATTATAGACCAAAGCAAGTCACAAGATAGAGGAATAGAGAGAATAGAACATGAAGCAACAGAACAAATTCCGGCTTTAACGGATTATAGATATACAGGAGCAAATCCAAATAATTATGTATATTTTGGATGTAGTGAAAATTGTACAGAAGAGAATCTATATCGAATTATAGGAGTAATACCAACACAAAGTAGCGAAAATGGAGCATATGAAAACCGTGTAAAGTTAATCAAAGCAAGTGAATATATTGGCCCTAATGCTGAGGATGGTTCAAGATTTACTCCAAGTGGAAAAGGATATAAATGGAATGCAGATGGAAATAATAAATGGGAAGAAAGTACATTAAAAGAAGAGTTAAACACAGAATACTGGAATAGTTTAGAAGAATATCAAAAATATATAGAACCTTCAAAATGGTATTTAGGGTCTCCACTTGGTGAGAAACAATCAACATATACTTCTGAACAATTTTATAAAGAAGAGCGAAGCAAAACGCCAGGATATAGTCAGGGAGCAATATCCTATATAGATAATATAGGATTAATGTACCCAAGTGATTATGGCTATTCACTAGAAAAAAAATATAGAGAACCATCTATTTATGAAAACGAATTACATTATAGGAGTCAAGCATGGCTATATAATATGGAAGAAAAATATTATGAATGGACAATAACTCCAGAAAATACAAGTCAGGATTTTGTAAAAGTGTGGGTAGTCGATAAACAAGGAAGAATAGATTATTATCGAGCTTATTATGATAATTATTTATTTATTGCCCGACCAACCTTTTATTTAAAGAGTAGTATAATGTATGGGGGAGGATTAGGTACAAAAGAAGAACCATTTCAAATAATAGAAAATTCCAATCGAATGAGTGATTATATAATAGCAAAAAGTACAACCGATGAGACAATAGAAAAAGTGAGTCATGAAGCAACAGAACAAACTCCGACTTTAACGGATTATAGATATACAGGAGCAAATCCAAATAATTATGTATGTTTTGGCTATGAAGGAGAAAGATGTCCAGATGAAAATTTATATCGAATTATAGGAGTAATACCAACGCAAAGTAGCGAAAATGGAGCATATGAAAATCGTGTAAAGTTAATCAAAACAAGTAATTATGTAGAAAATGAGAGTGGTTATTTAGAAAATAGTATTGGTCCTGCTACTCCAGAAGGAACAGGTTATCGTTGGAATAAAGATGCTAATATTAATAATTGGGAAGAGAGTTCATTGAATACTAAAGTTTTAAATAATATATATTGGAACTCTTTAGGAGAATATCAAAAATATATAGAATCATCAAAATGGTATTTAGGTTCATTAAACAATGATATGTATGAATTATATACAGTAGGAAATTTATATAATGTAGAAAGAAGCAATGTTTCTTCTTATAGTGGTGGAGCAACATTCTACATAAGTAATATTGGTTTAATGTATCCAAGTGATTATGGATATTCCATATCAAAAGAATATTGGAATAATAATAGTATAAGTAATTATCAAAATGAATATATAAAAAATGCATGGTTATATAATTTAAGTGGTGGAGAATACGTAGAATGGTTGATTTCTGCTTCACATGATTTTCCAAATGGCAGTGTTTCTGCATGGAATATTGGATATACTGGAAATATTTGGGGAGGTTTTAGTGTAATTTATTTTGCTCAAGTGTATGCAATACGTCCTACCTTTTATTTGAAATCTAGTGTATTATTTCGAGGAGGAGAAGGAACAATAGATAATCCTTATTATTTATCAATATGATAGATATAAAAACACTTCGGAAGAGCAGAGGGTATACACAAAAAGAATTAGCTGCAAAATTGGGAATTAAACAACAACAATATGCAAGATATGAAAGTGGAACTACTAAAATTTCAGTATCTATGTTAGAAAAAATATTAGATATCTGTCAATATAAAATGAAAATTGTGAAAAAATAAAATTATCAAAGTAGATAATTGCTAATAATTGGTGTTTTGTCATAAGCACCATTTTTTTTATGGCATAAAATAGACTAGAAAGGAAATGGTAATATGAAAAATAATCGTTGTATGGATACAAGTATGTTTCCTGAAACTAATCAAACAACTACGGAAACAAATATAAATGTTGAAATGGGTATGGGAATGCCTGGAATGATGGGAATGGGTTGCTCATGTCCACCTCAATCTATGATGTGTCCACCTGTTATGGAATGTCCGCAAGTTAGATGTTGTCATAGAGTTATTAATTATGAAGTACCTCATATTATTCCTTGCCATACAAAAATGATTAATCATCATGTTTATAGACATACTTATCAACCATGTTTTAGTTATTCAGAAGAAGACGAATGTTCTGAAGTTTATGACCAAAAATGTTGTTAAAAATCTCGAGAAATCGAGATTTTCTTTTGAAATCAAATTTTGTCAAATTATAGCGCATTTTGTCTTTTTTTCATGTTAGAAAAATGCTATAATAGTTTTTAAGGTGATGGTAATGAATAATAAAGGTTACACAATTCCAGAATTATTAATTGTTATTGTGATAGTAGGGATTTTTTCTATTGTTGCAATTAATAAAGCAAGTTATGCTTTTGTGGATACAGATACAATTGGAGAGCAAACGGAAAAGATGATTTTAGTTAAGAGTGCCACTGCTTATGCAAATAGTATAAAAAATGAATTAAAATCAGATGTTGACCGTTATATTGTAGGAAAAGATTTAGTAGATGTAGGTTATTTAGTAGATGATGAGCACATATATACAAATGTGAAAGTAAAATTAAGTTATCATGCTGAAAATGATACTGTTTCAGCCAATATTTTAGAATAATATGGCAATAACAAAAACGAATTTTATTCATTTTACTAGATGTCCTAGGTATGCAAGTTTAGCAGAACTAAAAAAAGAAAGATTAGAAGCAGATATTAGTTACAAAGAATACAAACAAGCCGAATTACAGGAAAATTTAAGTGAAATTATTGGTTCTATGTATGAAATCAATGAAGAAACAGGAGAAGAAACGGATTTAGTAGATAAAGTAAATCGCCAGTTGGAAGCCATGATGGATTATTATAAATTAGTTGAAAAAGAAGCTGGACGAATTAGTGAAAAAACATTTGGTGGAAAATCTATTTTTGCTGAAAAAACAAAAGACCAAGAGTGTTTTGATTTTTCTATGCATGGTATAAAATATAAGTGTTATGTTGATATTTACAATGAAAATGCACAAGGAATTAATATTATAGAAGTAAAAGCAACTACAAGTAAAAAATATAAGGAATTAATGGCAGGTCATAAAAAATGTGATAAGTATTCTATTTGGGAAAAAATAAATAATATAAATTATTTAAAAGGAGAACTTTCTCATTATGATTTAGAATCAGAAATGCCTTTAAAAGATTATGAAAAACATAAACATAAATTTTTTGACCGTTATCGTCTAGGACAATATGTTTATGATTTGGCCATTCAGCGTTATATTATTGAGCACGAATATAAAAGTACCCATACAGAAGAAAAATTAAAAAATTTTCATTATTATTTAGGAGTTTTAAATGCTGATTATATTTTTGATGGCACGTATGACAATGGAAATCCTGTTTATAATGTTGATGTCAATGGTAATGAGTTGATTACTTTTTTTGATATGACGCAAATCACAGAAGAATATCAAAAATTTGTAGACGCTGACCGAGAAAGATTAGAATATTATTTAAATGATTTGGATGCATCTCCTTATCCTTTAGGGGAATATTGTGGATTTAAAAAACAGAGTGGTTGTAAATTTTTTAATCCCATTTGTGGTAAAAGAATACCTGTTAAAAATTCAAGTCTGTCTTATATTCATAATGGTTTTGGATTTGTAGATGAAAGCGGAGAAAGAAGAAAAGGATTAGAATTAATTAATGAAGGATATCTTCAAATGCTTGATGTTCCTGAAACTTGGATTACAAAAAAAGCACATCTCATACAAAGAAATTGTTTGGAATTTGATAGAGTTTATGTAGATAAGGAAAAGATTTACAATGGCTTAAAACAATTAAAATATCCAATATATCATTTGGATTTTGAAACAATGCCTTGCCCTGTTCCAAGATTTCGAGGAGAATGGCCTTATATTCAATCTCCTTTTGAGTTCAGTTTACATATTGAGCGTGAACCAGGTATTTGTGATAAAGAAAAAGATAATATTGTATTTCTTGCTAAAACCCATCAAGATGAGCGAGAAGAAATGATAAAATTAATGCTTGAATATATGAATCCTGATGAAGGTACTTTATTTGCTCAAAATGTAGCTTTTGAAAAAGCAAGAATTAAGGAAATGGCTAAAATATTTCCTGAATATCGTGTCCCATTAATGAAACTTTATGATAGAGGGTTTGATTTGTTATGGCTTGTTAATACGAATTCTAAGATGTATATGGATTTAGGATATGATGAAGAGCGTGCCAAAACTTTTAATTTTTATGATAAAAGACTGTCTGGCTCTTTTTCTATTAAAAAAACATTGCCTGTTTTTAGTGATTTAAAATACGATAATTTAGTCGTTAAGAATGGAACAGAGGCCATTGTTGAATATGCAAATTATGAAAAAATGAGCAAGGAAGAGTATGCTTTAAAATACCAAGCTTTGCTTATTTATTGTCAGCAAGATACTTGGGCGATGGTAGAAATTTTGAATGCTTTACGAGAACTTGTAAAAGATTTGTCAAAAAATGGTGAAAATGTTGTCATGTTTACATAATGTTTAGTATGATAGTAATGTAAGGATGTGAAGATATGTTATACCCATCAATTGATAAATTATTAAATATAGTGGATTCAAAGTACAAACTTGTTCATGTTGCTTCTATCAGAAGTAAACAAATGAGTGAAAAAAATCATTACCAAATGAAAGAAAAGGAATACTGTAATAAAAAAGAACTTGGTCGTGCTTTAGAGGAAGTAGAAAAAGGGCTAATAACTTTAAAAGAAAAAGAAAGTTAAAAAAATACTTGCGAAATGAAAATGGTTATGGTATCATAATCTTGTCTTTTGGGGAATTAGCTCAGCTGGCTAGAGCACCACGTTTGCACCGTGGGGGTCAAGGGTTCGAATCCCTTATTCTCCACCAGATTGATAGGAAACTCGAACTTTTAGATTTTATGAGGGTTCGAGTTTTAATATATCTAAATTTATGATAGAATATTTATAGAAATTAAATTGAATATGTCAATTTAGTAAACACACTTGCTCATTGCATATGTCAATGAGCTTAATAAGCAAGTATTAGGGGATACTAATGGATAAGATAAAGAATATAGAAAAATATATAGATACAGTTAAGTTGCATAGTAATTTTTTTAAAAAGTATTATTTTCATTTTAACTAAACTGGATTCTATTTTACACCATGGGATACTATCTAAAAATCTAATTCAACAAAAATATTTACCTAGTCTTTATACACATGATGGTCGCGATTTTGATTCAAAAAATGGAAATACTTATGTATCTTTAACTCGATATACAGATAATTGCGAATTTTCTACTATGTTTGAGTCGTTTCCACTTCATACTTTGACATGTCTATCACTATTAGTAAATAAATCTATTAATGTAGAAAAACAAGGAGAAAGAGAAACATTTTTTGATGATGAATTGTTTTGTTTGGATTCAATTCCAAATTCAAACCTTGAGGGAATTATTCTTCCTGAACATTTATCTACACTATTAATTAGTGAAGTTAATTGTTTACCAAATGATCTTTCTTGCTATACTAAATCTTATCTTAATCATTGGATAGATTGTATGCAAAGATATTTTAATACAGCCTTACCGTATGAAGTGATTGAAGAGATAAAAGCTAGTCATGAGCAATTATGGGATATTTTAGAAGAGTATGAAAATCCAGATAGATGGGTGCAATCTGCAATTAGAACACAACGTGATCAGTATGGTAAAGATTTAAAAGATGTTCTTGCAAATATATTACAAAACTTATGGTCAAAAAAATTTGATATATCTAATCCAACATATATAGATGTTTTAATGAGAGTAAATGACAACCAATTACCAGTTTATGAAATAAAGCAGAAAAAACGAATAATTTAAAATTTGTTGTACTTCTCTTTTTTGGGCACCATTAAAGGATTATACGAACCACTTCTATATTTCGTAGAAGGGTTCGCAACCATTAGAACAATAAAAAGAGACGCAAAATAGCGTCTTTTTTTATGCATAAATGGTTATTTATTGTCGATTGGTGATATAATAGATTTACGAAGTATCTTTGCAGGAGGTTTAAAAATGAAGGATAATGTTTTTAATATAAATATTTACGAAACAGTAGCAAATTCATCAGAATACATACCTATTATTATCGGAGGATTATTTGGATTAACAACTTTAATGTTAGCAGTATTCTCTTTAATAAGTAATGATGTAACAAAAAAAACTTCTGGTTTTTCTCTTATCAATCTAAAAAGATATAAAAGATGGCTTTTACTTTTGCCAATATATTTGGTTTTCATAACAACATTTCTTATGATGTTCTTTGAAAGTCTTAACAATGAAACTTTTTTGTTCATTAGTACAGTTGTAATTATATTAGTGGTTTCTTTACAAACAAACTTTATACTACAGCCTTTATATAATCAAAATAAATGTAAACAAGCAATAATTAAAAATAGAGTTAATTCATTCAAGAAAAAAATAAAGAAATCTAAAACGAATAATAAAATTGAAGAAATATTAGAGAATGAAAAAGTAGAGCTATTTGACTTGATAGCATTTGATAATGAAGAAAATAAATATGTTTTACTAAATGACAAAAAAATTATCTATACTTCATATATCGAAGTTCTTAGAGAAAAGAAAGAATCTATGAATGAAAGTTTAAATATTAGTTTAATAGAAATAGGAATAAATATATTTGGAGATGATTTTGTGGATATTTCAAGTGATTTTGAATTTCCTGAAATAATATTACTAGATGTATTTTTAAATAGAAATAAAACAAAATTTAGTATTTCACTACATCAAAGAAATTTAGAGTTGATTCATACATTGTTTGAATCACATAGGAATGGTGCTCCTATTGAAACAATTTATAATGACGAACAAATAATATTATTTTTAACTCAAACTGTTATGAATCCAGAGGCAATGATTTTTATTTTAAATTATATTTTTGATACAGCTAATTGGAGCTATAGCGATTCATCTTTCATCAAGTTCTTATTATCTGTTTTTTCAAATTCATTTCATATATTTTCTAAAATGTATGAAACATATCTTAACGAAGAAACATATAAAAGATTTGAAGATATTATGATTAATTTTAAAAACAAAAAGGAATTGAAAAAAGAAAATGATGAATTTGATATTAGATTTAATTTAATCATTAAAACTTTAAGTGAGGTATAGTATGAAAAAAAATTATTCTGTATATTATTCGGTTTCTAACGATGAACTAGATAATTTCTATAATGGAGAAAATATTGATTTTAAAATCGATGTTATAGACTTTCTAAGACATATAGATAAAAATGATGAGTCATATGAAAAAATGAAACAATGTTATAAAATAAAAACACTTACACAGAAGCAAATTGAAAGATTAAATTTCATACAATATCTTCATTTTTTATCAAAAAAGGATGATTATAACGCAAAAAAAGTAAAACGCGAATTAAAAAAAGGCTCAATTTATAATGATGATTTTTTATTTGATTTTTGTGAAGTTGATACATTTGAAGAACATATAAAACTTTTTGATGATAATATAACTAGTGGAAAAATAATCAAAAGTATTTATAAAAATAAGTTTCACAAAAGTAATATGGAATATTTATATATGGAAAATTTAAATAGAGAAGCAAATGTATTTAACGATAAATATTTAGAGAAAAAAATTAAAAAGCATATGATTCGAATTTTGAAAAAAGAAAAACTAACAATCCTAGAATTTTTGTATATATGGCAAATAATTATTTTAGTTAAAGCTCATTTTGTTGCTTTAAAGTTTATGCGTGACGAATTATTTCTTGATGCTATGTTGGTAGAAAAAGCATTAAATAAATTTATAGTGTTTAAAAACAATTACTCAAATGTTTTTTCAAAAAAACAAATAATTGATTTTAATGAAACCATTGTTTCAATTTATAGATTACTGGGTAGTAGAATAAATATTTCTGAAGATGACTTTAAAGAAAATCAAAAAAAGTGTGTTAAATTTATTGATAGTAATGCTAGTTTGTTAAATCGTAATACAGTTTTTCTTAAAACAATATTTAATGGTGGAAAAATTAGTAAAGACAAAGTAATCAGTGAGATAAAAGATATCTTAAATAATAAGTCATCTGGAGAAGTTATGTATTTAGCCTTTCTTGGAACTAGTGAATTAAAACCTGAACAATACACTTCTTATATCCAAGAATTAGAAAATATACAATATGATAAATCAAAAATAGAAGAAATTAATTTACAATCTTTAAACTTTGCGATAGAAATAATTAAATTCTGGAGTGGTGGTAAATTTAATCTAACCTTTTTAAAATCTAATATGTATTTAGACCCCTTTTTAAGATTGTGTTTTGAATATGATAATCAAAATATTAATTATAATCAATTTCTCGACAGATTAAATGGGATAAATTATATACCAGTTTCTATAATATTAGATTGGAATAGATTAGAAAAAATGTTTGAAAAAACAAATTCTTATGAATGGTTTAAAAAAATTGTTAGCAAAATGGATTACGATGAATTAAAATATTTTAGATTAAAAAGTTATTTAATTAATTTCTATTCCAAAATCATACATAAGGATAATGTATTATTACTTAGCAATTTTTCGGAAATGGATTCTTTTATTAGAACAATATTTGATGACATTATTTATTTATACTATTCTATTATTATCCATATCAATGTTTATAGAAATTTTGATAAAAGTGTAAAAGAATCAATAATAACTATCATTCAAGATTTCAATATCTTAGAGAAAACCTTGACAGATAAACAATACCTTATTGAATTTGTGTATCTTCTAGTATCACTAAGTATTGAGTCCGAAGATAAGGATTTGAAAGAATCACTTCTAGAACTAATCATTAATAATGATATATTAAAAGATAATAATATATTGATATTCGGATTGACTTATGACAATGATAAAGTGTTGTTAAAACATTATGATTCAATATTTGACTCGATTTTAAATTACTATAATGACATTAAGAATGTAAATAAAAATGATTATATGTTAATATCTCAAATTACTTATAATTCTTTAACGAATCGCGTTAATATCAATGAAATTCCTAAGAATCATTATTTTTCTAAAAATGGTAAGAATTATATTTTAAAAAATGATTATGACGATAATTTAAAAGATTTATATACTGATTTAAAAATCGAAAAAATTGAAGAGACATCAGATGATATGGTAGAATATAACCTTCTAGACCTCCTAACTCATAGGATATTCTTTGCTAATGTTGAAAAAATGAAAGCAGGAAAAGTTATTAAAACCTCAAAAGATGTAACTGGAGAAGAATTACTAAAAGAAATGGAAAAAGCAATTGGTTATGATAAAACACGAAAAGACCTAGAACTTATTCGCTCTGGAAAATCTTTAAGTTCAGTATGGTTTAATATTTATACAATGCACAATTACTTTAAAGATGTTGAGCAAGCTAATACAAAAATGTTTAATAATTCGAGAAATGAATTGATTAGAGTAGATAATGCATTGTTACACTTTTCATCATTAATTCTAGCTGTAAAATTAGGTTTGAAGGACATAATATTAAGTGATGATAGAATGTTTATTACTAGTTCAGTATATGAAGATTTAATGTATCAAAAAACATTTGAAATATCAGAATTAACTGATGGTATAATTGAACCTAGAATTAATTATGATGATTTGTTTGATAATGTATGTATTTTAGTAAGTGAGATGAACGATAAATCAAGAGTAATCAGCATTACAAAAGCAAACATTATGGGAACAAAACATATAGATTATATAAATAAATATGACCAAGACTTATTTAAATTCTTTGTAAATACTAATGATAGCAATAGATATTTCCTTATTACTGAAGACCCATTTTATTATAAAGTAGATGGTTTTAAGGAAAGGTCATTTAGTTTATATAGTTATGTAGTAGAAAAATTTATTCAAAATGATATTGATAGTGTTAGATTGTTGGAAATAACTGAAAAATTATATTTTTGCAATTATAACTTCAATGTGAGTAAGAGTTTATTCAATTTTTTATTAGAAAAATCGGATGATGATAATATACGAAAAATTATAGAAAAAATAAAAACCTCTGTAATATAGATAAAAGCATTTCTATTGTGAAATGTTTTTTTATTAATAGGGGGTAGTAAATATATCTTGATATAAATTTACGAATAAGCCGATAACACTCTCTACAGCCTCGTTTCATATTTAAAACAAAGTTTTTATAATAAGACTTGTTTTAACCTTTTCGTTTGAAAGAAAAATAGACTATTACCGTTTGTAAGTCCGTTGAGAAATTTATTTATAGAAAAAAGGTGTCCATACCATACTAATGGCTTCTTTTATTTTTACTTCTAGTTTTTTTATCAGTAGTATATTTATACAAAATATTATTGGCTAGTTATAACCTCGATTGGCGGAAATGTTCTTAATGCCTTATATGTACATTGCAAATATAGATATTCAACTTTTTCTTTTTGCTTTTACTACAATTTGTTTTTTCATTTTCTAAATTTGATGGTTGGTTATCATAACATTTTTGAAGTGTATTCATTTTTGCTTCCTTTAATTTCTTTGTTTTGTTTTCTTTTAATTTTTCTTGTTTCATAAATTCTTCATACTTTGTGTGAGTTTTTTCAATATGTGCTAAAACATCACTAATTAAAATATAAGAACTTATATAATCCACTTGTTGTTTTGTAAGATTCATATGGAAAACTCGCTCCTCTCTACTTGATTTTCGAAATTATTTACTGTACAATAAATACGGAAATGCGAAATAACAAATAAAATATTTCATAAAACCTAAATTAAGTTTATTGCAAAAAACTAAATCAAAGTGATTTAGCCAATTTAACAGGTATTTCTTTATCAACATTAAGTCCATACTTTTCAGCAGAAGCAGAATCTAAAATAAGTACTTTAATTAAGATAGAAAGTGCTTTAACGTGTAGAATATCCAAATAAAATGCCAAGAATTATTGAAGATTATTTATTAACAACAAAATTATTTTGTGGATATTGTAAAGAAATGAAGGTCGAATTTTATAAATAAAAGGGAGAATTCAATATGTCACGTGAAGATGAATTTAAAATGTTAGTTGGCGGATATTTTGGAATTGAAGAAATGGACGAGTATAAATTAAAATTGTATGTACTACAAGAAATAGAAGAATATATAAAGAAGTTAATATTAGAAAATTTTGTTGAAAATTTTGAGTATAGAAAAGAAGCAGAAAGTATAAAAAATGATCTTTCTTTAAAAAGAAAATTGCAAGATAGTTTACTTACTTTAAGAAAAATAGATGGACCACTTGATTTGATTTTATTAATAAAAAATAAAATTTATGAATTGGATTAAATTTTTATTTCTGATAAAAATATTGAGTAAAAAATATTAAACTATTGAAAATAAAGAGAAAGGAAGAACAGGAATGATAGATTACCAAAAAATACAAATGGAAATCAAAGCGTTAGAAAAAAGTAATTTGTATCAATCAGAACAATTGGAAACTATTAAATATGCTATGTATGCAATAAAAGATAGAGATTTTTTATATTTACTTACAGACCCTTCTATTCCAAATGAATTTATGACAATGTATATTTCATTGAATACAAGAAAAATAAATGTAAAAAAGTATATAGAAGAAAAATGGCATGAAAAAGGATTTGATTCAAAACAATTATATGAATTAATATTAGCAGATAGTAAAGGTTATGACATAAGTGAAGTTGATTTGAATGACTCTGTAGAAAAAATAAGTGAAATTTTAAATCATCAAATAGCACAAAAAAAATTAAAAGAAAAATATGAAGTTTCTTCCTTATCTAGTGAAGAATTACTAAAACTAAAAAAGATTGGATTTGCTCCTAATGTAGCTATTTTTTTATTACGAATAGCTGAGGAGTATGAGATAGAAAGTTTACTTGATGAAAAATTAAAAGACTGTACTTTAGAACAAATGAAATATTTAGTTAGTGTCTATACTACAGGAGTTTCTATAGAGGCTATTAAAAATTCGAATTTAAGTGTAGAGGAAATGAAAGAAATAGTATTACATTTTAAAGATTCGGTAAATTTTTTAAATTCAGTTCGCCAAAGTAGAGATGATAGAAGAAAAGAAAGCTTTATATTTAGGCGTTAAAAAATATGAAAAATATAATTTTTGGTATTTTTTTGTTCTTTTTTTTATTTATAATTTTATATTATTTTCAAATTATTCCTCATAAAAGTTACGATAATTCTTATTTTCAAATTTCTACTTATAAAAGTTCTGTTGATAAAGATAGGGATGGAGTGGATGACCAAACCGATATTTTATTAAATGTACGAGAATATATTTCTACAAAACCAAAGTATAAAAGTAAGTATTATGTTTCTGGGTATCCAGATGATAGTTATGGCGTTTGTACAGATGTAGTAGCAAATGGATTATTACATGCTGGGTATGATTTAATGGAGTTAGTGAATCAAGATATAATAGAAAATAAAGAAGAATATAATATTTCGATTGTGGATAAAAAAATTGATTTTCGAAGAGTTGTCAATTTAAATGTTTATTTTAAAAGAAATGCGATTTCCTTAACAACGGATATATCTGATATATCCAAATGGCAAGGGGGAGATATTGTAGTTTTTCAAAATCATATAGCGATTGTTTCAGATAAAAGAAACAAAAAAGGAATTCCTTTTGTCATTCATCATGCGAGTCCTTATCAAGTACGTTATGAAGAAGATATATTAGAAAAAAGAAACGATATCGTTGCTCATTATCGAATAAGTTAATACTTGACTTTCATTGGTATATTTACCAAATTAAAAGAGTGGATTTTATGGATAAGAATTATACCAAAGCGAAACAATTTACAAACATTTTTGTGAAAATATATTTATCTATGGCTGATTTAGAGAAGGCAAAGCAAACATATAGCAAAGAATACAAAAATTTGACTTATATTTTAATGAAGAGGTTATATCTTCTAGGTTTAGGCGTTAAAAAGCGAAAAGCTTTTTTATTTTTTTCTTAAATTTATGGTACAATAAGTTTATAAGATGGTGGTCGTTATGAAAAAGATAAGTTTTACGGTTCCTTGTTATAATTCAGCAGAGTATATGGAACGCTGTATTGATTCATTGTTGGTGGGTAGAGATGATGTAGAAATTATCATTGTAGATGATGGTAGTAAAGATAAGACAGGGGAAATTGCAGATAATTACGAAAAAAAATATCCCAATATTGTGAAAGTTATTCATAAGGAAAATGGAGGACATGGAAGTGGTGTGAACGTAGGACTTTCTGTGGCTACTGGACTTTATTTTAAAGTAGTGGATAGTGATGATTGGTTAGATGAAAATTCTCTTTTAAAACTTTTAGATAAAATAAAAGTGCTTGCAAAAATAGAAGAAACAGTCGATTTATTTGTTTGTAATTATGTTTATGACCATTTGGATGAAGGAACACAAAGAGTAATGCGCTATAGAAATGTTTTTTCAACAGATACAATTTGCACTTGGAATGAATTGAAACGTTTTAAGCCTAGTCAATATTTAATTATGCATTCTTTAATTTACAAAACAAGTGTTTTAAAAGAAAGTAAAATAAAACTTCCTGAACATACTTTTTATGTAGATAACTTGCTTGCTTATCAACCTCTTCCTTTTGTAAATACTATTCTTTATTTAAATTATGACCTTTATCATTATTATATTGGTAGAGAAGACCAATCGGTAAATGAAAGTGTAATGCTTGGACGTGTTGACCAACAAATAAAAGTTACAAAATTAATTGCTGAAAGTATAGATTTAAGTATTTTAAAGAAAAAAAATTCAAAATTATATCGATACCTTTTAAGTTATTTTTCTATGATGATGACTATATCTTCTGTCCTTCTTTTAAAAAAGAAAGATAAAGAGTCATTGAAAAAAAGAGAAGAACTATGGAATTTTGTAAAAAAAATGGATAAAAGATTGTATAGGAAGTTAAAGTTTTCTAAGTTAGCAGGGTTAACTTATTTACCGAGTAAAGTTGGTAGTTTTATTACCTTACAAGGATATAAAATTGCACAAAAAGTATATCGCTTTAATTAAGAATAGCACTCTTGCCGTTCTTTTTTTCTTTTTTTAACATATTTTATAAGGATAGTATTTTTAATAAAATTATGTTATACTTAAAATTACGAGGTGAATGGTATTGACAACACTTCAAAAAGAAGAATTTGAAAGAATTATAAAAGATATAGATACAAATGAAAATTTTAGAGAACTTGACAATGAGATGCATCATGGTATATCTCGTTATGGGCATGCTTATCGTGTTGCTAAGGGTGTGTATTCAATTACAAAGAATTTGGGTTTTCGTTATGAGGAAGCAACAAGAGCTGCTCTTTTGCATGATTTTTATTTTGATTATCAATTGGAAGAAAATGGGCCAGTTAAAAACTTAGTGGAACATCAAAATATGGCGCTTTTAAATGCTGATAAGTATTATGATTTGACAGATAGACAAAAAAATATGATTGAATCTCATATGTTTCCTATGTGTAAAGTGTTACCCAAATACAAAGAAAGCATTTGTCTTACAATTGTTGATAAAGCAGTTGCTATTTATGAACAAAATCGTTATAAAGTTGGAATGAAATTAGGGGTTTATTTACTTTTTGTTTTTAATATGATTACCTTACAAAAATAAAAATTATCAAAATTTGGTAATTTTTTCTTCTAACAAAAGTATAATGAAGGTGGTAAACTAAGAAGTAGAATATATGTGAAATTGTTTAAAAAATAAGGAGAGATGAAAATGGAAAAAGCAAAAGTTTATTTTACAAAAGACATTACACCAAATGCTGTTGTAAGGATGTATGAAGCATTAGGTGTAAATTTACCTGGTAAAGTGGCGGTAAAAGTACATTCTGGAGAACAGGGAAATCAAAATTATTTACGGCCAGAATTTATGATGGAAATGGTAAATCGTGTAAATGGTACTATTGTAGAATGTAATACTGCTTATGATGGTTCTCGAAATAATAGTGAGAAACATAAAATATTATTAAAAAATCATGGTTGGAGTGATGTATTTTTAGTTGACTTATTAGATGAAGATGGACCAGATAAAGTGCTTTCTATTGAAAATGGAAGGGTTATAAAAGAAAATTATGTTGGGAAA
Organism: uncultured Mycoplasmatota bacterium; assembly: GCA_947652325.1. GTDB lineage: Bacteria > Bacillota_I > Bacilli_A > RF39 > UBA660 > MGBC108787. The sequence goes on from CANTCQ010000001.1 coordinate 253,309, forward strand.
AATATTGAAAATTACGATTCTATGCTTGTTTTATCGCATTTTAAAGGACATCCAATGGGGGGATATGGCGGAGCTTTAAAACAGCTTTCTATAGGAGTCGCATCTACTATTGGTAAATGTTATATTCATTCTGCTGGAGCGAGTAAAGACCAAAATAATATGTGGAACCATTTGCCCAAACAAGATAGATTTTTAGAAGCAATGGCTGATGCTGCTAGTAGTGTAGTCAAATACTTTAAAGGGAATATGGCTTTTGTAAATATTATGTGTAATTTATCTGTGGATTGTGATTGTTGTGCTGTTGCAGAAGACCCTTGTATGCAAGATATTGGTATTTTATCAAGTTTAGACCCTGTTGCTTTAGACCAAGCATGCATTGATTTAATTTATAAATCTTCTGATAAAGGCAGAGACCATTTCGTAGAAAGAGTTGAAAAACAGCATGGTATACATACTATAGAGGCAGCAGAAAGTCTTGGCTGTGGGACAAGAGAATATGAGCTCATTGAAATTAGTTGAAGATACTAAAAATAGTATCTTTTTTTTAAAATTTATTTTCATTCACCAATCATAATTAATGCTTTTTTTTCTTTTTTATGCTAAAATAAATTTGTGTTCCCGTAGTTTATTTGGATAAAACGAGGCCCTCCTAAGGCTTAGCGGACAGTTCGAATCTGTCCGGGAACACCATATTGTATTTTTTATAAATATGATACCATTTTTCAAATTGAACCTTCTTTTATCAGTGAATTTAATAAGAAAGTGATTGTAGTTGTAATGTGATGCATAATACGAAGCTTTCTCGTGCTGAAAGAAAAAAGAATATAGATTTTATCATAGAAGAAATATGTAATAAGATATATTAGATTTCTACAAAATGTAGAGATTTTTTTTGTTTATTCATGCTACAATTTAAGTGGTGAAGCAAAGTGAATATTGGAAAAAGAATTGCAAATTTAAGAAAAAAGCAAAAAATGACACAGGAACAATTAGCTGAAAAATTATTTGTAACAGACAAAACAGTATCAAGCTGGGAGTCGAATCGAACAGAACCAAATTTAGAAATGTTAATCAGTTTAAGTAAAATATTAGATTGTGATGTAAGTTATTTAATTTACGGAGATAATGTAAAAAGTGATGTAGAAACAGAAATTAAAATTAAACTTAGTGAAAAAGAGTTTAAAGAGTTGCATTTGTTTTTAAAAGAAAATGCCGATTTTCAAGGAAAAAGTAGGCAAGAGGATACATATTATGAACCAATGTATAGAAAATTTATAAATGACCAATTTGAAAAAGGTTTATCTGTTTTAGAATGGTTACGTATTGGAGTTCGTGGCAATAAAAAGATTTTAAATTATAAGCATTGGTATGACAATAAATATTGTGATGAATATGAAATAGAAATTGATGATGCCCACAACTTAGATAAAATATTTAAAGTTTTAGGAATTGAAGAATTGGTTGTAGTTGATAAGATAAGAAATAAGTTTATGTATTTAAATAAGTATGAAATAGCTTTGGACCAAGTAAAAGAATTAGGTTATTTTGTAGAAATTGAAGTTAAGGAATACGAAAGTACACCACTTGAAGAATATGATTCTTTATTAAAAGTAGCAAAAGGTTTGCATTTCCCTTTAGAAAATTTAGATAAAGTTGGGTATCCTTATCATTTATTAATAAATATTAATAAAAGAATAAATTAGATTTTCTTTTGTTTATATAATTGTAATAAAGTCTTTCTCTTTTTTATTTTTTTGGTATTATAAAAAAAAATTTTAAACAAAAGAGAGATAAGGCGGTTTTTATGTTTAAATTTGATAATTCTTTTTTAGGAAAAAGAATTATCAAATTAGGAAAGCATTATTCAGAATGGACAGAAGAGGAGAAGAAAGATTTTATTTTAGATTATTTTCAAGTGACATTATCAAATTTAGATTCTTACGTGGAATCGTTACCACATGACCTTTTTAGTTCTACTATTTCCACTTTAAAAAAATGGGGGTTCGAAATTATTTATTCTGATTCTGTTCAATATATACGTGACCCTAATTTAGTAGGAACTTTAGGAGAAGAAATTATTATGTTTCATAGGTCATCTGGTATGCTTTATTATTTGAATTCTTTTCAAAAGAAAACAGCGAATGGATTAGTAAATGATATTAAAAGAAGTGAACTTTATTTTTGCATGTCGAGTTTTAAAACGAGTATTCCTTTAGATTTTCAAAATAAAGTAAGTCAATGTTCAAAAATTAATTATGCCGATGGTTCAAATTTTAGAATGTATTCTAATATTGAAATAGATACTATTAAACAGCTTTTAGATTCTTGTGATTTTGTAAAACCTTGGAATCTATTGGAATTTGATTTGGGTATTTTAAATGAAGGAGAATGTTTTCAAATTATAAATGGAATGCCTATTTCTGTTGAACGAGAAACTATGAAGCAAATTCTAGTAAATTAAATTGAACAAATGCCAAGTGATATTCAAGATGTAATAAATTATAAAAAAGATGTAGGTAAATATAAAATGGTTGAAAAATGAAATAAATTATTTCTTCGTTATGATTTTAAAAATTCAAAATTTTAAATTAATAGTAGTTGAATATTTATTATAGCAAGAAACTGCTTTTTTATAGTTTAGGTTTTATTGTGTGTAAATAAATTACTAACAGTGATTAAATCTACTTGTACAAGAATAGTTAAAATAAAAATACTTTATCATTGTATTAAAGTATTTTTATTTTGTATTGTAAAGCTTTGGTTAATTCCTTCTCCAGAATTAGGATATTTGGAAGAGTAAGCAAAATCTACAATGTAGAAAAATGTAAATAGTATACATAATATTAATTTTCTTTTTTGTGGTATTTTTTCAAAAATACTATCTAAGAAAGGAGCAACAAAGTAAATAAAGGCACAACCACCAATTCCAAAAACAATTAAACCTTCCATACAAATGCGGCCATGTAAGTTTAAGAAAAATCCATCATAATCCCAGTATCTAGCATTTTTAAATGTTTCTAAATACCAACCTGTTGCATATTCAAGAGTTCCACAAATGAGTAGTGCCAGAATAAAAGTAAGAATAGGATTATCACGTGTTTTCTTTAAAAGAAGTAATAGTAATATTAAACCCCAACCGTAGATATGTAACCAAGGACCATGTAAGGTCCCACGATTAACAAATTCGCCATATTGAAATAAATGAAGACCAACTTCCCAAATCCAACCTACAATAGATGCAGTAAAAAACATTAATAGAAGTGAAGAAAAATTATAGTTTTTTTTGTAATTTGTATGTAACCATTTTTTAGAAGGAATTTCTTTAACAATGCTTTTTTCTGTAGGATAGATGTCTCCATTTTCTTCTAAAGCCTCATCTTTTAGATAAGAGATATTGGATACATTTTGAATTTTTGCTAAAGTGCGCATTTCCATATAAAATTCTGCTAAGCAACATTTTTTATATGGAGTTGTAAAAATAATTCCAATTAAATGAAAACTCATAGTATCTAAAATTGTCCAACCTAGTAAACTAAGGTCTAACTTACAAAGTTCCCATTTGTGTTTTTTCATCATATCTTGGGATAATTTTATAGCCATTTTGCCATTTATATCAGGATTTTCTGCTAAAATGAAAGGAACTAAAGCATAAGCATAATGTTTAATAAAACCACCTATAAGTGTTAGATACCAACACCATTCATAAATCATTTTTCTTGCCATGGCAAAACTAACGTTTTTGTGTTTTCTAACTTTATAGGGAAAAAATAAACGATGAAAATTTGTTTTTTTATACTTTCTATTTTCTAAAAAAAATCTAGCTTCTCCAACTCTTAAAACGTTTTGTATAAAAAGCCAGTATAGAAAAGTAAGTATGGCTCCTAGTAAAATAATAATACTTGCCCAAACTCGTTCATGAAATATGAGTTGATTAAAAGAATTTAATAACCCAAAGATAAAATTTCCTGATGCTGTTACATTATTAAAGATATTTGCTAATACTCCTCTTGTTGGTTTGTAAGAAGAAATACTTGTATTGATTTTAGCAATTCTTTCAAAAGATTCTCTTGCGATATCTGAGTTAATGGAGGAGAAGAAGTGTTCTTCTTTAATTGAGATTGTATTTTCCTTATTATTTACATATTGTGTTGTGGTTATTTTATAGGAACCTAAGAGTAAAGAGATAAAAAAAGCAATGGCAACAGAGCGCCAATAATTTTTTCTTAGTACTTTTTTCGCTTGTTTTTTTATTTCTTTTCTACTTCTCATTTTACTACCTCAATAGTTTGTTTTTCTGTTTTCATCTTATAGTTTTTTTCTTGTTTTGTCAAACTTTTAACTATCATATACTTAATTATAGGAACGTGATTTATGAATAATTTATTTTCATATTTAAAATGGAGAGGCGACTTGTCTTTTTACGAGGCTCCTTTCAATGAAGTAGACAATGCTATTTTATGCGCATTTTCATATATTCCTTTAGAGGATTTTTTAACAAAAGATAAGACTTTTTCAATTTTAGAATTGTATGCATTGTATCAAAAAAACGTAAAAAAAGAAAAATTGTTTAAGCAAAATCAAAAAAAGTTATTTGATAATTTACAGCAAAGTAAACGATTTCAAAATGTCAAAGTTGCTCAGTTTGTAAATGAAGTCGAGCAGATAAAGGAAAAACAATTTTGTGCTATGACTTTTATTTTAACAGAGGATTTATTATTTGTTGCCTATCGGGGAACAGATGAATCTCTGATTGCTTGGAAAGAAAATTTTAATTTGAGTTATATGGATTATGTTCCTTCTCAAAAAAGAGCGGTTTCATATTTAGAAGAAATTCTGATGCATACCAATAAAAAAGTCATAGTAGGAGGACATTCTAAAGGTGGTAATTTGGCGATGTACGCCTATCTTTTTTGTAACGAAAAACTGCAAAGTAAAATGATACAAGTTTATAACAATGATGGTCCAGGTCTTCATAAAAATATAGAAATAGAAAAAAAAGAGTTAGAACAAAAAATTATTACTTTTTTACCAAAAGCAAGTATTATTGGGAATTTATTTGAAAACTTAAGTACTATTTTTTTTATTAAAAGCTCTAGCTTTGGTATTTTACAGCATGATTTGTATACCTGGGAAGTAGAAAACAATCACTTTATTTACATAAAGGAAATGGATAAAAAAACGAAAGACTTGTGTAATTTTTTAAATAAAATGTTAGAAGATTTATCTCTAGAAAAAAAGGAAAAAATTATTTCTTTTCTTTATGAAACGATAGCGGATTTTGGTATTTCCAATGTAGAAGAATTTATTGAGCAAATTGGCAAAAAACAAATACTCAAAAAATACAATATTACCATTGAAGATATGCAAATTGTATTTAAAATTTTGCCAGTCGTAATGGAAATTTTTAAAAAATTAAAATTGTAATTCTTTTCTTTATTTAGTATACTTAAGCTAAATAAAGAAGTGATTATTTTGCAAAAAGAGATATTACAATTTTACAAACAAATAAGTTGTTTTACGGATTTGGGAAAGTATAAAACTTTTGCTAAGAAATTTCCCAATTCCATTGAAAAGTTGTGTTTGTTACAAAGACATCAAATTATTCATCCGTTTGATTTATGTGATGAAGAGCAAAGAAAAGATACTGAAAACTTTTATGGAGATATGACAAGGGTTCCAAGAACAAGTTTGAACTATGAAAATGATTTATTTCCTACTGCTCAAGCTATGCTTGTAGAATTATTACGAAGAAATAAAAAGTATTCTATCAATAGAGAAATTCAAAATAAAATTCATGTTTGTTGTCGCGAACAAGCTATATTGCTTGCTAGTATTTTAAAAGCAAAAAGAATTCCTGCTCGAGTACGTAGTGGATTTGCATTTTATGTTACAAAACTTTCTTCAGCAGGAGACCATTGGATTACGAAATATTATGATAAAAAGAAAAAAAGATGGATTTTAGTCGATGCAGATATGTATTTTTCACAAGTACAAGATATATTAGAGGAGTATTCTATTGATTTTAATCTTTTAGATATTCCTCATGAAAAATTTATTTTTGGAGCAGAAGCTTATTTGAAATTGTGAAAAGGAATTTTACAAGAAAAAGATATTTACTATGCTTCTAATCCTTTAAAATATGGTTTAGAGGCAGCAATTCATGGGTTATTTTATGATTTTCATTCTATTATGAATAATGAAATTATTTTTTTGCATCTTCCTAAATATATTGTAGATAAAAATTTTATGTTAACGGAAGAAGAATTAAGAGAGTTAGATTTTTTAGCTGAACTTATGCAGAATGTTGATAACAATTTTAATGAACTTATGCACATATGGAAAAAAGTTGAGAAATATCGAGTTATGACCGGTGGAATGAATTAATAAATAAGGTATATATATTAATTTTGAGAGGTATTTTAAAATGAATTTTGATAGTTTAAATAAAATGATTCTTTATATTGAACATCATCTTGATAGTGTAATTGATTTTAATCAATTAAGTAAAATAACGAATACTAATATATTTATTTTAGAGCGGATTTTTACGTTTTTAACAAATATGACGATTACAGAGTACATAAAAAAAAGAAGGTTAAGTAAAGCCTTTGAAGAAATAAGAAATACTAAACATAAAGTTATTGATATTGCTTTTAAATATCAATATAATTCTGCATCCTCTTTTAATAGAGCTTTTAAGCAATTATTTTCTATAACTCCTACCGAATGTAGAAAAGGGATTGGCAATTATAAAATAATACCTGTAGCATATTTTGAATCCAATAAAGGAAAATATAATTTTGATTATAAAATAAAAAAATTAGATTCCATATTTTTATATTGTTATCATGTCGTGGCTAATCATCACTCGGATTTATTATACAAAATAAAACATTTATATAACGAGGTTACAACAAACGGTATGTATAAAGAATTTACGGAAAGAGGTATGTACGGAATTTTTTCTAAAAATAAAGATGTCTATCATTACTATTTAGGCTCTACTCATTATTTTTCTGATTTAGAAAAGTATGAAATTAAAAAAAACGATTATGCTGAGTTTAAGCTTTCGTCAAGAGAGCAAAATGAAATTGTTTCTTTAGAGGAAAAAATTAATAAACAGTGGATACCTGCTACGGATTATATTATTCAAGAAAATATTAAAATTGAATTATATGTAGGAGACGATTGTTTTATTTATGTACCTATAAAATAATCTTAACAAATTTCATATTAAATATGTAAAGAAATATGTTTGCAATTATTTTACAATTTTATTGGTGAAGTTTATGTTTAAAAGAAATTTTAGAATTACAAAAGATTATTTTTCTTTAATAAAATTTAAAAATAAATATTTAATCACCTTTTTCATGGTTGATTTTGTAAATGTTTTAATAAGTCTTTTAATCCCTTATTATATATCATTGATAGTAGAAAATGTGACCAATGCATTCTATAATGCGGCATTTACTTTTGTTATCTTGTTAGGTACTACTTATATATTAAATAAATTAGGTTCTTATTGTACAAATTGGTGTTATGCTCATTTTTTTAAAGAGGCATATGTAGAAGTCCACAAACAATTAGTAAATAGCATTTATCATTTTGATGAAGATTATTCTAAAAAAATTTCTATTGGCAAAATTATAAATTCTTCTAATATGGATATTCTAAATATCGCAGAAATCCCTTCCTTTATCATTGAATTATTTATTGAGTTTATTAAATTATTTGTTATTTATTTTGTTTTTATAAAATATAATATTTTGGTAACATTTTATGTTATTTTTATTGATTTCATATATTATCATTTTGCAAGAAGATGTAATGATAAAAATGCCTTTTATTTAAAAAAACAAAGAAATTATGCTGATAAAATAACAGGAATGTTATCACAAATTTTAACAGGACTTAAAGAAATTAAAAATTTTGGTATAGGAGAAAAATTAGATAATAAAATAGATGGTTACAGAAAAAGATGGCAAGAAAATTATTTTTTAAAAAGAAAATATTATTTTACGCGAAAAACTTTAGTAGGATTTATAATCGATTTTGGTAAAATAATATTATATTTTATTATGATAATTCTTTTGATGAAAGGTAAAATACAATTTTCTATTTTTTTACTGTTAATTTCTTATTATGATAAGGCAAAAGAGTCAATTCATAATATAATGCATTTTGATGTTTCTATTATGGAAGAATCTGTTTCATTATATAGGATAAGTGAAATCATTCAATATGGAAATAAAACCTTAAAAATAGATGGACCAATTTACAATGATGATATCGTAGGCATTGTTGAATTTAAAAATGTTTCTTTTACATACAATCAACTTCCTTTGTTACAAAATATTTCTTTTATTGCTTACCCAAATCAAGTGACGACAATTGTTGGAAAAACAGGAACAGGAAAAACGACTTTATTTAATCTTCTATTAAGATTGTATAAAGTGGACAGGGGTAAAATTTTAATAGATAATCTAAATATTTATGATTATTCTAGAAGTGTTTATCATTCAAATATAAGTATTGTAAATCAAAAGACTTTTATTTTTAATATGAGTATAAGAGCGAATCTATCTCTTATTGACTCCAATAAAAAAAGACAAGTGGATGCCTGTAAAAGAGTGGGAATACATGATTTCATTATGTCTTTACCTGATGGTTATAATACTATTTTAAAAGAAGATGCAACGAATATAAGTGGAGGGCAAAAACAATTATTATCTTTGGCTCGAGCACTTCTTACTACTTCTGAAATTTTACTTTTAGATGAAGTTACCTCTTCATTAGACCCCAATACTACTTATAAAATTATAAACCTTTTAGATGATTTGAAAACTGACCATACGATTATTGTGATTACGCACAATAAAGAATTAATGAAATTTTCTGATAAACTTATTTTTTTACATAATGCTAAAATTGAATGTATGGGAAAACATGAAAATTTGATAAAAAGTAATAATGTTTATAAAAAATTCTATGAAGTTAATGAAACTCTGTATAAATTTATGTAAAACAATTACTTTGTGTTAAAATAGAAAAAGTGGAGCGATTTTTTATATGAGAGAAAAAGGTAAAAAAAGAATAGCCAAGAAAATTATGGAAATGATGGATGGGATATCTTATGGTTTTCCAGATAAAAGTGGTAGGAATATTTTAAAAGTAAATCCTAAAAAATATGAGGACAAGTTTCGCGATTTTTATTTTTTACAAACACCTGAAGAATTGATGAAAAGCAAATGCGGTGTTTGTTTTGAACAGGTAGAGTTAGAACGAAAATTATTTTTAGAAAATCAAATCACTGTACAAACCTTTTTTATTTGTACTTATGATGCTACTAATTTACCAAGTCATACTTTTTTAGTTTATCAAGAAAGAGAAAAATATTATTGGTTTGAACATTCTTGGGGGGAATATAAAGGGATTCACGATTATTCAAATTTGAAAGAATTACTTTTGGATGTTAAGATAAAGTTCATCAATAGTCATGAAGCGAGTAAAGATGCTTATACGTTTGTTTATCAATATGATACTCCTTCCAATCATTTAACTTGTGATGCCTTTTATCTTTTTATGGAAACCCAAACCTTGATGAAATTGAATAAACCTCTTTATTTTTATCATGTGCTTCCTAAAAATGCAGATGTTACCAAAGGAATTCTTAGCTTACAATACATGTATGACCACAAACTTTATGCTTTATTTGATAAAAATGTTTCCAAATATAAAAATAGAATCGTTAAGGATTGGTGTATTTCAAAATATAAAGGCCGAAAGAAAGAGAGTTTGACTAGAGAGGAAATATTAGAGGCTCTTCGTATTTTTCGTGGAGAAAATGGAGCAAGTTATCTTTATTTTTTCAGATACCCTTTGGAAAGAAAGTTGGGGAATAAGATAAAGTCTTTATTACAAGAAAAAGATATATATCGATTAAATATTAATGATGAAGAAGTGCAACAAAAAATGAAAGATATTTTTTATGGATATGAAGAGAATAATAGTGATAATAAAGTATTAACAAAAGAATATTATAAAAATGTAACGAAGGAAGAATATTTTGCAAACTATGATGACACTCTAGAAATGAATTTTTCTAAACTAAACCATATTGCAATTGCCTTTATAAATAATTTTTGTCCAATAGAATTTTTAGAGAAAATAGATATAATTTAAAATGTTTTGTGAAAGATAGATGAAATTTTTCTTTTTTTTTGTCAGGACATTGACAATTTTTTTATTATAGCATAATATGTATCATGGCAGTTAAGGTAATGGGGTGCCGATATGAAAGAATTTTATTTATTATATCAGATTAAAATGCTTGAAAAAGAAATTGCCAGAGCATTTTTTCATGATTTTAATGAAAATACGTTTCCATCAACTCCTACACAAATGCAAATTATAGCTTATATTTTACAACACAGAAAAGACACAATTTATCAAAGAGATTTAGAAAAAATACTTAATCTTCGAAGAGCTACTGTATCAGGCGTTTTAAAAACGATGGAAAAAAATCATGTATTAAAACGAGTAGTGGATGAAAAAGATACAAGGCAAAAACAAATTATTATGGAGCCAGAAATGGAAAAAATATTTGTTCTTTATTTGTCAAAAATAGAAGCAATGGAAAGTCAACTTATTAAAAATGTAACAAAAGAAGAACAAAGCATTTTTATTGAAATTATTCATAAAATGCAACAAAATTTGAAAAATAGTAATGAAACAAAGGAAAGGAAGAAAAAATGTTAAAGTTAATAAAAAATTTTAATAAGAAAGATTGGGGACTTGTTTTTGTAAGTGTAGTCTTAATTGTATTTCAAGTATGGTTGGATTTAAAAATGCCTGATTATATGTCAGAAATTACGAAGCTTGTGCAAACTGAAGGAAGCGCAATGTCTGATATTTTAAAAAATGGAGGCTTTATGCTTTTATGTGCTTTTGGAAGTTTACTTGCTGCTGTTATTGTTGGATATTTTGTTTCCCATTTGTCTAGTTCTTTTTCAATGAAACTTCGAAAAAAATTATTTACAAAAGTGGAAAGTTTGTCCATGCATGAAATAAAACAATTTAAAACGGATAGTTTAATTACGAGAACGACAAATGATATTACGCAAATTGAAATGCTTATTGGTATGGGCTTACAGTTATTAATTAAAGCACCTATTACTGCTGTTTGGGCTATTACCAAAATTTTAAATAAAAGTTGGCAATGGAGTGCTGTTACTGCAGTTGCTGTTGTTATTTTACTATCCGTTATCGGAAGTCTAATGATTCTTGTTATGCCAAAATTTAAAATTGTTCAAAAATTAATTGACCAAGTGAATGGAGTGATTCGAGAACATTTGACCGGAATACGAGTTGTTAGAGCTTTTAATGCTGAGGATTACCAAGAAAAAAAATTTGATGAAGTGAATACAAAACTAACGAATCAACAATTGTATAATCAAAAAAAGTTTGCCTTTTTATCTCCTGTGATGTATTTGGTTATGAATTCTTTAACACTTGTTATTTATTTTATTGGAGCTTATTTAATTCGCGATGCTTTAATGGTTAATAAAATAGCTCTTTTTGGCGATATGGTTGTTTTTTCTTCTTATGCTATGCAAGTGATTATGTCCTTTTTGATGCTAGCTATGATTTTTATGATGCTGCCAAGAGCGCAGGTTTCGGCTTCTCGTATTCATGAAGTTCTAGATACAGTGGTTAGTTTGCATTCTGGAGAAGTTGATGATTCTAAAGTTCATGAAGTAGGGACAGTGGAATTTAAAAATGTATCTTTTAAGTATCCAGATGCTGAAGAGTATTTATTAAAAAATATTTCTTTTAAAGTAAATAAAGGAGAAACAATTGCTTTTATTGGTTCTACAGGAAGTGGTAAATCAACACTTATTAATTTAGTTCCTAGGTTTTATGATGCAACAGAAGGAGAAGTATTAGTAGATGGTATAAATGTTCGTGATTACAAAATGGAAGTTTTATACAATAAACTTGGATATGTTCCTCAAAAAGCGGTTATTTTTAATGGAAGTATTTTTGAAAATGTTTCTTATGGAGATAGTAAAAATGAAAAAACAGAAGAGAAAATAAAAGAAGCGATACGAGTTGCGCAAGCAGAAGAATTTGTTTTGAAAATGGATGATGCTTATAAAACACATTTAGCAAGTGGAGGAACTAATGTTTCTGGAGGCCAAAAACAAAGACTTTCGATTGCCAGAGCTATAGCTAAAGACCCAGAGATTTATATTTTTGATGATTCGTTTTCTGCTCTTGATTATAAAACGGATGCTACTTTAAGACATGAGTTAAAAAAATATACAAAAGAAGCCACAAGTATGATTGTAGCCCAAAGAATTGGAACGATTATGCATGCAGATAAGATTGTTGTTTTAGATAATGGTAAATGTGTGGGTATGGGAACGCATAAAGAACTTTTGGCATCTTGTGAAGTTTATAGAGAAATTGCTTTATCTCAATTATCAAAGGAGGAATTAGAAAATGGCAAATAAAAATCATAGAAGACATGGACCAGGTCCCGCACCCGTAGAAAAAGCAAAAGATTTTAAAGGAGCCATTAAAAGATTGATAGAAGAATTAAGAAGTTTTCGAATTCTTATTGTAGTTGCTTTATTTTTGGCAGCAGCTGGTTCTGTTTTATCCATATTTACGCCAAATATTTTATCCGATTTAACGGATAAAATTTCAGAAGGATTGGTTCCCAATACAGAAAATTTACAAGATATATCTAGCAGAATTATGAACGAACTTCATGAAGAAAAATTAAAGTCTTCTTTACCCGAAATTTTAGCTTTGGATTTAAGTGAAAAAAATGTAGGTATTATTTTAGCTAATTCTTCTATTTCTAAAAATAATATGAATAGTTTTGTCCTTTTTTTAGAAATTGTAAAAAAGAATCCAGAAAATACAATGAATGCTTTAATTTCTTTGCCAGATACCATCCTTATTGCTTTATTACCTAATAGTGTATATAAAGGATTTACAATTTCTACAGAAGAAAAACTTACTTTTTTAAGAAGTTTGCAAGATATAAAAAATATAGAAATATCGAATAATATAGGCAAAGCTTTATTTACTTCTTTTGAAATGGAAGGAATAAACGTTACAGAAGAGGACCAAATTGCATTTTTACAAGTCATGAGAACGCTAGGGGAAGATGCTTCTATACAAGAAATGTATCAAAAAATAGATGAAATGCCCAAAAGTATTCAGAGGCTTGTAAAACCTTTTATGGATATAGAAAAAATAAAAAGTATTGCTTTTGTAATTGTATGTATTTTGCTATGCAGTGCTCTGTTTACTTATATTGAATCTATTTCTATGACTGTAGTTTCCAATCGTTTTGCTAAAAGTTTACGAGCAAGGATTTCTAAAAAAATTAATAAGTTACCACTTTCTTATTTTGATAAGAATCAAACGGGGGATATTTTATCTAGGGTAACCAATGATATTGATACAGTTGCGCAAACAATGAATCAATCTCTTTCTACTTTAGTGAGTGCTATAACCTTATTTATAGGAACAATTATTATGATGTTTGTGACCAATGTTTTTATGGCAATTACTGCTATAGTATCGAGTTTGTTTGGGTTTATCTTTATGTTTGGAGTGCTTGGAAAGTCGCAAAAATATTTTAGCGAAAAACAAGAAGAATTGGGAGCTTTAAATGGTCATATTGAGGAAGTGTATTCGAGTTTGAATGTTGTAAAAGCTTATAATGGAAAAAGACTTGCTGATGAAAAATTTACTATTTTAAATGAAAAAATGTATACAGCTAATTGGAAGAGTCAATTTTTATCGGGACTTATGATGCCAATGATGAATTTTATTGGAAATTTTGGATATGTGGCTGTTTGTATTGTCGGAGCTTTGCTTGCCATGAAAGGGCAAATTCGTTTTGGTGTTATTGTTGCTTTTATTTCTTATGTGCGTTTGTTTACTTCTCCTTTAGCGCAAATGGCTCAGGCTATGACTAATTTACAATCAACGGCTGCTTCTAGTGAAAGAGTCTTTGAAATTTTAGATGAAAAAGAAATGAAAACAGAAAACACTGTTAAAAAGAAACTGATAAAGGAAAAAGTAAAAGGAAATATAGAGTTTGATAATGTAGTGTTTAAGTATGAGGGGAATGAAAAACCAACCATTCATAATTTTACCGCGAAAGCAACAAGTGGAGAGAAGATTGCTATTGTAGGACCTACAGGTGCAGGGAAAACAACTATGGTTAATTTGCTTATGAAGTTTTATGATATTGATTCTGGTACTATAAAAATTGATGGTGTACCTACAAGTGAATTAACTCGCGAAAATATTCATGAACTTTTTACAATGGTATTACAAGATACTTGGTTATTTAGTGGAACTGTAAAAGAAAATATAGTGTATAACCGAGAAAATGTGAGTGATGAGAAAATTAGGGAAGTTTGTAAAACAGTAGGGTTAGACCATTTTATTAAAACATTGCCTAATGGATATAATTCTGATATAACAGATAATGATTCTGTATCTTCTGGTCAAAGACAACTTTTAACTATAGCAAGAGGTATGATTGAAGATGCTCCTTTCTTAATTTTAGATGAAGCTACATCTAATGTGGATACAAGAACAGAAGAATTAGTACAACAAGCAATGGATAAACTAATGGAAGGAAGAACTTCTTTTATCATTGCACATCGTTTGTCTACCATTAAAAATGCAGATTTGATACTTGTAATGAAAGATGGAAATATTATTGAAACTGGAAACCATAATGAATTAATGAATAAAAATGGTTTTTATGCAGAACTTTATAATTCACAATTTGAGTTATAAAAATGTTTTATAATAACTGAAGTAGAGAATTTAATTGTTTAATGCAAGTCAACTTTTTTACGAAAATTAGCTTATGTTATGAATAAAAAAGATAAATAATATCATTTCTAATATTATTTATCATTTACTAATAGTCTCTTTAATAATTTTATTAAAAATATTATAAACGTATTTATTAAATGCGTTTTAATTATACTCAATTTTTATCAATCTGGTATGTGAGTAAAACATTTATTTGAAATTGCTAAAAAATAATTGTCACTTTTTTTAAAACCTATTTTTTGATAAAAATCTTTAGCTTTATTTGTTTGTATTAACCATTCAGAAATTCTGCAAGTAGTTCTACATTTTAATTTATTATCAATCCATGTCAAAAAAACAAAAGTTGAATTAATAAAACCAATATTAAAATTATTAATTATTTCTTCTATAGTTGTTTCTTTCGTTGTCTAGCCTATTGCTAAAAATAATTGATTCAATTGCTTACATGATAAATTTTTTTCTGTTTTATATTCTAATATTCTTATTCATTAATATTACCTTTAAAAATTGTAATTAATAAATCTAATATTTTTTTACTAACTTAGAAATTAATGCTTTACAAGTATTCATTTGTATACAAGCATAAAAATTATTAGTCACTTCTTTACCTTTCCCAATTGTTGTAGCGTTATTTGCATCTTCTTCTGTCTCCCAAAGAACAAAATCCGTCCATATGTCTCCCTGTAAGTAATGTTCCCAAGAGATAAATCCATTTGCTTTAGAAATAATTTCATCATGTAGCTTTTTTGTTAATTCTACAAAATGTTCTTCATTTACACCTTTTTTTAGTTTATATGAAAATATCCAAGCTGTTTTATTCATATATAAATTCCTCCTCTATAAACTTGCTAATATTCAATCAAGTATCTAATTTAATATATTTTTTCTTTAGTATATCATAGTATTATATTAAAAACTTATTTAATCCTTTTATTTTGCTGATTTTTTTTATTTTTTATTATATAATTATGAATTTCATAATCATCTTAAAATCTTGTTTTTTCTTAAACATTTATTATCTTGTTTATAAAAAATTTATCTATCTTTTCTAAATTATCAACATCATGATTAATATTAAAAGGCATTTCATTTGTTTATCTTTAATACAAGAAATTTCTGAGAAGAAAATTGATAAAAGTCTTAAAAAAGAAGAGGTAAAAAATCAAGAGAAATATAGAATTCTTTTTTATAATTAAGTGCTATGTGTATTAACTTAACTTCATGAAAAAACTGGAGATAACTATGTCAACGGCATCAGAGTGATACCACACTCAAAACTTTGTTTCGAGTTTTAATGTGCTTTAAAATATGATAGAATATTTATAGAAATTTTATTTGTTTATATTAATTCAAAAAATACACATATATTGATTTAAGATATCATCAATATACAATAGTTAGGAGAGCTCAAATGAAAGATAATAATATAGAAACATATTATGATAAATGTATAGAATTTATGGAGCAAATTAAGAATCCAATTTTAAAAGAATGTTGTCAAATTATTTATAAAGATTTTAAAGAAAAACTAATTAATAAACCTGCCACTACTGGAAGCCATCATTTTTTTAAGGGAGGGTTACTTTATCATATTTATTGTGTAACGAGAAATGCTATTGCGATTTGTAATTTATATCCAGATTTAGAAATTGATTTAGATTTAGTAATTTTTGGTGGATTATTACATGATATTGGTAAAACGAATGATTTCTATGATTTTATAGAAAATAGTGATAATGTTAAAAATAAAGGGAATAGTGCGGTTTTATTAGGACATTCATACGAAGGAGTCCATATTGTTGAGAATTATTTAAGTAATTATAATATTGATGATCAATTTAAGAATCAAGTGATACATACAATTGGAAGTCATATGAATGAATATAGTGAATGGGGTGCGTTAGTAATGCCCAAAATGCTAGAAGTTATTGTTATTAACTTTGCGGATAACATAGATTCACATATTGAACCTGCTCATCCAATAATAAAACAAGCAAATAAAGGAGAAGTATATAAAATTAATAATGCACCTAGAGAATATTATAAATCTTTAAATCCTTTTTATAATTTGCAAAGATAAAAATTGTTTAAAAAGTTGTTGTACTTCCTCTCTGAATGTCATCAACTTTAAGTACTATATCAAAAAAGTATATTGTTAAAAAATAAGATAATTAGATAAGAATAAAAGGAGTTAAGTTAGCGGTAAAATTTAATAAAGACAAATTGAATTAATAGGAAATATATTAGATTCAGAGTATTTAAAAAACGATAGGAAGATTAAAGAAAAACATATTCATGTTGCAGCACATGAAG
This sequence comes from uncultured Mycoplasmatota bacterium, assembly GCA_947652325.1. Lineage (GTDB taxonomy): Bacteria > Bacillota_I > Bacilli_A > RF39 > UBA660 > MGBC108787. Next base: position 270,499 of record CANTCQ010000001.1, read on the forward strand.
AAAATGGATTTACGAAATCGATAAAATACTCCTTAAATAAAGAATGAGTTTCTATGAAAAATGAAAATTAACAATTTTTATAACGATAGTAACGAAGAAGAAAATTTTAGACACAGATTAAAATTAAATCCCAATATATTTTATCCAGAACTAAAAGAACAAGAAATCAAATTTCTTTTTTGAATTTGATATTTAGAAAGTACTCCAAATTTTATTATAAAAATCTAATTTAATTAAGTTTAAATCAATCAAGGAATGAAAATAATATTTTAAAAAAATCGTTGTGTGACTTAACAGTATTATTCTGATATATTTCTAATTTTTTCCGCAATATATTTAGTTGCTAAAATATTTTATTAAAAATGTAAATATATTAAAACTCGGACTATAAAAGTTCGAGTTTTCTATCAATCTGGTGCCCTTCGAGAGGACGTACAACAACTTTTTAAATATATACACTTTTTATTCCTAATCCCCTATAAGTATAATATTTCTTTAAAATTTTTCCTATAGTAACTATATTATTTTCTTGATAAGTTTCTAATTGGCCAAAGTATTCTGAGTCTATCTGTGTTAACCCTCCATTCCTTTGTATTTGTAAAATAAATTTATTTGCTGGATCAATAATACATTTATTATCTAATAAAATTGCTTGATGATTAGCTTTTTCTATTGCTGGATTTACTTTACGCCAAAGTCCAGTATCATTATCTACCCAAATATATATTAAAGAAGGATTAAAATTTAAAATACACAATAAATTATAAAAGAATTCTGTGGCATGCCTGCAACAACATATTCCATACATAACCTGAACTCCTTGACTTATTTCTACTGGTAATCCTAAATAATCATAGTTATTATTAAACTTAATTGTTCCATCCATACTAAAAAAGCCATCATGTAACATACAAAAAAATAGTTTTGAATATTCTAGTTCATCTTTCATATCATATTGCTGCAAATAATCTTTAAGATTAAGTAAAATCATTTTATATGCATCTTTAAGTATCTTTTTATCAGTTTCAGTAAAATTCAACGTTCCCTCACCCCGAAAAAATATATAATTACTAATCACACATACATTGATGATGTCAATGTACAAGTGTGTTTTTTACTAAATTGACAAACCTCAAATTAATTTCTAAAAACATTATACACTAATTTTTGTCACATTAAAACCCGAACCATAAAAGTTCGGGTTTTCTATCAATCTGGTGCGAGGACGAAAGTTATTTCAAACTTTTTCGCTAAATTCAGTAATCAATACAATTTTGTATCAATTTCTAATATGATTTTACCAAATAAAGTGAGAAATAGCGATTGATTTTCACTACTTTTAAGTTTCTTATATTTTTAATTATTTCTTTCCCATATTAAATAGATTTTTCTCTCTACACATCTGCATAATTTTTTGCTTTCTTTCATCTATCTTAGCATACACATCATTTTCAAATGTAATTCCTCTATCTCTAAATGCAGAATACATCTCCCTTATGTTTCCATGATTATACTCCCAAATGAATTCTCCTCTATAAACACTTCTTTCGTGATTATAAATTCCATATCCATCTTCATCACAAGCAACATAAAGTACTTTCTTACCACCTCTATAAATTTCTCTAATTACGTCACTACGACCAGCAACATTACCTAGAAATTCTATTACACATACATCTCCAAAAGATGTATCATGTGTTTTCACATATTCTATTAATTCTTCTTCAGTATCAAAGAACGCACTTTTAAAAGCACCTGAAAAGCCATATAATCTCATTTGAGGTTCAGGCATTTCTTTTAATGGATTAACATTTTTAGGATCACCGTCAAACATTCTTTTTAAAATTGAAGCAGTTTTATTTTCATCTATAGCATATAATAAATCTTCAGAAAATATTTTTAATTCGTCGTAATTTTTAGTTTCATTTGTCATAAAGTATTCTCCCTTAATTACTTATTATTTTATCATATTTGTCTTTCAAAGTCATCATCTTTATTGTTATTGTATTATTAACTTGAATAAATTTTTAAAAGTCCCATTTATAGTAGGGTAATTTTGGCTCTGTCAAAATCTCTAACCCCCTATATATTTTGACATTGCACGTTGTTTATATCAAAATATGGGGGACTAAGGTTTAGGCAACCTTAGGAACCACCTGTCTTATTTCGTAATATTTCAAAACTTCGTAATGAAATAAAACTATATAAGACTTCTGATAAAATAATAAGCAATGCTTACTATTTTATCTATGAAAATTATTCATACCTTTTACAAACTTCGTAAGTAAAATTTCTCATAATTTTAATAACAAACTTTTCCCACTTTCATTGAAATTTCATTTCAACAAAACATGTTCGTTTGTTATAACTTTTTAAAGATAAAAAGTTAGCAAAAATCTTCCTCATTAACATTATCTGGTATTGTTTCAAATACATCTCTAATGTTAACTTTTATATCATTAGGATTGTTCTTTGTTGCAAACATTCCCATTGATACCCAATTCTCGTTTCCATTGTTATTTTCTTGTAATGGGAATATTCTAATTGGTACTTCATTTTTTTGAAGTGGGAACATATCTAATTTTTCTGTTTCTTTATATAGTGTTCCTTTATAAAAATTTACTTCGTAACATTCATTTAATCTATATAAATTTTGCATAACTTCCTTAATTGGTAAATACTCACTATATCTAACAATAGTGTCAGCACATATTCCATTAAAGTTATAAGTAAGTGGTCTTTTCTTGTCAATATAACCTTGCTTATATAATTCTTCAAAATCACTATAAAATGTACTTCTAAAATTAATTTGTTTTATTTCATATTTGTTATCTTTCATTTCAAGTTCAATATCATCAATATATCTCATCACAATATCTGCTTTAATATCTCTATCAAGTAAATTCCAATTTTCATTAAAAGCATAATAAGATATTGGTAATTTAATTTTATTGATAAAATCCATATCTCTTTTTAAAAGTATGTCATCAATAGTAAAGTTTAATTGTTCTGCTTGTTCGTTTTCTAATAGTTTTGAATTGATAAGTTCTGTTTGTTCTTCAATTATTTTTGTTTCTTCTTTAAATTCTTCTTCTGTAAATAGAGAGTCAATATATGCTTTTTTGATTCTTTCTTTTTTATTATTTAACTTTTTTAATTCTTTACTTAATTCTTCTTTTGGATTATCTATTTTAGATTTTAATACTGGTAAGAAAAATTCATTAACAACATTATCATATTCTAAAATATCAGCAAGTAATGTTTTAACGGCATCTTCTATTTTTGTTTCTTTAATTGTTATTTTACAAACATTACATTGATAGT
>CANTCQ010000002.1 GCA_947652325.1 uncultured Mycoplasmatota bacterium
AATTTTCATATTTGCGCCTTAAAATAAAGGCTTTTAATCAAAAACTAAACTTTTAAATTAAAAAAACAGAAGAAAAAAAGCAGAAGGAGAAAAAAAGTATGTTAGAGAATTATATTCAAGTTTTTGTGGATAAAGAATATCCTTCTTTTTTAGATAAATATTTAAAAACGAAAACATTGAATCGTTTAAAATATGTTACGCAGTTTTGTGGATGTGATTATACCAAATTATATAGTCCACGTTTTTTGTATACAAGATATTCTCATAGTCTTGTTGTTGCTCATATGACTTATCATTTTACGCATGATAAAAGAGCGACTATTGCAGCCTTGCTACACGATGTTGGAACTCCTTGTTTTGCTCATACAATTGATTATGTTTTAGATGATTATATAAAACAAGAGACTTCGGAAAAAAGTATTGTAGAAGTAATAGGACAAGATGAGGAATTGATTTCTTATTTAAAAGAAGATGGAATTATAAAAGAAGACTTACAAGATTTATCTATTTTTCCTATTTTAGAAAATAAGTCACCTAAACTTTGTACAGATAGATTAGATGGAGTTTTTCATACTTGCTTTATATGGTTACATACGTATTCTTTAGAAGATATTAAAAAAATATATGAAAATTTGGTTGTTTTAGAAAATGAAGATGGAAAAAAGGAACTTGGCTTTTTAGAAAAAGAAAAAGCGCTTTTATTTTTAAAAATGGTTTTTGAATATGCTTTTTCTTTACAAAAATGCGAAAATAAATATACTACAAAATATATTTCAGAAATTGTAAAAAAAGCTATTATGAATCATTTTTTTGCATTAGAAGATTTATACCAAAAAAAAGAGTGTGAAATTGTAAGTGTTTTTGAAAAAAAATTCTCTTCTTGGAAAAGTTTTGTTAATGCTACTTTTGTTTGCAGAAGTAATAAGAAACCAGAAAGTTTTTTTGTTTCTTTGGATACAAAAAGGCGATATGTAATTCCTTTAATAATTCAAAAGAATGGAGCAAAAAGAGTAACAGAAGTTTTAGAAGAAGCTAAACAAATTGTTTTTAAAATTCAAAAGTTTCAAGATGCAAAGTACTGTTTTATAGATACAATTAAAGAAATTGTTTAGAAAATACTTTTCAAAAATAAATTATGTGTTAGAATAGATTTTACTTTTGAGGGAGCATTTTTTATGGAACAATTTTTAACACCAAAATTAAAAGAAGAGTTATGTGATATAACGATGGAATATATTTATTGTTGTGCAAAAACATTTATCACTTGTCCTGGATTTATAAAACGGAATATGATTTCGAAAGAAACAAAAGAACATGAAAAAATTTTGGCAAATTGGATGAGTAAAGATGCCATTCCAAGTGATTATGATGCTTGGGAACATTTAAAATTAAGCAATGTTGTTCCTGCTTGTATTTGTATGACAAAGTTAGGAGATATGCTTGTACATGTTTCGACAAAGGAAGAAGCTCCTTTTAATATTTTTTATTGTCCTGAAAATATGCAAGAATTTCAAAAATTTCGTATGCGATTGTGGTGGGAATATTTTTCTCTTACAGAAAAAATTTATGAGATAAATACTCTTTTTCACAATAAAGAAATTTGCTATACCTATCAAGAGGTAAGAGAATTTTTAGAAATGGAACAAATTACGAATGATGCCTATATACGTACTTTGGCTTGTAAATTTTATCCAAATGAATATAAATGATTAAAGCAAGAAAAAAATTTTTCTTGCTTTTTGACTTCGGGGGGGGGGTATAATATTTATATATTTTGAAAAGAAATAGTGCTATAATAATTTTAGGAGGAGTTTACATGTTAAAAGTAGAAAATGTAACAAAATATTATGGGACATTTAAAGCCGTAGACGATTTGTCTTTTACGGTGTCTGACGGTGAAATTTTTGGCCTTTTGGGTGTTAATGGGGCTGGTAAGACAACCACATTTCGAATGATTATCGGGCTACTTGATAAAACTAGTGGAACGATTACTTTAAATGAAAAACCCATTTCTTATGATGTTACAAATGAAATTGGTTTTTTAACAGAAGAAAGAAGTTTGCTTACAAAATTAACCGTTAAAGAACAAGTGATTTATTATGGGGTTTTAAAGGGAATGAATGAAAGTGACATTTTAAAAAAGCTCGATTATTGGTTGGAACGATTTAATATTTCAGATTATAAAGAAAGGAAAATTAAAGAACTATCCAAAGGAAATCAACAAAAGGTACAGTTTATCACTGCGATTATAAATAATCCTAAACTTTTGATTTTGGATGAACCGTTTTCGGGATTAGACCCTATTAATGTTCAGCTTTTTATGGATGTTATTCGTGATTTAAAAAACAAAGGAACAAGTATTATCTTTTCTTCTCATCGCATGGAACATGTGGAAATGTTTTGTGAAAAGTTAGTCGTTTTAGTAAAGGGAAAAAGTGTTTTGGAAGGAGAGCTGAAACAAATAAAAAAAGAATACCGTAAGAAAAACATTCATGTTGAGGCAGTAGGTGTAGATATAGAAGCGTTAAAAAAGGTAAATGGTGTAGTAGAAGTTATTGAAAATGAAACAGAGCTTGTTGTGAAAATAGCAAGTGATGAAAATGTAAATGATGTTTTTGCCTTTATAAAAAAATGTAAGGAAGTTTCAAAATTTGTTGTAGAAGATGCTACATTAAATGAAATTTTCCTAGAAAAGGTAGGCGTTTTATATGAAAACTAAGTTGAAATTTTTAATTAAACAAAGTTTAAAAAAGAAATTGGATACCAAATGGTTTAAAATTGCCAATGTTATTATTTTAGTATTATTAATCGGAGTTGTTAATATCGATAGAGTGATTAGTTTTTTCGGAGGTGACTTTGAAAATGTTACTAAAATTTATGTGGTAGATGAGGCTGATGCTTTTGATTTATTTAAAACAAATTTTGAATCTTATTCTTCTTCTTTAGAAGACTTGGGAAATTATGAAGTCGAGAAGACAGATAAATCTTTAGAAGATTTAAAAGAAGAGATTAAGGAAAATGAAGATATTGTTTTGCAAATAAAAAAGAATGACATTCAATATATTGAAGCCAATGTTATTAGTTTTGACCCTGTGGGAACGATACCAGACCAACTCTTACAAATGAGTTTAAATAATGTAAAATCTATGTATGTATTAAATAGCAGTGGAATGAGTGAAGAAGAAATAGCAGCATTAACAAGTAGTGTTGTTGTTACTAAAACGGTAACCAATCCAGATTTGGATGAAAATGCAGAAGGTAAAGATATTGTTTCTAGTGGCTTAATTATTGTTTTGATAGTTCCTTTCTTTTTGTTAATTACAATGCTGACTCAAATGATAGGAGCGGAGATAAATGATGAAAAAGCAACAAGAGGAATGGAAATTATTATTTCAAATGTTTCTCCTAAAATACATTTTTTATCTAAAATTATCTCTTCTACATTGTTTGTGATTACGCAAGCGCTTCTATTGATTGGCTATGCCATTGTTGCATTGCTTATAAGGAAAGTTTTAAGTGTTTCTGCAGCAGGAGGAGTATCAAGTGAAGTTTCAGGCTTTTTAGCAGATACTTTAGAAACAGTGAAAAATACAGGAGTACTTGATTTACTATTAAAAGGAGCACCCTTTATTATTTTCCTTTTCTTATTTAGTTTTCTTGCCTATGCCATTGTTGCAGGAGTACTTGCTTCTATGACTACGAATATTGAAGATTATCAACAATTACAAACACCACTTATGATAATTTTACTTATTGGGTATTATATTGCCATTATGGCATCTGCCTTTGAAGGTGCTTTATTTGTAAAAATCGTTTCTTATATACCGATGATATCTTTCTTAGTTTCACCAGTTATTTATTTACTGGGACAAATTAGTTTATGGGAACTTGTTATATCGACTATTGTATGTGGAGGGGCGACTTACTTATTGTTCCATTTTGGACTTCGTATTTACAAAGTAGGCATTTTAAATTATTCTAGCCAAGATTTATGGAAAAAGATTTTTAAATCAATTAAAGAAAAATAAGAAAAGTTTATATAGAAAAATTGGATATTCCAATTTTTTTATTTGTATTTTTTTTAAGTTATAATTCTTTTTTATCTTTTGTTTGAGAAGTAGGGTAAAGACTTGCAAGTTGTAAAGCATTAAGTGCTTTCGATGCAAATAATAGAAGGAACTTTCCATTTATTTTATAAGTTATTTTCTTTAGTATTTTTTGATTTCATTAATCTAACTAAAAAAGCATTATCTTGTTTGGATAATGCTAATAAAGAATAAGTATTTATGCTGATTTGATATTTAATGGGATTTTTTTGTTTGTCCAATTTTTTCCTTCTACTTTTCTTGTAACTAACATTACACTTGCAGTATCTCCTACTACATTTAGAAGGGTTGCTGGAGCATCAATAATGGTGGCAATAATAGTTAGAATAGGTAAGGCAGCAACAGGGAATCCCATCATTGAAATAATTACCATTTCGGATATTGTACCTCCTCCAACGGGTACAGATGCAACAAGTAAATTCGCTATTAAAGAGACTATTAAAACTTTTGAAATACCAGAGAAAGTAAATAATTCTAGATTAAATAAATAAACTAAAAACATAATTTTAAATACACTTCCAATTATAGAGCCATCTTTGTGAAAGCTCGTACCTAAGGGAATAACTGTTTCGGCAATATCATCACTGACTCCCATATTTTTAGTACATTTAATATTTATAGGAATAGATGCTGCTGATGAACAAGTTGCGATGGCAGTTGCAGAAGACCCTATTGCATTTTGCCAAAATAATTTTACCCCTTTTTTTCCAGCTGCTATATATGCGTAAAAAGAGTAAATGATAAAATAAAATAAAAGAGCTACTATAGTATAAATGAGAAATGTTTTTACATAATCCAGAACAATTATATTTCCAAAGGTTCCAATTAAAGAAGCAAAGTAACAAGCAAGTCCAAAAGGAGCATAGTAGAAAGCATAATCTACAAGTTTTAATATTACTTTATTAGCACTATTTAAAACTTTTACAAAAGATTCTGCATCACGTCCTGTTTTATTAATGGCAATTCCTACAAATAGTGAAAATATGACCAAAGCTAAAATATTTTCTTTTGATAAAATTTTTGCAAAATCATTTACACTAATAGCACTTACGGTTCTATTTATTATATCTAACTTTTCACTTATTTGTTCTTCTGTTGTTAAAGAATTTAGAATGGATGCTCCATTTTTGGTATCTACTAATTTAAAAGAATAAGTAGCAATTAACCCAACTACAACAGCTACTAAAGAAGTAATTATAAATACACTAATGGTTGTTTTCATGAGTTTTCCAAGTCTTTTGGGTTCTTGTATTTTGGCAATGGATGTTGTGATGGTTAAAAATAGTAAAGGGACAATAAGGACAAACATCATATTCATAAAAAGAATACCAAAAGGTTCTAAAATACTTGCTTTTTCTTTAAATATTGTTCCTATAAGAGCTCCAATGACTAAAGATGCCAGCATAATAATTGTAGTTTTATAATTTTTCCATATTTTTTTCATATGATTTCACCTCTACTAACAATATATTGAACATTAGGCCATTTTGCTAGTCACACAAATCCACAGTAAAATTGTGAATTTTTCCTTCAATCCACAAAAGTGTGTTATTATAATTTCAAGGGATAGTTATGAAAAAAATTATATTCGAATGAATGAAAATGATTTTTATTTGAGTTTTGGAAATTTTATTCGTTCTGTAAAGGAGTTAGCGCAGAATAAATCTTCTGCTATGCAAACAGAAATTTTTTGTATTCTTTTTTCTGTAGATTTTGTAAGTCCTACCACCGTAAACAATTATTGTGTAGGAATAAGAAGTATTGGGGATACTTACAAACAACATTACATTTATTTACATGCACATTACAAACAAGATAAAAATACTTTTTTATCTATTTTATTAAATATTTTAAGTATAATGGAAGGAAAAGTATATAAAGAAGAAAGTATTTCTTTTATAAATAATCAAGAAAGCATAAAAAAGTTAGCGATTAAACTGTATAATATTGCAAAGAATGATACTGGTATTTCAAAAGACAGCATAAAAAAATGGAGCTCGTTTATAGAAAAGACAGATTTTTATTCTTTTTTAGTGGAAGTTTTATTTCATGTAGTTTTGGAAAACAAACAACCTTTATATGAAGTAGATATCAAAAAAAAGAAAGTAGAAGAGTTGTTATTTGACTCTTTTATTGGCTATAAAGGAATAGAAGATTATTTGCAATTAAAAATAAAAGAAAGTGTAAATTATGATTATACTTTAAAAAAACTTGCAGAAAATGGCAATGTCCTTGCCAATTATGAACTGGGAAGTAATGAATATTTAGGATATGTGAAAGGATATCCTAGGTATACACTTGCATATAAGTATTTGAAAATAGCATACGAAGCGGGGCATGCTGGAGCTTGTTATCTATTAGGAAAAATGCTTTATAGCGGTGCTTTAGGAAGTCGAACAAATGCTGATTATGAAGAGGCTTATACTTATTTTTTACAAGGAAAAAAACTTGGAAGTATGGCATCCGTAAATAAACTTGGACTTATGTATTTGAATGGAATTTCTCCTGTTTCAAAAGATATAGAAAAAGCAAAAACTTTATTTTTAGAAGCCGCTGAAACAAATTATGTATACGCTCTTAATAATTTAGGGACGATTTATGAAAACAATCATGATGATAAATGCTTGGAATACTATAAAAAAAGTGCTTCTTTGAAAGAAAGTTGGGCTTGTAATAAAATGGGAGAATATTACCGTAACAAAGGAGACATGATTTTAGCTTATCAATATTATGTAGATGCAATAGATGCCGACTATAAACATCTTTGCTATTATGCTTACTATAATTTGGCCATGTATTATTATAAAAATGGAAGTAAAGAAAAAGGAATAGAAAAAAAAGAAAAAACTTATGTAAAATATTTAGAATTAGCTAGTGAACAAAATGTATTTGAAGCTAGTGTCGAACTTTTTGAGTATTTTATAGAAAAATATTTAAAAACGAGAGATTCAATTATTTGGGAAAACGTTTTAAAATATAAAACGAAAATAGAAACTCATGTAAAATATAATCTTGAAGTAAAAAACAATATAGAAGACTGGTTAAAAAGAGTAAGTCAAAAAAAAGAATTGGAAATCATTTTTGAAAAAAAACATTAGTTTTCTTTTAATTCTAATGTTTTTATTACTTGTTCTTTTAATTCTGCTTGTTTTTCTAATTGACATTTTACATTTTGTAAATGATACCTTGATGCTATTTTTCTGCCAATGTTTGTATTTTCTTCTAGATAAGAGTTTCTTATTATATCTATTTGATTTAAATTTTCTAATATTTGAATATATAAATATAGTAATTGGTTATTTTCTATATTTTGCAGATTTGGAAAAAATTTTTTTAGAAAAGATAATATTTTTAATTCTTCTAAAGTTATTTTTATATTTTCATTATTTACTTCCAAATAAACGGGGTTATTTATGATTAAATAGTAAATATGACTAATATAGGAAAAAAATAAATTTTTTATCATCTGTTTTTGTATTTGATTTCTTATTTTTGATTTAATCAATACATATTTTATTTCTTCTATTTTTGTATCATCGTTTTCTTTTAGTAATTTGTAACTTAATGTAAAAAATTCCTTTAGCATATCCCTGTTATTTTTCATATTAATCTCCTATCTCTTTTTTTAGTCTATTATAATTAATTTTTAGTATTTTACAATAAGAAACGAAAACTTTTCTATCTGTATCACAGACATTACAAAAAAGTTTCAAAGATTTTTTAGGTGTGTTAAAATAGCATTAGGTGATTTTTATGTTAAAAGTCAAAAACTTATCTGTAAGTGTGCAAGATAAAGTGATTTTAGAAAAATTTAATTTAGAGATAAATGCAGGGGAAATCCATGTTTTAATGGGAGCGAATGGAGCCGGAAAATCTACTATAACCAAAGTTCTTATGCGAGATAGTCATTATAAGGTAGAGGGAGACATTTTTTTGAATGGTAAAAGTTTATTGGCGATGAGTACAACAGAAGTAGCGCAAGCGGGAGTTTTTTTAGTAGCTCAAAATCCTGTTGAAATAGCTGGTGTTAGTAATGCTGAAGTATTACGAACCGCTTTAAATGATAGAGGAAAAAATACAATGAATGTGCTAGAGTTTAATCGTAAACTTACCGATTTGTGCAAACGTTTGGAAATTTCGTCCTCTTTTATTCATCGTGACATCAATTTGAATATGAGTGGAGGAGAAAAAAAGAAAAATGAACTTCTTCATATGTGGATGTTAGAACCTCAATTTATTATTTTAGATGAAATAGATTCAGGGCTTGATGTGGATGCCTTACAAGTAGTTGCTTCCTCTATTTTAGAATATTATGAAAAATATAAACCCAGTATTTTAATTATTACTCATCAAAAAAAGTTACTTGAACTTTTAAAACCTCAATTTGTTCATATTTTAAAGGACAAAAAGATTGTGCAAAGTGGAGATTATGCACTAGCAGAAAAAGTATTTTTAGAAGGATTTTCTGGGGCTAGTGTTATGAATGCAAGGGTAGAAAATGAATAAAATAGTAGTAGAACAAAGAAATTTACATTTAAATGAAGAAAGTGTTTTTATTTCTTCTGTTCCTGATGAATTTACATTATACAGTAGTGGAGATGTTTGTGTAGCGCTATATACAATGCATTTTACTCATTTAGAGATTTATTTGGAACGTAATAGTCATCTTTTAGTTGAATTTCTTGGTGTTATGGAAAATCAAAAAAGTAAAATATCTATACATAGCCAAGAAAATACGATAGTTGATTTTCACTATGCTTGTACATACAAACAAAAAAATGAACTTGTTATAGAAAGTATTGTTTCTTCTAATGCAAGAAATTATATTAAGATTCGTGCTGTTGAGGATGGTGGCTCTCTTTTTATAAAAGCAGTTGGAACGATTTTAGAACAAATGAAAGATATTTTTTATTTAGAAGAGATTAAGGCGATTGTAAAAAATAACAATTCTATTACAATTTGTCCTGATTTACTAGTCCATAGTCATGAAGTTGTAGCAAATCATAACGCTAGTATTGGCACTGTTTCTGATAATGAACTTTTTTATTTGAAGAGTTTAGGAATTAGTGAAAAACAAGCGATTTCTTTAATAAAAGAAGGTTTTTTAAAAGGAATTTTGCAAATAGAAGAATTAAAAAAATAGGAGGTGAATTTTTATGAATAGAGAAGATTTTCCAATGCTTTTACAAGACATAATTTATTTTGATAATGGTGCTACCACTCTAAAACCTAAATGTGTAATTGATAAGACCGTTGAATATTACGAAAAATATGGAGCAAACGCTCATCGTGGAGATTATGATATATCTTATAAAGCTTCTGAAGCATATGAAAATACGAGAAGACTTGTAAGGGATTTTATTCATGCTCGTTTTTTGGAAGAAATTATTTTTACAGCTGGTGCTACAGAAGGACTTAATTTGATTACACGTGGATTTTTTGAAAAATTATTAGAGCCAGGAGATGAAGTATTGCTTACAAAATCAGAACATGCATCGAATGTTTTGCCTTGGTTTTCTCTTGCAAAATCGAACGGTATTCAAGTTTCTTATATTCCTTTGGATAGTAATTACTATGTTACTTTGGATAATGTAAAAAAAGCCATTACTCCACACACAAAAGTAATTAGTTTGGCCTATATCACTAATGTTATTGGAGATATTCGTCCAATAAAAGAGATTGTAGAGTTTGCTCATCAACATAATATTTTTGTTGTTGTTGATGCAGCACAAAGTATTGGACATATTAAAACAGATGTTCAAGATTTGGATGTAGATTTTTTAGTATTTTCTGCTCACAAGATGTGTGGACCTACTGGTGTTGGTGTTTTGTATGGAAAAAAAGAATTACTCGAAAATGTTACACCTTTAATCCTTGGAGGAGGAATGAATGAATCTTTTGATAATGAAGCAGAAGTATATTTAAAAGATTTGCCGACAAGACTAGAGCCAGGAACCCCTAATGTTGCAGGAGTAATTGCATTTGGAAGTGCTATAGAGTATTTAAATAAAATTGGACTTGCAGAAATTTCTTTTTATGAAAAAAATTTACGAAAATATTTAGTAGAGAAATTAATTGCTATACCGCATTTGGATATTCTCAACTTAGAAAGTGATAGTGGTATTGTCTCTTTCAATGTAGAAGGTATTTTTAGCCAAGATGTGGCTTACTTCTTAAATAAATATAATATTTGTGTACGAGCGGGAAACCATTGTGCTAAAATTTTAAAAAAAGAAGTAGGAGTAAACAATACTATTCGTATAAGTTTGTATTTTTACAATACATATGAAGAAATAGATGCTTTAGTAGAATTATTAAGTGATAAAGATAAAATTTTGAAGGAGATGTTGTAATGGATGAAAATTTAAGAAGGGATATTATTTTAGCTCATTATCAAAATCCTAAAAATAAAGAAATTGTGGAAGATGAACGTTATGTAAAAGTAAATACAAATAATGAATCTTGTATCGACAATATTGATTTATATGTTTTAGTCGAAGAGGGGAGTATTAAAGATATAAAATTTCAAGGAGAAGCTTGTGCCATCTCTACCTCTTCTACTTCTATTATGATTACAAATTTAATTGGAAAGTCAATAGAAGAAGCTATGGAGTACATCAAGAATTTTGATGCTATGGTCAATGAAAAAGAATATGATAGTGCACTCTTACAAGAAGGAATCGTTTATAATGAAATTTATAAACAGAATAACAGGAAACATTGTGCCTTACTTCCTTACATTGGGATAAGAAAAGTACTAGATAAAAAAGAAGAACTGCTATAGATAGCAGTTTTTTTTGAAAATGTTTTTATTGCTTTTTGATTTAATTATGCTATAATAGACCGCATTAGAAAGAAGTGGATAACTTATGAATAGAGAAATAAAGAGGAATCTTTTAAAGAAAAGAAATATACTTTGTGCTACTGCGGCTCTTACAGCAGCGACTGTATTAGCTGGATGCGGTAAGAAAGATAAAGAGTATTTGTTACAAGGAACAATATTAGAACAGTCTGTTATTACAGAAATAAATCATGAAAAAACTATAGCGAAACTTTTGTACCATCAACTAACTGATGGGTCTTGGCATTTTCATTATCAAGAAATAGGTGGTGGTGTTTTATATACTGATGAAGAGAAGTGTGATATACCTTCAGCAGTAAAAATTTCAACACCTGATTTTGAAAATATTTTGACTTATTTAACAGATGAAGAAGTAAAAAAAGCTATACAAGGAGAATTAACAGATGAAGACATTATTAATATAATATTTAGAATTAATGGAATGTCTGAAACCGAAGATAAAGAGGTATCTCAAGGTAGATAAGTAAAGTCAAGTTATCGTATTTTATTTTTGTCAAGAAATTTTTCTTGACATTTGCATATACTTTACTATATAATTTTATTGTTACAAAAAGGAAAGAGACTGTATCCAAAAAGTCCACCTGACTTGCGAATAGCGAGTAGGTTAAGAGCCAATAAAAAACGAGTGTTTTAGAGTTTGAGGTTTTTAGGTGGATACAATCGTATCTACCTTTTATAATGTATGGAGGTGCATTTATATAGCAAATAATAAAAACGACTTGCCAATTAATGACCAAATTAAAGTTGCTGAATTAATGGTTATTGGACCAAATGGAGAACAAATGGGTTTAAAAAAGTTAGAGGATGCGCTAACTCTTGCTAGTTATGCGGGATTGGATTTAGTTTTAATGAATGCAGGTGGAAATCCAGCTGTTGCTAAAGTTATGGATTATAACAAATTCAAATATGAGCGACAAAAGAAACAAAAAGAAGCCCAAAAAAAGCAACGTGAAACGAATAAAGAAGTAAAAGAATATCGTTTGTCTATAACTATTGATATCCATGATTTTGAAACTAGAAGAAAAAATGCGCAAGGATATTTAGAAAAAGGTCATAAAATAAAAGGATTAGTTCGTTTTAAAGGAAGACAAATGGCTCATCCGGAGCTTGGACGAGATGTCTTAAATAAATTTGCAGAAAGCTTAAGTGATTATGCAGATATAGAAACCGAGCCAAAAATGGAAGGTCGAAGTATGTATATCATTTTAGCACCTAAAAAATAAAGAAAGAAGGATGTAAAGATGGCAAAGGGACCAAAACAAAAAACACATAAAGCAAGTAGCAAGGTATTTAAAAAACGTGCAAATGGTACACTTTCTTATAAAAAATCGGGTGGAAACCATAAAACAAACAAGGATAGTGCGAAACAAGTTAGACAAAGACGTAATAAAGGAACTTTAAGCAAAGGAGATACTGACAGAATTAAGTCAGTAATCTAGTAAGGAGGGTGTATTAATGACAAGAGTTAAAGGTGGAACTGTTTCAAAAAACAGAAGAAGAAAAGTTTTAAAACAAGCAAAAGGATATTTTGGAAGTAAACATAGACTTTATAAAACAGCACAAGAACAAGTTTTCCATAGTGGAGAATATGCTTATCGTGATAGAAGAGCCAATAAAAGAAACTTTAGAAAACTTTGGATTACAAGAATTAATGCTGGATGTCGTGAAAATGATATCAGCTATTCAAAATTTATTAATGGGCTTAATATTGCAGGAATTGAAGTAAATCGTAAAATGCTTTCTGAGCTCGCTATTGATGATGCAGCCTCTTTTACTAATTTAGTAAATGTTGCTAAAGAAGCTTTAAAAAGTGGAAAAAAAGCAGAAATAAGAGAAATTAAGAAAGAAACAAAACCAGTTGAAGAAAAGAAAAATGTAAAAAAGGAAGAAAAAGTTACTTCTAAAGAAGAGAAGAAAGAATCTAAAAAAGATTATAGTAAAATGACTTTAGCAGCGTTAAAAACAGTTGCGAAAGAACAAGGTGTTAAAGGTTATTCTACTATGAAAAAAGAGGAACTTCTTAGTAATTTAAAATAAATATCCGTAATGGGTATTTTTTTACAAATTTTTAAAATTTTAGTATAATTGGTAGTAATATAAGGGGTGTTTATATGGATTTAAAAACAGAAATAGTTTTTTATGAAGGAGAATATAGAAAGGTTAAACTGTTAATACAGGAATTTGAGTTATCTTTAGCAACTTATCGAAATAAGCGAAAACTTGGATGGGAACCACAAAAATCATTTGAACATTGTTTAGCTCTTAAGAAAAAGAAAGAAGAATTAAAAAAGTTAAATATAGATGCAATCGCAAAAAAATATGGAGTTACTTCTCAAGCTATATACAAGAGATTAGGAGAAGGAAAAGAAATATCAGAAATTGTAAGCCATTTAGAAATAAGAAATCAAAAAAAAGAGAAGATATTTAACCAATTTCAAAAGTTAGAGATATCTAATCAATATAAGGATTTTTATGATTTTTGTATTCAAGAGGGTTTGAGTACTAGTAGTATTTATAAGAATTTAGCTGATGGTATGAATTTATATGATGCAATAGCTTATTCTTTTATAGGAAATCCTAAAAATATAAAATATATTTTTCACGGGATTTTATTAAAATCGTTATGCCAAAAGTATTGCTTGAATTATGATACGGTTCAGTTTCTATTTAGGAAAACACAAAACTATGAATTTACTTTTATGAAAGCGGTTTTTAATCAAATCTTTTTAAAAAATTTTGAAAAAAATAGAGAAGAGTTATGGAAGATTTATATTTATTCTGCTTTAGGTGATATTAATTTTTCTAAAGAAATTGTCGATGATAAAATTATTCAACTCTTTTTTCAAGTTTATTGGCGTTGTCAAGCGTTACAAAAAGATTTTTTGTATTATCAATTTTTAAATACTTTAGATATTTCTTTTTTGATTTCTTTAAATTTAGAAGACCGGGTTAGAAGTGTATTATCTACAGTTGAGACTTTTTCGTTTTCTTTAAAAGAACTTTATTTTATTTTGGATTTCGAAATGGGTCTTATGCAAGATTTTGCTTTTTTAGAAAAGAAAAATATTTGGGTATATAAAGGAAATAGGAGAGTATTAGAAAAATTAAAACCAAGCATTTAAGCTTGGTTTTCTATATAATAAGCATAATATTCATCAAAGGTAATGTTTTCTTCTTGAATGATTTTAGCGGCTTTTTCTCCTACATATCGCCAATGCCATGATTCAAAGCTATAACCTGTTAAGTATTCTTTGTTTTCTGGATATCTTTCAATAAACCCGAATTTGTAAGCATTTTCTTTTAACCATGTGTAGGCAGGAGAATCTTTAAATGTAGAGGTTGCTTGGTTTTTGATTTCAAAAACATCAATGGCAAGTCCCGTTTGGTGTTCAGAGTGGCCAGGTCTTGCTGCTACTTTATCTGCTGCTTTTTGACCATTTGCCGCTTTGATATTGTTATAAACTTCTGTTTGTGATTCATGCGTTCTGTAACTTGAATTAACAATTAGTTTTAATTCTTCTTCACTTGCTGCATTCCACATTGATACATAAGCATCATTTGCTTCTTCTGTTATTTTGTTTCCAGCATAGGCATATTGAAGCCCAATATTTTTCAAGTTTTCTGGTGCGTAATCTTCTGGTAAAGTATAGTATTTATTTACATTTAAAATGTTTCCTTTTTCTAAGTCACAATTTTTTATATTTTCATATAAATCATAATCTCGATTCACGTTTACGATAGCGACAATATCTTTATTTTCTATATTATTATGTTCTTCTTTATAAGAAAGGTATCTATCTAAATTATGATGAATGTAGTATTTTTCTTTTATTATTTCTAGAATAAAGGTATTTTTGGGTATTTCTAAAATATATGCTATTTTTTTATCTTCTTTATAAAAATTTAGAAGTTCTTGTGCTTCGTTTAAAGTATAGCCATGTTCTATTAATTTGTATTCAAAAGTTTGTTTGTATTTGAATTCTTTATACATTGTTAATCCTAGATAGCAACCTACAAAAATAGCAAGGAGTAAAGGAATTCCAATTTTCCAAACTTGCTTTTTTATCTTTAATTTTGTCATTAATTTATAACCTCTTTTCTATTTTCATTTTTATTATACCACGTATAAGTTATTTACAAATAGAATATTTTGTAGTATGATATTTATACAATAGTAGGAGGGTAAAAGATGAACAAGAAGAATAAGCTTGTATTGGACCATTGTCCCAACTTTTATCGTATTATTAATTTCGATTATTTTGAAGAGGATGCTGTTACAGAAAAGCTAATTAAAATATATAAAGATTTTATATTTAAGGTTGATATTGCAAATCGTGAAGAATTACATATGGTGAAAAAAATTGATTTTGTATTAGGAAAATATGTGGATGATAATTCTTTTCGTTTTAAGTTGCAACAAGAAGTTTTTCAAGTGAAAATCACAAAAAGTTGTCCTAATGTATTAAAAACTATTATTGAAAATATTATAGCTATTTTTAATCGTTATGAGGAGGAAACAACAAGAAAATTTTATATAGCAAGATGGATTTAGTTTTATTATATTTTTTATGATTATAATCATTTTTAAAAAAAATTTTTTATTAAAATCAAGATTATTAAATATCATTATTATGTTATCTATATATTTTGATAAATTATTATTTAAGCAATTAGTAATGGATAAATTGAAACTTAAATTAAATAGTTTATTAAATTTATTTATTGTTTCCGTTTTGGATTTGCAATATACATCATTAAGAATAAAAGATTTTTTTCTAAATAGATAATATTTTTTCTTTATAATTTTTCATAAGAAAATCATAGAAATTTTCAATTATTTCTATGTAATGTTTTGGAATGTTATATTCTTTATTTTGTAACAAGCCTTTTTTTAAATGTATGAATAAATAAAGGTGGAATTATAATGATAAATATAATGGCTGTAAATATAGGTAAGAAGTAATAAATTCGTAGTTCATTTGTATAAAATTTTCCAATAAATAAAACAGAGGTGAAAAAGGTTATGAACATAAGTATCGAATGAATAAGATTTTTTTTCTTTTTAGGGAGTAACTCTTTTATAAAAATAGATGCCATGGAAAGATAAATAAATATATCAAATATCCAAGAAAGAGCTACTATATTTTCAATTTTTTCAATAAAATTAAGTAGTTTAATTTCTTTTAAAATAATATATTCTGGGAATCGATAAATAGAAGCAAGTAATGGTCCTACAATGGCAATAATTAAAAACATTTTAGCAATTAAGGTAAAACTTCCAAAGAGGTAAGACCATGTATTATTGCTTTTAGCAGTAACAAGCATCAAAATAGAAGGAGAAACAGACAAAGAAGTATAGTAAAAAACGGATTTTAGAAAATTAAGGGGAGGAGTAATTAGTAAAGGGCTAACATTTCCCATGTCTATATAACCACATAAAGCCATTAAAGAGAGAAGTGTCAGAATAACAGAAATGGGTAATAAACAAGCTGCTACTCGAAATGTAGTAATAATTCCATTTTTTGAAATGCGAATGAGCAAAAGTACTAATGGTAAAGAAATAAACCAAATCGGAGTTTTAATGAGAAAGAAAGAGGAAGCAAAAAGTTGAATAAACGTTAAACCTTCACTTAATAATACAATTCCATAAAGTAAAAGCAATACGCGCAAGAAAAAACCAAATCCTTTCATTTCTTTTAATACCTCATTTAATGTTCTTTCTCCCTTAAATTTTTGAATTTTATTGAGTAGAAAAATGAGAAAAACACCAAGAAAAGTTCCAAGCGAAAAGGCAAGGATACTATCTTGTTTAGATAGACCAATAATTGCAGAAAAGCCAATTCCCAAGAATAGAGCTCTTGTTAAAAAATAATGGACTGAAAAATTTTCAAATTTACTTGTCATTCTTCCACCTCAAATATTAATCCATTTCGATTGATAATAACTTTTGCATCAAATGAGTAATTTAGTTTTGTAAAATCAATTTCTTTTTTATTTTTTTGATAATTGATTTGATTTATTTTTAAAACATCACTATCGTATTCTATAGATTTTTTCATTACTTTTTCCATATTTTCTTTTAATTTTTCCTCCACTTGTTTTTGAATGTTTTCATATGTATCTACTTTTTTAAAATCCATATTACAATGATTTTCTACAATACGCGTTTCGATTTCCGAAGAAATTTTTACTGATTCTTGTTCTATTTCAATTTCTGATTTTGGTTTATTAAATGTTGTGAGAACAATAAAATTTTCTTCATCATTGGGACAGTTTACTTTAAAATGAATTTCTTTAGAGCTTCCATTCATTAAATTAAAAGTAGCTGATTCATCTTCGTCAAAATAAGTTTGCAAGTTATACTCTTTAAAAATAGCCATAGGACCTAACTTTAAAACATCATTCTCAATTAAAATAGAAGACAAGTATGTATCCTTTTTAGGGTCAATAATATTGGTAACAAATTGTTCGAAATTTAAATCAGAAGCAATATTATTTGTAAATGTAGTACTTTCTATTAAATCTGCAATGGCTGTACTAACCACTGGATTATTGGCATCTGTTGCATTTAGAATAGAAAAAGCTTTTGTATCTTTGGCAACGGCTAAATAAAAAATATTACGAATATGGTTGTCTCGAATTAAAAAATCAATAATTTCTTTTACATGTTCTTTGGCAATTTCTTCATTAATAATTACTGTTTTTAAATGAGCTAAGTAAGGCGATTTGGCAATTTCAAAAGAAGTATTGGAAAAAGCTTCAGAAATAGAATTTCCTTTTCCTTTAGCGATATATACTTTAGGTTGATTTTGTTTATCATCTTTACTTACTGTATTTAAAATTTCAAAGGCAACACTATACATTTCCTCTTCGTAATCAATTGATATTCCACTTACAATAGCCATTTCATTTAATTCTATATAATCATAGCATCCACTACTTAGAAAAAGTAAAACGAAAGAAAGAAGGAAAAATTTTTTCATAGCGATTCACTCCTTTTTTTTGTTTGATTTTTTTTTGCTAATATTTTACTTCTTTTGGTATCATTTACATATTTTACTTTGAATAAAGTTTTTTTAATATAGGTAAAATCAAAAGGAACAATAGGATAATAATAAGGTTGACCTGCTGATTTTACACTTGTAATGTGAATTAAAAAATAAACCAGTGAAAGGGCGATACCATATAATCCATACATAGCAGCAGCTACTAAGAAAATAAAACGGAAATAGCGAATAGCATTAATAATTTCGAGTTCCGTAAAAATAAGGCTGGTAATAAAAGTAAAGGCAATTATGATAATCATAATGGGACTTACAATTCCTGCAGATACGGCTGCTTCTCCTAAAACTAAAGCACCCAAAATGGAAATAGCACTTCCATAACTACTTGGGAATCGTAAATCGCTTTCTCTTAGGATTTCACAAACAATTACCATGACAATAGCTTCTATAATAGTGGGAAAAGGAACACCATCATTTTGTGAAGCAAAGTTAACAAGCAAGCTAGTGGGAATTGTTTCCATATTATAGTTTACAAGAGCAATATAAAAACCAGGCAAAATCATGGTTAAAAAGAAGCTGGCAAATCGTAAAACTTTTAAAAAATTTACATTGACATTCCGATTATAATTATCAACTACTGGATTAATAAAATCAGCTAAAAAAGAAGGTAAAATAAGAACAAAAGGTGAAGTATCGACCATGATACAAACCTTTCCTTCTAATAGTGCAGTTGCAATCACATCAGGTCTTTCACTTTGCGAAATGGTAGGAAAGGGCGTACTTTCATCTTCTGATAAAATATTTGCTACATTTCCCGCATCAATAATCCCATCAACATCAATTTTGTCTAACTTATCTTTTATCATCTGTACAATACTCATATCCGTGATATCATCAAAATACAAAATTTGTACTTTTGTATTAGTTTTTCTACCCATATTCAAATCATCACTTTTTAAATGACTTGATTTAATTCTACGTTTTAAAAGACCTAAATTAATTTGAATATTTTCAGTAAACGCATCACTTGGTCCATAGATAGATTTTTGTACTTCAGGAACACTTACACTTCTGTTGATATCTGCTTTGGTCTCAAATCCTAAAATTTCTTTTTGTGTTAAAACAATGGTGAATCCATTCGTTAGGTAAAATTCAATTTTATCAGGATTATCAATTTTAACGGTATTAGGTCCTGGAATAATACTTTCAATATTGTATTTTTTTACCCTCTTTAAATTATTGATAGAAGTTAACTGTTTTAAAATATAATCGTTAACTTTATCACTTCCTGTAACACTTTCTAAATAAAGAACATAAATATCTCCAAAGTCTTTGGTTACAATTTTCTTGGTAATAAAGTCTGTGTTTTTATCAAATTCTTTTTGCAGTCTAGTTAAGATTTTCTCTTGCATATATTTCACCATTTTTAGTATGAACAAAAAAAGAAATGGATATGCAAAAACTTGAAAAGGATTGTATAAAGACAATAGTTATAATAAAATAAAAGAGAAAGAAGAGAAAAAAATGAAATGTAAAGTTTTAGCTATTAACGAAGTAGGAGTAGGACTGGAAATAAATATCGATGAAAACAAATAAAAAGAATGTTCTTTTTTCATGAAATTACGCAAAAAATAATTTCTATTGTATAATAAAATAAGGTGTTAAAAATGTATGAAATAGAAATAGAAAGAATAGACCATGAAGGAAGAGGAATTGGTTATATAAACGGTAAAGTAACATTTGTAAAAAATGCTTTGTTAAAAGAAGTAGTAGAATGTGAAATTTTAGAAGAAAAGAAAAATTACAATATAGCAAAAATTATCCACTACAAAAAAATTTCGGAAAAGCGAGTCAAACCTTTTTGTTCTTACTATGAAATATGCGGTGGTTGTAATTTAGAACACATGCCTTACGATGAAACAATACAATACAAAGAAGAGAAAGTAAAAAATATTTTAGCAAAAGAAAAAATTGATTTTCCAGAAATAGAAATTATAGAAAATCCATCTCCCACAAACTACCGAAATAAATTATCACTAAAAATAAAAAATGGAAAAATTGGCTTTTTCGAAGAAAATACACATAAACTAATTGAAATAAAATCTTGTCCTCTAGCTAAATCCTGTATTAATCATTGTCTAAAAAATATAAAGAAATTAAAAATAAAAAATGGAAAAGTTACCATTAGAGCCAATTATAATGAAGAAGTATTATTAATTATTGAAACAGAAGAAAAGATACATTGGAATAGAGATGATTTTGAAAATATAAAAATAGTGGGAGTCATTCTAAACAACAAAATTATTTATGGAAATTATTATTTTTATGAACGAATGAATGGGTTCTTATTTAAAGTAAGTTATGATGCTTTCTTTCAAGTAAACCCATATGTAACAAATAAAATGTTTTCGAAAATTTTAGAAAATATAGAGAATACGAATACCGTTTTAGACTTGTATTCTGGAGTAGGAACGCTTGGGTTGCTTGTTAGTAGTAAGGCAAATAAAGTATATAGCATTGAAATAGTAAAAAATGCTGTTTTGGATAATTTAGAAAATAAAAAAATAAACCAAAAAGATAATATATATCCTATATTAGGAGATACTGAAAAAACTCTTCCTAAAATAAAAGATAGTTTTGATACGATAATTATTGACCCACCAAGAAAAGGAATTGATAAGAAGACACGAAATATTTTATTAAATAGAAAGGCTAAGAAATTAATTTATATTTCTTGTAATCCTTTAACACTTGCAAGAGATTTAAAAGAATTAAAAAATTGTTATAAACTTGAAAAGTTTTATATTTTGGATATGTTTAGTTATACCTATCATGTGGAATGTGTATGTGTATTAAAGGCGATAAATCCTTATAAATAAATGGAAAATCAACTATCAAAAAAAGCATACTTTTTCTTGAAAAACACTTATTTTTATTAAGAATTTATGAAGGTTGTTTGAGGAGAATATGTTTACTCATACCATAATAGTGGTATGGGTGAATAGTTAATTATTTAAAAAAAGGAGTTAAAAAGTATGAAAGCAAAAGTTTGGAGAAAAGTTGATATATCAATAAAAAGTGAAATAAAATACAATAATCCATACAAGGATATAAATATAGTAGCAACCTTTATTCATGAAAGCAATAAAGAAATTAAATTAAATGCCTTTTGGAATGGGAATAATGAGTGGATAATCAGATTTACTCCAACATTAACAGGAATATGGAATTATAGTATTGATTGTTCAGATAAAAATAATAATATAAATTATATATCTGGAAAAATAGAAGTAAGAGAAAATGAACGAAATATTAATATTGAAAAACATGGTTTTTTAAAGATTAGTAATAACAAAAGATATTTTATATATGATGATAATACTCCTTTTTTCTGGCTAGGTGATACAAATTGGCAATCTTTTAATTTAAATAATTATTACGAGTGTAATTATCCAGATTGTGATTGTCATAACCAATTTAGACATATATTAAATAATAGAAAAAATAAACATTTTAATGTATATCAAACATATTTTGATACCTCTAATGGAAATATTCAGAATGATGAGAATATGTGGATAAATAAATTTGATAAAATAAATCCACAAGTATTTACAAATGTTATTGATAAAATGTTTGAAGAAATTGTTGAAAGTGATATGATAATTGCTTTAGGTTTTGGATTACACTATGTAACTCCAAATGTAATGACTGAAGATGAACTATGCTTGTTTGCAAAATATATTGTAGCAAGATATTCTGCGTATCCTATTATTTGGGTAACGGGACAAGAAATAGATTTGGAAAAAGAAAATAATACTTACGATGTTTGGAAAAGTGTTGCTAAAATAGTTAGCTTACATGATCCATACCATCACCCAATGAGTGGTCATATGTTTTCTCATCCAAAACAAATAAATGATTTAAATAAGCAACCCTGGCATGACTTTTGGGCAATTCAAAGTGGACATTATGGTATAGATAAAATAGCATTGCAAGAACATTATAAAATGTTTTATGATTTGAAACCTACTAAACCTCTTCTTGAGACAGAAACAAATTATGAGGATATTAAGTGTAGTGGGAGATTTAACGGCTATGAAGCTGCAAGAATTTCAGCATGGAAAGCAGTTCAATGCGGAAGTTGTGGTTATACATATGGTGGTAATGGTATTTGGGCAAGTTGTTATAACACTACTAATAATACATTTTGTTTAGGTGACTATAGCACGGAGCCATGGTATATGGGACTTGATAAGCCTGCTTCTTATGAAATGAAATACTTGATAAAATTCTATAATTTAATCGGCTTTGAAAAATTAATTCCACATTTTAATAATGATAATGAAGAAATAGTCATTTCATCTACTAAAAATAATAGCACTATTGTTGTATATTTCTACAATGAATCGAATGAAAGTTATGATTTAAAAGAATTATTAAATGAAAAATATTATTCATATTGGTATAATCCACTTACTGGTAATTTTATAAAAAATGATTGTTTTATATCAACTAATGGTAAATATAAGGTGCCAAATAAACCAACAAAATCAGATTGGGTATTACTAATATCAACGCATAATTATAAAATAGATGATTTTGAGGAAAGATACTGTGATAAATTATTGGATAATGAGCTAAACAATGATAATATCAATCAATATTTAGATAAAAAAACAGTATTGAATCATTATAAAATATTCTGCGTATCCAATGAAGATGAATTATGCGATTTCAAAAATGCTAAATACAATCCGTATTGTGATATAACTACAAAAACAATAGAAATAGAATTTGATGTTGAACAATATATTGGCTTAATTAAAATAGATTATGAGAGTAATATTATTCCTAAATTTAGAATCTATGGGATTGATAAAAATAGCAAGATTTCAATAATAACTGATTGTCAATATAGAAATCCTAATATTTTCCTAGATAACAAAAAAATAATTTTAGAGAAAATAGATGAGAATTATAAGAAAATTAAAATAATAATATTAAATGGTAATATAGATTTAAAAATTAATAGTATCAGTATGTTTAAATAATAATGATATGGATACTTACTATATCGTTTGGAATCATTAATTTAAAATAAAAGACAAATTAAAATGAAAATATTAAGTGGATACGCAAAAAGATTATTAAAAAATAATTTACATTTTTTTTTTTAAATGATATTATGTTTTAGTTTGAGAAGGAGAAATTTTTATGGCATTTAATAGTTACCAAGAAATAGTAGAACAAATAGAAAAAGAAGAAAAAAGTTATGAAAGTATAAAAGAAGAAATAAAACTATTGTCGGAGTTATCTTTTTTCATTAGAATATTTGTACGAAAAGAATTACAAAAAAAATTAAATAATATAAAAGAAAATATGAAAAGATATCTATATTTAATTGATATATATACTACATTTGCAAGAGAAGATTGGCTTTTATTTGTAACAGAATATTTATCTTTAACAGAACAAGAAGATATAGTGCTAACAGTTTTTAAAAAGGAATATAGAAATCAAAAAAAAGATTACAATCATCCTTTTTTTGATTCTATCTTTTATTTGAATTTAGATGAGATAGATTATCTAGTTAGTACTAAGGAAGATTGTCAAAAAATACAAGAAAGGATTAAGGAAGAGAATATAAAAAGTGCTATTAATTCCATAAACATACAAAAATACCTTTTATTTTCAGGAGAAGAAGAAATTGTACAATTAGCACACAATAAAACAATAAGCAAAAAATACGAATGCTTCTCTTCATTACAAATAGCTTTTGAACGATTAATTGACCTAGGTTTACAAAATCCAGAATTAACAGAAAAAGAAAGATTAAATATAGTTTTAGAAGAAATAAAAAGTACAAAAAGAAATTTAATTCTATAATTTTATAATTTAAAAAATGTTTTATAATATATAAACAAAAGAGAGGAAATTATGAGTAGAGAAGAAAAATTGTTAGAATTTTATTATGATATTGTTAAAAAATCTCATAAAGATATCTTAAGTAGTGTTATTTTTTATGAAGAAGCTGTGTTTGCATCTTTATTTGGACATGATATGCATGAAACTGATTTTTCATCAATATCAATGTATGAAATGCTTTTAATTAGTAATCTTTGTATAAACCCCTTTGATACATCCAATGATAAATGCAATTTAAAACCTTTTTCTGCTATTGATAAAAATTACTATGAACACATTTTATATATGTTTGTAACAAATCCTTTACATTATCAAAAATGGCAAATGATAATGGATATGACCAAAAGTCTAGAAATGGAGGAAAATACACTAGGAATATTACTTTTAAAAAAAATAAAACCTGAATTTATTAATACATTTGAGTATTTAAAAAGATTAAAGAATGTATTAAGAAAAGGTTGGATAAATAGAAATGTTCAAAAAGAATATTGGGAAAATGATGCTTCTCATATTATGCAAATGATTGTCTTTGTAAGTGCCTATTTTCGTATTTATAAACCAGACATGGATGAGCAAAGAATAATGGAAATGATACTTTTTCATGAAATGGGAGAAAGTGTTTACGATGATTATATGGATGATGGTTCTAAAAATTGTTATAATGCGCATTTAGAAGAGAAAAGAGCCTTAGATTTTGTTTTTAAAAATTTAGAATCAGAAGAATATTTTCGAAATTTATGGTTAGAATTCGAAGAAAAAAGAACTAAAGAAGGAAAATTTGTGTATATGATTGATAAATTGGATGCTGTGTTAAAATCTAAGTTTATTGAAAAAGAAACAAATCATAAAGGGCTATTTGCAGATTTTTGCTCTTATGAAGAAAAAAGAAATACTTTTTCATCCTCTAAAGAGTTAACAAGAATTTTTGAACTAGTGAAGTGTTGAAAACAATGTTAGGAAAAAATGAATACAATACAAATTGACAAGCTATTTTGGTTATGATAACATATACGCCATTTGAAAGAGGAAATTTGGTAGAATGGAAAATAATAATAATAATCAAGAAATAAATTTTGAAAAATTTTATGAAAATATGCTAGTTTCACTAAAAAGTTTAAATCATGAAATTAATTTAAAAGAAAGTGAGTTAAATTCTTCTAGTTTTAATTTAACTGAAAGTAAAATCTGTAAAACTTGTGCATCTATGGCTGCAATTGTTTTTTCGCCTACAATTTTTGTTTTAATAGATAATAATTTACCGTTAGTGTCAATTTTACTTTTGATTTTAGTTGCTGTAATAGAAGCTTTGCATGAATATTGTTTGAATCAAACAAAAGAAAATTTACAGTTACAATTGGAATTGCAAGCAAAAATAGCAGAAAAAGAAGCATTGATAACTATATGTAATAGTTTTGGTATAGAAGTTCCAGAATCTCTAGAAGATAACAAACGAGGTAGATAGTCAATAGGAATAGTAGTAAAAATGAATTTTTCAAAGAATTGCTATTAGCTCGTTTTTTATTACTAAAATATGAAGAAACCTTAGAAAAAAATATGTAAAACAATGTATTCCTTTCGCACATTTTGGAACTCCTTATAATTTGGCAACAAATATGTCACAGTTTAAATAATAATCCAGAAGATGATTTAGATGAAAATATAAGAAAAATTAAATTGTAAAAAAAATTTATTATATATCGTTATATTAATGCAAATAATTATAATAATTTTAAATTTTAGATAATAATATAAAAAATAAATAGTAAAAATGAAAGTTATAAATGTAATATTTTGTCGAACAATTCTAAAAATAGAATTGTTTTTGTATGCTTTACTATTTTTTTATTAAAAAATAGTTTTATATTTATGAACGAAATAGTACCTAAACAAATAAATATAAATAATGAATATACGAAATGTGTAGAGAACAAGTAATGTTAGATTCGGATTTAGCTATATTTAAATGTCTAAAACAATATCAATCAGTTAAAGGACTTATTAATCGATTTTGTGCATTATGAAATTCTAGGTTTTTTGGACTTAGAGTTTATAGGAGAAATAGTTTTCTATGCTGCTACTATTTCGAAAATAAAAATAGCAAAGGAAATCAGTATTCCAATTATATATGCATTTGTCTATTATGAGAAAATATATTGGAGCAAACTTTTAGAACAAAAATACATTTTAGATAAAGAAATACAATAAACAAATTTAACCGTTATATTTAATCATTTTATTTGTTTATATTAGATAAAAAAATAATTTATCATTGTGGTACCAGTATTATTCATGCAATAAACGTTTTTTATAAATATATTAGAAGAATATTTATTAGGTGATTTCATTGATTAATAAAAGAAAGTAGCGTAAAATAAAGAAAAGAAAGCATAAAAGGTGTTAAAACAATGGAAACAATCATTACAGATGAATGGATACAATACAAATCTGGATTCATTTCAGGAAAAAAAGCGATAGTGGAAGCATTTAAATTAGGAAAAATATTAAATTTAAATGAAGAATCAACAGAAGAGATACAAGCTACTTGGTATGCATTTGGATTTCAAGATGGTTTTGCTTATTTTTCTAAGTTAATTGATGATAATATGTTAGATTTAGCAAATATAAATACAAAAGAAATAATAGTGGAGGCATTTAAAAAAAGAGTAATAGAATATAACCAAGAAAAACAAGAAGAAATTTCTATCGGAAAATTTAGAATGTAGAAAGGAGAGATGAAGATGAAAAAATTACTCGTATTATTAATATTTATAATCATTTTAGGAGGCTGTGGAAAAAAAGAAGAAGTTTCTTATAAAGAATTAATGAATACAAAAGAATACATAATTTTAGATGTAAGAACAAAAGAAGAATATGAAAGTGGTCATATAAAAGATGCCTTAAATATCCCCTATGATACGATAAACGAAAGTATAAATTTGGACAAAAATAAAAATATTTTCGTGTATTGTAGAAGTGGAAGTAGAAGCAAAACTGCTTATGAAAAGTTAAAAAAACTTGGGTATTCGGTATACGATTTAGGTGCTTTTTCGAGTATCGACTTACCAAAAGAATAGACAAGAGGTTATTATGAGTTATAAACGAGGAGCAATTATTTTATCTTTTCTAGCATCTTTTTGTTTTTTTATTACTTATTTTATAGAAAAAGAAATATTAAATTTAATTTTAGGAATTACTTGGCTTATTATTGCAGTAGGAAATTACGTAAATAATAAGAAAAAAGGATAAAAAAGATATGAAGATTAGAAAAAACAAAGAAAAGACAAATTTTTAAAAAATTAAATAAGAAAGAAGGAAAATAAATGGTAATAACAAAAACAAAAGAAATAATAGAATCTCGTTGTGGAATCAAATGCAGTGCATGTAAATTTAAATTAGATGGAGTATGCATTGGGTGTTTAAATATAAAGAAACCTTTTTGGGCAGATGCTTGTCCTATCAAAAACTGTTGCGAAGAAAAAAAGCTTGCATGTTGTGGAGAATGTAAAATTTTTCCATGTAATGCTTTAAAATCATTTTCTTATGATAAAGAACAAGGTGATAATGGACTCCGAATTGAAAATTGTAAAAAATGGTGTCCAACAAAAGAGAAAGAAAAAGAAAAATGAAAAAGATAATTATAAAAATACTAAAATATATATTTTATTTCTTTATTTTTATAGGAATTCTTATTTTATCGATAAATGGTTTTGTCATGGGAATTACAAAATCCAAAATTTTAGAACGAGAAGAAATAACATCTTTAAATGAAGTAGATGCTATATTGGTACTAGGAGCAGGAGTTCGTGGAAAAAGTCCAAGTCCTATGTTAGAGGATAGAATTTTAGAAGCTGTTTCTTTATATAAAGAAGGCATAGCACCCAAAATGATTATGAGTGGAGACCATGGAACAAAATATTATGATGAAGTGAATGTTATGAAAAATTTTGCCAAAGAAAAAGGAGTACCTTCCGAACATATTTTTATGGACCATGCTGGTTTTTCTTCTTATGATAGTATTTATCGTGCAAAAGAAATTTTTGGTGTCAAAAAAGTTGTAATTGTTACCCAAAAATATCATTTATATAGAGCATTATACATTGCAAAAAAATTAGGAATAGAAGCATTTGGAGTTGCATCGGACCCTAGAAAATATGTAGGTCAAATTAAAAGAGAAGTCAGAGAAATACTTGCTCGAAATAAAGATTTTTTTAAATGTATTATAAAGCCAGAATCAGAACGTCTAGGAGATGCCATCCCTATTAGTAGTAGTGGGGATATAACGAATGGATAAAAGAAAAACAAATATTTAAATTAAGAATAAATAAAAATTTATTAAATTTTATATTTGAATATAAAATTATTAGATTGAACGAGTAATATTTTTTAAAATAATCATTAAGGAGTTTTATAATAATATGAATAACTTTGATAAGAACAATGTGCATTTACAATTTGAAACAAATTTTGAAAAAGGAATTGATCCACAACATTGGTTGATTTTAAATCATCAATGGGGAAATCAAAATGGAGGATGTATTCCAGAAAATGTTTCTTTAGATTCGGAAGGGTTAATTTTAAAGGCAAACGGAG
Organism: uncultured Mycoplasmatota bacterium; assembly: GCA_947652325.1. GTDB lineage: Bacteria > Bacillota_I > Bacilli_A > RF39 > UBA660 > MGBC108787. Next base: position 28,491 of record CANTCQ010000002.1, read on the forward strand.
ATTTTTATCAAGGATTACTTAAAGGCATAAATCATAATAAAGAAAAAGTATCTCATGGAAAAAGAACGGGAGCAGCATTAATCAGTAAAAATACTTTAGGTCCTGGAAGTTTTGAAATATATATGAAACCATGTCCAAAATATGGAGTGTGTACGGCTTTTTGGACATGGTATGGAGATAATGATTTGAATCATGAAATTGATATTGAGTTACCAGGACATTTAAATAATGGAATACCTTCTTTTAATATTATGATTAACAATACGTGGATTACTGAAAAAAAATATGAAAAACATTTTACTTTAATCCATGATACAATTGATGGAAAATATCATAAATTTAGATTTGATTGGCATACTGAACCTAAAAAAGTTGAATTTTATTATGATGATAAACTTGTTCATACTAACACTAAAAATGTTCCTACTATAAAATCAAATATTAATTTCGGTGTTTGGTTTCCGAAAGATTGGGCAGGTATTCCTGAATTTGAAACTAGTGAAATGAGAGTAAAATATTTTAAATATACACCATTTTTCGAAAAATCAGATGAAAATAAAATAAATATTTCAAGTGAACTTGGTTGTTCTAAATATCCTAAAAATAATTTTAAATTTTAATCATTAAAAAAACTTGCATTTTATGCAAGTTTTTTTACCCCAATGCAATATCTAAAATCATCATGACCGAAAAACCGATTAATGTAAATAAAGCCATTACATCTTTTTTTTTGTTGGTTTGGCTTTCTGGAATTAGTTCTTCAACTACTACATAAATCATAGCTCCTGCTGCAAATGAAAGTAAAAAGGGAAGCAAAATACGCATTTTCATAACGAGAATTGCTCCGATGATTCCTGCAATTGGTTCTACAATTCCACTCAGTTGCCCTAAAAAGAAAGATTTGTTCCTACTCATTCCTTCTCGGCGAAGAGGCATACTAACAGCTGTTCCTTCTGGAAAATTTTGAAGACCGATTCCCAGTGCTAAAGTCCAAGCTGCAGCAATGGTTGCTCCTTCAAGCCCATAAACAACAGAACCAAAAGCAACCCCAACGGCCATTCCTTCCGGAATATTGTGTAAAGTAATAGAGCTAATAAGCATAACACAACGTTTAAAACTTGTTTTTCCTTTTTTTGGTGGATGTTTTTTTTCATAAATATCGTAAATTTTATCTCCAACAAATAAAAGTAAACCTCCACTAAAAAATCCAATAAAAGTAATTACCCAAGGAACTAAATGTAAATTTTCCGCCATCGTAATTGCTGGTGCAATTAAAGAAAAGAACGAAGCTGCAATCATAACACCTGCTGCAAATCCAAGCATTCCATCCATTAAATTTTTATTGATACGTTTAAAAAAATACACCAAAGAAGCTCCAATAGCAGTAACACTCCAAGTAAAAAGAGTTGCTAAAGCTGCTTGTAAAATAGGGTTCCAAGATAAAACTTCTTCTAACATAAAATCCCTCCCATATATAATCTATTCTGCATTTGTAATATGCAATGGGCATTTGTTTAGAAGACAAACGTTTATGTTATAATAAATAGAAAAAAGGTGATAATTTATGAAAAATGTACAATGGAATCCTTGGCATGGTTGTCATAAATGCAGTTTAGGATGTTTGAATTGTTATGTCTATTATCTAGATAAAAAACATAATAAGGATGCAAATCTTGTAACAAAATCCAAAACAAATTTTAATTTGCCTATCAAAAAAGATAAAGAAGGAAATTATAAAATTAAAAGTGGAATAGAATTAGCTACTTGTTTTACTTCTGACTTTTTTCTTAAAGAAGCAGATACCTGGCGGAAAGATGCATGGGAAATAATAAAACAAAGAAGTGATGTTAAATTTTTAATTCCAACCAAAAGAATCGAGAGATTTTTAGATTGTATTCCAAAAGACTGGGAAGATGGCTATGAAAATGTATGCATTGCTCTTACTTGTGAAAACCAAGAAAAAGCAGATAAAAGACTGCCTATATTTTTAGAATGTCCAATAAAACATCGATATATTTTTGCATCGCCTTTGCTGGAAGATATCGATTTTAGCAAATACGTAAATACTGGGAAAATAGAATTAATATCCGTGGGTGGAGAGTCCTATGAAAATGCTCGCATTTGTGATTTTGATTGGGTAAGACACATAAAAGAAACTTGTGATAAATACAATGTACGATTTGCTTTTCATCAAACAGGTTCTAATTTTAAAAAAGAGGGGAAAGTATATAAAATAAAACATCATGAGGAATATGCACAAGCCAAAAAAGGAATGAAAATGTTAGAAAAATTAGGAAAATAAAGGTAAAAATTGTAGGAAACCAAATTGACTTCTTTTAAAAAATATTGTAATATGGACAAGGTGTTTTTAAGAGAGGGGCGATTTTTTTATGGCCAAAAACAATAGTGCTTTATCTGTTGCAGCAGTTCCTGCATTCCTTTTAACAATGTTTGTATTAAATAAATCGTATAAACCACTTATCGATAAATTATCGAAACAATTCTTAGAGCAAAAAAAGAAGGAACAAACAAATACAAAAGCAGCAAAAAAGAAAAAAGAATTGAATTTAAGAAAGATGGAAATCCTGAATTGTGCTCAAAAAATTGTAGAACCAGTTGAAAGTTTAGTAAAAGAAGCACAAAGTTCATGGAATATAGAAAAAATAAAAGAATATAACTTAATGAGTAAATCGTTAGAAGACTATTTAATAGAAAAAGTACAAAGTTTAGTAAAATATGAAATAATCCCATATGAACCGCAGTTACCTATTTTAATAAAACAAACAATAGAAGATTTTGAACCCCAAATGACGCCTTTACTAATTGCAGGACCAACTATCACTTTGACCGAAAATGATATAGAAAAAACAAAAACTACCGCCAAAAAGGGATTTCTTTCCATTGTTTATGCGGCACTTGTTACGAGCATTGTCTTAAATATAGGTAATATAAAAGATGTTTATGAAGAGATTGTAGATACTTTAGAGATTGAAAGAATTTGGGGAGATTTAACCCAAACGAATAGCAATACCTTTTTAGAACAAGAAGAAATAGTAGATGAAATTACTTACGAAGAAGAATTTGCCAGAATTCTAGCTTTAGAAGGCGTTTCGATGGAAACAAAACTAGATAAAATAATTTCTTCTTTTAAGGGAACTTATCTAAATAAATTTGATACAATTTTGACTTATCCGCATATATCTTTAGATGAAAAATTAAATACTATTCTTCATTCAGACATTACAAATTATCACAATATTTTTAACTATATTATGGAAAAAGATAATATTCCTATGGAATTAAAAATAAATGCTATCTTAAATTCCAACTTAACCAGTTACAAAGAAATATTCCATTTTATTTTAGGAAGAAGTGAAATCACTTTATATGAAAAAATGGAAATACTTGCTTTTTCTAAGATTGCAACCTACGAAGAAAAAATAAATTTTATACAAGAGGTAAAAGAAATAAACTTAGAAGGGAAAGTATGGTTTACTTTATTAATACCAAACGTTTCTTTTGAAACAAAATGTAATGATTTATTAAAGTTAGAAGGAACAACAGAGGACCAAATTATAAAGTGCATCATTAAAGCAGATATGGTTCCATTTAAAAGCTTATTTGATACGATTTTAAAAGCAACAAATTTAGAAAATGAACAAATTGTTGGCTATTTAAACTTATATAATGAAAGTGCAACTTATAACAGAGCTACCTTTGAAGAGAAAGTAAATTATGTCTTTGGAATCCAGAATTTAATGTTGACAGAAAAATTAGATTGCATGTGGGAATTTTTACAGGAATATACTTTAGATGAAAAAATACAGATAATAGAAAACTTTTATGGCATAACAACCAAAGAAGAAGATTATCAAGGAGAATTCTATGCTAGGTTACTTACCAAAAAAGAAATAGATGTAACGTCTACTGAATACGCCATTATGTATTTATATGAAAAAGTACTTAAAGAAATGGAAGAATATGTTTTAGAACATTATGATGTTGAAAATGTAAAACAACTAGAGGTAGGATATGCTATATGTGCAGCAGAAGGAGCATACAAATATAAGGATTTATATTGGGTAGCGAATACACCATTTAATCGTATAACGAATATAGCTTATGTAAAAGAGCATGGAACCAGTCCATATGCCCAATTTATTGCTTCTAGACAATTTTCTGTCTATGGAAATGGTATGCATAAACGTTATTTAAATGCAACGAAACCAGAATATACCATCAAATATGAAATGGCTAGAATTGCTTTTTTAAATATGTTTTATTATGGATATGATGGTGTAAAACATAACTATCTAGAATTTAGAAGTTCTTATGTTACGGATTTTTCTGATAATTATATAGTACCAGGTGGAAATCGCTATGGAGTAAAAATGAAAGAAGCAAATAGAATTATTTACGAAAATCTTTTAGATACCGAAGAAAGTAAAGAATATACACAAGAAAGAGCGTTAACCGCTTCAAATACTTTCTAGTGTTATTTATTAAATAAGAAACTAATGAAAGATTTTATTTGAAAGAATGGTTTTATTGATTTAGAAGAGTTAGCAAAAGACCCATCTTGGATAAATATTCCTTGGAAAAATAATCCATCAGTAGTAGAAGAGTACGGACATTCTAATATAAAATATATATTTTATTATAAGGAGGAAATATGGATATTTAAATCTTTACAAACACCTTATGCTTGCTATGCAGAACTAGTAGCAGAAGAATTGGCAAAATGTTTTGGAATTTCTTGCGCTTTTTATGATTTGGCATACTCCCATAACTTCGCAGGGGGGGGAGAGGTTATAACCAAAAATTTTAAAGTAAAAAATGCTTGTTACACGAGTGGATTTAAGATTATTGCAAATTATTTAGAAAAAGGATTAGGTATAACTGATGAACTAGAATTTGAACAACTTTTTGATAATAGTTTAGAAGGAATATGGAATGCTTTAGAATGGCGATATTTAAATAGAGAAAACAAAAAAAAGTAGTAAAGAAGCTAATGAATGAATTAGTTGATGTATTTATTTATGACAAGTTAACTGGTCAAACCGACAGACACGAATACAACTGGGGAATAGTAGAAATGGAAAATGATATTTATTTACAACCTTTATTTGATAATGAAAGACTTCTATTTTTCGATGCAGATTTTAGATTACTTCCACATACAAATAGTGAACAAAATGTATTTTTAGATTTTGAAACATGTTTAGAAAATATTATTTTAGAATTTCTAAGGGTTTCCGAAAATAAATATATAAAGAAAATAAAAGAAAAATTGTTTTTTATAACAGCAGATAATATACATAAAATATTTATGCAAATAGAAGAAAAAATAAATGCAAAAATTCCAAAAGAAATTCAAGAAGAGATGTTAAATAGATTTCAAATAGTAGAAAATGTAGTTAGAGTTACAATTGAAAATTACGAAAAAATAAAAATTAGATAATAGCAAAATTCCTTTACAGGAGTTTTTTTCTATATTACAATAATAACGATTGATATATAACAAATGTTATAATAAAGGAAGGAGAAGATATGCCACCCACTAAAAAATTTGATAAAGAAACAATTGTTGCTACTGCATATACTATTGTTAAAAACGAAGGATTCGGGAAAGTAAATGCAAGACGCATTGCCAAAGAATTGGGTTGTTCTGTCCAACCCATTTTCCATAACTTTACAAGTATGGAAGAATTAAACAAAGCCGTATATGAAAAAATATACAATAAATATAAAGAATACATGTTACAAAAAGAAAACGAAGAAAATGCTTATAAAGGAATGGGACTATCTTATATTAAATTTGCCAGTTATTATCCAGAATTTTTTAAAATCCTATTTATGCAAAAAACAGCTTTAGATGCTCAAGAATTTATAATGGCGGATAGTATTGTTGAAAATGTTATAAAAGCAGGACAAAAATCTACAGGTTTATCTTATGAAGCACAAAAAAAGTTTCATATCCATGTTTGGATTTTTACCCACGGACTTGCTTGTTTAGTAGCTACAAAAACCATTCATGTTAAAGAAAAAGAAATAGAAGACTTACTAGGACAAACAGTAAGACAAATGTTAATTGGTTATAAAATAGAGGAGAAAAAAGTATGAAAAATTGTATTGAAGTAAAAAATTTAACAAAAGAATATAAAAGCTTAAAAGCAATAGATGATTTATCTTTTGAGGTAAAAGAAGGCGAAATTGTAGGACTTTTAGGACCAAACGGAAGTGGGAAAACTACAACCATCAATTGTATTTTATCTTTATTAAATTTTGGAAAAGGAACCATTAAAATATTTGGAACTAAAATGAGTCCTAATGCTTACGATATCAAAAAAGAAATTGGAGTCGTATTTCAAGATGTTGCTGTATTTGAAGAATTAAATGTGTATGACAATATTGATTATTTCTGTGGATTATATATCAAAGACAAAAAGGTACGAAAAAAATACATTGAAGATGCCATAAAATTAATCGGATTGGAAGACTTTAAAAAATTTTATCCTAAGCAACTATCTGGAGGACTTTTAAGAAGATTAAACATTGCTTGTGGCATTGCTCATAAACCAAAACTTATTTTTTTAGATGAACCGACCGTTGCAGTAGACCCTCAAAGTAGAAATAATATATTAGAGGGCATAAAAACATTAAGAGAGTTAGGGGCAACAATTGTATATACCACGCATTACATGGAAGAAGTAGAAATTCTTTGTGATAGAGTCATTATTTTAGATAAAGGAAAACTATTAGCGAGTGGGACTACAGATGAATTAAAAGCCCTTGCCAATATTGAAGAAAAAGTAAGCTTAGAAGTGTACGATTTAGAAGCAAAATATATTGAAAAAATGAAAGAATTAAAAAATGTAGAAGACATTACTTATAATAACAATGTCCTCGTGATAACTTATAAAAAAGGAAAAAACAATCTAATAGAACTAATGGATTATTTAAAAAGTGCTCATATCAAATACAACAAAATATTTTCAGAACGTCCAACGCTTAATGATGTATTCTTAGAACTTACAGGAAAGGAATTGCGTGATTCTTAATGCACAATTTTAAATATGCTCTAAAAACTTTATTCAAAAACAAAGTGTTAATTTTTTGGACATTTGCTTTTCCCATTATTCTAGGAACATTCTTTAATATGGCTTTTTCGAGTATTGAAGAAAATGAAAAACTACATACTATTCCGATTGCCATTGTAAAAACAGAAGAATTAGAAAATAATAAAGTAATCAAAGAAACTTTTAAGTCGTTAAGCAATGAAAGAAATAAAGACCGTTTATTTGACACAATGTATACGAATTTAGAAGAGGCAAAAAATTTATTAGATGAAGAAAAGGTTGTGGGTTATTTATATGTTGCAAATACTCCACAAATTGTCATTCGTAAAAATGGCATTGAAGAAACCATTCTAAAGCAAATAACAGAAGAAATTTTAGAAACAGAAAACATGATAAAAAATATAAGTGAAAAAAAAGTAGAAGAAAATATCCATTTGTCCGTACAAAACAAAGAAAAAATAGATGTAGAAGAAATAGTAGCTACTACCGTAAATGAAATCGTAAAAAAAATAGAGAATTTTACGGCCAATATAGAAAATACTTCCAATGCCCATTTGAGTTACACGATGATTGAGTATTATACTTTAATTGCGATGGCTTGCCTTTATGGTGGCATTTTAGGAATGGTTGCGATAAACCAAAATTTAGCCAATATGTCAAACAACGGAAAAAGAGTAGCGGTAAGTCCAACTTCTAAAATGAAGTTAATAGTAAGTAGCAGTTTTGCAAGTTACTTAACAGAGCTTTTAGGAATAATTCTTTTATTTCTTTATACTATATTTGTTTTAAAGGTAGATTATGGAAAAAATCTAGTACTCGTTTTATTGCTCGCTGCTGTAGGAAGTTTAGCAGGACTTACAATGGGTATTGCTATATCCTGTGTATGCAAAGCAAATGAAAATACAAAAGTGGGAATCATTATTTCTATTACAATGCTAGGTTGTTTCTTATCTGGCATGATGGGAATTACGATGAAATATATTGTGGATACCAACCTTCCTTTCTTAAACAAAATCAATCCCGCAAGTATGATTACAGATGGATTTTATTCCCTTTATTATTACGATACATTGAATAGATATTGTTTTAATTTAATAAGTTTACTCGGATTTTCTATTCTTATGCTTGTTCTTGCACTAACCCATTTAAGGAGGCAAAAATATGACAGTATTTAAAACATTTTTAAAAGTATTAAACAAATGCAAAGCTCCTATCATTATGTACACCATATTTTTGATTTTCTTCAGTGGTTTTAATTTAAAAACAAGTGATAATCAAATGAGTTTTTCAGCATCTAAACCTGATGTTTTAATACTAAATTTCGATAAAGAAGAAGGAGTTACGAAACATTTAATTGAATACTTGGAAAAAAATAGCAATCAAAAAGAGATAGAATTAACCGAAGAAAAAATAAATGATGCTTTATTTTATCGAGATATCAATTATGTAATTTATATTCCCAAAAATTTTAGACAAGACTTTTTAGAACATAAAAATCCCAAAATAGAAGTGAAAAGTACTGGAGATTATATGGCAAGTTTGGCTGAAATGCTTCTTTCTAGGTATTTAAAAGTTGCCCAAATGTATAACGAAATCAATACTGAAGAAGAATTGATAAAAAATATAGAAGAAACACTAAACCAGTCTTTGGAAGTAGAAATGACTACAAAATTAGATACTTCAAGCTTAGAAAAAGCAGGACTCTACTATAATTTTACTAATTATTGCTTACTAGCTGGTTGTATTTATGTTATATGTTTAATTTTATCTAGTTTTAAAAATGAAAAAATAAATAAAAGAACGATTGTAAGTAGTATGGAATACAAAAAATTTAATCTAAGTTTATTACTATCCAATAGTTTATTTGCTTTTGTATTATGGTTATTTTATGTGTTATTAAGTATCATTTTAGTAGGAAAAGTAATGTTTACAGCCAATGGTCTTTTCTTAATTCTAAACTCTTTTGTTTTTACCTTCTGTGTTTTAACAATTGCTTTATTATTAGGAAACATAGTAACAAATAAAAATGCTGTAAATGGAATAATAAATGTTATTGCTTTGGGTTCTAGTTTTTTATGTGGAGCATTTGTTCCGATGGAATTTTTACCAATAACGGTTTTAAATATAGCACATATTTTGCCATCTTATTACTTTATTAAAAACAATGAATTGCTAATAAATATAGAGCAGTTTAATATGGAAACGTTACAACCAGCTTTAATTAATATGGGAATACTATTATTGTTTTCTGTCTTCTTTATCATAATCACAAACATTATCTCTAGTAAAAAAAGAAAAATTGCATAAAACTATTTCTTTACAATAAGGATAGATGCAAATAAAATAGTGGGAGTTGAAGGAGGAGTCCACATGAAAGATGAAATATCTTTTCGATACTTTTATGAAATGTTCAAAGAAGAATTTCGAAAAAACGTTGCAAAATTAGAAATGGAGCGAATAGGAAAAGAAGAATATGATGATTTATCAGAAATTTTTGACATGTATATTACAGCATCTTTAACAAAAGAAGAACGAATCAGTATTTATGACCAAATTCTTTTTGAAGTTTGTGCCAGTTATGTTTCACTATCCGAAGCAGATATTACGATTTATCCAAAAAATTCTTTTGAATTTCTACAATTAATTTTAAATAATATGCATAAAAATCCTTATAAAGAAAGTTTTCTGCTATCTATGCAATTTATTTTTCAAGATTATTTCAAATATTTAGAAAAGGGTTGTCCTATGTTATTTTCTTCAAGTGAAAATGGTAGTCCAAACTTACAGATAACTTTAGATTCACAAAATAAAATAGCACAATTTGATTCTGTAGATATGGATTTAGAAGAGCAAGACACAACTATGCTTGGAGTTCTTATGTTGGAAAAAAATCATCAAATAGGACCAGTTCCAAATGTAAAATATAGATATCGAAAAGATATATAAAAACGTAAACAAATCTTAAAGCAAAGGTTTGTTTTTTTGATATAATCAAGGAAAGAGAAGAAGGTCTTTTTATATTAGAAATAATAAAAGGTGATAAAAAAATCTATACATTTAGGAAAAGGCGATGAGCATCTATTATTTAGATGGAATTACACAAAAAGAAATAAATTTATTTCAAAAACAATATGGAGAAATTAATATTGCAAAAATACTAGTGAACAATGAGTTAATTTGATTTATAATTAATTTATAAATGAATAAGAAAGGAATCTATATGAAAAACAAAAAAATAACGCGAAAAATAACGCAAGGAATGTATGTATTAACAACCAAAGATGGAGGCTGCATGGTCGATGCTGTATCTCAAATTAGTGCTGGGGATAATCCTTTTATTGCTGTTGCAGTGATGAAATCAAATCATACCAATGCGTTGCTTCAAAAAAATGATAAATTTGCATTATCAATATTAGGAATGGATATAAATCCAGAAATTATTGAAACCTTTGGCATGCACTCTATGCGCGATGTCGATAAATTTGCAAATGTAAAAACAACAGAATTTGAAAATATCAAAGTAATAGAGGATGCACTAGGGTATATGGTTTGTAAAATAGTAGACAAGATAGATGCGGATACTCATACGCTTTTCATTGGAAAATTAATCGAAGCAGATGTTTTAAAAGAAGGAGAAGCCATGAGCTATAATTATTACCAAGAAAACAAAAACGATTTAATAAAGGTAAAAACAGAACAAGGAAAGACAGCTTGGATTTGTACCGTATGCGGTTATGTTTACTATGGTGAAGAACTACCTGATGATTTTAAATGTCCACTATGCGGTGTAGATAAAGAATTATTTAAAAAGAAAGAAGAGGAAGAATAAAATGTTAGAAAATAAAGTCGCTATTATTACGGGAGGAACAAGGGAAATTGGCTTGGAAATCGTAAGAACATTCCATGAAAATAAGGCGAGTGTTATTCTTTTTGGTTCAAGAAAAGAAACAGTAGACAAAGCACTAGAAAATTTAAAAAAAGAAGGAATAAAAGTAGAAGGATATTATCCGAATCTTAACGATTTTGCTAGTATAGAAAACGTTATCAAAGAAATTAACGAAAAATATGGTCATATTGACATTTTAGTCAACAATGCTGGAATATCAGCCAATAAAAAAATTGAAGAAACAACAAGCGAAGATTTTAAAAACATTATGGATGTAAATGTAAATGCTATTTTTAATACAACAAAAGCTGTAGTGCCTTATATGAAAGAAAACCAAAGTGGTACAATCTTGAATACAAGTTCTATGGTAAGCATTTATGGACAACCTTCTGGTGTAGGTTATCCAACTAGTAAATTTGCTGTAAATGGGATTACAAAATCACTTGCTCGTGAACTTGCCCCTTTTCATATTCGCGTAAATGCAGTTGCTCCTGGTATAACGAATACCGATATGGTAGCAAAGCTTCCAAAAGAACAAATCGAACCATTATTAAAAACGATTCCATTAGGTCGAATTGGAGAATCACGAGATATAGCAAATGCATTTTTGTTTTTAGCAAGTGATTTAGCAAGTTATATTACAGGTGTTATTCTTTCTGTTGATGGCGCTGCTAGAAGTTAGAAAAGAGGATATATGGCTTTTGATTATAAAAAAGAATATAAAGAATTTTATATGCCAAAAAGTAAACCCACAATAGTAGTGGTTCCCAAAATGAATTACATTGCTGTACGAGGAAGTGGAAATCCAAACGCAGAAAATAGCGAATACAAAAAATCGATTGGATTGCTTTATGCCATTGCTTTTACAATTAAAATGAGTTATAAAGGACCTTATAAAATAGAGGGATATTTTTCATATGTTGTTCCTCCACTTGAAGGTTTTTGGTGGCAAGAGGGTTTAAAAAATACTATCGATTACCAAAAGAAAGAAGATATGCAATTCCTTTCTCTCATTCGCCTTCCCGATTTTGTGACCAAAAAAGATTTTTTATGGGCGATAGAAGAAGCAACCAAAAAGAAAAAAGAAGACTATTCTAAAGTAGAATTTTTAGAATATGATGAAGGATGTTGTGTACAGTGTATGCATATAGGTTCTTATGATGATGAACCAAAAACAATTGATTTGATGCATCAATACCTAAAAGAAGAAGGATATACTTTAGATATCAATGAAAAAAGATTTCATCACGAAATCTATTTAAGTGACCCAAGAAGATGTGATGAGAAAAAATTAAAAACAGTAATAAGACATCCTATCCAAAAGAAATAGAGATTTTATGAAAAAAGAAAACGCAAAAACAGATTTATTAACTATACCCAATGTGGGAAAGAAAACAAAAAGAGCCTTACAAAATATAGGGATTACTTGTGTAGAAGATTTAGTGGGACAAAATCCTTTCGAATTATATAAGAAGGATTGTAAGAATAAAGGATTTCAAGAAGACAAATGTGAACTGTATTTATTTCGAATGATAATTTATTATGCCGAACATGAAAATCCCGAAGAAGAAAAACTAAAATGGTGGTATTGGAAAGACAAAAGAAATAGTTTAGAAAAAGATGAGTAAATACAAATCCTCTTTGGAAATATATAAAGAAGCATGAAAAAAGTACATTAATTTTTGCAGAAATACAAAATATCTTAGAATTTAAAACAGACCATTCTTTTTTAATTTATAAAAAAGAGTTAGAAGATTATTGTGTAGAGAAAATTGTCATGAAAGACCAACATATTTATTTTAGAAAAATAAAAGAGAAAAATAGGAGGTAATTTACCATCTGGAGAGTTTTGGATGAAAAAAAGAATAAGTTTTTGAAGATGTTAAGATATGAATCAAAAAAAGATTGTAAAATTTATTAAAGACATAAGAAAAAAACATAATTTGACCCAAAAGCAATTTGCAGAGAAATATAATGTAACTTATCAAGCTGTAAGTAAATGGGAAAATGCTCTTAATATGCCTGATATGTCTTTTGATAAGGCAAATATGCAAGGATTTTGATATCAGTTTAGGTGAGTTTCTAGAAGGAGAATATAAAAAGAAGAACAACAAAAAAAGAAAGAGGATGCCTATTTTGATAAAATAAAAAATAAGCAGTATGTTGCTATAAATCTCTTCTTTTAGTAAAATGAAAATAGAAAAGAGGTATTTATGGAAAAAACAACCAAAGAATTTAAAGAATACGTTTTAGAAGTACTCAATTTTCTTTCAGGTATTGTTTGTAAACCGATGATGGGAGAGTATCTCTTATATTATAAAGGCACTTTATTTGGAGGTATTTATAATAACCGGGTCCTTATAAAACGTACCGAAAGTAATAAATGTTTTCAATTAGAAGAGCAAATACCGTATAAGGGTGCTAAACCCATGTATTTTTTAAAAGATTTAGAAGAGAAAGAAACCGTAGAAAAGTTGATTGTAGAAACAGTAAAAGACTTGCAGAAGAAATTGTAGTATTAATTGATGTAATAATAAAATAATTAGAAATCAAATAATTTATTTATATCAATTTAATCGTGCCTAAAGTGCACATCAAATTGTAGGGTCTAAAACCTAGCAATCTTATTGGTAATATAAATTGATAATTTTTGAATAGAACTGAATTAGTAAATTTTAATTTATCTTGTTAAGATGTCTATTCAAAAATAGAAATCTTTTAAAACTCTTAATCTTGTTACGAGGTAGTTTATAATTTAGTTATAAATGATTTTTTTAAATAATTTAGTGTTGCAATCGTTCCAAATATTGACTTTATTTAAATAATAGTGTAAAATATGTCTTTAATCAAAGGGGAAAGATGTTAATGAAGGTTATGGATATTCAAAATAAAATAGCACTTTTAAAGCATAAAAAACAGGGATTGACATTAAAAGAAACTTTAAATAATACAGAACTTAGTAATGGAACTACTTTTGCTTCAAAATTAAATGATTTAAAAGCGAAAAATAGTTATCCAACTCATTTTTTTATGAGTGACTTTGCTATAAAAGTTCGACTGATTATTATGATAGATATTAGTTCGAGTATGATAGGGACAGAAGAAAATATTCTAGAAGGATTAAGAGAATTATGTAGTAAACATATTCAAAATGATATATTATTCTCATTAGTAGTTTTTAATGAAAAAATAAGAGTTGTTTATAAGGATATGCCAATTTCTTCAGTAACACCAGAACTAATAGTTCCTAACGGTTGGACTAATTTAAATGGTGCTTTATATAAAACAATTGCAAATTATGATGATAATAATAATATTCATAATTTATTTGTTGCTATATCTGATGGTAATGACACAGAAAATAAAATTGATAATGAAAATGAAAATAATAGAGTAATGCCAGAAAATGTTGCAGCGTTAATTAAAAGCAAATCAAAATATCTAAATGATTTTTATTTTTTAGGAGAAGCACATAATTTTGAGTCATTAGAAGAAGTTTTTCAAAGAGCATGTCAGTTAGGTTTTAACAGAAATAATATTGAAGTGTTTACTAGACTAGAAGAAGGCAATAAACTAAATTTTCAAGTTATAAGTAATATGTTAGATGATTTGTTGCAAAGTGGTGAGATTAGAGCTAATTGGAGTGAACCTATAAAAGAACATTACCTATCTTTAGTTGATAAAAAAATGAGGAGATAATATTATGGCGATATATAAAGAAGATTGGCAAATACCTGGTCATTGGTTTGATTATTTTGAATTTTTGAATATAAATGAAAATGCAAAAGAAGAAGAAATAAAAAGAGCATATCGTAAGATGGCAAAAAAATACCATCCTGATATGCATAGTGGGGATCAGGTAGCAGAAGAAAAATTTAAAAAAGCTCAAATAGCCTATAATGTATTGTCCGATGCTTATAGAAGAAATGAGTATTTGAATGATTATATGCAAAGAAAAGTTAAATCAACTCAATCAGGTGCTTCATTTAAAAATAATAATACAGAAAGTACAAAAAATCCCCAAAATAATAATCCAGATAATAATCAACAAAATTTTTATAATACTAACGCAGAAAGTAGTATTGATTTTGATGATATTTTACAAAATTATAAGCAAAATCCAAATGATGAAGATATAAACAAAATGGCAAAAAAAGCGATTAGAATCATAATAGATTCATTTAATGAATATGCTCAATTATTTGATGAAACTTATCAAGAGTTTTATAATAGTCTTTTTTGTGGAGATTTAGATGAAGATAGTTACATAATTAACAGAGATGAATTAAAATCCCTTATTTTAGAGCAAATGAATATAATTCAAGAATTTACAAAAAAAAGTATGTTCATTATACAAAATCAAAAAATGACAGAAGAAAAAGAAAAATTAAACAAAATAATAAGTGAATATCAAAATAAATTAAAAATACTTTCTAAAAATTATAAAAAAGCTTTGAAATTTCAAGAAAAAATGAATAAAATCCAATTAAAAAAATATTATATAGATAATGAATTATTAAAAGTAGAATTTGTTCAAAAATTAAAAAGGGTTGATAATCAATTTAGTAAAATACGAGAAAGTATAGAAAATGATACTATAGATGATAAAACAAAAAGAGAATTGTCTCAAGTTTTAGAGGAATATAATAAAATATTAGACTGGATTTTTAAAATTCATGATTTTCGTAATAGTCGTTATGTGAATGAAATAAATAACGCTACGATTCATTTATTACATAACTATGAAGAAGAATTAAAACTAAAAACAGAATTAATTAAAAATCTGGTAAAAAATTTTGACGCAATTTTATTTACAAGTGATTTATTAAAAAAAGCTGAGCAATTTTATCAAGAACTAATGCAATACCATGATTTAGAAAAATTGGAAAAAATGATTGCTAATGGAATTTTAGATAAAATAAAATATGAAAACCTTGTTATAGATTTTAATGAAGAATTTAAAAAGTTGTGTGATGAAATATCTTGTGGTGAAAAGAAATTTTTTTGGAAAAATAATAAAAAATGGAAAGAATTAAAATTATTAAAAACAAACATTGATAGTATAATGGAAGATGGAATTATTTTAAATTATTCTTATGATGATATATTATATAGTATACAAAGAAAAAAAGAACAAGAATTATATTTTAAAGAACTAGAAGAAGGAGAAAAAACAGCAAAGCAACTGATTAAAGAATTACAACCCGCTATAGATTTTCTTACAAATATGGATATTAAATTTAATTCTTATAACGATTTGAAGACAAAGATTTTTCAAAAGATTAAAAAATTATTAATTTTATGTAATGATGTAAATATTAAGATGCAAGCAATTCCATTTTTCAATGACAAAAAAAATAATATGAACCTGTTTGTTTATGGATTAAATTGTGATTGTAATCAAGCTTTGAGTACATTAAATGTTTTTAGTGTATATATTGAAAAAATGATATCTTTTGAAAATTATATTGCCTTTTGTTCTATAAATAATAAAGAACTAAAAAAATTGTTTGATAATTTAAAGCAAACGTTCGAATTTTTAGAAAAAGAACAAAATAGTCAAAAATTTTCTTTTTATAAAAGTTTAATAGATGAAATTAATATGTTATTAAAAGAGAGAGAAAATAAATTGCTAATTATAGATAATAATGCTTTACAAGAATATAGTAAAAATAATAGTTTTTTAGAACAACGAGAATTAGAACAGGGAATAAGATATTTTTATCTAACTCGGCATAATCACACTTTTGATTATTGTTCTCTCTTTCGAAAATTAGATTTAACTTCGTATCAATATAATAATATGCTTCAACAGAATATAGTGAATTGGATAGAATCTCATTCACTAAAATTCGTAAATAAAATGCAATTAAAGCAAAAATTAAAAAATATACAAGAAAAAGCTATGCAAACATTTAATGATATAAATCGATTATTAGATAATAGTTATCAGGGCATTTTTGTGAATTGGCAAGAAATAATTGTTAATAAAGAGGTATTAGAAAATTTATTAAATGAAATGAATCAAATTTTTATCCATAATAATAATCAAATAGAGGCAGAATTTTTAGAAATATATTGGCAATTTTATCAACAGTTGAATATGAATATATCAAAAATACCAGAATCAAAAGATAAATTTATAGAGCAATTTAAATTAAAAACTTTAGAATTATTAAACAGGCATAATCAAAATAAAAAGCAAATAAAGGAACGAGATACCTTAACTGATGATGAATTAAAAGATTATATAAGTAACTTTTATGAGTATAATATAGCAGTAGAAACTATAAAAATATTAACTGACTCTTCAGAAAATAAAACAAGTGAATTGCTAAAAGTTAAAGAAAAAATTCTTCAAATGACAATACAAGAATTACTATCTTTGAAATTTAAAAATTCTTTTGTAACTGAATTAGAAAACAAGTATGGACAAGAATTGAAAAAAGTACAAAAAGAATTATATTATATACAAAACAAAGACCAATGCAATAATATTGAACTTCAATGGCAATGTCATGAATTGGAAGAAAGTTTAGAAAAAGAGCCTACAAATGAAAATTTATTAAAAAAGTATTTAGAAATAGTGGGAAAAATAGCAGAAGAAGAATATTTGCATACTTATTTAGGGACACAAGAAGAAACGTTTTCTAGTACAATTAAAAAAATTAAAGCTCAAAAAGTTTATTTTACAACTCAAAAAAATGTTTTACAACAACATCTTTTAAAAATACCAGATATGCTTAGAGAACAAGAATTATATATAATTGATGAGGGATTAGAAGATTGTGAAGCACAATTAAGAATTTTGAATTTATAGAATAAGATTGGAAACAATTTAAATTGTATTTATGTTTGGCTATATGTTATAACAAAATATGTTAAAACAGTTCAATTAAAGAAGTTTTAACAAAACAAGTAAAAGTAGATGGGGAACAAAAAAATGCCAAATGTGAAATATTAGAAAACGGAGATATTAAATTTACTTTAGATAAAGAAGTTTTCGAGAAAGAAAATATGGAATCAACTATTGAAATTGCTTCAGAATACAAGGACAAATTAGAAGCAGATGTTTCGACTACAATGGAAGAAGATACTATAACTATTAGAATAGATGAATAAAGTTGTTACTTTGTAAATGGACACTTTTTTAGACTTTGTTGTTGTTATTTTTCGATAAATTGCTTATACTAACAACAGAAAGCAGGGATATTTTTGAGCAAAAAAAGTGATTTAGGAAAAGTAGCAATAGGAGCAGCTATCGGGGTGGGAGCTGGAATTCTTTTTGCTCCTAAAAGTGGAAAAGAAACAAGACAAGAGCTAAAAGAAAAAATGAGTGAATTAACAGAAAAAGTAAAACAATTGGATTCTAAAAAAGTAAAAGAAACGATTACCAAAAAAGTAGAAGAACTAGAAAAAGAAATAAAAGAATTAGACAAAGAAAAAGTCTTAAAAGTAGCAAAGGATAAAGCAAACAAAATAAAAAAGAAAGCAGATGATTTAGTTTTATTTGCCAAGAAAAAAGGGGAAAGTGTTTTAGAAAAAACTGCTGAAGAAGTTCGAAATAAAGCTTTAGAAACAGCAAAATTAGTAGTTGAAAAATTAGAAACAAAATAAATTGTCGAAAAACAAATCAAATGGATTTGTTTTTTTATACAAAATAAAAATGCAATTCTTTCTATTTATGGTATAATAAAAAAAGTAGAGGAGTTTTTCGTTTATGGGTTTATTTTGTAAAAAAGAAAAAGAAATAGAATATGATAAAGAAGATTGTGTCAAAAAGAAAAAACTACTAAGAGAGTTATTTGATGAAAAAGTAAGACAAGGAGATACATATGACATTTTATATGCTTATATGACATCCTCTAAATACGAAGAAGGTTTTTTTATAAATACCAATACTACTTCTTTTTATTACTATATAGTGGGATATCGAAAAAAAGATGGTAGCATTGTCCTAGTCCAAGTTGATAGTGAACTTGTAAATAATAGTGAAGCTTATTTTATTGATATGGAAAATGTTGTAGATATTACCTATAATAAAAAATATGAACAAGTATGTTTACAATATAAAAAAGGATACGATAGTTATGGTGAAATTCTAAATATTGAAGGAACCGACGCCAAAACGTTATATGGACCGAAAAATATTTACCAAAAAGAAGAAAAAGAAAAATTTTTAGACTTTTTAGAAGCAGTACGTGAAGATTTAATAAAAAAAGGATATAAAGTATCCAAATGGAAAAGAAATTAATAAGAAAGAAGGATTTAAAATGAATTTAAAAAAAGGTTTTACACTTTTTATGATGGGATTATTTCTATTAGGATGTACAACTGGATGTACTAGTCAAGTAGAAGAGAATAAAAGGAGCGAAGAAAAAGAAGAAGCAAAAGGAAATTGTGTAGCAACAGAATGTATCAAGCAATTAAAATCAACCAATACTGTAGAAGAAATCAATACCGTAATTGGTTTTGATGGCGAAAAAAGTGAATATGCAGAAAAGTACACTTGGAAATTAGATTCAAAAACGAGTATTGTACTCGATATGACTAGTACAAGTCCTATTTTACAAGCAAATTTAAACAAAGAAGAATTAAAAAGTGACACAGTAGATTTTGGAGTATACAACGATATAAAAGAACAATTAAACAAAGGAACAAAAATCACATATAAAGAAATGGTAGAAAAACTTGGTGGAGTAGAAGGAACACTTGCGGGGAGAACTGAAAGTTCGGAACGGTATATTTGGGTAGATAAGCATAGTAGAACTTTTGGAGCCACATTCTCTAATAAAGATGGAAAATGTACTATTATTAGTTTACGTTAAGAAATAAATAACAGATGAAGAAAGAAAAAGGTGGTACAAAAATGATAAAAAAAATTTTAGCTATATTCTTATTTTTGGTAATTGTTGGAGTAATGGTATTTACCATCGATTATACAAATAAAAAAAATGATGCCATTATAGAAGAACAAAACACAAAAGACTTACAAGAAAAATTACAACAATCCAAAATAGAAGATTATATTGTTGATGAAAAGTATACTTCCGTTGATATTCTTTCTTCGAAAGTACAAGATTTGTATAACAAAACAAAAATCCGAAAAGAAATAGCAGAAGTTCCAGAACATTATAAATTTGAAAAATTTACGAATGATTCCATTATTACTTTAACATTAGAAAATAAAGTAAATAGTTTAGAAAAAAAAGTTTTTGATGAAATCCTTGGGCAAGAAGTGAAATTTTATGAATTTGATATGCATGACTTTTCAGAAAAAGCACAAAATCTTTGGGGAAAAGAGATAATATATAATCTAGAAGAATATCAAGGAACATTTCGGTGTGAAAAATATAATTACGATAAAGTAAGTCAAAAATTAATTCAAAGTTTTAGTTCAAAATGCGAAGTGGAAGAAGATATATTTAGTGAATTAGTTTTTGCTTATGAAACCGAAAATAAATTAGTTGTTATCGAAAAAAACCTGTACGTACGATTTATAGAAAATGATAAAGACAAGATAGGAATATATAATAACGTTAAAGAAAAACAACTAGTGCAACCCCTTACAAATGAGGAAATAAATAAAATAAAACAAGATACAGAGGAAAGAAAAAATATTTTAAAAAAATATGAAAAATTTGCCACTTATTATAGTTATACATTCTTAAAAAAGGAAGATGGAACTTATATTTTAAAAGATTTTAATCGTTTAAATAAAAAATAAGAGAATAAATTAAAAAGTAAATAATTATTAGCACTTTCATTTGACAAGTGCTATTTTAAGTGGTACGATTAAGTTGTTAGAAAGAGATGATAAGATGAAGAAAAAACAATTTAAAGCAGAATCAAAAAAATTATTAGACATGATGATTAATTCAATTTATACTAACAAAGAGATTTTTTTAAGAGAGCTTATTTCAAATGCTAGTGATGCACTTGATAAACTTTACTTTAAATCTCTAACCGATAAGGCTAATGAAATAAAAAAAGAAGATTTAGAAATTCGTATTTCGATTAATAAAGAGGAAAGAACTATTACTATTAGTGATAATGGAATTGGAATGACCCAAGAAGAGTTGGAAACCAACTTAGGTACAATTGCTAAAAGTGGTTCTGAATTATTTAAAGAAAACAATGAAAAACAAAAAGATATTGATATTATTGGTCAATTTGGTGTAGGATTTTATTCTGCCTTCATGATTAGTAAAAATGTTGTGGTTACAAGTAAAAGTATAGAAAGTGGTGATGCTTATGCTTGGGAATCTACTGGAGTTGATGGCTATTCTATCGAAAAAAGGGTCAAAGAAAATTGCGGAACTGATATTGTTTTATATGTGAAAGATAATACAGAAGATGTAAGTTATGATGAATTTTTAGAGGATTATACCATCGAAAGATTAGTAAAAAAATATTCTGATTATATTCACTATCCAATTAAAATGCAAGAAATCAAAAAAGAAAAAAAAGAAGATAGCGAAGAGGAAATAGAGAC
Organism: uncultured Mycoplasmatota bacterium; assembly: GCA_947652325.1. Lineage (GTDB taxonomy): Bacteria > Bacillota_I > Bacilli_A > RF39 > UBA660 > MGBC108787. The sequence continues at coordinate 49,951 of CANTCQ010000002.1, forward strand.
AATAGAAGATAAAACATTAAATAGCATGATTCCAATTTGGAAAAAACAAAAAAGTGAAGTAAAAGATTCTGAATACCAAGATTTTTATACTGATAAATTTTATGATTATGAAAAACCTGCTCGTATTTTTAGAAGTGTTGTGGAAGGAAAATGCAGTTTTACCAGTTTATTATTTATCCCAAGTCATGCTCCTTATGATTTTTATACCAAAGAATATGAAAAAGGGTTACAACTTTATTCCAAAGGTGTTCTTATTATGGATAAATGTAGCGATTTACTTCCTGATTATTTTAGTTTTGTAAAAGGACTTGTGGATAGTGAAGATATTTCATTAAACATTTCCAGAGAAACGTTACAAGAAAATCATCAAATTAAGCTAATTGCGAGTGGACTAGAGACTAAAATAAAAAAAGAATTAGAAACCATGTTAGAAGAAAACAGGGAAGAATATGAAAAAATGTTTAAAGATTTTGGAATGCAATTTAAATATGGTATTTATAGTAGTTATGGCATGAAAAAGAGCGATTTACAAGATTTACTTCTTTATATTTCTTCAAATGAAAAGAAATATACGACATTAAAAGAATATATAAGTCGTATGGAAAGTAGTCAAGAACATATTTATTATGCTTGTGGAGAAACTGTTGAAAAAATAGATTTATTACCCAATGTAGAAAATGTAAAAGAAAAAGGATATGAAGTTTTATATTTAACTGATTACATTGATGAATTTGTATTCAAAATGATGCAAGATTATGAAGGCAAAAAATTCATGAATGTTAGTGATGAAGCCATGGATTTAGATAGCGAAGAAGAAAAAGAAAAATTAAAAAAAGCGAATGAAGAAAATAAAAAACTATTTGAGAAAATGCAAGAATCTTTAAAAGAACAAGTATCTGCGATTCAATTTACGCATCGCCTAAAAAATCATCCTGTTTGTTTAACTAGCAAAGGAGAAGTATCTGTAGAGATGGAAAAAGTTTTGAATGCGATGCCTAATAATCAAAAGGTAAAAGCAGATGTTGTAATGGAAATTAACGAAAGTCATGAAATTTGTCAAAAACTAGAAGAATTATTTAAGAAAAAAGATTTTGATACTTTGGAAAAATATACAAAAATATTGTATGCACAAGCACGATTAATTGAAGGCCTTTCTTTAGAAAATCCTACCGAAATTAGCAATTTAGTTTGTGATGTGTTATCAAAATAGAAAAAATGATGGACTTTTTAGATAGAAAACATCATTTTTTTTTATAAAAATTGTAGTTCTTTATTAATTTCGATATAATAGGATTATAAAAAGAAAGGAAATCGTTATGGCAAAAAATATTGATGCAAAATTAAAAAATATACAGGGACTTTTTTCAAGTACAAATAGTCAAGATTCTATTTTAGGAATGGAGGGTATGTATATCATACCAGAATACCAACGAGCTTATAATTGGAAAAGTTCTTTACAATGCGATAAACTATGGCAAGATATTGAATCTTTTATTGAATTGAAAAAGGATAATGCTTATTTTTTTGGTTCTATTATTATCAATTCAACTTATGAAAAATTATACATCATTGATGGGCAGCAAAGAATCACAACATTTATTTTATTATTAAAAGCATTGCTCATAAAAATAAATGCCGTGTTAAAAGAAATAGCAACAGATGAAGAAGCAAAAAGTATTAAAGAAGCTTTAGAAAATCGTCGTAAAAGTATTTTAACTTGTCTTTATATTATTGATGAAGATGAAGTTTCTCAAGTTATAGAAGGAAAAATTCGATTAAAAGATTTAAAAATAAAATATACCAATAAATCTATAAATGAAGAATATAAAGAAGATTTAGAAAAAATTCTTGGGGAAGAAACTTTTGAAGAGATTGAAAAAAAGGTAGAAAAGATTAAATACAAGCAAGGAGATAATAGATATACTAATTTTTTTCGAAATTTTAAATATTTTAAAGAAAAATTAGAAGAGTATGATTCTACAAAGTTAAATGCATTTGCCAGAAACGTCTTAAATAATTGCCAAGTCATTGTTGTTATTTCTTATGAAACTGATGAAGCAATTGAAATTTTTAATTCCTTAAATTCAACAGGCATGCCTCTTGCGGATGCAGATATTCTTTCAGCCAAATTGTTTAGTAATTATGAGGAAGATAAAACAGAATTTACCCAAAGATGGCGAAATATAGTAGAAATAACCAATGAATTAAAGAGTCAAAATATTTGTACTATTGATGATATATTAAATCAATATATGTATATTTTAAGAGCCAAAAGAAATGAAAAAGATACAACTATGCCAGCAGTGCGTAGATATTTTACGGATTTAAATCCAGAACCCTTAAATAATCCGCAAACTTTTCTTTCCGATTTTGAAAAAATATTAGATATTTGGACAAATTCAGAAAGTATAGAAAAAGAAGTGAAAGAAAATATTACGGAACTAGACCAAAAAGAAATAGTTATCTTAAAGCAAATTCTTTTCGCTTTAAATCATAACTTTAAATTTTTCTATGCTACTTATTTCTTTTTTAATCAAGAGAAGTCGCAAGAAGAAAAACAAAAATTTGTATCCGCTTTGCTTAAACTATTTGCCCTTTTAGCCATTAGTGATACAGGTTATTCTTCGAAAAAATTTAAAGTATTTCTTATCAATTTAAACATGGAAATTGGAGCAGGTGTCAAAACAGAAGAATTAGTTAGACATATAAAGAACCATATTCAAAAGAATTTTGATAAAAGTATTATTTTAAAAACGCTTGTGGATTCCAATCCGACCAATGGTATTATTTATCTAAATGAATATCTATTTGCCAAAGAAAAGAAAGAATCTTTGCTTTTCACTGCCAAAAAAATTGAAATTGAACATATTATGCCTGCTAGTGGGAAAAATATTGTGGCAATTAGAGAAGATGCCGGAATGGGTGAAGAAGAATTTAAACAATATGCAAATAAAATCGGGAATAAAATTTTGTTAGAGCAACCAATTAATGGGTCTATTTCAAATGATTGGTTCCGTGTAAAAAAACAAAATTCTGTAAAAGAAAAAAGAGGATATAAAGATTCTGATTTTCCAATAGCAAAAAGCTTAGTAAACTATAAAAAAGACTATTGGAAAAAAGAAGATATTGATACAGCTACCCAAAAAGCAGCACTAAGAATTGCAAATTATATATTTGAATAATTTGCTTTTTTTTAGTGTTTGTAGTAAAGTATTAAATACTTTTTTGAAGGAGATGTAAATGGTGGAGCCAAATATTCAACCTGATAAATTTATTGAAGTAGAAAATATTTCAATACAAAGTTTAAATGCTTTTTTTTCAGATGCTGCTTTAAAATGTTTACAAAAAGCAAAAATAACGAATTTAAAAGAGTTATTTGAGATATCTGAAACTACAGATTTTGATAATTTCTTTTTCAACTCTAATGCATATGAAGAGATTTTTTATACCACTCGAATTTTAAAATGCAAATATTATAAAGAAGCCCCTATTATTGATATAAATAATAATGAGTTAGCAGGAGAAAAATTATATACAAAGTTAGGGTTATCTGTAAGAACTAAAAATGCTTTAAGAGGAAATGAAGTTTTTTATAACCTAAATGCAAAAGAATTTTTTGGAAAAATAAAAAATCCTTATATAAAAACTGAGTTAATGAGTATAAGATGTATGGGAGAGGTTGGTAGGAATGAAATCTTGTTAAAAGCATCAATCTTAATAAATTATTATGAAGAACAACTGATTTTTTCCTCGTCACAAGATATGGAGACAGCTTTAGGTAAGAAAACTCTTGAATATTTAAAAGCGGAACTAAAAAGACTTTGAGAGGAAAGAAATCAAATAGATGTACAAATTGAAATGATTCTATCTAGACTTGAAGAAATAATAGAATTGCAATCAACAACTGGAAATACAAGATAAAAAATAAAGAAACATGGATTGAAGAAATCAAAAACAAATCGAAATTTTAAAACAAGAAGTTCAATATAAGAAAATAGTGTTAGAAAATCTAATTATACAATTAGAGACTTTTGAAAATAATAATTAAAAACATTTGCTAAATCTTTTTACATAAGGGACTGAAAAATAAAGTAAATTGTGAAGATTTACTTTTTTTGATACAATAATAATGGAAGTGAACAAATGATTTATATAACATATTATATCTCTCCCATTGGAAAGATTTTACTTGCATCAAAAGAAGAAAAACTAATCGGCTTGTGGTTTGAACAACAAAAATATTATTTTGAAAGCGTAAAAGAAGATGTTGAAGAACAACCAAATTTAGAAATTTTTAAAAAAGCAAAAGAATGGCTTACTCGTTATTTTCAGGGAGAAAAAACTTCTTCTTATGAATTAGAATTAAATCCAAAAGGAACCGAATTTCAAAAAAGCGTATGGAAAATACTTATGGATATTCCTTATGGACAAACAATAACATATAAAGAAATTGCTTGTAAAATAGTGCAAGAACGAAGATTACAAGGGATGTCAGCACAAGCAGTTGGTAATGCAGTTGCTCATAATCCTATATCCATAATTATTCCTTGTCATCGTGTAATAGGAACATCAGGAAAATTAACAGGATATGCAGGTGGGTTAGAAAAAAAAGAATATTTATTAAAATGGGAAAGAGGCATCAAATAATGGATACATTTATTAAAAATAAACTTTTTCTAAAAAATTTGATATGATAAAAATTGGAGTGAAGAAACAATGAAGAAATTTTTAATTGGTATGTTAACGCTTTTTATGACTATGACTTTTATTGCTCTTGGATTTGCTAGAAACATAGAAAATATAATTGTAAATACGGCAAGTGAAGTAATTAAAGAAGAAGTTACCCAGAAAATAGTAAAGTATGTTTTCGAGGAAGCAAATAAAGACCAAGATGAAATAAAAAAAGAAATTACAAAAGTAATGAACCAAAATGATACTATAAAAAAATTGTTAGAAGAAAGTTTTGACAAAGCTTTAGATGTTTTAAGTGGTAAAGAAATAGAAAACTTTAATGTATCAGATGAAGTAGAAGAATTAATTGCAAAAAGTGAAGCTGCCCTAAAAGAATATGGAGTTACATTAACACAAGAAGAAAAACAAGAATTACTGGGTATGGTTTCAAATGAGGAGTTTACAAATACGTTTAAGGAATCCCTAAAAGATGTAAAAGAAAATATGACAACGGAAGCAAATACTTTTTTATATACTTTTAATTTTATTCGAAGTACAACTTTTGAGCTTATATTAATAGGAATCATTCTATTTAGTCTAGTATGTATTGCCTTATTAAAAAAGAGTTATTTTAAATGGTTAGCCAATTTTGGAGAATCAACTATTGTTGTAGGAGTTATCTGTGGTATTTTATTGCCTTTATTTGTAAATTTTATCAATCAAGAATTAGCGAGAAATGTCAGCGAAACGAAAGTTGTGTTAGTATTCGATTCACTAAAACATTATGGTTATATTTTATTAGGTTTAGGAGTAATAGCAATAATTGCTAATATTGTTTTAAGAAAAATGACAAAACAAGAAGAAAACAAATAAAAAAATAGCGCTTTTTATCTAATAAGTAGAAAGTGTTTTTTATTTTTAAAAGAGGTGAAAAAATGAAAAAGTATAAAATGAAGTAGGGCATAAACTTTAATTATGCCAAAGAAGGAGGCATAAAATGCTAGAAATAAAAAATGTAAGTGTAAAAATTAAAGACAAATATCTAATTAAAAATTTATCTGTAACAGTAAATAAGAAAGATAAATTAGCAATTATCGGTGAAGAAGGAAATGGGAAATCTACTCTTTTAAAATGTTTACTCGGAAAATGCGAATATGCTCAGGTAACAGGGACAATTCATTATGGAAATTCTTTTATTGGATATTTAGAACAAACGATACAAGAAGAAGTAAAAAATCAAACAGTTTATGATTATCTTTTTCCAAATGAAAGTGATTACTATAGTTGTATTAATGATTTTTATAAATTTATAAAAAAATTAAAAGTAAAAGAAACTGTATTAAATCAGATGTTTAATACTTTATCAGGTGGAGAAAAAGTGAAAATTGGAATACTAAAACTTTTACTAAAAAAATGCGATATTCTTTTTTTAGATGAACCAACAAATGATTTGGATATAGAATCATTAAAATGGTTAGAACAATTTATACAAGAAGCAGATAAACCGATTATTTATGTATCCCATGATGAAACACTACTAGAAAATACTGCCAATATGATTTTACATATAGAACAGTTAAAACATAAAACTGAATGTCATCATACACTTTTGAAAACAGATTATAATACATATCTAAAGCAAAGAATAAGCGCTTTAGAAAAGCAAAATCAAGTAGCTAAAAAGGAAAAAAGGGAATTGGAAAAAAAACAAAAAAAATTAAAAAAAGTAATGCAAAAAGTAGAGTATCAGCAAAATACTATTACTAGAAAAGACCCTCATGGTGCAAAAGTATTAAAGAAAAAAATGCATAGTTTAAAGTCACAAGAGAAAAAATTAGAAAATAAAAATCGAATTGAAAAGCCTGATATAGAAGAAAATATTCAGTTCTTTTTTGAAAATGTTCCACTTCCAAAAACTAAAACAATTATTCAGTTAGAAAAATCACTCATTATTTCGGATATAATACTTATTAAAAATATAAAATTGGATGTAGTTGGAAAAAGTCATGTTTGTATTGTAGGAAAAAATGGTATTGGGAAATCTACTCTTTTAAAAGAAATAAAAAGAGAATTAGAAACAAGAACAGATTTGAAAATAGGGTATATGCCACAAAGATATGAAGATATTTTAGATAAATATGAAAATGTGTTGGATTTTTTATGTCCTGGTAACAAAGAAGAAATGACAAAAATCCGAATGTTTTTAGGGAATATGCATTTTACAAAAGAAGAAATGATGGGTAAAATAAAAGAGTTAAGTGGGGGTAGTAAAGCAAAGCTTTTTTTAGTAAAATTAGTAGTAGAACAGCCTAATGTTCTTTTACTTGATGAGCCAACAAGAAATGTAAGTCCTTTATCAAATCCAAAGATTAGAGAAGCTTTAAATAATTTTACAGGAGCGATTATTAGTGTTTCTCATGATAGAAAATATATAGAAGAAAATGATAAAGTATATGAATTAACAGAAAATGGGTTAATAGAAAAATAATAAAAAAAGAAGGGAGACAGAATGATATGAATCATGTGGAAGAAAAAAGGAAAGGAAAAAGAATTTGTCTTTTATTATGGATAGCTTTGGGGATTTCTATTGTCACTACTATTGTTCTTTGGTTTCTTGTAAACAAAAGCAATCCAAAGTATGAAGAAGTAAAAGTGATTGTTTCAAGTAGTGAAACTAAAGAAATTGTAAATCGAAAAAAGGGTACAAGAACTTATAAATATGAAGTGAAAGTAAGATACGAAGACAAAATATATGATTTAGAAAATGTACATAATGCCTATTCTTATTTAGAAGGAAAAAGTATTACGGCTTATCTTGCAAATGGAAAACTTTATGCCAATAAAGAAGGAGTTAAAACAGCAACACCGTTAGCAAAAGTATATTTCGTTTTTCTAATCGGAAGTTTTGGATTACTTATTTTAGCTCCAAGTTATATGGCAAAAATAAAACAACAAAATCAACAAAAATAAGAAAATAAAAAATGAAAAATTAGGATGTAAGTGAACTAATAGAAAAATATAAAATGTCAAAAAAGGAACATCTTAAAATTTTTGTTTTTTTGAAAAAAGGTTTATTTTTAGACAAAGTTGCGGAAGAAAATCCGATTGTCATGTTCGTGGTCAGACAACCTGGTAGTGTAAAAACCACTTTTATCCAAAATACGGACTTTTCTAAATATAATAATAAATTCTGATAATTATCGTTTGTTTCATAAATATGCCAAAGAGATACTAAAAAAGTATCCGACTCTTTATGTAAAACTTACGAATTTTGATGCACATTTATGGGGCGATGAACTTTTTTCTTATGCTTTACAAAAAGGATATTCTGTTTTAAGAGAAAAAGCTCCAACAGATTATGGTTTGATAGAAGTATTAAAAAGAATTTCTGCGCTTTAACCAGACTAATTGTAACGCGAGAAAGAAATGAAAAAGAAATATTAAAAAGTTATAATGCCAAATTATCCAGTATAGAAGCGCATAATAAGTGCTATTCCTTATTGCCGGATTTTATTTTAAAATGTATATCATTGGGAGTAAAAATAAATTATATTATATTTACAAATAACAAATATAAAAGTTTTTCCATAAACATAGAAAATTTTGATATGTTGCAAGAACTTAGAAAAAAAGTAATGAACAAACTTGTGTTGATTTTGGAAAAAGAATGAATCTTGTGAAAAAGAAAATGATAAAAAGAAATGCTTCAAAAGAGCAATTTGCTGCTCTTGAAAATATAAAAAGTATATATGATGAGATAGAAAGGAAAAGGAAGATAAATGGAGGTATATCATGGAAGTCCTAAAGGAGATTTAAAAGAAATTACGGCACATAAAAGTACACATCAGAAAGAATGTATTTATGCAACAGACAATCTAGTAGTTGCTCTTTTGTTTATGGGAAAAGGCAATGGTGATTTGGATACAAGGTTATCAAGTAAAGATAAAATACCTGAATTAGTTGAAAGAAGGTCTGGTGTTTTAGAAAAGTTATATAATAAAGAAGGGTATTTATATGTTTTAGATGGGGCCACTTTTTCTCATCAACCTTATTTATGGAGTTTGGAAATGATTTCTTTTGAAAAAAAATTAGTACCGTTTAAAAAAATATTTTATCCCAATATTTTAAAAGCCATTGAAGAGGAAGAAAAACAAGGCAATTTAATTTTATATCGTTATCCAAAAAGACCAGCAGATATGCCGAGTGATAACTCGGATTTAATTGATAAATATATAAATTTTGAAAAACGTGGCTTAAAAGGTTCAATAGAATATTTATTAAAAATATACCCTGAATTTTCCTTACAAGTAAAAGAAAAAATAGGAGAAGAAGAAAAGTAGCATTAGAAGACATTTATTATTTAGAGTATCTAGAAGTAAAAGTATCAAATTAAAAAAACTCTATATAAGTTCGGATGATTACTAAAATAAAAAACAATACGTTTTACCTAAACCAAAAAATAGGTAGTATGTTTTCTCGTTTTAAAATAGATTGGTAGGAGAAAAATCTAATGAAATTTGGTGAAAATTTTGCACAGTAAAAAAACTATCACAAGAAGATTTAGCAGAAAAAGTAGGAGTATCCAGATAAAGTGTATCAGAGAATGCGGACTATGACCTTACAAATGATACAAAAAAATACAAGATTTGTTTAATTTTAAAGGAAAAATTAAAGAAACGAACATAGTCATAAAAACGGAAAAATGAGCGAAAATAGACTTTAATTTAAACATTATGGTATCAATAAACATATAAAATAAGAAATATGTCTTCTAATTAATATAATGTTTATAAATACTATAAATAAAGTAATCAGTATTAAAATTGGTTATGAAATTAGCAAAGGTATGTGATTGAGCCTTATCTTTTTATTTTGTGTAAAGAAAGTGAGGTAGATATATGAATTTAAACTATGGAAGATTTAGAAGTTAATCAATACTATAAATGATTTAGCAAAAATCCAATCGCATAACAAACGTGAAAAAAAGCCTATAAAGGGAACCTAATATTAAATTGGAAATAACAAAAAATAATATTGAATTAGTACCCTTAGCAGAGAAATTATGTTAAGGGTTTTAAAATACTTGTAAAGATTATGAAAAAGAACAACAAAAGAAAATGAAAATTTTATTCAAAAACGATTTCGATAATTGCTAAAATAGCTCGCATTTTAGTTATATTTTGCATTCGATAGTAATTGTATGTATGCTTGTTTTAGGAATACTTGTTGGTGAAATAACCATTCAAGATAATCAAATCATATTAAACACAGAAAAAGAAAATATTACGCTTATCATAACAGATACAACTTTGTATTTGGAAGCAGATGGAAAACTGATAAAAGAAGAATTAGAAGACCCTTATGTTTTCCAAATACAAGAACTTTTGCATAATTATTCTAAATTTGCAATTATTGGTCATATAGAAGTAGGTTTTGGATTTTTAGTATTATGCCTGGTTCTCATCTGTATTTTATTAAAACATCTAGAAAGTTTATTTCAAAGTATTCATAATAGAGATACGTCCTTTACATTGAAACGTTAACTATATAAATAAGATAGCTTATTTTATGATATTTGTAACTCTATATCCAAATATTATGGGAGCACTTTTTGAAGTATTTTTTTAAATGGATTTGAATAATGGTTTTAAATTTTTTAGTTTAATTAAATTTTTATTTCTTTTTAGCATTGCTTATATTTTTCAATATAGCTATGGAATCCAAATGGATTCGAAAGGAATTATGGATGGACAAGAATAGTGAAAAGATGGTAACCCAATTACTAGAAAAACAAAATACAAAAAAGAAGAATGTGAACAAATCGTAGAGATTTTAAATAATCATTTTAGTATCAAAAATAAAGACAAAATCATCCTTGTTTATTAACTTTAATATTGCAAAATTAGAAACAAACACGTTATATAATACTTGTATGGAAATTATATTAAAAAATAAATTTTAGTAGTAATCAAGAAGTGGTTAACTTTTTTATTTAATAAAAGTTTGTAGAAAATAAGTCAAACAAAAACCGCATTTCTGCGATAATAGTTTATTTCTTTAATATTCTTGAGAAACCAGTATTAATATCTGGTTCTTCATTAATAAAATAATTTTTTTCAATATAGGTCTGTTGTTGTTTTTCTTGCTCTGATGGAATTTCTGTTCTTTTAGATGTACTACTAATTATATCTTTAGTTTTCTTCTTTCTCTTTGCATGACTTTCTTCTTTTTGAAAATCTCTATGGTTATTATAATTAGGTAAATTATCCCAATCAATATCGGATTTTGAAATTTGATTTAATTCTGTATATTCAAATTTATCTAATTTTCCTGGAAAACAAAATGTTTGTTGTTCTAATGTGGAACAAATTACTCTTGGCATTCTAAATTTTTGATTAAACTTAATGTTTACTTTCTCATTATTTCTTATTACTCTTGGCCTATCTGTAAAAATGTGAAAACTAAATCCAGAAGTATTTGGTCCTCTTTTTCTAGAAGCTCTAATATTTAATATGTTATGGATAGTTTGATATAAGTTTTTTGTAATCAAACACATAAGTCCTAAACTACTTGACACTCCAAGACTTATCAAAAACATATTAGTAATAAGTGAGCAGGTTGCAATACTTCCTGCCAAAAATAAAGCTTCAAGTATTGCACGTAATCCAGATACTATAGCTTTATATATATTAGTCATTTCATAAGCATCTGCATCAAAATACTCTTGTATCATTCTGTTACGAATAGCTTCCAAATCTTCAATTGTGTATGGTGCAGTATAGTATTCGTCTGAAGCAGTTTTTACAATAATTTGTGCATCTTTCCCTTGCGCATCCTTTATTCTATAATCTGTGATGAATGTTTCATTATCATTAAAATTATGTGAAATAGATTTCATAAATTTCCCCCACTTTTTCTTAAATATTGATTGTTATTCTAACATATAAGTTTTTTTTTTCAATTTTTTCATACACAACCAAAGACAGAAATAAAATTTACATTATTTCCAAAAGAATTTGGTAGAAAAAATGAAAAAAATTACAATGAAATGAGAAAGGAGAAGAAGATGACATTAGAAGAAAAAATAGTAAATCTTGATAAAAGTAGATTTGTTTTTTGTTATAATGAAAAAAATGGAACTTTTTTGCTTATCTTAACGACTAATAAAGTGAGGTGAATAAAATTGGCCAAAAAAGAAACCTTAAAAGAATTTGAAAAAGTTTACAATGCAACTTATAACGACATCACAAAATATGTTGTATGCCATTGTAAAAATATAACGGATGTAGAAGATATCTTACAAAACATTTATTGTAGCGTTTACAATATTCTATTAAAGGAAAAAATGATTACAAAAGAGTATATGTTAGGGATTGCTAAACATAAAATAAAAGATTATTATCGTTTTTGTTATAATGAAAAATGGATGACTCTTTTTTTCAATAAAGAAGAGCAGGAATACAATTATCCTTCTTCTATAAATATTGAAAAAAGTATTACTTTAAAACTAGATACCGAATTGGTCTGGAATTTTTTAAAAAGGAAAAAAGTGATTATATTTCAAATTTTTTATCTTTATTATGTTTTGGAATTGACCATCAAAGAGATTGCATCTTTACTTCATCTAACCGAATCCAATGTAAAACATTATTTATACCGAACACTTCATGAGTTACAAGAAATAGTAAAAAAGGAGGAAATCTAATGGCAAATAAAAATACGTTAAAACAAATTTTAGAAGAGAAAATAAATAAAGAAACTATATATAAGAAAGTAATAAAGAAGCAGGAAAAAAAGCCAAGAAGAATCGAAAAATGGATTTTGATACCTATCTGTATGATAACATTGTGTCTTTTCATCGAAAAAAAAGAAACAAAGTACCAAGCAAATGAAAATAATAATGGAATAGAAAAAACGGAAAAAGAGGAAAACTATACAAATTCCAATGGCAAAACATATTCCCTACAGGAAGATACTATATACATTCCTAAAGAATCCAATGAAAATATGATTCTTCCTTTTAAAATACAACTTCCTAAAAATTTAGTCGAAAAGAAAAACCTAATACTATATCTGCAAGAAGAAATTTATGCTTATCAAAAAATTTATGAAAATGATAGCCAAAGCCAAAGTATCGTAATCACTATATTTCTAGACAAAATAAAAAAAGCAGAAGGAAAAACAGAAGTGATACAAAATAGAGAATATAGAATTCATAAATCTTCTGGTAGTGCAAATCGGTCTATAGTACAATGGGATTATAAAGAACAGACAATAAGCATGGAAATTACAAATTTCAAAGAAGAAGAAATAATAAAAATTTTAAAAACGATAGGAGAAGAAAAATGAAAAAAATAGGGATAACGGTAGGAATTATAATTTTATTAATTCTTTTCTTTCCCATTCGCTATGCTTACAAAGATGGAGGCTCTATTCGTTATAAAGCATTTTTATATGAAGTCACAAAACACCACAAAACCATTCCTTGCAATAGCGCTACACCTAAATACCAAACAGGCATAACAATAAAGGTGTTAAATAAAACCATTTATGAGAAAATCACCAATCCATCTATAGAGGAAGAAATTAAAAAAGAAGAACCAAAAGAAAAAATGTTAAGACTTGATAATGAGTTATATTATGATACGGGAATGATTGTAACAGAAGGAAGATGCGGAGTAGGGATAGAAGAAATAAAAAAGTTTGTGCCCAAAACAGAAATACCTACTCATAACGAAGAAATAAATTTTATAGGAGGAATAAAATACCAAAGAATAACAGATACAAGAGTCGATGTCTTAATAATAGAAGCATGGCATCAATTTGAAAAAAAAGAGTAGAAAAGAGGAAGAGAAATGAATAATAAAATAAAAACGATACTCACAGGCATAATAGCGATTCTCTTACTTGTGGCAATTACATATAAAGAAAAAATAGTAAAAAACGAATACCAAAATACAGATTTAAACATTGTTTTATCTTTAGAAGATGAAATAAATAAGAATAGTGTATGGTGTGGAACATTCAACTTAATTTGGAATGATTTAAAAAAAGATTTAGTAAAACAAGATATCGTATTTTCACCTCAACTGGAAATGGTGAAACATTTAAACAAAGGAACTTTTACCGAAAAGGAGTTGAAAGAAAAAGATTATTATAAGGTAATAGGGAAACCTACTTTTGCCTTAAAAAAACAAATAGAAGAAGAGATACAAAGAAAATTTAAGGAAAAAAGTGATATTTTAGAGGATTTTGAATGGCAAGAAGAAGGGAATGAAGATTATTTTTTATATGCCATGCTAAAAAAAGAATTTCATTTTAAAAAGAAATTTACACAATTAGAAAACAGTACCTTTAAAAATTACCAAAACATTGCTTACTTTGGAATTGATAGTACTACAGAGGAAGAAGTGTATAACCAAGTAAAAGTACTTTATTATAAAGATAAAAATAACTTTGCAATTACATTAAAAACCGAAGAACAAGAAGAAATTATTTTGATGCGAGGAGAAGCCAAAAAAACTTTTCTAAAAACGTATGAAGAGATAAAAAAGGAACAAGAAAATTACGAAGGAAGTAAAATTTTTAAAAAAGGCGATAGTTTAAAAGTTCCCTATTTAAATCTAAGGTTTAAAAAAGAATTTGAAGAACTAGAACACAAATACTTTACCTTTACAAATGGAGAAAAATATTATATTGAAAAAGCAATTCAAACTATTAAATTTGAGTTAAACGAAAAGGGTGGTAAAATAAAAAGTGAGGCAGGAATGCACAACAAAAACTTTTCAGCAATCGAAACAACCCAAAGAGAATTTCATCTAGAAGATACTTTCACACTTTTCCTAAAAGAAAAAGAAGCATCTCTTCCTTATTTTGGCGCCTACATAGAAGATATAACGCAATTTAATTAAAAATAACCATCCAACTAAAATAATTTCATTTTTTTGTTAGAAAAAAGAGTATAATAAAGAAGGCATACAAAAAAATTGAAAGAAAGAGAAGTTGAAAATATGAAAAAATTGAGCGAAGCAAAAAAAATGATTACTTATAATTTATGGACACTGGTAGGATTTGAAAGTGCTTTTAAAATTTTATCATTTTTTATCTTTACTCCTCTGTTTTTTAAAGTTTTTAATTTTATTATGAAAGTCACAGGATATAAATATTTAACATTTGAAAATTTATTTTCCTTTTTAAAAAATCCCCTTACTTTATTTTTATTACTTGTTTTGCTGTTGCTTCTTCTAATTTATACTATGTTTGATATTACAACCATCATTGTTATTTTAGATGCATCTTATCACGAGCAAAAAATAAAGATTTTAGATGCCATTCTTTTATCATTGAAAAAATGTATACGCCTTTTTAATCCCAAGAATATGATGCTTTCTTTTTTAGTGTTGTTTTTAATTCCTTTATTAAATGTAGGGGTTGCTTCAAACTTTATTACAACGATTAAAATTCCTGAATATATTTTAGAATTTATTATACAAAATAAACTTTTTTTAATTTTGCTTATTATTGTTTTTATTATATTAATGATTATATTTTTTCGATGGATTTATGCGCTTCATTATTTTGTTTTAGAAGAAGTAAATTTTAAAGAAGCAAGAGAAAAAAGTGTTTTTTTAAGTAAAGAAAAACGCGGAAAAGATATTGTAGTTTTAATAATTCTACAACTTGTGATTACCATGATTTATTTTTTCTTTATTCTAATAGGCATTTTTATAATTCTATTTTTTAATAAAATATTTGGAAGCATCATATTGCTTAAAAGTATTGCAACAACGATTATTTGGGTTTTTATTGCCTTGTCTTTTCTAATCCTTACGGTTTTAACCACACCCATTAGTTATGCAGTTTTAAGTGTTCTTTATTATTTGCATAAAAACGAGTGTAAAGAAATAATAAAAGCTTTACCACTTGCAGTAGAAACACAAGAAGAAAAGAAAAAAAGTATTATCAAAAGAATTATTTGTTTTTTAATTTTTCTAGCCCTAATAGGAGCAACAATTTTTACATATGGTATATATAACGGAAAATACAATCTAAACATAGAACATACAAGAATGGAAGAAGTAACAGCCCATCGTGGGGCTAGTAAGGAATGTCCTGAAAATACCATGAGCGCTTTTATAAAAGCCAAAGAATTAGGAGCTGATTATATAGAATTAGATGTAGGGCAAACAAAAGACAATTATCTTATTATTTTGCATGATACAAGTTTAAAAAGAACAACGGGTTTAGATAAAAAAGTTTGGGAGCTAACTTATGAAGAAATCAAAAAATTAGATGCAGGTCATATTTTTGATGAAAAATTTGCAGGAGAAAAAATTCCCACTTTAGAAGAAGTACTCATCTTTGCCAAAGAAAAAAATATAAAACTAAACATTGAATTAAAACCAACGGGCCATGAAAATCATTTTGAGAGTAGTGTTGTTGATTTAATATTAAAATATGATTTAGTAAAGTCTTCTGTTATAACTTCTAGTCATTATGAGGTATTAGAAAATATAAAAAATTATAATAGTGAA
Source organism: uncultured Mycoplasmatota bacterium (assembly GCA_947652325.1). Lineage (GTDB taxonomy): Bacteria > Bacillota_I > Bacilli_A > RF39 > UBA660 > MGBC108787. Next base: position 66,156 of record CANTCQ010000002.1, read on the forward strand.
ATAAAAACAGGATATGTAAAAAGCCTTTTATATGGAGACGTATCTTCCTTTACAGCAGCCGATATTTTTAGTATCGAAGCAACTAGTATTACAAAATCTTTAGTGAATCAAATTCATGCAGAAGGAAGACAAATCTATGCTTGGACTGTAAATACCAAAGAAAATATAGAAAAAGCAATTGACTTAAGAGTAGATAATATCATAACCGATGATGTAACACTAGCCAAAGAAACCATTTATAAAAAGAAAACCAGTAACTTAATAAACGATTTTGTTAAATGGATAGAAGAGACTTTTAGGTAAAAGAGCATTTGTTTTTAGTAAGTTAGTACAAAGCTATAAGATCTAGGAATCATTTAGTATGAACATTTTGACAGAATATATGGAATTTTGTATAATAGCAATCAATTATGAAAGGAAAAAAATAATATGAAAGAAAGTTTTTATAGCCTTTGGATAGATTATCATTCTGGAAATATCAACAGAGCATTAACAGAAAGAGAATATAGTGAAATAAGAGCGTGCGATTTTTCTATGCATCTACTTATTCCAACCAAAGCTTTGTTAAAAATGTGTGGCGGATTAAATAAATTAAAACAAATGGATATATATCATAATAATGATGTAATAAGAAAAATGGCTTTAGCTTTTCGTGTACCAGAAGAAGTAATGTTTTTTAAGATGGACTATATAATTAAGCAGGAAAATAACAACAAATTCATAAAAAGAATTTTAAAGAAAAAGAACCAATAACTAGAAAAAAATTTAAGAAGAAACAAAAAATAAAGAAATTCCATGTCTTATTTGCCAAATCAAAAAAATTGTGTATAATAGATACAGAGAAAAAATGTAATCTTTAGTCGAAAAAGATTAAAAAAGGAAGGAATTTTATATGAAAAAGAAATTATTTACTTTAATAGCAATATTTGGAATCATCTTAATACCATTTCAAACAAAAGCAGCGGAAACCTCTATGAATTTAGAAGAAACTTTAAAAGATGCAGGTATTACATTTGACTTATCCAATTACAAAGAAAGTGATGAACAAACCACTATTTATTTGTTTAGAGGAAGTAGTTGTGGATATTGTCACAAGTTTTTAGAGTTTTTAAATAGTATTCTACCAGAATATGGAAAATATTTTAAAGTAAAATCTTATGAGGTATGGCAAAATACTGACAATGCGAAGTTAATGAAAAAAATAGCAAACTTCCTAGATGAAACGGCCAATGGTGTTCCTTTTATTGTAATTGGAGATAAAGTTTTTACGGGATATTCTAATACATTTGATGACCAAATCAAAAAAGCAATTGTAGAGGAGTTCAATAATAAAAATGGAAATGATGTTTTAAAAGCTATAGAAAAAGCAGATAAAGAAAAAAATAAATCTTCTGTAGGAAGTGCAACAGTTATTATTTGGAATTTTATATTTGTTGGTATTGGTACAGGAATTGTTTTACTATATGTAAATAATAAGGTAAATACTACCAATCATAAAGTGGAAGAAGTAAAAGTTTTTTTAGAAAAAACGATGAAATCAAATAAAACAGAAGAAAAGGGTACTACAAAGAAGAAACAAAAAAAGTAAGAATAGGTTTTTAAAATCTATTCTTTTTTAACAAAGAAAGATGGTTTTTTAAATGATTTTAAATGTTAGTGGAAGAACAGATATTGTAGCCTTTTACACTCCTTGGTTATTAAAAAGAATAAAAGATGGATACTTTGATGTTCGAAATCCATTTAACAGACATCTAATAAGTCGTATTTATATGGAAGATGTAGATGCTATACTGTTTTGTACCAAAAATCCTGTTCCCATTTTGAACCATTTAAATGAAATAAAAAAGCCTATTGTTTTTCAAGTAACATTAACGCCTTATAAAAAAGATATAGAGCCAAATGTACCAGATAAAAAAGAAATAATCGATGCTATAAAAAAAATAAGTTTATTGGTTGGAAAAGAAAATTTTTATATTCGATATGACCCCATTTTTCTAAGTGAAAAATACAACATTTCGTATCACCAAAAGGCATTTGAAAAGATATGTAGTTTAGTAGAAGGGTATGTAGAACATATCATAATTTCTTTTATAGATGATTATAAAAATGTACGAAAAAATCAAAATATTTTAAAACAGCGAGATTTTACAGAACAAGATTATGAAACGATTGGAAAAAGTTTTTCTAAATCTGCTAAAAAGCATAACATGACAGTACAAACATGTTTTGAAGATAGAAATTTAATAGAATATGGTTTTATTAAAGGAGAATGCCTATCCCATGAAATGGCTTATAAATTGACTGGAAAAACATATAAAAATTGGAAAGCAAGAAAGATGCAAAAGTGCAACTGTGTAGAAATGGTAGATATAGGAGATTATAATTCTTGTAAACATTTATGCAAATACTGTTATGCTAACTTTTGCGAATCCCAAGTACAACAAAAAATGTTAGAACACGATGTAAATTCTTCTTTATTAATCGGACACGTAGAAGAAAAAGATAAAGTGGTAGTGCGAAAAAAATAAAAGAATGACTTATATTAGAATACAGTTTTTGTATATTTTAGTATTGATTTTTATAGAAAGTGCATAATAATTTAGAAAATAAAACTTTTTAGGAGAAGAGAAAATGGCAAAAAAAAGTTTAAAAAATAAAATACTTTGGATAACTGCTTTTGTTTGTTTTATCTTTTTTTTGATAGGTAGTCAAATTATCTTTTCCAGTCAAATAGAAAAAATAGATAACGGAGTGTATTGTTTTCTAAAAGACCACATTATAAAAGAACAAGTAACGCTATTAATGAAATGTTTTACATGGTTAAGTAGTCCCATCTGTTTATTTGCTGTTTTTTTATTATTTTCCTTTATTTTCAAAAAGAAAAAAGAAAAAATAGCTCTTTTTTTTAATCTAATCGGAGTAGGGAGTTTAAACCAAATATTCAAAATAATTTTAAAAAGACCAAGACCGAATGTCTACCAATTAATCCCCATTACTGGCTATAGTTTTCCTTCTGCTCATGCTATGGTAAGTTTATCCTTTTATGGATTTATTACATATCTTTTAGGTAAAAAAATGCAAAAGAAACAGAAACAAAAAGCAATTATTTTAGCTACAAGTTTTCTAATACTTGGGATTGGATTTAGCAGAATCTATTTAGGTGTACATTATTTTTCGGATGTTTTAGCAGGATTTCTTATTTCGTTATGTTATTTAAGTTTATTTATAAAAGCCTATAATAACTTTGGTAAGTCTAAAAATAGAATAAAGTTTTTAAATAGTTTTAAATATGCTTTTACAGGAATTTTTAGTGCTTTCAAAAGTGAGCGAAATATGAAAATTCATACAATTATCATGTGTTTTGTTATTCTTTTTGGTTTTATGCTAAAAATTAGTAGTACAGAATGGCTTCTATGTATTGTTTGTTTTGCACTTGTAATTAGTGGAGAGATGTTTAATACAGCGTTAGAGGAAGTAGTCGATTTAATAACAAAAGAACAAAATCCCAAAGCAAAACTTGCGAAAGATATTGCAGCAGGAGCTGTTTTGGTTTTAGCAATAGCGAGTTTATTTATTGGGATAATTATATTTTTTCCTAAAATAGTAGCTCTGCTTACATAATTTGTTATAATAAAATAAAAATTAAAAAACAAGGAGAAAGAAATATGTCATTTATAAAAGCAAAAAAACATTTGGCAAAATACAATTTAGAAAACAATATTTTAGAATTCATGGAATCTTCAGCAACTGTAAAAGAAGCTGCAATAGCACTACATTGTGAAGAAAAAGAAATTGCAAAAACATTAGGATTTTTAGTGGAGAATGAACCTATTTTGATAATAACAGCAGGAGACCAAAAAATTGACAATTCAAAATACAAAGAAAAATTTAAAGAAAAAGCTAAAATGATACCATTTGATGAAGTGGAAAATATAACGGGACATGAAATAGGAGGAGTATGTCCTTTTGGAATAAAGGAAAATATCAAAGTATACTTAGATAACTCTTTAAAACGCTTTAAAACGGTTTACCCTGCATGCGGAAGCCATAATAGTGCTGTTAAATTAACATTAGAAGAATTAATGAAGGCATCTTGTTTTTTAGAATGGGTTGATGTTTGTAAAACGATAGATAAAAAATAGTAAAGTAAAAATACAATGTTTAAAAAGAAATAAAATAAATAGGCAAACATATCGTGGAAAGAATTATTTTTTAAGGCTTAGCAATAAAATAATTCTTTTTTTTATGTTATAATAAAAATACTAGGAGGCTTTCATGGAAAAGATAAGAAAACTACAAAAAATCATAAAAAATAGCAATAGTATTGTTTTCTTTGGAGGAGCTGGAGTATCAACGGAAAGCGGCATTCCAGATTTTAGAAGCCAAGCTGGATTATATAACCAAAAATACAAATACCCACCAGAAAAAATTTTAAGTCACACATTTTTTATACAACATCCTAAAGAGTTTTATGAATTTTACAAAGAAAAAATGAATTTTTTATCTTTTCATCCAAATATTACCCATTACAAATTAACAGAATTTGAAAACTGTGGAAAACTAAAAGCAGTGATTACCCAAAATATTGATGGTTTACACCAAAAATCTGGAACAAAAAGTGTCTTGGAACTTCATGGAAGTGTGTTAAGAAATTATTGTATGGATTGTCATAAATTTTATGATGCTTCCTTTGTTTTTAATAGTGAGGATATTTCAAGATGTAGTTGTGGAGGAATGATTAAACCAGATGTGGTTTTGTATGAAGAACCTTTAAATGATGAGACAGTAACAGAAGCAATTGAAAAAATAAAAGAGGCCGAAGTATTCATCGTAGCTGGGACCTCTTTAAAAGTATTTCCTGCAAATAGTTTAATCCGTTATTTTAAAGGAAAACATTTAATTTTGATTAATAAAGAAAAAACAGATTTTGATGACCAAGCGGATTTAGTTATTCACGAAAGATTAGGAAAAGTTTTTAAAGAATTATAGAAAGAAGATTATTTATGGCTAGAAGAAGAAAAAATAATCCTAAAAGTATAGCATTAACACTTATTGTTGCTATTGGACTTGGAATAGTAGGATTTTATGAAACAAAAGAACAAATGCCCAATATTCCTTCTTATCAATTAGAAGAAGTTCCTGTTTATAATGGTTTTTCTTATGTTGTTTTAAATAACAATGAACCTACATTTATTGAAAGTGATTATACAACAACATCATTTGAAAATTATAGTAAATTAGATAACTTAGGGAGATGTGGACCTGCTTTTGCTAACATCGGAATCGATTTAATGCCTACAGAAGAACGAGGAAGCATTGGCTCGATAAAACCAAGTGGCTGGCAAACCAGAAAGTATGATTTTATTGATGGAAAATACCTATATAATCGGTGCCACTTAATTGGATACCAACTAACAGGTGAAAATGCCAATGTATTAAATTTAATAACTTGTACTAGATTTATGAACACCAAGGGAATGCTTGAATTTGAAAATAGAGTCGCTGACTATATAAAAGCAACCCATAATCACGTGTTATATCGTGTAATTCCTATTTTCGATAAGGATAACTTAGTGGCTAGTGGTGTGGTAATGGAAGGCTACTCTGTAGAAGATAAAGGAGAAGGAGTAAAATTTAATGTATACGTTTATAATGTGCAAGAAGGTATTACAATTGATTACAAAACAGGAGAAAGCAAAGAAACAGACAAATAAATGTCAAAAATAAGAGAACCATTTTGTGATTAAACGACTATATGTTAAACTAAATATAAGATAATAAAAAGGAGTATAGGTATGGAAATAAAATTTAGAATAGCAGACGCGTCCCATATACATGGGATAGTGGATTTATGTAACGAGGTATTTGAAGAAAATACAACGTACGAAGAAGCAGATAGAAGGTATAAAGAAAATGAAAACGATAAAAATCAACTTTATATCATTGGAGAAATTGATGGAAAAATAATTGCTCACACAAGAGTAGCAATTATCTCAACAATTTTTGATGGAATGGAAACTTATGCCATTCTAAATCATGTTTGTGTGAAACCAGAATATCGTAAACATAAAATTGCTACACATATGTTAGAAGTTGTAAAAAAGGTATGTCAAGAAAGAAATTGTATTGCTATAAAATTATGGAGTCGAAATTTTCGGGTTCCAGCCCATACTTGTTATAAGAAATTTGGTTTCGTACCAGACGATGCAACCTTTTTTAACCTAGACATTCGAAAATAAAAGAAAGAAAGTGTGAAGTAAAGTATGAAAATAACAAATGTTTATATCGGTGGTTGGTTTCAAAGGACTATGTTACAATTAACAGAAATATATGATTTTTTAAGGGCTAAAAGTTCAAAACTTGATTTAGACCAGGAAAAATTAAATGAGCTTCATAAAAATTTAGCCATTGGAAAAATTGATTATGGAGTGGCTGGTGAAGAATATATTGAATTTACAACGGCTTATGAGATAACGGTAAAAATTTTTGAAGATGGGCTTATTTCTTTAAACAACAAGCATGTTTCGGAAGACACTTTGTTCGTTGACCTTGATAAAGTAACTGATTATTATGAAAATAAACTTTCTCCGGCCTTTAGTTATTTATTTAGCCTAGGAGCTCCGATTCCTAAAGAACTTGCAAATATTGAAACTGTTTATCCTTATTTTATTATTTGTGATAAAGCATCGAAAGAAGATATTTCTGTCCTTTTGTCTCGTACTGAAAAACAAAAATATTTTGAATTTAACAATCCAAGATATGATGTTGTTAGAGGTGATAAATATTATTTCATTAATAATAAAACACAATCTCTGGAAAAAATAGAAAAATATATTGAAGAGCAAATTTTTATTCGAGAGTTTAAAGGCCAACTACATCGTTATTTAAATCTTCATCGTGTTATTTGGGAAAAAATTGACCATGTTAAAGAAAATGCTGTAGTAAAAGGTGCAGACATTGTAGCATTCAATTCTAAATTAGAAGGATATGCAAAAACAGTCAATTTAATTGATGGTAGAATTAATCAAATGGGAACGTATATAGGAACTCGTGAGCGCATTGCGAAAAGTGATGCAGAATTAACAGAATTTTTAGCAATTTCTGGATATCGTTTTGAAACTTTGAGAGATACTTTGGATTACATTAAATATTTATGGGACATGACCCAGACCTATATTTCTTCTGCTCAAAAATTATTTGCTAGTTTAAAGTCAGATGTTACAAGTAAATCGATTAATAGTTTAACTATTGTAACTAGTATGAGTGCTGGAGCCTCTGTTATTAGTTTGCTTACCAAATCAGAACCTACGTTTACAGTATTTGGAATTATTTATTTCTTTATTTTAGCTTTTATTGGTTGGGCATCTACTTCGCTATTAGGATATATTGGCAAAACAAGGAAATATGAAGTTTCAGATATTTCATATGACAAAAATATTGATAAACCAGAAACCAAAGAAAGCAAATAAAAAGCTTTCTTTTCTTATGCTATAATATATAAAAAGAGTTGATATTATGATAAAAAAAGAATTACTTTCACCAGTTGGAAATTTCGAAAGTTTAAAACAAGCAGTTAGTAATGGTGCGGATGCTGTTTACCTAGGTGGAAAAAAATTTGGAGCACGTGCTTTTGCAGATAATTTTAATGAAGAGGAAATGGTTAATGCTATAAAATATTGCCATTTATACGATGTGAAAATTTACGTGACAGTAAACACAATGATTTATGAAAAAGAATTAGAAGAATGTCTAAATTATATAGGTTTCCTTCATCAAAATAACGTAGATGCGGTTATTATGCAAGATTTAGGATTAATAAAAATGGTTAGAAAAACGTATCCAAATTTAGAAATTCATGCATCTACTCAAATGCATAATCACAACCAAGAACAATTAAAATTACTAGAAAAAATAGGAATAAAAAGAGTAGTACTCGCAAGAGAATTATCTCTAGGAGAAATGGCCAATTTAAATACCAATATGGAAACAGAAGCATTTATTCATGGCGCTCTTTGCATCTCTTATTCAGGGCAATGTTTGTTTAGTAGTCTACTTCTTGGTAGAAGTGGAAATCGCGGCAGTTGTGCGGGTATTTGTAGGCTACCCTTTAAACTAATGAAAGAGAATATAGAAATGCAAACGCAAGGTGAATATCTATTAAGCCCAAAAGAATTCAGCACTTTAGACAACTTTAAAGAAATTATGGAATCCAATATTTATTCTTTAAAAATAGAAGGACGAATGAAAAGTCCAGCTTATGTGGGATTTATTACCAAGTTATATCGCAATTTAATTGATAATTACAGCGAAAACAAAAAACTATTTATCACCGAGAAACAAAGAAAAGAACTATCTGTACTATTTAATCGAGGTTTTACTAAAGGACATTTATTATATGCCGAAAACGATGAATTAATAAACATATTTTCATCTAATCATCAAGGAATTGAAATTGGAGAAGTATTAGAAATAAAAAAAGCCAAAATAAAAATCAAATTAAAAGAGGAATTAAATCAAGAAGATGGTATTCGTTTTATAAGTGAAGACAAAGGACTTATGGTTAATTTTTTATATAACGAAAAAGGGCTTTTCATTAATAGCGCCCCTAAAAATTCGATTTGTTATATAGATAATAAAATTGGTTTAAAAACCAAGGGTATCGTTTTAAAAACAATTGACAGTAAATTCATAAAAGAATTAGAAAAAATAAAAGAAAAAAAAATACCAATCGATTGTGAAGTGGTAGCAAGAAAAGGACATCCTTTAGAAATAACTTTTAAGGATAAAGAGAATACTATTACAAAATATGGGGTAGTTGTTGAAAAAGCTAGGAGTAAAAATACAGAAAAAGAAATTATCCAAGAAAAAATAAGCAGTTTAGGGAATACGCCTTTTGTTATAAAAAAGATAAAAACAGATTTGGATAAAGATGTATTTATTTCAATGAGTGAACTTAAAAATATGCGAAGAGAATTAGAAACAGAATTGCAACGAGTAAGGGAAAACAAAATACCTCATCCTTTTTTAGAAAATCAAATAATTCCAATTCAACAAAATAAAACAACAAAATGTGAAAGTATAAATTTAAATGTACTAATAAGAAGTGAAGAACAACTAAAAGCTTGCTTAGAAGAAAGAGTAAATACAATTTATGTTACAGAAGAAAAATTATATGATAAATATAAGCATTTAGGAAATATTGTTTTACGTCTTCCACGAGTACAACAAAAATTTAAGGAGTACGTTAATGAAAACTTACTTATTGGAGAAACAGGTGCCTTGTATAAATATGGAGAAAACAATAAGGTAGTAACGGATTATTTTTTTAATGTAGCTAATAGCAAAAGCGTATCTTTTTTAGTAAAAAATAAAGCATGTAGAGTCACCTTATCCATAGAAAATAAAATAGAAGAAGTAAAAGAAATTATGAAAAATATTGATAATATAGATAATGTAGAAATGTATCTTTATGGCAAACCAGAAGTCATGATTTTAAAACATTGTCCTTTAAAAATGCTCGTAAATAAAGAAAGGGTTTGTAGCGTTTGTAAAAAGAAAGAGGTTTATTTTCTAAAAGATAGAAATGGTGCTCTCTATCCCATTATAACAAATCCTGAAGAAAACCATTTAACCCATATTTTTTATTATAAAAATATAGATTTAATAAACCATTTAGAAGAATATAGAAAAATAGGCATAAAAGAATACCGTGTAGAATTTTTTAAGGAAACGAAAGAAGAAATAAAGTCTATATTATGTAAAATAAGAAAATGTCAAATTTAGTCAAGAAAAGTAAAAAAAAGAGTAAACTATTTATTGGTTTACTTTTTTTTGCTATAGTATAGTTAGAATAATAAGGAGTGATTATTGTGAAGGCACCAAAAGTTTTAGAGCATATAAAACCCGCACACATCGCTTGTACAAAAGAGGATATTGCACCTATTGTTGTAATGCCTGGAGACCCATTGCGTGCGAAATATATTGCCGAAAACTTCTTAAGTGAAGCAAAACTTGTGAGTGATACAAGAAATATGTTTGTATTTACAGGAGACTATAAAGGAACTCGCGTAACCGTTATGGGTAGTGGAATGGGAATGCCAAGTATGAGCATCTATGCTTTTGAACTATTTTATTTTTTCGGGGTTGAAAAAATAATTAGAGTTGGAACATGCGGAGGTTTAATTCCGGAATTAAATGTACCCGATATAGTAATTGTAGATTGTGCATATAACGAAGGAAATTTTGCTTATTCTTATAATGGAGACCCCACTCATTTGGCTTATCCAAGCAAGGAATTAAATTCTACTATAAATATAGTTGCAAAGGAAAATGCTTTACATGTTTATAATGGTACAGCCATGAGTACTGAACAATTTGGTTTTTATAGTGACAATGAACATGTACTTGCAAGAGTTCCTAAAAATATTAAAATTGTTGCAGAAGAAATGGAAGCATTTGCTTTATTTCATATAGCAGATTCCTTTGAAAAGCAAGCTTCTTGTATCTTAACGGTTGTTGATAGCAAATTTAGTGAAGTATTTATGAGTCAAGAAGACCGTGAAAAATCATTAAATGAATCGATAACCTTAGCCTTAGAATCAATCATTAAATAAAAGAACCAATTTATTTTTGGTTCTTTTATTTTTTAGAAAGTTCATCATCTTCCTTAATTATGCTTTTAGGATATGGCTTTCTAACATCTGTTCGATAAAGCAAATAATCAATACTTGTGTCATACAAATCAGCTAAACGTTTTAAAGTATCCAGAGGAATACTAATTTTTTCTAATTCATATTTACTATAATTGGATTGGTCAATTTGAATAATCTTTGCAATATCTTTTTGGTATAAATCTTTATCTTCTCGAAGTTCTTTTAATCTATTCATAATGTTCACCTAAAGGCATTCTATAATAGGTAAATTGTAACTATTGACTTATAGGTAAAATTTACCTATAATAACTAATGTAGTCAAATCTATAAAAAGGAGAATAGAGGTAAAAATTTGAAAAAAAGTAAAATAATATTAATCCTAGTAAAAATAATTATTGTTTTAGGAATATTAATAGGAATAAGTTATGCGTGGTGGAGTGCTAAAGTTACTCAAAAAACAATTAACAAAATAACAAGTGATTGCCTAAGAATAGAAATAGAAGATATAGAAAATAGTGCTATTAACTTAGAAAAAGCATATCCAATAACGGATATAGAAGCATCACATTTAAAACCATATACATTTAAAATAAAAAACGAATGTAACAGAGAGGTAGAGTATAGTGTAAATCTAGAAATTATGGAAAGTAATAATCAATTGCCAACCAAATTTTTAAATATAGATTTTAATGGAGAAGGAAAAAAAAGCTTAATTGATTACCAAATGGTAGAACCTAGTTATAAAGAGGATTATTCCGCAATTGAAGCAAGACATTTAATCAATGGTATATTAAATAAAAAAGGAGAAGAAAAAGATAGCATTGTTTATACAATGAAATTATGGATAGATGAAAATGTCACAATAGAAGATAATATAATGAATAAAGAATTTATTGGAAAAATTAGTATACTAGGGGCTATTCCGATAAAAGTAAAAAATACCTTAATTGCTGCAAATTATTCATCTTTTGATACAACAACAATTGGAGCATTTTGGGATTACAAAACCAAAATAACAAAAATAGTATTTGAACCAACAATGCAAGCAAAGAAAAACGCGGATTATATATTTGATGTATCCGAAGAGCAAGATGGAAGTGTTATAAGTTATTTAGTTCCAAATGCAGAAGAAACAGATACGTATGTTTTATATATTCAGTTTACTGAAAAATTATTTGCCCCAGAAAATTGTACATATTTATTTGCATGGTTTAATAAATTAGAAGCGATAGAAGGATTAGAATATTTTGATACAAGCAATGTTATAAATATGGAATATATGTTTGCATATAATGTCAGTATTTCAAACTTAGACTTAAGTGCTTTTGATACATCAAATGTGTCAACTATGAGAAATATGTTTGCACTGAATTATGAACTAATACAATTAAATGTAAGTAATTGGAATACTAAAAAAGTGAAAGATATAGGTTGGATGTTCTATAAAAATAGAAAACTAACAAGTTTAGATTTAAATAATTGGGATACCACTAATCTTGAAACAATGGATGTAATTTTTTACGATTGTGTCAATTTGATTTATTTGGATATAAGTAACTTTAATAATAGTTCTATTATATCTGATAGAGAATTTGCAGGCTTACCATCAAGTGCTAAAATAAAAGTAAAAAATAAAGAAATGAAAGATTGGGTATTAAATACAACTAGTAGACCTCCATTATGGACAGCTAATAATATTATAATAGTTTAAAAATAAATGAAGTAAAAATATAAAAAATCTTAAATTCAATTTTGTCCATAATAAGTATAAAATTAAATGGAAAAATAAAAAGAATTTACTTAAATTGTTCAACAACTTCAGTAAATTCTTTTTTTAAACTTTCTAAATATTTTTCTGTTTTTGCTTCAAAACGGAGTGTTAAATTTGGTCCAGTATTGCTTGCCCTTATAAGTGCCCACCCCTCATCGAAGGTAACACGAACACCATCTATATCATTATAAGAGTATTCTTTTTGTTTTACATATTCTAAAACCTTCTTTACAATTTCAAATTTTTTTTCATTAGTAGTAGGAATTTTTATTTCAGGAGTAGAGTAGTACTTGGAAATATCGTTTAAAATTTCACTTGCTTTTTTATCTGTTTTAGATAGTATTTCAATTAATCGTAAACCTGCATAAATGCCACTACCCAAAGCATAATCTCTGTCATTAAAAAATACATGCCCAGAAAATTCTCCACCAAATGCTAAATTTAGCTCTTTGGTTTTTGCTTCAGTATAACTTGTACCTGTACGATAACAATAAGGAGTACCACCTAACTTTTTTATTTCATCTTCTAGAGATTTCGAACATTTTACATCATAAAGAATTGTTTTATTTTCTATTTCTGGAAGTAAATATTTAACAATCATAATCATAAATTGGTCCGCTGAAATATATTCTCCATTTTCCAAAACAATTCCGATTCTATCTCCATCTCCATCATAAGCAATTCCAATATCGGCGCGCTCTTTTTTTACTTTTTCGATTAACATTTGCATATTTTCATAAACAGCTGGGTCTGGATGATGATTTGGGAAACTACCATCGTTTGTGTCGCAAATATAAGTAGCTTGAATATTTGGAAATAATTCATGCACTTCTTTTGCAATACAAGTAGTAGCACCATTTCCTAAATCAATAATAGCTTTTATCTTTTTATTTCCCATATGAATATTTTTTCGCATATAGGTAAGATAGTCTTTTTTGATATCTTTTTGGATAACTTTTCCCGAACCTTCTAAAAAGTTCCCCGCTAAAATATAATTTTGAAATTGATAAATCATTTCTCCACGCGCATTGGCAAGTTTATCAAAAGAAAATTTAAAACCATTATCCTCTTTTGGATTATGACTTGCTGTAACCATAATGCCATACAAATTGTTCGTATATCTTGTTAAATAATGCATTGGTGTTGTAATCTGGCCATAATTAAAAACATCGCAACCACTATCTGTAATTCCTTCAATTAAAGCATTGCTTAAGGTTAGACTAGATAAACGATTATCTCTTCCAACAACACAAGCGGTTGCATCTAACTTTTCTCTTAAATAACTACCATATCCACGACCTATTAAATAAGCGATTTCTTTATTTAAATTAATGCCATAAGTGCCACGGATATCATATTCTTTAAAAATAGATGTATCTATATTCATAAAAAACCTCTTTCTATACTAATAATATCATACTATTAAAACAAGAAAAAATTATATTTTTGTAAAGTATTTGACTATACATTGACAAAAAAGAAAGAAAATAGTATAGTAAAAAATAGAAAAGTTGGTGCTAAAATGCATGGAAATAATGACGAATTAAAATTTTTAAATTTAGATAAAGGATATACGAAATAAAAAATGAACAGTAAAATCACAGATTTTGAGGAATATAAAAAGAAATTAGTAAAATCTAGTAAAAAAACAAGTATAAAACCAGGATGCAAAGTTTCCAATATAAGAGAAAAAATGCAAATTTCTAAAACAAAAATAGCACTAGGACTGGGTTTAGTTGGAATGTGTACTTCTATCATTGTATCACCAATAGTAGCCAAAAAAATCAAACAAAATAATGCTTTAAATACATCATTAGATGAATATCAAGAAGATATTGTAGTACCAAATACAACTTTTTTTATTAACCATAATGAAGTAATAAATCATACAGCGGGACACAATCATAAAGAAAAAGAAATATTAGAGCAATTAAAAGAAAAACATGAAAATCATCTCGTTACTTTTTATTTATTTTACCAATCGCTTATGAAAGATGAACAATGCAGAAACCATTATAAACAAGTTTGGATGCAAGTATATAATAATGTAAACAATACAGACTATACCAGTTTAGAAGATTTCTTAGAAAAAAATAATTTTGGAACTTATGATGAACTAAGAGAATATGTAGCTTTAGAACTACAAGCAGAAAACATAAGAGAGGGAAGATAATATGGTAGAAGCAGAAGTAGTACCTCTAGAAAATGGCAAAAAATATATGATTTTAGATACAATAGAAATAGATGGTATAAAATATATATATCTAAGTCAAATAGAAAATGACCAAGAATTTTGCATTCGAAAATTATCTTTAGATGAATTAGATATTTTAGGATTAGATAGTGAAGAAGAATATAATAAAGCTCTAAAAGCTTATGCAGAAAAAGAAAAAAGTGCAATTTCTTAGTTGACTAAAAATCAAAAAGTACGTATACTAAAGTAGAAAAAACAAGGAACAAGAAAAGTAGAAAAAAGAAGGCTTTAAAAGAGAGTTCATGGTTGGTGGAAATGAGCAAGGACTTTTTTTGAAAATCACTTGGGAGTTGAATATCTGAAAAAAGTAAGATATTTCCGCAAAAATATTTGCGTTACCAAAAAAGAGTATAAATGTAAGGTGGTACCACGAATTATTTTCGTCCTTTGTGGTATCCCTTTTTTTATTTTAGGAGGAATATTATGAAAAATTTTAAAGAGTTAGAAAAGCGTCCAGTAAGCGATGTAGAAGAAAGCATTTTAGCTTCATGGGGTTCCACTAATAAGGTCATGGAGCGCCAAAATGAAATCAGAAAAGGCAGTGACAATTTCGTATTTTATGATGGCCCTGCAACAGCAAACGGTTTTCCGGGGCTTCATCATATGCTTGCTAAATTTTTAAAAGACACATTTTGTAAATATCATGTGATGCAAGGAAAAAGAGTGTTAAGAAAAGTGGGATGGGATACACATGGATTGCCTGTTGAATTGGGTGTTGAAAAAACATTAGGTTTTACAGGGAAAGGTGATATCGAAAAATTTGGAATAAAGGAATTTAATGAAAAATGTAAAGAATCTGTTTGGAAGAATAAGGAATCTTTTACAGAGTTAACTGAAAAAATGGGCCAATTTATTGATACAGAACATCCATATATAACATATGATAATGATTATATTGAAACAGAATGGTATATTTTAAAAGAATTCTTTAAAAAAGGATTATTTTATGAAGGGCATAAAATATTACCGTATTGTCCTCGTTGTGGAACAGGGCTTGCTAGTCACGAGGTTGCCCAAGGATATAAGGAAATAACAGTGGAAACGGTTATTGTTCCTTTTAAGAAAAAGGCAGAGGATGTTTATTTTCTTGTTTGGACAACAACACCATGGACCCTAATTTCTAATGTTGCTCTTTGTGTAAATCCTAATTTAACATATGTTTTAGTAAAGAGTGGAGATTTTAAATTCATTTTAGCAGAAAGTTTAGTGCCAAAAGTATTAGGAGAAGAAGTAGAAATTTTAGAATCCTACAAAGGAACAGATTTAGAATATATGGAATACGAGCAATTAATTCCAGAACTTACAGTAGATAAAAAAGCTTTTTTTGTAACAGTAGATGATTATGTTACAGATAGTGATGGAACAGGAATTGTGCATATTGCTCCTTCTTTTGGTGAAGATGATGCTAATGTTGGAAAAAAATACAATTTACCTTACTTAAACCCTGTTGGAGAAGATGGACATTACACCGAGGGGCCATGGAAAGGGATGTTAATCTTTGATGCCGATGTAGAAGTGATTCAATACTTAAAAGAAAATGATAAATTATTTAAAAAACAAAAAATGCTCCATAACTATCCACATTGCTGGCGTTGTGATTCTCCACTTGTTTACTATTCAAAACCATCTTATTATCTAAAAGTTACTGAGATTAAAGACCAAATCGTAGAAGCTAATAAAAAAGTAAATTGGTATCCTGCCTATGTAGGAGAAAAACGTTTTGGTAATTGGTTAGAAAATATGAACGATTGGGCTATCTCTAGAAGCCGTTATTGGGGAACACCACTTCCATACTGGACTTGTAGTTGTGGGCATGATGAGATGATTGGTTCAAGAAAAGAACTAGTAGAAAAAGCAATTGAGGATATCGACGAATCTATTGATTTACATCGTCCATTTGTAGATGATGTTCACTTGAAATGTCCAGAATGTGGTGGCGTTATGACAAGGTGTAAAGATGTAATTGATTGTTGGTTTGATTCTGGTTCCATGCCTTTTGCACAATACCATTATCCATTTGAAAACGAAAAATTATTTAATTCCCAATTTCCCGCTGACTTTATTTGTGAAGGAATAGACCAAACAAGAGGATGGTTCTATACGCTAATTATTATTTCGGTATTCCTAAAAGGATGTGCTCCTTATAAAAATGTTTTAGTAAACGACCTCATTCAAGATGCAGAGGGAAAGAAAATGAGCAAAAGTAAAGGGAATATTGTAGAACCCTTTACAACCATGAAAGAGTATGGTGCAGATGTAGTAAGATTTTATCTTCCTTACGTTTCACCTGTTTGGACACCTCTTCGTTTTGATATTAATGGCTTAAAAGAAGTGTATTCTAAATTCTTTAATCCATTAAAAAACACCTATAGTTTCTTTGCCTTATACGCAAACACCGATAAAATCGATACAAATGAATGTAACGTAAAATACGAAGATAGAGAAGAGATAGACAAATGGTTGTTATCAAAATACAATCGTTTATTAAAATATGTAACGAGTTCTTATGAAGAATACGACTTAAACAAAGTAGTAAAGGCTGTAACAGAATTTACTTCCGAAGACTTATCTAATTGGTATATTAGAAGAAATAGAAATCGTTTTTGGGCATCAGACTTAGATAACTCTAAAAAAAGTGTTTACATCACGACTTATGAAGTTTTAGAAGGACTGTGTCGTATGATGGCTCCCGTTGTACCTTTTACAACAGAAGAAATTTATCGCAACTTAACAGGAAAAGAATCTGTTCATTTAAGTGATTTTCCTAAATATAATGAAGCCTTAATAAATGATAAACTAGAAGAGAAAATGGATTTAGTAAGAAGTTTAATTAGTGTTGGAAGATTTGTACGTGAAGAAGCAAAAATAAAGGTTCGTGAACCTCTTTGTGAAGCGTTAATTGATGGTAAAAATAAAGAATTAATTGGTGACTTGGTTTCTCTAATGAAAGAAGAATTGAATGTCAAAGAAGTTGTTTTTGCTGATGATTTAAATCATTATATGAATTTTACTTTTAAACCAAACTTTAAAGTAGTTGGGAAAATCTTTGGCTCAAATATCAAAGAGTTCCAAACAAAACTAGAGAATCTAACGGAAGAAGAAATAAATAAGCTAAATAATAACGAAAGCATAAAAATGAATATTAATAACGAAGCGTATAGTATTACAAAAGAAATGGTAGATATTCGTATTTCCTCAAAAGAAGGATTTAATGTCGGAATGGAAAACAATAATTTTATTATTTTAAATGTAGAAAGAACAGAAGAATTAATATTAGAAGGAATTGCTCGGGAATTTGTATCCAAAGTACAAAATATGCGTAAGGCAAACGACTACAATGTAGTTGACCGTATTCATATTTATGTAAATGGTGATGAAATATTTAAAAAATCTTTAGAAAACTTTAAAGATTATATCCAAAAAGAAACATTGGCTATCCATGTAGAATACAAAGAAAACTTACAAGAAAAACAGGATTTAAACGGACATGAAGTATTTATGGAAATAGAAAAAGCAATCGATTAATTTTGATTGCTTTTTCATATAATATTTAGCTTATTTCAATTACAGCAGAACTGTTTTCTAACCATTTTATTATTGTAAGCATTTCTTCTTTATTAACAGCTATACAACCAGCAGTATACTCCTTGTTTTTAACATGCAAGAATATAGCGCTTCCTTTATTTTTTTGTATAGGATTTACATTATATGCAATAACGAGAGCTAATTGATATTGTATTTTATAATCAATTAAATGCTCTGCTTCTTGCCAATCTATTTTTTTACATGTAGACATGTAAGAGTAACTGTATGTCTTTTCATTTTTTGATACTTCTATCCATTTGTTGTAGTAGGGAGAATTAGGGTCACTAACCCAATAAATATTGTCCTTTAGCTCGTAATAAGGATAACTAGTTTTTAAAATTTCAGTTCCAAAAGCAAAATCAATTGGAAAAGTTCCAAGAGGTGTACAGCCATCTCCCTCATTTTTTGTTTTTGTTACTCCATTTTTGCCAAAACAAACATTTTTAAAAGTTTGTTGTAATTTTTCATTTTCATATAAAGAAAGCGTTTTTTCTTTGCTATTTGCTATTATCTTTTTTTTATTTCCTTGTTCTTGTTTGTGCATAATAATTTACCTTTCCGTTATTATTGTATTTTACTTGATATGTTTTGTCATATAAATGTTCTAATTCTAAAATTGTATCCATTATTTTTTGACAAGCTCTAAAATTTGCTTCCATTGTTAGATGATAATTTGGCATTATATAAGGTCCAAGGGGATTTCCACCAGCTTTTGATAACTCTAAAAGGAAATGTCCTATATATTTTGAACGTAATAAATCAGCCATTCCTGTAATTTTATTTGGGTACCCCATTTTTTCATAGGAAGATTTAATTCCTGTTTTTTCAATATAAGTTTTTTCTATTTCTTTTAAATATTCTGTTGCAATGCGATTGTTGATGTAAAAGGAAAAATCACGAAAATTAGATTTATCGTTTATATCATAAAACGGTTCTACATATAATTGTCCTCCTGTACCATGACAATTAAAAAAAGCATAACAAGAATTTTCCATGTCTTTAAAAAATTTTAAAATGGCCACATTTTCTGGAGCATGAATGAATTTTGTGAAGTCTATACTAGTAGTTCCAAATGGACTTATACAACTTTTTGGTAATGGGTAAATTGGACTTGAATAAACTATTTTTTCTTTTTCTATGCGCTTATTTAGTTCCTGAAAATAAAATTCATTATTATCATTTAAATTTACTCCGCTTGCATTTGCAATAAAATTGGCGAGTGTACAAAATGGAAATTTATTATTTTGGTATAATTTTTCTAAGGCATTTCTTAATTCTATATGGTTATTATCTATTAGAGGAATGCAGTCTAAATTTATATTGTTAAAAGGTTCTAAATAAACTATTTTTGTATTATCTATGTATGTTTCTTGTATATTTTCTTCCCATAAATATTTTATATCATTTTTTATTTGATTTTCTTCTACAAATAATGTTTCTGTTAAAAATTGTATTAATTCTTTAGAACTAAATTTTTTATTATAAAAATTTTTCCAAAAAGAAGTAATAATATTCTTTTCTTGGGTAGAAAAATCATATTTTTGACAACAAGTACAGATAATTTGATTTAAATTATTAATTTTAACATTACGATTTCGATAATTTAAATAGTATTGTTTACAAAAATGTAAAATTTCCTTTTGATTCATATCTTTCATTACAGATTTTAAAGCATAAGTAGTAGTAAAATATCCTTCAGGATTTTGGCAAGGTATAAAATCAACTGTAAATAAATCAGGATTAAAATTTTTAAAAACACCATTTCCTAAAGCTAGATTATTCATAAGTTGTAAAATAAAATCTACACTAATAATTTCATTACCATGAGTTCCACCCATATAAACAATATGTAGAGGACCATCACCTACTTTAAAATGTTCAATAGGAAATCCACAAGAGCTTTTGCCAATAGGTTTCAATTTAATTAATGGAAACTTATTTTGCTTATTTTTTTCTATTATTTCTAAATGTTTATAAAATAAAACAAAATCTATTACTTGAGAAGATATTTTATACATTTACATCACCTAATTTTTTTGTTTGAAAAGGGGAGTAATAACCAGTTTTTTAATTAAATATTGATTATGGTTTAGTATGATTTCATTTAATTTCACTTTTCCCAAAAAAATTAAGTCGCTTTCAATTTCTATACTATGGTCTTCAAATTTATCTAAAGCTATTTCGGCAAAACTAAATTCTTCTAAAGAATATTCTTGGTAATCTGATAAATTTATTCTATCATTTACATATCCTCTAATATCATAAAAGTTATCTCCGATTTTAGTTATTACATGACTTTCAGAAACGTAAAATGATACATTTCCATTAAATATAGCGTATAAAATACGTGCAAAAGAGGGGCAATGTCCCAAATAGTAAAAAGAAATAGCATCTCGATGTACATAATTGTATTTATAATAAAAATTAGGAAAAGTAGATGCTAAAGTAGTAATGAAATCTTCTATAATATCTGGGTTATTTATAATATATGATAGTGAATAATCTTTCATGAAAAAACTCCTTTTTGTTAATATAATATTATACATGGTCATAAAAAATTATTAAAACAGAAAGCATTCATAATTACATTTACTTTACATATAAAACTATGATAAGATAAAGTCGATTTGGAGGTTTTTAGAATATGCAAAATGCATTAACCATAGAAGAGATAACTAAAATTTGTGAGGGACAGTTATTTTGTGGAGATAAAAGTATAATTTGTAATATATTTACAAAAGACACAAGAACCATAAAAGAAGGAGATACTTATATTGGAATAAAAGGAGACAATTTTGATGGGAATCTTTTTTACAAAGAAGCTTTTTCAAAGGGAGCCAATGCAGTCATTTTAGAAAAGTCTTCTTTTATAAAAGAAGAAAACTATTCCTATAACAAACCAATAATTCTTGTAGACAGTGCCAAAGTTGCTTTAAAAAAATTAGGTGAATACAAAAGGAATACATCTTCTGCTTGTTTTGTAGGAATTACTGGAAGTGTTGGAAAAACAAGTACTAGAGATATGATTTATAGCGTTTTAAATAGAGAATATAAAACACTAAAAACAGAAGGAAATTACAACAACAATATAGGACTTCCTTTAACACTTTTGCGCCTTACCAATGAAGAGGCAGCAGTTATTGAAATGGGGATGAATGCTTTAGGAGAAATAGATTATTTAACAAAAATAGCACGACCCCATATTAGCGTAATTACAAATGTAGGAACAGCACACATTGGAGAGCTAGGTTCAAGAGAAAATATCTTAAAAGCGAAATTGGAAATAAAAAATGGAATGGATGAAGAAGGAATCTTAGTGATTAATAATGATAATGACTTACTACATGAATATTCCAAAAACAATCTTAAAAATATAATAACCATTGGTATAGATAATGAAAGTAATTACCAAGCCAAAAATATAAAATTATTACAAAATTCTTCTTTATTTACAATTGTTTATGAAGGAAAAGAAGAAGAAATCTATTGTCCAGCTCCTGGAAAAGTTTTTGTATACAATAGTTTAGTAGCTTTTGCTGTAGGAACTCTTCTTAAAATGACTCCTGAAAAAATAAAACAAGGAATATCTTCTTTTCAAATGACAAAAAATCGTTTAGAGACATTTGAAATAAGAGAAGGGATAACAATTATTAACGATGCATATAACGCTAGTGTAGATTCGATGAAATCGAGTTTAGAAATATTAAAAAATAAAAAGGCAACTAGAAAAATAGCAGTTTTAGGGGATATGTTAGAATTGGGAGATTTTTCAGAGGCTCTTCATAGAGAAGTTGGAAAGTGCATCTATGAAAACGAAATCAACATTTTAATTGTTGTAGGAGAAGATGCGAAATGTATAGCAGAAGAAGCTATAAAAAGTGGGATGAAAGAAGAAAATATAAAACATTTTGGTACGAATAAAGATGTTGTGGATTTCCTTTTAAAAAATTTAAGAAAGGATGATGCGGTTTTACTAAAAGCCTCTAATGGAATGCATTTTATGGAAATTGCAGAAAGTTTAAAAAAATGGCAATAGCATCTTGTTCTAAATTTCTTGTAATCTACATATTTTAGTAGTATATTAAAGTCATAAAAGAGGTGAAGTTATGGAAATGTGGATGATTTGGTTAGTTATCATATTTCTCTTAATCATAGCAGAAGTAAGTACAATTAACCTAGTATCCATTTGGTTTATTGCAAGCGGAATTGTATCTTTAATAATATCTATATTTTATGATAATTTTTATGTTCAATTTGCCATATTTGTTATCTTAGGAATTATTTTATTATTAACTACTAGAAGCTTCTTAGAACGCTTTATTAAACCAAAAAAAGAATCGACCAATCTAGACCGAGTGATTGGAATGGAAGCGGTGGTTACGGAACCAATTAAAAAACATGTAATTGGAGAAGTAAAAGTCGATGGAAAGAAATGGAGTGCTATTTCGGGTGAAGAATTTTCTATCGGTGAAGAAGTTATCGTTGAAAAAATCGATGGCGTAAAATTAATGGTTAGAAAGAAGGAGAAGTAAAATGCCATTTTTAATTGCTATATTTATATTAATTATATTGATTGCTATTCCCAGCATCAAAGTTGTACCACAAGCGAAAAGTTATGTAATAGAAAGATTAGGTTCTTATTATACAACATGGAAAAACGGACTACATTTTAAAATACCATTTGTAGACCGTGTTGCAAATTCTGTAACATTAAAAGAAATTGTAAAAGATTTTGCACCCCAACCAGTGATTACAAAAGATAATGTCACAATGCAAATTGATACTGTAGTCTACTTTCAAATTACCGACCCAAAATTATATACATATGGAGTAGAATATCCTGTAAGTGCTATTGAAAATTTAACAGCTACGACATTACGTAATATTATTGGAGAATTAGAACTTGACCAAACGTTAACAAGTAGAGACATTATAAATTCTAAAATGCGTTCTATCTTAGATGAAGCAACCGACCCATGGGGGATTAAAGTAAACAGAGTAGAAGTGAAAAATATTCTTCCGCCAAAAGATATTCAAGAAGCAATGGAAAAACAAATGCGTGCAGAACGTGAACGTCGTGAAAAAATTCTGCAAGCGGAAGGAGAAAAAAAATCAAGCATTCTAATAGCAGAAGGAGAAAAAGAAAGTGCAATTTTAAGAGCTGAAGCCGATAAAGAAGCGCAAATAAAACGCGCTGAAGGAGAAGCAGAAGCCATGCTTAAAATAAAAAATGCAGAAGCAGAAGGAATTAAACTTCTAAAAGATGCAAAAGCGGATAGTTCAGTACTTACTCTAAAAAGTTATGAAGCACTTGCAAATGTAGCCAATGGACAGGCAACGAAAATTATTGTTCCATCAGAATTACAATCTATTGCTACTATTGGAACTACACTAAAAGAAATGATGTCTGATAAGAAGTCAAAGTAAAAAACTTTGCTTTTTTATTGAAAAAGTGTTATAACTGGAAAGGACCAAAAAAGTCTAAAGGTGTAAAAAAATAGAAAGAAGAAAAGAATTTTATGAACAAGAAAAAAAAACGTTTACAATTAGCTTCTATTCTTATTGGACTTGGAGCCATGCTAACACTTACAGGATGTAAAAAAGAAGAAAGTTCTAATGTTAAATACGAAGTTATTGAGGATGAGGTTTTAACGGTTTCAGATACTATTTTTACTTTAAATACTTATAATGATTATTTAAAAAAAATTGGAAGTACTAAAGAGCTAAAAAAAGAAGATTTAGAAAATATTTTGAAAAATACTACAGATTCTTTGGTTTTAGTAAAAATAGAAAACGAAGAATACATACAAGTAAATCCTAAAGAATACTCTTTTGTTGAAAATGAAGAAGGGGAATTTTATTTGTTTTTAACTTTTGAAATTGAAAATAGCAAAGATTATCGGAAAGATTTATTGACAAAAAAATTAGTAACTTCCAAGGAACAACTTATCATTTTAGATTCTTTGGGAGAATGTATAAAAAAAGCGAATATAAAAAGTATTGGCTATGCACCTGCTCTTTATAAAGGAGCAACATTGGAAGAAGAAGACTATATCAAGACATATTATGGCGAAGAAGTATGGGAATGTTTTGAAAATCTTGGTATTCCAAGAAAATTATATGATATTGACGATTTTTATGAATATTATAATATAGTTTTTCAATCTAGAATTTTAAAAAATATCAGAATGTTGAAAATATAAGAAAGACATATACGTTTTTAAAAACGCAATGTCTTTTTATATTTTCATATGTGTTGTATACAAAGAAACAATTTCTTGCATTAATTCTTGAATGCCTTCTTGATTTTGTAATTTGTTTATAATATCTATTTTTTCTTTTTCAGTTAAATCATTAATAAAAACTGTATTTGAAGTATCGATAGAGGGAATATTCTCCTTATTAAAATTGCATTCCACTGTAATAGTACCTTTTGTTTGTTTAGTGTTTAATGTGATTTGAAATCGATAATTTTCTTCATTTTTCAATATGTCCAAACTTCCTGAAGATGTTTCATTCTTTATTTTTAACGAAAAATCATAATGGGTATTCTTATTTTTTAAAATTATGAAGCTATCTTCTTTATTTTCTATAGCAATTCCTATAAAATTATTTTTTAATCCTTTGGTATAGATGGAAAAAACTAACTCATCATCTTGAGATAAAGAAATTTGTCCTTTTTTCATTTTATTTATAATGGATTTTATTTGTTCTTTACTTTTGTTTAGTAATTTAGACAGACTGGAAATAAAATAATCGTTATCTAATTCTTGTCCTAAAGTAATATAGATTTCTTTTCCATTTTCTTGATTTAAAATGAGTTGATTACGAGTAACTTTCACACGTTTTTGGTCGAGTAAAAGTGTTGTATTTTCTTTTTTAAAATATTTGTCTTTTAAAGATTTTTGTAAAGCATCTTTGATGTAATCTAAAACTATCTGCATATCTTCAGTATTTCTCTTAGTGGAAAATTTCGTTTTAAATTCATTTATAGGAACTTCCAAATATTTTGAATAAAGTTCTTTTAAGAAAATGTAGGCCTTTTCTTTTTCAAAATGCATTTGAAAAGAAAGTAAATTTTTAGATTTATATTGCGAATTAAAATCAACATAAGCTTTTTGCTTTTCAAAAGAAACACCATACTGCATTTGTAAAGTAAAATGATTTAATAAAGTTAAAATGCGTGCTTGTTCTTCTTCTGAGCTTATCAAATTTGTTTGTAAAGTAATATTAGCTCCTGAAAAATTAGAATCAGAGACGTTACGAGTTGTTGCAGAATATACTGTTTCAATAGCAGCCGTAAATACTTTTTTAGGGCTGATTTTCTTAAGAGGGTAAAGAATTGTTCCTATAATTATAAATAAAATGAAAAAACAAGAAAAACTCCAATATAGTTTCTTTTTTTTAGGAGGTAATGAACCTTCATTTACTACATAATTATCATTCAAATTGTATCACTCCTTTTTTTATTCGAATGAATATTTTCTAAATCTATGATATCATATTTTTTCTAATGTTATTTTTTTTTAAAATTTATCATACAAAAAAAGAGGGATAAATTATGAAATCAATAGTAAAACACCAATTTGAACCGATTTTTGATACAAATTCGAAAATCCTTATATTAGGTACTATTCCCAGTGTAAAATCAAGAAGCGTTGGTTTTTATTATGGTCATCCCAAAAATAGATTTTGGGAAGTATTAGAAGAAATTTTTGAAGAAAAAATAAAAGACAAAAGAGAATTCTTATTAAGAAGAAGAATTGCTTTATGGGATGTTTTGGCAAGCTGTGAAATAGAAGGTTCTAGTGATGCCAGTATAAAAAAAGCCATTCCTAATGATTTAGAAAAGCTTATACATAATAGTCATATAAAAACAATTTTTACAACGGGAAAAACAGCATACAAATATTATATGCAATTTTTTAAAGATAAAGTAGATTTACCTGTGTATTGTTTACCAAGCCCTTCTCCTGCAAATTGCAGAGTGAAAAAAGAGGAACTCATAAAAAGTTATCAATGGATAAAAGAAAAATTAGTAGAAAATGATAAAAAGAAAAAGATATAGATTTTTCTTGCTTCCGTAGTAATTTTAAGATAAAATAAGTATCGTTTAAAAAAAGGGGGAAACTATGTGATTACTTATCAAAATGAAGAAAAATGTTTTGATTGTGTATCTTTTAAAAAAATTCTAAAATTATCTCGCAAGTACAAATTAGAAAAAGCTTTGGTAAAATTTCAAGAATATTTAATGAGGTATCCTAAAGATATAGAGGCTTACATTTATTATGCTGATACTTTAATAAAATTAAATGCTTTACAAGAAGCAGAGAAAATATTAGAAACAGCCAAAAGATTAATGACAAAAGAAACAATTTTAGCAACCCAAGAAGATTATTATATTATGAAAATAAAATTACTTTGTTGCCAAAGAAAATATCATGAGTGTTATCAGTTATTTCGAGCAAATATGAAAATTTATGTTAAAAGAAATATGGATACAACGTGTCTTCTGTTGTTTTTAAAACAAAAATTGGGCATTTTATCACCAAAAGATTATAAGTATAATGGTTATTTGGTCAATCAAATTCTTTCTTACAATGAACAAAGAGCTTTACAACATATTAAAGAACATTTCCATTTTGATGAGAAATACAAATCTCAATTCTTAGATGACTTTCCTGCGGAAGAGGTATATTATAATTTACGAAAATGGCTTCCTTTTGAAAATAAATGTATTTCTGGAACTATTACAGAACTTTATTTGTTGAGATATGAAAATAACGGAAAAGTAAGTGGACGTTTTGCAAATTACTTAGAAATTGTTACTCTACAAAATTCCAATAAAATCATTAGCCTATATCCTTATGAAAATACAGAGTGTAGAAATTATATGAAATATACCACTTTTTTAGAAGAAGAAAACAAATTGAAGAGAAGTATTGGTTAAAAATAGAAAGATAGAAGAAAATAGTAAAAAATCAGAACTAGTGTTTTTCTTTCTTTTTTGTTACAATCTTATTAGGTGAAACAACATGTTTATTGATGTCTTAGTAGAATTAAGAAATAAACAAACTGACCAAACGTATACTTATGAAGTACCAAAATATTTAGCAAAGAGTATAGCGCTTGGAAAACGGGTAAAAGTTCCATTTAATAATCGAACTCTAGAGGGATTTATTTTAAATATAAAAATGAACGCACAAGAAGATAGACAAATTCTTCCTATAAAAGAAGTAGTAGATGAAGATATTGTTTTGAATGAAGAACTTTTAAAAATAGGGGAGTTTATTAAAAAAGAATGTTTATGTAGTTTATCAAGTGCTTACCAAACAATGCTCCCAAAGGCTTTAAAAGCAAGTGATAAAATAAAAGTGAATAAAAAGTTTCAAACATGTTTATTTTTAGAAAAAACGTATGAGGAAGCTCTAACAACTTGTAGAAATACTTCTCAAAAAGAAATAATAAATTTCATAAAAAATACAGAGCATGCTTTAAAAAAAGAAGCAAGTTTGATTTCCGTTTCTAGTGTAAATACCCTTTTAAAAAAGAAAGTAATAAAAGAAGTACAAGAGGAAGTGTATCGCCTAAAAGAGATAGAATATAAAACGGAACAAAAAAAAGAATTAAATGAAGAACAAAAACAAGTTTTTCTGGCAATAACAAACAAATTAAATCAATATCAAAAATTTTTATTATGGGGAGTAACCGGAAGTGGAAAAACCGAAATTTATATGCAAGTAATAGAGTGTGTTTTAAAACAAGGGAAGTCTGCCATTGTTTTGGTTCCTGAAATTAGTTTAACTCCTCAATTTGTTTTTCATTTTAAATCGCGATTTCAAGGAGAAGTAGCAGTTTTACATAGTGGTTTATCTGATGGAGAAAGATTCGACGAATGGCGAAAAATTATTCGTGATGAAGCAAAAATCGTAATTGGAGCCCGTAGTGCTATTTTTGCATCCTTAAAAAATTTAGGAATTATTATAGTTGATGAAGAACATTCTGAATCTTATAAGCAAGAAAACAACCCAAGATATAATGCAATAGATGTTGCTGAATTTCGCGCCGAATATAACCAAATTCCCATCATACTTGGAAGTGCTACCCCAACACTTGAACGAATGGCAAAATCCAGTAAAAATTTATATGAACTTTTAACTCTAAAACATCGTGTAAATGAAAAATTACTCCCAATGTGTACTATTGTAGATATGGCCCCTGAAATAAAAAAAGGGAACTATTTATTAAGTGAGCGATTGAAAGTGGAAATAGAAAGTGCAGTAAGCAGAAACGAACAAATTATTTTACTTTTAAATCGAAGGGGATATGCAACCACCATTACTTGCAGTAATTGTGGCTTTACCTATAAGTGTCCGAATTGCGATATCACTTTAACTTACCATAAAACCAAAAACAATTTAAGATGCCATTATTGTGGATATACTCTTTTTAAAAACGATAAATGCCCTAAATGCCAAACGGATTTGAATTTTTATGGGTATGGGACAGAAAAAGTAGAAGCATATTTAAAACAAGAATGGGAATATATAAGAGTTCTTCGTATGGATACAGATACAACTAGAAGAAAAAATAGTTATGCAAAAATGATAGAACAATTTAAAAATCAAGAATACGACATTTTACTTGGTACCCAAATGATTAGCAAAGGTCTTGATTTTCCCAATGTTTCAGTAGTAGGAATTATTAATGCCGATACAACCTTAAACATTCCAGATTTCAGGAGTGGAGAAAGAACGTTTGACTTGCTTTATCAAGCAGCAGGAAGAGCAGGAAGAGGCAATACACTTGGCAATGTCATAATTCAAACATTTAATAAAGACAACTTTATCTTAAAATGTGTAGCAGAACAAGATTATGAAAAATTTTACAAATATGAAATGAACATTCGAAAAAAACTAAAATATTCTCCTTATTACTATTTAGTAAGTTTAAAAGTTACTAGCAAAGATTATGAACTTTGTGGATGTGAAGCCAAAAAGGTTGCAAATTACTTAAAAGGACATTTGTCTAGTGAATCCATCGTTTTAGGACCCACAACTTCGAATGTATTTAAAGTAAACAATGTTTATCGTTTTCAAATTATTATCAAATATCGTTTTGATAAATCCCTTACTTCTACTTTAGAAGATTTAGATAAACTATTTTCTATCAATAACAAGGTGAAGTTAGAAATTGATAAAAATCCTTTAAAAATATAGAAAAATATTTTTTGACAATTTCTTTTTATTATAATAGAATACCTACCAACGAAAGACAAAACAAAAAAAGAGAGTTTGAAGAAAATGGAATACAAAACAATAGAGAAAAAGATGCAAGAATATAAACAAGAAATGGAAAAGAATGTCTTAAATTTTAAAAGAGTAACTAAAAAAATAAAAGAATTAAATCAGGAAAAGGAATCTTTAACCAAAATGATGTTGGAATGTAAGATTTTGCTCATATTATGTCCAATACTATCAATAGTTATAAGTAGTAAATTTACCCATCTATCTTTTAAAATGATTATAATTTGTATAGCCTTATCTTTTGCTATACTTTTTTGCTTATATAATAAAGATTATGAAAATTATAGAAATAATAAAAAGAAAATAAATAAAGAAATACAAAAAATGCTATCAATAAAAAAGAAAATGACAGAAGTCAATACAATTTTAGAAAATTTAGAAAAAGAAAAACCAGATCCCAGTAAAGAAAAACTTTCTGAACTTTCAGATTATAAAGCCTTCTTAAAAAGGAAAAAATTACAAATGCTAAAACAAAAACTATTACAATCGAAAAATAAAAAAGAAATTGAATTTTAAAATATAAAAAGAAGATTATTTAAAAATAATATTCCTTTAATGTTTACAGCTTGTTTTACAATGAAATATCTTATGAAGAAGCAGTTCAAACTGGAGAAGAATTTGCAAAAGTGTATAATAAAAGTATTACAATAGCACAAGATGCAAACAGAGATTGGAAAATATATCCAGAAATAGCATATGTTATTTATGAAACAGAAGAAATGTTTGAAAAGGGAGCTTTGGTTATGGGATTAGAAGAAAGAAATGATAATCAAAGTATATATAGAAGTCTAACGACTCCTGAAATAACTTTAATAGTAAAGCAAAATAAGGAAACTAATAAAACGGAATATAAACTTGTAAAAGGTAATTAATATCCAAAAAATAAAAATAAAGAATTTTCTGACAAAACAAATGTTATTAGCGTAGTAAGCGCTTCAAGTGAAAATTATACTTTGCATTTTGAGGAAATACAAGCATTCGAATTAGAGTTATTTGAAAGAGAAAACGAGGAAATAAGCCAAGGAAGATAGCAATATCTTCTTTTTTTTTGTATAATATTTTTAGGTGAACAATATGAAAGATTTAAAAGTAATATTTATGGGAACTCCTGATTTTGCTGTTCCTGTTTTACAAAAATTAATTGAAAATACAAATGTTTTATTAGTAGTGACCCAACCAGATAAAAGTGTAGGAAGAAAACAACTGTTAACACCTTCTCCAATAAAAAAATTAGCAGTAGAAAATAATATTCCTGTTTTTCAACCAAACAGAATAAAAGAAGAATATGAAAAAATTTTGAATACAAAAGCAGATATTATCATTACTTGTGCTTATGGACAAATTATTCCAAAAAAAATTTTAGATTATCCTTCTCTTGGTTGTATCAATGTTCATGCATCTTTACTTCCTAAATATAGAGGAGGGGCTCCCATTCATTGGTGTTTATTAAATGGCGAAGAAAAAACAGGAATTACCATTATGTATATGGCTGAAAAAATGGATGCTGGGGATATCATATCTCAAGTAGAATATAAAATAACAGATACAGATAATGTAGGAACTTTACATGAAAAATTGTCGATTATGGGGGCAGAACTATTAATAAAAACACTTCCAAGTATCATAAATAAAACGAATGCAAGAACAAAACAAGAAGAAGAAAAAGTAACGTATGCTTATAATATAAAAAGAGAAGATGAAAGACTTACATTTCATGCATCAGGTAAACAAATTATTAACCACATTCGAGGACTAAATCCTTGGCCACTTGCCAATTTTTTATTAGATGATGTAGAATGCAAAATAATAGAAGCAAAATTTGTTTTTGGAAATGTAAAAAAAGAACCAGGAACCATTGTAGAAGTTACTAAAAATACATTAGGCATTGCATGTCAAAATGGTATCATTTATTTAGAAAAAGTAAAACCTTTTGGTAAAAAAGAAATGCTTATTAAAGATTATTTAAATGGTTTAAATAAGAGTGAATTAATGAATAAAAAAGTAGGTGAATAATGAATAAAGCGTTTTTTAAAGAATGTTGGAAAAACCCGAGATGGCATTCTTTAATAGTGTTAATTATTTGGATTGTATCATTATCATTTTTAATGGGAATCGTTTCTATAATAAACAGTATAAATCCTCCAGAAAAAAGACAAACACCTAAGTTAAAAGAAAAACAAAAAGGAATAAGTTATGAAGAAAAATTACAAAACTTACTAAGCGATGAATATTTATTATCTTTTCTCATAATCACCAAAGATAATAATTTAAAATGGGAAGGTACAGAAAGCATCGGAGTAGTAAATGGATACAAAGAAGATAGAAATGGAATAAAGAAATACAGAGTAGAAAATGGGATTTCTTATGAAGTAATACTCGACCAAGTAAAGGAAATAGAAGGAATTTACAATGGAATAACGAAAGAATTTTTAGATAGAAATACATTAACTTCCTTGCTAGACGAAGTAGAAGAAAAAAGCATTATTGAAAATGAGGATACTTTTATTCATGAATACAATCTCATTTATAATGAAAAAAATAGCAAAATAAATGTAATCGAAACAAAAGAAAAAATTGAAAAAATAATAATAGAAGAAGAACAAGTAGAATATCAATTGTTATTTAGTGAAAATAAAAACGAATAGAAAGCAAAAGATAGCAAAATAGGCTATTTTTTCTTTTTTTATAAGTATGGTATACTGAATATGGTGAATAAATGAAAAATATATATGGAATAACAAGAGAAAAATTAGAACAATATTTTTTAGAAAATAATGAAAAAAAATTTAAAGCTTTGCAAGTTTTTGAATGGCTGTATATTCACAAAGAAGAAAATATAGAAAATTGGAGCAATATAAAAAAAGAAGTACGTGATAAAATGAAAGAAGACTTCTCTTTTGCTATTCCCAAAATAAAACGCTGTGAAAAAGATACACTAACTCGCAAATATTTATTTGAACTTTATGACGAAAACTGTATTGAGGCTGTTGTAATGTTTCATGATTACGGTACAAGCCTTTGTGTATCAAGTCAAGTAGGATGTAATATGGGATGTGCTTTTTGTGAATCAGGTAGATTAAAAAAGGTACGAGATTTAGAAACGTATGAGATGGTTAGCCAAATTTTATTAGTAGAAAAAGATTTAGGAATGCGTATTTCAAGTGTTGTGATTATGGGAATAGGAGAACCTCTAGATAATTATGAAAATGTTATGGCCTTTATTCGAATAATCAACGATGCCAAAGGACTAGCTTTAGGAATACGCCATATCACACTTTCCACAAGTGGACTTGTTCCTAAGATATACGATTTAAAAAAAGAAAACATCCAAATAAATCTTGCTATCTCTTTACATGCTCCCAATGATACTTTACGTAGTAAGTTAATGAAAGTAAACCAAGTGTACAATATTAGTCAACTAGTAGAGGCAATAAAGGATTATATTCAACATACCAATAGACGAGTAACCATAGAATATGTTATGCTTAAAGGGATAAATGATAGTGAAGCATGTGCAATAGAACTTGCAAATCTCTTGCATGGCATGAATATTTATGTGAATTTAATTCCTTATAATGAAACAAATCACATAGAATTTAAAAAAAGTGAAAAAAATACAATTAGTAAATTCTGTGAACTGTTAAAAAAGAAAGGCATAAATGTAACTATCAGAAAAGAATTTGGTAGCGCAATATCCGCTGCCTGTGGACAGCTAAGAAGCAAAGAGGTGGAATAAATGAAAAGTTTTTATCTAACGGATGCTGGTCGTGTTCGTAGTCATAATGAGGATAGTGTTACCATACTAAAAAATGCAGGTGGTGAATATTTACTAATGGTAGCAGATGGTATGGGAGGACATAGAGCTGGAGAAGTGGCATCAAGTCTTGCTGTCACGCATCTAGGAAAAAGATTTAGTAATATTTCATCTGTTGGCTCAAAATTAGATGCAGTCAATTGGTTAAATGATAATGCCAATGAAATAAATAGTGAAATTATAGAATACGCTAAAAATAATCCAGATGCAACTGGACTTGGTACAACACTTGTTTTAGCACTTTTAACAAAAGAATATTTAATATTTGGTAATATCGGAGATTCTACAGGTTATGTTTTAAAAAATGGACATTTACATCAAGTAACGAAACCCCATTCTTTAGTAAATTTGCTTGTAGAAACAGGACAATTAACAGAAGAAGAAGCTAAATATCATCCCAAAAAAAATGTTTTAATGAAGGCTTTGGGAGCCATGGAAAAAGTAGAACTTGATATTTTTGATGTTGATTTAACGAGTGAAGCGATTCTTTTATGTAGTGATGGACTTACCAATATGTTAAGCAATGACCAAATTGAACGAGTTTTAAATGATGAAACATTAGAAGTAGAAGAAAAAATAATAAAATTAATTCGAAAATGCAACGCTAGAGGGGGGCAAGACAATATATCAATCGCTTATTTAGTCATAAAAGAAAGTGGTGAAAAAGAATGATAATGAAGGGGCAAAAGATTAGTGACCGTTACCAAATTATAAAAAGTATTGGGGAAGGTGGAATGGCAAATGTATATTTAGCCTATGATACCATTTTAGACCGAAACGTTGCTATCAAGCTTTTACGAGGAGATTTAGCGAGTGATGAAAAATTTGTCCATCGCTTTCAAAGAGAAGCTTTATCTGCTAGTAGCCTAAATCACCCTAATATTGTAGAAGTTTACGATGTTGGAGAAGATAATGGAGACTACTACATTGTAATGGAATATATTGAAGGAAAACATTTAAAGGATTTAATTAAGAAACGAGGAAAGTTGACTACAAGTGAAGTCATTGATATAATGCTACAAATTACGGATGGTATGAGTGTTGCACATGACTCCTATATTATTCATAGAGATATAAAACCACAAAACATTATGATTTTAGAAAATGGACTCGTAAAAATTACGGATTTTGGTATTGCTATGGCCATGAACGCTACTCAACTTACACAAACCAATTCTGTGATGGGAAGCGTTCATTATATACCACCTGAACAAGCAAGTGGAAAAGGTGCAAGCCTGCAAAGCGATATTTATTCCATGGGAATAGTGATGTACGAGCTTTTAACTGGTAAACTTCCTTTTAGAGGAGATAATGCGGTGGAAATTGCTTTAAAACACTTAAAAGAACCAATGCCTGATATCAAAGAAGAACTCCCCAATTTATCCCAATCGATTGCCAATATCATTTTACGGGCAACAGCTAAAAATCCAAAAAATCGTTATACAGATGCTCGCGAAATGCATGAGGATTTAAAAACCTGTATGTCGGATACAAGGATTCATGAAAGAAAAGTGGAATTCAAATATTCAGAAAATAATTTTGAAGACACAAAAGTAGCTAAAATGTTAAAAGAAACAAAAAAAGAAAATGAAGGAGGAACTCCTATAGCAAAGCAAATAACAAAAGAAGATTTAAAAAAACAAAATAAATTATTAATAATTTTAGCTTGTATATTTACAGGATTGGTTGTAATCATTACTTCTGTTGTTTTATTGATTCCTATAATAACAAATGAAAAAGAAATTGAAGTACCAAATGTCACAAATATGACAGTAAATGAAGCTGTAAAAACCTTACAAGATGCAGGATTTAAAATTAGTGATGAGCAACAAGAACAAGCTTCTAGTGAAGTAGAAGAAGGGCATGTAATTAAAACAAATCCAACAACAGGAAGTAAAAGAACGAAAAATACAACAATAACTTTATATGTATCAATGGGAGATACAAAAATTACAATGGAAAACTACATCGGGAAAAACTATTTAGAAATAAAGGGAGCTTTGGAAGCAAAAGGTTTACAAGTATTAATAGAGAAAAAAGACATAAATAATCCAGAAACAGCAAAAGATGGAGAAATTATTGACCAGTCAACAAAAGAAGGCGAGAAATTATCTGTCGGAGATACCATTACATTATATATTCCCAATATTATTAGTAAATATCCAAATTTTACAGATGGTAGTTTTAGTGTGGAAGAAATACAAGCTTTTTGTGAGGAATATGGAATAACTTTAGAAGTTGTAGAAGAAGAAAAAGAAGGGGTAGAAGAAGGGACAATTATTGCTCAATCAAAACCTGAAGGATACATTATTCGTTCTGGAACCTCTTTAAAAATAACTGTTGCCAAAAAAACGGAGTCTACATCTGGAAATGAAGTTTGTGATGAGGCAGCAAGAGAATTAGGACAATGTGAATAATGGAAGGCAGAATTATTAAAATTATTAGTAATTTATACACTGTTCAAACAAAAGAAATTCAAATAGAATGTAGAGCAAGAGGAAAATTTCGCAATGAAAAAATCATACCACTTGTAGGGGACACATGTACAATTGATGTGGAAAATGCCTATATTTTGGAAATACTTCCTCGAAAAAATTATTTAAATCGCCCCATGATTGCCAATGTAGATGTAGCCCTTTTAGTCACCAGTGTAAAAAAGCCAGACTTATCTTTAAATTTACTTGATAAAATGATTGCTTCTGTGGAGATAAATAAAATAGAGCCAATTCTTTGTTTTTCAAAAATAGATTTACTTTCAAAAGAAGAAAAAACAGAACAAAAAAAAATAAGAGATTATTATAAAAGAATAGGATATACTGTGATTACAAACGATAAATATAAAAAATTAAATAAAATTTTAAAAAAGAAGATGGTTGTGATTACAGGACAAACAGGAGCTGGAAAAAGCACGCTGTTAAATAAACTAGATAAATCATTACATTTAAAAACAGATGAAATTTCTGAAAGTCTAGGAAGAGGAAAGCATACAACGAGGCATGTTGAACTTTTTTGTTTTCAAGATTTTTATATTGCGGATACACCTGGTTTTTCTAGTTTGGATTTTGAAGATGTATCCAAAGAAGAAATTCGAAATAGTTTTAAAGAATTTCAATACTATGTTTGCCCATTTAAAAACTGCATGCATTATAAAGAAAAAGATTGTAATGTGAAAAAAGCAGTAGAAAAAAAAGAAATTTTAAAGTCAAGATATGATAATTATATTAATTTTATAAAGAATAAATAGGAGAATTATATGAAAGTAGCTTTATCTTTTTTGAGTAATCACGATGATTTTGAAAGAACCATGGAAAAAATCAACAAATCAAATGCTGATTTTATTCATGTGGATGTTGCGGATGGAATATTTGTAAATAATGTAACTCCTTTTGATAGAAAAAAACTAGAAATTTTGAAAAAAAGTAAAAAGTCCAAAGATGTCCATTTAATGACTTTGCATGTAAAACAATTTATTGATGTTTTTTCTTACATTAAGCCAAATTACATTACTTATTCCTTTGAAGCCACAACAGAACACAACAAAATCATAAAATATATTCAAGAAAAAAATTGTAAAGTGGGAATAGCTATTAGTCCTTTCACGAAAATAGAAGAGATAATTCCCTATATTAAAAAAATTAATTTAGTATTGATTATGGCAATAATTCCTGGATATGGAGGCCAAAAATTTTTAAAAGAAACGAAAGAAAGAATCAAAGAACTTATACAATTAAAAGAAAAATATAAAGTAGATTTTTTAATCAATGTAGATGGCGGAATAAATAAAGAAAGTATTAAAGATTTAAGTGATACTTTAGTAGATATGATAGTAGCTGGTTCTTATGTATGTAATAGTGGCGATTTTAATGAAAAAATAAAAATACTAAAAAACAAGGGCAATTCCTAAATTAGAAACATAATTTGATGGAAGTTTAGATAAAATATTTTTTTATCTAAACATTTTTTATTTTGTTACTCTAGTTTAAAAAAATCTTATGATTTTAAAATATAAATTGTATTTAATTTAAATAGATAGTCATACAAAAGTATAGAAAAAATAAAAAAATTTGGTCTCAAAAAAAGAATTCAAATTTATTTTTTGAATTCTTTTTTAAGCAATTTTTTTAGCTTCTCTAGCACTAATTAAAACAGTTTTTCCATTGATTTTTTTCTTTTGTAAATTTGGTTTTTGTTTGCTTTTTGTAGCATTACAAGCTTTGCTTCTTAAATTTACAGTTAAAGGTTTCTTTTTTGATACATTTGTTGCCATTTTGCCACCTCCAAAATTTCTTTCTATAAAATCTTATCATTATTTATGTATGAAGTCAAATATTATTCCAATGGTTAGGTGAAAATCAAAGAATTTTTAGAATAATGTAGTTTTGTAGCATAGTAATTTACTTTTCTAAATCATAAATATAAAGTTCGTGTTGTGCTCGAGTGACAGCAACATAATAAAGTTTTTTTTCATTCTCTTTAAAACAATGGAATGGATTTTGATAAACAATAACAGAATCAAATTCCAATCCTTTAGCCAAATAAGCAGGAATAATGATAAAATCTTTTATAAATTCTTCTGTTTTAGTGTCTACGTAAGATAAAGAGAAGTCCTTATTTAGAGATTCATACAATTCTTTTGCCATTTCTGTATTTTTTGTAATAATAGCAAGAGATTTATATTTTGTTTTTAAATGCCTAATATCATCTTTTAACAAAGTTTTATCTTTTCGAATAATGACCGGTTTCTTTTCATTTTTACGAATAGCACAAATATGATTTAATTGCAAAATTTGATTTGCGTATGTAATAATTTCTTCACTAGAACGATACGTTTTTGTAAGTTCAATGTATTTTCCAGAAAAAAGTGGAATTAATTCTTCTAAGCTATGATAATTGTAAAAAGGGTTAATATTTTGATGTACATCTCCTAAAATAGTGAAAGAAGCTTTTTTAAATATTTTAGATAATAGAAAATATTGCAAATAACTATAATCTTGCGCTTCATCAATGATAACTTGTTCGATATATTTTTCATAATAAAACCCTTCCATCAAACCTTTTAAATAGACAAGTAAAAGGGCATCATCATAATGGATTTCCTGAATATTATTTAGCTTTTTTATTTCATTTTCACTCATTTTTTCTCGAAAAAAAGAACTCCTATAAAACATTTGTAAAATAGATTTATAATCTTTTTTTAACCCTAAAGTTTCTAGAAGAAGTTTATGATAAGTCCCTTTCTTTTTTTTGCTTCCATTATAATTATTTTCTGACATTTTGATAGCCATTTGCGTTATTCTTTCAAAAAAAGGAAGAGAAGAATAACGGTCATGAAAAAGAAAATTTAATTCCTCTTTTGAATAGGAATATATTTTATTTTCTGTAAAACCATTTTTAAAAAAAGTATTTTTTTCTAAATCTGCTACAAAAAGTTTTAAATCTTTTATAATTTGATTGCTTTGTTTGTATTTTAGCAAAGCAAAAAAATTTTTGTTACCTAAATAATAATTATTTAGAAAATCGATGTAAGATTCTACCTTTTTATATTCAGAAATCATTTTGTTTAAATAATCATGAAAAGTAGTTTGTAACGTATTTTCTTCTCCCAATTCTGGTAAAACATTTGAAATATATTCTGTAAAAATTTGATTAGGAGAAAAGATTAACACTTTATCCGAAGATAAATTTTTTATTTTATAAAGCAAAAAAGCAATTCGATGTAAGGCTACACTGGTTTTTCCAGAACCAGCAATTCCTTGTACAATTAAATGTTTGTCTTTTATATTCCTTATAACACTATTTTGCTCTTGCTGAATCGTTGTTACAATATTTTTCATTTTATCGCTAGATTCACTTGCTAAAGCTTCTTGCAGTATTTCATCATCAATTGTAATAGCACTATCGATAATGCGTAAGAGCTTTTGATTTTCAATTTTATACTGACGTTTTTGAAACAAATAAGAATCAATTATTCCCATAGGAGCTTCATACCTACATTTTCCAATTTCATAGTCATAAAAAATACTACAAATGGGAGCACGCCAATCATAAATTAAATTATCTAGATTTTCATCTTTTAAATAAGTCATACCAATATAAATCTTTTGTTTTTTTTCTTGTTCATCAAGAATTACAATGGATGCAAAATAAGGAGTATTTTGAATACGTAATAATTTTTTAAAATAGTCACGTTCTTGTAAAAGAAGGAAAGCTTCTTGCTCGTTAGTAGTTCGAACAGCATTTAATTCTTGTTTATCCATCCCTCCTTTATTTTCCCAAGCGTATTTTCGAAATTCTTTAATTTTTTCAGTGTCTTCAAAAATGCTTATTTCCATTTCTGAAATTTTTGTATTTAAATATCTGACTGTTTTTTTTAGATTTTCTTGTTCAAGTTTTTTTTCCTTTTCGTCCATTTTTTCCCTTCTTTCTATTCGGAAACAAAAAAACTCTCGAAAATAATCATTCGAGCTATAAAAAATAAAATAAGTTGTAAGTAAAAAGTCCATTTTATTGTAGCGAAATTTAAAAATCTTGTCAATGAAAAAAGTGATAATATAAATTAAATTTTGCTTATAAAACAAACGAATAAAAATTAGAGCAATAGTCTCTTTAAGAAAGAACATTTTTTTGGTATAATAATATTACAACATGGAGGGTTTTTATGTACATACCACTAAAAATAACAACAGACTATAGTTTATTAAAAAGTACAATAAAAATAGATGATTTAATCAATCATTTAGTAGAAAAAAATATATCCTCATGTGCTCTATGTGATGAATACTTATATGGAGTAATGGAATTTTATAACAAATGCAAAAAGAATAATATAAAACCCATTATTGGTCTTTCTATTACATTAAATAAAATGCCCATTTATTTATATGCAAAAAATTATATTGGGTATCAAAGCCTTTTAAAATTAAATACTTTAAAAGGAGAACGAGAATTAAATTTTGTTGATATTGAAATGTACAAAAAAGAAGTAATAGCTATTGTTCCATTTTCTTCTTTTTCCCTTTTTAAAGAAGTGACGGCTATTTTTTTGCAGACGTATGCAGGATACCAAAATGATTATGAAAAAACACATGCTTTATTAAAAACCGAAAAGATTGTATTTTTAAATGATGTCCGTTCTTTAAAGAAAGAAGATACGATTTATTTAGACTATTTGCAAATGATAGCAGAAGATAAAAAAAGAAGTATGTATACAAAAGGAAATTATGAAAAAAATTATTTTTTGGAAGAAATAGAAAATGTGGATGCACAAACAACGCTTTCTTTTGCCAGTGAAATCAATTTAGAAATTCCTAAAAATGAAAATAGAATTCCCATATATGATGAAAATATAAAAGATTCCTTTCTTTATTTAAAAAATTTAACACAAAAGGGGTTACATAAACGTTTAAACGGTGAAATTTCCAAAATTTATGAAGAACGTCTACATTATGAATTAAGCATAATAAAAACAATGGGATTTGTAGATTATATTTTAATTGTATATGATTATGTCCTATTTGCTAAAAAAAACAATGTCTTTGTAGGTCCTGGAAGAGGAAGTGCAGCAGGTTCTTTAGTTTGTTTTTGTCTAGGAATTACCGATATCGACCCTTTAGAATATAATCTTTTATTTGAACGGTTTTTAAATCCTGAGCGAATTACAATGCCTGATATTGATATAGATTTTGAAAATACCAAACGAGGCAAAGTAATTGAATATATACGATTTCGTTATGGAGAAAAAAAGGTTGCATCCATTATGACTTTTGCTACTTTAAAAAGTAAGCTAGTTTTGCGAGAAATTGCTCGAATTATAGAATATACAGAAAAAGACTTTGAAACTTTTATAAAAGAAATCAATTCTATGAAAAGTTTGCATGAAAATTTAGAAAATGAAAAAATAAAGCAAATGCTGGAAAAGAATAAAGCTTTGCAAAAAATCTATAAAATTGGTTTAAAGTTAGAAGGAATCAAGAAAAATATTTCTACTCATGCAGCAGGTGTTGTTATATCCAAGGTGAATTTGGATGAAGTAATCCCTATTTTAAAATTAGGAGATACAACATTAACCGGAATTACGATGGAATATTTAGAAGAATTAGGACTCCTAAAAATGGATTTGTTAGCTATAAAAAATTTAACCATGATATCCAATATTTTAGAATTAATTGAAAAAGATACCAAAAAAAGAATAGCTCTAAACAAAATCAATCTAAATGATAACGAGGTATTGGATTTGTTTACAAAAGCAGACACAACCGGAATCTTTCAATTTGAAAGCAGTGGGATGCGTAGCTTTTTACAAAAATTAAAACCACGAAATTTTAGTGATATAGTGGCATCCATTGCTCTTTATAGACCAGGTCCTATGGAGAATATTGATTCTTTCATAAGAAGAAAAGAGAAAAAAGAAAAAATTACCTACCTCATACCAGCCTTAGAACCGATTTTAAAAGAAACCGAAGGAATTATAGTTTATCAAGAACAAGTCATGCAAATTTTAGCAAGCATCGCAAGTTATTCTTATGCGGAGGCTGATTTAGTAAGAAGAGCCATGAGCAAAAAGAAAAAAGAAGTCATTCTAAGTGAACAAGAAAAATTTATTTCTCGGGCCATAAAAAATGGGTATGATAAAAATATTTCTGAAAAATTGTATCAATTGATTTTAAAATTTGCCGGCTACGGCTTTAATAAATCGCATTCTGTATCCTATTCTTTAATTGGATATCAAATGGCGTATTTGAAGGTGAAATTTCCAACCTATTTTATCACGAATTTATTAAACATGAGTATTGGAAGTGAAATTAAAACCAAAGAGTATTTAAGAGAAGCCAAAAGTCATCAATTAGAAATAGTACATCCAACCATTAATGAAAGCGAAAGTACATATAAAATAAAGGAAAATAAGCTTATTCTTCCTTTATCCATTATTAAAGGGCTTGGAAATATAACTATCGAAAATATTTTAAAAGAACGAGAACAAAATGGCAAGTACATAGATTTTATTGATTTTGTAACCCGTACTTTAAACAAAAATGTGAATACTAGAATTTTAGAAATCTTAATTCATGCAGGAGTATTTGATGATTTTGCTAACAAAACAACCTTAAAAGAAAATGTAAATGCCGTAATAAATTACGCAGAACTTGCATGTGACATGGATTCTCCTTTGGTTATTAAACCTATATTAAAAGAATACGAAGAAAATGAAAATGAAAATAAATTAGAACTAGAAAGTTATGGATTTTATATTACAAATCATCCTACTAGTATTTATATGGGAGAAAACATTATGAAGTTAAAAGACCTAAAAAATAATTTTGACAAATATATTCGAAGTGTTGTATTAATAGAAAGTATAAAGAAAACAAAAACAAAAACGGGAGAAGAGATGGCTTTTGTGGAAGCAAGCGATGAAACAGGTTCTTCTTTTTTTGTCGTATTCGCTCGCCAAATAAGACTATTAGATAATTTAAAAGCAAGAGATATTGCGGAGATGCAAGGGCGGGTAACCAAAAGATACGATAAATACCAAATTAACGTAAACAATATCATAAAAAAATAGAGGTGTGATGAACATGACTGAAGAATTAAAAAGATTTTTTAAAAGCATATCTTTTGAAGCTGATGAAAACGATTTTATAGGAGCAAGTGTAGAAAAAGTAATTTATTTAAAACAAAAAGATAGATTTGAGGTATATTTAAGCATACCAAAAGTTCTTCCTTATAAAATTGCCAGTGATTTAATAAAAGCATCGGAAAATAAAATCAATAAAGAAAAGGCGTGTACTATTCATTTTCTAATTCAAAAGAAAACCAAAGAAGATATTTTAGCGTACGTAAGAGAACTTATTTTGGAGCTAACCTTTAAAAGACCGTCATTAATCAATTTAAAGGAAGCACAAATTCATATGGAAGAGGATATTATAACCTTAGAAGTAAGTACAAAACTAGAAGAATTAGAAGTAAAAAAGGAAGCAAAAGGTTTGAAAAATAAACTGTATTTGTATGGTTTAGGAGAATATGAGTTTACCAGTATTTTAAATGAATGGCTAAATAAAGAAGTAAAGGCCGATATCGAAAAAGAAAAAACAAGCGAAATGCCTATTATACAATCAAGTTTTATAAAAGAAGAAAGAGACAAAGGAAAGCCTATTGAGGGAGAAATTACAGTAATTAATAACATTATGGGAGATATTAAAAATATCGTAGTAGAGGCGTATGTATTTGGAATAGACACAATGGAACACGAAAAAATAAACATCATTACTTTAAAAATTAGTGATAAAACCAATAGTTTAATGGCCAAAATTTTTAAAAAGGATAAGCAAGACTTTCAAAATGCTAAAAAAGATTTTAAAGAAGGGTCTTGGTATCGCTTCAAAGGAAATGTAGAATTCGATACCTATAGCAAAGATTTAGTGTTAAAAATCAGAAATTATGAAGCCATTGATTCCAAAGAGGAATTTGTAAAAGAAGTAACCAATAACCCAAGAGTAGAACTACATACTCACACGATGATGAGTGCTATGGATGGTGTGATTGATGCAAAAACACTAGTAAAACATGCGATAAAAATGGGACAAAAAGCCATTGCTGTAACGGACCATAACTGTGTCCAAGCTTTTCCAGACCTTTATCACGCAGTTTGTGATTACAACAAGGGAAAAGAAAAGAGTGAGCATTTTAAAGTATTATATGGGGCCGAAATGAATTTGGTTGCAGATGATGTTGATATAATTTTTAACAATCGTACTTTTAATTTACTTGAAGATACATTTGTAGTATTTGATACCGAAACAACTGGTTTTTACGCTGGCTCTGACCAAATGATTGAAATTGGAGCTGTAAA
Source organism: uncultured Mycoplasmatota bacterium (assembly GCA_947652325.1). GTDB lineage: Bacteria > Bacillota_I > Bacilli_A > RF39 > UBA660 > MGBC108787. The sequence goes on from CANTCQ010000002.1 coordinate 110,387, forward strand.
AATAAAGAGTGGCAAAATTATCGACCGTTTTGATGAATTAATCGACCCACATCGTCCTATACCGAAAAAAATTACCGAACTTACCTTTATTACGGATGAAATGGTAAAGGGAAAAGACAACGAAGAAAATGTAACTAAACGTTTTTTAGAATGGGCAGAAGATTTACCAATGGTTGCTCATAATGCAAAGTTTGATATATCTTTTATGAAAGCAGCTTGCAATAAATATCATTTAAAAGAGTTTGATACTACCGTTTTAGATACCATGAGCATTGCTAGAATGTTACATCCCGAATGGCCAAATCATAAATTACAAACCCTAACCAAAAGATTAGACATTCCTTGGGATGAAGAGAAGCATCACCGAGCAGATTACGATGCCGAAGGAACCGCTCTTGCTTATCATAAAATGTGCAAATCTTTATATGACCAAAATATAAGTACAACCGATGATTTACTAGCTAACATTGATTTAGAATCACTAGTTCGTTTTTCTTTTCCTTTTCATGCAACTATGATTGCTAAAAATAGACCAGGTCTAAAAAATCTATTTAAAATCGTATCGATTGCCAATACGAAATACTTATATAAAAACGAACAACCAAAAATTCCTAGAAACGAAGTGGAACATTTGCGGGAAGGTTTGCTTATTGGCTCTGGTTGTATTCATGGAGAAATCTTTGATAAAGCAGCTGGAAAAGAAGATGAAGAACTTGTAAATATGATGAACTTCTATGACTATATAGAGGTCCAACCCATTCGTGCTTTTTCCCATCTAATTGGACCAGAAGCTAAATTTCCTACTACAACTGCTGCGGAAGAGTACTTAAAACGGATTGTAAGAGTAGCAAAAGAAGCAGGAAAGCCAGTTGTAGCAACGGGTGATGTTCATAATCTAAAAAAAGAAGATAAGATTTATCGTGAAATTATCATTAACCAAAAGTTCAATGGGAAACTACATCCTTTAAAAAGAAAAGGTTTAGAAATCCCTAGTCAATATTTAAAAACAACCGAAGAGATGCTAGAAGATTTTTCCTTTTTAGGAGAAGAAATGGCTCGTGAAATTGTAGTTGAAAATCCAAATAAAATTGCAAATTTTTGTGAAGAAATTGAAGTCATTATTGATACACCTAATCCATTTGCTCCTAAAATTGAACGTTCTGTTGAAACAATGACAGAGTTAGTATACACCAAAGCAGATGAATTATATGGTGCTCCTCTCCCTTTAAATATTGAAGAAAGACTTGCTAAAGAACTGTATGGAGATGCGCTTATCAAGGCTTGTAAGAGTGAAACAAGTGATGAAGCCAGTGCCTTTTTACTTGTACATGAAACAATTAATAAAGGAAAAGATGCTGTAAAAAATATGGTAAAGAAGCATTTACCAGAAGAAGAGATACAAGAGAAAACAGAGGAAGAAATCGATAATATCGCTTATAAAAAATTGGGTGGTATTATTGGTGCCAATTATGATGTTATTTATTTAATTGCCCAAAAACTTGTAAAACACTCAAACGATGAGGGATTTTTAGTAGGTTCTAGAGGTTCTGTGGGGTCCTCATTCGTTGCCAACATGATGGGTATTACAGAAGTAAACAGTATGCCAGCTCATTACCGTTGTCCAAAATGCAAAAAAAGTATATTTGAAGATGAATCGGGGTCTTCTTTAGGAGTTACTTATTCTTGTGGTTTTGACTTACCTGATAAAAAATGTCCTAACTGTGGAACGAAAATGGCAAAAGATGGCCATGATATTCCATTTGCAACTTTTCTTGGATTTAATGCTGATAAAGTACCAGATATTGACCTTAACTTCTCCGATTTAAATCAAGCAAGTGCTCATGAATATACAAAAGTATTATTCGGCGTTGATAATGTATATCGCGCAGGAACAATTGGGACAGTTGCTGAAAAAACGGCTTATGGCTATGTAAAAGGATACTGTGAAGAAAAAGGAATTATCATGCGAAATATCGAAGTAGAACGTTTAGCAAAAGGCTGTACAGGTTGCAAAAGAACAACAGGACAACATCCAGGAGGAATTGTTGTTATTCCAGATTATATGGAAGTTTCTGATTTTACACCCTTTCAATTTCCAGCAGAAGACCCAACAAGTGCCTGGCGGACTACGCATTTCGACTACCATGCCATTGATGCCGATGTATTAAAACTAGATATATTAGGACATACTGACCCAACACAATTAAGAATGATTCAAGATTTAACTGGAGATGATGTAACAGAAGTACCTCTAGATGATAAAAAAACGATGGCACTCTTTACAGGAACAAAATCTTTAGGAGTCACGAAAGAAGAAATTATGTGTGACACAGGGACTCTTGGAGTTCCAGAATTTGGAACACCTTTTACTATTCAACTGGTAAAAGATGCAAAACCAACAACATTTGCAGAACTGGTTAAAATATCAGGGCTTGCTCACGGAACAGATGTATGGCTTGGCAATGCTCAAGAATTAATTCAAAAAAACATTTGTCCTTTTAAAGATGTTATTGGATGTCGTGATGACATTATGGTAGAACTTATGAATAAAGGAGTTCCTGCAATAAAAGCGTTTAAAATCATGGAGTTTGTTCGTAAAGGAAAAGCGAGTAAAGCAGGAGAGGCAGAAACATGGAAAGAATATGTAGAGATACTAAAAGAGTATAATATTCCTGATTGGTACATTACTTCTTGTCAAAAAATAAAATACATGTTCCCAAAAGCTCATGCAGCAGCCTATGTAACCAGTGCATTTCGTATTGCTTGGTATAAAGTGCATAAACCTCTTGTATATTATTGTACGTATTTTTCTACCCGGTTTACCGACTTTGACCCAGAATGCATGGTAAAAGGATATGATGCCATAAAAGCCAAAATGTTAGAAATTCAAAACAAAGGATACGATGCTACAAACAAAGATGCGTCGTTACTTGAAACGTTGAAACTTGCTTTAGAAGCAACAGCTAGGGGAATTAAATTTAAAATGATTGACATAAAGAAAAGCGAAGGCGACAACTTTGTAATGATAGAAGATGAAAATGCGCTTATTTTACCATTTAGCAGTCTAGATGGACTAGGGGATGCGGTTGCTACAAAAATTATGGAAGAAAGAAATCAAAAACAATTTTATAGTGTAGAAGATTTTAGTATGCGTGGAAAAGTAAATCAATCCACTGTTGAGCGTATGCGCACTATGGGGATATTTGAAGGAATGCCTGAAACAAGTCAATTAAGTTTATTTTAAAAAAAGCCAATTTGGCTTTTTTCTTTTACAAAATTTTTCTTGCTAATTTTAACTCGTCTTCTAAATTTTGCTTTTCCATTTTTAATTGCATTATTTCATCATCCGCCATCTCCCATATACCAGTAACGGTTTTTACTAAAGCATTAATATCATTTTCGATAGAGTAGAATTTCATAGCATCTTTTGGCCAATGAGCACGAGCATTCTCAAAAAGAGATGGAAAAAAAGTATTTGTTTCATCAAGATATTCAAACATTTTTTCTTTTTTAAAAGCCCCACCTGTCATAGTTGATAAGCAATCTTTTCGGTCAAGTCCTTTTAAATAAGTAGTGATATAGTATTTTTCAATTTCTTTATAATAAGGAGTTTGTGCTTGTCTTTTTTTCTCTAATTCAAAAAGAGAAAATTTAGAACCTTTATAAGTGAGAACCTCTACATAAAATTTAATTTCTTCTGTAATATCTAATGCATTTAATGCATTGAAACTACAGGACTTTTCTTCTTTTGTATCATGAAGAAGGGCAGTGGCAATATATATATCTCCAAGCCCTAAAAGGGCTCCTTGTAATGCAACTCGTAAAGGGTGAATATAGTAAGGAGCTTTTGCTTCTCCTCTTCTAAAAGTACCTTCGTGCACCTTTCCTGCATAAGGCAAAGCTTTTAAAGCATTCTCAAAATGATTTTCTTCACAAAATGATTTTAACATAGCATATAAATTTTTAGTTTCTTCTATTTTTCTTTTTTGCATTTCCAATAACTCCATACAATACCTCTTTCTATTGACAATATAACATAGCTATTTTTATAATAAAAATATATATATATTATAAAAAGTATAACTGGAGGTTATAAATGAATTTAGATGTTTGGAAAATATTTTATGAAGTAGCCAATGCAAAAAATATTTCAAAAGCAAGTGATAAATTGCACATCTCGCAGCCTGCTATTACAAAACAAGTCAAAAACTTAGAAGAATACTTGCATTGCAAATTGTTTATCAGAAGTCAAAAAGGAGTCACTCTTACCACCGAAGGCGAATTAATTTATGGAGATATCAAAAACGGATTAAACGCTTTTGAACTTGCCGAAAAAAAGATAAGTGACAACAACACTATTTTATCGGGAACGATAAAAATAGGAGTGAGTACAACCTTAACCAAAACCTACCTATTACAATACATTCGTCTTTTTCATCAAAAATATCCAAAAGTAACCTTTGAAATTAGCACAGACCCGACAAGTACATTAAAAATGGAATTGAAAAAAGGAAAAATTGACTTTATTATTGCGAAATTTCCTTTGCAAACAAAAGATGATTTTTTATATACCAAAATTGGAGAAATGCAGGATATATTTATTGTAAGTGATGCTTATAAAGAATTAGTTTCAAAAAAGTTAGCGTTAAAAGAAATTGTACATTATCCTATTCTTTTGCAAAAACAGCCCTCTAGTTCTAGAGATTATATTGAAAAATATTGTTTTACCAATAAAATAAAACTTCATAGCGTTATGGAAATTGCCAGTTCGAATCTTTTAATTGAATTTACGAAAATTGGTTATGGAATAGGAGTAGTGACAAAAGAATATGTCTTGCGAGAATTACAAAACAAAGAAATCTATGAACTAGAGGTAACTCCTAAAATTCCCAAAAGAACTTTTGGCATTATTGCTCTAAAAAAAGATTATTTATCAAGAGGAAGTACTGAATTTTTACGAATGCTCTTAAAAGAAAAAGAGGAATAAAGAAATTTTAAATAATTAGAAGAAGAAAAGAAACCTTATGTTATAATGTAATTATATAGGGAGGATGTAATGAAAAAATTAATATTAGTAGATGGGAATAACCTTTTGTTTAGGAGTTATTATGCAACTGCCTATACAGGAAAAATGATGAAAAATTCAAAAAACTTTCCAACCAATGCCCTTTATGGATTTGTTTCCATGATGAGCAAAATTATTACAGAAGAAAATCCAGAGTATATAGCTGTGGCTTTTGATATTGGCAAAAACTTTCGAGCGGAAAAATATGATTTTTACAAAGAAGGGCGAAAAGAAACACCAAACGAGTTAATTATGCAAATGCCATATGCAAGAAAAATACTAAAGGGAATGGGAATCCAATATTTTGAACTGGCTCCATACGAAGCAGATGATATTATTGGAACGCTTTCTAAAAAAGTAGTAGAAGACCTAAATTTTGTGGCGACCATTATCTCAAGCGATAGAGACTTACTTCAGCTTATTAATGACCAAGTCGATATGAAACTATTAAAACAAAAAGGGCACATTCGTTACAATCCGATTAGCTTTTTTGCTGATTTTCAAATAGAACCTGTAAACATTATTGATTTAAAAGCCCTTGCTGGAGATGCATCTGACAATATTCCAGGAGTAAAAGGAATCGGAGAAAAAACAGCCCTTCATTTACTTTCTACTTATAAAACTATAGAAGGGATTTATGAAAATATCGATAACATTAAAGGAAAAATGCAAGAAAAATTAATTTCAGATAAAGACATGGCTTTTGTAAGTAAAGAAATTGCAACTATTTATAATGAAGTACCCCTGGATATAAAAGATTTAGAAGATTTAAAATACGTTCCAACAATAGAAAGTAAGGAATTACAAGAAATTTATGAGGAATTGGAATTTTATTCTTTATTAAAAAATTTTACGAAGAAAGAAAAAACCAATTATTTAGAAAATATGATAAGATTAGAAAATTCAGAAGACTTAAAATTAGATAATATTGTATCCTTTTATATCGAAGTAGATAGTCCAAATTATCATACGGGAAATATTTTAGGAATGGCTTTAACAGATAAAGAAAATACGTATTATATAAAAAAAGATTTCATAAAAGAATGTATACCTAAATTAAAAGACAAAATCTTATATACTTTTGATTTAAAGAAAAGTATAGTCTCTTTACATAAATTAGGGATTTCTTTAACTGAAGTGAACTACGATTTAATGCTTGCAAGTTATCTTTTAAACTATAATATAAAAGATGATATTGCATACCTTATGAAATCAGAAGGATATGAAGTTGAATTCTACGAAGATACCATTGCCAAAGGAAAGTTTGAAATCGAAAAAATCATTCCTGAGATAGCTTTAAAAAGTAAATTTATTTATGATACTCGGGATAAATTTATTCTCGATTTGAAACGAGAAGATATGTTTGAATTATTTTCTACCATGGAAATGCCTTTAATTTCGGTTCTTGCAGATATGGAAATAACTGGAGTAAAAGTGGACCGTCAAATTCTTGAAGAAATGAAAGAAGAATTAAAAATTAAAATTGAACGTATATCCCATGAAATTTATAATTTAGCAGGAGAAGAATTTAATATCGCAAGTACTAAACAACTTGGAGAAATTTTATTTATTAAATTAGGTTTACCAGGAGGCGTAAAAACGCAAAAAGGATACAAGACAGATGTAAAAGTGATGCATAAATTACTAGGAAGCCATCCAATTATTGAAAAAGTATTGGAATATCGAAATTTAACGAAAATTTATTCCACCTACATTGAAGGACTTGAAAACTTTATTTACGAAGATGGTCGTGTGCATACTATTTTTAAACAAACCCTAACTCGTACAGGAAGATTATCTTCTGTTGAACCAAACATTCAAAATATTCCTATCCGTGACGAAGGAGGAAGAAAAATAAGAAAAGCATTCTTACCTTCTAACGACTCATTTTTAAGCGCTGATTATTCGCAAATCGAATTAAGAATACTAGCACATATTTCGGACAGCCAAGAACTAAAGAATGCGTTTATAAACGATGCAGATATTCATACCAAAGTAGCAGCAGATATTTATGGAGTGCCAGAAATAGCGGTTACCAAAAAAATGCGTTCAACAGCGAAAGCAGTTATTTTTGGAATCGTTTATGGGATAAGTGGGTTTGGTTTAGGAGAAAATTTAGAAATTAGTGCCAAAGAAGCTAAAAAATTTATTGAAAAATACTATGAATTATACCCTGGCGTAAAACGATATATGTATGAAATTGTTGCAGAAGCTTATCAAGAAGGAAGTGTACGCACTTTATTTAACCGTAAAAGAGAAATTGAAGAGTTAAATTCTTCTAATTTTATGGTCCGTCAAGCAGGAGAGAGAATAGCTCTTAATACTCCAATACAAGGCACCAGTGCAGACATTATAAAAAAAGCCATGATTGATATTTATGAAGAATTTAAACGTTTAGATATTAAAAGCAAATTAGTGATTCAAGTACACGATGAACTTATCATTGATTTAATCGAAAGTGAAAAAGAATTAGTAACCAAAATCGTAACAGAAAAAATGACAAATGCGATAAAACTTTCTGTACCTTTAAAAGTAAGTAGTGATTATGGACGAGATTGGTATGAGACAAAATAGTGTATTATTAACAGGATTTAAAAATAGTAGCTCGACTTTATTATTAGATAAAGTTTCTAAGCAATATTCTAAATTTCTTTTTACAAAAAATTGATACATTATTTGAAATGAAAAAAACAGAATTATGTGATTATGTTTGGACAAAAACTCTTAATTAAAAATCTAGCAATAGAAGTGATGTGTAAACAGAAAACGAATTTTTTAAAAACGAATTTTCCTTTGAAAAAATTACTGGCTATTTTGGAAAAAAACAAGATTAGCTATATAATAAGTCAAAATCCAGGAACATCTTATTGTAATTTTGCTTACTATTATGTTTTAAAATATTTAGAGGCTAGAAAAATAGATACAAAAGTTATTTTTATTCATATTCTTTATGAAAAGAATTTTACAGAGTTTGATGCTTTGGTTGCTTTATTAAATCAAATAGACAAAGGGAGAGTATGATATGACCAAAAACCAGTGATAGGAATTATTCCTACTTTCAATTTAAATAATGATGCAAATGACCCCTATCAAGATAGAGCAAGTTTTGTCACTATGTATAGTGAAAAAATTAAGGAAAGTGGAGGTATCCCTCTTGGAATTTTAAGTGATGCTTCCTTATATACCTCTTTATGTGATGGCTATTTGTGGCCTGGAGGGAACAAGATTTTAAAAGAATACATTCCTATAATAGAAGATGCCGTGAAAAATAATAAACCTGTGTTAGGAATTTGCCTCGGTGCCCAAACGATTGCCACAGTTTTAAATGTAATAGAAGACCAACAAGAAAATCAAGCAAAAAGTTTTAAAGAAACTTATGACTTAAACAAAGAAACAAAACCTTATTTAAGAAAATTAGAAGATGAAAATATCCATTTACATGTTGTTACGAAAGAAAAAGAAACAATAGATAAGGCTAGACATAAAGTGAAAATACAAAAGAATAGTTTATTGCATGAAATTTTTGGTTGTGATGATTTAAGTTTACATGGAATGTTTATTGCAAGAACACCAAAAATGTACTTGTAAGTGCCCAGTCAGAAGATAAAGTGATAGAAGCAGTAGAATACAAAGAAAATGGTTCTTTATTATTAGGAGTTCAATTTCATCCAGAAATAGAAGAAGAGAACCCATTATTTGATTGGTTAGTTTCATCAACTAAAAAATATTTGACGTTAGTAAATCGCGAAAACCCTATAAAATATTATGAAAATTACAAAATTGTTCCTTATAAGTCAAAATATCCGAAATGCCAAAGAGATAGTAATCTAGAGGAAAATACAGCAATAGCTTGGAAAAAATTACAGAATTTTCTAAAAGAAAATGGCTATAATGCAGAAATTGAAAGTGCTTATCGCCCAAAGGGACTACAAGAAGAAATTTACAATCAAATAAAAAGCGATGAAGGTACTGATTATGCAGAGGTTTATGTAGCAAAACTTGGATATAGTGAGCATGAACTTGGACTTGCCATTGATGTATGTTTACAAAAGAATGAATTATGGCTTTGTGGTTTTGAAGAAGAACTTAGTCCTTTTTATACTTTTTTAGAAGAACACTGTTCTAATTTTGGTTTTATTATTCGCTACCCAAAAGGAAAAGAACAAATTACAAAGTACAACTATGAGCCTTGGCATATAAGATATGTTGGTTCTATAGAGATAGCAAAAGAAATAATGGCCAAACATGTAACACTTGAAGAATACTTATGCGAAAAATACTGAAATTAGGAATAATTCTTGTATTTTTTTAAGAATAACATTATAATAGGGCTCAAATGAGGAATTAATCATGACATTAGAAGAAAAAACAATTTTCAATTTAAAAAAACTATTAAATGAACATATAAAATCAAAAGTAGGTCTTGATTTTTTTTATGACAGTATTGCGTTATTAAATCAAGATTGCTTATTCCAAAATTGTTTGCAAACAAAAATTGTGGAAAAAGAACAAGGACTATCCTTTTCCACCAAAACGCTAGAAATTCAAATAAATCCTCAAAGTAATGAAAAAATGATTGAAAAAGAAATAAAAGAACTTGTACAGTATCAAACATTAGAAAGAAAAATACAAGTATTTAATATGTATTTTATTTTTGCTCTTTTACACGAAGTAAAACACATTAATCAAGTGGAAGTAGCACTAAATTCACATTTAGAACAAAATTTTACGCAACAAGCACATCGTATTTGGTATGATTTTATGCTAAGCCCTATGTCTAACTATAAGCAAAGAATTTATGAATTGTATAATAAGTATCATAACTTTCTCTTTTTTGAACGAGAAGCAAATATTTTCAGTTTGCAAATTGTTTTACAATTATTTGATGTTCCTCTATTAAAAAGTTATTGCCAAAGGAATTTACTATCCCATTTTAAAATTGGCTATATTAATAAAGGTCCTTTTATTAAATCCCCAATAGAATATACATGCAATTTATTTGGAAGTAGTATTGATATAACAGCAATGCCAAATTGCACTTTTATGGAAAAAATGGAAATGGGACTTCCTCTTAAGGAGAGCGAAATGCTACAATTAATAAATATTTTTAAATTGAAATATGAAACAAATGAAGAGATTATTAAAAGTTTAAAGAAAATTGCTTAATAAAGGAGAAAGTTTTATGCCAGAAATTGCGGAAGTGGAAACGGTAAGAAATACATTAAAAAAGCAAATATTATATAAAAAAATAAGAGAAGTAAAAATTTTATATGAGCAAATGATAGAAAGTGATATAGAAGAATTTAAAAATAGCTTAAAAAACAATCAGTTTGTAGATATTAAAAGAAGAGGAAAATGGCTCTTATTTGAATTAGAAAATCATTATCTTTTGAGCCATTTACGTATGGAAGGAAAATTCTTTTTAAAATTCCACCATGAACCTATTGTAAAACATGAACATATTATTATTACTTTTAGCGATAATACTGATTTAAGATATCATGATACAAGGAAATTTGGCCGCATGAATTTAATCAAAAAAGAAGAATTAAAAACTTGCAAGTCTATTGCTAAACAAGGCTTAGAGCCAGGAGAAAAAGAATTAACGGCAGATTATTTATTAGAAAGTTTTAAAAGCAAAACGATGCCCATTAAAACCATTTTACTGGACCAAACCATTATTAGTGGTCTTGGAAATATCTATGCTAACGAAGTGTTATTTGCATCTAAAATTAATCCGTTTAAAAAAGGAAATAGGATTACAAAAAAAGAGGCCCAAATGATTGTAATATCAGCAGATAAAATTATTACAAGAGCTATAGAACTTGGTGGCACAACTATTAAAAGTTACACCTCAAGCCTTGGGGTTACAGGAAGATTTCAACAAGAACTTATGGTACATAAAAGAGAAAATGAAGAATGTAGGAATTGCCATAACAAAATAAAAAAGGAAAAAATCGGTGGGAGAAGTACTTATTATTGTCCAACTTGTCAAAAATAACCAAATGATTAAAAATTTTTGATTTTGGAAAAAGGATGGGAACGATTGTTTAAAATGGTATTCGAGTAATTATTTGACAAAATATTCAAAAAAGAATAGTATAGAGAGCAATAAAAGAGGGAGATTTATGGAATTTGAAGAATTATTTGTTGCTTATTTAAACGAATGGACTCTTGAAATTGAAAACAAAAAAACGAGTAAAATTTATAAATCAATTTTAAAAGATATTAAAATTTGGTTTTATGAAGTTTCTAAAACCAAGAAAAACATTCAAAAAAGTAGAAAAAAAATGGAAAGAGAATATTTAGCTATAAGAATACAATTTCCAAGTATAGAAGAAGCTGTTATTTTAAAGGACACTCAAATCGTTTTAAATGGTTTTAATAGATTAATGATATATTTTGATGAACAAGAAAACAATATAGATACTTACTTGAATATTTTAGAAGGTTTGCATAATATAACAATGGAATATTATAAAGATGTAAAAACAGAAAATAAAAACACTTTATTATATATTCGTGTATTACTAGAAATATTTTTAGAAGCATATGAAAGAGACATAACAACTTTTGAAAAAGTTACTTTACAAATAACCGATGCTATAGAAAAAGAACAAATACCTATTTTAGATTATGCCCATCATGTTTATTTCTTAAAAGATTTCCTTTTACAAAAAATAAGTTGTGAAAAAAATTTAAATTTTGCTAGATATCAAAAAGAAACAATGAATCGTTGAAAGAAGGATTTTAATAAATTTTAAAAAATATAAAGAATAATTTTCAACAGTAGAAGAAAGTCCTAATTGTCATTAGAGCTTTTTAATTGGAAAATTGCGTTTTTCAAAAACATAAGTATTTGTATCCATAATTAAGTCATAGACTAAAGAAGCTTTTATTTCTGTTTTATACTGTAAAGAGTTTTTATCAATACTTATAGGCAAAGGACTTGTTTTTTTTATTGCTTTTAAATAATTTTGACCCCTTTTGCTAAATCCAAGTATTTTGATGTAAGAAAGAGTAGTTTTTTTATTATCCTCTTTTGTAATACCAAGAAGAACATGGATACACATTCTTCTGATTTTATTGTAAGTATATCGTTTTGTTTTAATATTTTGTTGAAACTCTTCTAAAGTAAAACTTTTTTTTACCATTTCTACTAAACGACTTTCTATGCCTTCATCAACTGTTAAAAAGGAATCGAGATGAGGTGTTGTTAAAATTTTAGTCTTTATTAATTTAAAAAAGATTTCCTCGTTTTCTTTTAAAAGAGCATTTTGACTATCTTTTGGCAAATATTTTGTGATATTTTCTTTATTTTTCCATTTTTTTCGAATATTAGAAGCGCTAATTATAGACTCTGTACTTTGTAAGTCATGATAAGAATTTGTACGTTTTATAGAAACAGGTTCAATAATGAAATTATTATGTTTTATGGCCTTCAAATAAGAAATAGCAAGCAAATCATTTGGATGATTAAAATTTTTTTCAGATGGAATAGCTTTGGCAAGTGCTGTAGGATAATTTACTCCAGTTTTTAAAAGTTCTTGTACTTTTTTTTCATAAAGAGGATTTTCAATACAATCTACAATTTTTTTTAAAGTGTTTATATCATTAAGTTCACTTCCAAATACGAGTTTTTGAACACCGAAAGTATTTAAAATAGTAAGTGCCGTATTTGCAAAAGTATCAGCTGATTGTGTACCAAATAAAACAGGAAGCTCTAATACAATATCAATGCCATATTCCAAAGACAGTTTTACTTTATCTTCTTTGGTTAAAATACTAATTTCTCCGCGTTCTAAAAAATAACCATTTAAAACAAGAATTAAAAGGGAATTTGAAAACATTTCTTTTATTTTTTTTATATGATATAAATGCCCATTATGAAAAGGATTGTATTCACATACTAAACCAATGATTTCCATAAATACCTCCAAAATGTAAAACTAGTGTATCAAAGATAATGAAAAAAATCTATCTAGTACTTGGAATAAGATAAATAGTAAGATATAATACATATAGGTGAAAACATGATTATAGAGTTAAATAAGATTCCTACCAATGGACTTGCAATAGATACGGATATCATTTTAAATAAAGAATTGTATAAAAATGCAGATATTCTAGATATAAAAAAATTGCATATAATGGGTATTATACAATATGATTATGAAAACAATTTAGTATTTGATTTAGAAGTAAAAGGCTGTTTTTTAATCGAAGATGCCATTACTTTAGAACCGATTGAATTTCCTTTTTCTTGTAGAATAGAAGAAAAAGTAGAGAGTTTAGAAATATCTTATCAAGATTTTTATGAAAAAAGTAAAAATACACTTGATATTAGTGAAATTTTATGGGAGAATATTGTATTGGAAATTCCCATAAGTGCCACCAACTCAAGTAGAGAAGCTATGTCTTTGCAAGGAGATGGATGGGAACTAGTGAATGAAAATAAGAAAAAAATTGACCCAAGGTTAGCAAAATTAGAAGAGCTACTACGGGAAGGGAAGGAGTGAGATTATGTTACAGTTTAACATTCAAAGATTTGCTGTTCCATTTAGAAGAACAAGTAAAACAAAAAAAAGAATGCGCCGTACTCACTTAAAAAAAGAGATAGGGGCTATAGAAAAATGCTCTAAATGTGGTGCAGCTATTAGACCTCATCGTGCTTGTACAAAGTGTGGAAATTACAAAAATAAAGAAGTAATTAAAGTAGCAGAAGAAAAGTAAACTTTTAAAAGTACTTTTCTTTTTTTGTGCAAATAAAATATATTATATGTTATTAAGATTTTAAAAATTCTTGTAAAAAACTATACAATAAAAAAAGCCTTTAAAGGCTTAAATTCTCAAGTGGTGTCCTGGGAGTGATTCGAACACTCGACCGTACGCTTAGAAGGCGTATGCTCTATCCAGCTGAGCTACCAGGACAAAAATCAGCTTTCGTAACTGATTATATAATAATATTCTGGATTATTCAAGAGAATTTATAACTAAATTTACATTTTTGTCGCCTTCTTGAACTGAAAATTCCACTTGTTCTATATGATACGTATCACGTAAAGATAAATAAATCGTATATTGAACTTCTTCTAAAATGGTTGAGTTTTCAATACCATCTAATAAATATTCATTAAAAGACAATTTAATTTCTTTTTCCATAATTTCATAATTGGTAATCTCTGCATTGGCATTTAAATAGCTAATCAAATTTGACTCATAAATAGGAGAACTCTTTAATTTTTCGACAATAATTTCTACTTTTTCTTGAGTCAAATTACTTACATAAGTTACTGGAACGTAATAAAACATATCTTCTGTCTTACTTCCGTAATAAATAGTTGTTTTTGATGTATTTTTCATACTTTCGATATCATAAACTTTATTTACGCCAAAATTTTTATTTAAAAGAGTAGGTAATTTTTCTTTACTAAAGGGAAGTTCTGTTAATTGTTTTCCTTCAACAAAAAGTAATACGTTCTCAATATTTGGGAGTTCTGTAACGGAATACACAATAGATTCTACCATTTTTCGTTCTAATTCTTGAGTAGTATTTAAAAACTCTTTAGAAAAATCGAGTTTTAAAAGTTTATTTTCTAAAGTAGCATTTAGAATCATAGTTCCTTGTGGTATTACTCCATAAAAATCGGTAGGAATGTATTCATTATTTTTACTCTTTAAGGTTAAAATAGCTATGATTTCTTTTATTTTATCAATACTTTCTTTCGAAGTAATTGCCATGTTAACTCTAGAAACATAATGATTCTTATCTAAAAGATAAACGACTCCCTTTTGTACCTCTGTATAGGATAAATTTTGTTTATATGGATTTTCTTCTAATTTAGTTGGAAAAAAATAAGTGACGAGTAGAATAAGAAGAGCCAAAGAAGAAATTGTAATACGCCTTATTATGCCTTTTTTTAACATCTATGCTTCACCTAATAAAATATATTAAAATAAAAACATTTTATTCCAAAAAAATAAAAAAATCTCATCTAATGGTAGATGAGCATTTATTAGGCATTTTATATCGTAATTTCTCCAAGTTTTAATAATTCAACAACAGCTTGCGCTCTTCCTTTAACACCTAGTTTTTGCATGGCATTTGAAATATGATTACGTACTGTTTTCTCGCTAATTCCTAAAAATTCAGCAATTTCTTTTGTTGATTTATTTAAAACAAGTAATTCAAAAACTTCTTGTTCTCGCATTGTTAATATTCCTTTTTTCACTCTGATTCCTCACTTTCTACTTAATACTTTTTGTAACTATAGTATTTTATGAAGTATTAATTTTTAAGTGAGGTAAATCTGCCTAAAAAATAAGATTATCCTTGAAATTTTACAACAATATACATTTTTGTATCGTATTCTTCTTGTATGGTTCTAATAATATTATTTGCTAAAGCACTATTATGTTCTTGACTTGCAACTGTTACACTAATCTGTTCATTTTTAATTTTAATAAAAGAGTCTAACTTGAATTTTTCTTTAATCTTTTTTTCTAGACTTTCTTCTTTTCCTTTATTTGCATTTAAGGTTTGAAGAGAATTATAAGCATCATTTTTTTCTTGTAAAGAGGCATTATCATCGAGTAGAATGGTTTGTAAGCTTTCCATTTCGGCAAGCATTTCTTCCTCATCTTTTACCCGTAATGATACTAAAATACTACTTTCAGAAGCTTCTACTTTTTCTATTGCTTCTTCTGTCATATTTCCTGTAGAAATTGCTAAAACATCCTCATTTTTTACTGTAACATAATAAATACTTAATACTAATATTAAACTGAACAATGTAACAAACCACAAACCTTGTTTATTAATCATTTTATCCCTCCAACTTAGTTAAATATACGTAACTCAAAAGTTTTTATGCCAATTTGCAATTAATTTTATAAATGTTATAATAAATAGAGGTGATACTATGAATGCAAACATAGCATATTATATTTTTCTTTTTTTTATATACAGTTTTATTGGATATATTTGTGAAATTATTTCAAGTAGCATTGTGCAAAAAAAACTGGTTAATCGAGGATTTTTATGTGGACCTTATTGTCCTATTTATGGGGTAGGAAGTTTATTTATTTTATTTACACTTTCGAGATTTAAAGAAGACCCAGTTCTTGTATTTGTATTAGGTGCTTTAATTACTTCTTGTTTAGAGTATTTTACTAGTTTTCTCTTAGAAAAAATATTTCATAATAAATGGTGGGATTATTCTTACATGAAATTACATATACATGGAAGAGTTTGTTTACAAAATACGCTTTTATTTGGTTTTGGCTCTTTACTAATTATATACATGGCGCAACCTTTTATTGGTGATATATTGGATAAAATACCGAATCTTTACTTGAATATTACAGCTTATAGTTTTTTCTTTATTTTTATTATTGATTGGGTTTATTCTGTAATCGTTGCCTATAATTTACGAAATCGTATTATTATTTGTGAAGAATTAAAAAATGAAAAATTAGCAAAAATTCCAGGAATGTTAGAAAAATTAATTAGAGAAAAAGTAGAAAAATATAAAACGTATCCCAAAAGATTATTGGAGGCCTTTCCAAACCTAAAAATGGCAAATGCCAAGGAATTTGATGTTATGAAAAAACTTAGAGATAAAGGGAAAAGAAAGAAAAAATAAAATTTTATACATTATTTAAAACTATGGGAAACTTTATAAAATAAAAGTTTCTTTTTATAATAAACAGGCAAACTATCTTGAGGTGCCTAGACATGATTTAAAGTCTGTTTTACTTACTATGGAAGTGAAAATATTTATAATTAAAAATATTTTAAGCTCATATAAATGCAACTTTTAGTGCCATTTAAGAACTTATAAAATTTGTTTGAAATTTATTATTTTTTGTGAAAATAAAGGAAAATGCATAAATGCCTTGTACATATAAAGTAGGAGGCAAAAAAAATGAAAAAAAATGTAATTGTTAGACAACAAGATTTAAAAGATTGTGGAGTATGCTCGTTGCTTTCTATAATAAAATTCTATGAAGGATATATTCCAATTGAAAAGCTTAGACAAGATACGCAGACATCTTTGGAGGGGACAACTGCTTATCATATTGTACAAGCCGCTAAAAGTTATGGATTTGATTCTTACGGGATTCGTTTAGAAAGTATAGCAGAATTAAAAGATTTAGTTCTTCCTGTTATCGCTCATGTCACTGTAAATAATTTGAATCATTTTCTTGTCATTTATAAAATAACAGACAAAGAAGTCATTTTAATGGACCCTGCAATTGGAAAAGTAAAAAAGAAGAAAAAAGATTTTGAAACCATTTGGACAAAAAACATCATTATTCTTTATCCTAAATATAAACTACCAAAATTGACACATCAAAAAATTTTAATTCAAATGCTGTTTGTGTTTTCTAAGCAAGAAAAACAAAAAATTTTTAATATTATTTTTTTATCCTTTTTGTTTACTTTATTTACAATTCTTACAGGTTTTTATTTTAAAATTGGAATACAAATTTTAAATCAGTCCGAAGATAAAAATATAATAACCATTTTAATATTATTGTTTTTATTCCTTTATTTTCTAAAATTTCTCATTTATTATCTTCGCAATTATTTTAAAACGATATTAAATAAGAACCTAGATGGAATGCTTTATTACCAATTTTTAAATCATTTATTTTTGCTTCCTAATTATTTTGTTAAAGATAGAACAACTGGGGAAATTATGGTTAGAATGAAAGAACTTGAAAATATAAAAGAAATTTTATCAGAAATACTAATTACTATTTTTTTAGATTCTATCTTAGCATTTAGTGTTGGAATTATTCTATTTCATTTAAGTAAAACATTGTTTTTAATTCTTTGTTTTATTGTTTTTATTTATTTGACTTGTGGAATAATTTCTGGGCATATTTTGTATAGAAAAGCACTTTTTGTAAATAATGCAGAAGTCAATTTTCAGTCAAATGTGATAGAAAGTCTAGATTCCTTTATTTCTTTAAAAAATTTAAATATTCAAAATACGATTTTGCAAAAAATAGAAGTAAATTTATGTAAATATTTAAGTTATTTACATAAAATGAATCATTCTATTTTAAAAATAGGCACTGCTAGTTTTTGTTTAGAAGAACTTTTACATTTTATTCTATTATCTGTTGGATTATTTGAAATAATACATAAAAATATAACAATGGTTGATTTAATAACTTTTGAAAGTTTAGTCATCTTTTTTATAAATCCGTTTAAAAATTTGATAAATCTATTACCGAATTATAATTATGTAAAAGTGAGTATAAATAAAATAAATGATTTTTATAAATGTTCCAGAAGAAGAAAAAGAAATTGGTTTAAAAGATTTTAAAAATGGAGATATAACGATAACAAATTTAACGTTTTCCTATAATTATTTCAAGAAATTATTTGAAAATTTTAGTTTATGTATTAAAGAAAAAGATATTGTTTTATTTAAAGGCCCAAGCGGTTGTGGAAAATCTACTATTTGTCAAATGCTATGTCGTTTAGTTGAAACAAAAAACACTATAAGAGTTAATAATATTTCAATAAACGATTATAGTCTTGAGACTATAAGAAAGAATATTACATACGTAAGTCAAAAAGAAAATTTATTACAAGATACTATAAAAAACAATATTCTTTTGTATCGAAATATTTCTGAAAAAAAATTTAAGGATATCGTTTCTATTTGTGAAATAGAGGAAATTGTGAGTAAAAAAGCTTTACGTTATGAAACCTTTTTAACAAAAGATTCTATTAATATATCAGGAGGAGAAAAACAAAGGCTTTTATTAGCAAGAGCACTGTTAAACGATTTTACTATTTTAATACTTGATGAAGCATTAAGTGAAGTAGATGAAAAATTAGAAGTGAAAATTATAGAGAACATAAAAAAATATTTTTGTGAAAAGACCATTATATATGTAAGTCATAAAAATCACGATAAATATTTTGATAAAGTATATCATTTTGGAGAACTATATGAATGATTATTTAAAATATAATATCCATAATTATTTACAAGGCAAAGGAAAAAAGCAAAATTTTTTAGTAGGAATAGGCATGGTAATATTTCTTATATTGTTATTTTTTTCTTGCTATATAGATACTTATGCCATTTTAAGCACTAATGGAATGACAACATGTGAAGAAAACACTTGCTTTGTTTCATTTTATATTAATTCATCAGGAAAAATTTTACAATATGACTTTATAAAAATAAATAATCAAAAGGTCGAACTAGAAGAAATAGATTTTGGGGAAATTACACTTGATAATACAAATAATGCTTACCAAAAAGTAACACTAAAAATAAAAGAATGGAGAGGAAATCATAATGAACTTGTAAAATTAAAAATTTATCAAAACAAAGAAAAAATGATAAAAAAAATAACAAAACTAATAATAGAAAGGTAAAGTATGATATTAAAAGAAACAGAATTATTAAAAATTGAAGGAGGAGCTTTAAGATATGCTATTTTAGCAACTTTTGGAGCTGTAGGTGTATTTATTGCAGGAGTTATAGATGGAATATTACGTCCGCTTCGTTGTAATTAGAAAGGAGGTTTTATATGAAATTAAAAGAACAAGAATTATATACTATTAGTGGCGGTATTGCCATAAATGCGACACTTATTAATGCATTTGCACGTGCTATTTCAACTGTTTTGGACTTAGGAAGGACTGTAGGTTCAGCTATACGCAGATTATATACAAAAAATTATTGCTAATTCTTGCTTAAATAATAGAATTACGTTATAATAATTATTGTATAATAAAGGAGGAATATTGATGAAGAAAAACAATAAAGGTTTTATTGCCATTTCTTTGATTTATTCCTTTTTTTTAGTATTTTTGTTAATTCTTTTGATGGTATTAAATGAATATGCACAAAATCGAATACTATTAAATGATGTAAAAGAGGAAACACAACTCTATTTAGATAGTTTAGCAGAATTTAATCCTGTAAGTATTCCTCGTAAAAAAGATGCAAATGGTAATAATATTAATTATGCAAGTGGAGAGGAAATGGTATATGCTTCTGATATTTGGGTTGTTATTTCAGATACTGGAAATGAAGTTAAATTAATATTAAAACGGATGCTCACAGCTGAGGAATTAAATAAAGCTTTAGTAACTCAGAATATTAATGCCAGAAGAAACAATACGGTTTTGATGTGTCTAAATACATATCGGACCACAATATGTAATTATACTAATAATGTTACTTACAATTACTATACTTGGAGTAATAGTATTGCAAAAATTATAGTTGACCATTGGTTAGAAAGTAATGCTATTTTACAAAAAGCGATTGCGACTAATTATTTAAAAGAGCAAAATTTTACAGATGGTCATACTTCAATAAAAGGTTATATTCGAATTCCAAGTACTACACTAGACCCTCAAGTAATTGACTCAAATATTTGGTATTTGACAGCTGGGACAAGAAATAATGGAATAAGTTATATTACAAATCGACAAACTTCTTTTATATCTCATACTACGTATAAAGGATTACGCCCAGTTATAGTAGTAAAGAAATCTAGTTAAAATGATTTAAAATTTTGCAAATGAGATAACTTAAATATAACACAAAAATATAACCGATAATAGAATATAATTGATATTTAGGCGCTGGAAGAATAATAATAGCACTCATCATAACCATACCGAGAACCAAACTTAAAAAAGGATTTCGGTATTTTTTTAAAAAGAATAAAGAAACTTTGCTTCCTAAGTAAAAGCCTAGAGCATCTCCAATGAAATAAAAAAATAAGGGAAGTACAAATATAATGTTTTGAAAACTCAAATTAGCTAAAAAAGATTTATATAGAAAATAAGGCCCCAGAATCATCATAACCATGGAACCTGATACTCCAGGTAAAATAGTAAAAAAACCATCTATAACTCCACAAAAGCAAAAAAACAAAAGAAATAATAAAGAAATGGAAGGATATTCTATTATAACAACTGAAGAATTTTGACTACAGAAAGAGAGACCAAAAATAAGAAAAATGCCTACAATAAACCAAAAAGGATTTGTTTTGATTTGTTCACTTTTAATAAAAGTAGGAATATTAAAAAGGACAAAACCACTAAATAAAAGCATAGTTATGTCAGGTATAAAACAAAACATAAGTTCGATAATACGAGCAAATGTAACTGTCCCTAAAAAAATTCCTGCAATTAAGAAAAAAAGAATAGTTAAATTTTGCTTGCTTCGAAAATGAGTAATAGCTTGTGTAATTTCTTCATATTTTTTCATAAGTACTAAAATTGTTCCACCACTAATACCAGGTATTAAACTAACTACTCCGATTAAAAATCCTGTAAAAAAATTCATAATTTCACCAATTCATTTTATGATGCATTGTAAATAAAAAGAACTTATGCTAATATATAAATATAAAGGAGGTAACAAATGGCCAAGTATATTATTATAGGAATCGTAGTTGTAATTGTATTAATCATTTTATGGATAGTTGGTACTTATAATAAATTAGTAGTATTAAGAAACAGAGTGAAAGACCAATGGGCACAAATTGATGTACAATTAAAAAGAAGATTTGATTTAATTCCTAATTTAGTAGAGACAGTAAAAGGATATGCAAAGCATGAAAGTGAAACTTTAGAAAATGTAATAAAAGCAAGAAATACTTTTTTAAGTGCAACGACTCCAGAAGCTGAGATGCAAGCGGATGGAGAACTTACCAAAGCGATTTCTAAATTATTTGCTTTAACAGAAAGTTATCCGGATTTAAAAGCAAATATAAACTTTATAGAATTACAAACGGAGTTACAAAAAACAGAAGAAAAAATTGCAAGTGCTAGACAATTTTATAATGATACTGTATTATCATATAATAATAAAATTGAAATGATACCAAGTAATATCGTTGCATCTATGTTTAAATTTAAGCATCAAGCATTCTTTGAAGCTAAAGAAACAGAAAGAGAAAATGTACAAGTTAAATTTTAAGCGAGTTGCTTAAAATTTTCTTTTATATAGGAGAGAGTTTATGAAAAAAATAATAAGAATTTTAATTATTTTTGTATTATGTATGCCATTATTTACAAAAGCTGATGCAGTCAGTTATAATATTACAAACTATTACATAAATGCAGACATAGTAGAAAATGGAAATTTAAAAGTTACAGAATTAATTGTTTTAGATGGTACTTTTAATGGATATATTCGAGATATAGAATTTAAAAATAGTAGATTAGAAAATGAAGGTTATGAGAATAATCAAATTTACAATGCCAGTAACATAAAAATAGAAGACATTTCTGCTAAAAAAGTAAAAAATGTAACTTTTGATACCATAAACGAGAAAGACTTTATCTCTCTTACTGAAAATAAATCTGCCAACGGTGGATATATTGCTAGTAAAATTATTAATGGAAATAGTTATAAAATGTATTTTAAAAGTAAAAATGAAAAAGTTGCTTTTAAAATAACATATCTACTTTCAGATGTATTGGTACTACACAAAGATATTGCAGAGCTTTATTGGACTTTTATCGGTACAGATTATGATGATAAGATAAAAGATTTACAAATTAAAGTGAATTTGCCTAAAAAAGATATTTCTGGAAATTTCCGTGTATGGGCCCATGGTGATATGACTGGAGAAATAAAAGCAATCAATAACACTTATTTAATAGCAAATGTAAAAAATTTAAATGCACACGATAGTGTGGATATAAGAACAATTTTTGATGCTTCTTTACTAAACGAACATCTGGTTACTAAAAAAACAGAAAATAAAGCTTTAGAAGGCATTGTCGAAGTGGAAACAAAAAGAGCAAATGAGCAAAATAAGAAAAGAGAACAAATAAAAAAAATGTACTATGTTTTTGTAGGAGCAACCATTTTTTATTATATTGCTCTTATTATTACTTGGATTTATGTCTATATAAAATATGATAAAGAATACAAAAGTAATTTTACAAATGAATACAATCGTGAATTTATTGAAGATTATAATGTAGAGGTAATCGACTATTTAATGCATAAGAATATTACACCAAATGCCATGAGTGCATCTATTATGAACTTAATTTATAAAAAAGTAATTATAGTAGAGGAGATACCCACAGAAAAAAAGAACAAAGAATACAAATTTATTTTAAATGATAATCAAGATAAAATAAATGAAACAGAACAAATACTAATTGATTTTTTATTTACCAAAGTAGGACACGAAAATACTTTTACAAGTAAAGAATTAAAAAATTATGCAAAAAGTACTGAAACATGCGAAAAATTCCAAAGTAGTTATACCTCTTGGAAAAATAAAGTAATTTGTGATGGAAAGAAGCAAAAATTTTATGAAACACATTATAAACCTGCTGCTATGGGAGTTATATTTTTATTGATAGCGGTTATTTTAAATATTTTTTTAAGGATTATGAATGTTTATGTAACCATTACTTTCTTAACCACATTTATAGCAGTAGTTTTCTTAATTTATACATTAGTTTTTACAAAAAGAAGTAAAAAAGGAAACGACCATTATGTTCGCTGGAAAGCTTTTAAAAAATTCTTGCAGGATTTTGGGTCATTTAAGGAAAAAGAACTTCCAGAAATCATATTGTGGGAGCGGTATATGGTTTATGCTACTGTCTTTGGAATCGCTGAAAAAGTAGCTAAAACTATGAATGTGAAAATCAAAGAATTAGAAGCAAATGGTGTATATACAACTGGCTATTCTCCCACATTTAGTGATTGGTATTTCTTTCATTCCATAAACAATGTATTTACAAATGCTATAAGTTTAAACAGTACTGCTATAACTTCTCTTCATGCAAATTCTTCTTCCTCTAGTGGAAGTGGATTTGGTGGAGGATTTTCCTCTGGTGGAGGCTTTGGCGGAGGCGGAGGAGGCGGTCGAGGTTTCTAACCATAAAGAAATGTATTCACAAAGGAATACTTTTTTTTATGTTTTCTTTATGCTAAAATAACATCAAGAAGGCGGATTTTTAAAATGCAAAAAGTAATCGATGGTATTCCAATTGAAATTATAATCATAAGAAAAAATAATAAAAATATTTATCTACGTTTTAAAGAAGACAAAAAATTATACGCAACTTGTAATAAATGGGTAAGCGAAAAAGAAATAGAAAAGTTAATTGATATTAATAGTAAAAAAATAATCAAAATGTACGAAAGCATAGAAAAATCCACTTATAATGATTCTTTTTTCCATTATTTAGGAAAAAAATACACCATTTGTTATAATGAAATGATAAAAAAACCTTATTTTGATATAGATTTAGTATATGCTAAAGATGAAAAAAGTATAAATAAATTTTATTTAGAAGAATGT
The DNA here is from genome assembly GCA_947652325.1 of uncultured Mycoplasmatota bacterium. GTDB lineage: Bacteria > Bacillota_I > Bacilli_A > RF39 > UBA660 > MGBC108787. The sequence continues at coordinate 134,781 of CANTCQ010000002.1, forward strand.
AAACGTATTTTTGAAAATGAACTAAATCGTATTTTACCGTACTTTGATAATATTCCTAAATTTATTCTGAAAATACGAAACATGAAAACAAGATGGGGTGTGAACAATAGAACCTCCAAAACCATTACTTTAAATAGCGAGTTGTTAAAAAAAGAAATTGACCTTCTGGATTATGTAATTATTCATGAATTATGTCATTTTTATGAACCGAACCATAGTTTTAAATTTTGGGCACATGTTGAAAAATATTATCCCAAATATAAAGAGGCTAGAAAACGCTTAAGGAGTTGATAAAATGTTTATTGAATCATTACAAAATAAAAAAGTAAAAGAATGGTGCAAATTAAAAGAAAAAAAATATCGTGATGAAACAGGACTTTTTTTAATTGAAGGAGACCATTTAATTCTAGAAGCTGAAAAATTGCAGGTTATAAAAGAAATCATATCCGTCAATAAAGAAAAGAAAGCAGACTTTTATGTGACAAAAGAAGTGATGCAAAAAATATCGAATCAAAAAAGTATTTCCGAAAGTATTGCTATTTGCTATAAATTGAAAGAAGAAGAAATAGGAAGTAAGGTTTTAGTTTTAGATGGTATACAAGACCCAGGAAATTTAGGTACCATTCTTCGTAGTGCAGTTGCTTTTTCTTTTGATACAGTTATTTTGAGTGAAGATACTGTTGATTTATATAATGATAAAACCATTCGTGCAACGGAAGGAATGCTTTTTAAAATAAGCATTATTAGAAAGAATATAGAAGAAACTTTAAATAAAATCCAAAAAGATTACGAAATTTATATAACAAATGTAAAAAATGGAGAAAACATCAAAAAAAGAAAAAGAAGTAAAAAATTTGTACTTGTGATAGGCAATGAAGGAAATGGGGTAAAAGAAAGTACGCAAAAATTTGCTACACATTTTATAAAGATTCCTATGAATTCGAATTGTGAATCGCTGAATGCTGGTGTTGCTGCAAGTATTTTGATGTATGAAATGGATAGTGATTGTGATGAGTAAATATATTACTTTAGGATGTATTGTAAATACTCATGGTATCAAAGGAGAACTTCGTATTCTTTCTAATTTTGAAAAAAAGGAAGAAGTTTTTAAACCTACTTTTCCTATTTATATTGGAGAAGAAAAACAAAAAGAAATCCTAAATTCTTATCGACATCATAAAGAATTTGAAATGATAACCTTAAAAAATTATACTAATATTAATGAAGTACTAAAATACAAAGGAAAAAAAGTATATATAAAAAAAGAAGATTTAAAATTAAAAGAAAATGAATTTTTGTATGAAGAACTGATTGGGCTTTCTGTTTTTGAACAAAAAGAAAAACTAGGCATAGTCGCAAATATTGTGTATAATAAATGCAACATTTTGTTATATGTAAAATCTTCGAAAAATTTCTATGTTCCTTTAAATTCAACTTTTATTAAAAATGTAAACTTAGAAGAACAAAAAATAGAAATAGAAGGTAGCAAAGGACTGAGAATATGAAAATAGATATTCTAACACTTTTTCCCACTATGTTTGAAGGTTTTGTAAATGAATCCATTATTCATCGTGCTATTTTAAAAAAGGCAGTAGAGATACATACAATTAATTTTCGAGACTTTTCTAAATTGAATAATAAACAAGTGGATGATACTCCATATGGCGGTGGTGGAGGAATGGTTTTACGACCAGAGCCTTTAATTGATGCTATAGAAAAAGTAAAAACAAAGAATTCCAAAGTAATATTATTATGTCCTCAAGGCATTCCTTTTAAACAAGAAAAAGCAAAAGAATTAAGTCATGAAAAGCATCTTGTATTTGTTTGTGGACACTATGAAGGATTTGATGAGCGAATACGTACATTTGTAGATGAAGAAATATCCATTGGTGATTATATATTAACTGGCGGTGAACTTCCTGCAATGGTTATTTGTGATAGTATAATTCGATTACTTCCTGGTGTAATAAAAAATAATTCACATGAAAATGAATCGTTTAACAATCATTTACTTGATTATCCTACCTATACAAAACCGCAAGAATATAAGGGACTAAGAGTACCAGATGTTTTAATAAGTGGAGACCATAAAAAAATAGCACAGTGGCGTAAAACAGAGCAAATAAAAAAAACGGAAGCAAAAAGAAAAGATATTTTATAGGGTGAGTTTATGGAAAATTATATCATAAAAAAGAAAAACAAAAATAAAAGGATTAGCAAATTTAATTATGAAGAAGAAGGTTATCTTTTTAAGCCTAATATTAAAAGTGCAAATCTAATTAAAATAACTGGACTTCAATTAATGGATAAAAAAATGACTGTTCCTATTTTAAAACAAAAAATAAATAAATCTTTTCGAAAACTTGCTTCAATTATTTTACATATTTTAAACGAAGAAGATACGACAAGTGGAGATTGTGTAATAGCTTTAGATGAAATTAGCAAAGAAAAAGCTATATTAAGAAATAAATATAAAGAGTATTTAGAAAAAGAAAGTCTTGAAAAATATTTAAAACGTTTAAAAGTGTTAGAACAAGAAGTAAAAGAAAAAATAGTAACTCTTCGCATTTTAGAAGAAACACAAGAGCAAATTTTGGAAAAAGGTCGAGGAAGGTAAAGCATCTTTAAATTTAAAATTGACAAAAAATGAGGAATGTGTATAATATTTTTGTCGAAAAAGAGGTGAAATGAAATGTCTATTAAAAGTAAAAAAACAACAAAAGAAAATAGTAAAAAAAGAAATTTAGTGGTTTGTTCTGCAGCTTTAGCAGCTCTTGTAATTGCAATGAGTTTTTATGAGGAAAGTTATGAATTGTATAAAATTGGTAGTAATATTACTTATGAAAAAGTAGATAGTGAAACCTATTTACTAAATCAAATAGAAGAAACGTTAATAGATGCTTATAAAAACAGGGCTGTAAAAACACCAAAAGATTTACAAATAGAAATTGAAAAAATGATAGAAACTTATGAAAAAAATAATGTTATACAAAGTGACTATATGGAAATGATGTTTGTAAAAATAAGAATGAGATTATCTTTAGATATTGATTCTGGTAAAAATATAGAAGAAATAGTTGGAAGAATAAAAGCATGTTTGGATGAAGTACGAATTATAAAAGAAGGAATTGTAGTAAATCCCGAAAAATTATTTTCTTTATAAGCAAAGAAAATATAATTCTTTTATTTTTCATATAATAAAATAGAAAAAAATACATTTGCATAATCTGTATTTTTTTGTTATAATAAATTTGCTTTTTAAGCATGTAATCCGCTGATTTATTTATGATTACAGAAGATAAAGAAAGGAAGAAAAAAATGGCTAATTTAGTTGATAAAATTAATAAAAAGCATATGAAACCAAACATTCCTGAATTTCGTGTTGGAGATATTGTAAGAGTAGATGTTTGGGTAAAAGAAGGAAAAAAAGAAAGAATTCAAGCCTTTGAAGGAATTGTAATTGCAAAAAAAGGCTCTGGTGTATCTGAAACATTTTCAGTACGTAAGAAAAGTGGAAGTGTAGGAGTAGTAAGAGTATTTCCTGTAAATGCTCCCACTATTGATAAAATTACAGTAGTGAAAAAAGGTATGGTGCGCCGTGCAAAACTTAACTTTATTAAAGGAATGCGTAAAGAATATAAAGTGAAAGAAAGAAATAGTAGTATGAAAGAAGCAGAATAATATGCTTCTTTTTTAGTTTTATTACCTCTTGGTTTGTTGTATAATAAAGAAGAAAGGACAACATATGAAAGAAAAAGGATTAAAAAATGTAAAAGAAATACTACCTTATATTGTTATTTTACTTATAGTAATTGGGGTAAGAACTTTTATTGCTACTCCGATAAAAGTAAATGGAAGTTCAATGTATGATACTTTGGATGGAAAAGAATTTATGATATTAAATAAATTAGGGAAAATAGAGCGTTTTGATATAGTAGTAGTAGATGCTAATAATGATGAATTAATTAAAAGAGTATATGGGTTACCTGGTGAAAAAATTTCTATTGAAAATAATTCTATTTATATAAATGGGAAAAAAATAGAAGATAAATATGCAAATGGAGAAACCAGTGAGTATGAAACAATTGTTTTAGGAGAAGATGAGTATTTTATTCTAGGAGATAATCGACCTATATCGTTAGATAGTAGAACAATTGGACCCGTAAAAAAGAAACAAATAAAGGGGACAGCCAATTTTATAATTTATCCATTCAATCGTTTTGGAATATTAGAAAAAAGAAATCAGAAATAATAAGGAAAGATGATATATAATGACAAAATATATAAAACGTGAAGAAATAAATGATAATATTATTTTAGAAGTAGCTAATGCTTTGAAAAAAGGAAGATTAGTTGTATTCCCAACGGACACTGTGTATGGTATAGGAACCAATGCTTTTAACGTAAAATCATGTGAGAAAATTTATGAAGTCAAAAAAAGAGATAAATGTAAACCTTTAATCGTTTTAATAGCAGATATTTCAATGTTAAAAAATTTAGTTGAGAATATAAGTCCTTTGGAGCAAAAGTTGATAAATGCTTTTTGGCCAGGACCATTAACTATACTGTTTAAGAAAAAAAATGGTGTTTTCCCTGAAATTATATCATCAGTAAATGAATATATAGGAATTAGATGGATAAATAAAGGTATTTTATCTAAACTTATTCAATTATCAGGTATCCCAATTGTTGCTCCAAGTGCTAATCTTTCTGAAAGTTTTACAGGAACAAAAATGAAAAATATTATCAATGAACTGGAAGGAAAAGTAGATTATATTTTGGATTATGGAGATATAAAAGATGATAGTGTTTCTACAATTGTACAAGTAAAAGAGGAAAAAATTGTTGTGATAAGAAGAGGAAAAATAACTAATGAAGAGTTGGAAAAAATAATGCCATTAAATAAAATGTAAAAGTATATAAAACATTAGATAATATAATGAAAGTCTTAGTATAAATTATTTATATTAAATAAAAAATTATTATTAATGAAATGAAACTAGCCCACCAATTTTTAAAAAAACAATGAATAAAACAAATACATTAGTTATTAAAATCGCTACATAGACACCTTCTTGAAAATTTAAAAATAAAGAACAAGGTAAGATGAAAAGCTAGAATTTTATGTTAATTTTCTCTCTATGCATTTTAAATTGTTAAAAAAGCTAAGTTTAATGTTTTAGAATTTATAAAATCAAAATGTATTGAAAGTAAAAAACGGTGAATATAAGTTGTAATATAAAATATAGTTGAAATTTTCCAATTTATGGCATTTTTTCTACACTAATAAAGTAAAAAATATGAATTAATAATAATAAATATATATATTTTTTTTATAATATTTTTTGTTTTTTTATTTTTTTTAAATTGTAATTGAAAAATTATTTATTTTTTGTTATGATTATAAAGTAATAGACTAGGATGAAAGAAGGATAATAATGGCTCTAAATAAATTAAAAAAGTTATTTGCAGATGATGAAGACAATTTAATGGGGACAGAAGATGAGTATTATGCTGTTAGTGAAGAAGATGCTTTAAAGGAAGCAGATAAAACGGGAAATAAAATGATTTTAATGGAGCCACGTGCTTATTCAGAAAGTCAACAAATAGCAGACCATTTGAAGAATAGAAATAGTGTTGTGGTAAATTTGAAACGAGTTACTTCTGCTCAGGCAAAACGAATTATTGATTTTTTAAGTGGTTGTATTTATTCTATTGGTGGAAAAATGCAAAAAATAGGTGTAGGAATTTATTTGTGTACTCCGAAAAATGTTAATATTCAAGGAAAAATTTCTGAGGATGCAGACAAACCAAAGAATGAAGAAGAATCAGAAATTGATTGGTAGTTTATCTTTTTAAAATCGGTTGAATTGAGGTGAAGTATGAAAACATTTCGAAGCAGTTTTAAAGGATATAATAAAATAGAAGTAAATGAATTTGTAGCAAATGTTGCAAAAGAATATGAAAGTATGCTTACGAAATTAAAAGCACAAGACGAAGAAATAGAAAAATTAAAAGTTAGTATGCAAAAATATCACAATATAGAATCAACTTTAAATAAAACTATACTAATTGCGGAAGATACTTCAAATCAAATTAAAAAAATGACTAGAGAAGAGTGCAAAACTATTATAGATGAAGCAAAGAAAAATGCTTCTAGAATTGTAAATGATGCTTTGATTAAAGCTGAAAAAATGGAACAGGATGCGGAGGAACTTCGTAGAAGAGTTGTAAATTTTAAGCGAAAATTTAAACAAGCGGTTGAAAATGAAATGGAGATTATTGAAGAAATAGCAGAGAAATATTGATTGCTATTTCTTCTTTTGTTATAATAATTTCTGTGATTTTTATGGAGAAAATTTTTACAGATGAAACTACTTTTTTACTTTTAGAAGAAAAAGTACCCATAATAGAAGAAAATGCCAAAAAAATTAATATTGATTTGGATACTTTTTTTTGTAAGAAGTATCAAAATTGGTATATTTATGATGGAAAATACTACTATTTTAAAGCGTTGTCATCATTTGAAATTTTAAATTATTTAGTTGCTGAGAAAATTGGAACAAAATATTTTACTTTACCAATAGTTCATTTTATACCAGCAAAAGTATTTAATAGTAAGGGGCTTGCTTCCTTAAATTTTCGAAATAAAGAGAAAAGTTATTTTTATGGAAATAGAAAATATTTTTCTTCTGATTCTAATCCTATACAGACTTTATCTTTTTTAAAAACTTTTTTTGAGAGAGATAAATCTTACTTTAATTTAACTAAAGATTTACTTCGTTTAGTTGCTTATCATATTTATTTAAGTTTAGGTGATATTGTTTATTGTAATCTTTTATTTCAAGAGAATAAAGATGGTTTTTCACTAGCTGATGTTTCTGATTTAGATAATGCTTTTATAGATACAAATATTAATTTTGATGCTTCCATTTATTATTATTATTTTTCTGATATGTTTTCTTTTGCCATACCAAGTAGTGATTTTACTGAACTAATAACTAATTTTCCTTTTGAAGAAGCATTAAAAATTATTTTAGATATTAATATAGAACAAATATTAAATAGTTTAGAAAAAGAATATTTTTTATTTATTTCGCCATTATATCGAAAATATTATTGTAAGCAAGACCAATTAAAAAAAGATTTAGTACATCATTTGTTTTTATAAATCTTTTTTGTTTTTAATAAATTCTTTTAACATTTTGGTTAAGGATCGTTTTTCAATTCTGGAAACGTAACTTCTGGAAATACCAAGTTCTTTGGCAATCTCTTTTTGCGTTTTTTCTTTTTGATTAGCGAGTCCATATCTTTTTATAATGATTTCTTTTTCTCTATCATTTAATAATTTTAAAAATTTGTTTATCAATTTTATGTTTTCTTTTGTATGGATGATTTCAGCAAAATCAGTAGTATTGTCTTTTAAAACATCCATTAAATTAATTTCATTTCCATCTTTGTCATATCCAATCGAGTCATTTAATGAAACATCATTTTGGCTTTTTTTGTTGCTTCTAAAATACATTAAAATTTCATTTGAAACTCTCACTTGTTGGAAAGCTAGATATTCTTAAAACATCGCTTGTTTTACTACAAGCACATACATCTTTATCTTGTAATATTCTAGCTCCTATAAAATTAATTGTAATATCCTCGCCATCAGTTGTTACAGAGCTTACAAGAAGCTTTATTAGGTTTCTTTTAGTATTTAGGTCTAATTCGTTAAATTCGTTAAAATACGTGTCTAAAACGTTTAATAAAAGGTCAGCAGTATCTTTATCATTTATTTCTTCATAATTGGTATTCGTTAGATCCTTTATTTGTTTTTCAATTTTTAAATTTTGTTCTTTTAAGGATTTTATTTCTTTAGAAATATCATCCAATAAATCAATATCTACATATTTAATTTTATCTAGTAAAGAATTTATATCTTTTTCATTTTTAGTAAGTGATGATCTTAAAGTTTTTAATTCTTCATTATTTTTATATTCTTCTGTAAAAGTATTTTTAGAGATTTCTTTTAATGATTGATAGAATAGGGATTTAGGATTCGCAAGTTCTTTTATTTTTTCCATCACTAAATCATCAGCTTCTAGTCCATTAATATTTTTACAAGTACATTTTTGTTTCCTACTTTTATCTTTTAATTCGCACATATAATCAAATCTTCTTCTACCATCTTCAGTAATGGTTTTATTTTTAAGTTTAGGTCGCATAAAAGAGCCACAATGAGAACATCTTATAAGTCCTGAAAGTAGTGAATTACTTGCAGATGGTTTACGATACCTCATATCACTATTTTTAAGTAGTAGTTCTTGGATTTCTACCCATTCTTTACCACTTACAACACCTTTATGCTTTCCAATAGAAATAATCCAATCTTCAACATCTCTTTTTATAACAACTTTATTTTTTCCTTTATGTTCTGTTTTATTGTAAACCATTAAGCCATGATTCCCATTAAAATCTTTTTCTTCTGCATAAATTTCTACATCAAACTTTTTAAAGTATTCTAATGTGTCTTTATCAGCATAAGCATAAACAGGATTCGTTAAAATATTTTTTAATCCCCAACGTGAAAAATATTTATTATTTTTAGTTTTTATATCATGTTGAATTGTATAAGTTTCTAATTTAGTTAAAGATTTTAATTCTAGCATTTTTTTAAATAGAGTGATGATAATAGGCATTTCTTCATTTTCTGTAAGTTTAAATAACTTACGTTTTTTTCCATCAATTGTAATATGTTCTATTTGTTCTGAAGCAAAACCGGTAGGAGTATTCCCACCAAGCCAACGACCTGTTTTAGCAAGATCGATCATATTATCTCTTATACGTTCGGCAGTAGTATCACGTTCTAGTTGAGCAAATACAGAACTCATAAACATCATCGCACGACCACTAGGAGTTACATTTTCTATATTTTCAGTAGCTGATAAGAAAACCACACCATAATTATCAAGTTCTGTTACTAAATTACTAAAATCTGTTACATTACGACTAATTCTATCTAATCTATAAAAAGCTATGACTTTAATTTTATTATCTCTTATGTCTTTTAACATCTTTTGAAAAGCTGGGCGATTCATATTATAACCAGTAAATCCCTCATCTTCATAGACAATAATATCATTATCTAAATCAATGTCATCAAATTGAAAAGCTATTTTTTTCTTACACATTTCTATTTGATTCTTGGTGCTTTCTCCTTTACCTGTATATTTTGATTTTCTAGAATATACTGCTATTTTACGATCATCTTTTTTTTTATTTGAATTTTGCATATTTTTAGTTCCTTTCCAACATGTATTAACTTAATATAGTATATCACAAAAACAAAATAATAGATATAGTTAGTCAAAATAAAAAAGACTATAAAAGTCAATTTTTATTCCCAATTAGCAATCTTCCATGTATTATTATCTTTTTTGATTGTCGCAGTTAAAACAGAATAAGTTTTTTCTATACCATCAGTACAAAGTAACCCAACAATACATTTTGTTTCTCTTTCGTAATCTATCGTAACATTTATTTTTAATTCTGTATCATTTATGTAACTATTGATACGATATTTAACAGGATCATCCATTAGATTTTTAAATGTATAACTCTTATATGTGTCTTTCCAATTATTTTTAAAAGCATTAGAAAGCATTTCAAAATTTTCTTCTATAAAATATTTCTTAATCGTGTTTTTATTCCCATTATTAAATCCTACTAATGCAATCTCTTTAAACATAGGTTTGATATTATCATCTAATTCTTTTATAAAATCATCCTTAAATCTAGAAACATCAATAACAGAGTCGTTTTGATAAGTCATATCAATATAATTTTCTTTATAATCTCCTTTTTTATCTTTTAAAGAGGGATTAGTTGCTAAAATGTCATAACTTACATTTTTAAAAGCAGTAAATTTATATGTTGCCATATTATCATTAATACTTGGGTTAGATAATTCTACACCATCTACACTAACTTTTGATGATGAGTAAGATTCTATAGATCTTTCCTCATATAAATCATCTATATAAACTTTATTTGTCTTTTTATCTACCTCAATATTTAGTGAATCATTGTCGTTAATCGTTAGTTTATAATAAATTTTGTTATCATCTTCTTTTGATTTTGTTGTCGTACAAGTAGTTATAGTTTTTTTGTTTTCTTTCATCTTTTTAGCAAATATTTCTTTTGCTTCATCTTTTCTTTTGTCAGTTAAAAATTTACTATCAGGCAAGTATGCTATATCTAGCATATCTTCATAATTTTCTTTAATTAATATATCACAATATTGTTCGGCGATTTTTTCTGCCTTGTTACCACAACCTGTTAGCATGAAAGCTATTATCATAATTATACTTATATATTTTATTTTTTTCATCTTTTCATTCATTCCTTTCCTATAATTCCTTTGTATTAATTGTATAATCACTATTTGTACTAATTAATTCATAAACATTTAAAATAGCATAATCTTTATCATAACTATCTACAAAAATTGTATCAATTGTTTGTTTATCACAATCATCTTTACACCATATACTAGATACTTTGATTTTCTTTTTTTCTCCTGCTTTTAAACTTATTGTTTCTTTACTTCTTATAGCAAATGGTTTATCATTTGTATCCCTAACAAAAAATGTATAACCAATATTATCAATAGTTTCTTTAGAAGTATTTTTTATAGTAAATTCAAATTCAACATCTCCAGCAAGTGTTTTATTATTATTTACCTTATTTTCTTTATGTTTTAATTTAATTCCACTAACATTTACTTTGTCATAATTTTTTACTTCGTTAAAAGTATAGTATAGATAGTCTGCTGATGTAGGGTGTACCACATTTGCTAAAGCTACCTTTTCACTGCTTCCACAACCTGTTAACATTAAAATCATTAACATAATTAAACTTAAATATTTTATTTTTTTCATTTTCTTTTACCTCTTTCTTTATTTAATCTTTTTTGTAATAAATAGATGGATCTCCTAAACCACCACTAGAAACAATACGAACTTTATTCTTATTAGTACTATAGTAACAAGTGCCTAAAACATAATCGTAGTCCTCTTTTGGTTTCTCATATCTACAATTATTTTCATTAGAATCACATTTTTCGCACCAATCATTTTTTGTTTCATAATGAGTTCCAACAGGAATTATTCTAAAAGTAGAACTTTCTTGCCCCTGAAAATAACCAATATCATATTTTAAAATATATATATTATTTTCTACTTTGATATTTTCTAATTTTGCTCTTCCATCTTTTGATCCATCACTCATTTTATTGTAATCAATATTTATTCCATCTTTATCAATTGTTATTGTTTTAGAATCGTTAGATGTATATGTTCCTATAAAGCATGAATAATCTCCATTTAATATTTTCTCTTCACATTTATCTTTTATTTTTCCCTCTAATTTTACGATAGGTAACTTTTTTTCATAAGTTAGTTCTGCTTTTGTAACGATAAAATGTGTTTCAGCATAAACTCCAGCACTTACAAAGGCACCAATTTCCATTTTTCCATCTATTTGATCTTTATTAGATGAATTCATATAATTTATTTGCCCATCTGCATATATTCCAAGTGGAGCTTTAATACCAGCTTCCATAACTCTACAGAAATTAACATTTACTTTTGGCACTATTCCTAATTTTGCATTTGCTTTTCCTAAAACATCATAAGAACTATCTTTAATATTAAAATCAAAATTTTTATAGAATCCTTTATTGTTATGTCCAAATAAAATATTAAAATTATTTTTAACATTTAAATCTGCCTTTAAAACTAATTCTAATTCTTTTAAAAGATCTAATTCTAAATCAACACTTAATCCTAAAATAGGTGTAGGAATAATCGTTTTCCCAAGAGAAACATCTTCTTTAGATTCATCACTTTTAGCATTATTTAAAATGTCTTTAAATAGTCCTGCTTTAAAACTTATATCATCATTTACATCTTCTTCAAAATTGAATTTATATTCTTCATTTTCTACAGGGTTGATATTAAAATCTGTATTTATATCAATATCAAGTCTAGCACCTATATCATGTTTAAATAACGTTATATCTGCATGAGCTTTTAGTTTAACTATAAGTTCTATATCTAACTTCATATCATGGTTATCTAAAGTACTCTTAAATATTGATTTATTCTCGTGATTTAAATTGATACTAACTAAAACTTTAGCACTTCCATCTTTTTGAGATTCTATCTTTACATCAAAAATATCTTCTGCATAAACATTTGGGATAATATGATCTAAAAGTCCATTTTTTGCGATGGAAATTTTAATATAATCTTTTAATTCTTCATTAGCAATAAAATCATTTAATTTTAGGTTAAATTCTCCATATATATCGAGTTCTTTAAATAATTCTTCTAAAGTGGGTGCATTTGTTTTAATTTTGTAATCATCATTTTCTTTTATTATTTCCATCACTTTAAAAGCAATTACTTCATCTTTATTTTGATAATACAAAATATCATCTTTTTTAAATTCTTTATTAGATGTAATGGTATAGTAAGTATCATCTTTTGAAATATCTGTGATAGTATCCTTACTTACTTTAATAACATTACCATTTAATACCTGTGTGTTAGAATTAGGTCTAACGATTGTAAAATATAAAGTCTTAATATCTTTTAATTTTTCATTTGTGAATGTTGCATTTTCTAAAGTTATTTTGTAGGTCTTTCCAGCTTCATAATCTTTATTAGAAGCTATTACATAATTTTCTTTACTTTTACTTATATTAGAATCTATTTCTTTGTCATTTTCATCTACTATTTTGTATTTAATTTCTTCATCTTCACTTGATACATTAAATTTAATGTCTGCATTAGCTTTCATTAGATAATAGCTATCATCTTCATACTGAACTAAATAATCACTAGAATCAGCTATTTTTAAAGTATCTCCAACAACAAACTTATCATTTTTACTATTTATAAAGTAGTAGATCAAGCCACCAGCAATAAGCAATACTAAAATAATAATAGGAATAATATATTTTTTGTTTTTAATAATTTTTTTCATTTTCTTTTACCTCTTATTTCTTTCTATAACCAACGTATCTAATTTCGTTCTTATTTTGAACAATAATAACTTTTTCTTTATCAAATTCCTCTTGAGTACAAATTTTATGAGAAGCTAATCCATTGTCTTGAACGATATAATCAGGTACTCCAAAACCTTTTTCTCTATAAAGTTTCATTCCATTTGGTACTTCTATTATTTTTTTATTAGATGATGGAGCAGTTATTTGTTCTTTCTTTTGTTTTTTAACATCTGTTTTAAGAGTAGAACTATTAACTCCTGTATCTCCACTTGAGGCAAAAGATATTCCATTAATGATACTAAAAACTAAAATAGCTAAGACAAGTGGCAAAACATTAGAAACTATAAGTAAGAGTAAAGGAAGAATAATATAATAGATCAAATTATTTATTACCAATGTTTTTACTTGTGAAATATCAGCTTTATATATAACTATAAATGGAATAAAACAAAAAGCTAAAAATATAAATGCAAATATTAAAGTTAAATTTTTATTTTCTTTAACAGAGAATAATATCATTAAAGAAATAGATATAAGAAAACCAATAATAGAAGTAAAAAATATGATTTTAGATTTTTTAGAGGATTTTTTAAAATATAAAATTAAAATCATAATGAGGGATAATACCCCAAAGAAAATAAGTAAATATTTTATAACATCGTTATAATAAATTGAAAAAATGCTAGAAGAAAATTTAAAATGAAATCCATTTCTTACATAAAACAAAATGATGGATATAATACCCCAAATAAGAGAAATGGGAAGTATTAGAGATGAAGATAATGTAGCAATACTACTTATTTTATTTTCCTTAAATTTTTTTAATAATTCTTTTATTTCTAACAAGTTCTTTTTAACATAATACATAAGCATAACTCCTTAACATAAAACTCTTTCTATTTAAGTATAGCATATTTTTAACAGAAAAGACACTAATTATAGAATATTTATCTATAATACGCATATTATAAACATCTACTATAAATGAGAAAATATATATAGGTGGTGATGATATGAATTTTAGTCCTGAAGATGATAGATATATTTATGAATTAGTAAGTAAAAATATAAAATATTTTAGACTACACAATAATAGTAAATATAGTTCGTATGGGAAAATGACACAAGAACAACTTGCAGAAAAATGTGATTTAAGCCATAGTCTAATTAGTAATATAGAATCTACTAAAGTTCAACAATCTTTTAGTATCGCCGTACTATATAGAATCTCTCGTGTTTTAGAAATAGACATTAAAGAGTTTTTTGTTGATCGCAAACTTTAATAGTTATTAATGTTTAGATAAATAATGATTTTAAATTTCGTTAATTACTGCATAAAAAAATATGGATTTATAAATTGATCCATAATTTTTTTATAGAACATATATATTTTTTAAATATACCAAAACTTTTCTAATAAATACCTATTTTTATAAATATATTTACCATTAATACTTATGATACCATTTATTTGTCAACGAAATACTAGTTAATGTTGATAAATAAAATAATTGAAAGGAATTGGTATCATGAGCAAAAGAATATCAAAAGAACAACAAATAGAAGAAGCAAAAAGAAGATTAAAAAAGTTGTCAAAAACATTTAATCTAAATCCTATTATCTTAAATGATTTTGAACAAGGAAAGATAAAGGTATGTAGAAATAATGAACTAATTGATTTAGATTCAATACCTGAATATAAAAAATTAGTTTCTGATTTTGAAAATGACTATGATCATGTTGTTTATTATTGTGTAGAAGAAAGATTTAGTTTTGGCAATTGTTTATCTTTGTTATGTGTAGGAGATATAAAAACCTATTGGAATGTTGAAAGATTATTCTATTATGGATGTGATTATAGAAAAGATGATATATATATGATTTCTACATACACATATAACTTATCTGATCCTTATTATTCTGAATTTGGGGATATTAGAGTTGCTGGGAAAGATGGTTGTTTAATTAGAATAGGATAAAAATAAAAATTATAGATGAAAAAGTCTATAATTTTTTTATTAAATATTAATCTATTTTTGAGCAGTTATAATTTACTTGTTTAATGGATTGAGATTTAAGAACTTTGTTATATTTTTCTCTTAATTTTTGGAGTTCAAAATCAAATGCTTCTTGTGTAATTTCTCCATCTTTCTTTTTTTGATCTAATACTTTTTTATTATAGAAATATTCAAGTAAATATTCATTTGTAGAAAAGTTTAATACTAGTAATGGATCTCCTTCATTATCTGCTAGTGGAAATTGAATATTAAAAATTTGTTCAAATGCTACTTCTGACATTATTTGTTTCTCATTAATATAATCACTTATTCCAAATAAATAATCTAAACTAACATCGTATTTTTGAGAAATTTTTAGAGCTTTATCTAGAGTTAAGCCACTATTTCCTTTTTCAATAGATTCTAGAGTATAATCACTAAAACCATCAATTCCATCTAAAAATTCGCCAACACTTAATCCTAAACTTTTTCGTAAGTATCTAACACGATTTCTAGAAACATCTTTTACTTCATGATTTATACTATCTACTTTTTCTTTCTTATCTTCATCATCATCAAATATTTCTTGAATGTTTTCTGTTCTTTGAATTTCTATCATATAATTACCTCTCTTTAAATATACCAAAACTTTTCTAATAAATACCTATTTTTACAAATATATTTACCATATTCATCTATGGTACGATATAGCCATCAAGCAGAGATATAGGCCTATAAAAAGCTTGATTTCAAGGTATATTATACTATATTTTATATGACTTAACAATCGCCTTGAGAGAAAATGGGAAAATAGGAAATAAAGTCGTTTAACTTATATTAAACTTGAACCCACAGGGTAAGTTAAACGTAAGAAAGGAAATACAGGTTATGAAGATTGATTTACCATGTAAACTAGAAGAACGTGTAAGTGAAAAAACAGGTAATCCATATATTGTAGTTGTGATTCAATTAACTCCAACGTATGAAAAGAAATTATTTCTTGATCCTGCTGAAATTGAACTTGCAATTATGACTTATGGCAACAATCATAGTCAAAAGATTAAAATGTCTAATAATCAATAATTAATTATTTATAGTGAGGGCAAGTAAGGCGTTAAGCCTTACGTAGCCCTATGCTATAAGATAGTATTACCTTATAGCATAGTTTGTAGCATTGTAGCAATATTTTAAAATTTTTAATAAAGGAGTGGTTTTTATAGCTAGTAAAGTTAAAAAGGATAGTCAAGCAAGATCCTATCAAATTACGCAGAATAATCCTAGTAAATATAACATTACTAGAGAAAGTTTTAAAGAAACTATTTTAAAATTCAAACCTATTTATTTTTGTATATCAGAAGAAATAGGAATTAAAGAAAAAACTCCACATTATCATGCTTATTTTAAATGTAATAGTCCTGTAAGATTCTCAACTTGTAAAAAAAGATTCAAATATGCCCACATTGAGCAAGCTCTTGGAAGTGCGATTGACAATCGAAATTATCTTATGAAAACAGATAAATACATAGATAAAAACGAAACTTTAATTGACTTTGAAGAAGCTGGAGAAATCCCTATGTCAGTAAAAGAAAAAAGGCTTTCTGAAAAAGCAGAGGTATTACAAAAAATTAAAGATGGTAAAACAAATTTACAAATTATAGAAGAAAATGAAAACTTATTATTTCATTTAAAAGATATAGAGAATATTAGGCAAGAATATTTAAAAGAAAAATATTCAACAGAATTTAGAAATATTGATTGCACGTTTATATATGGGGCGACAGCTACCTATAAGACTACCTATGTTTATTCTAGGTATAATGCAAAAGATATTTTTAGAATCTATAATTATCAAAATTTAAATTCATTATGGGATGGATATACTGGACAATCTGTAATTCTATTTGATGAATTTAAGGGGCAAATTCCTATCGAATTAATGCTTATTCTAACAGATCATTTTCCAGTGCTAAATTTAAGTGCTAGGTACAATAATAAAATCGCTATGTACGAACATATTTACTTCTGTACGAACGAATGTTTCGATAACATTTATGCTTATGATAGAGTTATGAATCCTTCAACTTATAGAGCATGGGAAAGACGCATTCATAATATTTATGAGTTTAGAAAAAATTCTGATGGATCGCCTAATATTATTATTCATAAAGAAACTAAAAAAGAGGGTTGCACTAATGAAAATAAAATAATAAATGAAAAGGAGAATAAAGAAGATGAAGAAAAAGAGATTTAGCTTATCTTGTTTATATCGCAAACTAGAAACAAAATTTTTACAGATATATCATAATTGGAAAAGCTATATTATAAAGATTTGTATAGTAGTATTAATAGCATACTTGTTATTAATGCTGAATTTGAATTTAAATATGATTCCCTATATAAGTAAAGTTAATATACAACTTCCTATATTAAATACACTTTTAGGAAAAGAAATAAATTTGTTTTTTATTTTGATTCATGTACTATCGACAATTCCTATTATAATAATGTGCAAAACATTTTTTAAACCAATTAAATATGAAGATCAAGATGAACAATTAGAAAAGGCATATATGCCAAATGCTAATGAAGAAAAAAGATTAGAATTAGCTCCAAAAACAATAGTAAATTATCCTAATCCCTATAATAAAAATAATGAATTATTGATGGCTTACAAAAATAGTTGTCCTTATAATGTTATTTTTGATAGAAAAGAAATATTTCAAAATTTTCTTAATGGAAAATATATAAAAGGAGTTAAAAATTATGGTTCTAATAAAGTATTATTTAATTTAAGTAAGAAAGATCCATCTAATCCTAAACCTATTAATTGGAGTGATAAGTTTCTTATTTCCTATAAAGGTGGTAGTCCAAAATTTAATCTTGGAATCAATAATTTTGATGAGCCATATATTTGGGATACCAAAAAACTAATACACGAAAAATTAGGGGGATCAACTGGGGCAGGTAAAAGCATAGTTCAAAAATCAATTTGCTATCAAGCACTAAAACAAAATTGTGAGCTTTTTATCTATGATGGTAAGCAGATCGATTACACAGGAATTTGGAAAAGATTAAAAAATTGTACGATTGTTAATAGCATGACTGGATTTCAAAACATGGTTAAAATGGTTTATGAGATTCATTTAAATAGAACTGATGAGCTAAAATTCCCATGTTATAACATAGATTCATTTAATAAATTTAAAAATCCAATACAACCACGAAAGCATATTTTTCTTGTTATAGAAGAAGCTGCTGATGTGTTTGATATAGATGTTAAAAGTTTATCTAAAGAAAAGAAAGAGGCGTATTCAAATTGTATAGATATATTAAAAGAAATAGCTCGTAAAGGTCGTGCTACTGGGGTGCATTTGTGTATAAATAGTCAAAGATTATCAGCTGATATTATACCACCTCAAATTAACTCAAATTTAAAATTTAAGTTTTGTGGATTCGCTGATGATATTTTATCTAGAATCATATTAGAAAATACAGATGCCCATGATTTATTAAAAGATGAAATCGCTGGTATATTTGTAGATGGAAACCATAATGTCGTACAGGTATTTAATATTGATAGTGAAATTGAGCCAGTAATTTTAAAACCATTTGAAATTATTAGAAACACTATGTCAGATTTTTATAGAAAATATGATATTGGAAAAGAAGAATTAGAAATTGATGGAGATAAACTAGTAAACGAATATGTAGAAGAAAAAGAAGCAGAAGATCCTAACTATTTTAAAGTTAGAAAAGATAAATAGAATTTACCTTAATAAAATTCATATATTTTATTAAGGGGGTGTTTGCTTGAAAGTCTTTGTCAATTTACCACAAACACCTGAGGAAAGGAAAGCATTAGCAAATGGTGTTGCTAGATTCCATGCGACACTCATGCTAGAAAAAATTAAAAAATTAAATATCAATGATTCTTCTAAAGAAAAAGTTTTAAATTTAGTTTTAGAACATCTAGAAGAAGAAGCAAAAAAAGAATGTACGAGCAATTAACTCATACATTTTTTTAGTTTATTATATTTATTTCTTGATATATGACTATTGCCATTTTCCCATCTTCTAACTGATGTAATAGAAACTTCCAACATATCTGCAAATTCTTGTCTAGTTAGATTCATACGTTCTCTTATCTTAATAATATTTTTACAGGGATCATCAAGTAAGAATTTTATATAGTCATCATTAATAATTATTTTATCTTCAATTCCAAGTTCTTCTATTACACCTTTTAATAACTTAATATCTACAAGTTTCATTTCTTGATTTTCTAAATGATGGAGTGCTTGCCTAGTAAACCCTAATTTTAAACTTAATTCAGGTTGTTTATATCCTGCAAGTCTGCGATAATATTTGATTTGTTCTCCTATGCTACTATCTTTATTGATAGAATATATTTTCCATGTAGGAGTGGATTTTATTATAATTTCTGTTTCTATAGTATCTTTTAATCTATAGAATAGATCACTAATTGCTATCCCAATTTCCAACACGTGAATATTGCATTTTCAATGCAGCGAGCAGCATAGGTTGTAATTTTTGTTTTCCTTGAGTCGTTGTAGGAATCAATTCCTTTTATGAGTCCAATAGTACCAATGCTTATTAAATCATCTTGACTTATATTTTTACTTTCAAATTTTTTGACAATATGAGCAACTAATCTTAAATTTCTTTCAATAAGTATATTGCGGGCCTCTTTATCTCCTTTTAACATTTTTTCTATGGCTATTTGCTCTTCTTCTTCTGTTAATGGAGAAGGAAAAACATTATTTGAATAACTTCCTGTAAAGAAAAGCATATCTTTAATTAAATTTAAAATACTAAAAAACAATTTTTGACACATCCTTTGTAACATTCTATTCTTCTTCATTTTATGATATACTTAAAATACGAGGTGACAGAATGGAAAATTTTATTCCTGATATGTATCAAAAAAGCATTTATGATATTAATTATAAGGCTTTAAAAGAAAAGGGAATTAAGTGTATTTTATTTGATTTAGATAATACCATGGTTCCACTTACTATAAGTATTCCAGACCGTGAAATTAAAGATTTATTTTCAGAACTCGAATTATTAGGTTTTAAAATTATTATTTTATCTAATTCTTCTAAATCAAGAGTGGAACCTTTTAAAGAAAAATTAAATGTTGATTCAAGTTTTCATAGTAAGAAACCTTTTAAAGCCAAATATAAAAAAATTATGACTTTATACCATTTTAAAGATAATGAAATTGCTTGTATTGGGGACCAGCTTTTAACTGATGTTTTAGGGGCTAATCGAATGGGTTTTTTTAGTATTTTGGTAAATCCTATTAGTGATAATGATTTATTTGGAACTAAAATTAATCGTATTTTTGAACGAAGAATATTTAAAAAATTAGGAAAACAAGGGTTGTTTACAATTGGAGAATATTATGAATAAATGTAGAGGATGTGGAGCGAGTCTTCAATGGGAAAATAGCCAAAAAATTGGGTATATTCCAAAAGAAAAGATAGAAAATGGTATATGTGAAAGGTGCTTTCGAATTGTTCATTATAATGATTTAAAAACTATTTCTTTAAATAATATAAAAAATATAATTGATATTGTAAATGAAAAAGGAAGCGTTGCTTTTTTTCTAGTTGACTTATTAAATATACAAAAAGATGTAATAAAAACATATCATTCTCTTAAAATTCCTACATTTTTAATAATTAGTAAGTGTGATATTATTCCAAAATTTATTTCTTTTTCACGAATTTCGACTTGGCTAAAAGAAGAATATCATATCCAGGAAGAAGTATTTTTTTTGAGTGCTTTACGAAATAAGAATGTAAAAATTATTTTGCGTATTTTAGAGCGTATTGGTAAAAAAGAAGCTTATATTTTGGGATATACCAATTCTGGAAAAAGTACACTTTTTAATCAATTACTTGAAATGTCACTTGTTACTACAAGTATTGTTCCGAATACGACAGTTGATTTCATAAAGCATATCATAGGAGATTATACTTTGATTGACACACCAGGTTTTCCCTATCAAGATGTTTTGTATAGAAGTGAAGATATTTCTTTTTTAAAAAAAGCAAATACAAAATCTTATATAAATCCTATCACATATCAATTGAAAAAAGGAGCAAGTTTAATACTTGAAAATGTAATTCGCATTGAAAATAAAAGTGAAGTTTGTAATTTGACTTTTTACGTAAGTAATCAATTATCCATAAAAAAGGTATATGAAAAAAATCAAAATTTGAAAGATAAAAAGGAATATTTTTACACATTTTCTCGAAATGAAGATTTGGTTATAAAAGGAGTAGGTTTTATTACATTTAAGACAGAATCAAAGGTAAGTGTTTTTTTAGAAAATGAAAAAGTGTTGGAAAAACGAAAATCTTTTTTTGAAGGGTAGTAAATTATGAGTAAGATTAAAGTAATGAGTGAAAACTTAGCTAATAAAATAGCGGCGGGAGAAGTAGTAGAAAAAATAGCCAGTGTTGTTAAGGAACTTGTAGAAAATAGTATTGATGCTGCTGCTAAAAATATTATTATTTCGTTAGAAGAGGGTGGACTTAAATCCATTCAGATTATAGATGATGGAATGGGGATGGATAAAGAGGATGCTTTTCTTGCTTTTCAAAGACATGCTACTAGTAAATTAGTGCGAGAAGATGATTTGTTTTTTATTGATACTTTAGGGTTTCGTGGAGAAGCAATACCTTCTATTGCAAGTGTTTCAAGAGTCGTTTTAAAAACTTGTAGTAAAGATGTAGGAACTCTTATTGAAATAAAAGGTGGTAAAGTAATTCGTGAAGAAGTTTCTGATGCGAGAAAAGGTACTGAAATTATAGTAACAGATTTATTTTATAATACGCCAGCTCGACTTAAGTATTTAAAAACAGAAGCATCGGAACTAGCAGGTTGTGTTTCTTTAGTAGAAAGAATTGCACTATCTCATGTTGCTATTTCTTTTACCCTTTTTCATAATGATAGAATTTTAGTGAAAACAACAGGGAGTGGGCAACTTCATAAATGCATTCATGAAATTTATGGACTAGGTGTTTCTTCCAAAATGCTTGAAGTAAGAAGAAGTAATGACGATTTTGATTTATATGGTTTTATTTGTAAGCCAGAAATTTTAAAATCCAATCGGAACCATTTTATTACCATAGTGAATGATAGAGTAATTAAAAATTATGATATTAATCGAGCGATAAATGATGCTTATTATACCTATAAACCAGATACAAAATTTCCTATTGTAGTGTTACAAATTAGCACTGACCCTACTTTAATTGATGTGAATATTCATCCAACAAAACAAGATATTAAACTAGATAAAATAAATGATTTATATGACCTTATTTATTCAACGATTAAAGAAGTGCTTTATAAGAGTTTATTAATTCCAGATGCTATAAAAAAGTCGGAATACAATGAAGTTAAGGAAGAGTATGTTGAGCATTTTGTGAAAGAAGAAGAAAAAAAGGAAGAAGTTTATCAAAATAGTAGCCAAGTCGCTTTAGATTTAAGTTATAATGAGCAGCAAGACATTCCTATTATTGTAAATGAAGAATTAAAAAAATTAGTTCTTTATCCGGTGGGAGTTGCTTTAGGTACTTATATCATCGCCCAAAATGAAGAAGGGGTGTATTTAATTGACCAACATGCCGCACAAGAACGAGTAAACTATGAAAAATATTTGAGTGCTTTAAAGAAACAAAAAACAACAACGATTTCTCTTTTATTTCCTATTACAATTGAGCTTTCTTCTAGTGAATTTTTAGTGGTAAAAGAAAATTTGTCTATTTTGACCAATATGGGATTTGTAATAGAAGAGTTTGGGGTTAATACTTTTGTAGTGAAAGAACATCCTACTTGGTTAAAAACAGGTTATGAGGAAGAGTTAATTCATAAAATTATTGATATTATGATACACAATAACGGTGCATTTGACCGTGTGAAATTCAATGAACACATTGCGATTACTTTAGCTTGTAAAATGAGTATAAAAGCCAATATGCGGATTAGTATAGAAGCAGTAGAAGAGTTATTGCAAGAATTAGTAAATTGTGATAACCCTTATAATTGTCCGCATGGCAGACCAACGATTATTAAATTTTCTATTTATGATTTGGAACGAATGTTTAAAAGGGTGATGAATTAAAGGAATTTTTAGAATTAAGAAAGTATATGGGAAATGTTCCTTTAACCATTTTGGATTATAAAATCTCCAGGGTTTTCTTTTAAAAATCAAGATGTCCGAAAAATAAAGGATAAAATTACTTTACAAATGGAACTTTTATTAGAGATGCATCGGGATAAAGTAAGGCATTACAGGAACAAAGGGAAAGAGTACGACCTTCTTCTTTATTGTATCGAAATGATGAATGCAAAAAAACTAAATGTAACAGAAAAAGCAATTTATGAAAAATATAAAATACCTGCTTTAGTTAGTAAAATTGATTATGTTAAAACGTATGCCAATTATATCTTAACTACTTTAAAGGTGGCCAAATGGGTTAGTAATGAAATGGATTCTAATTATTGTACTACAGGAAGGGCAAAAATTGTACTTTCTAATAATAAAACGGTATTTTTAACTAATGAAGAATTACTTACATATGTAGGGAACATATTCAGAAGTAATAAAAGTAGTGAAGATATCAAATATTTCGTACAAAATGCTAATGAATCTTTTTTGGAGTTTTTAGTTTTGATAGTTCCAGAAATAGTAGAAGAACATCATAATTGTTTGGAGGAAGAAAATGGGAAATCTATATAAAATGAGTGAAGGAGAAAAAAAAGAATATAATTTGCCATTACTAGATAATTATTATGTTTTTAAAAATAATGAAGAGGTATTAGGTTTTGCTAAAATTAATTATTTAAAATGTCCAGATATCTATATTTTCATCTTTGAAAATAAACGAGGATATGGGAATGGAAACATACTATTTTCTAAAGTTTTACAAAGTATAAGAGAACAGAGAATTTATTCTTTTGAAATAGAATTTCCTTTAGAAAATATAATTATGACCCGAATTATTCATAAAAATGGTGGCATTGAAGTAACCAGAAAAGAAAATATAGTAAAATACATTATTCCTATTTTGTAATGTTATATATAATTTTTTATAAGGCAAAGAATGATTTTATTTCGTTATTGCCTTTTTTTTGTTCTTCTATTATAATGGGCTAGCGAGGTGTTATGTATGTCAAATAAAGAAATATTAAGGTTTTTAAAGCCCTTTTTACTAAAAGAGAAGAAAAGAATTATTATAGCTGCTGTTTTAGCGTTTATTAGTAGTTTAATTGGTGTTACATATGGGTATTTATCTGGGTATGCCATTAATGCTGCTAGTGTTATGGCTATACGTGTTGCTATTCTTACGCTTTTATTAAATTTGTTTTTAAGTACTTTAAATTATGCTATTTTTAGTCGTCTTAGTGTCATTGTATCTACTAAAGCTAGTTTTTCGGTGATAGAAGATATTAGTTTTACTTTGTTTCATAAAGTTTTACGACTTCCTACGAAAGCATTTGAAGAAAAGTCGAGTGGAGAATTTATTAATCGAATTACTACAGATTCAGAAACGATTACGGACTCTATTTCTTCTCTATTAAATATTGTCATTCGAGTTGTTACGAGTCTACTTGTATTTTTCTATGTTCTTTTTAATTCTTGGATTGTTGCTTTAGAAGTGGTTCTTTATTTGTTTCTTCTTTATAAAATCACCTCTACTTTTAAACCAAAATTAAAAGAAGCACAAAAAGTAATTAAAGAAAAAAATGATTTTTATGTTTCGAATGTAGATGAGGATATTCATGGGATACGAGAAATAAGAGCTTTAGGAATTAATAAATACATTATTTCTAATTTAAAGGATATCGTAAAAGATTTATTTACCAAACGAAATCAAAATATTCAATTTGAGCAAAATTATTATGCTTTTATTTATATTTTGGATGAAATCTTAGTTGTTGTTACTTTTATAACCATTATTATCGAAATACTACTTGGCAAAAGTTCTTTAACTTTTTTGGTCGCTATGAGTTATTATATTTATAATTTTATGAATTTGGTGAATTCTTTTGCCACTTTTTCTACTTATTATCAAAAATTAAAAGTAGCGGTAGAGCGTATTTATGAAGTTGTGGACAATAAGATTTATAAAGATGTTCTCTTTGGCAATTATTACAATGTAAATCCAGAAGGAACTATTTCTTTTCAAAAGGTAACATTCCATTATCATGATAATAAAAAGAAGATTTTGGATGGGTTTAATTTAGAGATAAAAAGGAATAGTAAGGTGGCGATTATTGGAAAAAGTGGACAAGGAAAAAGTACTATTTTCAATTTATTACTACGTTATTTTGATGCGACAAAAGGGAAGGTTCTGTTAGATGGTGTGAATATACTTGATTATAGTGAAGAAAGTCTTCGAAAAAATATTAGTATTATTAGACAAGACCCTTTTTTGTTTCACCGAACTATTTTAGAAAACTTTAAAATGGTAAATCCTGAAATTACTTTAAAAGAAGTTCGTAAATATTGTCAGGTAGCTTTACTTGATGATTATATTATGTCGCTCCCCAAAAAGTACAATACAAAAATTGGAGAGGGTGGCGTTAATTTATCTGGTGGGCAAAAACAAAGACTTGCTATTGCTCGTGCTTTATCTAAAAATAGCAAGATTATTTTGTTTGATGAAGCAACTAGTGCACTCGATAATGAGTCGCAAGAAAAGATTATTTCGGTGGTGAATGAGATTTCAAAAGACCATACTATTCTTACGATTGCCCATCGATTGTCTACCATTTTGGATGCAGATGTTATTCATGTAATGGATAATGGAAAAATTGTAGCATCTGGCACCCATCAAGAATTATTAAAAAAGAATAAAATTTATCAAGATTTGTATAAAAATAACGCGTAAAGCGCTGTTTTTTTGGTATACTAAACAGTAGTGATGTTGTATGAAAGAAGTAAATAGTTTATATGTAAAGATAATACCAGTTTTTATTTTGCTTATTTTATTTTCTTTTGTCATTATTTTAAAAAGAGAAGATGTTTTTTCCCAAATGACTTTTTCGAATCAAAATAAAGTTGATATAAAAGTAGAGGAAATATTAAAAGCAAATGAAGATAAAGAACTAATTGCTAATGAATCTTTTAAAAATCGATTTGTCTATGTTGCTTTTCAAAAAGAAAGTGAATTTACTAGCTATTTTGTGGATAAAGAAACAGGGGAAGAAAAGGATTTTCTAGCTTATTTAAAAAGTGGATGTGAAGATGAATTTTTAGCAAAAGAAAAAGAACTTTTGTATTTAAAATATCCTATGTTTCTTGCAGATGCTTTAAGCAGGGAAGAGGTTGTGAAAACCTATCAAGTTTTAGAGAGTGAACTTGTGATTCATTATAATCATTATGCTTTGGATTTTCCTTTGTCTGAAGCTCCATTCTTACGAATTTCTTATACAGAAATTCAAAACTATTTGGATATTCCAATAGAAGTAAATGGAGAGCATGAAAACGAAAATGGCTATACACTCGATAAAAATAAAAAAGCCATTGCTCTTACTTTTGATGATGGACCTAGTGGAGAGAAAACTAATCGATTAGTAAATATATTAGAACAAAATAAAGCTCATGCTACATTTTTTATGGTAGGAAGTAGAATGGAAGCAGGAGCAAGTGTCATTCGAAATGTTTTAAATAAAGGAAATGAAATTGGAAGTCATTCATACGCTCATAAAAATATGAAAAGGCAAAAATTGGAAGACGTTATTAGTGGAGAAGAAAAAACAAAAGAAATTTATCGTAATGTTACGGGACAAGAATTAATTTATACAAGACCTCCTTATGGAAATGTAACGAAAGCCATAAAAGAAAATTTAAATACTGTTTTTGTTACTTGGAACATTGATACAGAAGACTGGTTACATCGTGATAAAAATTATATAGTCAATCATATTATGGAAAATGTGAGCGATGGGGATATTATTTTAATGCATGATATTTATGATACTACAATTGATGCTGTAGAAGAATTGCTCCCAAAACTTTATGCAGAAGGATATCAAGTGGTTACAATTTCAGAACTTGCTAGTTTAAAGGGGATAACTTTAGAGACACATTCTTTATATCGTAGTTTAAAAGAAGTTCAATAAAAAGTCATCTTCATCATTTCCTGTAATACTAATCCATAAAGATATTCCACCACCTATTAAAAATAAAATAGCTGCAATTAAACCAGCATTGGCAAGTAAAATTTCTTTAGGACTAGAGTTAGGCTCTAGTCTTTTTATATGTTTATAATTTATATAAGCGAAATAGAGATAAATAATAAAGGTCACAATGAAGATTTCAGTGTTAATAGTTCTAAATATATTTTCATCTTTTTTATTATGCTTTTTTAAATATTCTTTTTCGTAATAATTAGAAACAAGAGCAAACACGGCTAAAAAGATATATATGATCCATATATAATCTTCTACGCGTACTTCCTTTAAAGTTTCACTGTCCATACTGTTGTTTCCCATATTAAAATTTATGCGATTATAAAAAGAAAAAATTTGCATTTAAGCAAATTTAATTACATATATTAATTTTTAGAATTTTTCATCCCATTTATTTATTTTGATTTTCTCTTAATTTAAAATTTCAAGTTGTTTAGCTGATAAAAATCTTTTATTTATCACAATTCTATGAACATAATGGGGTAACCCAAGCATTTGTTGCAATATAATAACCTTGATTGCCAACTTTATTTCCCCAATTGTTTTCTATTTTCCATTTGGTGATTTTTTTATCAATGATATTTACTCCTGTAAATATCATACAATGGCAATTTGTGATGCCATTTGTTATTATTGTTTTTAAGTTGATTTCAAAAATTTTATCATATATATTAGTTCAAATGCCATCAATTCTAGCAATAAAAATAAATAGTTCCTTCCTTTTATATTTAAAGTGAATTCAAAAATATATTTTGTAGATATAAAAAACTCGAATTTTTATAATTCGAGTTTATTTTCAATTGGTGACCAGTACGGGATTCGAACCCGTGAATGCTGCCGTGAAAGGGCAGTGTGTTAAGCCACTTCACCAACTGGCCAAAATGGTGGGCCTGGGGGGACTTGAACCTCCGACCTCACGCTTATCAGGCGTGCGCTCTAACCAGCTGAGCTACAAGCCCATTTTGTCTCAGTGACTATTTCATTTTATACTATTTTTACCGTTATTGCAAGTCTTTTTTGAAATTTTTACACTGATACTTTATTATATTTTTCTTTTTATATTAATTTCCATTTTTTTTAAAATTTCGTATGTTTTTTGTGTTTCTTCTTTTATTTTATTTGTATCAAAATTAATTGTGCTTAAGACTTCGTCTACAGCGGCATCGTAATCTCTTTTGTATTTATCGTTTAATGCATGCCAGTTGATGTTTTGAAAGTAAGCTATACATTCTTCGTAATAGGGAAGTTTTCTTTGAAGTAATAAAACAGCAATTACGGGGTATCCAGGATATCCTTGCCAGAAACTTGCATTATCTGTAGAAGAGTAGTTGTTTTCTTGCCATTTTACTTCATAAGTTTTTTTGCTATCTGATGAATGAACGATTGCCATATTTTCTTTCATTTCAATACGATTATCTGCAATACAAGAATATGCTTCATAAATTTTAGCTATTGGAGGAATTTTTTCCATTTTTCATCACCTATAGTTATTGTACTATACATTTATTTATTTTTATAGATTAAAATTGCATCATTACATAGAAGTCATTTTTATATTTATAATAGAATGAGTTTTCAATTTCTAATCCTGGAAATAAGTATTTTTTATTTTCAAAATCATAAATTGGAGTCCAATTTTCTTGGTAACTTTGATAAAATGAAGTTTTGTATAAGTAGCTAATTAGTAATTTTTTATTTTTATTTAGTGAAGCAATTGCGTTGTTTACCGTTTTTTGAATAGAATCAGTTTCTGTTAAATGTGTTGCAATGTTTGAATAGCCAAATGTTGTCATGTTTTTCTTTTATTGAATCATTAATAATATCACCGATTTGGAATTTTATTTTGGCTACTATTTCCTCCCTTAAAATAAAAAAGATAGACATGATTTTGTTCCTACCTACCTCTAGAGTTTAGCGTAAATTGCTAGAATTGTATCAAAATTAATGGTGTCCCCTCAGGGATTCGAACCCTGGACCCACTGATTAAGAGTTTATTTTCCAAAAATGCAAATAATTTAAGATATGTATAAAAATCCGATATTTTCTAACTAAATTAAAATATGGACTAGTTTACTTAAATACTTTTATCTTCTTATTTTTCTAAATAAATATAATAAGTTTGCACCGAATTGCACCGATAAGTTATCTACTGAACTTTTTGCACTAATTATCAATAGAATATGA
The DNA here is from genome assembly GCA_947652325.1 of uncultured Mycoplasmatota bacterium. Taxonomy (GTDB): domain Bacteria; phylum Bacillota_I; class Bacilli_A; order RF39; family UBA660; genus MGBC108787. The sequence goes on from CANTCQ010000002.1 coordinate 164,262, forward strand.
TTTGTTACTAATTTCTAATGATAAATAAAATTTTGGTGTAATTATTTCTACTAAAATACACCATTTTTGCAAGTGCAAAAATTAATTTGCCACTTGTTTAGGACTTTAAAATAAGTGATTTATTTTTATTTAGTGGCAATTATCATATCCTGTTTTACTAATAATTTTAAAATAATTGCATTTCTTTTAGGACTTTTTACTTCTATCTTCTTATAAGAAATAATTTCTTACCTTTAGAAGATATTGTATCATGTTTTAAAACATAATCATAATCGTTATTAATTTTATTTAAAATTATTTTATTGAGATTCACATTTATTATTAATGATTACAAATTTCCACAAATGCTACCAGCATTATTTCATTTAAGATATATTTAAAAATTTTGATTAATTTTAATTTTTGAAACATCAACATTTGACTTAAAAATATATTATTTCAAAAATTATTACTGACCAAATTGTTTAAAAATAGAATGAAAGAATACACTAAAGTTGCTACGAGCCAAATTGGTACAAACAAAAATCGCAATATTGCGATTACCTTCCTTTTATTTGACTTTGATATGCTTCTTCTCTTTTTTCTGGTGCATAAACATTACTTACAAAAAAATTTATTTCTTCTTTAGTCATTGTAGTTGGAACTTTATGAGGTTCCATATAAAAGATTATCGGTTCTACATTACACGCAAAATCTTTTCTTATATAAATATGTTCTTCAAAAACAGGATATATTTTGTCATTTGATAAACATTTTAAACCTAATGGTGTTCTTACAAAACCAACATAATAACTATTATGTCCTGGCTTTCCTTTAAATAAACCATCTCCATTTGGATAACTAGTTATTCTTTTATCATAATCATTGGCTATTCCAACAAAAACATCCTGAGTAAAGAATTGTTCTTTCATAAAAAATTCTCCTTTTAAATATTGGTTGTTATTCTATACTAAAATAGTATGTTTGTCAAATCAATCCGGTTTTAGTTAATAGATACTCCTTAGATATTTTCAATTTTATTTAAAAATTTTTGCACCGAAATTGCACCAGTTATAAATAAATTCTTCTTTTATTTATTGGCCCTAAAATATAAAAAAGCCTTAAAATAAGGCTAATAAACTAATGGTGTCCCCTTAGGGATTCGAACCCTAGACCCACTGATTAAGAGTCAGTTGCTCTACCAACTGAGCTAAGGAGACAAATTTATGTATTACGTTTTTTATTATAACATAAAATTTTTAAAAGTGTTACATTATTTCATTAAAAGGTGTGAAATTAAAAAATTTATGTTATTATAAGATTAAATGTAGGTGGTAGTTGTGTTAAAAACAAAATATGAAAAAATGACTAAAGAAGAAAGGCAAAAACTTGTTTTGGATTATAAGAAAACAGAGGCAGGACGGGCAATGTGTAATCGTTTATTACGCCTTAATGTGATTGGTGCTATGGGAATACTATATTCTATTTTTCTTTTTATTTATGAGTATAGTGATTTAAAATGGTCTGATTATTTGATTGTTGTATCTTTATTTTTAATCTCTATCTTTTTTATTTATATGGCATATAGACTTAGAAAAAAGGTATTAAATCAGTTTGCTATTAAGAAAAGATAAATGAAAAAAGCTTTGAATTCAAAGCTTTTTAAAATCTTAATGGCGGAGCAGGAGAGATTTGAACTCTCGCGCCAGTTACCCGACCTATACCCTTAGCAGGGGCACCTCTTCAGCCTCTTGAGTACTGCTCCATAAGACTTACGTTCTCATTTTATAATAAATCTTCAAGATAGTCAATGCTAATTTTTGACGAAAAAAGCGAATAAGTTTCTTTATTCGCCGAGTGTTGCTTTTTTTATATTCTCGATATAGTTATTCATAATGGTTAAATAATTTTCATTGTTGTTTTTTTCTTCTGTTGTTAAAGTCATCATTGTATTTATTGTTACTATTTTTGCATCACATTCTTTTTCTAAATTTATAATTAGTTCTGATTTTTCTTCTGTATCTTTAATAAATATAGTTCTGTAATTTTTATTTTTTAAATTGTCTTTTATATTTTTTAAGTTGTTTGGTGTTTTATTTTCTTCATCTTCTAAAGAAATAACATTAAATCCATAACTATTTAAATATTTGAACATATTAGAAGATGCAACAATCGTGTCTCGATTCATACTTTTTGCACTTTTTGCAATATTCCTTAAGTCTGCATCTATTATAGATAATGTTTCAGCTAATTTTTTGTATTTAGTTTCAATTTCTTCATTTATATATTTACTGTTCGTATAATCTTTTAGGCTATTTTTTATTGTTGTTGCTATTTTTAAATAGTAGTTGGGAGATAACCAAAGTTCTTCTAAACCATTTTCTAATTTTAAATCATAAGAAATATCAATTAGATGTAAATTTTTATTATAATTGATTAAATTTTTAGCAATGTTTAATTCATTTGATAAACTATTGAAAATTAAAATATTGTTTTTACTGTATTCTTTAGTTCTTTTTTCCGTTAAAGCATAATTATTTACATCTGCTCCATCAGGGTAAATACTTATAATATTTCCTTGTTCAAAAATTTGTTCCGTAATGTAATGGATTGGATATACTGTTGTCAAGATATTTAATTTATCCGTTTTTTCTGTATCACAAGCAGTAGTCATTATAAGTAAACACATAAGTAGTAGTAAAGTGATTATTTTTTTCATTTTTATTCTCCTTTATTTGGAACGGGGTCATATCCAAATTCACCATTTGGATGGCATCTTTTAAGTCTTTTTAATCCCAATTTTATTCCATTTTTTATTCCAAAATTTTCAATTGCTTTTATCATATATTCACTACAAGTAGGAGTAAATCTACATAAATTATGTGAAGCAAATGGGATGATTTGGTAGCACCTAATTATAAAAATAAGAATATTCTTCATATTTTAAAATCACCAACTCAATTTTACTACAGATTTTATTTAATGTAAATTCTTTCAGAAGGTATTTCATTGACAATAAAAAGGATTATAAGGTAGAAATATGTTACAGTATGTTTCAAAAAGATAAAATTCCAAAGGGCTTTTATTTGCATTTTGATAAGCTTAGTATAGGAGTATGATTTAATATTCAATATTTTCGATTGGATATAACGATTTGGAATCCAGAAAAAAATTACGAAAAAGTAAAGAATATTCATTTAATCCCTTATTTAAAAACGATGATGCAATATATAAGAGAAAATGAAATGTTTTTTGAGAAGAAAGATGGTTTTAAAAAGGATATTTTGGAACTCGAGAATATTAAATTTTTAAATATAAGATATTTCCAGTTAACAAAAGAAGATATTGCTATCATTAGTAGTTTTCCTAAATTGTTGAATTTTCATACTGTAGGTTGTTTTTTGGAAGCGGATTGTATTTTTGGTGGTTTTAAAGGACTTACCTATATGGATGAGAATTCCACATTTTCAAGTTTGGATATTTTAAATGGTTTTGCTGGGCAAACTCTTAAATTATATGAAAGTAAAATAATGAAACAAAACAAAAATGTATTGCTCTTAAATAATATATGTACCCATTTTAATAAATTACAAAATATGGACTATGAATATTTCTTTTTAACTACGGATGCTCCTAATATGCGTAAACTTGAAATATATAGCAACCCAAGATTACAAGATAAAGATTTACTATTTATTTCTGGTTTTTATAATTTAGAAAGTATTTCGATTGAAGGAGAAGTATCTTCTTATGAGCAAATAGAAAAATTACGTAGAGTAATGTATCTATTTTGTACAGACGAAAAAGAATTAGAAAATACGAAAGCTAGAAGAAATGATTTTGCTACTTATTTTGGCAACAAATCCATAAAAGTCCAAAAAAATTATTTGATGATACAAAGAATGGCAATTCAAAATCAGTATCAAAAATTTTTTCATACACTTTATGTTCCGCGTTTACAAAGGGTGAGATGGCAAGATAAAATTTCTAGTTATGATTTAGAACAAATAAGGAGTGAACTCAAAATCATAGCACAAATGTCTAGGAAAAAAAGAAAGGAACTTGCTAGAAAACCTAAAAAAGAATATAATCTCTTTGATAGTCTTAACGAATTATGGTTTGATAAAATTTCAAATCCAGAAGATGAGGATGATTGTTATCTTGTAAATTCAAACACAGACCCTTTTGCAATGTATGATGATAAGGGTGTAAAAAAAGGCATAGATTATTACGTATTAAAAAGGAAAATTTATATAGAGGAATAAAGCATTTATGGAAAAGTAGATGCTTTTTTATTAACGGATTCTGGAATTTACACCTCAAAGTATCCATGTTATAATGGTTAAGAAACTTTGGAGGATACTTATGAAAGAAAAGCTAAAAGAATATGGAATTATTATACAAAATGAATCCCTTTTAAGGACAGCTCTTACGCATAGTTCTTATTCAAATGAGCATAGTACCGAAAATTATGAACGATTGGAATTTTTAGGAGATGCGGTCTTAGAACTTGTTACCAGTGAATACTTTTTTCTAAATACAGATTATAATGAAGGTAAAATGAGTAAAGTTCGGGCAAGTTATGTGTGTGAAGAAGCTTTGTTTGAATATGCAAAAGACATTTCACTATCTAAGTATATCCTTGTTGGGCATGGACAAGAAAAAGATGTAAATAGTACGATTATTGCAGATGTATTTGAAAGTGTTCTTGCTGTTATTTATTTGGAAAATGGTCTTGCTGTTGTTAAAAAGTTTATCTTAGATTTAATTCTTCCTTACATTGAAAACAATGTTCAATTTATGTATGATTATAAGTCTCTTTTACAAGAAATGGTACAAACGGATAAAAAAAGTTTGGAGTATGTTTTAGTGTCTGAAACAGGGCCTGCTCATAAGAAATGTTTTACAGTAGAAGTTCAAATTGATGATTTGGTTTATGGAAAAGGTAGTGGCAGTAGTAAAAAAGAAGCAGAACAAAAAGCAGCCAAAGATGCTTATCAAAAAAGTTCAAAGTAGGGAATGATTTTTTATGTATTTAAAAAGTATTAAAGCAAATGGATTTAAATCGTTTGCAGATAAAACACATATTTTACTTGATGATAATATTACTTGTGTTGTAGGTCCAAACGGAAGTGGAAAATCAAATATCGTAGATGCGGTTCGTTGGGTTTTAGGAGAGCAGTCTGTAAAATCGTTACGAGGTACCAATGCAATGAGCGATGTTATTTTTGCAGGGTCTAAATCCCGAGGAAGTGCAGCACGTGCTGAAGTGTCTTTAACATTTGACAATAGTGATAAGTATTTGAAAAGTGATTTTTTAGAAATTGAAGTTAAGCGGGTTTTATATCGTAGTGGAGAAAGTGAATATTTTATTAATGGAGCTAGAGTTCGTTTAAAAGACATTACGGATTTGTTTTTAGATACAGGTGCTGGGAATGATTCATTTAATATCATTAGCCAAGGAAGCATTGAATCAGTCGTTAATAGTAAACCGATTGATAGAAGGGTTATTTTTGAAGAAGCTGCTGGTGTTTTAAAATATAAAAAACGAAAAGAAGAAAGTCTAAAGAAACTTGAAAAAACACGTGAAAATGTCGAAAAAGTTAATTTAATTATTGAAGAGTTAAAGGTGAATTTAGAACCTTTAAAAGTTCAAAGTGAAAATGCCAAGAAATATTTGGATTTAAAAGAAGAACTTAAAAATATTGAAATTGCTACGATTACAGAAGAAATTACAGGTATCAATGAAAACTATCAAAAATTAAAAATAGAGATTGAAAACTTAAATAAAAGGATAATGGAAGAAGATGCAACATCTAATGATGATGCCTCTAACTTAGAGACTTTAAAATTGAAAAGTATACGTTTGGATGAGGCAATTAACGACACAAATAAAAAGTTACTTGATATGACTCGTAAGTTTGGAAATTTACAAAACGAAAAAATGATGTATACTGAACGCAAAAAGTTTTCTGGTGATACGAAAAATGTGGAGAATAATATCGTTTCTTTAAAGGAAGAAATTTTAGAATATGATAAATCCATTACTGTTTTGGATAATGAAATATCTAATTTAAGAGAAAATTTGAAAAAGTTAGAGCATGATTTAGCAGATGTAAATGAAGAGGCAAGTTTTTCTAAAATTAAAAGAAGTTCTTTAAATAGTAAATTGCAAAATAATTTACGAGAGTTATTTTCTTTAAAAAGCAAAGCAGATATTTTAGAACAAAATCTTTTAAATGATACAAAAATGCCAGTAGCTGTTAAAAATGTTTTAAACAATGTACGTCTTAAAGGAATTTATAATACCATTGGAAAATTAATTCGTATTCCGGATGATTATGTAACAGCAATTGATGTTATTTTGGGGGCTAGTAGTCATTTTATCGTGGTAGAAAATGAAACTTCAGCCAAAGAGGCCATTTCTTTTCTAAAAGAAAATAGGTTAGGAAGAGCTACTTTTTTTCCATTAAATGTTATAAAGAAAAGAAGTATTTATGAGGATGCAAAAAAAATAGCGGAACAAGAAAAAGGTTTTATTGGAATTGCTTCTGATTTAGTAGAGTATGATACTAAGTTTTCTTCTGTTATTGAAAATCAGTTAGGGAATGTTTTAGTTGTAAAAGATATTGATGTGTTAAATATGCTAGGTAAAAAGTTAGATTATAAATATAGAATTGTCAGTCTAGATGGAGAAGTCATGCATGCTGGTGGTTCTTTAACAGGTGGTACACAAAAAAATGACAATAGCATATTAAAAGATAAAATGAATTTGGAAACAACTAAAAAACAAATTGTTTTACTAGAAGAAAAGAAAGTAAAATTAGAAAAAGAATTGGAAGACTTTGAAAATGGTTTAAATGCTCTTGCTTTAAAAGAAGAAGATTTGAATCGTAAAACGATTAATAGAAGAGAAAGTTTAAATGATAAGTTAATTATTTTAGAAGCAAAAAAACAGAAGCAACAAGAAATAAGTAAAGAATTAGAAGGTTCAGAGGCTTTGAAAGAGGGTAGTGTCGATGCTAAATTAATGGCATTGCTTGAAGAAGTGAATGAAGCTGAAACCCAAAAAAATATTATAGAAGCGAACTTAAATCAATTAAAAGAAGAAAAAAGTAGTCTTGCTAGTGAAATTGATGCATTAGAAAAAAAATACCGAGAAGCAAATAGCAATTATAATCGTTTGCAAACGGACTTAAAAAATAAAGAGGTCCTAATTGGAAAAATGGATATAAAACTTGATAATTTGCTTTTAACTTTGAATGAAAATTACAATTTGACTTATGAAAATGCAAAATTAACATATGTTTTGGAAATGGAAGAAAGTGTTGCTAAAACAAAAGTGGCCAGTTTAAAAAGTGAAATTCATAAATTAGGAGAAGTCAATGTTTTTGCTATCGACGAATATGATAGGGTGAGCACTCGGTATGAATTTTTAAATCATCAAAAGGAAGATTTGGAGGTTGCTAGTGCTAATTTAATTAGTATTATTGAAGAGATGGATACGATTATGATTGATAAGTTTAAAACGACTTTTATAGCTATAAGTGAAGAATTTGGGAAAGTTTTTATGAAATTATTTAAAGGTGGAAATGGAAAACTTTTACTTACAGACCCAGATAACATTTTAGAGACTGGTATTGAAATTGTTGCAGAACCTCCAGGAAAGAAGTTGAATTCGATTGGGCTTTTAAGTGGAGGAGAAAAAACGTTAACGGCGATATCTTTGTTATTTTCCGTTTTAAATGTAAAAACGGTACCATTTTGTATTTTAGATGAAGTAGAAGCAGCACTCGATGAAGCAAATGTCGATGCATTTGGAAAATACTTACAAGAGTATAAGAAAAATAGTCAATTTATATTGATTACCCATAAAAAAAGAACGATGGAATATGCAGATACTTTGTATGGAATCACAATGCAAGAATCAGGTGTTAGTAAAATTGTTAGTGTAAAACTTGAAAATATGTAATAGTAGATTGTTTTTGGAGGAAAAATTAAAGATGGAAAATAAAATATGTCAAAGTTGTGGTATGCCAATAACATCAAATGAACAATTAGGTACGAATAAAGATGGAAGTATCAATATAGACTATTGTAAATATTGTTATGATGAAGGGAGTTTTATAGACAAATTTACAATGGAAGAATATATAGAAATGCGGTCAGAATATGGTTCACAAGTTGAAATGACTAATGAAGAAATGAGAGAGCATTGTACGAAATTATTTCCTACTTTAAAAAGATGGAAATGTACTTGTGACTATGAATGTGCTAGTGGGTATAATCCTAATTGTACTTGTGAAAATCTAGAATGCCATTGTAGAGAAGAAAAGATGAAATAGCAGGATATATTTTAGAAAAAGAAAATTAAAAAAATATAACACGGATGATTTTGAGATTTATGTTTATTATTTAGATATTATTGGAAAGAAATTGCAAATCTTAAGTTGAAAAGGAGATAAATTTATGGCAAGAATAATAAAAAATAAAGAATTAGTAAATACCAGGTTAGCAACTAATTATGGTGGTTGGATGTATTGTGATACGTGTAATGAAAATATAGGATATTTATGCTATTCAACTTATGATAAATTGGAATTAAAATATAAATGTAATTGTGGAAGCCAAGGTAGGGCAATAATAGATTTTGAAGATAGCAAGACAGGTCAAAATTGTAATGATGAATTGGTTATTATAAAAAATAGATTATGTTGTCCTAAAGATAATGAACCTTTAATTACTATATTAGACAAAAAAGTGGCTAGTTATGAAGTAAAAATCACTTGTAAATCGTGTGAAAATATTTATCAAAAAGTAAAATAAACGTAATTTATGGAGTTAAGTTATATGAATAAAGAATTATTGTTATCGAATATAGATAAAATACATACGACTGTGATGGGCATTGATAGAATCAGAAAGAATCTAAAAATAGATACAAGTGATATAGTCCTATATTGTAAAAATAAGATTTTAGACAAAAATTGTAATATTTATAAAGAAGGAAAAAATTGGTATTGTGAAATTGATAATATAAAAATAACGATTAATTCTTATAGTTATACCATTATTACAGCACATGTAATTTGCTAAATTAAAATTCGAAATTAGATAGATGAGGTAAAATTATGGTACATATAGTATATTGTGATGATAAAGGGGAAGAATTAAATAAGATTTTAAATGGTAGTAAAACAATGGTTATAAGAGGAGCCGCAAGAAGAAAAATACCACATAGCAGAGTATTTAAAGATGAAATACTTTACTTTATGGAAAAAGGAACAAAAAAAATTACAGCAAAAGCAGTTGTAACAGATGTTCAAAATTACGTGAAATTAAGTGATGAAGAAATAACAAAAACAATTGAAGTAAATAGTAATCAATTACAGTTAACAGATAAGCAAAAAGAGAGATGGCACAAAAAATGCCTATGTTTAGTTGAATTTAAAGATGTAGAGGAAATAACTCCATTAGACTTCGAACATCAAAGAAATATGGATGATTGGTTAATTATAGAAAAAATAGAAGATGTTGTTGTAGGGACAAGTATTCCTTATAACTATGATAAATCAAGATTTTAGGAGTGAAATTATATGGCAATGTGGAATCCATGGCGAGGATGTAAAAAGTGTAGTGATGGATGTTTACATTGCTATATTCACAAAGGAGATATAAAAAGAAATATAAATACAAATGATATTGTAAAAACAAAAGACTTTGAAAAGCCCATAGAAAAGTTAAATAATAGTGAGTTTAAAATGAAATCTGGAATTGTTTATTTATGCTTTTCTACTGATTTTTTAATTGAAGAAGCAGATGAGTGGAGAAAAGAGTGTTGAAAAATGATTAAGATGCGACAAGATTGTACTTTTCTATTTCTAACAAAAAGAATTGATAGATTTATGAGTTGTATTCCTAATGACTGGAAAAATGGATATGATAATGTAGTTGTATGTTGTACTATTGAGAATCAAAAAAATGCCGATTATAAATTGTCTATATTTAAAGATTTACCTATAAAACATAAATGCATAACAGTACAGCCATTATTAGAAAAGATTGACATAGAAAAATATCTTGATGAAATCGAACTTGTAGTTGTTGGTGGCGAATCGGATATAAATGCAAGACCATTAGATTATGATTGGGTTTTAAATATTAGAGAACAATGCGTAAGAAAGAATGTTCATTTTGAGTTCAGACAATGTGGTACTTATTTTATAAAAGATGGGAAACAATATAAATTACAAACAAAAGATTTAATAAGACAAGCAAAATTAGCAAGTATTAATTATAAATTATGAATGTTAATAATCATTGCTTGTAGCAACTGACTTTTCTTTATATAATGTTTGTAAAGAAAGGAATGGCTTTAAAATGTTAAAAGAAAACATTAAATTGGTGAGAAAATTAAAAGGACTTTCTCAAGAAAAGCTTGCTATTAAACTGAATGTAGTAAGGCAAACGATTTCTAAATGGGAGCAAGGATTGTCAGTTCCCGATTCAGAAATGCTAATTAAGGTATCAGAAGTTCTTGAAACACCAGTAAGCAATTTGCTTGGAGAAAATATTAAAGAAGATAAAATAGATGATTTAAAAGTAATTTCTGAAAAATTGGAGATAATAAATTTACAATTATTGCAAAAGAAAAATGCAAGAAGAAAAATGATTCACTGGATGTTAATTTCATTGTGTGCAATTATAATTATGATTTTTATTTCATTATTCTTATTAAATAGCTTTTATTTAGAGTGGGATTATAATAATCCTGAAAATGCTTTCATAGGAGTTATTTTTCATTCGTTTGAATGGGGATTTGTTAGGATAGCACCAATTGTACTAATAGCAACAGTTGCAGGGATTATTTTTACTCGAAAGAAAGTTTGAAATTAATTGTAGTATAAATTATAGTAAAAATAAATAAAAATTTTATATATTTCGAAAATAAAAAGCGAAAAACCATTAAATTTCTCGCATTTTATTTGCATTTTTATAAGGATTTTTAGGGTCAATTTTATCAATAAATAAAATTCCGTTTAAATGGTCAATTTCATGTTGGAATGCAACAGATAAGTCTTCTCTTACTCGTATGGTAAAAGGATTTCCTTCCATATCATAAGCTTCTACAGTAATTCTTGCATTTCTAGGAACAATTCCTTTGGTTTCTCTATTGATGCTTAAGCATCCTTCGCCTTCCCCAACAAAGATTAATTCTTCACTCATGCTCGTGATTTTCGGGTTAATGATTACATAGTTTTCAAATTTTTGTTCTTCTGTTTCATCTACTACTACAAATATTCGTTTTGGAATACCTATTTGAATATAGGAAAGACCCATACCTGCTCTTAAATCATACTTTTCTCTTAATTCATCTATTTGGCTCATTTTTAAATATTCTAACATATCTTGAATGTTTTTTTTATCTTCCTTTGTTATAGGAAAAGTTACTTCTTTGCTCACCATTCTTAATCGCTTATCTTTTTCATCTAAAATTGTTAAATCAGGTAATTTCATAAAAATACTCGCTTTCGAATTTATGGTACCATAAATTCAAAAAAAAAGGAAGATAAACTTCCTAGTTGTTATAGTTGTTATTGCCCCAGTTCCATCCAGCACCAATTATGATGATAAGAAGGATAAATAGGACAATCCAAATTGCTCCGCCAATACCGTAACCAGAAGTATATCCAGCATAACCAGTATTTGCACAACAAGGAGCGGCATATCCGCCACCATAACCAGCGTTATAGTAACCATTATTTCCGTAATAATACATATATTATACCTCCTTTATGTATCTATTATAGTGTATTAGATTGACAAATTTTTGCTACATAAAATGCCTAAATAAGAAAAAAATTTTTTTATTATATTATTTATGGTATTATGTTTATAGATAAGGATAGTGATACGATGAAGAAGACTTTTTTTAAAATGGATATACCTTTGTTTCTTTTAATGCTTTTATATTCTATTTTAGGATTGGTTATTATTCTTAGTGCTTCTTCAGTTTCTGCCGTTTTAAGGTATCATGTTTCTTCTTATTATTTTTTTCTTCGTCAGTTTTTATTTATTGTCGCTTCTTTTTTTATTGGTATATTTATCGTTTTAAAACTTCCTACTTCAAAGTATAAACTTTTTGTTCCTGTACTAGTTGTAGGTGCTTTAGCTTCTTTAATCGGTTTATTTTTTTACGGTATTATTTCTAATAATGCGAAAAGTTGGTATGAATTAGGTTTTTTTAATTTACAACCAGCTGAATTTACAAAATCAATTCTTATTCTTTATATGGCTATTTTTTATCAAAATAGTTTAAAAAAAAGAAGAAGCCTTTATTACAACTTAATTCCTTTGGCGGTCAGTGGGGTTATTTTTGTTCTAGTAGCTATGCAGCCTGATTTAGGAGGAGCTTTAATTATTGGAGGAATTGCTTTTTTTATTTTTTTGTCTATTCCTTTGGGAAAAAAAAATCAATTGAAATTGTTTAAAGTATTTGGTATAGGTTTAGTGATACTTGCAATTTCCATTTTGTATAGTGGAACGGATTTATTAAGTTCTAAACAGTTACAGAGGTTACAGTTTCAAAACCCATGTTCAAGGTATACGGAAGATACAGGATACCAAGTCTGCAATGGATTTATTGCAATTCATAATGGTGGGCTTTTTGGAAAAGGGCTTGGAAATTCTACACAAAAATATTTGTATTTACCAGAAGCACATACAGATTTTGTTTTTCCTATTTTAGTAGAGGAATTAGGAACCATCGTATCCATTTTGGTTCTTGTTGGTTATTTGTATATTTTATACCGAATTTTAAAAGTAGGAAAAGAAGCGCGCGGAAATATACGAAATATGATTTTATGTTATGGAACTTTTGTTTTTTTGCTTTTGCATTTACTCGTGAATTTAATGGGAGTTTTAGCTTTAATTCCATTAACAGGAGTTCCGCTTCCATTTTTAAGTTATGGAGGAAGTTTTACGATTAATTTTCTTTTAATGCTTTTTGTAGTAGAAAGAGTAGCCATTGAAAACAAACAAATGAAATTAGAAAAAGAGATGGCTAGACTATAATTTCTTGTTTTTTCATCTCTTTTTAAAGGAAATCTCTATTTTATATAGAATATATATAGTGGAGGTGAAAAAATGAAATATTTAAAAAAATATTTATATAATCCTATTTTATATGCCATTTTAATTGGTCTTCTTTTTTGCACCAATATTGGTTCTCTTTGTTATTTTTTAAGTCAAAAAGAAGAGTGTGAAAAAGTAGAAGTACAAGAATGTCCTTTAGTAGTAGAGCAGCCAAAAGAGGATATGGTAGAGGAAATAGTGATTCCAACTTTTAAAGTAGATATAAAAGGATATGTAAAAAAGCCAGGTGTGTACGAGGTACAAGAAGGAACTATTATAAATGATTTAATTTCTTTAGCGGGTGGACTCAAAAGTGGAGCAACCACAGACAATATTAATTTGAGTAAAAAATTAAACAGTGAAGATGTAGTTTTTGTTTTATCAAAAACGGAACTTAAGAAAAAAGAATCGATGAGTACAAATACGCAAAGTACTTTTTCAACTTCTTCTCAAACGAAAGCAAATACAAGTTTGGAATTGCAAAATAAGAAAGTTTCTTTAAATATGGCAACCAAGGAAGAATTAATGACTTTAGTAGGGATAGGAGAAGCAAAAGCAGAAAGTATTATAGAATACCGCAATAAAAATGCTTTTACCGATATTAAAGAAATTTTGAATGTATCTGGAATTGGTGAGGCGCTGTACGAAAAGATTAAAGATAATATTACAATCTAATATCTTTATAGGTATTCTTTTTCTTATTTTATGTTTGTATGTTTTTATTTGTGTTAAAGTACGAAAATATGATTCTTTTATCCTTGAAAATGTAAGCGAAATACAAGCTAAAGTTCTTTCTTTTTCTATTGATGGCGATAAACTTTCTATGATTTTAAAAAAAGAAGAAAAAATTTCGGCTTCTTATTATTTTAAAAGTGCAGAAGAAAAAGAGTATTACAAGCAACATTTATCTATTGGTGTTTATATTAAAATGTTTGGTAATAAAAGTGAAGTTTTTGGTCGAACTATTCCCAATACGTTTCATTATAAAAATTATTTGTATTATAACAGAATATACTTTGTTTTTTCGATTTCTACTTTTGAAATATTGGATAAGCCGATAGATATTTTTTCTAAATTTAAAAATTTTTTTGATGCTCGTATAAAAAGTTTGGGAGATAACGCCTATTTGCGTGCCTTTATTTTAGGAGACAAAACTTTATTAGATAATAATGCATATAAAGAAATTATTTCCAATGGAGTAAGTCATTTATTTGCTTTATCTGGAATGCATTTAGGATTAGTTTATGCATTGCTATCAAAAATTTTTCATAAGTGTAGATTCAAAAACGGAATTATTTATATGGTTCTATTTTGTTATTTATTTGTAACTGGTTTTTCTGTTTCTTTTTTACGTGCTATTTTATTTTTACTTTTTATGGACTTCAATAAAAGATTTTCTTTATCATTGTCTAGTACAAAAGTTTTATTTTTTACAGCAACTTTTCTTCTTTTTCTAGAGCCTTTTTATATTTACAATGTTGGTTTTTGGTATACTTTTCTAGTTACCTTTTCCCTTTTGTTTAGTCAAAGTTTTTTAGAAAATAAAAAAAAGTTTCAAAAAGTTATATTGGTAAGCCTTATTACTTTTTTATTCAGCTTTCCCATTACCATTTTTATTAATTATGAAATAAATTTATTTTCGGTTTTGAATAATATTGTTTTGGTTCCTTTTATTAGCTTTCTTGTATTTCCACTAGCATTACTTACTTTTTTTATTCCTTTTTTGCTTCCAATTTTTTTGTTTCTCGTTCGAGTTTTAGAAATTTTAAATTCACTTGCTACTTTATTTTCTTTTTTCTTTATAGTAGGAAAAATTACAATAGTAGAGGTACTTCTTTATTATGGTTTACTTATTATGGGAATTAAATTTCGTTTAAAAAAATGTTTTCTTTTCTTGGCAATTTTTATTCTTTTTTTATATAACAAAAATCTGTTTGTAAAGAATTATTTCGTTTATTTTTTAGATGTGGGGCAGGGGGATTCTACTCTTTTAGTGGCTCCTCAAAATAAAGAAGTTATTTTAATTGACTCAGGAGGAAAATTAGTAACAAAAAAAGAAGAATATCAAATTCGTAATAAAGAATACCATGTAGAAGATACAATTGTGCAATTTTTAAAAAGTATACGAATACGAAAAATTGACTTATTTATTCTTACGCATGGAGATATAGACCATGGTGGATATGCACTTAGTATTGGGAAAAAAATAAAAATTAAGAATATTATGCTAAATCAGGGAGAGGTTAATTCATTAGAACAATCTCTTTTGAAAAAATTTGCAAAAGTTGATTCTTATAATTTTCGCTATTTTCAATGCCAAACATATTTTACCAAAATATATGATAATGAAAATGATAATAGTCTCATCTTGCGTTTTCAAATAAACGATTTTTCTTTTATATTTATGGGGGATGCTTCTGATGTTGTAGAACACAATTTATTAAAAAAATATTCTTTAACTGCTGACTTTTTGAAAATTGGACATCATGGTTCTAAAACAAGTTCTTCTCTTTCTTTTTTAGAACAAGTTAGACCTCATTATGCGATTGTCTCAGCAGGACGAAATAATATGTATCATCATCCTTCTAAAGAAGTAGTCAAAAGATTGGATATGCTTAAAATACCTACATTGAATACTCAGGAATGGGGAACAATTCAAATTGAAATCTATAAAAATAGATATCACTTTAAAAGAACTTTATCATAAAATATAATACACTGATTGGTGTTTTAAATAGATTGGAAGAAATAAATGATATTTCTTCTTTTTTGTTTTACAACAAATTTTATTGTATAATAAAAAAGAAGGGAAGTTCTTTTATGTATTTAATTTATGGAGAAAGTTTTCGAATAATGCAAGAAGAGATTGCAAAAATTATAAAGGATGAAAAAAATGTAGTTGTTTTTGATTTAGCGGTAAACACAATACAGGATGTATTAACAGAAGCTATGTATGTCTCTTTGTTTTTAGAAAAAAAATATATTATTGTAAAAAATGCTTCTTTTTTTACAAATAGTAGTAAAGCAAAAGAAGAGGAAATAGAACTTTTATTACATTATATGAAATCTCCAGTTGTCAATTCAATTATTGTGTTTACTACCTATGATAAAATAGATTCTCGAAAGAAAATTACTAAAGCCTTTTCAGAAAAATATAAAGTTATTTGTGTAAATATGGTACAAGTAAATGATATTGTAAATAAATTACGAGATGTTGTAATTCATCATAACTATAAAGTAGATATTGAAACATTACAGTACATAGTTCAAATTTGTCAAAATAATTATGATTTGGCTTATAATGAATTAGAAAAAATATTTTTGTATTACGAAAGACCACAAACTATTTTATTAGAGGATGTGAAAAATATTGTATCTCGAACGATTTCGGATAATAATTTTAAGTTTGTAGAAGCGGTTGTTTCTAAAAATAGAAAACATGCGTTGCGATTATTAGAAGATTTGTATACTTTAAAAGTAGACCCTATTCAATTATTTGTATTATTAGCACGCGAGTATAGATTGCTGTTTAGTCTTTCTTCTTTCATGAGAAGGGGATATTCTAAAAATCAATTAAAGAATGAGTTATGTTTGCAAGATTGGCAAATCGAAAAACTTAGTAGAAATGGTTCTTTGTATTATGAAGATGATATAAAAGAATATTTAAAAAAACTGGCTTTTATTGATTATAAAATAAAAAGTGGGGAAATGGATAGATTTTCAGCGATGAAACTTTTTTTGTTAGAAATAGAATAATAGTATATAAAAAAGCTTTGGCATTATTTCAAAGCTTCTTTTATTTTAGCAGTATTTTTAAAGTTTAATTTAGCAATTTCATTTAATTTTCCAATACCATATTTTTTTACAATGGTACTACCTATCTCATCAACTATAGCATTGGCTCCCTTTGGAATTTCTAATCCAAGTTCTTTTGTTAATTCATTTATTTTCATTAAGAATATATATCTACTAATAATACTTGCAGCAGCAACGCTTGCGCATTTACTTTCGGCTTTTGTTGTAAAGGTTATATTCGTTACTTTTTCAGTGGCATTTGCTATGTGTTCAAAGTATTTTCTAGGGTAAACAAATTGGTCTACTACAATTTTTTTATAAGGATATTTTTCTTCTTTGTGAGTCAAAGTATAAAGTACTTTGTTATGTAAAATTGCTTTTATTTTATTCATATTATATCCTTTTTTTTGGTATTCATTGTAATCTTTATTATTTAATGTAAAGGTTACATAGGGTATTTCTTTGATTAAGCTAGGAGCTATTTTTAGAATTTTATCATCGGTTAATTTTTTAGAATCTTTTACTCCTAAATCGTTTATAAAATTAATTTTATCTTTGTCTACATAAGTGGCTGTTACGACAATAGGTCCGAAGTAGTCACCAGTTCCTATTTCATCTGAACCAATTGTTGAGAGACTGTAATAATAATTTAGTTCTTCTTTGTATTTTTCACGCTCTTTTTTCGGTTCATTGATATCTATTGTTCTATTATTTAATTTTTTTTCCATATCGGTCCAAATATTAGCATCAATATCTGCACTAATTCCTTGAAACATTGCTTTTCCACTCTCATATAATGTAATGATTGTATCTGCTTCCATAGCTTGAAATATAGCATAGGGTGGTGTTTTTTCTCTTCGTATATCTTTATAATATTCAATCATCTTTTGTTTTACATTTTCACTCACTTTAAAAACTATTGTCAAAGTATTTCACCTCACAGTTATTTTATCAAAATGTTTTCTGAATGTCTATTTGGATACATTATTTTTAGTGAAAGCAAAAAAATAGAAAATGATTGCTATTTTTGCTTAGGAGATTTAAATGGCAAATTTTCACACTATTCAGTTTGTTTTAAATATGATATAATGAAGCACAATCAAAAAGGAGTGGATTCTATGAATTATTTTAAGCAATTGGTATTTATTTTGTGCCTTATGTTTATTTCGGTGATTTCTGTGAATGCAGCTACATTTGGAATGTCTGTATCCACTAAAGAAATTTCTCCAAATGGTACATTTACTATTAACGTAGGTGGAGATTGTATTGGAAAAGTAAATCTTACTGTATCGAATGGAACTTTGTCTTCCAATAGTGTTTGGGTAGAACAAGGATATGTTAGTGTGAAAGTAACAGCAGGAACAAGTGGAAAAGTTATTGTAACGGCTACTCCAGAAATTGGGTTTTCGGATGCCGATGCTAATTTATATAATCCAGGTGCTAGAAGTGTGTCTGTAAATATTATAGCCAATTCAAATACTGAAAAACCAAATAGTTCTGGTAAGCCTTCTACATCAAAGCCAACGCCTTCAAAAAAGTCAAATAATAATAATTTAGCATCTTTGACTGTAAGTTTGGGAGAATTGTTTCCTAAATTTGTTGCCAATGTAACTGATTATAAATTACAATTGCCAGCTGGTACTAAAGAACTTACAATTGCGGCTGTTTCTGAGGATAATAAAGCAAGTATTAATGGAAATGGCAAAGTGAATTTACAATCTGGAAATAATTTTTTAAAAGTTGAAGTGATTGCAGAAAATGGTGTTAAAAAAATATATACTGTAAATGTTCATGTATTGGAAGAGCCAGTGGCTTATTTATCATATACAGGTGAAAAAATTGGTATATTTCATGTGAATGAAGGAATAACTCTTCCTAATGCTTTTGTTGCTAGTGAATATGTTTTAGATAATAGTACGATTTTACTTTATACAAAAGGAAATATTCAACTTGTATATGGGATAAATGAATTAAAGGAGAAAAATTTCTATCTTTTTAATCCAAATACAAAAGAGTTAGAGAGTAAACTTACACATTTAAATATAAATAATCGAGATTTTCTTATTTTAGATAGGGAAGAAAAAAGAGAAAATGTTTTTTTAGATACAATGGTTATTGGAGAACTGGAAGTAGATTGTTATAAATTTAATACCAATGGAGATAATTATTGTTTGTTTCAAGTCCTTAGAGAAGATGGTGTAAAAGTAGAATATCTATATGAAAAAACTGAAAATACGATGCAATTGTATCAGGATTTTTCTACAAATGCATTCATTACTTCTAATAATGATAATAAAATTATATTTCTTTTAGGTAGTTTGCTTTTTTTAGCAGTTGGAACCATTTTCTTTTTATTGATTTGGAAAAAAGGAGGTACTAAAAATGAAAAACATTGCTAAATTTTTAGTCATTGTTTTCTTATTTTTTATTTCTTCTCTTCCTAATGAAACTATTGTTGAACAAATAAATACAAATACTTTAGCTTATGCCTTTAACTTAAAACAGGCATCTTCTACAAAAAATTTAAAAAATATAGCTGTTTTTATTAAATTTAACGATAGTGATGCAAATGTAATGCATCATTTAGATGATGAGCAAAGTGTAGAAAACGCGAATCAATTATTTAATAGCGATATTCTTATTTCTATGAATTCTGTAAATGGTATAATTCAAGTTCCCTCTTTTAAAAAATATTATGAGAGAGAAAGTTACGGGGATTTGTCTATAACAACTGAAATTTTTCCAAAAATAGACGGAAAAGTAGTTGCCTATCAAGATAAACATCCTATAGGATATTATTTAAAATATAATGTTCAAAATGCCATCGGATATAAGAATACTGCTGAAGCTTTAGAAAGAGAAAAAGAACTCATTAATAATGCAGTGGCTTTTATTGAAAATCAGGTTTTATTATCTGGTATTACTTCGGATGATTTGGATAAAAATAATGATGGATTTATTGATGCTATTTCTTTTGTGGTTGAGGGGCAAAAAAATTTACCTTCTACAGTTATGTGGGGTGACTTGCTATGGTCTCATCAATCTGCCAATAAAGGGATTCAAGAAGATATTTTAGGAAAAAACATAAATGCTTATACTTTTTTATATGCTGAAGATTATACAGAAACTGCAGGATTGTTTTCTCTCAATCGAGGTAAATATGGAACTATTATACATGAATTTGGTCACGTTTTAGGATATAGAGATTTATATCGTTATGAAAATTCTAATGCTAAACCAGTGGGATTTTATGATATTATGGGAGATTTAATTGGTTCAAATCCACAAAGTTTTTTGACTTATTTTATTAGTGATTATACATCTTCTACTCATTGGCATAATCCATTGCCTGTTATTGAAAAAACCACAGAAAATATTATACTTTATAAGCCTAAATTTCAAGATAAAAATGAAAAAAGGGCTGTTAAGTTGAAAGTTGGAGGCAATGAAGAAGAGTATTTTATTGTAGAGTATCATAACAAATTGAATACTTATGAATCTCATTCTGCTGATGCAAGTGGTATTATTATTTATCGAGTGAATGAAAAAAACAAATTTCAGGGAAATAATGGAACAGGAGACCTTGTTTATGTATTTCGTCCAAACGAAACTGGGCTTGGGGATGGAGCAGGGGATTTATCTTCTGCCACTTTTAATAATAAAAGACCCATTTTTGGTAAGGAAATTGTACAGAATGCCCAAAATTTTGATAATCAAACCATCCATTTTTCAGATGGAAGTAATTCAGGTTTGATTATTGAAGTGATAAATGAAACAACTGATTCTATTGCTTTTAATGTTACTTTTCCGAAAGTGGAAGGAGAAGGAACAAAGGAAAAACCATATCTTATTCGAAATGTAGAAGATTATCTTTATCTAATGAAAATGACTACTTTAAATAAGTATTATAAATTGATGAATGATATAGATTTTAAAAATATTTTATATCCTAGTATTGATTTTGAAGGAAATATAGATGGAAATCATAAAACACTTAAGAATATCACAAGTAAAAACACAGGAGTTTTTAATTCCATTGGAAATTTTCAAACGAAAACAAAAATAGAAAATCTTACTATTGAAAATATAATTGCCAATGCTGATGGAGAGAACTATTTAGGTGGATTTTCCAATGTTGCTCAAAATATTCTTTTACAAAATGTACATGTAGTAGGAGCTGAAATTACTCACGAAGGGGCGAAATTAAATAATTTAGCTTCCACAGGAGGTTTTTTAGGAAATGCTGACAATCAGACAAATATTCTTAATTGTTCTGCAAATGCTACTGTAAGGGCTCCAAAAAATGTAGGAGGTTTTTTGGGACTTAATCAAAATGCAATTATTAAAGATAGTTTTGCCAAAGGAAAAGTATATGGAACTGAGAATATAGGAGCGTTTTTTGGATTACAAGCTATTACGGATTCCACTTATCATACTCCAGAAAATGTTTATTTTGATACAGCTGCTACTTTGAAAGCGGTAGGTGGTTATGCTAAGTATGGTCATAATTTAAATGTTTTAGATGCCTCTTCTTTAGCTAATGGAATACGAGGAATTACGGTTTCTTCTTCCTTATCTTTAAAACAGTTTGAGCTAGTAAATATGCCAATAAAAATTGAGCCAAATGCAAATTTAACTTATCAAACAATTTTTGAAAATCCTCAAATTGCTTCTTATCAGAATGGTAAAATTGAAGGTTTAAATATTGGAATGACTACATTATTTATAGATATTAATATTGGAAGTTGTAAAATGCGTTTTTCAATTGAAGTGACTATAAATACACCTAGTGGTGTTATTACAGAAAAAGAAGTACTAAACTTTTTGGGGCTTACAAAAAAAGAAAAATATGTAGTTGGTTTTGCATTAGGAACAAAGATTTCTAGTATTAAGCAAAAGCTTTCAGCTGATGGTAGAATAGAATTAAAAGGTTTTTTTGATGAATCGCATGTTGCCATAAAGGAAGGAATTGTTGCCACTGGAATTACATTTACATTATGCTTTAATCAAAAAGAATATACCTATACCATTATTATAAAAGGAGATGTTAATGGAGATGGATTTATTTATGCAACAGATTATGTAAAAATTCGTAATCATATTATGGGAAAAAGCACATTGAATGGCGCCTTTTTGTTGGCAGCAGATATCAATAATGATGGATTTATTTATGCAACAGATTATGTACAAATTAAAAATCATATTATGGGAAAAAGTAAAATTCATCAAACGTTTACATTTTAAAAAAAGAAAATAAATATATGCTTGGGTGAAAAAAGTGTATATATTATTTTTTTTTGCTTTTATTTTTTTTTGAAATAGACTATACTATTAATAGGTTAGGAGAAATGGTATGTTAAATGTGATTGATGCAATTATTTTGCTATTTTTGTTAATGGGAGCTTTGGTTGGTTTTAAAAAAGGGGTAATTAAAAGTGTGGTTTCCTTTGTTGGAACCATTTTGGTTTTTGTTTTATCTTTTGCTTTAAAAAATCCTTTATCTGTTATTTTGTATACCTATTTTCCGTTTTTTAATGTCGGAATTACAGTTGTTAATATTTTAATTTATGAAGCCATAGCTTTTGTTATTGTTTTTGCCATTTTATCTACTGTTTTAGGTGTGGTCATAAAAATATCAGGTATTATTGAAACTTTATTAAAATTTACAATTGTTTTGGGAATTCCTTCTAAAATTTTAGGAGCTATTTTTGGTCTTTTGGAAATGTATGTTTTTATTTTTGCAGCATTATTTGCTTTATCTCATTTTAATGTTAATAATAGTCTTATTACTGATAGTAAAATGGCAAATTGGATACTTGAGAAGACTCCTTTTGTAAGTCATATGATGGAAGATACATATAGTGGTATTAAAGAAATTGTTTCGTTAAATAAAAATTATCAAAATTCACAAGATAAAGAAAAATTGAATCAAGATGGCTTAAATATTTTATTAAAATATAATGTATTAAGTGTAGAAAATGCGAATACACTTTTAGAAAAAGGAAAATTAAAAATTAATGATGCTCATATAATTATTAGTAAATACGAGAAAGAAGGAAAAGAATGATTAAATATTTAGAACAAAATGAATCTTTAAAGGATGTTATTAAAAGTGGTGTTTATTTGGTTGATTTTTATGCAGATTGGTGTGGTCCATGTAAAATGATGGGTAGTGTACTTGAGAAAATGGAAGATGTAAATATTGTGAAAATCAATACGGATATGCATCAAGAACTTGCCCAAAGTTTTGGTATTATGAGTATTCCAACTCTTCTCTTTTTTAAAGATGGACAAGAGGTAAAAAAAGAAGTGGGATTTAAAGATGAAAGTGAAATACGTTCTCTTTTAGAAAATATTTAAAAAGTGGCTTTTTATAGTCACTTTTTTCTATATCTTGTAATGATTTCTTTTGCTTCCTCTAAAGAATCTTCTACATAAACATTATTGTTTTTATTAAGATTTTGTAAAAGCAGAGGCATTCTTAATTTATCCAAACGGTCTAAATTCACATCTTTTATTAAACTATCTAGGTTATCCATATCATAATTTTGTAAAATAAAAGTATATATATTTTGAATTAAAATTTTTCTTTCTTTTGAAGGTATTTGAAACCAAGTTGTGCATTCTAATAGAATGGAAAGTAATTTTGTTTTTGTAATTTGAAACAATTGCTTTTTATATTCTTCATATGTACCCAATAATACACATTTTTCTTTTATATGGTCTATGATGTCAAATTTGTCAAAAATTTTAGGGTTTGGAAAAAATTTAGTGGATAAAGTGATACTATTTAAATGTCTTTGATAATAATAAAGAATTTCATTTGTTACGATAAGTTTTTTTGTCTTTGTTAGAAGCGGGTAAATAAAAGCATTGTCTTCATACCATAACCCTTTTAAAAATCTAAATTCTTCTATAGCACTGTGTTTGTATAATTTATTCCAAACTCCTCCACATTTAGATAATAAATCTTTTTCTAATTCTAAATCTCGATAGGTTGTTTGTTTAATTGCTGGTTGTTTTTTTCGTTTGGTGTATCCATATACAGAAGTATAATTACATTGAACAATAGCGGTATTGTAAGAAATAATTAAATTTACTAGTATTTGAATGCAATCTTTTTTTATCCAATCATCACTATCTAAAAAGAAAATATAATCCCCATTTGCAGCATTCATGCCTTTATTTCTTGCTTCAGATAGACCTTCATTTTTTTCATTTGTTATGACTTTTATGTTTTTCTCTTGTTTTTCGTATTTTGATAGTATTTGTTTGGCACTATCTGGACTGGCATCATTAATAGCAATGATTTCTATATTTTTATAAGTTTGATGTATTGCAGAATTTAAGCATCTTTTTAAATATTTTTCAGTATTGTAAACTGGTATAATTATAGAAACAAGTGGCATTATTCATCTTCCTTTCTTATTACATTTTTTGAAGCATTTGCATAGGCTCTTAATAGACCTCCTGCTCCTAATTTAATTCCGCCAAAATATCTTACAACTGCAATACATATATGATTTAGGTTTTCTTTTTCGATTAAATTATATATTGGATTTCCTGCAGTACCAGAAGGTTCTTTATCATCACTTTTGCGTACCAAATTGTCTATTTTATAAGCATAAGGAATATGCCTTGCTTTCTTGTGTTCTTTTTTTAAAGTTTCTAAAGCTATTAGTGCTTCTTCTTTTGTTTTTACTTCGTAAAGATAGGCAATAAATTTTGATTTTTTAATTTCATAAGTATATGTATTTAATTGTTTCATTTCAAAACACCGTTGCTATTATACTATGTTTTTTTTACTTTGTGTTATAATATTTATTATAATGGTTTTGTTTTTTTCAGAAGGGAGGAATGTGTATGTTTAAAGAAAAACTTTCTTTGGTTCCTAATTTACCTGGAAGCTATCAAATGCGTAATAGTGATGGTATCATTATCTATGTTGGAAAAGCCAAAAATTTACATCGTAGACTTTCTTCCTATTTTAATCGGACACAAACAGGTAAAACGAAAAAGATGGTTTCTGAAATTGCAGATTTTACTTATATTGTTGCTGGAAGTGAATTAGAAGCCTTTGTTTTGGAGCTTAATTTAATTAAAGAGTTTAATCCTAAATATAATATTTTACTTAAAGATGATAAAAGTTATCCGTATATTGAATACATTTCAAAACCTTATCCTCGTGTAAAAGTATCACGTTATTTGCACATTAAAAAGAAAGAAAATAAAAAGCTGTTTGGTCCTTATCCCAATGCTTATGCTGCCAGAAGAATTGTTACTTTATTAAATCGTATTTATCCTTTAAAAAAATGTGAGGGCAGTAAGAAAGAATTGTGTTTGTATTATCATATTCATGAGTGCTTAGGGTATTGTAGTAAAAAGTTAAACAAAGAAAAATTAGAAGAAATGGAAAAAGAAATCTTAAGTTTTTTAAATGGCAATGATAAAATTTTAACAAATCGTATGCAAAAAAAGATGCAAGAGTATAGTGATGCTTTAAATTTTGAAATGGCTCTAGAAATGAAAAAAGAACTGGATTATATTAAAATTATTATGGATAAACAAAAAGTAGAGTTACATGATTTTGTAAATCGTGATGTAATAGGCTTCTTTTTTGATAAAGGGTATATCAGTGTGCAAATTTTTTTCTTGCGTAATGGTAAAATGGTAGGGGGAAAGGCAGAAATTTTTCCAGTTATTAGTGAATTATCTGATGATTTAGATTATTACATTGTGAATTTTTATAATAAGCATGAAATTCCCAAAGAAATATTAGTTTCGGAAGAGGTAAATCAAGAAATATTGGAGGAGTTATTGAATACCAAGTTTGTTGTACCCACTCGTGGTCCCAAAAAAAAGCTGTTGGAAATGGCTAATATAAATGGAAAAATCAATTTAGAAAATGAATTGGAGCTTATAAAAAAAGATGAATATGCTACGGAAAGTGCAAATGAGGAATTAAAGCAATTGTTAGGATTATCTTATTTAAATCGTATTGATTTATTTGACAATTCGAACTTGTTTGGTAATTTTTCAGTAAGTGGAATGGTTGTGTTTAAAAACGGAAGACCTAGTAAAAAAGATTATCGAAAATTTAAAGTACAAGTTGATAAGAATGATGATTATCATACGATGCAAGAAGTGATTTATAGAAGATATTCACGAATGATGCTTGAAAAAAGTGAAATACCTGATTTAATTATTGTGGATGGTGGTATTACCCAAATTAATGCTTGTAAAGAGATATTACAAGATTTACATTTGTCCATTATGGTTTGTGGACTTCGTAAAAATGACCATCACAGGACAAGTGATTTGGTAAGAGGAGATACTTATGAAGTATTAGAAATTAATAAGACAAGTAATTTATTTCATTATTTAACACGAATGCAAGATGAAGTGCATCGTTATACTATAAATTATCATCGTACTATCAGAAGTAAAGGAAGCATTTCGAGTGTTTTAGATAATGTGAATGGTATAGGAGAGAAACGAAAAAAAGAATTAATTAAGCGTTTTGGAAGTGTTGCTAAGATGAAAGAAGCCTCTATTGAAAATTTTAGTGAAATATTACCTTTAGATGTTGCTAAGAATTTATTTTTATTTTTAAAAGACTTTAAATGATTTTTGTAGTATAATAATTTTGGTGAATAGTGATGAAGCTTGTAACGCTCGATTATGAAAATAAAGAAGTGCATGAACCTATAAAATACTTTTTGGACCCTAACTTTGTTTATATTCCTTTACCTGATAAAAAAGAAAAATTAAAAAAAGAGAAAGAGATTAAAAAAGAAAATTTGTTTTATGATGGTATTTATGCTCCTATTTCTGGGGAATTAGTAGGACTTGAAAAATGTATAACCCCAAAAGGAGTGGGTATAAATTGTTTAGTACTGGCGAATGATTTTCAAGAAAAAGTTTCAAAAACTATTGCAACTCGTAAAAAAATTAATAGTTTGTCAAAAGAAGAAGTTTTAGATAGTGTTTTTTCTATTGCTTTAAAAAGAAAGATGAAGTATCAAAATGTGACTACTATTCTTGTTTCGGGGATTGATGATGAGCCATATTTTGTAAATGAAAGTTTTGTGCAACGAGAAAATACGAAAGCTATTTTGGAAACTTTGGATGCTTTGTTGCATATCTATCCAAATAGTAAAGCGATTATAGCAGTGAAAAATACAGATATATCTACTATTATGGCTTATAATAGCATTTTAGGAACTTATAAAAATATTTTTTTAAAAATGATTCCTAATTTGTATTTAATAGGAAAAGAAGAATTTTTAACAAAATACACTCATATTCGTAAGAATTATCTGTATTTAACAGCAAATGAAGTATATAATTTATATACGAATATTAAAAAAAGAAAACCTGTTACAGAAAAATATGTCACAATTTCGGGGAATGCTGTTTCAAATCCTTTTGTTATTCGTACCAAATATGGAGTCAAAGTAAAAGAAATATTAGACCGTTTTTACAAAGAGGACTTAGCAAAGTGCACTCTTTTTATAAATGGAGTTATGCATGGAAAAGTTATGGATTTAGAAAAGACAATTGTAACATTTGATTTTGAAGGTATTGCAATTATGAAAGAGAACAAGCAAAAGATAAAAGATTGTATTAAATGTGGAAAATGTATTTCTATTTGTCCTATAAATTCGAATCCATTGCTTTCTTATAAAAGAAGTAAAAAAGTAAGGTGTATAGATTGTGGGCTTTGTTCTTATATTTGTCCTTCTTATATTCCTTTACAAAAATATTTAAGTGGTGATAAAAATGAGTCGATTACATAAAGTGATACGTTTTCCTTTGATTTATAAATTTTATATTTGTTTTTTTGTATTTTTAATTTATGGAGTTTATAAAAATGCATTATTGCCTATCCATCATGGATTTTATTCAAAAAATCAATTTTTTATCCTTTTATTTTATCCATTTTATGGTTTTTTAATAGGGGCTTTATTTGATATGATGAGTAAGAAAAAGAACGTATTTGGAAATAAATTTTATGGTCTTTTATTTTCTATGTTTCTTCCTATTTCTACACCTATTTTTTTGTTTTGTCTTTCTTTATTCTTTCTTCTATTTATAAACACAGTTGTTATTAGTCGAATGGACTTGGAGTGGAACTTTATTGCTATTGGAAAGATTCTACTTTGTTTCACATTATTTTATTATTTTTCTTATGATTATGCAAATGCATTAGAAAATAGTCATACTTTTATATATTCTTTTATGGATGGCATTTTGGGACATACAGTAAGTGGCATTTTTACCTCTAATATTTTACTTATTCTTTTGTCTTTTGTTTTTTTGAGCTTTGATATTTATTATAAAAAAGAGATATCTTTTTATAGCTATGGTTTTTATTTACTTAGTTTGTCTTTGTATGCGATTTTGAAAGAAGATATCTCTTTTTTGCTTACTCATTTTTTGTTAAGTGATGTTTTATTTGCTTTGATTTTTGTAGCAACTTTATCTTGTTTTTCCCCTTACTCAAAAAAGAGAAAATTTTTATATAGCACATTATTGGGGCTTTTTATCTTACCTTGCTCTTTATTTTTAAATTTTCAAGAAGGTGTCTATGTAGCGATTTTAATAGCTAATGTATTTGTTTTATTCATTGGTTTTTTACAACGAATTTTTTATACAAATATAAATAAAAAAGATTGATTTTTAACGTAAATATGTAAAAATATAGTTAAAATTTTGTTTTTTTGTGTAATAAAAAAAGGAAATTTGGAGAATAGGGGTAATATATAATAGTAGGAGGTTATTTTTATGACCTTTATTTCACAAAAAGAAATTAATGAAATTAGAAGCAATGCTTCTATTGTAGATATTATATCTTCTTATATTCCTTTGTCTCAAAAAGGAAAAAATTATTTTGGGGTGTGTCCTTTTCATGAGGACCATTCTCCTTCAATGAGCGTTTCAGATGAAAAACAGATTTATAAATGTTTTTCTTGCGGAGCTACGGGTAACGTTTTTACTTTTGTAGAAAATTATTTAAATATTTCTTTTTCAGAAGCAGTAGAAATGGTTGCCCAAAAAATTGGAATTTCGATTCACGTAAATACACCTTTAAAACAAGAAACGAAATATAAAGAAGAATACACAATTATGGATTTAAGTCTTAAATTTTATCAAAACAATTTAAATACGTATCGTGGTGAAAAAGCGATTTCTTATTTAAAAGAACGAAATCTTACTTTAGATACAATAAAAGATTTTTCAATTGGTCTTTCTTTGGATAAAGATATGCTTTATACTTTTCTTTCTAAAAAAGGGTATAAAGATAAATTATTGCAAGATTTAGGACTTATTCAAATAAGTGATGATAAAGCTTATGATGTTTTTCAAAATCGAATAATGTTTCCTATTCATAATTTAGAAGGAAGAGTGGTTGGGTATACTGCTCGTTGTTATTTTACTGAGATTACTCCCAAGTATTTAAATACGAGGGAAACCTATTTATTTAAAAAGGGAACTATTTTATTTAATTATCATCGTGCTAAAGAAGCTATTCATTTTTCAAAAGTAGTTATTTTAGTAGAAGGAAATATGGATGCCATTCGCTTATATTCTGTAGGAATTAAGAATGTGGTAGCTCTAATGGGCACAAGTCTTACCAAAGACCAAATAGAAGCATTAAAAAAATTGCGAGCTAAAATTATTTTGATGCTTGATAATGATAATGCAGGCGAAACTGCTTCTTTTATGATTGGAAATACGTTAGAAGAAAATCATCTTTCTTTTGAAGTTGTTCGTTTAAACGGTGCCAAAGACCCTGATTCTTATGTAGTAGAATTTGGAGCTGATGCTATTTTAGAGAATATTAAAAATGCCATTTCGTTTACAGATTTTAAATTGAAATATTTGAAGAAAGATAAAAATTTAAATGATGCCAATGATTTAGCAGAATATGTTAAAGAGGTTATTGCTAGTTTAAAAAATATGGATGATGCGATTTTGAAAGAAGTTACTTTACAAAAATTAGCAAATGATTATAATATTTCTTATACTATTTTAAAAGAGGAGTTAGGAAATAAGGAAGAAAAACATAAAAAACAAGTGTTTAAAGAGGAAAAAACAGAGAATACTATTAAAAAAAGTAGTTATGAGAAAATATGTGAAAAGATATTGTTTTATATGATGCATTCACCAGGATTTATTAAACTTTACCAAACGCAGTTAGGAATATTTCCTACGAAAGAACACCGTTTGATAGCTAATGAAATCCTTTATTATTATGAAATCAATAAAACGATTAATTTAGCAGATTTTATTACATATATCGAAACTACTACGTGCAAAGCAGAAGTAATGTCTATTTTAAAAAATGAAGAAGAAAAACCAGTTACAGAAGAGGCTATGAAAGAGCTTTTACATAAGCTTAAGAAAATGATAAAAGAGCAAGAAATAGAAAAATTAAAACAAGAATTGAGTCAAGAATTTGATGAAAATCGAAAAACAATACTTGCAGAGAAGATTTTAGAAATTAAAGGAAGTGTAGCAGATGAAAATTATCAAAACGTTTGAAGAAAGAAAAGAAGACTTATTAAAAATAGGAAAAGAAAAAGGAGTTATTACTTTTGAACAACTAGCAGAGAGTTTAAAAGGATTAGATGTAGATAATGATTCATTAGATGAACTTTATAATTTATTTATAGAAAATAATATTGAAGTTGTTTCAGATGAAGGAGAAGGTAGTGGCGGAACAAAAACATTAGAAAAAGAAGAACCTCTTATTTTAGATGATGCTGAGATAACGAAGGATGTAAATATTAATGACCCTGTCCGTATGTATCTAAAAGAAATAGGTAAAATTAGTTTACTTTCTCCTGAACAAGAACTGGATTTATCAAAAAAAGCAGCAGTAGGAGATGAAATGGCTAAGAATATTTTAGCAGAATCTAATTTACGTTTGGTGGTAAGTATAGCAAAACGATATGTTGGAAGAGGACTTTTGTTTTTAGATTTAATTCAAGAAGGAAATATTGGGCTTATGAAAGCCGTTGATAAATTTGATTATGATAAGGGATTTAAATTTTCTACTTATGCTACTTGGTGGATTAGACAGGCAATTACTCGAGCCTTAGCAGACCAAGCAAGAACAATACGTGTTCCTGTACACATGGTAGAGACTATTAATAAAATGGCTCGTATTCAAAGGCAACTTACTCTTGAATTAAATCGGGAACCCAGTGAAGAAGAAGTAGCTAAAAAGATGGGGATTACCGTGGAAAAGGTTCGTGAAGTCATTAAAATTAGTCAAGACCCTGTTTCTTTAGAAACGCCGATTGGGGAAGAAGATGATTCCCATTTAGGAGATTTTGTTAAAGATGTTAATGCGATGACTCCAGAAGAATATGCTACTAATGAAATTTTAAAGGAAGAGATAAAAGCAGTTTTGGAAACTTTACAAGAACGTGAACAAGAAGTATTAGAACTTCGTTTTGGACTAGTAGATGGAACAAGTCATACTTTAGAAGAAGTAGGAAAGAAATTTAATGTTACAAGGGAAAGAATTAGACAAATTGAGGCAAAAGCACTTCGGAAGTTAAGACATCCTTCTCGAGCTAAGAAATTAAAGGATTTTTTGTCTGATTAATGCTTAGTTTACGATTACAAGCTGTAGCTTCTTTTGTAGCTGTTAAGGATAAGGTAGTCGATATTGGTTGTGACCATGGCTATTTGTCCATTTATTTGATAGAAAATAAATTGTGTCAAAGTGTAATTGCAACAGATATAAATGCTAATGCTTTAAAAAATGCTACTCAAAATATTTTTCGGGCGAATCTACAAAAAAAAATACCCACTGTTTTATCTAGTGGGATTCAAAATATACAAAAATATGAATTTGATACGCTTGTTATTTCAGGAATGGGAACCAATACTATTTTAAAAATTATGGCAGATGTACAGCCTATAAAAGTAAAGAAAGTAATTATTCAGTCTAATAATGATTTGTATTTATTGCGCAAATCTTTAATAAAATTAGGATTTTTTTTAAAACAAGAAAAAGTTGTGTTTGAAAAAGGACATTATTATACAATCGGTCTTTATAATATAGAATCAAAAAAGCTTTCTTTGCGACAAAAATTATTTGGTATATATAATGATTCTTATAAAAATTATTATCATTTTTTATATCATCATTTACAAGATATTTATTATAAAATGGGGTCTAAAAATTATATAAAAAAAATAAAATTATTTTTGCAAATAAAATTATTGACAAAATATTTATAAAAAGAAAGTAGGAGAGACATTGCTTTCTTTTTTTAAATTGGGTGTTTTCATTTCTATATTTTTATTAGTTGGGATATTTTTTTGTGATGTATTAGTAGATGTTGGAGTTGTTTTTTTCATTTCTTTTACAACGCTAAAAAGACTTTTTGCATTTTGTATCATTGGCTTTGTTTTTTGATAAAGAGGTATTACTTGGTTAGCTATTTGTAAAGTTTTAGCAATTCCACCTATAATTTTTGTAAGACTTAGGCCTTTTGTTGCCCCTATAACGTTGTACATAAATTATCACCTTACTTTATTTTATGTATGAATTTGTCATAAGTTTCTTATTTTTTATAGTCAAAAGAAAATAAATTATGATATAATTTTATTAGTTTAGGATAATAAGGGAGGAATTTACAATGGCACTTGAAAATTCTATTGTAGAAAAAAAACATAAGAATATTTTATTACTTCCGTTTTATATTGTATTGAATATTATTTTATTTACATTTAAAGGAATAAAATTTTTGTGTCTTGATTTGTTTTTATTGTTTTTTAATCGAGCAAGTGGAAGTGTTGATAAAGCTTATCAAACAACTCGGCATATGTTAGAAGAAAGTAAAAAAGAAAGTGATGCTTTAATAGTGCAAAATAAAAACTCGAAATGGCAAGAAAAGTATAATAATTTTTGGTTTATAAGAAGACAAAATGCTAAATTAGAAGAAATGCGTAAAGTTCTTTTAATTGATTTACAAAATGAGGGAAGTGTAAGAAGTCAAGTGCCAAGAGTTTATCAATATAAAGCACGGAATAAAAATGGAAAATTGGAGACAGGAACAATTAATGGTTATTCTAAATTGGATGTAAATACGTTTTTATTACAAGAAAATTATATTGTATATGATATTAAAACAAGCAAAACCATTGATTTTTTATATGGCGATAATAGTGTATTTTCCGTTAAAATGTCAAATAAAGATTTACTTTTTTGGTTAACACAATTGTCAACTTATATTAAAAGTGGTATTCCGCTTACGGATGCTGTAAAGATTTTAAATAGTCAAATGCAAAAGAAAAAGAAATATCGAAAAGCATTTCAATCTATTGTTTATGAACTTACAATGGGGCAACCATTTTCAAAAGCATTAGAAAAACAAGGTGTTATGTTTCCAGCACTTTTAATTAATATGATACGAGCAGCTGAGGCAACAGGAGAGTTAGAAGAAACACTGACGGATATGTCTATTTATTATGAAGAGTTAGAAAAAACTAGAAAACAAATGATTAGTGCGATTACGTATCCTACAGTTATTATGGTATTTGCTATTGCAGTTATAACTTTTATTATGCTTTTTGTAATTCCTCAATTTGTAAAAATATATCGAGATACCGATGCCCAAATAACAGGACTTACTTTATTTATTATTAATTTTAGTGATTTTTTAAAAAATAACATTTTAAGTATTATTTTGTTATTCTTACTCATTTTTAGCGTTTTATATTTTTGTTATAAAAGAGTAAAAGTTTTTCGAAAAAAGATGCAAGAATTTTTGATGCATTTGCCCCTTATTGGAAATATTATGGTTTATAATGAACTTACAATTTTTACAAAAACATTTTCTTCTTTGCTTGCGAATAATGTTTTTATTACAGATAGTATGACTATTTTAAGCCGTATTACAAATAATGAAATTTATAAAGAAATTATGAATGAAACAGTAGAAAATATAGTAAAAGGGGATAAAATTTCTACTTCTTTTAAAAATCATTGGGCTATTCCTGATGTTGCATATTATATGATTGTAACGGGAGAATCTACAGGTCAATTAGCGGATATGATGAAAAAGGTAAGCGATTATTATGCTGAAATGCATCGTAGTTTAGTTTCTAATTTAAAAGCATTTGTAGAACCTATTTTAATTGCATTTTTAGCATTAATTGTTGGTATCATAATACTTGCTGTTATTGTTCCAATGTTTGGTTTAATGGGTTCTTTAGAATCGATGTGATAATATGTTTTTTTGTATTATGTTATTTATTTTAGGATGTATTTTAGGTTCTTTTTTCTATGTTGTAGGAACTAGACTTCCACAAGAAGAATCTTTAATTCGACCAGCAAGTCATTGTACTTTTTGTGGGCATAAACTTGCTTTTTTTGAATTAGTTCCCATTTTTTCATTTTTATTTTTACGTGGAAAATGTCGTTATTGTCATCAAAAATTATCAAAAGAGTATCTTCTTTATGAATTTGTGACAGGTCTTTTATTTTTAATTGGTTTTCTTAAATTTCATTATTCTTATGAATTTTTTGTTTTTCTTATTATTTCTTCTTTACTTGTCTTAATTTTTATTACTGATTTTAAATATATGATAATTTTAGATTCTCCATTAGTCGTTTCGATTGTTTTCTTGTTTATTCTAAAAACGATATATTATTCATTTCAAAATGCTTTAATGTCTTTGGGCTCAGGTTTTCTTTCTTTTTTAGTTATGCTTTTTATTGGTAAAATTGGAGAAATTTTATTTAAGAAAGAAGCTCTTGGAGGCGGAGATGTTAAATTCTCATTTGTAATTGGAATGATTTTAGGTTTTTCTTATTCTATGATTGCACTTGTTTTTTCTACTTTTTTAGCTTTACCTTATGCTTTGGGTTGTTTATTTTTAAAAAAAGATAAAGAAGTTCCATTTGGCCCTTTTTTAGTAGGAAGTGTTTTTATTGTTTTTCTTTTTTTAGAAAAGTTTCAATATATTTTGCCTATATTATTTCCTTTTTTTTAAAATAAAAAGTACAGATATAAATTTTATAAATAAAAAACATTCCTAAAAAAAGGAATGTTTTTTATTAAAGTACTTCTATAGGTTCTATATTTTGATTTTGTTGTGATTCTTTTCCAATTAAGGCATTTTTTATGTCAATTTCATCAGCTCCTAAATCATCATCAATATCAATAACTTTTAGTATTTCTTCAAAACTTGTTGCACCTTCCATAACTTTAATTAGACCATCTTCTAATAAAGTAGTTGTGGCATCTTTTACATATACTAATTTTCTTAAATCTTCTTTTCTTGTATTATTTGTAATAGCATCTCGAATGTTTTGGTCGATAAGTAAAACTTCATGTATAGCAACACGGCCTTTATAACCTTTATAGCATTCATTACAACCAACAGGTGTATATATATTATTAATATCCATGCCTAATACTTGTTTAAATACATTTTTTTCATAGAAAGTAGCGGGTCTAGAAGTACGACATTTAGGACAAAGTTTTTTTACAAGTCTTTGGCTAATAACTCCTGTTAGAGCAGAGCCTAGAAGGTATCTTTCCACTTCCATGTCTAAAAGTCTTTCGATGGTATTTAAGGAATTATTAGTGTGTATTGTTGATAAAACCAAATGTCCAGTAATAGATGCTCGAACTGCAATACGAGCAGTTTCGTCATCCCGAATTTCTCCAATCATAATTACATCAGGGTCTTGTCTTAAAATACTTCTTAATGCGTTGGCAAAAGTAAGTCCAATTTCACTCATAGTTTGTACTTGGTTAATGCCAGAAAGTTTCATTTCAACAGGGTCTTCTACAGTGATTATATTTCTTTCTGTTGTATTTAAAATTTGAAGCATTGAATAAACAGTTGTAGATTTACCTGTTCCAGTTGCTCCTGTAATTAAAATAATGCCATTTGGTTCTTGTATTAATTTTTTTACTTTTTCTAAATTTTTATTTGAAAATCCTAAATTTTCTAATCCATTAGTACTCATGGTATAATCCAAAATACGAATTACTACTTTTTCTCCATATACAATAGGAAGTGTAGAAACACGTAAATCTAAATCATCATTTTTTATTAAATTTTTGATAGCGCCATCTTGAGGAAGACGTGATTCTGTGATGTTCATTCCAGATATAATTTTAATTCTTGTTATTAAGGGATTTTTAATTGATTCTGGAACTATTGCATAATCAATTAATTCTCCATCTACTCTGATTCGTACTTTTAATACGGTTGGAGTAGGGTCAAAGTGAATATCACTTGCATTTTTGCTTGCAGCATCAGTAATCATTTCGTTTACAATATCAACCACTGGTAACTTTTCATAATCAAATTCTTTAAACATAATTTTATCCAATCCTTTTTTTCTTTTTTACAACTTATCTTGCAGAAATCATATAACCTAATAGAGTAGCTACGACACTACCCACCATAAGTAATAGCATAACCCATACAATTATTTTTCTTGTTCTTTTTTTCATATTGTCACCTCTATTATTCATAAATTTATCATATTTTTTGAAATTAGTAAATATGATTTAGAAAGGTATGGTGATTTATGAAAGCACTGCGGACAAGCCTTAAAGCTAATAAATCGTTTTTTTTGTTTTTAACTATTCTTTTATTTTTTGGAATGGTAACAGGTTTTTTATTTTATATTAAGCAAGATATTTCTTTAAAAGATACCATTGTTTCTTCTTTACAGGAAATTTTTAAAGACAATGTTTTTTCTTTTCAGAATGTTTTCTATCATCTGGTTATTCTTTTCTTCTTATGTATTTTATTGTTTTGTTTTTTAGGAATACCTTTTTTTGTTCTTTATATTTTTTTTGAAGGAATATCATTAGGTTTTATCTTACCTCTTTTCTTTTCTTTATATAGAATCAATTTTTTTCTTTATTATTTTTTATATTTTGTGGTAATAAAATTTGTATATTGTTTTCTTTTATTTTTTTTATTTGCCAAAGCTATTCAATTTATAAAAAGTTATATTTCTAATTTGAAAAAGAAGGATACACACTTTTTACAGGAATTCAAATATGTTTTATTTTTTGTTTTTTGTATTTTTATAAATGACATTTTTGTTTATTTTTTAGGAAATAAAATTCTTACTTTTCTTTTAGGGTAAAATCTTGGTATAATAACTCTAGATTTTAGGTGAAATGTATGGCAAAAGTTGTTGTTGGGATGAGTGGTGGAGTCGATTCTGCAGTTGCTGCTTATTTATTGTTACAAGACGGATATGAAGTAGAAGGTTTATTTATGCGAAACTGGGATAGTATGATTAATAATGATATTGGTGGAAATCCCAATTTAAAAAATGCAATATGTCCACAAGAAGAGGATTATAATGATGCTTTAAAAACATGTAAGATATTGGGAATATCTTTACATCGTGTGGATTTTATTAAAGAATATTGGGATTATGTGTTTACTTATTTTTTAGAGGAACTAAAAAAAGGTCGTACACCAAATCCAGATTTATTGTGTAATAAGTATATTAAATTTGATTTATTTAAAAAAGAAGCGAGACGTTTAGGGGCAGATTTTATAGCAACGGGTCATTATGCGAAAACAAAAGATGGAAAATTATTTCGTGGGTTTGATAGGAATAAAGACCAAAGTTATTTTTTGGCGATGGTAAGTAAAGAACAATTAGAAGAAGTTTTATTTCCCATTGGTCATTTAGAAAAAACAAAAGTGCGAGAAATTGCTTTGCAAGCAGGTTTAAATGTGGCTCAAAAAAAAGATTCGACTGGTATTTGTTTTATTGGTGAAAGAAATTACCAAGCATTTATCCAAAATTATTTAAAACCAAATCCTGGAGATATAGTAAATGTTGAAACTTTAGAGAAAATAGGGACACATACAGGTCTTATGAATTATACAATTGGCCAAAGAAGAAATGTCGGCATTAGTGGTGATTTAGAAAGACACTATGTTTGTGGGAAGGATGTTTCTAAAAATATTTTGTATGTTGCTTTTGGTGATAGTGACTATTTATATAGTGATGCTTGTGTACTTGAAAATGTTCATTTTATCAGTGAAGAAAAACCAAAAATGTGTAGTGCGAAATTTCGGTATCGTGGAGAGGACTATCCAGTTTCGTTATATTATTTAGAAAATGGTGAAATAAAAGTGCAATATCTTGAAAAAGTAAAAGCTGTTACTCCTGGTCAAGTTTGCGTTTTTTATTTAGGAGAAGAATGTTTAGGCTCTGGAATTATAAAAGATGTTTATAAAAAGGGAGAAAAACTTTTCTATTTATAGATTTACATTTATTTACACTTGACAAATAAGTGTTAAATGATATAATTATAATGTAAAATCAAGGAGGGTATTTCGACATGAATCGATTAAATGAACTATTACAAGAACTAGGAATTTCAAAGGTAAGACTTGCAAAATATTTGGGTGTTTCTCGTCAAATGGTATACAATTATTTAGAATTAGATGATTTAAATAAATGGCCAAAAGAAAAGAAAATTTTATTGTTTAAATTATTAGATATTGAAGATGGAGAAGAAGGGACTATTAGTTCTATCAAAGTTACAACAGATTATTTAATGGCGGTAGAAGCAAGGCTTAATCAAGGTGTTAAATCAACGAGTGATATGGATAGTTATTTTGATTTTAAAGGTTTAAATAAAGAAGAACAAACTTTAGTAGCTGATATTACATATTTAATGAAAGAAAAATTGCTAGATGAAGGAAAACGTGATGAGAATTTCTATGCTATTACATATTTATATCACATGTTACAATCACTTGATAATGTACCAGAAATTAAATATATTTTTGGTTATATGTCTAAAACAACTGGATTTACAAATCCAGAAGAATTTAAATTTAATGAGGATAAACAATTTATTTTTGAAGGAATTTTATATTCGGCATTAACTTTGTATAATAATGGGGGAGCCAGTCGTAGCAAACTTGCAGAGAGTCATAAGCGTTTTGTGCAAGAAATTGAACAAAAAAATGAAGAAAAATTAAGTAGGACTCAACAATTAAATACAATTAAAGTACAAGCATTAAAAGAGTTAGGTTATACAGAAATTAATGAAGCTAATGCGCAAGAGGTTATTGAAAAAATTGCTGAAATTGAGTCCAGAAAGGTATAAATTGTATACCTTTTTTGTTTTTATGAAAAAATTTAAAAAAGTTTATATTGAAATTACTAATATTTGCAATTTGAAATGTAGTTTTTGTCCTCACACTACAAGAAAACCCTCTTTTATGTCTTTTGCTCAATTTTGTGTTATTTTGGATAAAATAAGAGAGTATACAGATTATATCTATTTACATGTTATGGGGGAGCCACTCTTACATCCAGAAATTAATCGTTTTATCCAGGAGGCAAATAGTAGAGGATTTTTTGTAAACATTACAACAAATGGATGTTTACTTTCAAAATTAGATGAAAATGTAAAAGTTAGGCAGACAAATATTTCTCTTCATTCTTATCAAGAAAAATTTGCTCTTGAAGAATATTTAATTTCTGTTTTTGAAATAGCTGAAAAATTAGCAGAGAAGGGTACTTATATTAATTATCGGTTGTGGACCAATAATGAGATAACAACTAAAATTCAAAATCAATTAAAGAAAAGATATTCTGTACATATAGATAAGGAAGATAAAACCAAAGTATTAGGTAAAAATATATTTTTTTCAAGAGAGGAGGAATTTATCTGGCCTATTGCTAGAGTAAAAAAGTCTGAAAATAATTACTCTACCTTGACATGTCGAGCTTTAAAAGACCATATTGCTATTTTAGTAGATGGTACTGTTGTACCATGTTGTTTAGATAATAATGCTTCTATAAAATTAGGAAATATTTTTTTAGATAGTTTGAAAAAAATTATGAATAGTACTTTGTATATATCTTTATATCGAGGTTTTAATGAAAATAAGAAAATACATCCTCTTTGTCAAAAATGTGATTTTTATAGCCATAAATTATAAATGATAAAAATGATAACTATTCCCCTTTTTTTAATACTTAAAAGAAATAGAATTTATTTTATTGTAAATGTTTATGTAATAATATTTTTTGATTTTGATTTATTTAATTAGTTTGTAATTTATTAGAAATAAATCAAAAAAGATTTTAAAAATATAATGTAAGTTAATATATATTCTAATTTGAAAAATAAAAAATCTTTAAAATATTGTTATTTATAGTTATTATTTGTAGTTTTTTATAAACAATTATTATTTCAGATAATATATGTTATGTTAACTTCTAATTTTCAAATAGATTGATTTACTGTTTGTTGTAGTCTTTTCAAACCTTTCTTTTATCTTATCTTTATCGATATAAAACAAGAGAGTTTCTTCATCAAAATCAGCATATTCTATTGTGGGTCGTTCTAGATGTTTTGATGACCAATAGCGCTTTTTATAACATAAATTGATTAACTCTTTCGTAATATATTTTGAAATATAAACACTCACGGCTTCCAGATTCGTAACTTTTGAAACTGTTGTATGCCCGTACTTATAGTTTGTTAAGTTATAGATTTGTAAGCCGTTTCTTTTTATTAACCTTTTTGTATGAGGATTTCTTGCCTCTTTTAAATTCCAGTTTGGAACGTTAGCAAATATTCCATGAAAATGGATACGACCACTTTTAGGATGTGGTTCTGGAGCAAGTATGTACCTCATGTTGGGATTTTGATGTTTCATGTTGTTTAACCATTTTGCTAAACTTTCCGAAACTTCTGGATAGTTGCTTGCATTTACTTTTTCATCATCAAATGTTAAAGTTACAAAATATTCCCAAGGTTCTATAATTTTGTTTAGGAAAACCTTTACTATTTGAATAAGTGTGGAATTCAATGTTTTTGTCTCCGTTTGCGTATGTTTTAATCGTTGTATTATAACTTGCTATGGATAAATGACTTGTGTCACTCTTATACGTACAAACACCCATAAAACCTCACTTTTTTATTTTTAAAATTCCGTTATGTGAACCTTTAGTCTAGTAAGAGGTTCACTTTTTGCACAAAAAACACAAATAACATTATAGTCGTAGTAGTAATGTTATTTGTTACATTTCTACTCTCTTTTTATAGATAACATCAATAAAGATAAAATTTATCTTTATTGATATTTCACCATTATTTCTTTAAATTTAGACGTGTAAATGGCTGCCCTACGGCGTATCGCTATCGCTTGTCCATTGACACTACAATCTTTTCTATTTTTAGTTTATTTTAGAATTTAGGTGTATTATTTTTATCGTTTTTATTTAAGATAATATATAGAATAATCATAGTTAATGTGAATAGAATAGACAAAATAAGTTTCATAGCACACCCCCTTATCTAAACCTTTTAAAGAACCTTAAAAAGATTTTTAAAGGTATTCCAAAGATAATAATACATAGAATAACAAATATAATTAAAATTCTATCAAAATCATTTCTATAATACACTTCATTGGTTAAAGAAGAATGTTCTAAACAAATAGGAAGTGTCGTATAATTAGAAAATTGTTGTATTCCATCTTTATAGAGATAATTTGAATTAATATAATAATCTCTATAATTTATATTGATTGTTTGATTATATCCTGGATTATAAGGAGTAGTTTTATAAGCTCGTATAGTATCTTTATCTATTAAGGTATAGCAAGAATAGGATAAATCAGGTACATAAATATTATTCATAGCAAAGTTCCTTTCTATGGGGGTGGCGCATATATATAACGCGCTACACCCCCTACTCTGTTTTTATTTGTTCAAACGTATCATAACTACTTGCAACTTCCACATTACATTTAGAAATAGTTGTTGTGATGAGTGGTGCAATATATTCATTATCGAGCTGACTCCATTTCATTTGTTCAGCATCATACATTGTTTTAATTAAAATACCTAAAATAAAAGTTCTCATTTTGCAGTCTATTTGATATCTACAATAACGCCTTAGAGTCATGGGTATTTCTAACCACTCTTGAGCAGTTGTAAGAAAAATTATTCTTCGTTTACGCATTTGACTTAAAAAGTCTAGTACTTCTTTGTTAATTTTTGATGTTTTGGTTAATGCAGTAAATATTTCATCATAAAAGATAATGCAATCAGTTTCACTACGAAGTTTTAAAAGTTCTTCAAAACCGTTGAAATAGGTATAATTGACACCCTTTAGCGAGGATATATTAGCATAGATTTTTTTGTTTTTATTGTTTCTTAAATATTCCACAACAGAATAAGTCTTTCCGCTTCCTTGTTTTCCACAATAACAGTAAACCCCAAAAGTCCCTCGGTTTGGTCGAAATCCTTTCTTAAAAAACGTTTTAAATTTAATTTTGGTATCTTTAAATTTCAATATCAAAACAACAATACCAATAACAATAAGTATTTTAAACATAAGTAAAATTCCTTTCTATGGTTTTAATTTGTCATACCATTTTATAGCGCTTTTTACAGTAGAAACCATAAGAGGTGCAGTAAGTTTAAAGGTATAATACAAAACAATTAAAGACAATGTTTCATTGGATAGACCCGTTACAGAGATAGCAAAGCCTACATATTGGCTTGCTAGGTTAAAAATATTGGCTACGGCAGTTAGGGCATTCGAGAAATCTGGAAGAACGGATACAATAAGCAAGTCAATTGGTTTTAATATTGTACTTGTAAGCCCTACAATAAGAGAAATAATTCCTTTTAAAAGAGCATTTATCACAAATCAAGCACCTCTATTCTATCGGAATCTGGGTCTTTAAAGCCTCGTACTGTAGCAAGTGTATTTACGCATACCCAGTAAGCAACGATACCAAACGTTATGGTTTGATAAAGAGTTAGAAATGAGCCAAAATGTTCTTTATAAATAGCACTCATACAAGGAAGTTCCGCTCTTTTTTCTACAAAAGGAAGAGGAAAACCTATAGGACTACAAGTAGAAGATGTAATACTTTTAATAAAATTTAATGGTGCAGTAATAATCGCAGTTAAACCATAATCATCACTTTCGAAGCCACTAAAGAAATCATTTGCAGAGCCATTTGCATCACTTGTATCTGTATTTGTTATATTATCATTTAAATCTCCCAATTGTTGATTGGTTTCTTGTTGCCCTTTTGTAATCTCTTCTGTTT
This sequence comes from uncultured Mycoplasmatota bacterium, assembly GCA_947652325.1. GTDB lineage: Bacteria > Bacillota_I > Bacilli_A > RF39 > UBA660 > MGBC108787. Next base: position 207,288 of record CANTCQ010000002.1, read on the forward strand.
GATTATTAATAGCGCCCGAAATTGAAGAAGAATAAGTGATGTTATAAGAAAAACCAAAGATATTATTCGCAATATTAGCATTTGATTGAAAATTAAATATATTATTTTCTTTTTTCATTGTTACATCTGGACAAGAATAACTAAAAATTCTCCTTGTCATATCCGAATTAGAAAGCTCATATACAGGCATAATTTCACAAACAATTCCATTTAAACTTAAAGGATAAGCCATAAAAGAAACATTTTGACTTGTATCTATAAATATTGAACCATTAATGGTATAACTTTTATCATCGAAGAATGGAAAAATAAATGAAAAGAAATCACTATTAGGAATACTTGCAAGCGAATAATAATAATTTGCTCCCGCTAATTCACTAATTCCACTCGTTATATTTTTAATGGGTGTACTTGCGTGATATTGCCAAATTTGTCCACCCTCTATTGTATAAGTTTCAGCTTTAACAAAAGAAGGAATAAAAAAGAAAGCAATAATTAAACCAAATAAAGCACCTTTTAACATTTCTTTTTTCATTGATTATCTTTGACCAAAAAGCAATGACCCCGTAAAATCAAAAACAACATATAATCCAATTAAAGCGGGCATAAGTTCAATTAATTGTGATAAAAATTGTAAAGAGACATCAAACATTTTTAATCATTCCTTTCTATTTAATAAAAATAAAAGAGGTTGTAAAACCCCTTACATATTGGCTTTACCTTTGCTAGCGCCTTTTACGGCTTTACGTAGCACTTTGTATCCGAATGCAAAACCAATCATTTGGATAATAAAAGGCATAACTTCGCCAACTGTACCGAATAAATTTCCAGCAGTTACACCAGTCGTTAATTGACTTGTAATTCCAGCCATACCAGTACTAGCCTCAGCAATTAATAATCCCATTTTATCATATCCTTTCTAACGTATTAAAACGTGATATTTATCTAAAAGGAATTAATCCTTATAGAATTATTTTTTATACCACCAAGGATACTTGTAAGAAGTAATAGTCTTTACTTTCTTTTGTTTACCATATCTTAATCGATTGGCTAATAATTCTAATCTATCAGCAGTTTTCTCGTTTAATTTAGGTTTTGGAGGTGAAATTGTAACTATTTGTATCAATTGGTGGTTAAATTTGTTTATCTCCCCTATTTCATGGAAAGAACGTGTTTGCTTGTAAGTTGTGTAATAGTAATGATGATTGAGATTATACCAAACTAATAACTTCATCTTTGGTGTTAATACTATTTACACGAACGTAAGATTTAAAGGGGTCTCTTGCACTTGGAACTTGTTCCAATACCATTTCAACTGGTTGCATAATAACGCGAGTTGTTAATTTAGACCATATATTCTCATTGTAATCAATGAAACAACTTAGATTTGCATATCCACGAAAGTTTTCTCTATCTTGAATACTTTCTTTGCCTAGCATTAGATAATCAATTCTTATCTTTTGCTTTCCAGTCTTCTCCCCTGTTTGTTTGTTTTTTTCATCATATCGCAACACACTTATGATTGTTGCATTGATTTCTTTTTGCATTTTTTAAATAAACCTACTTTCTAGCGACATATAATGTCGTTAAGAAAAATATAACAGACATGACATTATATGTCAATATAAAATGCGACATTGTACTTCGTGGAATTTATAATACCTTTATGACATAGTATGTCTAGGCGATATTATGATAAATAAATACAGAAAATTAAGAGGGTTAACACAAGAACAACTAGCAGAAATTATAGAAATTAGTACTAGACAATTACAAAGATTAGAAAAAGAGAAAGATTTTCCAAGCTTCAAAACATTACAAAAATTAGTTATAACATTAAACATAAACGATAAAGATTTAGCAAACTATATAAGAACGCAAAAAAAAGAAGACTAATGTCTTCTAGATAATTCGTTTAATTAAGGTATGAATATAATCTCCTTTCTAACGGATAAAAACGAAAATAGAAAGGTTTTGATATTATGAAAAAAATAAAAAATATAATAATTGATATCATAATTATACTAGTAATACTATCATTAGCATAATAAAATAAATTGTTGCATTAATATCTTTTTGTTAAATTCATACCTTAACTAAGGGAACTATCCCTGTATATGTTATGTTAACTTTATTTTTTTGAAGTAACATAACCTTTGCGTAAATGTTTTAATCTAAGCGGATTTAATTGAAAAAAATTTTAAAAAGATAAAAGATATATTATAATGATTTTATAAAGAAGTCAAATAAACGATTAGAATAAATATCATTTAATAAACTTTCTGGATGCCATTGAACACCAATAAAAAAAGTTTTTGCATCATCTTCTACCGCTTCAATTGTTAAATCTGGAGCTATAGCCGTTATTTTTAAATCAGTAGTTGTTATATGTTCATTATGCCTGCTGTTTGTTATAATAATGTATTCTTGAATAATAGATGCTAATTTGCTTTTCTTTTTTATTTTTACTTTATGAACATACTCTTCTCTACTTTGATGTTTTTCTGTTTTTAAATATTCTATATCTCCATTAAAAGTAAGTGCCATCATTTGCATTCCAAGACACAATCCTAAAGTTGGTATGTTATTATCATATAGATATTTTACTATTTTAAGGTCTATTTCATGGATATTTGCACCACCAGGAAGTATGATACCATCACACTCTTTTATTAGTCTTTCTACCCTTTCTAATTCATTGTATTCGTTACGATTAAAAGCAACTGGAATACAAATAATATTTAGTTCATATTTTTCTAAAAATGTAAGTAAATCACTTCTAAAAGCTAATAAATCATTATGACTAGCACTTTTATAATCTCTTAGGATGATTCCAATTTTTTTCATTTTTTCCTCTTTTCTTATAACATTATATGTATAAATTCACTCTATATCCTTTATTATTTCATTTGGGGATACATGAAATATTTCACTTAAATTTAATAAAGAGTCATAATCGGGCATACTTCTTCCGCACTCCCATTTACTAATGGCTTGTCTGGTCACATATATTTTTTCAGCTAATTGTTCTTGTGTATAGCCTATCCTTTTTCTTTCTCTATAAATTTTTTTCCCTATTTTTTTATAATCTAACACTTTGTTCACATCCTTTAAATAAATAAAAAAATTACTCGGAAAATTGAGTAATTTTTTTAGGCTCTTTTAGTCTTATCAGTTCAAAACGTAATGCTATTTTTAAATAGCAACTTTTTTTGATTTTATAATAATAGTGTTCTGACTTATTTAATTCTATAATAATTGATTTATCCGGTTTTCTTTCCATCACCGATAAAGTAAAAATAATATTTTCTTCTGCTGTAAAATGTTCTTTAATATATTCTATTTGTTTTTCAAACTTTTCAATGTAATTTAATGCTTTTTCATGTTGTAATACTGAATAGAAAGTGGAATCAAAATTCTTTTTTTGATGAAATTCTTCTTGTGATTTTTGTAAGTAAGCTTTTTGCATTAAAGGGTGGTCAGCGGTTAGTTTATGAATATAATAATCATCAAATAGATTTAATACTTTTTTGTACAGTTCTCTAGCACAAAATGGACATACTAAATTTTCATCTATTAACATTTTCATTTTATTCATATCCTTTCCTATTATTATAAAAGATTCCTTTTTTTTTAAATTAAGTTTATTTTAAATAAAAAAGAAAATTTGTCAAGTATTTTTATTTTTTTCATAAAATGGAATAAAAAAGAAGTGAAACTTTTTATATTTCACATCATTATAACCATAATAGCATATCGTTCTGTCTTTGTCTATGTCAAAAAATCTGTTTTTTTTCTGTTTTCTTTCTTTCTGTTTTCTTTTTTTGCCAACATAAAGAAAGAATATCTTTATTGTTATGTTGTTTTATAAAAATAAATAGTTTTTTTTCATACGCTTGTGCCATTTTTTTATCTCTATATTTTTTTAGTAGTTGAAAAGGAAGAATTTTATCATTTATTGCAATCAATAAGTATACAAAAAATGGTTCTTCTACTTTTCCGGTATTTAAAAGAATCACAGAATATCGTATTTCTTCTTTTTCTAATTCTTGCTTATTTTCTATTCTGCTCTCATCTAAAATATATTTCTTTTTCTGTTTTTTTTTGTCTATCCAATAAGTAAAATACATTTTATTCCATATTTTTCTGTATTCTCTTTTTATTCTATTTTGTTTTATTTGTGTATTTTTTTCTAAAAAGGTATTAGCATCTTCCAACATTTTTGCAAATTCTTTTTCTATATCTAATTGATATTTTAAACTAATTTGGTATAAAATAAGTATTAATTTTAAAATTTTGTTTTCAATAAAATCATCAATATTTCGAAATCCTATTCTTGGCTTTTTAAAACGGTATCCGAATTTTTCCATAATGGCTTCATTTAATTGTCCAATGAGTATCGGAAGAGATAACCAATTGTTTTCTTCAACATATTCTTCATTTTTAATATGGTAAATATTGATATGCAAACTATCTGCTAAGGCAAGTAATTGTAGAAAAACATCAGATAATTCATCTCCTAAGTCATTAAAGATTCGATTTGTTTCATTTACAACTGTATTATGATAAATAATATTGTAAACATGCCCTATTTGAATACTTAATTCGTTTAAAATAAGTAAAGGGGTCCATTCTTGTTCTCTTGTTTTACTAAAATCATCACTTAATTCTATAGCTGCATGATAATGCGTATCTAAAAATTTAATGATATTGTTCATATTTATTTTTCTCCTTCATTTACAATAAATGGTCTTTTTCCATTTAAAGTTGAATTGTAAATTTTGTTTAATTTCATAGCGTTTGGAATATATACTTTTATACCTAATTGAAAGGATAAATAAGCTAAGGCTTTTATATCTAGATTGATTCCTTCTAGTTTTAGACTATTTTGATGGTCAAATTTATAATGAAAGGATGGTGTTATTCCTAACTTTTTTAGAAAAATTTTTAATTTTTTTACTATTTCTTCTTTTTGTATTTGTTCTTTTTTGCTTTGGCATAATTTTCTTTGAGCAAGACTACAATGATTAAAATGCTTACACTCATAAGTTCCATAATATTGCAAAGATGGCTTTTTTAAAATGGCATTCAAAGCACAAGTATTTGTTTGGTAAAAAAATTGACTTTCCTCATAGGCTTTATAGAAAAAATCCCACGCTGTTTTTGGCCATAAGGAAATACTTTCTTGTAAATCTCTAGTATTCATTTTTTTTAATTCTGGCCAAAAATTTTGTTTTTCTAGTAAAGTTGGGACAAACATGAGTCCTGTAATAACAGAAATAGATGTATATTTATGTATTAATTTCAGTGTTTTTTGAATGTTTTCTTTAGGTGCGTTTTGAGGAAGAAAAGGCCGATAATAATGAATCGTTGGAATCTTATATTTTTTTAAATTTTTAAAGTTTTTTATAATATTTTCATGATTAATATTCGGTTCTAATTGGGTATCTAATCCAGAATAGCTAAGATAAATTACGATGTTTTGCCCTTTTTGTTGTAACCTTTTTAAATTTAATAAGACAAAATTGGGAATAAGGCATTTTGTGATAATAACTAAATCATTTTTGATATTTTCTTTTTCTAATTCTTTTAAAGTTTCAATTAAATAATTTATATTTTGTTTATTTAAAAAAATATCCGTATTGGGAAATAAACAAAGAGGAATATTTTTATCGTAATATTTAAAATGAATTAATTCTTTTACAGCTTCTTTAGGCGTTCCTATTATTTTGGGTTTTTTTATATGGTCGTTATGGTCTTGTAGCAAACAGTATTTACAAGCATTGGTACAGCCAACAACAGAATTTATTACTAACCAACTATTGTGCATATCTACTAAATTCATATACTTCTTTCCTCTTTTATGAAGTCTAGTATAAACCAAAATTTGGTATTTTTTTTTCTTAGTTTTGCATAATAAATTCTTAAAAATGCAAAAAAGATATCTTAAGTGATATCTTTTGAAATGCCAAATAACTTTAAAAATTCTAGTGTTGTAGGCATTACTTTTTCTGGCAGATAAGAAATATAAATTTCACAAGGAATATCTAAATCAACACTTTCTATATTTTTGGAAATATATAAATTATCTTTTAAAACAATGCCTACTCCAAAACCTGCTTCTACATAATCGATTACTCTATCTATATTATCCATTTCATATTTTATATTAGGAAGTATTCCTTTTTCTTTAAAATAGTTTTCCATTTGTATTCTCTCGGATTTATTTCTGATTGGAACTATTAAGGGTAATTTTTCTATATCTTTTCTATTTTTAAATTTTTCTTTATTTTTTATATAACAATAATTGGAAGAGGCTATTTTTTGAGACTGTATTCCAATCATTTTATTTTCTTTCGGTATTTCTTTATCAAGAATAAAATCGTATTTAAATTGTAAAAGATTTTTCGTTAATTTTTCAGTTTCTTCATTTATAATCTTGATACTGATATGAGGGAATTTTTTTTCAAAAATTTCTAATTTGGGCATTAAATATTTTTTTTCTAGCATTGCATTTATACCAATTGTAATTTTACAATCATCTAATTTGATTCTTTGTTTATATTCTTTTTCAGTTAATAATATTTCATTGTATATTTTTTCATATTTCTCAAAAAAATATTGTCCTTCTTTTGTTAGTTTTAATTCTTTAAATTTTGGTGTAGGAATTACTAGTTTGGTATTTAATTCTTCTTCTAAATGTTTTAAATGTCTAGAAACATAACTTGCGTTTACTTCCAGTTTTTTACTTGCTTCGAACATATTTTTGGACTGCCCCAATACAACAAATGTTCTTATGTAGTCCAAATTCATCTTTTGCGATTGTAAGCCCATAAAAGCACTTCCCTTTTTTAGACTGTATTATATAGATTTCCAAGAGAATGTCAATTAAATTTTGCATTTTTATTTTAAACTATACAAAAATGCAAAATTTAATTTGTTTATGATTTTAAAAATAATAAGGATTCTTAATAGAATTAAGTGATTTTAAAATATTACTTTGAATTCTATTTCCCCATTTTTGAATTCTTGCTTCCATAGTATCTCCAATTATTTATAGTATATACAACATATATATTTGTAAATTGTACTTTACTATTATTATATTCAGTTTTTGTACATTAGCCAAATATTTTTGATAAAATAATCTCTATTAAATTTATTATAATAATATTTATTAAATGCCCTATTATTTTTCTTTTATTTAACATATAGTTTATTTCTTATCAATTAAAATCAATTTTAATGTAACCTTCGATTAAGGCATAGGCATTTCTATGAATGCTCCACTACTACCTTTGATACTTAGTATTTTACCCTAGGAATTGTATTCATAGGATGCAATAAGTTCATAATCTTGGTTATAGATACCAATAATGTCTCCTTGGTAATTCTTCTTATAATAATATTTTTCACTGTTGTAAATGAATTTTTCTTACAACTAAGTTAAGTATAACACATATTTATTAAAAAATGGAAAAAAGAAGCATTACTTATTTTTGCTTCTTAAAAAAATTTTTTATAATTTATTTCATGGTATATTTAAAAATTAATGAAAATCGAAATAAATTGATAAATAATGTTGATTACTGCAATTATAAACATTAGTTTTAATATACTAATCTGTTTATTTTTATTTTTTATAATTTTGTTTGCTATATATGTTCCAATTGATTTTTTTTGAGTTGATGAAAAGAATAAATTAAGAAAATTCCAAACAATTATTAAACATGTACAAGTAACAATAATAATTCTTATTTTATTATTGTTAAAAAATATAAAAAAAACAATTACAAATGATATTACAGATTATAAAAATTATTGCAAAATCTATTATGTTGCTTATTATTTTTTTTAGATTAATCATTAATATCAACTCTTTCTTATATAAAATAATTATGATTCAAAATTGAAACCCTATTTTAATGTATCCACCTATTCCTAAATATCCTTCTAAATCAATTCCAATGAAATGAGATATATTTTTTCCATTTTCTATTGATATTCTATTTTTTTCTCTTGAAAATCCTATTGTAATTTCAGTATTATTACAATTTAATTGATTTTTATCAAAAAATGTAAAGTAATTATCATGTCTTCTGTCATCTATATGTTTTCCTTCTATTGTTACACTATGATTAAATATGCTTCCTTCTATTTTGGCACTTGTTGACTCTATTTTTTCTTTATTTTGATAAGAAAAATTAGCAGTTGATGCTATTACTGCGCCAGTACCATATATTTCCAAGCCTGCACCTACTCCATAGCCAGTTTCAAATACAAAATGTTCTTTTACTTTATTAACAATTTCTTTTCCTTGATTCCAGGTATTACTAACAACTTTTTTAGTATTTTCCCATGCATTACTAATCCAATTTCCTACTTTTTTAAGTCCGTTGCTAATAGCATTACCAAGTTTTTTAAAAAATTTTCCAGAACTATCATAAGCGTTAATATAATTATTATTAGTATAAATATATAAATTGCATGATAGATAATTTTTTCCAATGCCTAAATAATCATCTATATTTAGGAATCTACCCCACTCGGGGTTATAGTATCTGCTATTTAGGTAATAAAGATTAGTTTCGGTATCGTAGTAATAACTTCTGTATCGATAGGGGTTAATAATAGCTACATGGTTACTGTCTGTTATGAATGCTCCATTACTATCTTTGATACTTAGTATTTTACCCCAAGCATCATATTCATAAGTGGCAATAAGTTCATAATCTTGGTTATAGATACCAATAATGTCTCCTTGGTAATTCTTCTTATAATAATATTTTTCACTGTTGTAAATGAATTTTTTTGTACAACTAAGTTAAGTATAACACATATTTATTAAGAAATGAAAAAAAGAAGCTAAATTATTTTTGCTTCTTTTGAAATTTTACTATAATTTTATTAGTCTGGATAGGAAATGGAATATAAAATCTTTCTAAAGAAAAGCATTGATGGTGTTGACTTTAAATGGTAGTTATTTCTTTGATTTGCTAGAATTAAATGTTAGATTTTCAATCGTTTATATAATCTTTTAAATAATGTAAATAATTTTTAGGAGTAGCTACAAATTCTGGTTCTACAAATTCTACTCCTATTGATTTTAAGTATTCATATTCATTTCTGTCATTTTCTTGAAAGCATATTTCGTACATTTCTTCGTGAGAAGTAGACCACATCCAACATAAACCATTTTTTTTAAAAAATGCTATATCTTCAAAAGTTTCAGGATATTGCCAATTTGGTATTATTTGTTTTTTCTTTAAACAATCAATTATTTTTTCATTAAGATTGAAATAGTATGAAATTATATTGTAATTCGCATTTCCATTTTCTTTTTTTAAATAAAACAAAGAATTTTTATTTTGGTTTATTATAAGTTTTGTATGATTATCGTATAAATATCGATATAGGCAAGACTGAATCATTTCTTTTCTTTGTAATTCTTTTTCTTTTTTAGAAAAAGTCAGATTTTTTTCATATATATTTTTATATTTTTTATTAAATATCTTAGAACAATCTTTAAATTCTTCAAATAGTTTTAATATTTCTTCTTTTGAATTAGAAAAATTAAAATTTGAATTTTTCTTTTTTGCTAGATTTAAAATCTTATTTGTTGCGAAATTTTTTTTGAGATTTGGTTCATAATTATCAAATAAGTGAAAAAAGTATAATTTTCTTAATAAAAAAGAGGATTCTTTTTTTATTTTTTTCTCATTATTTAAGTACGTTTTATCAAATATATTAAAATTATTTTTAAATTTTTCACTAATTTCTTCTATTGATTCTATTGAACTGAAGTTTTTTAGTTCAATTATTTTGTTTATGTTTTTTAGTATTATTTGTTCTCTTATTGGATAGGCGGAAGTGTAGTATTTAAAACACATTTTATCACAATTTATAAAAATATAATCAATAAATTTATTATATATCTC
>CANTCQ010000003.1 GCA_947652325.1 uncultured Mycoplasmatota bacterium
TGATGGTTCAGGGAATCGAATTGGATATTGGTTGAAAGATGTTACGAGTGCGTCTCATTTCGCGCTTTCGAGCGGCAGTGGTCTTGCCTACGGCGGCCGTGCGGCCGTTTCTGGCCTTGGCGTTCGCCCTCGTTTCTTAATCGATTAATCTTTCATCTAGCCCCTTTATGGGGCGATGAAGATTAAGAAAGGATATGCCGATGAGTGTAGTTAAAAGTAAGAGAAATTTATCTACAATGGAGTTTTTTCATAATGCTATTGTTTTACGAAAAAAAATAACGGAATTACTTCTTCGAGATTTTGGAATAAAACAGTTTAAAAGAAATATTCATTTTGTTGGAAATGTTGAAAATTTTACAGAAGAAGAAAAGAAAATTGTAGAAAACATTTTTGAAAAACATGAAATGGGTCATTGCTTTTTAGATGATTTTCCTTTGTGGCTAATTGAAAAAGAAAGAATTTATTTTATTGATATTTTAAGAGAATTATTTAAAAATATTGTAAAAGCTAATAGTCTCTATCCTGTAAATATAAGTGAATATTATGAACGAAGAAGTTTACAAAATAATGCCATTGGGTGTTGTGAAGATTTATTGCAAGAAATGCAATATATTTTGACCATTTTTCCTGTGGATGCAGAAAAATATATGTCTTATGTTGAAATTATAGAGAAAGAAATAGCTTTATTAAAGGGCTGGCGTAAAAGTGATAATAAAATAGCAACGAGAATTAAAAATAATAATAAGGATTAAAATTTTGGGTAAAGTTTGTAATTTTGTAGTGCGTCTAATTTCGCGAATTCGAGCAACAATGGTAATGCCAACAACAACCATGCGTCCAATTCTGGCAATGGCGTTCGCCCTCGATTCTATAATTTTATACTATGTGTAGGCTACGTGCTGATATAAATATTATGGAAGGAAACTTTATCCCTCCGAAAGGTAAATTAATATCTTGATGTTGTCAGATACGTCTGGAACAACTAGTGACGAGATATTCTTTTTTATTTTTAAAGTGTGAAGGAAAAAAGATATGGAAGATTATTTAAAAAAATTAAGCGATGCAAATTCTTTAATAAATGCTTTTCAAGCAACTAAGAAAGGAAGTATTTGGAAAGAATCTGTACAGCGTTATGAGATAAATCTTTTAAGAAATACTTATATTTTACAAAAAGCTTTACGTGATGGTACATACAAGCAAAAAGATTTTCATGAATTTACTTTATCAGAAAGAGGAAAGACAAGATATGTTAAGTCGATGCATATTTCAGATAGAGTAGTACAACGTTCTTTATGCGATACTATTCTAATTCCTAAGTTATCTCATTTTTTAATTTATGATAATGGAGCTAGTATAAAAAAGAAAGGTATTGATTTTACAAGAAAAAGATTAGAAACACACTTACATCGTTTTTATCGAAAAAATAAAAGCAATGAGGGTTATATATTGCAAATTGATTTTAGTAAATTTTTTGATAATATCCAACATGAAAAGTTACTTCTCATGTTGGAAAAAAAGTTTCAATCCCCATCTTTTATAAGTTTTTTACGAAAATTAATTTCCTCTTTCAGTATAGATGTATCTTATTTATCTCAAGAAGAATATAAAAATTGTTTGGGTGCACTTTATAATTCTTTAGAATATGCAAAAATAGATAAATCGAAACTAACTGGAGAAAAAATGATGGGAAAATCCGTGGGAATAGGTAGTCAAATATCGCAAATATGTGGCGTATTTTTTCCGACTCAAATTGATAACTATTGTAAAGTAGTAAAAGGACTAAAATATTATGGAAGATATATGGATGACGTTTATATTATACATGAAGATAAGAATTATTTAAAAAAAGTATTAGACGATATAAAAAAAATTGCGGAAGAACTTGGATTATTTATCAATTCTAAAAAAACACATATTATAAAATTATCTCATGGTTTTACTTTTTTAAAAATCAAATATAATTTGACAGAAACTGGAAAAATAGTAAAGCGATTATCAGCAGATTCTATTATTCGTGAAAGAAAAAAATTAAAAAAATTTAAAGTTTTAAATGATGAAGGAAAATTATCTTATAAAGATATTGAAATGGCATACCGTTCATGGAGAGGAAATGCTTTACGTTTTCATTCATATAAATCGGTTAAAAACTTAGATAAGTTGTATGAAAATTTATTTATTAAATATTTTTAAAATTGTTTGGAGGAATTTTATGAGCCGAATTTATAATAAATATATAAAATTAAAAGAACAAAACAAAGATACAATGTATTTGTTTCGAAATGGAAATTTTTACATTTTTTTAAAAGAAGATGCAGAACGTATTAATGAATATGTTGTGTTAAAAAAAACGAAGTTTTGTAAAGAGGCTATGAAATGTGGTTTTCCAGTTTCAAGTCTTGAGGAATATATGCATGTATTTCACAATCATGGTTTGGATGTACAAATTATTTCACAAGTTGAAACTACAGACGTAAAAGAAGCATTAGAGAAACTAAAAAATATAAATTTAGATAAGACAACTCCAATTCAAGCATTGCAAATTTTGAAAGAATTGCAAGAACTATTGTAGAAAAATAGTAGAACTTTTGTCGAAACTAAGGCAAATTCTGTTTCTTTTTGTTATGCTTGTTTTGGTGATGAATAATGGATTTTTATTACAAAAATGAAACTTTATATGTGGATATTACCAATGATATTAATTTAGATACGATTTCTATTTTACAAAAAAGGTTATTTCGTATTATTGATGACTATGGTATTGATAAAATCATTATTTCTCTTTTTGGGTATAATGATAAAGAACTTTTAAATTTATTTAAAAAGGCTTATTATCAACGATATAAAGGGTATATGCTTATAAAAATGTGATATAATTATTCTGAAAGAGGTGTTTTATTTGATAAAAAATGGTGTAGGGGGAGCCAATACATTAACTGGTTTAGCGTTTGAAGGAACTACAGATTTAGAAACATTTTTGAAAAAGCAAAATGATTATGAAATAATCGGAAATCATGTTTACTATAAAAAAGAATTGGTGGCTAAAGTATTTAAAAAATATAAATTTTATGATTTTTTAAAACAATATAGTATTGATTGGGAAAAAATTATTTCTAAGCAATTACTTCCTGATGATTGTTTGTATGTCTTGAAAACAAATACCTTATTTATTATTGAATGTAAATTTCAACAAGTAGCTGGTTCTGTTGATGAAAAATTACAAACTTGTGATTTTAAAAAGAAGCAATATCAAAAATTACTTCAAAAAACAAATATACAAGTTAAATATGTTTATTTACTTAGTGAATGGTTTCAAGATAAAAGATATAAAGACGTTTTAGATTATATAGAAAGTGTAGGTTGTAATTATTATTTTTTGCATATTCCTTTGGCAAAATTAGGCTTGCCAGTAACTGATTAATAAAATAGGGGAATATTGCATAGTTATAATTATATATTGATAATAAAAATACTTGTCTAATACATTTTAATTTGTTAAAATACAAGTGGCTAAAAAGTTAGCAAATAGACATGTTTGGGGATTTTGTTTATCAAGTGCCGAAGAGGTGATAAATAAAAGAAGAACTAAACAGATGTTTTAACGAAGGAGGAAATATTTTATGGCCGTTGTTTCTATGAGTTATTTATTAGAAGCAGGAGTTCATTTTGGACATCAAACAAAAAGATGGAATCCAAAAATGAAACAATATATTTTTGCAGCAAGAGATGAAATACATATTATTGATTTACAAAAAACAGTAGAAAAATTAGAGGAGGCTTACAAAGAAGTAAAATCCATTGCTGATAATGGCGGGACATTTTTATTTGTAGGTACCAAAAAGCAAGCAAGTGAAGTTTGCAAAGAAGAAGCTATTCGTAGTAACAGTTATTATGTAACTGAAAGATGGCTTGGAGGAACACTAACGAACTTTAGAACGATAAGAAGAAGAGTAAAACGTTTAGAAGAAATCGAAGCTATGGAACGAGATGGTGTATTTGATGTACTTCCTAAAAAAGAAGTAATTGGACTTCGTAAAGAGTATGATAAATTAAATCGTGTGTTATGTGGTATTCGAGAAATGAATAAATTACCACAAGCAATTATTATAGTAGACCCTAAAAAGGAGATTAATGCTATTCGTGAAGCAAGAAAGTTAAATATCCCTGTATTTGGTCTTGTAGATACCAATTGTGACCCAGATGATGTAGACTTTGTAATTCCTGCGAATGATGATGCCGTTCGTGCAGTTAAAGTAGTAATAGGTGTTTTAAATAATGCTATCTGTGAGTCACGAAATTTAGAAATGATAGATTATGTAACGGAAGAAGATAAAAATAAAAAAGAAGAAATCACATCCAAAGAAGAAAAAAAAGCAGAAGTTAAAGAAGATATAATAGAAGAAAAGAAAAAAGAACCAGTAAAAGAAGAAGTTGTGAAACAAGAAGAAAAAGACTATAGTAGTATGACTTTAACTGAGTTAAAAGCCGTTGCTAAAGAGCAAGGAGTAAAAGGTTACTCTACTATGAAAAAAGATGAGCTTATTAGCAATTTGAAATAATTAGAAAAGGAGTTTAATTTATGGAAATAAATGCAAGTTTAGTACGTGATTTGCGTGAAAAAAGTGGCGCTGGTATGATGGACTGTAAAAAAGCTTTATCTGAATGTAATGGAGATATGGAAGCGGCTATGGATTATTTGCGTGAAAAAGGAATTGCCAAAGCTGAAAAAAAAGGAAGTCGTATTGCTGCAGAAGGTCTTGCAAATATTTATATAGAAGAAAATAAAGCTGTTATAATAGAAGTAAATTCAGAAACTGACTTTGTAAGCAAAAATGAAGAGTTTACGAGTATGATTGATAAAATTGGAACTTCTATTTTAAAAAGCGATGCAAAAGATTTGGATAGTGTTTTAAAAATTTCTATAGAGGAAGGAACCATTGCTGATTTAATTGTTGCGAAAACAGCCAAAATTGGTGAAAAACTTTCCTTAAGAAGAGTAGAAGTTATTGAAAAAGATGAGGATGAAGTTTTTGGCTCATACCTTCATATGGGTGGAAAAATTGCAGTGCTTACAGTTCTTAAAGGAGCTAGTGAAAATATTGCTAAAGAAGTATCTATGCAAGCTGCTGCCATGAAACCTAGTTATGTATTTATAACGGATGTACCAGAGAGTGTTGTAGAAAAAGAGCGTGAAGTTTTAAAAGAACAATCTATGAATGAAGGAAAACCAGTAGATATTGCAGAAAAAATGGTAGAAGGAAGAATTAAGAAATTTTTTAAAGAAATTTGTCTTGCAGAACAAGCTTTTATTAAAGATGGAGATATAAGCGTTTCAACATATGTTGCAAATAACGGGGGAGAAATTAAAAAAATGATTCGTTATGAAGTTGGTGAAGGTATGGAAAAAAGAAATGATAACTTTGCTGAAGAAGTAATGAACCAAGTGAGTGAAAGTAATTAAAATTTAGACATTTGTTTTACGAATGTCTTTTTTCTTGCTCGCGAATAGTAAGAATTATTGCTATAATAAATGTAGTGGTTGTTATGAAAAAATGGAAAAATATAATGAAATTGATTCTATTTGGAATTATGCTTTTTTGTTTTATATCCTTAGGGACAAAAGATTATAAAACATCTGTAAGTGATAGTGTGCGGTTTTCAAATGAGTACAAAGACATTTCTAAAAATAATGTTTTTAAGTATGTTGGGGAACATGAAGTTTTAGAAATTTTAAATGGAAAATCTGGTATTTTCTTTTTTGGTTTTCCAAGTAATATATGGTGTCACTATTATGCAGATTATTTAAATGAAATAGCGATTCTACATAATATAACAGAAATTTATTATTATGA
The DNA here is from genome assembly GCA_947652325.1 of uncultured Mycoplasmatota bacterium. Taxonomy (GTDB): domain Bacteria; phylum Bacillota_I; class Bacilli_A; order RF39; family UBA660; genus MGBC108787. Next base: position 5,850 of record CANTCQ010000003.1, read on the forward strand.
TTTTAAAAAAGATAGAAATATGAACAATGTTACGTATAACGGAATCGTTGAAAAATTAAGGCAATATTTAGTTATAAATGATTTGGGACAAATGGACTTATCTGCTCCTACTGTTCTTATAGTGAAAAATGGAAATATTTTATATTTTGATGATGAAATTGCTTTTATCAGGGGAGATATTACACCAGAGGCTTACTTTAATGATTACAAAAAAAACATAATAAAAGCAAATTTTAATTTGGAAATACAAAAATATTTAGAGGATGATAGTTATGAATGAAGATGAAAATAGTTATATTGGTTTTGGTTTCTTTTTTTTATTTATTTTAGGCATTGTTTGTTTCGGCTCTTTTTTACTTTATAAAAATCATATAAAAAAAATTCAAAATGCAGTAATTTTTACAAATAATGAAGTAAAAATAAACGATGAAAAAAAGAAGGATAAGGAAAAAGATTTTATTTATTATCAAGAAGAAGTAACTGTTTCAAAAACACTTGCTTTAGTTTATAAATATCCAATCATTAATTTGGATAGTAATGATGCTACTATGATTACTCAATCTTTAAAAAAATTAGTAGATGAAAAGAAAAATAAAATTGAAAAAACAAAAGATAGTTTGGTAAATTCTATATGTAATGATACAACGGATGGTATTAAAAATGCACCTATTCTTGATTTTGCTATTTACTCTTATTTAGAATATACAACACTTGTTTTATATGAGTCTAATTATTCTTGTGAAACAGGTATATCAGCTATTCAAAGTATGAAATCTTATACCTTTAACGTTTTAACTGGAGAATATCTTACGTTTTCTGATTTATTAACAAAATATAATACTTCATTTAGTAATGGTGTTTCTTTAATGCAAGAAGTTTTACATAATAATCAAGTGACTTTGAATGGGATAGAAAATATTAAAGTAAAAGAAACTATAAGTAATTTAAAAGAAAATGACACTTATATTTTTTATATAGATGAACTTGGAGAATTGGTTATGAAATATATTGTCAAAACAAATACGGTCGATTATAATGATACTATAAGTTTAAAATAAGGAGAGAAATAAATGAATATTGAACAAAAAATGGAAAAGGCGATTGTTGCCCTAGAAAATAAATTATTAAACATAAGAGCTGGAAGAGCCAATCCTGCTATGTTAAATGGAATTATGGTTTCTTATTATGGTGCAATGTCTCCTATACAGAGTCTTGCTAATATTACCGTTCCAGAAGCGAGGCAATTAATGATTAAACCATTTGATAGAACGACTTTGAAAGATATAGAGCGTGCTATAAATGAAGCAAATATAGGGATTACTCCAACTAATAATGGTGAAATCATTATTTTAACTATTCCAGAACTTACGGAAGAGAGAAGAAGAGAATATGTACGTCAAGCAAAAGAAATTGCAGAAGAAGCAAAAGTCGCTCTCCGCAATATTCGTCAAGAAGAAAATAATCAAATAAAAAAGGAAGAATATCCTGAAGATGAAGAAAAAATACTTTTAAATGAAGTACAAGAAGTTATAACGAAATATAATAAAATTGTAGATGAAAAATTAAAAGAAAAAGAGGAAGAATTAATGCGAGTTTAGTTCTTTTTTGCTATATTAGAAACAATTTTATAGTTAAATGCAAAAAAAGACAAAATAGTTTTTGCAAGAGTTTTCATTAGAAATATATTCTAATAACAATATTTCTGTTGCATTACAAGTAAAAGAAATATGTAAAAGTTTTTGTGAAGAATATGAGAATTTATTTATGGAGTGGCAAGAAGAAATTCAAAAATTTAAAAAAGGACAAAAAAAGTATGATATTTTTTCTTTGGGTGTAGAAGCACGATTTATAATTAATGAAGTAGCAAATTCATTTCAAGAAAATATGGAAGATGTAAATGAATGTTTAGATAATACTTTATCCATTGAAAAAGAAGTTAGTAATATTAAAAAAAGAGTTTTATAAATTTGATTAAAAGTTGTTGCCAAAAAAATAGGGCAATTTCTTGCTAACTTTTTTTTTTAGTGCTATAATAAAGCTAGTTCATTTGAAAGGAGGGATTGTATGACAAAAGTAGTGGTAAGCGATGGAAATGTAGATAATGCTATAAAAAAATGGAAAGTGAAAGTCGCAAGAAGTGGTGTCCCTTCTGAATTAAAGAAAAAAAAACATTATGAAAAACCAGGAGTAAAAAGAAGAGAAGCAAAAAAAGAAATGATACGAAATGCTCGTAAAAATAGAAAAAGAAATGGGTAAGATGCAATATGTTTAGTAAAATAAATGAAGATTTAATTGTAGCTATGAAGAGCCAAGATAAATTTTCATTAAATGTTCTTCGCATGCTCAAAAGTGCTTTACAATTAGAACAGATCAATAAAAAAGAAGACTTGTCTAATGAAGAAGTCATAGCTATTATAAAAAAACAAGTAAAAATGCGTACAGATTCTATTACAGAATTTCAAAAATTTGAGAAAATAGAGGAAATAAAACAGTTAAACAAAGAGGTAGAATTTTTAAAAACATACTTGCCAGAAGAAATGAGTGAAAATGAAGTTAATAAAGTAATTGAAGATATATTTTCTAAGATGAATCCAACTGGAATAAAAGATATGGGATTGATTATGAAAGAATTACAAAGTATATCTGCAAGAACAGACATGAGAGTAGTTTCAAAAAAAGTGAAAGAAAAATTAATGAATATGTAAATAAAATTATTTCATTTTTAAAACGATAGAGTTATCTATGGTTTTTTTTCTTTTATTTTTAACATATAGTTTTTATAGGTGATGTTTATGCATCTTTATAAAACTATGAAAAACTTTTTGTTAGACTTTGATTATTATATTGATATTTATGAAGATAAAATCCATGTATTTAATTATACTGATATTGTGAAATTAACAGATACAGAAATAACTCTTACTATGCCTTCGTTTACTCTTTTTTTAGAAGGAGAACACTTTGTTGTTAAGAGATTAGAGAAAAGAGAAATTTTAATTCATGGTATTTTAGATAATGTGAGGTTTTCTAGATGAAAATAAATCATTATATTTATATTAAAACCCATATTCGAAATAAAAATCGAATTTTACTTAAGCTTTATAAAGCACGTATTAATGTCTATGATGTTATTAGTCAAAAAGATGTTTTATTTTTAAAAGTGTTAGAAAGTGATTATAAAAAAATAAAAAAGCAAATTGTAACGGCTAAATTTTATTATGTAACGGATAGTGGTATCTTTAAAATAAAAAAAATGATTACGCCATTAAAAATTTTTGCTGTATTTCTTTTTTTGATTTTGGTTTATTTCTTGAGTCATGTAATTGTAGCAGTTGACGTAATTCATTCTAACAAGGAAATTCGAGAACTTGTTAAAAAGAGTTTAGAAAGTGAAGGAATTCATTTTTTAAGTTTTAAAAAAGGATATTCTGAATTGCAAGAAATAAAAGAAAAAATTTTGAATAGCTATAAAGATAAATTAGAATGGTTAGAAATCGAAAGTGAAGGAATGCGATATATTGTTCGGATTGAAGAGCGAATTATCAATCATTATGAAGAAGAAGAAAAATTTTGTCATATTGTTGCTAGTAAAAGTGGAATAGTTTCCAATGTGAAAAGTACTAAAGGAGAAATTTTAGTTCATGATGGCCAATATGTAAGTGAGGGAGATGTATTAATTTCTGGACAAGTTGTTTATAATGAAGAGGTAAAAAATAATGTTTGTGCCAGTGGAGAGGTTTTAGCAGAAGTCTGGTATGAAACAAGCGTGAGTTTGCCAATTCATTATTCTACTAAAACGAGAACAGGAAAGAAAAGGAATAATTTTGCTATTGAAACAGATAGTGGTAAGCATAAAATTTTTAAAAGTCGTTTAAAAAACTATGAAACAGAAGAAAAAGTATTATTTCGTTTTTTTGATTTTACGTTTTATAAATATACGGAATATGAAGTAAATGAAAAACCAGAAGAATATACTTTAGAAAGTGGAGTAGAAAAAGCACTAATACTTGCTGATGAAAAAGTAAATGCAAAATTAAAGTATCCCGAAATCATTAAAACAAGAAAAGTTTTGAAAAAAAGTATAAATGATAGTACAATAGAAGTAGAGGTATTTTATGCCGTTATTGAAAATATTACAAAACAAGTAACATTTTCAATAGAAGAGGTAGAAGAAGAGGGAAGTTAAAATGATAGTCGATACTTTAACAGATGCTATTGTAAATATTTGGCCGATGCTTGTCATATTCATGGTAGTTTTAATTACGATTCGAACGACGTATATTCGCATTAATCACGAAAAATTTGTTTTTTATAAAGAGTTTTGGAATTTAGTATTTATAGTCTATATATTGCTATTATTTCAACTTTTAACCAGTACAGAAATGAATACAAATAGTGGTCTAAATTTAGTACCTTTTACCGAAATTTTTCGTTATAAAATGGGCAGTAAGTTGTTTATGTTTAATGTCGTAGGAAATATTTTAATATTTGTACCTTTTGGCTATTTTGTTTCGGGATATGTAAAAGCAAGCAAAGTATCACATATATTATTGATTAGTTTTATTACTAGTTTGACTGTAGAGCTTGTACAACTACAAATTGGTCGTTCTTTTGATATTGATGATATTTTACTAAATGTCGTAGGAAGTATTGCAGGATTTTTTTTGTTTATTGGGCTTACAGCCATAAAAAAACACTTGCCGAGAATTTTACAAAGTGATTTATTTTACAATTTGATTTGTATTATTATTTTTATTCTTTGTATTGGATATTTTACAAAGTTAATTGGTTTCGGGTGGTTTTAGTGAATATAACAATTGAAAATGAATGTGAATATAAAGAAGACTATTCTTTTTTACAAGAAGTAATTTCATTAACTTTACAAGAAGAAAAAGTAAAAAATGCAATTGCAACCATTGTTTTTGTAGATGAGGTACGGATTCAAAAAATAAATCGTGATTATCGAAAAATGGATAAAGTAACGGATGTAATTTCTTTTGCTTTTGAAGAAACCCAAGATTTTTTATGTGAAGATTTTCGTTTTTTGGGAGAAATTTATATCTGTATTCCCAAAATGGAAGAGCAAGCGAAAGAATATGGACATTCAAAAAAAAGAGAGTTATCTTTTTTAACCGTACATGGTCTTTTACATCTTCTAGGGTATGACCATATAGAAAAAGAAGAAGAAAAAGTTATGTTTGCAAAACAAGAAGAAATTTTAAGAAAAGCAAATATCAATAGATAATGTTTAGGAAGTAGGTTTTAAGGATGAAAAGTGGATTTGTTAGTATTATTGGTAGACCGAATGTAGGAAAAAGTACGCTTTTAAATACACTTGTGAATGCGCATGTTGCCATAACTTCTGATAAAGCACAAACAACGCGAAATGTTATTCAAGGAGTGTATAATGAAAGCGATACGCAAATTGTCTTTGTAGATACACCTGGCATTCATAAACCGCAAAGTAAGTTAGGTAAAATTTTAAATAAGCAGTCTTTTGCTCATATGAAAGAAGTAGATGCTATTTTATTTGTTGTAGATGCTTCTACTTCTTTAGGAAAAGGCGATTTATTTATTATGGAGTCTTTAAAAAACACAGATGTTCCTGTTTTGCTCGTATTAAATAAAATTGATAAATTAAAAGAAGAAGAAATTTTAACATCAATTGCTATTTATAAAGATAAATTTTCTTTCGCCGAAATTGTACCTGTTAGCAGTTTAACAAAAGATAATATTGAATGTTTGATTCGAGTTTTAAAAAAATATTTAAAAGATGATGTGCCTTATTTTCCAGAGGATATGATTACTTCGAATAGCATTTCTTTTATGGTAAGTGAGTTTGTTAGAGAAAAATTACTTCTCTTAACCATAGAAGAAGTTCCTCATAGTCTAACTTGTATTACATCACAATATGAGGAAAAAGAAGATATTATAAATATTAGTGTAGATATTATAGTGGATAGAGATTCAATTAAAAAGATTGTGATTGGAAAAAATGGAGAACGTTTAAAAAAAGTGGGAACTTTGGCAAGAAAAGATATAGAAGAAATGCTTGGCAAAAAAGTGTATTTAGAGCTTTATGTGAAAACGATTAAGAAGTGGCGTGAAAAAGAAAAACTACTTCATGAACTTGGTTTTAATGAATTTGAATAAAATATAGAAAAATTCCTCATTATATATTTAGAAAGAATGAGGAATGATGATTATGAATAAAAAAGAAGCATGGAATCAATTTAAAAAATCAGGAAGTATAGAAGATTATTTAACATATGCGAAAAAAAAGAGAAGTGATAAGGATGATAACAAAAGTAGAGGGGATAATTGTTAATGAAACTCCTTATGGAGAGTCTTCTAAGATTATTCATTTGTTTACAAAAACGTATGGAATCATAGGTATCATGTGCAAAGGGGTAAAGTCGATGAAAAGTCGACTTCGTGCTTTGACCATGAAGTTCACATATGGTTTTTTTTATATTTATTATAAAGAAGATAAATTATCTATTCTAAAGGATGTTGATGTTTTGGATGATTTTAAAATAATAAAAAATGATATTGTATTAATTAGCTATTTAAATTATTTGACAGAACTTTCGACTCAAGTTTATAAACAAAGTATGGAAAAAGAAATTTATGATTTTTTTCTGGCAGGAGTAAAAAAAATAGAAGAGAAAATGAACCCACTTGTAATTACGAATATTTTGGAATTAAAATATCTGCCGTATTTAGGTGTTGGATTAGAACTTGATTCTTGTATCTTGTGTGGAAATAAAACAAATATTGTAACAATTGATGCCGATGTAGGGGGCTATATTTGTAATAATTGTTATAAAAATCAAATATTAGTGAGTGATAAAACAGTAAAAATGATTCGCATGTATTATTATGTTGAAATTGACTCTATTTCAAAGCTATCGATTAGTGAAAGTATTGTAAGAGAAATTAATTTTTTTATTAATCGTTATTATGAACGTTATACAGGTCTTTATTTAAATAGTAAAAATTTTTTAAATAAAATGCTTCATTTATAATCTGCAAAAAATACTTGTATTTTCAAAACTTTTTTCATATAATTTAATGTATACAAGTGATGATGAGTGTGGAATGCTCGGAGCTATATAATAAAAGTGATTTCGCTAAGGAATAAATAGGGTGGAACCGCGGAAGATTATTCTTTCGTCCCTATGTTTTCTTTAGTGTTTTTTCATTTAAGGTGTGGTATGTATGCATAATTATGAGAAAGCGGAAAAAAATGTATTTTTAAAATTACAAATGCAACAGCAAAATTGTGTTTTGCAAATTTATGAGTCAAAATTTATGAAAGAGCAAATTTTTTCTTATGAGAAAGAAAAAGAAAAATTATTTGCCATTATATTGAATTATATAAATAAAATAAAAATAACGACTTTATTTATTAATGAAAATGAGGTATTGCTTACTATTCAAAATAGTTATTTTTTTGTTATTAAAAATAAAGAGCATAGATTTGATTGGTTAATAGAAAAAATCAAAGAAAAGTATTTAAATGACCGTATATTGGGGTTTATAGAAAAAGCAAATAATGTTTCTTATTTCCGATTGAATAGTTACCCCAATTTACATACGATGTATTATGAATTTTTAAATCAAAAACATATTTATGAGTTCTGGTATGAAGAAGAAAAGTTAGCTTCTTGTGAAAAAAATTTTTTAAGTATTATGCTTTCTTATTTATTAAAACAAAATGAAGCTCCACTTGCTTTAATTGAAAAATTTTATTGGAATAATTATGGTAAAGCGACACCTTTAGGAAATTATATTTTAAAAAAAGGAAATATACAAATTGATTTTGATTATTATATATTGCCAGATATTTTAGAAAATGTAAGAAGTTTTATGGAGTATAGTGGTCAAAAATTGTATCGAGTTTTAAATGGAGGAGAATTATGAAAGAAAAGAAAACGATGGAAGAGATAGTAAATTATTGTAAACAATATGGATTTATATTTCAAGGAAGTGAGATTTATGGAGGTTTATCTAATACTTGGGATTATGGTCCTTTAGGAAGAGAATTAAAAAATAATATTAAAAATGCTTGGTGGAAAAAATTTATTCAAGAAAATTTATACAATTATGGACTAGATTCTGCCATTCTCATGAATCCGGAAGTATGGGTTGCTAGCGGACATGTAGCCAGTTTTGCTGACCCTCTAATTGACTGCAAAAAATGTAAATCTAGACACAGAGCAGATAAGTTAATTGAAGATTTTACAAAAGGATGCGAAACAGGGGATGGTTGGGAAAACGAAAAATTAGAAATTTATATAAGAGATAATAGTATTCCTTGCCCTAAATGTGGAGCCAGTGATTTTACTTCGATTCGAAAATTTAATTTGCTTTTTGAAACTCATCAAGGGGTTACGGAAGAGGCGAAAAGCAAGGTATATTTGCGAGGAGAAACTGCCCAAGGAATTTTTGTTAATTTTTTAAATGTACAACGAAGCATGCGAGCAAAAGTTCCATTTGGTATTGGACAAATTGGAAAAAGTTTCCGAAATGAGATAACACCAGGAAATTTTATATTTAGAATGCGCGAATTTGAACAAATGGAATTAGAATTTTTTTGTAAACCAGGAACGGATTTAGATTGGTTTGGCTATTGGAAAAATTATTGCTTGGATTTTTTGAAAGAACTGGGACTGTCTAAAGAAAATTTAAGGTATAGAGACCATGCTAAAGAGGAATTATCTTTTTATAGTAAAGCCACTACGGATATCGAATTTTTATTTCCTATGGGATGGGGAGAATTATGGGGCATAGCAGATAGAACTGATTATGATTTAGGTGTTCACATGGAACACTCTCGAGCTGATTTGCGTTATTTAGACCCAGAGGATAATACAAAATACCTTCCCTATGTAATTGAACCATCTGTAGGAGTAGACCGCTTGTTTTTAGCAGTTCTTACTAATGCTTACCAAAAAGAAATATTAGAAAATGGAGAAGTGAGAGAAGTTTTAAGACTGCTTCCTTATCTTGCTCCTTATAAGATTACAATCCTACCTTTAATTAAAAAAGTGCATGGGGAAAAAGCAAAAGAGTTATTTTCATTATTTTGTAAAGATTTTTCTTGTAGTTTAGATGAAACAGGAAGTATTGGAAAACGTTATAGAAGAAGTGATGCTGTTGGAACACCATTTTGTATTACAGTAGATGATGAAACTATAAATGATAATTTAGTAACAATTAGAGACCGAGATACTATGGAACAAATAAAAATTGATATAATGGAGGTAAAAAAGTATATAAATTCTAAAATCACTTTTTAGTATATTTAATTTTAATTGATTATAGTAAATAGTGTAAATAGTAAAAGTAAATGAGTATTGACAATCGATAAAATTTAACAATCAGTTGGGATATCGAAATAAATAAAAAAAGAGGTAAAAAAATGATTGATTTTAATGAAATAAAATATGAAAGAATAGATTTTGATAAAACCATAATAGTTTTAGAGAATTTAGTTAATCATTTAAAAGATACTAATGATATTAAAGTATATATATCTATAATACAAAGAATAAATGATATTCAACTTCATATAGAAGAAATGTCTGATTATGCAGATATAAGAAATATGCGTAACTTAAATGATGAGTATTTTAAAGAAGAAATAGAATACTGGAATTCCTTAAAACCTAAATTTGATTTATTATTTTTACCTTTTTATGAAGAAATAAATAATTCAAAATTTAAAAAAGAGTTATCAAAAAATATGCCAAATAATTTTTTTAAAATTATTGAATATCAAACAAGAATAACAACCAATAAAAATATTGAATTATTAAAAAGAGAAAATGATTTAAAAAAACAATATAGAAATTTAAATAATTCTAAAATTTTATATGATGATGAAGAAAAAACTATAGGTGCTATTAGTACCTTTTTTACCAACAAAAATAGAAATACTAGAAAAAAAGCCCATGATGCAGTAAATGATTTTTATTATAAGTACAATTATGAATACACCAATATATTGTATGAACTTGTAAATGTTAGAAATAAAATTGCTAAAAACTTAGGATTTAATAATTATGTAGAATACAGTTTATATAAACTTAAAAGAATTGGGTATGATTATAATGATATAGCTAAATTTAGGAATAACATTATTGAATTTATAGTACCTTTATGTAAAAAAATAAGCGAGTGGCAAAAAGAAGAATTAAGATTAATAAAAATAGAGTATTTTGATACTATTTTTTTTACAGAAATGCCTAAATTAAAAATATGCGGTAATGATTTACTAGGAGAGTTTAAGAAATCTTTTTCAGAAGTAGATATAGATTTATTAAATTTATATAATAACATGCTTGAAAATAATTATATTGACTTAATCCAAAGAGATGGAAAAGTAAATTTTGCTATCACAAATTATTTGACAGAAACAAAGTTACCTGTAGTAACTGGAAATTTCAAAAACACTTATTTAGATATACAAACAACTACCCATGAGATAGGTCATTCTTTTCAAAAATATTGTGCTTCCAAAAAGGACAAAGAATATATTGTTTCACCATTGCTAAAATATCCGACAATGGAAATAGCAGAAATGTTTTCTTATAGCATGGAGTTAATTATGATGAATCATGTTAAGAATATATTTGAAAAAGATGATTATAAAAAGTATTGTTTTATGAAGATACATAATTTAGTAATACAATTACCATATATATGTTTAGTTGATGAATTTCAACAACTAATTTATTCCAAAGAAAATTTAGAAATTTCTGATATAAAAAGGATTTGGTTAGAATTAGCTAGTAAATATCATTTAGAAAAAAACAATAGTGGCCATATCAATTTAGATAATGGAGGGTATTTTTACAGACAATCACATATTTATTTAGAGCCTTTTTATTATATAGATTATGCATTATCATATTTTGGTGCTTTTTCTATTTGGAAGAATTGTGAGAATGATATTGAATTATTTAAAGAAGTAGGCGGAGTAGCATCATATTATTCATTTAAGGATTTAATAGATAAATGTAATATACCTAATCCATTTTGTAAAGATGTAGTAAAAGATATAGCTTTAAAATTAAATTATGAATTAAAGGCTAAAAGATTAGTAAGAAAGAAATATGAATAAATATAAATAATTGACAAATTAGGCAAATATAAATTGGTATTAGCATATATGGAAAATCATTATAAATAAAGGGCTTACTTAAAATAAGTTTTTACACATTTGGATAAAGATACTGAAAAAAAGGTGAAAAAAATGAAAAAAAATAAATTAATATTATTTGATTGGGGTCATGTTATTCAAAACGGGGATTCTAAAAAGTTTACCATAGAAGAAGCAAGAAAAAAAGTTTGCGATGATATGAACCCTATTGAATATAACTCACTTTTAGAAATATTCGATTTAAATGAATTCTGGATATTAAATGGAGTAGGTTTTGAAAAATTTATAACAAATAAATTAATTGAAACAGGCTCAAATTTAAATTTTGGTGATTTTAAAAAATTATATTTACATTATAATCACAGTGTACCATATTTTGAAGAAACTATTGAGCTAATAAACAATTTATTAAACGAAGACTGTTGTTATATAGGTCTTTTTTCAAATATTAGCGAATTTGATGTTATACAATTAAGAGAACATTTAAATTTAAGTAAATTTGATTATCTATTTTTATCAACTCAATTAGAGATGCAAAAACCAAATGATGATATATATAAGAATGTTTTAGAAAAAACAAATTTATTACCTGCTAATATATTATTTATTGATGATAGAATAGAAAATATAAAAGTAGCAAATAAATATGGATGGAATACTTGCTTAGCTACTGGAAATGAAATAGACAAAATAAAAAATGAAATTGTCAGTTTTTTAAAGATAAAAGAAAGTAATATAAATGAACGACAATAAAGGGCAAAATTCGACAAATATCAACTGGTTGATTACGATTTAATTAAGAACACCATTAAAGCCTTATAAATAAAAGGAAATTATCCAGTTTAGAACTCGCATATTTTCATTAAAAAATGGTAAAAACAATAAAAATTCATAAAAATATAGTAATTTTGGCGTTATTTATAATAGGAATTAGATAGGTGATTACGAACTTTAAGAACATAGAAAAGAGGCGAATATATGACAAACAAAATAATTGAAGTTCAAAATATTAAAGTGAACATAACAAATATAAATGATAGCGATTATATTTGTATTTCTGATTTTACCAAATTTAAAGAAGGAAAATCTACATCAGATGATGTTATCAGAAATTGGTTAAGAAATAGAATTACTTTAGAATTTTTAGGTACTTGGGAGTCAATTTACAATTTAAATTTTAATTCCGTCGAATTCGACGGGTTTAAAAGTGAGGCAGGCCTTCATACTTTTACACTAAGTGTTACAGATGGTGTAATAAAACGAACGCAATTGGGATATATTCGAAACGTGGTAAATATGGCGGAACTTATGCTCATAAAGACATTGCTTTTGAATTTGCATCTTCTATTAGTCCAGTTTTTAAACTATATTTGATAAAAGAATTTGAAAGACTTAAGCAATTAGAAAATCAAAATAGAGAATGGGATATAAAAAGAATCTTAACCAAAAATAATTATCTTATTCATACAGATGCAATTAAAAATTATATATTACCTAGTAACGATTATTATAAAGATAGAGAATGGTTAAAGTATGCAGAAGAAGCAGATATTTTAAATGTTGCTTTATTCAATACAACTGCTAAAAGATAGAGAAAACTTAATCCAAACTTGGCAAAAATTCAAATGTTAGAGATTATGCATCAATAAATGAATTGACAGTATTATCTAATTTAGAATCGCATAATGCAGAAAAGATAAAATTATTAGGAGAAAAAGATAGTATATAGTATTTTGCACATTTGTATTACTTCTTTCTAAATAATAAAATTATTACAGAAAGAAGGTAAAATATGAATAAATATAATATTAAAGAATTAGCAGAAAAATTAGAAAGATGCAGAAATGTAAATCTTGATGATGTAAAATTAGAAGATGTGGATGAAATAACAGATATAAAAACAGATAGAAGAAAACCTAGTAATGAAAGAATATTGGCGTTTTTAATAAAGACAAAGAATCCATACATATTTAAAGTCAATGGGAAATTAGTAAGATTAAGATTTTCAGAAAATAGCAATTTAACTGCAGATGATTGCCTAACTAATGTATTGAAAAATTTATATAGATGAATGAAGATTTAAAGGAGGAAGATTATGCAATATAAAAATATGAGTGACCAGTTAAATACCATGATTACGATACTAGAAAAAAATAAAGAATTAATGGAAATGTTAAATTATATATCTAGTTTAAATCTGCCTAATTTCTACATAGCGGCAGGTTCCATTTTTCAAACAATATGGAATTATTATGACGGTAAAGAATTAAACTTTGGCATTAAAGATATTGATGTTATCTATTTTAATAATAAAGATTTAAGTGTAGAAATAGATTTAGAATATTATAATATTATCAATAAATATGTTAAATCTAAGGGGTTTAATTATGAGATAGATGTATCAAATGAAGCAAGAATGCATTTATGGAAAATGGAACATGGCCAGGGAGAAAAAGTGAAACCATATAAAAATTCAGAAGATGCAATGAGTAAATGGATAGCTACTGTTCATGCAATTGGAATTACTAAAGAAAATAATAAAATTAAGGTTTATGCACCTTATGGATTAAGTGATATATTTAGTAAAACAATTCGCCCTATTAAACACGATGGAAATTCTAAAGAATTATATGATAAAAAAGTAGCAGATTGGAGTGAAAGATTTAATAATCTAACTATTATTGAATGGTAGTTATAAATAAAGGAAGTGAAAAGTGATGGAAAATAATCGACAAAATCAGGCAAATATCAACTGGTTGATTACGATTTATTGCAATCCCCCTAGCAAACCCTTATAAATAAAGACTTTCTTCGATTTTAGATCTTGCATAATTTCATTAAAAAAGCTTCTAAATCAATAAAAATTGATAAAAATATAGTGTTAATGATGATATTTATAATAGGAATTAGAAAGGTGATTACGACGTTGAAACCCCTACAAAAATAAAGGATGTGATAATTTTGAAAAAAGAAAATGATGTAGCAGTAAATAACGAAAATGAGTTAATTGGTGTTGAAAATATTTATCAAGATATACGAAATAAAATAATAACAGCTAGAGAAAAGATGTTTAAACATATTGATAATACGATGACAGAAGTATATTGGTATGTTGGTAAAATAACTTATGAATTATCAGAAAACAGTACAAAAGCAAGTTATGGAAAAAAGATAATTGATGTTTTATCTTCTAAATTAACAAAAGAGTTCGGAAGTGGTTTTTCTTCAGTAAGTATTAGAAGAATGCGAAGATTTTATGAAATGTATCCAATATGGTCGACAGTGTCGCCCGAATTATCTTGGGCTCATTTTCAAGAATTAATAAAAATAGATAGAAAAGAAGAAAGAGATTTTTATGAATTAGAATCTATCAAATCTAATTGGGGTTGTAGAGAACTGCGTAGACAAATAAATACTAAATTATATGACAGATATTTAATCTCTCCCGACAAAAATATGATAATTAATGAATCCAAAAAGGGAATTATTGAACGTGAGCCAGAAGAAATATTAAAATCACCATATATATTTGAATTTGCTGGTCTAAAAGAAAATAAAAACTATTTAGAAACAGACTTAGAAAGTGCGTTATTATCACATTTAACAGAGTTTTTATTAGAGCTTGGTAGAGGATTCTCATTTGTTGCAAGTCAACAAAGAATTAAGATAGGTGCAGAATATTATTATCCGGATTTGATATTTTATAATAGATTAGCAAAGTGTTTTGTAATAATAGATTTAAAGATAGGAAAACTTACTCATCAAGATATTGGTCAAATGCAAATGTATGTTAATTATTATAAAAAGACTCAAATGATAGAAGGAGAAAATGAGCCAATCGGAATACTATTATGTGCTGATAAAGACGATGCAGTAGTTGAAATGACTCTAGGGGATGAAATAAAAAATGTATATGCTTCTAAATATTTAACTTATTTACCTACTAAGGAAGAGCTGATTAAAATAATTAAAGATGAGAAAGAAATATATGAATTATCTAAAGAAGATTTAAAAAATGAGTGAAATAATGATAATTAATCTATAAAAAGTGTAATCACACATTTAACATTATATACATTTAAATATATAATCAGGTTGGAGTGTGATTTTATGAATAAATATAATATTAAAGAATTAGCAGAAAAATTAGAACGTTGTAGAAATGTAAATCTTGATGATGTAAAATTAGAAGAAGTGGATGAAATAACAGATATAAAAATAGATAGAAGAAAACCTAGTGAAGAAAGAATATTGGATTTTATAATGAAAGCAAAAAATCCCTATATATTTAAGGTAAATGGAAAATTAGTTAGAATAAAATTTTCAGATACTGATAAAACTGCTGACGATTGTCTTACTAAAGTTTTAGAGAATTTATATAGATGAATGAAAAAAAATTAATGGAGGTAAAAATGAAAGTTATAACTATAAAGCAACCGTGGGCAACATTAATTGCTGAAGGCTATAAAGAATATGAATTTAGAATTTGGAAAACCAAATATCGTGGAGATATATTAATTCACGCTGGTAAAAGTATAGATAAAAAAGCAATGAATAGATTCAAACATTTAAATTTAGAATATCCCGTTGGTCAAATAATTGCAAAAGCAACTATTACAGACTGTATATATGTAGATGAAGAATTTGCGCAAAAAATGTGTAAAAAAGATCCTGTTGTATATAAAGGATTAATTAATAAAGGTGACTGGGACGGATATGGATTTAAAATAGAAAATGTTGAAAAAATAAATCCTATTGAAGTAAATGGTAAATTAAGCTTATGGGATTATGATTACGAAAATTAAAAAATAATTATTGTGGAGGATAAGTATGAAAACGACACATAATATGAATTTAAATAATGACCCATTTAATCGTATAAAAGATGGAACGAAAACCATAGAATTGAGATTAAATGATGAAAAAAGACAACTGCTAAAGGAAAAAGATTTGATAGAGTTTACAAATAGAACAACATTAGAAGTCATAATAGTTGAAATAGTAAGATTATACAAATATTCAAATTTTGATGAATTATATAAGTATTTTGATAAAATATCAATGGGATATGATATACATGATATTGCAAATCCTAAAGATATGGAAAAATATTATTCTAAAGAAGAACAAGATAAATATGGAGTTATTGGCATAGAAGTAAGAGTGATAGAAGATAGGAAGTGAGAATAATGAACAATCGACAAAATTCGACAAATATAAATTGGTATCCTGGCCATATGGCCAAAACAAGAAGAATAATTAGTGAAAAATTTCAACTTATTGATATAGTCTATGAGCTTATAGATGCAAGAATTCCTTATTCTTCAAAAATAAAAGATATATATGATGTTATAAAAAATAAACCTAAAATACTTATTATGACTAAAAAAGATTTATGTGACTTAAAAGTAACACAGAAATGGATAAACTATTATGAAAATTTAGGAACAAAAGTTTTGTTAGTTGATTTAAATAACAATGCAGATTATAAAAAAATAATCGATGGAACTTATGAAATAATGAGAGAGACGCAACAAAAAAGAGAAAAAAAAGGATTAAAAGAAAAGGAAACAAAAGCACTAGTAATCGGTATACCTAATGTCGGGAAAAGTACACTTATAAATAAAATGGCCAATCATCATGTAGCAGATGTGGGAAATAATCCAGGTGTTACTAAAAATGTAACTTGGTTAAAAACTCCTTATAATATTTCTCTTTTAGATACACCTGGTATTCTTTGGCCTAAATTAAGTGATGAAAAAATAGCTTTTAATTTAGCCGCTATGACCAGCATAAAACAAGAAGTTTTGCCAATAGATGAAGTAGCTATATATATATTGAAAATGCTTTATGAATATTATCCTACTTTATTAAAAGAACGATATCAAATTACCCATATAGAAGATATAGAAGAAGTATATAGCTCTATTGGAAAAAACATAGGGGCCATAAAAAATGGTGAGGTTGATTACGACCGAGTGAGTAAAAAAATTATAAATGATATAAAAATGGAGCATATAAAAGGAGTAACCTTTGATAGATAAAAAAATGCTTATTTGGAAGTATGTTAAATAAAAAGTAGGAAGTGAATAAAGTGGTAAAACAAGAAATAGATTTATTAAAGTATGAGAAAGAATTGTATCAAAAAAATATAACACTAATAGCAGGAGTAGATGAAGTAGGGCGTGGACCTCTTGTAGGACCTGTTGTGGCCGCAGCTGTAATACTTCCTGTAAATTTTAAATTAGAAGGATTAACAGATTCCAAGCAATTAAGTGAAAAAAAACGTTTACAATTTTATGAAATTTTAAAAAAAGAAGCAATTGCGATAGGCATTGGGGAAATATCTGCTGAAAAAATTGATGAAGTAAATATATACGAAGCTTCAAAATTAGCAATGATGAAAGCTCTAAAAAATTTAAAAGTAAACCCAGAACATGTATTAATTGATGCTATGCCACTTTCACTAGACGTTTCATCAACCAGTATTATCCATGGAGATGCATTGTCTCTATCAATTGCTGCAGCAAGTGTTATAGCTAAGGTTACTCGAGATGAAAAGATGTACGAGCTTCATAAAAAACATCCAGAATACCATTTTGATAAACACAAAGGATATCCGACAAAATTACATCTCGAATGTTTAAAAAAATATGGTCCATTAAAAAATTATAGATTTACATACAAACCGGTTCGTGATTTAATAAGTAAAGGTGATGAAGTTAGACATGAAAAAGATTACAAAAAACAAGCTGTTTAAAAATTTTATTTCTTTTATATTTCCTTTTTTTAGTGTAGAATTACTATTTCGAATACTAGCAAATATGCCACTTTTTGATTGGGCAGTGATTCGAATATTTTTAAGTTGTGGTATTCTTTCTTTAGTAATTTCTCTACTTATTTTACCTCTAAAAGAAAAAACTGGAAAAAAGATAAGTATAATTTTCTTTTTTATAATTACAATTTATGCTATTTTGCAAGCAGGATTTAAAAATTATTTAGGCGTATACATTTCTTTTGGCACTAGTAGTCAACTTGGGGCAGTAAAGGAATACATACGAGATTATTTTGATTCTTTTAATCCTTTTTTCTATACAATAATAATTCCTTTTCTATTTTATTGCATTTATAAAATATTTTTTGAAAAAAAAGTGTTTAAAAGATATTATTATGAAATGGAAAATATTTTGGTTAAACAACAACTAAAAAAAGATATAAAACTTCTTCTATTTATAATCCTTTTTTCCTCTTTTTTGTATTTTTTAACATTAAATGTCACTTTTATGCAAAACTCTTTGCAATTGGAAAGTACAAAATCTTTATTTAAAAACCCGAACAATCCCAATATTAGTGTTAACCAATTTGGTGTAACTGTCTTTGGAATTTTAGATATAAAAACAACTCTTTTTCCACCAAATGAAAGCGAAATTTTATACTTCGAGAAAAAAGAAGAAGAAATAACCGACTATACAAGACATCTAGATGATACAAAATGGATAGAGTTAAACAATAACACAACAGATGTAAATTATAAGACATTAAATAATTATTTTTTAAGTCGTGAGATAAATTCCAAAAATGAGTACACAGGCTATTTTAAAGACAAAAATCTTATTGTTATTATGATGGAATCGGTAAATGAAATTTTTATAAACCCAGAATATTATCCTACATTTTATAAACTATATACAGAAGGGTGGAGTTTTACAAATTCGTACTCCCCAAGAAATTCTTGTGCCACTGGAAATAATGAAATGAGTGGTATGACAAGTTTATTTTCCATTTACAGGACCTGTACAGCGAATAATTATAAAGAAAACATTTATCCTGAAAGTATATTTGGATTATATAACCAAGCAGGATATACAACTTCTTCTTTTCACAATTATACAGAGCAATATTACTTCCGTTCTACTATTCATCACAACATGGGGTCTAGTGCTTATTATGGAGTAGAAGATTTAGGCATACCTTATTCCGATACTTACAAAGAATGGCCAAGTGATATCACTTTAATGGAGGAAGCAATAAAACGAATAGATTCAAATAATCCTTTTATGGCTTGGATTACAACCGTAACGAGTCATCAACCCTATTATACAAGCAGTGAGTATGGAGATAAACATTTACATTTATTTGAAAATACGAACTATCCTTTGACTTTAAAACGTTATATGTCAAAATTAAAAGAACTTGACTTAGCTTTAGAACATTTGCTTACCCTTTTACAAGAAAAAAATGTATTAGATGAAACGGTTATTGTTTTATTTGGAGACCATTATCCATATGGACTTAGTAATGAGGATTTAAGCTATGTACTTCCTTATAATGTTAATGAAAGAAATAATGTAGACAAAACACCATTTGTTATTTATAATACAAAAGAAGAATCACGAACATTTACAGAATATACTTCTTATATAAACATTTTACCCACTCTTGCAAATCTATTTGATTTAGACCATGACCCAAGACTTTACATGGGCGAAGATATTTTATCGCCAAACTATAAAACTTCGTATAAAAATAGGGTAATACTTGCTGATGGCTCATGGGAAACAAGTAGTGGAAGATATGATGCGACAAACGGAGTTATGACCTATTTTGGAGAGAAGACTTTTACCGAAGAAGAAATTGTTTCGTACAACAAAGAAATCAATGATAGGATAAAAATGAGTAATTTAGCAATTACGACAAATTATTTTAAATACTTAAGTGATAATTTAAAAAATACAAATAAAAAGGATGAATAAAAAAAATTAGAAAGGGAAATCATATGAAAAAATTAGTAATAGTGGAATCTCCTGCTAAAAGTAAAACCATCGAAAAGTATTTAGGGGCAGATTACAAAGTTGTATCCAGCAAAGGACACATTAGGGATTTAGCAACAAGTGGTAAATTTGGCCTTGGAGTAGATATTGAAAAAGATTTTGCACCAAACTATGTTCCGATAAAAGGAAAATCTAAAGATATAAATGCTTTAAAAAAGGATGTGGCTGCAAGCAGTTATATTTATTTAGCAACCGACCCTGACCGAGAAGGAGAAGCCATTTCTTGGCATTTAAAAGATGCTTTAGATATTCACGAAAATTATAGTCGGGTAGTATTTAACGAAATCACTAAGGATGTAGTAATAGATGCTATAAATCATCCACGAAAAATTGATGATAATTTAGTAAAAAGCCAAGAAACGAGAAGAATTTTAGACCGTATTATTGGTTTCCGTTTAAGTAAACTTATGCAATCCAAAACGGGAGGAAAAAGTGCAGGACGAGTACAAAGTGTTGCTTTAAAACTGATTGTGGATAGAGAAAGGGAAATAGCTTCTTTTATTCCTACAGAATATTGGACAATTACAGCTGATTTTAAAGATTTTCAAGCAGATTTAGAAAAATACCATGGTAAAAAAATTGAAATAAATAGCGAAGTGGAAGCAAATGAAGTTTTAAGTAAACTTTCCAATGCTTTTCAAATAGATGAAGTAAAAGAATCAGATACTGAAAAAAGTGCAAGACCTGTTTTTAAAACTTCAACTATGCAACGAATGGCAGCTAATAAAATTAATTTTGCTCCCTCAAAAACAATGCGTGTTGCTCAAAAATTATATGAAGGAATTGATATTGGA
Organism: uncultured Mycoplasmatota bacterium; assembly: GCA_947652325.1. GTDB lineage: Bacteria > Bacillota_I > Bacilli_A > RF39 > UBA660 > MGBC108787. Next base: position 26,645 of record CANTCQ010000003.1, read on the forward strand.
AGTGAAACAGTAGGACTTATTACCTATATGCGTACTGATTCTGAGCGAGTATCATCATCCTTTGTTGCAGAAACATATGATTATATTAAGAAAAATTATGGTCCTGAATATATTGGAAAAGTTAAATCAGGTAAAAAAGACAAAAACATGCAAGATGCACATGAAGGAATACGACCAACCAGTATAAAGCGTACCCCAGAAGCTATGAAAAAATATTTGACCCCAGAAGAATACAAATTATACAATTTAATTTATATAAGAGCTTTAGCTTCTCTAATGGCAAATGCTAAATTAAAATCTACTTCTATAGCTTTAGAAAACAATGGATATTTATTTAAAGCAAGCGGAAGTGTATTGACTTTTGATGGATATCTAAAAATATATGCTTCTTTTGAAGAACAAAAAGATACAATATTACCTGATTTTAAATCCTATAAGAGCAAAACAATTATTGCATCAAAGATTGAAAAAGAACAACACTTTACAAAACCCTTGCCAAGATATACAGAAAGTTCTTTAATTAAAGAAATGGAAAATTTAGGGATTGGAAGACCAAGTACTTATTCTACCATTGTGACAACTATTAAAGATAGAGGGTATGTAATTTTAGAAGATAAAAAGTTTATTCCTACTGAAATAGGTATGGAAACAACAGATAAATTACAAGAATTTTTTAGTAATATTGTAAACGTAGAATATACAAGTAACATGGAAACAGATTTAGATAAAATAGCAGAAGAAAAAATGGACAACATCAAAGTATTACGAGATTTTTATAATAAATTTGAACCTTGTGTGGAAGAAGCATTCGATAAAATGGAAAAAAAGGAAGCAGAAAAAACCGGAGAAATTTGTCCAGAATGTGGAAGTGATTTAGTTATTCGCAATGGAAGATATGGAAAATTTATAGCTTGTTCTAATTATCCAACTTGCAAATTCATAAAAAAAGAAGAGAAGACAGTAAAAGAATTGGCAAATTGTCCAAAATGTGATGGAAAAATAGTAGAAAAAAGAACGCGCAAAGGCAAAAATTTTTATGGGTGTACAAACTATCCAAAATGCGATTTTGCTTCTTGGTATAAACCAACAGGTGAAATTTGTCCGAAATGCAACAATTTATTAGTGGAGAAAAAAGACAAAATTGTTTGCAATAGCTGTGATTATGAAAAGGAAGAATAAATTCTTTCTTTTTTATTGATAAAGAAATTCATGATTTTTTTAGTATTAATTTTTTCAGTAAAACTTAAATAGAAAGATAAAAAATCGAATTTATGGCAAAAGTACTGAATAATAGTAAGAATGCAATAAAACAATAAAAGATGAACAATAGAAGATTTTAAATATTTATGAAAAAAATGAAAAATCACTAAGAAAAAGTTGTTATCTTTTTTTTATGTGATATAATTTATTTATAAAATAGAGGTGAAAAAGATGGGGGCATTTTCTGATTTAATGCTTGATAGGCAAGAAGATGATGATTATAAAAAAAGAAGAAATATAAAACAAGAAATGATAGATTTTATTTATATATATGATCAAAGTGTTTCAAAAGAAGAAATGAATACTTGGACTTTAGAAAAAATTAGAAATAAATATAGCGAATTAAAAAGAGCAAGAGAAAAAAGATTAGAAAGAGAATACCAAGAAAATCGAGGAGTAACTAAAAAAAGAAGAAATTATTTATGATTAAAGAAACAAAATAAGTAGAAGTGAATAGAATGAAAAAAGATATAGAGGAATTTTTAAAGTATTTACTTTTTGAATTAAATTATAGTAGAAATACTATAAAATCATATAGAAATGAAATCATAAAATATCAAAAATTTTTAGAGTCAGAAAACATAGATTATTTAAAAATTAACAAAGAAAACGTTCGAACGTATTTAAAATATTTAGACAATCTAAAATACAAAAATAGTAGCATTTCTAGAAACATCAGCGCTCTTCGAACCTTTTATCGTTTTTTAGTAATCAAAGAAAAAATGGATAAAAATATTTTTGCAAGTATAAGAAATCCAAAAGTCGAAAAAAAGTTGCCAAATTATTTAAGTGAAATTGATATGGAGGCTATATTAAACTTTAGAAATAAAGAAAACTATAAAGAAAGCATTTATACCAATCGCAATTTATTAATTATTGAAATTTTATATGATACAGGATGTCGTGTTGATGAACTTGTAAATATAAAATTATGTGATATAAATCATAAAGAAAAAAGCATTAAAGTTTTGGGAAAAGGTTCTAAAGAACGTGTTGTATTTTATGGCGAATATGCAAATGATTTTTTAAACGATTATTTAATAGATAGAAAACTTATTTTAGATGGTAAAAAAAGTAATTATTTATTAGTGTCAAAAAAAAGCAATCAACTAACAACAAGAAGAGTGGCCCAAATTATAGATGAAATTATAAAAGTAGTAGCAGTGAAAAATAAAGTAACACCTCATACTTTAAGACATACATTTGCAACTCATTTACTAAACCATGGTACAGACTTACGTAGTGTTCAAGAACTTTTAGGACATTCCTCACTTTCAACAACACAAGTTTATACACATGTATCAAATGAACGTTTAAGAGAAGTTTATTTAAAAGCGCATAAAGATAATCGCAAATAGATTGTAAATTCATTTATTTTTTAGTATATAGAAAACAATTGGTATAAAAAGCGTTAGAAAACCTTATGAAAAAGAAAAAAAGTTTAATACCAACATTAATTGGCCTCAGTTTAGCTTTTGCTATAGATACATTGCAATTTATTTTTTAAATTTTAATAAAGAAAGAGAAAAAATTATTTATATACAATAAATGTAGAAAACCTAAAAATACAAATTTTTGTGAGTTAATTAATAATAAATTTGTTGAAGAAACTTCTTTTTGAGGTAGTTTAAAGATTAAAAATAATAAATGTATAAATTTTGTCAAAAATACGTCCTTTCATTGTCGTATTTTTTTTCTGTTGTTATAATAACTTCAAGACCATTTAAGGAGGAGAAGATATGGCAAAATATGTGTATTTATTTAATGAAGGCAATAAAGACATGCGAAATTTGCTTGGTGGAAAAGGTGCCAACTTAGCGGAAATGACAAATATTGGTATGCCTGTACCAAGAGGGTTCACTATCACAACCGAAGCATGTACTAATTATTATGAAAATAAAGAAAGCATTAGTGAAGAAATCACAAACGAAATCTTAAACAAAGTAGAAGAATTAGAAAATATGACTGGCAAAAAATTTGGAGACGTAGAAAATCCACTTTTAGTAAGTGTAAGAAGCGGAGCAAGAGCATCTATGCCAGGAATGATGGATACTGTTCTTAACTTAGGATTAAACGATGAAGTAGCTCTTGGTTTTACGGAAAGTACAAATAACAAGCGTTTTGTGTACGACTCTTATAGAAGATTTATTCAAATGTTTGCAGATGTAGTAAAAGGGTATCCAAAAAGTGCTTTTGAGCGCCATCTAGACGAAATAAAAGAAAAAAAGAAAGTGAAATTTGATACCGATTTAACAGAAGAAGACATGGTGGAAGTTACAAATGATTTTAAAAATATTTATAAAGAAATAGCGGGTAGTGATTTTCCACAAGACCCAAAAGTCCAATTAATAGAAGCGGTAACAGCTGTATTTAGAAGTTGGAATAACGATAGAGCTATATACTATCGTAGAATGAATGATATTCCGTCTTCTTGGGGAACAGCCGTAAATGTTCAAGAAATGGTTTATGGAAACCGTGGAAATAATTCTGGAACAGGAGTTGCTTTCACAAGAAATCCTGCAACAGGAGAAAAGAAATTATATGGAGAATACTTAATTAATGCCCAAGGAGAAGATGTAGTAGCAGGCATTCGTACACCAGAACCGATTAGTAAACTAGAGACGGATATGCCAGAAGTATACAAACAATTTGTGGAAATTGCATCAAAATTAGAAAACCATTACAAAGATATGCAAGATATGGAATTTACCATTGAAAATGGACACCTTTTTATGCTACAAACAAGAAATGGAAAACGTACAGCTGCTGCAGCCCTTAAAATTGCGGTTGATTTAGTAAACGAAGGTATGATTACAGAACGCGAAGCACTTTTAAAAGTAGAACCAAAACAATTAGATGCTTTACTTCATCCAACATTTAGCACGGAATCATTAAAAAATGGAAAAGTGGTAGCAACAGGTCTAGCAGCAAGTCCAGGAGCAGGAGCAGGAAAAATGTACTTTACTGCTGAAGATGTAATTGAAGCTAGTAAAAGAGGAGAAGACACCATATTAGTTAGATTAGAAACTAGTCCAGAAGACATAGAAGGAATGAATCATGCCAAAGGTATCCTTACAATTCGGGGAGGAATGACAAGCCATGCTGCTGTGGTAGCTCGTGGAATGGGACGCTGCTGTGTAAGTGGTTGTGGAGAATTAAAAATTGATGAAGAAAAGAAAACACTTACAACCAAAGACGGAAAAGTATATAAGGAAGGCGATGAAATATCTTTAGACGGAAGCACTGGGAAAGTTTATGAAAGCATTTTAAAAAGTGTTGAGCCAAGTATCAGTGGAGATTTTGAAACGTTTATGACTTGGGCGGATAACGAAAGAAGAATGAAAATAAGAACAAACGCTGATACACCAAAAGATGCTTTGCAAGCTAAAAAATTTGGAGCAGAGGGAATTGGACTTTGTCGTACAGAACACATGTTTTTTGAAAGCGAAAGAATCTTTAATTTTAGAAGAATGATCGCAGCAGAAACCCTAGAGCAAAGAGAAGAAGCATTAGAAAAGATACTACCATACCAAAGAGCAGATTTTGAAGAATTATATCGTGCTATGTCTCCATACCCAGTCGTTATTCGTTATCTAGACCCACCTTTACATGAATTCTTGCCTAAAGAAGATAATGAAATAAAAGAACTTGCTACATCATTAAATATGAGCTTTGAATCGTTAAAAGCAAGAGTAGAATCTCTAAAAGAATTTAATCCGATGATGGGACATCGTGGTTGTAGGCTTGCCATAACATATCCAGAAATTGCTAGAATGCAAACAAGAGCAGTCATTGAAGCAGCCATTAATGTAACCAAAGAAGGAATAGAAGTAGAACCAGAAATCATGATTCCATTAGTTGGAGACATAAACGAATTAAAATATGTAAAAAATGTAGTTTGTGAAACCGCAAATAATTTAATAAAAGAGGCTGGAATTATTCTAAAATACCAAGTAGGAACCATGATTGAAATTCCAAGAGCCGCTCTAATGGCAGATGTTATTGCAAGAGATGCTGAATTCTTCTCATTCGGAACAAACGACTTAACCCAAATGACTTATGGCTTCAGTCGTGATGATGCAGGTAAGTTTTTAAATGATTATTATGCCAAAGGAATATTTGAATCAGATCCTTTTGCTAGAATTGATGAAACAGGAGTAGGAACTTTAGTTCGTATGGCAGCAGAAAGGGGCAGAAGTATAAAAAAAGATATAAGTCTTGGTGTATGTGGAGAACATGGAGGAGACCCTGCAAGTATCGAATTTTGCGAAAGTGTAGGACTCGATTATGTATCGTGCTCACCATTTAGAGTTCCAATTGCTCGTCTTGCAGCAGCACAAGCAACATTAAAAAATTGTAAATAATTTTTATAACAAAAATTTTATAATAGAAAGAAAGCTAGAAATAGTCTTTTTTTCTTTTTTTCTTTATTGTATAATAATAAATAGAATAGGGTGAAAAAATGAAAACATTAAGTATTGGAAAGTTAAAATATGATATTAATATACTTTTAGATTCATATCCAAATGAAGGAAGCAACACCACAACAAAAGAAATGATTTCTTGTAGCGGCGGTTCTGCTAATATAGTAGCTTATGCGCTTGGTAAGTGGAATATGGAATCTTTTATCTCTGGAGTGGTTGGGTATGATGAAACGGGAAATACCATGAAAAAAAATATGGAAGAAAATCATGTAAGAACTACTTTTTTAGAAACCAATTATGATATTAAAACGCCAACATCGTATATAATGATGAATAATCAAAATAAATCTAAAACAGTTATAAATACAAATTTAAACCAATTTAATATAAAAAAATTTGATTATGACCAAATTATGGATTGCATTATAGTTGATGGTCATGAATACAATGCATCTTCTTTTGCATTCACAAAATTTAATAATGCAATTTCCATTTTAAATGCTAAATCCCTTCATCAAGGACTATTGGATTTCTTTAAATTTGTAAAATATGTGGTTTGTAGCCAAGAAGTAGCGGAAAAAATAATAGGAATAAAAATAGATTTTAATAATCCTGAAACTATGTCCGTTTTATATAACAAAATGATAGATAAATATCCACATATAAATTTATTGATAAAAATACCAGAAAAAGGAACTATTTATTCTGTAAATAATGAAATAAAAATTGTATCAGCAATAAATACCGAAATATTAGATGATACAGGAGCTTATGATGTATTTGTAGCAATGATTGCTCATGGTTTAACAAATAATTACGATATCGAGACTACAATAAGATTAGCAACAATTGCCGAAAGCATATCAAAAAAGAAAATAGGGTCAACTCTTTCAATCCCTATATTAAGTGACATAATCAACTATTATGAAAATAGATTTGGACCTATAAAAGAAATTAAATCAGATTGTAAGGAAAAAGAGCAAGAAAATAATTTATCTAAAGAATCTCTTATAAAAGAAATAAAACCAGAAATTTCAAAAGTAGAAGAACCTATGATTAATCCCTTTATGGGAACTATAATTTCAGATAATCAAAATAATAGCATTAATTCTTCTCTAAATACAACTATAATTCAAAATCAAAATGAACAAAATAGTAAAAGTGATTCAAATGCTCCTACCACCTAATAATTATCCAAAATTAGACGTACATGGAGAAACAAGGGATACTATATGTACTGTATTAAAAGAATTTATAATGGATAACATAAAATTGAAAAAAAGTACCATAATAGTAGTACATGGTAAAGGAACTGGAATTTTAAAAGAAGAAATTCACTACTATTTAAAACAATGGAAAATTGTAAAAAATTTTCATTTAGATTATTGGAATCAAGGTATTACTATAATTGAATTAAATATTTGACAAGATGAAAATTTTATGATACAATGTCAGCACATTAAGGGGAATAGACATCAATTTGACATTTTTTAGTTTTTATGTTAAAATACATACATAAAAAGAAATTGGGGGTAAAATAATGAAAGGTTATGTTTTAGATTATATTGATGAAAATGAGTATCGTAAATTAGAAAGAGCTTTAAAAAAATACAATACATTAGCATTTAAAAAATTGAATTTTGAATATTATCCAGCATTACGAAATGGTAAATTTTTAGGAGAATTAACTTCACAAAATAAAAAAGTTGGAACAGAAACTTTTGAATTAAAATTACCAAGTGATAAAATGTTTGCACAAGTACATGGCGAAGTAAAATTGGTTTATACAGTTTATAAAAAAGAAGAAATTGTAATGTTAGATTCTATTATTCCAAAAGAAATACTTTTAGAAGGACATATGTCTGAATTAACTACATATAAAGGAGTTATGATTTCTAAAGCCAATGCTTCCAAAGACAAATTTAAAATAGATTTATTAAATATGTTACAAGATAAGTAATTTTCTTATCTTTTTTTGATGTTAAAATTTTCATAAAAACTATTGCCAGTCATAAAATATTATGGTATGATTAAAAAGTCGAATGGACCTCTAGCTCAGTTGGTTAGAGCATCCGGCTCATAACCGGGCGGTCGTAGGTTCGAGTCCTACGAGGTCCACCATTAAAATTTGCAGGTATGGCGGAATTGGTAGACGCACTAGACTTAGGATCTAGCGGAGAAATCCATGGGGGTTCAAGTCCCTTTACCTGCACCATTGAGGTTAAAAGTCGCACTTTAGTGACTTACTATATAGATAAAGTTCATAGTATTTGATATTATGGGCTTTTTTCATTGTCTAAAGGAGTGATGAATTTTTATGAAAACTACCATAGAAAATTTAGAATTTCCTTGTGAAATTAAGAAAAAACTAAAAATGAAAGTTAGTATGGGAAACTTAGAAGTTGAATTTATTGATGGGCATTTGATTAAATTTGATAAAACGAATCTAAGTGTTCAAGAACCGCATAAGATTATTGTTAGTAATAAAAAGAATACTCTTGTTGCTTTACTTTATGAAAATGAAGATAAAATATATCTTCCTAATGAAAATGCAATTATATCAATAACTAAATATATCAGTATATTAAATACAATGAATAAAATGTATTAAAAATAGATTAAATTTGTACTGAAAATGTACTATTTTTATACTAAATTTATACTAGAAATTGTATTAATTTTGTATTATTTATTGCATTGTAATTAGACTATTCCCTATGATACTATGGTAGTGTATTGAAAATTTATCGATACTTATAGAATTGCAACTTTTTTGCATACTTTTTGCAACAATTTTGCAAGAAATTTGCAACTTTTTTGCCTAGACATTGCAAGAAACAAGTGGTACTATGATAAAGTATTGAGCAAAATATCAATACAAGAGTATTTTTATTTCTCAAATTCTTCCCAAAAATTACACGAAATTTACTCATTTTTTACCTAGACTTTGCCTATTATAGATGATAATATGGTATCGTATCAAGTGATAGCATTTACAGAGTGAATTACAGTTTGATTTACCGAGTAATTTACAGAGTAAAGTATCTAGCGAGTTCATAAAATATGTGCTAAACTTGGTATGATAGAAAATAATTCTATCAAATATGTACTGAATAACTAACATTATATTTTTAGTTACCTAACACAAGGGAATTTTCTCTTGTGTTTTTTCGTTTTAAAAAATAAAAGAAAGGAACGTGATAAATTGAAAGAAGAAAACGAAATCATTTGTGGTCTTTATCCACGTGTTTCAACTGAGGATCAAAGTAGATTTGGTCATAGTTTAGATGAACAAGAAGATAGACTACGAAAACTATGTGAATTTAAAGGTTATAAAATATATAAAGTATATCGTGAAGAAGGAGTTTCAGCAAAAAATACAAATCGACCAAAATTTAAAGAAATGATACAAGATATGAAAGATGGTAAGATAAACAAGATTATTGTCTATAAATTAGATAGACTTACTCGTTCTATTAAAGACTTGGAAACAATTTGTACTCTTTTAGAGGACTACCATTGTGATTTAGAAAGTGTTGCTGAAGAAATCAATACAGGAAATGCCAATGGGAAATTCTTTATTAGAATGCTTACAATACTTGCTCAACTTGAAATAGAGAGAACTAGTGAGAGAACGAAGTTTGGACTTGTAGGAGCCGCTAAAAAGGGTCATATTTCGGGGAAACCAGCACTTGGATATACTAAAAAAGGAAAAAGCAAAAAATTAGTGATTGATGATTTAGAGTCAGAAGTAGTAAAAAGAATTTTCAATATGTATTTAGAGGGTTCATCAGTATGTTATATATGTGAGAAATTTAATGAAGAAAATGTTTTAAATCGACATTGGGCAACTACTACTGTAGATAAGATATTATCTAATAAAATTTATATTGGTAATATAGAGCATGGGAAAAGAGATAAAAAGAATGCTCAAATATTTGAAAATGTTGTACCAACTATTATTGATAAAACTACATTTGAGTGTGTACAAAAGAGAAAAGAAAAGAATCTCAAAAACTTCAAACGAAAAAGAACTTATATTTTTATGCAAAAGATACTTTGCCCTAAATGTCATAAAATTATGGGTGGAGAATCTAGTACAAGTGGTACAGGAGATAAACATATCTATTACAAATGTAATTGTTGTAAGAAAAGAATTAGTGAGAAAAGAATAGAAAAAGAATTGATGAAATTTTTAAATGATATGTTAGATTTTTTTCTTATCGTAGATAATTCTTTTAAGCCATCAATGTGTAGAGATATAGAACAAGAAATAACAAAATATGAAAAAATGAAAGATGAACTAAACGATAAGGTAACAAGAATAAAAAAAGAATTTATGGATGGAGAAATTGCTGCCAAAGTGTTTGAAAAAGAACTTCATTATTTAGAAAAAGAAACTAAAAATATAGAACTAAAAATTGTTGAATTAAAAGACTTGAAACAAAGCAATGAGCATAAACCGGATGTCGAATTGTTTTTCAATGTAAAAGAAATAGAAAAGTTAAAATTGAAATCTGAATATGTAAAAGAACATAATTTATGGAATCAGTTGAGCCAAGAACAAAAACAATATATCATAAACAAATACATTGATGAAATAGAGATTAGTAGTGATAATAACCATAATGTTTCTATTTTAAATATTATCTTCAATAAAAATGAAATCGAAAATATTGGTCTTATGTTTAGAAATGATTGTTTCGATATGATGGTCAATGTCGAAGATCGAGATATTATTTTATCCCATGCAAAAAGTGAGGAAGAAACAAAAAGTTATATAAGTACATTAAGGAATTTTTATAATATCAAAGAAACTACAATACAAAATGAATTATTTGATATAACGAAATTTAATTCTGATGATATCATACAAATAATTCCACAAGAAAAGAAATCTAAATTTGAAAAAAATAAATTCAAAATATTACAAATTGAGGTATAGAAATATATCTCTTTTTTATTGGCAGAAAGGGGACGATTTATGAATTACTTTTTTAAATTTTTACTACCACAACTATATGATTATTTTAAAGATGAAACAAAAGTATCAGAGTTTATTCCACAAGTGATAGAACAACAATATGAAAACTTATTACTTGAATATAAAGAAAATGAAAGAAAGGAAGTAAAAAATGAAACAACTAACAAATGATGAAATAATAAAAAATGGTGTAGAAACGATAAACCAATATAGAGTATTAGATTATCTAAAAAAGAATCTAAACATATTTTCATTTGAAATATTTTTATATGATAGAGATACGATCAAAGTGATAGATTGTGAAAATAAAGAAGCCTATTTTAGATATGATAAAGAGAAAAAAGAAGTGTTATTTTTAGAGGAAGAAATAGAAAAAATTGATGACTATGAATTGTGTTAATCATAGTTTTTTGTTTACTTTTTTTCAAAAAAGTAATAACAAACGTGGCACGTTTTGTTGAACTTAGTTCAATGAAAGTGGCGATAGTTTGTAGAAAAAATTGTGAGAGATTTCACTTACGAAGTATGTGGAATCACGAATAATTTTCATAGATAAAATTGAAAGTTGTACTTTCTATTTTATCAAAGACTTATGGAATTTTATTCCCTTACGATAGTTTGGGAATATTACGAAATAAGGCAAACGGTTTCTAAGGTGGTAAACCTTAGCTCCCATGTTTTGATGCTTGCGTCAAAACATATAGGGAGTTAGAAATTTTGTCTTGGTTTCCTACCCACTCTTAGAGTGTTTATGAAACCTCAAAATGATATTAGTAAGGAAGTGATATTTATACAAAAATTAGCCTATTCATTCCATATTGGAAACGATAAAAATAAAAGCAAAAGGTCAAGAAAAACTATAAAAAATGGTGTTGTTGTAGATAAAGTTTTTAATAATAATGCAATTCAAAATTCACAACAATTATCAAAAGTAAATAAACATAATTTACGAAAATATGATGATAAGATCGAACTAATTGAGATTATATGTGGAACAAATAATTTGTATGAAGACGTGAAAAAATTATATGTTCAAGAATTTGATGAGGCACGAAAAGAATATAACGAAAAACAAACTCGTAATGATAGAAAAATTGAAGATTATTTTTCTCATATTTCTAGTAATGCAAAAAATGATTTGGCTTGTGAGATTATTATTGAACTTGGAAATATGGAATTTTGGAAAGATAAAGAAGATTCCTATAAAAGAAAAATGACAGAAGTTTTCAAAGAACAAATACAAGATTTAGAAAAAATGGTACCTTCTTTTAAAGTAGCAAATGCTGTTGTTCATTATGATGAAGCAAGTCCTCATTTACATATCGTTGGTGTTCCTGTAAAAGATGGAAATAAAAATGGTATGAAAAAACAAGTGGGAAAATCTACAATATTCACAAAAGAATCATTAAGAGAAATACAAGATACTTTAAGAATTTATTGTAAAGAATCTTTTAACAAAATCTATAATACAAATATTGAATTGTTAGAAAAACTTGATGGAAGAAATGATGACATTCCTATAAAAAATATGAATAAACAATATACCTATTTGAAAGAAAACGCCGATCGAAATCGTGAAAGATTAGAACAAGTGAATATTCAAACAAAAGATACTCTTTCAAAGTCAAATGAGGTCAAAGAAATTATTTCTAATTTGAAACCTACTAAAATTTCCAAAAATAATTATGTTATTAGTGAAGAAGATAAAGAAATAATTTATAACTTTGCTAAAAAGGTTGATATCAATGTTGAAGGAATAAAGAATATTGATGACTTAACTTCTCTTATGGATGATTTTGAACATAATTTAAAAAATCGTACAAACGAAGTTGATGACTTACAACTACAACTAAAAGAGAAAAATCAAAGAATTAAAACTCTTGAAAAGCAAAATATTACAAAGCAAAATAAAATTGCTGAACAAAGAAAAGAAATTTTTTCTTTAAAAGATGAAGTTTCTCAATTAGAAAAATTACTCCAAGCATGGCAAGAGTTTTGGAAAAAGATTTTGGAGTTCTTTCAAGACAAATTTTTCAGTTCTAAAAAGGAAGATACCATTTATAAACAAGTTATGGATGAAATGATTGATAGAAATATACTAGATAAAAAAGATATTGATTATATTCAAAATGGCTATTATTCAAAAGATAATGATGATTTAGAACTATAAAAACTATGCTATGGACTACAGAAAATTTTTATTTTCTGTAGTCCACTTTTTTGTGCTTAACACACTATTAAAAAACGTTTATAAGTGATATAATTATTTTAATTGAAAGGAAGAATTAATAATGAAATTAAAAGTTTTAGTTGATAACAATACATATATAGATTGGTATTATTTAGGAGAACCAGCTGTATCATATTACATTGAAGATGAGGATACAAAAATACTATTTGATACTGGCTATTCAGATATATTTATATCTAATTCTAAAAAAATGGGGATAGATTTAAGTAATATAGATAAATTAGTAATATCTCATGGTCACGATGATCATACAAAAGGGTTAAAATATTTTTTTGAAAGTAAAAGAGATATAGAATTAATTTCACATCCAGCTTGCTTTTATTATAAAGAAGATAATACTGGTTTGTATATAGGTTCTCCATTAAAAAAAGAAGAATTAGAAAAAAAGTGTAATTTGAATCTAACAGATAAACCAATCAAGATAAGTAAAAATATTTATTATTTAGGCGAAATTCCAACTATTTATGATTTTGAAAAAAGATATTCAATAGGTAAAACAATTATAAATGGTGATAAGGAAGATGATTATATAAAAGATGATTCTGCAATCGTATATAAAAGTAATGAGGGCATTTTTGTGATTACAGGATGTTCTCATAGTGGAATTTGTAATATTATTGAGTATGCAAAAAAGGTTTGTAATGATAATAGAGTAATAGGAGTTATCGGTGGATTTCATCTTTTTGATAAAGATGAAAGATTAAATTCTACGATAGAATATTTAAAAAAGAATAATATTAAATTATTATATCCGTGTCATTGTGTTTCTTTACAAGCTAAAATTGAAATGGGAAAAGAAATAGAAATAAATGAGGTTGGAGTTGGATTAGAATTAAACCTTTAAAATCTAAATTACAATTTATGCGACAATTTATATTGTGTTAAATTAGGATAAGCGATATAATGAATGTGTCAAATATCAATGAACTTATTTTTTTACTGATGAGTGCAAAACCCCATCAGTAAACGCACCAGAGAAGAATCTGCTCGAACTTTTATAGTTAGAGCTTAATGATAAATATCAATTCTAGAAATGGAATTGATTTTTTGTTGTGTAAAGATAAGTGAGGAGATTCTTTAATGGTTAATATTATTAAACAAGAAATTGAAATGGAAACTGCTTTAAAAAATAAGATTGAATTTATATGTAGCTTTTGTAATACATAACTAACTATTATTAATGGAAGTAGCAAAAACATAGAACATACAAATATCTCTTATGTAGAAGCACATAGGATTGTAATAGAAGGAATTACTTATTTAGCATTTAATTATGAAACTAACATCTATGTAGAAAATTTAAGTAAACCTATTTCATTCAAAGATTTAGAATAATACATCAAATTATTAAATTAAAATAGGATTTATAAAAAATTATTCCATTCTAACAATTTATTTAGGATTTTCTAATGTGTTCAATAATAATGAATTGCATGCTTTCCGCAACAATTTTGCAACTTTTTTGCAGTTATCAAACTATCGCCAATATTTTTAATGAAGAAAATATTGCTAATAAAAAATGGCGAGATAATACAATTTTAGAAATGATAGAAAATCATATTTATAAAGGAGATTTTATTCATGGTAAAAGGACTGGTAAACCCACATATTACGAAGATGTTGTAGAGCCTCTAGTATCTAAAGAAATGTGGGAAAGTTGCCAAGTTCTAAAGAAAAAAAATTCTAGAAATTATATGAGATATAAAGAATATCTATTTTTACAAAAAATCAGATGTCCCAAATGTGGAAGGATATTAGGCGGTAAAGTTACTTATAAAAAGAAGAATGATAAAATTTATTATTACTATGGTTGTGAGAAATGTAAAAATAATATTAAAGAAGATAAAATTGAAGAATCTATACTACATTTATTAAGTGATATTTTAGAATATGCTTCAGTAGTAAATCACTTCTTTTTACCCAAGTTAAAAAGTAAATAAACCAATCCTAAATAAGACTTTCTAGATTTCATGGTGTTTTCTCATATCCTGTTTAAAAACATTTTTTATGTTTTTAAGTAAAAATGGTGTATAATAGTATGTACGTTTGAGGAGGATTATAATGCTTAATGAAAAAAATAAAACAAAAATATTAAATTTAGATATTATTAGACAATTAAAAAAATATGATATACTAAATACATTTACATCTAAAAAAGAATTAGATATGTGGCTATCAGAACTAAATAGTTTAGAAACACATAATATTTTGACTTTAAATGTTGATTCTGAATCTATAAAGTTTGATTTAAACTTGTTAATTGATAGAAATCTATTAAACACTTTAGATTACAATAAAAGAGTTGAAGCATTAGCAAGTATTAAAAATGCTGAAGGTTGGTATCATTTATTTGATAGAATGTTAAGACCAGAATTTTTAAGTAGTAACAAATTTTATCAAGATATAGAAACTTTAAAAAGGGCAGAATGTGCGCAAACTTCTTTATGGATTATTGGTGAATCAACATTTATTAATAGCCCATATCATGATGAAGATTTTGAATTACTAGTAACTTCAAAAGATACCAGTGATAATGACTTTGATTATGTGGTTTGGGATGCGATTGCAATGGTTTCGAACAATGCTGATTCAATTAATAGTGAGTATCATAGACAAGATTTGCAAACAATTGTTAAATATGGTTCAAAATCTCTTCAAATGTCTCATACTTATCCAAAAATGGCAATTAATTATTTAGCTGTTAATCCAGTGTCTTTAAAGGATTCTTATCATTTAGAAAATATGGAAATATTGGCTCAAAATCAAGAAATAGGCAATTTCTTATATGCAGTAATGACGAATCCACAAGCAACAAAAAGAAGAAATTATAGAAGCATAATAAGAGAAATGATAGAAAATAAGAATAATATAGGTTATGTATTTTTGGTGTGCTATTATGCTATAGGTGAACAAGCAGCAGTTGAAGCTCAAAATATACTCGAACGTAATTATTTCTATGAAATAAAAAATTCTTATAATATTTTAGAATTGCTAAAAAAAGTGGATGAAAGAATTAATGTTATAGATGGAGAATTTAAAGATATAACGATATATGAAATCGGATGTAACGATTCTGAATGTGATAATCAAGATTTAAGTAGTCAAAAGAAAAAAAAGATTAGAAGTTTTTTCAAGAAAAATAAGAGTTTATAAAAAATTATTAGGAAAAGCATTTATTAATCAATTAAAAGAATCTTAATGTGAAAAAAGATAACAAAACAAGATAAGAACGTGTATAATAAACATAGATTTGATATTTATCAGTCTACTTTTGTGCAATAGTTCAAAATAAGGCCTAGTAAGAAATACATTTGAATTATAAAAATAATTTTAAACAAGTATTAATTTTGACAATGGATAAATTTTATGATATCCTGATTAGGATTTTTTTTAACAAAAGTAGTAAATCAAAATAAAAAAGCATAATAATAAACAGTAAAAGAGGTGATATAATCATCTCTTTTGTTTCCAGAAGAAAAAAGGTGGATACATGAAAGATATATTAGTAAAAGAAGTAAAAGAAAAAATAAAAGAAGCACAAAAAGCTTTGCCAACGATTATTAATGTTCTTCAAAATATAGGTGTAGAATTTAATTATCGGATTAAAGAAGAAAAACGAATTGAAGAAAAAATTTTACTTTGGGAGAGAAAGCCTAGAATGAAAAGCAAAAGTAAATTAGAGATACTTAATTTAATTAATGATATATTAGGCATTACAATAGTTGTAGACAAAGTAGATTATATACCCAATATATCGAAAAAAGTTGTAAGTCAAATAGAAGAGCAACTCCGAGATGTTAAATTAATAAAATATAAAGACCGATTAACAGATGTTTCCATTCCCTATAAAAGAATACATTTAATTTTTGATTATCAAAAAATGCCTTTTGAAATTCAAATAACAGATAAAGATAATTTATACAAGCGTAGTATTATGCATAATAATTATGAACAAATCAAATATGCTTGCATAAGAAATAATAAGTGTAGAAAATCATAACGAAGTATTCCTATTTTTTAATTATTTGCTATAATTGAATAAGGAAGAAGGAACATAATGGAATATTTAGATATTTATGATGAAGAAGGCAATCATTTAGGAAAAGAAGAAAGAAATATTGTGCATAAAAAAGCTTTATGGCATAATACAGTACATTGTTGGTTATATGACCAAGAAGGAAATATTTTTTTTCAACTTCGCGCAGATAAAGGGAAACTATATACAACAGCATCAGGGCATGTGCAAGCTGGAGAAACAGTAAAAGAGGCTTTTGGTCGTGAAATAGAAGAAGAAATCGGATACAAAATAGATTATAACCAAGCAAAATTAATTGAAGTCGTAAAATTTGTAATGGATAGAGAAGAAGCTGATGGTAGCTTTTTTAAAGACCGTGCTTTTGCCAATGTCTATGCGTGTGAATTTAAGGGGAATTTAAACGAGTTTGATTTCGATGAAAAGGAACTTTCTGGAATTGTGAAAATTAATATCAAAAAGGCATTAGAAATAATAACAAATGAAAACGGCGAGGTTTTAACAGAAAAATGCTTTAAAGAAAATGGAAAATTAGAGGTAAAAGAAGAAAAAATCACTTTTGCAGATTTTTTGGTAAATCCAGGAGAAACTGCAATTGAAAAGTATGGAGAAGTTCTACAATTTATCATGAATGAATTAAATAAATAGTTGCAATAAATAAAAACTAGAAAATAAAGGCATAGATACAGAATTATATGAATCTTTTGTAAGGAGATTAGAACTAAAAAGAAATTTGGGAGAAGAAATATAACTTATTTTTTTACTGGAGGAAAAAAATGGAAGATATAAAACAAACTAGTATATTTGTTAATAATGGTAACCAATTCATAAAAATAGAGGATAGTAAAGGAAATGCACTAGATAAATTTGCAATTTGTGAAGAAATAAAAAACTTAGAAAATAAAATAGAAGAATGGGAAGAAAAAAGAAAATCGTATGTTAGATTAATGTTTACTATGCCAGCTATTTCATTAGGGATGGGATTTACTCTTTCTATAGGAGTAGCCATTTTTTCTACATTAGAAAATTTGACAATCCAAAATTTTATAGAAAACTTTTTGCAAACAAGAAATCTGTATTCCTTTTATATAGTACCCATACTATTTGGATTTTATTATAGTTGGGCTATTGGAACTACCGATTATCCAGTCGTAAAAAGAATTTTAAATATAGCTTCCTTACAACTTTATTTCCTGAAAAATATGCAGGGAACCTTAAGAAATAAAGAAGATTTAAAAGAACGTTTTGAAAAACTAACTAAGTATGGTGAAAAAGTAGGACAATATGCAAAAAAATATAAAAAAGGAAAATGGGGAATGCAAGAAAGAGAAATGCTTGCGAATGATAATATAGATACTTGGACTTTTGAAAATTATTTAGAAGAATATACGCGAAAAAGAAAAATAAAAGGAGAACTATGATTTTAGCAATAGTAGGACCAACGGGAGTTGGAAAAACAAAATTAAGTATTGAACTTGCCAAAATATACAATGGAGAAATTGTAAATGCAGATTCTATGCAAATTTATAAAGGCTTGGATGTTGGAACTGCAAAAGTAACCAAAGAAGAAATGGAAGGGATTACACATCATCTATTAAGTATAAAAGAAGTAACAGAAGATTATAGTGTATTCGATTACCAAAAAGATGCCAGAAATTGTATAGAAGAAATTAAAGAAAAGAAGAAAATCCCTATCTTTGTTGGAGGAACAGGTTATTATTTAAAATCTGTTTTCTATAATTATAATTTTGAAGAAGAAACGGAAGAACAAAAAAAATATGACCAATTAACGAATGAAGAATTAGAAAATCGTATCGAATCTTTTGAATGTGGTTTTGCTTATGATAATAAAAATAGAAAACGGATGATAAGACTTTTAACAAAACTAGAACAAGGGTGGATGCCCGAAGAAAAAGACTTCACTTTAGAATATCCTGATGTTTTGTTTATTGGTCTAACGACAAGTAGAGAAGTATTGTACCAAAAAATCAACGAAAGATTTGATAAAATGCTGGTTCCTTTAATCGATGAAGTAAAGCCTTATATTTTAAAAAATGTAAAAACAAAAGCTTTGATGACGGGAATTGGCTATAAAGAATTTTACCCTTTCTTTTCCGATGAAAAGACTTTGGCAAACGTAGTAGAAGAGTGTAAAAAAAATTCTAGAAATTATGCAAAACGCCAGTATACATGGTTCCAAAATCAAATGGACGTAAAATGGTTCTCCATAGATTATGAGAATTTTAGAAACACCATCCAAGAAATAGTGAAATATATAGAAGAGAAAATAGCATAAACCGAATTTGATTGTATAAAAAGAATGTGTTATAGTATATTCCATTGCAAAAAAGGAAGAATAAAATGAAGAAATTACAACTAAAAAAAGAGAGAATTTTAGCGTTATTATTAGCATGTATAATTCCGTTAAACTATGCATATAATGTAAGTGCGAAAGAAAAAGATGTTTCTATTGAAAACACTTCAGATACAGACTCTAGAAATAATTCTATAGAAACAAGAGACTTTTTTATAGAAATGTCTTCTATTATTCCGTTATATAATTGGGAAGAGTTATACCCAACCATGGAAAAAATTGATAAAATTTTAGAAGCAGCAGAAAGTTTAACTAAATGTGAGAATACAAATGCAGATTATGAAGCATTAAGTGAGATAATGATTGATAATAGTATAAAAAATTCAAATGACTCCAATAAATTATTTCTGCCATATAGTATTCCAGCTGATAATTTTCAAATAGAAGAATTAACAAAAGACCATAATATGAGAGTTGCACTAAAAATTGCTATTGGGAATATTTGTACAACATCGAACAATTTAGCGGAAGATATTTGTGAATTAAGTACTTATACTATTCTTAATGGAGAATTAAATGAAAATATATTAGCAAATTGTAATTATGAAACAAAAACTATAACAGTTAATTACGAAAAGATACTTTCTATTTTTGAATCAGAAAATTTAAATAATAATAATGACCTTGATGTTATAGAATATTTATCAAATATCTTAGAACATGAACTTAATCATTGTAAAGAACATATTTGTGCTTGTCGTGAAGAAAAAGGTCAAATAAATGAGACTATTAGATTTGAAGATACTTTAAACTTCATGATAGAATCAGCAGCAGAATCGGCAAAATACAACGATTCTAAAAGAGAATATAAAATATTTTTCGAAGATACATTGGATTATGTTTATTATAGCGAGAGAAAAGAAGAAGCTTTATTATTTTTACTTGCGGTTTTCAAAGAAAATAGAATAGTAGATGATTATTATCAAGCTGTATTTGATAGCGACCTTAATTCTTTATATCGTTTTTATGGACTTGAGACAAAAGAAGATATTTATACATTTTACAAGATTACGTATGCTATGGATGCATTATATGCAAGCAATGACCTTGCTTATACATTATATTTTGAACATGATGTTCAAACGTATGGAGAATTTGTAGAATCAGTTGGCTTTGCCTATAAAATAGATATATTTAAAATTGCACTAAAAGATTTAATGCAGCATATTCAAGAACATAATGACCTAAATGTAGAGGAAAGCTTATTCTTATATAATTTTATAAAAAATTATATAGTAGCTGACTCTTATTATAGAGAAAATGATATGAATAATTTTGCAAACGATATATATAGTTTAGAAGCGATATTCAATGATTTTATTTGTAATTATTATAATATTACTAATAATGATATAGAAAATATAAAGAGTGAACTACGATATTTCGAAGCAAAAGATTTAGATGATAGAAACTCTATAAATTCTTTTAATGAAATAATCAAAAAAATTGATTGTAATAAAATATTGATTAAATTTCCATTGATAAAAAATATATTTTGGACTTATCATGTTTATAACTATGATACAGAAAATTTTGATGCACAAAATAAGGATATCCAGGTAAAAAATAGAAAACAAATGTAAAAGAAAAGTAATGCCTCAAAAACATTACTTTTTTAGTTCTGGATAAATTCTAGTATTAAAAATATGGTCTTTTACAACAACTTCTCCAGCATCTGCTTCCTTTAATTCTTGCGAGGTAATTAAAAAATACTTGTGTTGCAAATAATCTTTTCCATCTTCACTAACAGGGTCATCCCAAGTTAAATCCAAATGTTTCCATTCATTGTTTAAATAAACAGCATTCCACACATGACCAGAAGCATTTTCTTGCATAAGTTCTGTTGCAACTTTATAATTTTTAATGTTCATTTTTATTAAGAAAAGTGCCATCGCATCTGTATATCCATTACAAGTGGCATATCCTTGTAAAAGAGGTCCATAGGCATTGTAAGAGAGATAAGTGGATTCTTCATTTGTATTTCTTTCTACATCGTATTTGGTATTATTAATAATATAATCGTGAATTGTTTTTATTTTTTCATAATCGGTCATTTCAGGAGTAATGATTTTTTTATAAATTTCTTCTATTTTCTCATTAATGGCTTTTATTTCTTCCTCTGTATACAAATAGTTAATTGTAATATTAATTTCTCCAGTTTCTGATATAACTGTGCGTACATTGGAAAAACCATTATAGGGATGAACAAAGTTATTAATATACGTTAAAGTTTCGGGGTCATTGCTAATTTTTTCGACATCACTTAAACATTCCTTATATTCGCTAGGACAATAAAAAGTAAATGTTTTGTAACCATTGTTGGTGGCTGTATAATAAATATTTAATAAATCTTGAAAACTTAATGGAACAAAATCCACTGTATTTTGTACATATAAAAAATCATCTTTTTTTTGATAGGTATTGGGTGGTGTTGCAATCACTACTGGATTTTTTTCAAGGGCTAGTGCAATTTTATCAGAAATAGCATCAATTCTTGAAAGAACACCCGCAATCAAAAAAAAGCAAAAGAGAAAAACAATATTTTTTTTTATAAATTTCAAATGTATCACCCACCATAATTATTTTAGCATTAAAAAATGAAGTACGCAAAAATTTTTCTTACTTCATTTCTTTGATTTTTTTAGATAGTCTGGACTTTTGTCTAGCAGCAGTATTCGGTTTTACAAAACCTTTACTAACAGCATGGTCCATATTGGTTTGTAATTCATTAAATAAACTAGTTGCTTTTTCTTTGTCACTTGTATGAATCGCAATATCACAATTACGAATTAAATTTTTAACTCTAGCTTTTAGTTCATGATTATTATCTGTTTTCTTCGCAGTTACTTTCACAGCTTTTTTTGAACTTTTAATATTAGGCATACAAATCTCCTTTCTTAAATTCACTAACAATTCTACCAAACTATTAGTTTTTTGGCAAGGTCTATTACTTTAATCTATGCAAATAAAATAAGAAATATGTGGCCATACTAATTTTAGAAGGTGAATAGATGAAACAAAGTTTATTTTTAGATGTTGGAATTGAAAAACTAAATAAGGTAAAAAAGATAGAAGAAACAAAAAACAAAACCGTCAAAACAAGCCATTATATTGTTGCTAAAGAAAACAAAAAAGCATTAAAAAAAGAAGAAGGGGATTACTTTGTGATTGCCTTTGCCAGTGAATTATTAGAAAAAAAGGAAAAAGAAATTACCAAAGAGATGGAACGAGTCATCAAAACGTTTCTCAAAAAATATAAAAAAGCAGAAAAAGTTTTAATAATTGGTTTGGGAAATAAAGACATTGAAGGAGATTCTTTAGGAGTAAGTACCACCAATAAATTAATTGCTACAAATCAATACCAAGATTTTTTAACCATTCCTAAAATAGCTCTTTTTAATCCTTCTGTAACCAATAAAACTGGAATTAATTCTTTTCATTTGATTAAAATGGTAGTAGAGGATTTAAAACCAAATTTATTAATCTTAGTAGATAGTTTGGCAACAGAAAATGAAAAATATTTAAATAGTGCTATCGAAATTAATGATACAGGAATTATTCCAGGAAGTGCTCTTAATTCGGCTAAAGAAATAAACAAAAAAACCTTTAATATTCCTGTACTTGCTATTGGAGTACCTACTACTTTAAAATACAATAATCATTTTTATACAGATGTGAATATTCATAATATTATAGAAAAAAGTACAACGATTATTGCCAATGCTTTAAATACAATTTTTATAAAACACTCTTAAGGGTGTTTTTTTCAACATTTTTTGCTCTCAAAAAAATATATACTCTACTAAAAGGAGAATCAAAAAATGGCAAAAAGAATGAAAAAAAGAAGAAGATTAAAATTTAAATATCGCCTAGGTTTAAGTATTGGACTTATAATGATAACTTTCCTTTTTGTATTTAATTATTTATACAACAAATTTTTAGTAAAAATAAACAACGACACTTTGATTAGTGCTTTAGTCGATTATAATTTAAATACAAATAAAAAAAAGAATCTTTATTATGATTTAATTAATTTAAATAGTACTGATTTTTTACTGAAATATACATTAGGAATTGAAGCACTAAAAGAAACGGATAGTGAAGAAACGCTAGGAGTAGAATCAACCTATGTAGAAGACCCTTATAAGTCGGAAGTAAAAGAACCCATTCTTTATATTTACAATACTCATCAAACAGAAGGTTATCAAAAATCAAATAACGCTTCCTACAACATAACCCCCAGTGTTTTAATGGCTAGTTATATTTTAAGAGAGTCTCTAAATGATTTAGGCATTCCCTCTTTAGTCGAAACGAATGATATCACGGAGGTTTTACGAGTACACAATTGGAAATACAAATATTCCTACGCAGCAAGTAAACTGCTACTACAAGATGCGATGGAAAAAAACAAAAGTTTACAGTATTTTATTGATTTACATAGAGACTCTATGTCTCATGAGATTACAACGACCACAATCGATGGTAAAAGTTATGCCAAAGTCTTATTTGTAATAGGAAAAGACCATAAAAAATACGAAGAAAATTTAAAATTTGCCAATGCTGTAAACGATTATATCAAAAATATCAATCCTTCCTTAACCAGAGGAATAAGTATTAAAGGTGGTAGTGGAGTAAATGGAATTTATAACCAAGATTTAAGTCCTAATGCCATTTTAATTGAACTAGGAGGACAATATAATAATATAACGGAAATCAATAATACCATTACTATACTTTCAAAAGCAATTCATAGTTATGTGAAAGGAGAAACATGAAAAAGAAAAAAAATTCCAATTGGTTTAAGAAAACCATAAGTATCTTATTTTTACTTTTTATTAGTTTATATATTGCACTTGAAAGTGGATATTACGAGGCAAAAGCAGCGAAAAAAACAGCGATGACTGAAGAATCTATCCAAAAATTTGAACAAGATATTAAAGAAGGAAAACCGATTGACTTAGAAAGTTATGTTTACGAAACTCACAAAGACTATAGCAATAATACAACAGATGCTGCAATCTTTATTGGAAGTAAAGTAGAACAGTTTATGTCAACAGGAATTAATGACTTTTTTAATATCGTAAAATCTTTGTTTACTTGAAAACCAATTGCTTTTTTCTTTCGAATGGTTTAAAATACTAGCGAGAAAGAGGATAATCAATGGAAGATGCAAAGGTAAAATTAAGAGATGCTTTATTTAGTAAATATTTTTTAAATGGAGAAGACAGAGTAGCAATTCTTCAAGTTTTAGAACAATTACAACCGACTATAAAGATGTGGGAAAGTTTAGATGCACTTTTAAAAAAAACAATTAAAAACTATGAATGGTTTGATGGCATAGAAATGGTTCGTTTTATATCTTATCAAAAAATAGATTACTTAGTAATCAAATTGCGTATGTTTAAATACTTTATAGTAGATACAAAAAAGAAAAAAGTTTTAACCAAAGAAGATGTAGCTTCTTTATTTACAGAAGACTTTTTTGTGACAAATTTTAAAGAAAGAAAATTAAAATCAAAATCACAGTATTTAGTAATGTACTATTTTTTCGAGTGCAAACAGAATTTAGAAGAATTAGTAGCCTTTTGTGAAGCCAATCAAAAATATTTAGAGATGCCAAATTCCATTTACTGTCGCTTTGAAATTGATGAGGCTTGGACCTATTTAGATATAAATATGTCTACAAAAGAAATTCAATTAGGATTTCAAACACCAGACCAAACATTATATGACTTCTTACATTTTGGAATTGACCTAACTCCATGGGGTATGCAAGATGCCGAAGATAGAATGGGATTAGAAAAAATGAGAGAAATATGTGAGAAGGTAAAAGAAATAAAAATTCCTAAATCTTGCATTCCAAGTATTTCTAGTGAAGAAAGAACAATAGATTATTTAAGAACACGAAAACTATTCTTTTAAGAGCAATTGCACTCTTTTTCTTTCCATTTTTTTAAAATTCGGTATAATAATAATAGTGATATATTATGAAACAAGAAAAAATAAGAAACTTTTCGATTATTGCTCACATAGACCATGGAAAAAGTACGCTTGCAGATAGAATGCTTGAACTTACAGGTGCTGTAGAGAAAAGAGAAATGGTAAGCCAAGTTTTAGACAGTATGGATTTGGAACGTGAACGTGGGATTACTATAAAACTAAATGCGGTTCGCCTAAACTATAAATATAAAGAAGAAGAGTATATTTTAAACTTAATTGATACTCCAGGACATGTCGATTTTTCTTATGAAGTATCAAGAAGTTTAGCAGCTTGTGAAGGAGCCATTTTAGTTGTTGATGCCGCCCAAGGAATAGAAGCCCAAACACTAGCAAATTTATACCTAGCCATGCAAAACGATTTAACCATAATTCCTGTAATTAATAAAATTGATTTGCCAAACGCAGATGTTCCCAAAGTAAAAGAAGAACTAAAAAAAGTTTTAGGTTTTAAAGAAGAAGAAATCTTACTTTGTAGTGGAAAAACAGGAGTAGGAGTAGATGCTCTTTTAAATGCAATAATAGAGCGTATTGCCCCTCCTAAAAATAACATAGAAAAACCTCTTCGAGCTCTTATTTTTGATTCTTATTTTGACCCTTACAAAGGAGTCGTTGCTTTAATAAAAGTGGTAGATGGTAAACTAAAAGTAAAAGATACGATTCTGATGATGGCCAACAACACAAGTTTTGAAATTACAGAATTAGGTGTCCATACCCCAAAAGAAAAAAAATTAGATGTTTTAGAAAGCGGCGAAGTTGGTTATATCGCGGCGAGTATCAAAGATATTACAAGTGTAGAAGTCGGAGATACAATTACCTTAAAAGAAAACGAAGCTGCCTCACCACTTGCAGGATACAAAAAAATGAAACCAATGGTTTACTCTGGAATTTTTCCAGTAGAACCCAATCAGTATGAAAATTTAAAAGAAGCCATTGAGAAACTAAAACTAAACGATGCAGCTCTAACCTATGAACCAGAAACTTCAGAAGCACTAGGTTTTGGTTTTCGTATGGGATTTTTAGGTTTACTTCATATGGACATTATAATTACGCGTATGGAGCGAGAATTTGGAATCGAAATCATTGCAACCAGTCCAAGCGTTATTTACAAACTAACCCAAACAAATGGAGAAGTATATGATATCGATTCTCCAAATAAAATGCCGAATGCCACTTACATAAAAAAGATTGAAGAACCTTATATTTATACTAATATCATTGTTCCAAGTGAATACATCGGTGCAATTATGGAACTATGCCAAAATAAACGAGGAATATATAAATCTCTTGAATACATTGATGATGCACGAGTAAACATTCATTACGAAATCCCTTTATCAGAAATTGTCTACGACTTTTTCGACCGTTTAAAAAGTACCACAAAAGGATACGCATCTTTCGATTATGAACTATGCGGGTACAAAGAATCAAATCTTGTCAAAATGGATATCTTACTAAACGGAGAAGTAGTAGATGCTCTATCCATTATTGTACATAAAGACTTTGCCTATAATAGGGGCCGTAGCGTAGTAGAAAAACTAAAAAATATTATTCCTCGTCAAATGTTTCAAGTTCCTATTCAAGCAAGTATTGGTTCTAAAGTCATAGCGCGTGAAAACATAAGTGCCATGAAAAAAAACGTTTTAGCAAAATGTTATGGTGGAGATATCACCAGAAAAAGAAAACTATTAGAAAAACAAAAAGAAGGAAAGAAAAAAATGAAGATGCTCGGAAGTGTTGAAGTACCAAAAGAAGCATTTTTGGAGATTTTAAAGGAGGAAAATTAAGTGTTAGATGCAGAAAAAATTCAAAAAGTAGTCGATTGTATTTTAAAAAAAGAGCTTACAATATCAGAAATAAACCAAGAAACGGGTTTTTCTGAAAGAACCATTCAAAATTATATTAAAGCGCTTAATAATCCAAAATATTCAAATGTTTTTAATCCAGAACTTTACGATAAAGTAAGAGAAAAACAAATTGAAATAGGAAAGGAAAGAAAAAAATCAGGAGGAAGTAAAGGTAAAAAAAATGTTGTAACTTCTTTTAATAAAGATTTAGCTATAGCAAATTTAATTTTGGCAAATAATCTAACCATTGAACAAGCAGCATCCAAAATGCAAGTGGATCCTAACTTGTTATATAATCTTCTTGTAGAAATTAAGGAAGAAAAGTTAAAGGAAAAATTGGGACCTATATTAAAATTTTATAAAAAAGGTAAGCTTTCACAATTACCACATGAAACACAAATAGAAATAATCTTAATGGCATTAACATTTCGTGTATCTTTTAAAACACTCATAACAATGTTTAATACAACACAAAAAGATTTATTAGAAATGCTAGCAAACTTTAAAAATTTAGAATATGCAATTAAGTACTTAGACTTAGAAACAAAAAATGAAGATGAGATAAATGAGAGAGTAGCATATGTACATGCAAAAAATTATTGGTCAGCTCGAAATAAATTATTAAAAAAACTAAATGAAACAATTGCTTGCAATAATAAAAAAGAAATTGAAAAATTAAAATTTGAATTAAAAAATCTACGAAATGAAATTGATGATACACAAGCTAGCAAAATAGCAAATAAAAAATTTAAAGATTTAACGACTATAGAGAGAAATATAATAGCGCGTTATCGTTTAAAATATAAACAATCGAGAAGAATAAGTGCGGAAATTTTTCATTTTAATGTAAGGTCTATAGAAATTTGTGAGAAAGAATTGGCGCAAACGGATAAAATATATGCGGAAAAGATTGATTTTTTAAACAGTTTGAATTTTAATCAATTTTATGCAACTCTTTATCAAAAAAATAGAGAAGGACAATCTGCTGATATAACTAAAAGTTTTATGAAGTCACTTAATACAAATAGTGAGTTTTTTGAAGATGCAATAGCAGAAGCAAAATCAACTCGGGGGGGGGGTACTAGATAAATTTATCTGGATATAAGCCTATGAATAGCAAAAAGGAAAAAGAAAAAACATTAAAAGCATTACGAAATAATCTCAAAAATGCACGTTCTGAAGATGATATAAGGGCTGTCTTTTTTACATTTCTAGAGAAAAAAAACATTACCTCAAAAGATATTGAAAAGACTATAGAAAACATCCCTTTTCCAAAAGAGATTGCTTTTGATGAAGAAGAGGAAGAGGCAATAAAAAGGAAGTAGTAAAAGTGAAAGAAGAAGTAAAGTCCATATACATTCATATTCCATTTTGTAAAACCATCTGTTCTTACTGTGATTTTTGCAAGGTTTTTTATAACGAATTGTGGGTAAGAAACTATTTAGAATGTCTAAAAATAGAAATAGATGACACTTATAACAATGAACTACTTGAATCCATTTATATTGGAGGAGGGACACCTTCTTCTTTAAGTCAAAAAAATTTAGAACGTTTATTTGAAATTATAAAAAGTTTAAATACCAGAAAGTTAAAAGAATTTACATTTGAATGCAATTTAAACGATATTAACGAGAATCTTTTAAGTACTTTAAAAAACAATGGCGTAAATCGCCTAAGTATTGGAATAGAGTCCTTTCACAAAGAAAAATTAAAATACATGGGAAGAAATCATACTTTAGAAGAAGCAGAAGAAAAAATATATCTTTGCAGAAAAATGGGATTTATGAATATCAATATCGATTTTATTTATGGTTTTGCTTTTGAGAATATAAAAACATTAAAAAAAGACATAAAACAAATTTTATCCTTAAAACCAGACCATATTAGTACTTATAGCTTGATGATAGAAGAAGGAACTCTTTTACATTTAAATAAATTTAAAAGAGCAACAGATGAAGAAGATGCTTTGATGTATGAAACCATCTGTGATGTATTAGAACTAAGAAAATACAATCACTACGAAGTAAGTAACTTCGCCCTAAAAAACAAAGAATCCATTCATAATCTTCGCTATTGGCAAAACAAAGAATACTTTGGCTTTGGTCTTGGAGCATCTGGTTATATAGATAAAATTAGATACACCAATACAAAGTCATTAACCAAATATTTAAAACAAGACTTTTCAGGTGAAAAAGAACTTCTTTCTCCAAGAGATATTATGAATAATCATATGATGCTAGGCTTTCGGCTTTTAAAAGGAATTAATATCAAAGAATTTGAAACACTCTATCATGTAAAAATGGAATCAACTTATCCTATAAATCCTCTTGTGAAAAATAAAGATTTAATTATAAAAAAAGGCAATATTTTTATAAATCCGGACAAACTATATATAATGAATGAAATATTATTAAAAATGATATAGAGGTGTTTGCTTTGAAAAAAATAGCTTTGCTCTTTATTTTCTTTATCTTTTGGCCAAACATTGTTTTGGCTAGTGAAATTTCTTTAGAAGATTTGAAAATTAAAAATGGGGAATTGTCTCCAGTATTCAATTCATTAAATAATGAATACACAGTTACACTTGCCAAAGAAGAATATAATATTGAAATGGAATATAAAGTAGTAGAAGGAATTACAGTGTCCATTTTAGATAACTTTGATTTAGCAAACAACTCAAAAGTAACTCTTCTTTTGACAGATGAAAAAGAAAAAACGGAATATCATTTGTATATTCTAAAAGAAGAGGAAGAACAAGTAATACAAACTTTTAAAGAAGAAACAAATACAAAGGAAGGGAATGTAATGTATCAGTACAAAATATTTATTATTCCCGCAGTGTGTTTTTTAGCTATTTTGATAACGTTTAAGTGTTTATTTCCCAAAAAGAATAAAAAATAAATCATCTAATATATTGTATTAGGTGATTTTTTTGAAATTTATAGCCCATCGGGGACTTCGAACAGAAACAATAAAAGAAAATACAATATATGCTTTTCAAAATGCAATTGCAAATGAAAAAATAGCTGGATTTGAATTTGATATTCGAAAAACATTGGATAATCAATTTGTAGTGAATCACAATGCATTTATTAAAACGAGTTTAATTAAAAGAAAAACTTACAAATATTTAAAAAAGAAATATAATTTACCACTTTTACAAGAAGTATTAGAACTTGAAACTGATAAAATAATGTTAGTGGAAATAAAAGACAGAAATTTGCCTTACCGAAAATTAATTAAAATTTTTAAACAGTATCAAGATAAAAATATTTATGTAATGAGTTTTCATAACAAAGTAATTGAAAAATTAAAAAAGAAAAATGCTCCTATAAAACTAGGAATACTAAATTATATTTTAAATTCAGAAGCGGATTACAATTTAGATTTTATTGCCCTTTTAAATAATTTAGCTACCCCTCATCTTGTAGAAGAATATAAACGCAGAAATGTAGAAGTTCTTTATTACGGCATTATAAACGAAGAAGAAGATTTAATGGATGAAAATGGCATTTATATAGTAGATAGAGTGCCTAAAAATAGAAATTGATTTTAAAAGATAAATATGTTAATATAGTAAGCAAAAAAGAAAGGTTTATTGTAAAAACAAAGGTTGAATAAATGAAACTATCCGATTTAAAATTGAGTGAGGTTTTATCTTATGCATTTGAATCTTTAGTACTTGGAAATCCGGATGCAAGAGAAAACATAGAAAAAATTGTATATACCAAAAATACAGATACTTTACCAGTTACGTGTGATGTGGGAATAGTATTTGGAGGGTTTTCTATGATTCCTCATCGCGTTGAAAAAGCAGAAAGACTTTATAAAGAAGGGTTACTTGAAAAAATAATCGTAACCGGCGGAATAGGATATTTAAGTAAAGACCGTGTAACTCCTGAAGCGGTAAAAATGCAAGACTATTTGTTTGAAAAGGGAATTCCTAAAAAGGATATTCTATTAGAAGACAAAGCAAGAAGTACTTTTGAAAATATTAAGTATTCTCTAGAATTGATAAAAGAAAAATGTGATTTAGAAAAAATGAAACTTGCTTTAATTACTTCGGATTTTCATTTAAGAAGATGTACTGGGATGACTCTTATGGCAACTAATAATAAAACAGATATTTTTGGTTGTGGTGCAAAAGATGGAATAACAGATATCGAGAGTTGGTATACTTCCACCTCAACACAAATTACTATTTATCATGAAGCATTGAATCTTCGCTACTATACGAAACATGGAGATATGTGTGATTTAGAAATTGATGATTTAAAACGAAAAAGAATAAGAAGCAAGTAAGAAAGAGCTTGTTTTTTTTATAAAATACTCTAATAGGAAGATTTACAATCTTACTTTTTACCTATTCCAAGACCAAAAAACTTATGTTATAATCATGTCTAGAATAAGGATGTGTTTAAAATGCTAAACGAAGAGCAAGAAAAAACAGAAGAAAACAATCAAATATTTGAAGTAGAAAATCCAAAAGAGGAAAAAAGTCCTGAATTAGAAGAACAAAAAGACATGAATTTTTTCATGCAACCCCCAGAAGAACCAAAAAAACAAAAGAAAAATCCATTTAAAAAGATAAAAGAATGGTGGAATAAAAGAAATAAAAAGCAAAAAATATTGATTATTTCTGGATTAGTTGTATTATTAATTGCAATAGGAGTTGGAATATTCTTCTTAGTAAAAACGATGCACAAAGAAGAGGAAGTAATTCCGCCAGTAGATGTTATTGTCCAAGAAGAAAACTATCGTTATGAAAACGGAACCTTAATATTTTTAAACAGTAACAAAGAAGAAATAGGTTCTTATACTTGTAAAAACCAAAATGAAGAATTATGCTTTGTATCTTTTAATAGTACAGAAGATAATTTTGATATAGAAAAAAAAGTTTATGAAAACAATGCTCCTGTTATGACAAGAACCCAAATTATGAAAAACAATTTTGTATTCATAAATGACAATGTAAGAAAAGAAGATAATTTAATTACTCTTTACAATATCAAAGAAGCAAAAGAACTAGAAACCTACCAACTTGTAAAAAAAGCAAATACAGAAGATACAGTCATTCTAAAAAATACAGATGGTAAATATGGAGTTCTAGCATTCACAGAAACAGAAACCACAAATAAAATGGATTTCCAATTTGATTATCTAGGATTTACTGGAAATAAAGAAAATTATTATGTATCCATTCAAAGTGGCCGCAATCTAATTGTCGATGAAACAGGAAAAAGCATAAGCAAAGCCATAAATGGAGAAATTAAAAATTTAAACAAATCCTATGTGAAAGTAAAACAACCAACTGGTGGTTATGAAGTTTACAATTACAACAACCAAAACGTATTTAATGAAGTATTTGAATACGTAGAATTATACGAAGACTATGCGGTTTTAATTCAAGATGGAAAAATGATGCTAAAATTTTATGACAAGAACAAATTAAACGAAGAAGCCATTACTCTAAATAACAAAGAATATGTAAAAACAAATGTATACGATGAAGATAACGTCCTAAAAGAAACAAAAGAATCTTTTAGTATAGAAGAGAACAACAATATAATTACGATTACGATTATAAAAGACACAGATAAAGCAACAGTATCCGTAAATAAACAAGAGGGAAATATAAGCAAATCTTTAAAGAACATCAATTATTTTGACGGTAAACTATACATTTATCGTGATAGTGCTAAAACAGATTTAATGGGTTCTTATACTTGTGCTAACAAAAATAACGTAAGTGCAAATACATTAAGCAATTGTTCTCTGGCAACCGATACAGTATTTGAAGACAACGATTATGAAATACCAGGAACACCAGGAGTAATTCCAGTTCTAAACGATAGATTTGTATTCATAAGTGATAACCCAGAATTAGTAAACGATTCTAATAAAACTATAGTTCTTTATGACTTAAAAAAAGGAAGTAGTCTTGGCAAATACGCCGAAGTAAACACCTATTCTTATACCGGAACGAACGAAATTACTTTCTCGACAGTAAACGAACTAAAAGTGGTTGCCAAAAACCAAAGTGGTAAATTTGGAGTTATTAAAATTAACCAAAACGATGTTACGGGACATATTAGTTTTAATTACAGTGAAATGGAATCCCTAAGAGACTATTATGTAGCAAAAGATGCAAATGGTTATCTTCTACTTTCCAAAAGCAATGGTTCTAGTATTACAAGTGCTATTCCTTATAAAATTAGAAACTACAATACAGAATACGTAAAAGTAATCAATAATGGAAATTATTATGTATATAATTTAAAAGGGAAACAAATTACGGAAGATTCTTATAAATATATTGAGTTATACAATCATTGTTTTGCGGCAGTAACGAGTAACAATAAGTTAAAATTATTTACATATGATTCTCCAGAAAAGAACGTTCTAGAACCAAAAGATATACAACTTAATTCAACAAAATATTATGGAAATGGAACCCTTGCTTTTAAGATAAATGAAAATGGCTATCGTTATGAAGTTTTAATAGGGTCCGATGCTAACACTTATATTCCTGTGACATCAGGTGAAATAGAACATAAGGAAAGATAAAAATGAATGATAAGAAAATAACGTTTTATATAATAGTGATTCTTTTAATTATAACTACTCCTTTGGCAATTTTAGGAACTACCCTTCATATAAAAAATAAACCAAAAGAAAAAGTAGCAGAAACGCAAGAATTTTTTTATAACGGAAAATTGCATTTTTATACAGAAGGAAAATTAATCGGAACTTATACTTGCGAAAATCCTGAAGGATACTGTGATTATGCAATTTCTAAAAATCAAAAAGAATATATGTTAGAAGAATATATTCCAGAAAAGCGAGAAAAAATCAATATAATAAAAAATAAATATTCTTTTTTAATCGATGCTAAAACAGAAGAATTACAAGAAGCAGAAATTATTCTTTTTGATATTGTAAATAATAAAGAGATAGGAAAATTTAAAGAAGTAAAGAATTATGGAATAGGAATTGAAAATGATATTTATATTGTCAAAAATATTCAAAATTTATGGGGAGTTATTCAATTTGATGATACAGCAGATGTAAAAATGCCTTTTGAATATGATTATATTGCTCTATCAAATCAAATAAGTAGTTCTAATAAAATATATGCAAACACTTTTGCTACTTTAAAGGATAATAAATGGCAATTAGTAGACTGCGAAAATAATAAAAAAACAATACCATTGGAACAAAATATCATATCTTATAATGAAGAATATATTATATTAGAAACAAATGGAAGTAAGATTATAATAGATTATACAGGGAAAATAAGTTTAGAGGGTTCATACAAAAACTTACAATTTTATGAAAAATATTTGGGAATTACAAATCATTCAAATGAATTTTATTTATATGATTTAGAATCGAAAAAAATAATATCCAATTCTCATAAAATCAATAATGATAGGGATGTAAATATTAAAATAACAAGTAACAAAATAGAAATAGAAATTGCAGGAACAAACGTGGAAAACATTGCAATTTATTAAAGAGTAAGATAAAATAAACAAAAGCGAAGAAACTGAGAAGTAAAAAGAAAACATTTTTTAGAGAGCTTATGGAAGGTGAAAATAAGCAATTGTCTCTTTTGAAAGTAGCAGTGGAGCCTATAAACTGAAAATAAGTAAGTTTTTTACGTGTTTCTCGCGTTAAGAGAAAATGAAGCGTATGATTTTTTATCATAAAGTAAGGTGGTACCGCGGGAAACTCGTCCTTATATCTATAAGGAGGAGTTTTTTTATGATTGACTATGAATATGTTTTAAAAGAATTTAAAAAATATGTAGAAAAATTTGAGATAAAGAATGAAGAAATTGCTATGAAAATAAGTCATAGCTATCATGTTGCAGATTTAATGCAAAAATTAGCAAAGGGATTAGAATTAACCGAAGAAAAAATAAAGATAGCCAAAACAATTGGTATTTTACATGATATTGGTCGGTTTTTACAATACGAAAAAACAGAACTATATAATGATATAAAAAGTAAACTTGACCATGCAGAACTTGCAGATACTTATCTTTTTCTAGAGAAACACATAAAAGATTTTAAAATTCCTTTAAAAGATATATCTTTAATTCGTACAGCTTTACGAAATCACAATAAATTAATAATAGAAAATGGTTTGCCAAAAGAAGAACAATTTTTTGCAAAATTAATTCGTGATGCGGACAAAACAGATATCTTTCGTCAAAGTGCATCTATCTATGAATTTAGTTACAAAAAAAGTCCAACCCAAGAAGCAAAAGAACAATTTTTTAAACATGAATTAGTTAAATTTGAATACGTAAATAATGAAAGCGATAGGGTTTTATCAAATTTATCTTATATATTTGATATTAATTTTAAAGAGTCCTATAAGTTACTATATGAAACAGATAATTTAGAATTGTTTTTGTCTGTCGTAGAAGTAGGGATTGGATATGAAAAAGAATTTGAGAATATAAAAAAAGAAGTAAGAACTTATTTGGAAGAAAGGATAAAAGATGAATATGCTAGATAAAAAATATGACCATAAAAAAGTAGAAGAAAACAAATATGAAAATTGGTTAAACAAAGGATATTTTAATAGTGGGAATAATTTAAAAACACCTTACACGATTGTAATACCACCTCCAAATGTTACAGGAAAACTTCATTTAGGTCATGCTTGGGATACCACATTGCAAGATATAATAATACGTTTTAAAAGAATGCAAGGTTTTGACTGCTTATGGCTACCAGGAATGGACCATGCGGGAATTGCAACACAAGCAAAAGTAGATAAAAAATTAAAAGAAGAAGGAATCAACCCAAGAAGCATGAAAAGAGAAGAATGGTTAAAAAAAGCTTGGGAATGGAAAGAAGAATATGCCAAAAATATTCATAACCAATGGGCAAAACTTGGTTTATCGCTTGATTATAATAAAGAAAGATTTACTCTAGATGAAGGGCTTTCCTTAGCAGTTCGAAAAGTGTTCGTCGATTTATATAATAAAGGCTTAATTTACAGAGGAGAGCGTATTATCAATTGGGACCCAGAAGCAAAAACGGCGCTTTCTAAAGAAGAAGTAATAAATAAAGAGGATAAAGGTGCTTTTTATCATCTAAAATACTTTATAGAAGACTCAACTACAGAATATTTACGAGTTGCTACAACAAGGCCTGAAACTCTTTTTGGAGATACAGCTGTTGCTGTAAATCCGCATGATAAACGATATAAAAAGTACATTGGAAAAAACGTAGTACTTCCTATACTAAATAAGTGCATTCCTGTAGTAGCAGATGAACATGCTGATAAAGAATTTGGAACAGGGGTCGTTAAAATTACACCTGCTCATGACCCAAACGATTTTGAAGTAGGAACAAGACATAACTTAGAAAGAATCATTGTTATAAATCCAGACGGAACTATGAATGAGAATGCGGGCATTTATAGAGGACTTGACCGTTTTGAATGCCGTAAAAAAGTTGTAAGTGACTTAGAAAAACAAGGAATTTTGATTGAAATAGAACCAATTGTTCATAGTGTAGGACATTCCGAAAGAACAGATGCAGTGATAGAACCCTATCTTTCTAAACAATGGTTTGTTAAAATGAGACCATTAGCAGATAGAGTATTAGAAAACCAAAAAAACAAAGAGACCAAAGTAAATTTTGTACCAGCACGATATGAAAAAATTATGAACCATTGGATGGAAATTACCTATGATTGGTGTATTTCACGTCAACTATGGTGGGGACATCAAATACCTGCTTGGTATAAAGGAGAAGAAATTTATGTGGGTATGGAAGCTCCAAAAGAAAGTGGCTGGGTGCAAGAGGAAGATGTATTAGATACTTGGTTTAGTAGTGCGTTGTGGCCTTTTAGTACTTTAGGATGGCCAGAAGAAACGGAAGATTTTAAAAAGTATTATCCAAATGACTGTCTAGTGACAGGATATGATATCATTCCCTTTTGGGTAAACAGAATGACTTTCCAAGGATTAGAATTCACAGGGAAACGCCCTTTTAAAGATTGTTTGATACATGGGCTTATTCGTGATAAATTAGGAAGAAAGTTTTCGAAATCTCTAGGTAATGGTGTAGACCCAATGGATATGTGTGAACTATATGGTGCAGACTCTTTGCGTTATTATTTAGCAACTACAGCATCAAATGGAACGGATATCAAATTTGATGAAGAAAAAATAAAATCGACTTGGAACTTTATTAATAAATTATGGAATGCTTCTCGTTTTGTTTTAATGAACATAGATGACATAAAAGAAAACATTACATTAGAAAATATAAAAAAAGAAGACAAATGGATTTTAACAAAACTAAATGAAACAATTAAAAAGGTAACAAAATATATGGAAAAATACGAATTCAATAATGTGGGAACTGTACTTTATGACTTTATCTGGAGTGATTTTTGTGACAAATATATTGAAGTTGCAAAATTCTCATTGGAGGATGCTAATACAAAAAATACACTTTTAAAAACATTGTCAGGAATATTAAAAATGTTGCATCCTTTTATGCCTTATGTAACAGATGAAATTTATAGTATATTACCAATAAAAGAAGAAAATATTATGATGAGTGCTTATCCAAAATACGAAAAAGAATTTGTATTTATAAAAGAGACAAAAGAAATGGAAGATGCTTTTGAATTTGTGAAGATGTATAGAAATACAAAAGCAGAAAATGAAATTCATGGGGATTTCAAAATAAAGTATGAAAATAATAACGACTATAATTTAATTACAAAAATTATAAAAGTAGAAGACCATATTGTAGAAGAAAATTTAAATATTCCAGCCTATAAAGTAAAATCTGAAAACTTTGAAGCAACCATTTATTTTGAAAAAATCTTGACGGAAAAAGATGTAGAAGAACAAAGAAAAGAAATAGAAAAATTAGAAAATAGTATCAAAAGAAGAAGAGAACTTTTAGCAAATGAAAACTATATAACAAAAGCACCGCAAAATCTTGTAGAAGAAGAAAAACAAAAATTAAAACTTGAAGAAGAAAAATTGTCTTCTTTGCAAAAATAAAAGTATATAGAAAACTGTATTCTTTACAAAGGTGATTTATTTATGAGTGAAAAGGAAATGTTAAAAATAGTCTCAGAAGTACAAAAAAAAGGATTTCAAAATGTATTGCAAAAACAGAATTGGAATTTTTATACTTTATTAAATTTGTTGTGGATGGTTTCAAATAATCCAATAGTAGTAAAAGAAGAGCAAAAAAACATTCTAGAGATTATCCAAAAAGAGCTAATCGGTTATCAGTTTCAAGATAAAAAAATAGGAGTAATAGCAGATACACATATTGGAAGTGTGAATCACAATTGGGAGTATATAAAAAGAACTTATGAAAGATTTTCTAAAGAAGGAATAAAAAATATTTTTCATATGGGGGATTTAGTTGAAGGTTATCCTAGACAATACAAAGAACAAAAAGAAAAAGGAAAAACAATTTGTGAAGAACAAATGGAAGATATAATAAATAATTATCCTAAAGGGTTTAATAACTTTGTTATAATTGGCAACCATGAAAAAACATTTTCAGAATACGATGTTGATTTCCAACAAGAATTAAATAATATAAGAAAAGACATACTATATTTAAGTCAAGAAGGTGAAATAAACTGTGTAGATTGGAATAATAGGAAAATCAATTTAAAACATAAAATTACAAAAGAACCAATACCTCCATTTTTGCAAGATGTCTATTTAACAATTGGAGGGCATTCTCATTATTATGATTACAATCCAAAATTTCATATATTAAAAGTGCCAACTTGTAGTAACAATCATTCAATTGGTAGAATGAGTAGTAAATATGAACCTGGTTTTATAATTTTAGAAAATAGAGAAAAAGGCATTATTGTACATCGCTATGGTTTTGATGAAAAGGTGACAAAACATATATTAAAGCGGGTAATAAAAGAAGAAAACAAATACTAAAAAGTATTTGTTTTTTCTTGACACAGGTCGAAGAAGGGGGTTATAATACCAAAAACTTAAAGGGGGGGAAAGATTTGATATGAATAAAGCCATAACAAAATTTATCAACTATTTAGAAGAGTCAAAGATGTATGTAAAAAAAATAATAAAAGAATGTCCTGAAGGATGTGAAACGGTATTCATAGATGGAACTTATTTAGAGTTGTGTGGGATTCAAGATGAAAAAAACAATTTAGAAAAATTAATTATTTTTTTTAAAACAACAGATGATGAAAGTATTTATAAATATTTCTCGTTTATATCTTATTATTTAGAAAATAGCCCGCTTAAAATGCGAGAAAAAATGGCTGTTTTATTTTATATAGTGAAAAAAAATCAAATTCAACTTACAAAATATCCAGAAAGAATTTCTAGAATATTAGATTTAAATATACTTCATAAACTATATGCACCTACTATGAACCTTGAGAAATTTAATCAATTTATTCACCAACAAAACGTAAATGAATTAATTAATAAAAAAATGGAGATACTTACTCCTAAAGAAATCTTATTAAGACAAAAAATATTAGAAGCAGAAAAGGATACAGAAAACGAGCATAAACTTTTTATAAAAGTACATCAATATATAGAAGACCACTATTTCAGAAAAGAAAATAATTATACAAAAAAAGATATTAAATTTATAGAAGTAGCTTTAAAGAAATTAGGAGTAAGTAAAAAATTAATATCTGCTTTTATCAGTATTTTAACTACGGATTTAGAAAAACGAAAACCAATACAAGAAAGTAGGATAGACGAATCAAAATCTATGAATAAAGAAAATTTTATGGCATTATCTACAAAAGAATATAACGAAATATTTAAAGAGATAGAAATCTATTACGATATTCAAGAACATAAAATTATCAAAGCGCTGACTGAGGAAGAAATTATATATTTAGTAAGTTTAATGCTAAAAATCAATATTCCATTAATTGAAATAAAAAAATGCATTCAAAACATTAACTGGCATGGTTGGAGTGCTTACACAAATCCTATAATGGCTTATAATGATTATTATGGAAAACTAAAAAACAATAGTTCTGTTGTGGAAGTAGAAATAGTAATAAAAAGTATAAATGAATTAATTGGAGCACTTTTTATACCAGAAAATGAAGAAGAATATCTTTTTTGGAAACAAGAAATAGCAAATGAATTAAAGAAAGTTCGTAACATACTAAACCAAGATGATGGATACGAATTAGGAGAAGCTAGAAAACTTATAATAAAAGAAGAAAAATAAGAAAGTAGAAAAAAAGATAAACAATTTGTCTTTTTTTTAAATATTACATTTTCGAGAGTATCTTTTTATAAATTTTTAAATAGTATTACCCTTATTATATAGCATATAGCTTTGAAAATTTAAATATTATAAACTATACGATTTTTCTTTTTTGTTTGTTAGTTTTTTCATAATCTATAATGTTATTAAAACTATCATAAATTTTTTCTAATACGAAATCGCTACTTTTATTTATATTTACATAAAAATCAAATACTAGTTTTATATATTCATAAGAAAAAATTTTAAGCCATTCAATAAATTCTTCTTGCATATACTCATCAAAATCTATTCTATTATAGTAATTATATTGTTATGAGATTGGTTTATATGTTCTTTTATAAGTTTTTGTTTGTCCTTCATTTTCATATGTTTCTTGCGATGTTGAAGTCGAAGTTCTATTTTCACTAGAAATATTGCTTTTCTCTTTTTCGTAAAGAATTTCATCATATAATATTCTTAAATTGGGATTTCTTAAAATACTATATGCTTCATTTATTTTAAACATCATCTTATGGCAAAATTCATTATTGGCATTAGGATTAGTATCTGGATGATATTCCATTGCCTTTCTTCTATATGCTATTTTTATTTCTTTTAAAGTTGCATTTTGTGATACATTTTATATTTCATATAAGGTTTGTTCTTTATCTTCCATATAAAATCCTTTCTTATTCCTATTCTATCATAAAATTTCAAATTACAAATAATTTTTAAAAAATTTTGAAGGCTATCTATAGAGTAGTAAATATAGCCTAAATTTCTAAATAGTTATTTATAAAATAGAACTTATATTAAATAATTAATATTTAAAAAAATTTTATAAAATTAGCAGTCATATATTGACAAGTGCTAAGCATACTATTATAATGGTATTAGCATTTTAAAAAAAAGAGTGCTAAAGAGGTGATGAAATGGAAGAAAGACAAAACAAATTGCTAAAAGCAATCGTGGAGTCTTATATTAAAACTGTAAAGCCCATAGGTTCTAAATCTTTATGCAAAAAATTTAATTGCTCAAGTGCTACTATTCGCAATGAAATGGCAGTATTAGAAAACTTAGGTTTTATTGAAAAAAACCATATCTCCTCTGGAAGAATTCCTAGCGAAGCAGGATATAAATATTATGTAGAACACTTGATGAAACCAAAAGAGTTAACGGGAGAAGATGTTTTAAAACTACAAACTATTTTTAAAAACAATGAACTAGAGTTAAGTGATTCCATTAATAAAACGGTAGAAATTATAAGCGAACTTACACATTATACAAGCATTATTTTAGGAAAAAGTTCTAGTGAAAATACACTAAGTCAAGTAAACATTATTCCTATTGCAGATAAAAAAATCGTAGCGCTCGTTTGTACAGACAAAGGAATTGTAGAAAATAAACAATTTATGTTAGAAAGTGAAACGGAAATTAAAGAAATTGT
Organism: uncultured Mycoplasmatota bacterium; assembly: GCA_947652325.1. GTDB lineage: Bacteria > Bacillota_I > Bacilli_A > RF39 > UBA660 > MGBC108787. The sequence continues at coordinate 68,533 of CANTCQ010000003.1, forward strand.
AAAAACGAGTGAAATCATCAATAAGATGTTAGTAGGTACACCGATTAATGAAGTTTCCAAAAGATTAGAGTTTGAAATAAAACCTATCATAAGTAGACAAATTAAGCAGTATGAAACCGTATATAATATTTTTGCTGATGCATTTAACGAATTTTTAAATAAACGAGAGAATGTTTATTTTGGTGGCAAAACAAAGATATTTAATGAGCCAGAATACAACAATGCCTATGCTATTAAACAATTAGCAAGTAAATTCGAAGACAAAGATTTTATCAAGCGAATTGAAGAAGAGGAAGAAGGTTCATCTGGCGAAGTAAAAATCTATATTGGAGAAGAAAATGATTTTGACCCGAATGTCACCATTATCAAAAGTAAATACAAAAGGAATGGGGAAGAAGGAACGATTGCAATTGTAGGCCCTAAAAGAATGGAATACGACCGTGTGGTTGGCCTTTTAGAATATCTCCAAAAAGAATTAAACGAAGAGGACTAGGAAGGAAATTTTATGGAAGAAAAAGAAAAAATCGAAGAAACAAAAGAAACAACTTCTGAAAATAAAGAAGAAGTAAAAGAAACAATGAAAGAAAATAAAGAAAAGCAAAAAAAATGCAAACATAACAAAGAAATAGAAGCGTTAAAAGAAGAAAATAATTTATTAAAAGAAAAAATTTTAAGAATAAGTGCCGAATCACAAAATATGCAGCGTAGATTAAATGAAGAAATGATGAAGATTCGAAAATACGAGGGAGAGGATTTTGCCAAAAAAATACTTCCTATTCTTGATAATTTTGAAAGAGCCATAAAACTGGATGATAATGACTTAACAGATGAATTATCCAAATTCTTAAGTGGATTTAAAATGATTTATACAGGTCTTTTAACTGTTTTAAATGAAAATGAAATTAAAGAAATAGAATGTATAAATAAGGAATTTGATTCTAATTTCATGGAAGCCGTTTTAACTGCTAAAGAAGAAGGAATCAACAAAAATCAAGTTTTGGAAGTTTTACAAAAAGGATATATGTATAAAGATAAATTACTAAGACCAGCTATGGTTAAGGTAAGTGAATAAAAAAAGGAAAGAGGAAAGAAAAATGAGTAAAATTATAGGTATCGATTTAGGTACAACCAATTCATGTGTAGCATTTTTAGAAGGAGGAAAACCAGTTGTAATTGCCAACAAAGAGGGAAATAGAACGACTCCAAGTGTTGTGGCATACACCGATAAGGGGGAAATACTAGTTGGTGAAAATGCCAAAAGACAAGCTGTAACCAATAAAAATACAGTATCATCTGCCAAAAGAAAAATGGGAACAAGTGAAACATTTGATATTGATGGAAAAAAATATACACCGCAACAAATTAGTGCTCAAGTTTTAATGAAATTAAAAGCAGATGCAGAAAGTTTTTTAGGAGAAACGGTAACAAAAGCCGTTATTACGGTTCCTGCTTATTTTAATGATGCAGAACGTCAAGCTACAAAAGATGCAGGAAAAATAGCAGGACTTGAAGTAGAACGTATTGTAAACGAGCCGACTGCAGCAGCTCTTGCTTATGGACTAGATAAACAAGATAAATTACAAACGATTTTAGTTTATGATTTAGGTGGAGGTACATTTGATGTTTCCATACTAGAACTTGGAGATGGAATTTTTGAAGTAAAATCAACAAGCGGAAACAATCGTTTAGGTGGTGATGACTTCGATAATCGTATAATGGATTATTTAGTAGAAGAATTTAAAAAGATGGAAGATATTGATTTATCAAAAGATAAAATGGCTATGCAAAGACTTAAAGATGCTGCTGAAAAAGCCAAGAAAGATTTATCCGGAATGGCTTCTACCCAAATCAATTTACCATTTATTTCTCAAAAAGAAAGTGGACCTGTTCATTTGGATATCAATTTAACCAAAGCCAAATTTGAAGATTTATGTCGCGATTTATTCGATTCTACTCTTGAGCCAGTTCGTAAAGCGTTAAAAGATGCGAAATTGGATAAGAATAAAATTGACCAAGTTATTTTGGTTGGAGGTTCAACACGTATTCCATATATTCAAGAATTAGTAGAACGTGAACTTGGAAAGGCTCCAAATAAGGGAGTAAATCCAGATGAAGTCGTAGCAATGGGTGCTGCTATTCAAGGAGGAGTATTATCAGGGGAAGTAGAAGATTTAGTTCTTTTAGATGTAACACCACTTTCTCTAGGAATTGAAACACTTGGAGGCGTAATGACACCACTAATTCCTAGAAATACAACGATACCAACTTCAAAATCACAAGTATTTTCAACTGCTGCCGATAATCAACCAGCTGTAGATATTCATGTATTACAAGGAGAACGTCAAATGGCTGCGGATAACAAAACACTTGGCAACTTCCAACTTACCAATATTCCACCAGCACCTCGTGGAGTTCCTCAAATTGAAGTTAAATTTGATATTGATGCCAATGGTATTGTTAATGTTACTGCAAAAGATTTAGGAACAAATAAAGAACAAAAAATAACCATTCAGTCTTCTACAGGACTTTCTGATGAAGACATTGAACGTATGGTACGTGAAGCAGAAGAAAACAAAGAAGCAGATGAAAAACGTAAAGAAGAAGTAGAAGTACGAAATAATGCTGATTCTATGATTTTCCAAACAGAAAAAGCTATCAAAGATTTAGGAGACAAAGTAGATTCTAAAGATAAAAGTGATGCGGAAGAAAAAATAAAGGAATTAAAAGAAGCACTAGGAAAAGAAGATACAGAAGATATTAAAAAGAAAACCGAAAGTTTACAAGAAGTAGCCATGAAATTAGCAACTAAAGTTTACGAAGAAGCTGCAAAAGAAAATCAAACTGCAACTGATGCAAATAACAATGAAACATCTGAAACTAAAAAAGAGGACAATGTAGAAGAAGCAAATTACGAAGAAAAATAAAGAAAGTTCTAGGAAACTAGAGCTTTTCTAAAATTAAGGAGAAAGAATGGAAAAAATAAAAAAAAGAAGTGAGATTCGATGCGAAGACAAATGGGACAGAACGCTTCTTGTAAAAGATGAAGAAGATTATAAAAAGAAAAAAGAAGAAACGCAAAAGTTTTTACAAAAAATCGTAAGTTTGAAAGGTCATCTTTTAGATACCGCCCAAAATTTACTTACTTATTGTGAGACTTCTACCAAACTTGAAAAATTGCTTTTAGATATATATGTTTGGAGTAACCTTTATAAATGGGAAGATTTAAATGATGCACTAGCAAATAAATTTTCTTTAGAAGCAGAAGAATTGAATCATAAAATAACAGAAGCAACTTCTTTTGTAATTCCTGAAATTTTAAAAGGAAATTTAGAACAAATTAAAAATTTTCAAAAAGAAGAACCCAAGTTACAAGAATTTACTTTCACATTTGAGAGCATTTTTCAAGACAAAGAACATATATTAAATGAAGAGTCTGAGAAATTAATTAGTCAACTTACCCGTTCTTATGGAAAATCAAAAGATACGCATGAAATACTAAATGATGCAGAGGGAGATTTAGGCACTGTAAAAATAAAAGGAGAAGATATTCAACTTACACAAAGTAATTACATTTCTTTATTAAAAAATAAAGACCAAAAAACACGCAAAAATGTTTTTAAAACCTATTATCAATTTTATAAGAATCATAAAAATACTATAGCCTCTTTATATAACAGTAATGTTTTAGAAGATAATGCCCTTGCTCGTGTTCGAAAGTTTGAAAGTAGTTTAAAAATGGCACTTCATCATGAAAATATTGCGGAGGTTGTCTATGAAAATTTACTTTCTTCTGTTCATAAAAATAAAAAAATGATATTTGAATTTCAAAAAATACGTAAAAAATTATTAGGAATAAAAGAGTATCATATTTACGACAATTATGTAGATTTAGAACTAGAGGAGGAACAAAAATACCCAATTGAAAAATGCAAAAATATTTTAAGAGAAGCTTTAAAACCTCTTGGAGAAGATTATTTAAAAAAGTTAGAATTTATGTTTACGAGTTCTTATATAGATTATTATCCAAATAAAGGGAAACGAAGTGGCGCTTTTCAGTGGCACCGATACGTTTGTCTAAATCATATCAATACATTTGAATCTTTAGAAACAATGGCTCATGAACTTGGACATGCAATGAATACCTTGTATACAGAAGAAAATCAACCCTTTCATTATCAAAATAATCCCATTTTTTTAGCAGAAATTGCAAGTACTTTAAATGAAGTCTTGTTAAATGAATATTTATATAAAAATGCCAAAACAAAAGAAGAGCAAGTAAAAGTTTTAACTGATTTTTTATCACGCATTCAGGCAACTATTTATCGCCAAACAATGTTTGCGGAATTTGAATATTTGATGCATAAAAAAATAGAAGAAGGTATTTCCTTAACAGAAGAATATATGTCCAATGCATACTATAAATTAGTAGAAGAATATTTTGATAAAGAAGTGATACTAGATGAGGAAATTAAATATGAATGGATGCGTATTCCCCATTTTTATACCTCTTTTTACGTTTACAAATATGCTATTGGTCTTATTTGTGCTTTAATTTTTGCAAAAAGAATAATAAATGGTGAAGAAAACGCTATTAAAAATTATCTTTCATTTTTAGCAAGTGGAACAAGCGCTTATCCGTTAGAAATACTAAAAAAAGCCAATATTGATTTAACCAATATATATGTTTTTGAAGAAGCTTTCTCTTTAATTGATGAAAAAATTACAAAATTGAAAGAAGTGATGCAAAATGAATAAAAAAGATTATTATGAGGTTCTAGGTGTTTCAAAAACAGCAAGTGATGAAGAAATCAAAAGAGCGTTTCGACGTCTTGCTAAACAATACCACCCTGATGTCAATAAAGAAGCGGATGCGGAAGAAAAATTCAAAGAAATTGGAGAAGCATACGCTATTCTTTCTGACCCTGAAAAAAGAAGACAATATGACCAATTTGGGCATGCTGCATTTGAAGGAGGAGCAGGAGGCGGTTTCAGCGGATTTAGTACAGATGATATTGATTTAAGTAGCATCTTTGAAGATTTATTTGGCTCTTCTTTTGGCTTTAATTTTGGTGGTGGAAGCAGAAATCGAAGAAACGGACCAACAAAAGGGCGCGACCGTTTGATAAAAATGAACTTAACTTTTGAAGAAGCTGTTTTTGGCTGTAAAAAAACACTTGATTTAGATTTAAACGAAACTTGTGAAAAATGTCATGGAGTTGGCGGCTTTGGTGAAAAAACGTGTAATAAGTGTCATGGACGTGGAACCATTATTATAGAACAAAAATCAATGTTTGGTATATTTCAAACCCAAACGACCTGTAATGAATGTAATGGTTCAGGGAAAAATTTTGAAACTACTTGCAACGAATGCCGTGGTAGTGGGCATATCCGTGCAAAAAAAGAAATAGTAGTTACCATTCCAGAAGGCGTTGATACAGGATATCAACTTCGTATTAGTGGAAAAGGAGAAGCTGGCGCAAACGGAGGACCTAACGGCGATATTTACATTGAATTTTCAGTAAAAAAACACGATTTCTTTGTAAGAGAAGAAGAAGATATATATTTAGAAGTTCCCCTTACGATTACAGAAGCAGCACTTGGTTGTAAAAAAGAGATTCCAACTTTAGAAAATAACGTTGTCTTAGAAGTAAAAGCAGGAGCAAGCACAGGAGAGAAATTAAAACTCAAAGGAAAAGGTATTAAAATACCCAATTCTCTTCGTAAAGGCGATATGTATGTTATCTTAAATGTCATAACACCAACAAAACTAAATCGTAAACAAAAAAAATTATTAGAAGAATTAGCACAAACAGGTTTAGAAGAAGAAACGCCTTTTAAAGATTTTCAAAAGTACTTGAAAAAATAAGTACTTTTTATTTTACAAACATAAAAAATCATAATTTGACAACATAGAATAGGATTGTTATACTTATATATATAATAAGAGGTTGATTATATGGCGAGTAAGTACAAAATAAGCCTTTATTTTATTGGAATATGCTTAATATTTTCATTATTTTTGTTAGCATCTTTTGTTAAATTTAAAAAAGAAGAAAAAGAAAGAAGTCCTTTGGTAATTGTTAATAATGGTTTATCTATTAATTTTCTACAAGGAAAAAACATTAAAATAGCCAATAATACCAAAAAATATACATTTTCGATAACCAATAACACAGAAGAAAAGAAATTTTATCACATTTCATTAGAAAATATAAAATGCAATCAAGAAAATATCACTTATGATTTAAAAGAAAAAAATAATAAATTAAACATAACTAAAAATAGTTTTTCAGAAGAAAATAAATATTTAGCAAACTTTATTGAAATCAAGGCAAGAGAGACACACTTTTATGAACTAACAATTTATGAAAAAGAAAAATTAAATCTTAATGCTGAAATTACAATTGGTATGCAAGAAAGTCAAGAAGATTACTTTGCAAATACAATTTTAAAAAATAACGAAATAAAAAAATTGCCACTGACAAAAGTTGGAGAAGAAATTGCCGCTACAAATGAAGGCTTAATTGAAACAAAAGATGATTATGGTATCTCTTACTATTTTCGAGGAAATATACCAAATAATTACGTTTTATTTGCTAATCTTTTATGGCGGATTGTAAAAATAAATGGGGATGGGACTATTAAACTCGTTTTAAATGATTATATAGAGACTCCATCAAATTTTTACAATGGTGAAGAAAAATTAAGTTTAGAAGAAAAATTAAATTTTACAAAAACAAACATAAATAAAAGCTTAGAAGATTGGTATCAATTAAAATTAAAAGACTATGAAACATATTTGATTTCCCATAAATATTGTGTTACTGATACAATTTTGAATGAATTTGAACAAACAAAAGAGTATGTAGGAAAAAACAATTTAAAAAATAGTAGCAAATTAGAATTAAAGTGTAGTAGTTTAGGATATCCTGCTCGAATCGGTTTATTATCAGCAGAAGAAATAGCTTTTGCGGGTGGGTCCCTAAATGAAATCAATACCAATTATTATTTGTATACACCAGAAAAAGAAACTGGTTGGTGGACCATAACACCAAGTTCTAGTGATGCAACAAATGTTATTTATTTTGAAGTAAACACGAGTGGCAAATTACAAGAAGAAAGTTTAGGAAGCTACTATAGAGGTTTAAAACCAGTTATTAATTTAATAAAAAAAACATCGGTAACGGGTAATGGAACAAATATAGACCCCTATATTATAAAAGAATGATTTACATCTTTTTTTGTAAATCATTTTGTTTTATTTACTCTTACATGATAGCTATGCTAAAATGTATTTAGGAAGTGATGGAAATGAAGCAACTTATAAAAGATATAATCAGTTTTTCTAAAAGTTTAACTGCTGTTGATTTACTTTTGTATTTTGCTGTATTGACACTTATTATTTTAATTGTATCGCTTATTTATATTATAAAAACAAGCGATGATGAAGAAGCAGAAGATTTAATTGAAAATAAAACGACTTTTTTTAATCAAGAAGATGTGGATATAAAAGAAATTATTACAAATATAGAAAATCGAGAAGAGACAGTATCAGAATTTACAGATTATGAATCTGAACAAGAAGAAAAAGCCATTATCAGTTATGAAGAACTTTTACAAAAAAGCAAACAAGGAAAGTTAAATTATGAAGAAGAAAAAGTTGTAAATAATGAAGTAATTGTAAAAAAGGTAAGTTTAGATAACGTAGTAAATAAAGAAGAAAAAGAAGAAACACCTAAAGGAAGTCTATTTCATTATGAAAAAGAAGAAGCATTTTTAAAAGCTTTACAATCTTTAAACGAATTATTAAACTAAAAGGCAAAAGCCTTTTTTATCTTTTGGATTTAATTGAATAAACATACAAAATGCGATATCATAAAACCAAGTAGGTGAAAAAGAATGAAAGATATTAAAATTAAAAATGCAATGGCATTGTGTCATATCTTAGAAAATTATGAAATTTTTATAAAAGATGTAAAAAGCTTAAGAAATGAAAAAAGTTTCAATTCTTATTTTTTAGAAGATATAAAAAAGATATCTTTATCAAAAAATAGATTTGTAAGAAAAAATGTAAAAAAGTTTTATGAAAAATACCAACGGATAATTGATACAATTAACAAATATGCAAGAATTGATGTCTTTTTATTTGAAGCTCTTTATGATAGAGTAGATAAAGAAAGTGCAGAAGATTCTATGTATACTTTATATGAATACCTATTCAAAAATAAAGGAAATATAGAACAAATACTTAATGTATTAAATCGTCTTAAGGCTTTAGGGTTCGATTCTATTCATTTGGATGAAACAGCAAATTTTACAAAAGAAGAGTATTGTATTTTTACAAATCCAATAGAAAATTATGACAGCAATTTCGCCTATTTAGAAAATCTAGAAAGAATTCCGGCATATGGAATAAGCAAAATAAGATATAAATCCAATGGGTCACACTACAAAATAAAATTAGGTTTTTCACTTGGAAATTATCAATTTTTAAGAGACAATACAATCTATTTAAATAGTTTACTTTTTGATATATCTTTATTACCACTTCTAGCATCTCCTGATAAGCTGTTTACAGAAATAACGATTTTAAAAGAAGAAAAAGAAGAAGCGTGTAAGAAAATAACGAATGCAGTGAATTTAAATATAAAACTTATCGAATTAGAAAAAGAATTATATATTATAAAAAAAATGATACATAATTTATCTTTAACTCCAAATACTGAAAATTTAGTAAATAGTCTTTCTTATATAGAATTAGAACTTGTAAGAATGAAACAAATTAGCAGCGATTATGATAAAGAATTAATCGAAGGCGACTCTTCTATTACAGAAGAAATACTAAAAAAGAAGAGATGATTTATAAGAGGGTGAATGTATATGAAATTCTACATCATGACACTAGGTTGTAAAGTAAATATTTACGAAAGTGAAGTTATAAAAGAAAATCTTTTAAAGAATAACTATATTTATGAAAATAGTATGGAAAATGCAGATATTATCATTATAAATACTTGTACTGTAACAAATATGGCAGATGCTAAATCAAAAAAAATGGTACGTAGAGCAAAGCGATTTGGAAAAATAGTTATCGTTTGTGGATGTAGCAGTGAAAATAACCAAAAAAATTACCAAGAAATGGGAATCGATATTTTAATCGGGAATAAAGACAAAAGTAAAATTCATATGTTAATTCAAGAATATATAAAAACTAATAAACCCACTACTAGATTTTATAAAGAAGAAAATTTTGATTTTGAAGATATGAGTGTTGAAAAATTTCATAGTCATACAAGAGCTTTTATAAAAATTCAAGATGGTTGTAATAATTTTTGTAGTTATTGTATAATACCGCATGTGAGAAAAAATATACGAAGTAAAAATTTTAAACAAACCATTCAAGAAGCAAAAATTCTGGTACAAAATGGCCATAAAGAAATCGTTTTAACAGGAATTCATACAGGTTCTTACTACACAGAAGATAATCATGATTTAGCAGATGTCATTCATGAAATTAGCAAAATAGAAAATATAAAAAGAATACGTATTTCCTCAATTGAAATTACAGAACTTAATAGTAAAATGCTAAATGAAATAAAAAATAATTCAAAAATAGTAAATCACTTTCATATTCCTTTACAAGCAGGAAGCAATGAAATATTAAAACGCATGAATCGAAAATATGATTTAGACTATTTTAAAAAGAAAGTGGAGGAAATAAGAGCAATAAAACCAGAAGTAAGTATTACCACTGATGTAATTGTTGGACATCCCTATGAAACAAAAGAACTTTTTGAAAAAACAATAGAAACTTGTAAGAATATAAATTTTTCAAAAATTCATGTATTCCCTTATTCAAAAAGAGAAAAAACACCATCAAGTAAAATGCCGATGCAAATAGATGATAAAGAAAAAAAAGAGAGAAGTAAACATTTAAATAAAGTAAGTAAAGAATTAGAAGAAGCATTTTATAAAAGATTTATTAATAAAGAGGTGGAAGTACTCATCGAGGAAAATAAAAAAGAAGGAAGCTGTGGTTTTACCTCAAATTACCTAAAAGTTCAAGTAGCAGAAAAATTAAAGAAAAATGAAATTTACAAGATAAAAATTACAGAATATAAAGAAGGAGAACTTATAGGAATAAAAAAAGAACAAATTACATGTAAATAGATGTTTTTTCAAATAAAAAAACTAATTTTATTCGTAAATCTTAAAATAAAAAAAGTTTATTTTGGACTAATAGGTTGTATCCAATAACTTTAAGAAAAAATGTCAAGAAAAGAAGAATAAAAGAAGAACAAATTTACAAATACTAAAAAAGAAGATATAATTTATAAGAGGGTGAATGATTATGTTTGTGGACGAAGCATTTAAAAAATATAAAATTGCTGAAAATGATGCATCTGTTGGAACATTAGAAGTGAATCATAATCTTTTAGCTAACTCTGTATTTATAAGACCATTTATTCGCGAAAAAAATTACAAAATGATAACCAAAATAGGAAATCGGGATTATGAAGTCTTAAATAAATATATTATTAGTAGTTTAAATAACTACTATATTCGCTTGCAAAAAGCTACAAAATCAGAATATAAAAGAATGTTTAATACCTATAACCGCTTGTATGATATGTGGAAAGATTTACACAATTTTAAAAAGGAAAATAATTTAGTTGAAATGGATAAAACATATGATTTATTTTCTTACGAATTGTATGTTTTAGGCTATACAAATTAAAAAAGTAGAGTTTGTCTTTACTTTTTTTATATGATACAATTGTTTGTAGGTGAAATACGATGAACTATATAAAAGGCAAGATAAGGGCGACTATATTTAAAAATGAAAATGGCTTTTTTGTAGGGACATTCCGCGTAAAAGAAACAAATGATAATTATATGAAAGAATTTTTAAATAAAACAATTACAATCACAGGAACAGTTTTAGACCCCAATGAAGAGGAAACTTATATTTTAAATGGAGAATATATAAAACATGAACGATTTGGTTTTCAATATAAAATTATAAGTTATGAAAAAGAAAAACCAACAGGCTCCGATGCCGTTATTGAATTTTTAGCAAGTCCTTTAATTAAGGGATGTGGTGAAAAAACAGCACGTAAAATAGTAGAAACGTTAGGGGAACAAGCGATTTCTTTAATTAAAGAAAACAAAAATAACTTGTTTTTAGTTCCAGATATGACAGAAAACCGTGCCAACAACATTTATGCCTCTTTGCTAGCACATTCTTCGAGTGATGACTTAATTATCGAACTTAAAAAATTTGGTTTTTCGGTTGGAGAAGCTACAAAAATTTTAAAAAAATACAAAGAAAAAACAGGTGAATTTTTACATACAAATCTTTATTATTTCAAAAAAATAATAGATTTTAATAAATTAGATGCTATATACATGGCCCATTTTGATAAAGAAGATGAGATTCGTAAAAAAGAATGTATTCTAGAATCTATGAAAAGAATCAGTGATACAGCAGGAGATATTTATTATGAAAAAGAAGAAATATATACAGCTTTAAAAACTTATTTTAAAATTATAATAGAAGAGGCAGAATTTGTAGAATTATTAAAAAAACTCACAAGCCTCAACTTAATAAAGTGTGTAGATAAAAAGTATTATTTAATCGAAAATTACCTTCGTGAGCATGATATTGCAAAAAATTTAGAAAAAATTGGCAATCTTCCCAAAAAAGAAATGATAGAATTTGAAAGTAGCATAAAATCATTAGAAGACAACTTAAAAGTATCTTATAATATAGACCAGAAAAAAGCGATAAAAAACGCTTTAGAAAACCGAATTTCTATTATTTCAGGAGGACCTGGAACAGGAAAAACAACCATAATTAATGCAATTACCAAACTCTATATTGAAATGCATAAACTTTCTCCTATTGACTGTATAACCAATATTGCTCTTTTAGCTCCAACGGGTAGAGCGAGTAAAAAGCTTGCTGAATCAACACATTTGCCAGCCATGACGATTCATAGATATTTAAAATGGAACAAAGATACCAATGATTTTGCTATTAACGAGTATAATAAAAACCACCATAAACTAATTATAGTAGATGAGGTAAGTATGATAGATACTTTTTTATTTGATTCTCTTTTAAAAGGATTAGATACGGGTATTCAACTTGTTTTAGTGGGAGATACTTTTCAACTTCCAAGTGTTGGAGCAGGTCTTATTTTGAACGATTTAGTGGAATCGCATTTGTTTTCTTTTAATCCCCTAGAACATATTTATCGTCAAAGTGAAAACTCTTATATTGCCTATTTAGCAAAAGAAATCAAAGACCATAATTTAAGTGAAACTTTTACTGAAAAAAAAGATGATTATAACTTTTTTATGACCGATAGCAAAGAAATAACAAAAGTGGTAAAAGAAATATGTAAAAGAAGTATAAAAAAGGGATTAAAAGTAGATGACTTGCAAATCCTTGCTCCTATGTACAAAGGAGAAAATGGTATTGACAATTTGAACTTAGCTTTACAAGAATTATTTAATCCAAAAAAGGACAATTTGAAAGAAGTAAATTTTGGAGATATTATATTTCGAGAAAAAGACAAAGTATTACAACTCGTAAATAATCCAGATTGTAACGTATACAATGGAGATATAGGGTATATTGAAAAAATAGAAACTAGATACAACCCTAGAAAAAAAGAAATTGTTATTATTGATTTTGACGGCAATTATGTAGAATACCAAAAAGAAGATTTGTATATGATTAAACATGCATACGCTATAACGATTCATAAAAGCCAAGGAAGCGAATTTCCTCATGTAATCATGCCCATTAGTAAAAACTATTATAAGATGCTTTACAATAAACTAATATATACGGGTGTATCAAGAGCAAAAAAAAGTTTAGTAATTGTAGGAGAAAAGAATTCTTTTTTAATGGCCATGAATAATGATTATAGTAGTAACCGCAAAACAACATTAAAAGAAGTTTTATTGCATAATTTATAAAGTTTATTCCATACTAGGAATAAGGAAGTGATTTTTATGAAAAAAATGATGGTCGCAACAACAGTAGGAATGGCTTGTGGAGCAGGTCTTGCTGCTTACGTATTAACAAACAAAAACACAAAGAAAAATGCAGATAAACTATTAAATACAATGATGGATGAAGCGAATCACATGATTAAAGCAAAAAATTAGAAGAGTAATATCTTCTTTTTTTTATATGAGTAATAAGATAGTAAAAAAGTCTTGACAAATGCTCGGGGGGGGGGTATATTAATAGGAAAATTCATAGAAAAGGGGATGAACATGTTAAATTCTAAAGAAGAAAGGGAAATAAATAAAATATTGGAAAGTTCAGAATTAACAAGAAATTTATCTTTTGCTGTACAAAAAGAAGAAATAGTAAACAAGTTTCCAAAATCGTTTTTTTCAGAAGAAAATCAGTCCTTATTTGAGTATGTATTTGATTTGTTACATAGATTGCCATTTGGGATTATAAAATCGAGATATGTTGAAGAATGTTTAATGTATTTATATGAGCAAGAAAATCCCTATTTAGTAAGCCCAACAAAAGAATTGTATCCTATAGTTGCCAAAAAACACGCAAAAAAGCAAGAACATATTGAAAGAGGTTTGAGATATCACATAACAAAAAATTTTCTAAATATCAATCAAGATATTAGAGAAGAATATTTTACAACACCTGAAGGTAAAATTCCAACCAATTTCTTATTTCTTTCTAATTTAGTAGAATATATAAGGGTGCATTACTACAGTTATTCCACACCTACCTTTACAAAAGAGCAAATAGAATATTTTATTGCAAATATGAAAAAAGAAGACAATGCAATGTATATTATAGAACAAGCCCATCGAAAAAAAGAACTCGAAAAGTTTTTGCAGGAGTACCTAGGACTTTTTCAATATCAAGCAGCAGATTCTCACTTTTTACTTACTGAGTTAATTTTGCATTATATAGATAATCCTGTACCTTTATTATTAGACTTTTATAGAGACGAATTTATTTGTAACAGGTGGAAAATTTATACTAAACAAGATTTTCTTCAAAAAATGGCTTGTATAACTCTTTCTATTGGAAAGGCTTATCCACATATAAACCCAGAAATATACAAAGTAATTTTTGGAGATTGTGAACTTCATAGAGGAACTGCTGAGTTTATAAGAACAGTTAGTAAATACTTAAAAGAGCAAGAGTTTGTAAGAAGTTTAAAAAGATAGGAAAAATTTTTGAAGCAACCTGCTTCTTTTTCTTTTTTAAAAATGATATAATACCAAAAGGTGGGTAGTAAATGAAACGCTTAGAAGTAGACAAAGAAAAATTAAGTCCAGGGATGCGACAATATTATGATATAAAAGAAGAATACCAAGAAGAACTTTTATTTTTTCGATTAGGAGATTTTTACGAACTATTTTTCGAAGATGGTGAAACTGCTGCAAGAGAGCTTGAACTTACTTTAACAAGCAAAAATGCAGGGCTAGAGGAAAGAATTCCTATGTGCGGAGTTCCTTTTCATTCGGTAAAGCCTTATATAGAGAAACTAGTAAACAAAGGTTATAAAGTAGCTTTATGCGAACAATTAGAAGACCCAAAAAACACCAAAGGAATGGTAAAAAGAGGAGTCGTCCAAGTTGTATCGAAAGGTACTATTATTGATACTGAACTTTTAAATGAACATGACAACAACTATATTGCAAGTATTCTAGACTTTTCTTTTACCTATGTGTTATGTTATGCTGATATTTCTACTGGAAGCTTAAATATAATGAAGATAGAACACAAAAAAGAAAAATTATTAAATGAACTTTTAAATTTAAAAATAAAAGAAGTTTTATTAAAAGATGGTACAGATACCGAACTTATTGGTATTTTAAAAGGAAATTATGGAATTGAAATATCCATATCTAATTATTTTTTAGAAAATGGTTGTGAAGCATTAATAAATGGTGTAGAAGATATACGATTTAAAGAAGGAGTTAAGCATTTACTTTACTATTTAATAGTTCGTGAACTAAAAGATGTTTCCCATATAAAAGAAGTAAATATCATAAACAAAGAAGATTATTTAGAAATGGACACACATACTATCCGTAATTTGGAATTAGTAGAAACATTACGCTTAAAAGAAAGAACGTATTCTTTAATTTGGCTTTTAGATAAAACCAAAACCAGCATGGGAAGTAGAAAGTTAAAAGACTACTTATTACATCCTTTAAAAAACTTAGAAAAAATAGAAGAACGTTATGATAAAATTATTGCTTTGAATAATCATTTTATAACCAAAGATGAAATCCGCGAGTATTTACATGAAATTTATGATATAGAACGATTATGTGGGAAGATTGCTTGTAATTCAGTAAATGCTAGAGACCTTTTGCAATTAAAAAATAGCCTAAAAGTTTTACCAAATATTAAAAAAAATGTAGAAGAATTAGATTTTAAATATAAAATAAATACGCATCAAGGCATTTATGATTTACTTGAAAATGCGATTTATGAAAATCCACCTGTTACTTTAAAAGAAGGATTTTTAATAAAAGAAGGATTTAATCAAGAATTAGATGAATTAAAAGAAATTAGAAGTGGCGGCAAAACGTTTATCGCCGATTTTGAAACAAAATTAAAGGAAAATACAGGAATAAAAACACTAAAAGTAGGTTATAACCGTGTTTTTGGTTATTACATTGAAGTAAGCAAAGGAGCCGTAAAAGATATACCATTTAATCTAAATTGGGAACGTAGGCAAACCCTTACAAATTGTGAACGTTTTATTTCACCAGAATTAAAAGAAAAAGAAGCACTTATTTTAAATGCAGAAGAAAAAATAATCAATTTAGAATACAATTTGTTTATAGAAATAAAAGAGCAAATAAAAAAAGAATTAATTTCCTTAAAAGATACGGCTGAAATAATTAGTGAATTAGATGCTTTAGCGAGTCTAGCTGTTTGTGCTGAAGAATACAATTTAGTAAGACCAGTATTAAATAAAGAACATACGATTGAAATAAAAGAAGGATTTCATCCTGTAATAAAAAAAGTAAGCAATAATGCCTATGTACCTAATGATTGCATAATGAAAAAAGATACAACAACCCTTTTAATAACCGGTCCTAATATGAGCGGCAAGTCAACTTATATGCGACAACTAGCTATTACAAGCATTATGGCTCAAATGGGTTCATTTGTACCAGCCTCTAGTGCAACTCTTCCAATCTTAGATAAAATATTTACTCGTATTGGAGCAAGTGATGATTTAGTAAGCGGAGAATCAACATTTATGGTGGAAATGAACGAAGCAAGAAACGCTATTCTAAACGCGACAGAAAATTCTTTAATTCTTTTTGATGAATTAGGAAGAGGGACAGCCACTTATGATGGCATGAGTCTTGCCCAAGCGATTTTAGAATACGTAAATAAAAATATTAAATGCAAAACGTTATTTTCCACTCATTACCATGAGCTTACATCCTTAGAAAAAGAAATACCTTGCATTAAAAACATTCATGTTGCAGCACATGAAGAAAATGGAAACATTACTTTTTTACATAAAATAAAGGCAGGAGCAGTGGACAAATCTTATGGTATTCATGTAGCAAAACTTGCAGGAATGCCACAAGAACTAATCAAACGAGCAAGTGAAATCTTATCGTTTTACGAGAGTCATGAAAAGAAAAAGAACAAAGAAGAAAATGTGCAATTAGAAATGGTCTTTGAAGAAAAAAAAGACAAAGATTCTGTAAAAGAATTTTTAGAAAACATTGACCCAGTCTATATGACACCTATAGAGGCTATCAACAAATTATATGAACTAAAAGAATTAATAAAAAAGAAATAAAGAAAGGAAAATTAAATGAAACTAGCAGAAGCAATGACAAAAATTTTTACGCCTCAAATTGCAGAGGAAAATAAAAAAATAGAATTTCAGCAAATAAAAATAATTCTTGGATACTTTTTAGAAAAAAATATAAACAGTATTTTTAAAAGAGTAGAATTTTCACCCTTAGAAATGGAACTGAAACGTGTAGACGAAAATGGAAAAGAGAACGTATACATGCGATTTGGAAATGTAGAATACTATTTATTTTTAGATAACCAAAACCATTTAATTATGAAAAATAACTCTAAAGGAGGTATTTTATTTCGAATTGATTTTAGTAATAAAATGGCAGAAAATTATTTAGTATCCAAACAAGATGCAGTTATGATAAAAGAATACCAAGAAATAAGTTTAGAAATACCAGTTTTTAGGTATCACAAGACAACAGAAGGAATTATGATAGATATATATTCCAAAACGGTAAAAGCAAAACCAAAAACAAACAGGTCTTCAAATAAAACAGAACAATTAGAAATTCATTTCATAGAGGAGACAAAGACCAATGTTTTTGAAAATTGGTGGAACAAAATTTTTAGAAAAGATACCATTACTATTCAAAAAGAAAATTCAGAAGAAAGTTTGTTTTATCACTTACCTGAAATATATGAAGCATTAGAAGAAAAAACTGAAACTTTAACACCGGTAAGAAGAAAATGTAAGTAAGAACAAAACCTAGTTTAAACTAGGTTTTTTCTTTTGCTTATGATATAATAAACATGGTGATTTTGATGACACTAAAAAGAAGTGAATTAAGAGAAAAATGTATGATAATCCTTTACCAATACAACTTATTAAAAGAAAACAAAATACAGGTAGATATAGAGGAAATCATCAAAGACAATATAGAAATTGAAAACGAATTTGTAAAAGACATTGTATATGGAGTGATTACCCATGAAAGTGAATTGAATACACTTGCTAATCAATATATCAAAGACTGGACTATCGATAGATTAGACAAGACAGGTGCCTCTATTTTGCGTATTGCTCTTTTTGAAATAAAATACACAGATACGCCAGAAATTGTCGTAATTAACGAAGCGGTTGAACTATCCAAAAAATACAGTGATGATGCGGTTCGAAAAATTATTAATGCCGTTTTAGATAAAATGATTAGAGAATAAAAGAAAGTAGGAAAATGTATGATTGCTACGGAAGAAAAATACTTAAAAATAAGTGATTTAAACGAGTATATCAAAACTATGTTTGAGGAAAATACTTTTCTTCGTAGAATCTATTTACGAGGAGAAATCTCAAACTTTAAAAATCACACTAGAGGACACTTGTATTTTACGTTAAAAGATGAAACTTCAAGAATTAGTGCTATCATGTTTTATAACAATGCTTTATCTTTGCAGTTTAAGCCAGAAGATGGAATGAACGTTTTAGTAACAGGACGTATTTCTTGCTATCCAGCCCAAGGAACTTACCAAATTTATGTAGAAAAAATGGAAATGGATGGCATAGGAAACTTATATATTGAATATGAAAAATTAAAGAAAAAATTAGCAAGTGAAGGTTTGTTTGATAAAAGATATAAAAAACCAATCCCAAAATACCCAAAAAAAATCGGAATTATTACCGCATCTACTGGGGCTGCGATAAGAGACATTTTAAGTACTATTAAAAGAAGATATCCAATCTGTGAAACTATTTTGTTTCCATCTCTTGTCCAAGGAGCATCCGCTGCCCCAGAAATTGTTCACCAAATAAAAAAAGCCAACGAATTTGATTTAGATGTTATTATTTGTGGCCGTGGTGGCGGTTCTATTGAAGATTTATGGGCCTTTAACGAAGAAATGGTCGCACGTGCTATATTTGCATCGAAAATCCCCATTATTAGCGCAGTAGGACACGAAGTAGATTTTACTATCGCGGACTTTGTTGCAGACCTAAGAGCTCCAACCCCTACAGGAGCAGCAGAAATGGCAGTTCCGACTAAACTTGATACATTAAACTATATCAATGAAAAGAAAAGTCGGTTAAAAAACTACATCGGAAATACTATAAATCATAAAAATACAAAACTAGACCACTTAAAAAATAACTTTATTTTAAAAAATCCGATGGCATTGTATGAACTAAAAGAACAAAAATTAGATAGTTTACTTGAACAAGCAACCAAACACATCAAAAACAAAGTAACAGAAAGCGAAAATTCATTTTTTCTTTTAAAAAACAACTCTATATGGAAAGACCCCTTACGCATGTATGAAAAAAATAAAGTCAGTTTGGAAACATCTAAAATAAAAGCAACCAACTTAATAAAAAATATTTTAGAAAAAAATAAACACAAAGAAGAAATGATGATTAATACCCTAAAACTTGTAAATCCTTTAAATATATTAAACAAAGGGTATAGTTTAGTAACCAAAGAAGAGAAAATTATAAAAGATAAAGAAGAAATTAATATTGAAGATAAAATAAACATAAAACTAAGTAAAGGCGAACTAATCGCTGTTGTAAAGGAGAAAAAAGAATGGAAAATTTAAGTTTTGAACAAGCATTAGAAAATTTAGAAAAAATAGTACAAGAATTAGAAAGCGGAAGTACAGAATTAGAACGTGCTATTGATAAATATACTGAAGCCATGAAACTAGTAAAATTTTGTAGTGATAAATTGAATACTGCCACCGAAAAAGTAAACAAGATTTTAAAAGAAAATGGGGAATTAGTTGATTTCTCAATAGAAGAAGAAAATAACTAGGAGCGGCTTATGGCAAAATTAGTAAAAGATATTACCAGTCGCGACGAAGATTTTGCTCAGTGGTATACCGATATTATAAAAAAAGCCGATTTGGTCGATTATTCTTCCGTAAAAGGAAGTATGATTGTTAGACCTTATGGATATGCAATTTGGGAAAATATTCAAAGCATTTTAGATAAAGAATTTAAAAAACTAGGACATCTAAACTTGCAAATGCCAATGTTTATTCCTGAAAGTTTGTTAAATGTCGAAAAAGAACATGTTAAAGGTTTTGCACCCGAAGTTGCTTGGGTAACACATGGTGGTTCTGAATTACTAGAAGAAAGAATGTGTGTGCGCCCTACGAGCGAAGTCTTATTTTGTGACCATTTTAAAAAAATTATAAAATCTTATCGTGATTTACCTCTTTTGTATAACCAATGGTGTACCATTGTCCGTTGGGAAAAAACGACTCGCCCTTTTTTAAGAAGTAGAGAAATACTTTGGCAAGAAGGACATACAATGCATGAAACAGAACGTGAAGCACGAGAAGAAACAAAAAGAATGTTTAAAGTTTATGAAGACTTTCAAAGAGAATTTTTAGCACTTCCTGTAATTACAGGAAGAAAAACCGAAAAAGAAAAATTTGCTGGAGCAGAAGAAACCTATACCATTGAAGCGATGATGTATGATGGAGTAGCTCTCCAAAACGGAACCAGTCATTATTTCGGTCAAGGGTTTGCAAAGGCTTTTGGAATTGAATTTTTAAATAGAGAAAATAAACTAGTAAACCCTTATCAAACTAGTTGGGGTGTAACAACAAGAATGATTGGAGCAATTATTATGACGCATTCAGACGACCAGGGTCTTGTCTTGCCACCAAAAATTGCTCCAACAAAAGTAATGCTAATTCCAATCGGAAACGATGAAGAAGTAACAAAGACAGTTTTAGAAATTCAAGAAAAATTAAGTAGAAAAGAAATTGCTTCTCGAATCGATACAACTGATAAAACGCCAGGATTTAAATTTGCAGAAGCAGAAGTAAAAGGATATCCCATTCGATTAGAAATAGGAAAAAGAGACTTAGAAGCTGGAAAAGTAACTTTAGTGCGAAGAGATACTTTAGAAAAAGTAGAAGTTGTAATTGAAAAAACTGTAGAAAAAATAGAAAATTTGCTAGAAGAAATTCAAGAAAATCTTTATAATAGAGCGCTGGAAAGAAGAAATTCTATGCTTTACAATGCAAATACTTACGAAGAATTTAAAATGATTGTCAACAACAAACCAGGGTTCATAAAAATCAATTGGTGCGGAGAAATGGCTTGTGAAAATAAAATTAAAGAAGAAACGGGCTTAAAATCGCGTTGTATTATAGAAGAAGAACAACCAGATGGAAAATGTATTGTCTGTGGTAAACCTGGAAAATACAAAATATACTTTGGAAAACAATACTAAAATTTTTGAAATAAACTGATTGAAACATGTTTTTTATAAAATTCTTAAAATAAAAAAATACCTATTTGTTATATCAATCACAAAATTATGTATTAAATTTAAAACTAAAAAGTAGAATGTTGTATAAATATACTAGCAATATTTGGTAGCAACCAAATATTGTTTTTATGTTCCTATCTTTCCTTTCCATACTAATTAATGGTAAGGTGATAAAATGAAAAAAATAAAAATATGGATGATAACAATTTTAATGTTTATCCCCAATATAGTCCTTGCTTATTCGAGCCAAGTTATAGTAGGAGGGCAAAACATTGGAATTAATATTCAAAGTGATGGCGTACTTGTGGTTGGATTTTATAAAGTAAATGGAAAAGAAGTAAAAAGTAATCCACCTATACAAGTAGGAGATTATATTATGAAAGTGGGAAACACAGAAGTAACAACAATTAATGAACTTACAAATGCCATTGAAACCAATATGAAGGAAAATGAAGTTGTTTTAACTTATAATAGAGAAGGGAAAGAAGAAAAATCAACACTTTCTTTAATAGAACAAGATAAAGTATTTAAAACGGGTCTTTACGTAAAAGACAGCATTACAGGAATTGGAACACTTACTTATATTGACCCTGAAACAAAAATTTTTGGTTCACTTGGTCATGAGATAATTGAAGCAAACTCTAATAAAAGAATCGAAGTGAAAACAGGAACTATTTTTAATAGTGTTATAACAGGAATTAATAAAAGTACCGATGGAACTCCAGGAGAAAAAAAAGCCAATTTTAAAACAACCGATGTTTATGGGACTATTTCAAAAAATACAAAATACGGTTTATTTGGAACTTATACTACAAAATTACCGGATAATCGAATACTAGAAGTAGCAAATCCCAATGAAATAAAGGTCGGAAAAGCAACAATCGAAACTGTTTTAGATGGTAATGAAATAAAAGAATACGAAATAAATATTACAAAAATCAATGAATACAATAAAATTAAAAATATATCATTTGAAATTACGGATAATGAACTTTTAGATAAAACTGGAGGAGTTGTCCAAGGGATGAGTGGAAGCCCAATTATCCAAAACGGAAAAATTGTGGGGGCTGTAACCCATGTTATAGTAGATAATGTCAAAACAGGATATGGAATATTTATTACCACAATGTTAGAAGAAGGCGAAAACTAAGCCTTTTTTCTTTATAAAAATTTGATTTTCACAAATATTCGACATTTTTATCGCTTTTTATTTGTTATAAAACCAATAGGTGATTTAAATATGAAAAAAAATCTAAAAATTGTTTTATTTTCTTGTTCAGTAGGGATTCTTTTAGCAGGCCTTTTTTTCTTTAATGTAAAAGAAAAAGCAAACGCTCAAATAAAACCAGTTGTATATGCTTACCAAGTAGGCGTTTTTAAAAATTTAGAAAATGCCAAAAACTTTGCACGAAAGTATGCTTTTTCTCGAATTGTTTATGATAATGGTTATCATCGTATTTTTTTAGGTGTTACTCTAAATAACAAAGAATTACTCTCAAGCATTTTTGACAAATTGGAATATACTTACTATATAAAAGAAATAGAAATGCCCGAAGAAATCATGGGAAATATAGGAAAGTATGATGAAATACTTGCTAAAACAGAAGAAAAAAATCAAGAATTAATACTTAGAAATATGTTAGAAAGCTTACCAAATGAATTATAAAATCAAAGATTTACCTTTGGATGAAAGACCTCGTGAAAGATGCAAAGAAAAAGGAATAGAAAGTTTATCAAATGAAGAATTAATTGCCATAATTTTGAGAACGGGAAATAAGGAAGAATCGGTAAAGGACTTAGCAATTCGTTTGGTAAAACAATTAAATTCTTTTAAAGACTTACATTCTATTACATATGCCGATTTAATCAAAATAAAAGGAATAAAAGAAGCCAAAGCAATAGCATTACTGGCATCGATTGAATTGGGAAAAAGACTTGCTCAACCTCATAATACCAAGAAACAAAAAATAACCAAAGCGGAAGAAATATACAATTTATTTCGTTTTAAAATAATAGGATTAAAACAAGAAAAACTAATAGCGGTTTTTTTAAATACTAAAAATGAAATTATAGAATACAAAACCATTTTTGTAGGAACACAAAATAAAAGTATTATTCATCCACGAGAAATATTTAATGCAGCGATTAAGCATAGCGCTATAAAAATGATAATCATACACAATCATCCAACAGGAGATGTAACACCAAGTCAAGAGGATATAAAATTTACAGAAAATATAAAAGAAATAGGAAACCTTTTACAAATTCCTATCATTGACCATATTATTTTAGGAGAGAATGCTTTTTTTAGTTTTTTTGATAATCATATGCTTTAAAATATTAAAAATTTTCCATACTAAAAATAGGTGAATGTAGAATGACAAAAAAAGAAAAAATACTAATTTATATAGTTTTAATCGCTTCTTTTTTATTAAAAGAAGAAGTTTATGGTTTTTTTTTCCAAAGTAAACTTTATAAAGAAACATTTGCTGAGATAGAAGAAACGAAAAATAAAATAGTAGAAAAAAAATACCAAGAACTTTTAAATGCCTACGGTTATGAAGAAAAAGTGACGTATCCTTTAGAACACACCAAAGTTTTATATCGAAATGTATATGATTTGGAAAATCAAATTACAATTTACAAAGGAAAAGAAAACAACATAGAAGAAAAAAATTTGGTTATCAATGAAAAAGGCTTAGTAGGAATTATCTCTAGAGTGGATAAAAAAAGCAGTGTAGTAGATTTATTATTAAATGACTCTTTGAACTTATCTGTAAAAATAAATAGTGAGTACGGAATTCTAAAATATCAAAACCAAGAATTAATTATAGAAGGCATTAATAACAAAGGAAAAGTAGAAGTGGGAGATACAATTTTAACAAGTAATTTATCTATATATCCTGAAAATATTGTCGTTGGAACCATTAAAGAAATCACACTTGATCATTATGAAATTGAAAAAAAAATCAAAGTAACCCCTGCTGTTGATTTTGAAAATATAAAATATATAAGTGTAATTACCCATCTTCGAGGTGTCTAATATGTTACTTCTTTATTTTTTTATGGATGTTTGCTTTTATAATTATACTTCTTGGAAAACCAATCTTATTTTAGTTTCTCTTATTGAAAGAGAAAAACGTTTTTTTCCTTTTCTTTTCTATTTGACTGGAATAACTTTATTATTGCATGCTTCCATGAAACTATTTACCCTATTTTTTATTTTGTATATTTTAACTAAAAAAATAAGCATTGCGACACCTAATTTTAGAAGAAGTTTTTTATCCTTTTTTTTCCTCTATCTTCTATACCAATTCTTATCTTACCTTTTTTTTCAAAAAGTCATTTTTTCTTTTTCAGGTTTTCTTATTAATATTGCTTTTCTCTTTTTTAGTTATAAATTTTCTACAAAATCATATCATTTTGTAGGTGATGATAATGGACAATGTCATAACAGAAGCACAAAATCGGATAAAAAACAAAAGACTCAACTTTGTAAATAATAAAAAAACAATAAAATTAAAACCTTCTAAATATATATCGAATCTTTTTACAAGAACGCTTATTAGTGTTATTTTAGTTTTATTGTGCGCCATTTTTATCAATATAAGTGATGCCAATCTTTTAACATTCAAAAACCATTTTTTTAATGAAACCCTTGCTTTTACCACAATCAATAATCTATATACAAAATATTTTGGAGAAATTGTCCCTGAAACGTTAAATAAAACAATTCCTGTTTTTGAAAGTGGCAAATCTTATTCTTCTATTGAACAGGTAGAAAACGCTTATAAATTACAATTAAATTCCAATACTTTTTCTTTTTTAGAAAGTGGTGTCGTTGTCTTTTTAGGTGAAAAAGAAAATTTAGGCAAAACAATAATTGTACAAGGAATTGATGGGGTAGATATATGGTATTCCAATATAGAAAATCACAATATAACCCTTTACGATTATGTAGAAAAAAATAATATGATTGGAGAATTTAAAGACAATAGTGCTATATTAACATTTATGGAAAACGGAAATTATACAGGTTATGAAAAATATCTTTCCTAAAATAAAAATAAATAGCGCTACTTACATTCTTTTTTTAAGTTTTTTACTCACTGGATTTATCAAAAACATTTTACTTATTTTTTTAATTGTTATCATTCATGAGATAGGGCATGTTTTCTTTTTAAAATATTTTCATTATAAAATTGAAAAAGTAGAGATATTTCCTTTTGGAGGACTAACTACAACTAATAAATATATAAATTCTCCAATAAACAAAGATATTTTAATTTATTTTGGAGGTATTTTGTTTCAAATTCTTTTGTATTTTCTTTTTGTATTTATAAATCAAAAAGGATTTATAAATCAAAATACTTTTTCTTTATTCTTACGATACAACAAAAGTATTTTCTTCTTTAATCTACTACCGATAAGACCTTTAGATGGAGGAGAAATC
Organism: uncultured Mycoplasmatota bacterium; assembly: GCA_947652325.1. Classification (GTDB taxonomy): domain Bacteria; phylum Bacillota_I; class Bacilli_A; order RF39; family UBA660; genus MGBC108787. Next base: position 94,049 of record CANTCQ010000003.1, read on the forward strand.
ATTCATTTATTTTTACAAAAATTTTTTTGTTATCAGAAAACATTATTTATCTCTCATTATATTTCTGTTTTCTTTTTAATAGCATTTGTTTTATATAATATAAAGAGTAATTTAAATAATTATGTAATTGTTGCTTTTCTCCTTTATAGAACAATTGATTTCTTTAAAAAAAGAGTTTTTTTTCAAAATAAATTCTTATTAGAACGATTTATGTATACATTACCTTATAAAAAAATTGAACACAATGCTAAACAAGATATAAATAACCTAAAAAAAGAAACCCTTCATTTTTTTAAAGACCAAAACAAATACATTCATGAAAAAGAAGTTTTAAAGAGAAAATTTGACATTCATTCGTTTCTTTGATAGAATTTAGGATGTTTGAAAGGGCTTTCCTTTCTAAACCGCATAGAAAAGGTAAAAACTAGAAATAGTGCCTTAATAGCGTGTCTTAAAATAATAAAGGAGGTAGGAAATGAAAGCTATATTTACAACCGGCGGAAAACAATACTATGTACAAGAAGGCGACACTATCTACGTTGAAAAGTTAAATAATGAAGCAGGAAGTGAAGTTGTATTTACGAATGTTTTATTTGTAGACGGAAAAGCAGGAACTCCATATGTAAATGGTGCCAAAATAACATGTACAGTCGAAAAACATGGAAGACAAAAAAAGATTGTTGTTTTCAAATACAAACCAAAGAAAAAATATCGTAATAAACAAGGCCATAGACAACCTTATACAAAATTAGTTGTGAAAAAAATAGAAGCAAAATAAGTATGATAAAAGTAAATATCTCAAAAAATAAGCAAGAAATAGAACAAATTAAGATATCAGGGCATGCAGGATATGCAGACTATGGTCATGATATTGTTTGTAGTGCTGTATCAAGTATCATTACAACCAGTGTAAACGGTATTTTGTCTTTTAAAAAAACAATTCAAGTAATAGATGATTTAAAAATACTTACAATAACGGTTTTAGAACATGATAAAATTACCGATACGTTGCTTAAAAATATGCTAAATTTATTAAAAGAGATAGAAAAGCAATACAAAAAGAATATAACAATAAGAACGGAAGGTGAATAACGAATGCTTAAATTAATGTTAAATCTTCAACGTTTTGCCCATAAAAAGGGACAATCATCTACAGATAACGGAAGAGACTCTCGTGGTCGTAGATTAGGTGCAAAGGCAAGTGATGGAGAATTTGTTACGGCAGGTTCTATCCTTTATCGCCAAAGAGGAACAAAAATTTATCCTGGTACAAACGTTGGAATAGGAAAAGACCACACTTTATTTGCAAAAATAGATGGTGTTGTAAAATTTGAAAGATTAGGAAGAGACAAAAAGAAAGCAAGCGTTTACGAAAAGTAATCGCTTTTTTTAAGAAATAAAATATGGTATAGTAAAATAAAAAAAGACAAGGAGGATGAAAAATGCAATCCCAAAGAAAAGAAGAATTAAAACAAAAAATACTTTTTTCAACAGAAGCAAGTCTTATAAGTAAATATACAAACCAGAATATAGACACTGATGAGGAAACAAGAAATTGTACAAATGTATTTTATTTTGATTCTGTTATTCAAAAAATAAATGCTGCTGAAATTGCTTTAATAAATGGAGAAACTAAATTTTTTACTTGTCTAGATTGGATAAACTTTAAAGAATACATAAATATTTTAAAAAATAAATACAATGAAGCATTAACACCACTTTCCGAAGCACAAGAAAAAGAAAATTATTTTCGAATTCTGCATCATTATAAATTTTTAACGTTATGTAGAAAAGTGATACACAAAGCAGAGCAAAAATATGGCGCAAACATAAAACTGTCTGAAATAATTCCAATTGGTAAAAATTTGCAAATATGTGTAAAATATAATTACATTATAGATAAATTAGCGGAGATAAAAAGTAAAAAAGATGTTACCATGCAAGAACAAAAATGGTATGAAAAATTGCAAAAAAGTAAAGAAGAAGTCGATAAAGAAGTATGGCAAGCATATGCATACTTATTTGGAAAGAAGAAATATAGTGAATGGTTGTCTTATTTAGAAAAAATGCTTAATAATATAAAAAAACTAGAAGAAATTATGGTTTTTGAAAAAATAATTTTTGCAACTTTCAATGAATGGAACATTTGGAAAGAAAATATCTACGTTTTAAAAGAAAAATATAACGAAACTCTAAATATGCTAGAAAATAACCAAATAAAAATAAAGATAGGCACACAAGAACAGGAATTTCTATATAGTTTAATAGAAAATATTGCTGTAATTGAAAATCGTTATCATGGTGGAATACCAGATGAAGAGATTGCAGAAATTATGAAATATTTACAAATTATTTGTAAATATAATTATTATGTAAAAAAAGGATATATTAAAAATGAAAAAAGAGATGAAAATAATAGCACAATTATAATCAATATACAAAAAATTAAAGATGAAAAAGAAATAGATTACAAACAAGTGTTACAAGAAGCAAAAGAACTAATTTCAAATTATGAAAAAGCAATAGATTTTTTGTTTGGAAAGGAAAAAGAAGAAAAAAAAGCAATATAAAAATAAGATTAAATGAAGTTTTTATGATAGGGAAGCAAAAAAGTAACAGTATGATATAATAAATAGGTTATGATAAATACAACTTTTAATATAAAAAAATTTATTATCTTAGCAGTTTCATGAGGAGAATAGAAAATGAGCAACTATCAATATTGTATATTAAAACTTATAATAGATTATATCCGCCAGAATAAAGCAATAGATTTGAAGTTCATTGATAAAATAATTGAAATTGTAGTAAATGAAAAAGGCCTACATGATTATGTGAAAAAATTTCAACCCTATCAAGATGATTTTGTAATAAGTTATAATGTAATAACTAAAATAATAAGTGGAAATATAGAAAATATTATAAAAGACATCCCGCAAGAATTTTTTTATTTAAATTATGATGATAGAATGTTAAATAATTTCTCTCATGTGGCGTGGTGTACGATACATGAACTTTACCATGCAAGAGATTATAAAAAATGCATTATTAATCAAAAAGATATAGAAACTAAAATATTACGCGAATCTTATTATAAACCGTTAATAAAAAATTATATATTTTTAAGGGATAGGCCAAGATTTCCTTTTGTAAGAAAAAGAATATGCAAGATACAAGAAAATCGATATCAATTATATAAAAGTTTATGGCATTTTGCTCCATTCGAAAGAATTGCGAACATAGATGCGATTCAGGATATAGTTTCAATTGCTGAAGAATTGCGTTCCTATATTTTATGGAATTATATGACTTGTAGGCAACAAAATTTTTATTTAAATGCTTATAATTTATTAAAAGCAAATAATATAACTTGTAGTCCAACAAAGTTTTATTTAGAAAAGTATGATAAGAAACGGCAAGGAGAGTTTATAGAAAAAATGGGTAAAAATTTACCTTTTATAGACCGTTTGCGTTTAGGATTAGAAATAAAAGAGACTGCATCAGAAACTTTACTTCTTAATTTAATTAAAAAGTAGACAAAAAAGAAAAAAATTTATATAATAAGTGCTAATTGTTTTAAAAAATAATCAAAAAGAATTAACAAAAGAAAGAAAAAATTTCTGAATTTATAAAACAAACTTAAATAAAATGAATAGCAATTCTATATTCTAATCAATATAGAATTAGAAGATATTTTCTTTTTTATATAATAAAAGCAAAAAGAAGGAGTTTTTATGTTTGTAGATGAAACGACAATAAAATTAATTGCAGGGAAAGGAGGAGACGGTTGTACCTCTTTTCGGCGCGAAAAATACATTCCAATGGGAGGACCAGATGGAGGAAATGGTGGAAAAGGAGGAGACATCATTTTCGAAGTCGATAAAAGTTTAAAAACGCTAATTGATTTGCGTTACAAAAAAATAGTCAAGGCAGACAAAGGGGTAAATGGCAAAGGAAGTACCAGGAATGGTGCTAATGCAGAAGATATAATTTTAAAAGTACCAGAAGGAACAACTATTTACAATGCGGACAATAATCTAATACTTGCTGATTTAACAAAAGATAAAGAACGAATTATAATTGCACATGGGGGCCGTGGTGGTCGCGGCAACAAAGCTTTCGCAACACACAATGAACCAGCTCCCAAATTTAGTGAACTTGGATGTCCTGGTGAAGAAGTTTTCGTTCATTTAGAATTGAAAGTTATGGCAGATGTAGGATTAATTGGCATGCCAAGCGTTGGAAAAAGCACGATTTTAAGTCTTATCAGTGCGGCAAAACCAAAAATTGGCGCCTACCATTTTACAACGTTAAATCCAAATTTAGGAGTCGTAAACCTAAAAGACAATAGAACATTTGTCATGGCAGACTTACCAGGTTTAATTGAAGGAGCTCATGAGGGAAGTGGTTTAGGTCATAAATTTTTGCGGCATGCAATGCGAACCAAAATACTTGCTCATGTAATTGATATGGGTTCATTTGAAGGAAGAGACCCAATAGAAGATTATCAAAAAATAAGAAGAGAAATCGAAAATTATGATGATAAATTAAAAAAGAAAAAAGAAATTGTAATTGCCAACAAAATGGATTTAGAAAACGCTAAAGAAAATCTAAAATCTTTTAAAAAAATATACCCTAGTTTACCTATTTTTGAAATCAGTGCTTTAAACAATGAAGGATTTGAACAATTACTTATCTATTTAGCTAATTTAGTAGAAACTTTACCAGAAGAAGACATCTACGAAAAAGAAGATTATGAAAGTTATATTGTGTATAAATTTCAAAATGAACGCCCTTATACCATTCGAAGAGATAACGATGTCTGGATTTTAGAAGGAGAAGAAATTGAGCGTTTGTTTAAAATGACAAGATTTACAGAAGAAGAAGCCGTTTTACGTTTTGCAAGAAAATTAAAAGGCATGGGGGTAGAAGAAGAATTAGAACGTTTAGGAGCAAAACGCGGTGATGATGTGCAAATATTAGACTATATCTTCGAATTCAAAGAATAATTTATCGCCGATATGCAAATTTTGACTATAGTTTTTAGGAAGTTCCAAAATGCTGGTCTTTTTTAAAGGCAAATGAATTTTAATAATTTTGTTTTTGGAAACATTTCTTTCTAAAAAAACAATTTCATTTTTTTCATTTATTCCTATTACATCAATATTTTCTTTCATGAAAAAAGTATGAATACTATTACATTTCGGAAACAACATACCAAAATTTATATTGGTTTTGCCAATCAATCCATATAAACGTTCTTGAAATGATACAGCTTCTACAATTTTTATATAAGTTTTATTTAACAAAAGTTTCAAAAATATCACCTAATAAATCATATCATATAAAAAATAAAAAAATGAGCGAAAAAGCCAAAATATGCTACCTTATTTGACAATAAATATGTAATACTAAAAAAACTTTGAGTCTGGTTTGTTAAATAAATCAAATATTATGGTATTGAAATAGTCGAAAAATCAAAACTGAGAAAAAAGGCTAGAAATTATTGAAAAAAAGAATATTTAATTTATCGGAAATAACCAAATTGTTATTTAAAAAAAATGAAATATGTATTACAACCTAAAATAATTATAATAAACAAAAGCATTTTCTAGTAATAACAGTATTCTAAAAATTAGAAATGAAACAGAAAATTTTTTGTACAAGAATTTAAAATAACAAGTACTTATTGGAGTGCTTTTTTTCATGCAAAATGATTTCCTATATTTGACTTTACTATGAAATTAGTTTATATTTATTATGATAGTAGGTGGAGATATGAAAAGTTTGAATACGAAAGGGCAAGCTTTAGTAGAATATGTACTCATTGTGACTATAATTAGTGTCATTACTATTGCAATTGTAAACTATTTTGGCGGTTATGTGAAAGATTCTATCACAAAAACTTCTTGTTCTTTAGTAGACCAAGAGTATGTTCCAGGCAGTAAACCAGGAGAAGGGGAATGTAAAGAAAAAAAGAATGAATAAATGAGGTGATAATATGCAATTATCCAAGAAAGGGCAAGCTTTGGTTGAATTTGTAATAATATTACCTATATTTGTTTTTATGATATTTGGAGTCATAGATTTAGGGAAAATACTTTATATGAAAAATAATTTAGAAAGCCAAATGGATGACATTATTACTGCTTACAAAGAGGGAGAAACAAAAAACGAAATAATCGAAAAATTAAAATTAAAAAAAGAAAACATTATCCTTTCTATTACAGAAGAACAAAAATATTTAAACTTCCAAATAGAAAAAGAAACAGACCTTATTACTCCTGGTTTAAATAGCTTATTAGGAAATCCTTATAAAGTATCGGCGAATCGAGTGATTTACGATGAATAAAAAAGGGCAAACTTTAATTGCATTTGTCATTCTTTTACCAGTGTTACTTCTTCTTTTAGCATTTGTAGTCGATACTGGTTTATTGTTACAAGAAAATACGAAACTCACAAATACTACAAAGACAATTTTAAAAACAATGTATGATAAAAAAGGAGAAGTCCATTTTGAGAAAGATATAAAAAATCTTTATCAAAAAAACAATATACCTACAGAAAATATAAAACTAACAGTACATGCGCAAGAAGTAATAGTAGAAAACCAATATAGTATAGAAAGTATTTTTGGCAAAATAATAGGGATAAAGAATTATCCTTTAAAAATAAAAATGCGAGCATTTAAAAATACAGACAAAATAATTATCAGTAAAGAATAGAGGGAACTTTTATGTCAAAAACAAAAGGAAAATCAATATGTATTTTTTCAGCAAAAGGAGGAGTAGGAAAAACAATAACCACCATCAATATGGCGGGAATATTTGAACATTTAGAAAAAAAAGTGTTAATCGTTGATTTAGATTTATCAAGTGGAGGAATTAGTGTTGCTTTAAATCGTCCATTTGAAAAAACAATCTATAATTTTGTAGATGACTACAATAACAATCGATATAAAGACTTTAAAAGCTATATTACAAAATACGATGAATATATTGATATATTGCCAAGCCCAAAAGACCCAAGGCAAGCCAATAAGATTGATTCCAAATACATCGATATATTAATTGATAAAGCAGAATCAAACTATGATATTGTTTTGCTTGATACAAATCATATTTTAAATGAAATAAACATTGTAACATTAGATAAAGTAGACAACATTTTATTTGTGATGACAAACGACCCATTAGACATAAAAAATATGAAATCTTTGCTTAGTATTTTTCATGATTCCAATATTACAAATTTTAAAATTCTTTTAAACAATAGCACCAATCCATTTAAAGATTATTTTTCTATATTTGATATTAGAAATATTATTAAAGCCAATATTGATTATACTATTACTTCTAGTTTTTATTTAAAAAATATGGATTCTTATGTAATGGATGGACAAATCATTACATTATTAAAAAATATGCCTTCTACCTTTAATAAAGATTATGAAACCTTTATGATGATTGCCTTAGATACAATAGGACACACTGAAAAAGAAAGAAATAAACTAGAAGAAGGGGAAACAAATGAATAAAACAAGTTTAATAGATGCCTTTAATATTGAAAGAAAAACCACGAAAATAGAGGCAGTTACAGATTATGAAATTTTCTCTGATAAAAAATTATTAGATGAATTAAGAACACAAATTATCGAAAATATTATCGACAAAGAAATTCCAGAAGATAAAATATTAAATGAATTTATAAATGATGAAATAGATGCTACTATTGAAGGATACGATTTAACAAACTTAGAAAGAAGCCATTTATTCAATTTAATAGACAATGAAATAAATGGCTATGGACCAATAACAGAACTTTTAAAAGATAAAAATATTACGGAAATTATGGTAAATAGTCCTAATGAAATTTATATTGAAATTGATGGACAATTGATTAAAGATGAAAGTATTTCCTTTATTAACGAAGAACACATTGTAAGAACCATACAAAGACTTATTGAACCACTGGGAAGAACAATAGATGCTGCAAATCCTATGGTGGATTCTAGACTGCAAGATGGCTCTCGTATTAATGCTGTAATTCCGCCTCTTTCAACAAGAGGCCCAATCATTACAATTCGTAAATTTAAAGAAACAATGAAAAATATCGAAGATTTAATTCGCATAGGTTCTTTAACTCCATATATGGCAAGATTTTTAGATGCATCAGTCCGCGGAAAATTAAACATTATTGTTTGTGGAGGAACAGGGAGTGGAAAAACATCTCTTTTAAATGTATTAAGTGGCTTTATTAGTAGTCAAGAAAGAATTATAACCATTGAGGATGCTGCAGAACTTCATTTGCACCAAGAACATGTAATTTCTTTGGAAACAAGAGTAACGAATTATGATAGTACAGGAGAAGTGACCATCCGAGATTTAGTCAAAAATTCGCTTCGTATGCGACCAGATAGAATCATTGTAGGAGAAGTGAGAGGAAAAGAAGCATTTGATATGTTGCAAGCCATGAACACTGGTCATGATGGGTCACTCACAACTTTACATGCAAATGGACCTTTAGATGCCCTAAATCGTTTAGAAACGATGGTATTAATGAGTGGCTTAGATATTCCAATAAAAGCAATTCGGGAATACATAATAAACGCGATTGATTTAATAGTGAATATTGAAAGAATGAGTGATGGAAAACGAAAAATTACATCCATCTCTGAAATTGAAGGTTTTCAAGAGGACCGTATAAAACTAAGAGAAATATTTAAGTTTACTCCTAAAGGTTTAACAGACAATGGTGAAGTGGATGGAGAATTTATGTTATACAAAACAACTCCTCGAGTATACAAGAAAATAGTGGCCCGAGGAATAAATGATTTAGAAGATATGTTTGGAAAAACAAATAAAAATTAAAAGAAAGGAGTAATCTAATATGAAAAGTGCACTTTTAAGTACTTTCTTAATTCCTATTATTTTAATTTGCCTTGTCTTAGGAATTATATATTCTATTCTAAAACAAATGCATTTTACGAAACTAGAAAAAAGATTTGAAGCATTTAGTTTACAATCCGATAAAGAACAAATAATTTCTATTTTTGATGAGATGTCAATTTTGTTTTGGAAAACCATCCATAAACTTTCTTTTCTATTTGAAAAATCACAAGTTTTAACAAAATATGCAAAAAAATATGAACGATTTATTCCCTTTGAAGAAAAAGAAAGAAAAGAAAGCATAGATTATATAGCTATTAAGGTAATTATAGGAATTGTTTTCGTTCTATTAAATATAGCAAGTATATTTATACATAAAAAGACAAATTTCATAACCTTATTCTGTTCCTTTTTAGTTGGTTTCTTTCTTCCAGATATTACGTTAATGACAAAATTTAAAAGCAAAAGAAAACAAATTGAAGAAGAATTACTAAAAGCTATTATTATTATGAACAACAGTTTTAAATCGGGTCGCAACATTATGCAAGCAATTCAAATAGTAAAAACTGAACTAGAAGGTCCTATTGCAGATGAATTTAAAAAAATTTATTTAGACATCACTTATGGATTAAGTTTAGAAGTAGTATTCAATCGTTTTTATGAAAGAGTAAAATTAGAAGATGCCAAATACATCGCTTCTTCTCTTACTTTATTAAGTAAGACTGGAGGAAATATAGTGAGCGTTTTTGAAAGCATCGAAAAATCTTTTTTTGATAAGAAAAAACTTCAAAATGAAATGAAAAGTTTAACGGCAGCAAGTGTTTTTGTCTTTCGGGTCCTAGTTGCTTTACCTCTCTTTTTTTCTTTCATCATATTTATTTTAAATCCCACTTATTTTAATCCACTATTCTCATCAGGATTCGGAATATTACTTTTACTAGCCATTGTATTTTTATATATAAACTACATTTTGATAATTAGAAAAGCAATGAAGGTGAAAATGTAATGAAAAAAAATAAGCATTTAATGTATAGAATATATAGAAAAAAAAATATAATACGCATTCAAAACAAAATGAGGCTTTTAGGAACGAATTTAAAATATGATGAAGCTACATTTTTAAATACTCGAATGATTTTGACGATTATTTTATTTCTTTTACTATTATTATTTTCTAACCATGGTTATATTTTAGCACCTATATTTGCCATTGTCTTTTATTTAATTTGTGAATATATTGTTTTAGATATTCCTATAAAAAAAAGAGGCATAGCATTAGAAGAGGAGGCAATATTCTTTTTTGAAGTATTACTATTAACCTTAGACTCTAGCAAAAATTTAAAAAGTGCATTGGAACTAACCACACAGAATATAAAGAGTGAACTATCAAGCGAATTTCAAAAAATGTTAGAGGAAATAAAACTTGGGAAAAGTTTTACAGAAAGTTTAGAAGCCATGAAAGCACGAATACCGAGTGACACAATTAAGAATATTATTTTAAATTTAACCGAATCAAGTATATTTGGAAATAGTATTACAGAATCATTAAACAATCAACTTGATTATTTGCGGGACAAAAAAATGTTCGAAATAAAAGCTGAGATATCAAAACTTCCTACTAAAATAAGCATATTATCTGTTATCTTTTTCATTCCCATTATGTTGTTGATTATTCTTGCCCCCGTTTTAGTAGAATTTTTAATTGGATAGCATCTAAAAAGATGTTATTTTTTTGTAATTTTATAAAAAATTATGATAGAATAAAAGGAAAAGTTTTATAGAGGTGAAATGCGATGTATAAAAAAATTTATGTTGATAAAATAAACGATTTACCAGAGCCATACGATGCAAAACTAAATAAGGAAGCATTTGAAAAAATGGCGAATGGCGATACTTCGATTAAAAAGGATATTATTGACCATAATTTAAGATTTGTTTTAAATCAAATTTATAACTATTTTTCCAAAACTTCTTATGAAACAAATGAATTATTTAGTATAGGAACAATAGGATTAATAAAAGCTATAGATTCATTTGATATTAAAAAAGGAAATGCATTTGCCACGTATGCCACGAGATGTATTCATAATGAAATTTTAATGTTTATGCGTCACGAGAAAAAATTTTCAAAAGAAGAAAGTATGAATAAATCTTTATATCATGATAAAGATGGAAAGGAAATAATTTTAGAAGAAATTATTGCTGATAATAATATAAATATTCTAGATGATTATATCGTAACCGAAGAAATTGAAAATAACGAAAAATTAATAGAAAAAATGAAAGAAATTTTAAATTTTTTAAAAGAACGTGATAAACAAATAATTTTATATTTATACGGATTGACAGATGGAAAAAAACATTCTCAATCTGAAGCAGCAAATAAATTTAATTTGTCGCAAAGCATAATTTCTCGAATCGAAAGAAAGTGTTTGAAACTTTTAAAAGAAATATTATATAATGAAATGAACACCACAATAGAATATAGCGATTTTGATACGACTGAAATAGATCCATTATTAAATTCAAAATTATTTATAGAATTTATAAATTTATTTCCAGAAGAAATGCACAAATCGTATTGTATTGAAAAAGGGATAAGAATAAAAAATAAAAAAGTATCGAAAATTATTAATTCTAAACTAACTAATAATAGTAAACAAGAGATAAAAACTATGGAATCTCATTTAAAATTTATGATAGATGAATATTTTAATGGAATAAAACAAAACAAAAATAAAAAAGAAATTTTGGAAAGTTTAATATCTAAAATGAAAAATAGAAGTTTATTATTTCGTTTTTCTGAATATTCAAATATGGAAATAATATATGCTTTAAGATATTTAACAGAGGAAGAGCAGCAAATTATTATAAAAAGACATGGACAGAATTTAAACAATTTTTTCTCATTTTCAAAAAAGAAATATCAAAAACAATTTAGAAAATATACACTTGCAGTACAAAACTTAGAAATAATTCTTTTCTTAATAAAAAATAAAGAACGTTTTAAAAAAGATTTAGAAATATCCGAAGATAAAAGTCTTATCGATAATCTAAAATATTTAACAATAAAAGAAAAAAACATTTTGTGTTCGGGGGGGGGGTATACTAAGGAAACAAAAACATATTATGACATACTTGCAATCATAAAAAGAAAAAAAGAAGGAAAAATATGTAAAGTATCTCCTTTATTTCAAAAATATGCAAAAGAAGAAATAAGAATGGCATTACCTATACTAAGTAAAGAAGAGCTAATACTATTTCTAAGTCGTCATGGAGAGAATTTAGAACAAAAAAATCCTTGGCCAACAGATCAAAAATCTAGTTATTATTATAGGCGTTATGCAAAAATTGTAAAAAAAATAATAAAGCATATTGAAAGTAAAAAAGAAGTATTAGTTACTGAATTTTGTCTAAAATATGGATTTAATTCAGTGAGCGAAGCAAAGGAAACCATAGCCTTATTAGCAAAATCGGAACAAGATATTATTTACCTAAAATGGGGTGAAGACTTAAATTTTGTAAAATCATTTCCAAGAAATAATATAAAAAAATCATTTGCTGAGTATTCATGGGAGTATGAAGAAGCCATTTATCATTTAAAACAAATACAAAAAAAACAAAATGCAAATAGAAAAGAAGAGCAAATAGTCATTATTGACCAACCATCAAAAAAAATAAAAAATGATTTACTAGAAGAAAAACTATCTTTAAAAAAAGCTGAAATCTTTAATAATTTATTTGAAGTATATCAAACACTTATTGATAAAAAAATCATAATAGAACTAATTAATAAAACAGTAGTAAATTTACGCATTTCAAATAATGAATATTTTCATATCATCGAAAATGAAATATTTATGAATTTAGCAAATCAATACAAAGAAAATATAGATAATGAAAAAGGACACATGCTAATAAACCACATAAAAGAAATGTTTTTGATAAAGATTAAAGCAAAAAATCCCCTATATACAAAAGAAAAAATTGCATATGCGATAGAAGAAGTTTTTAAAAATTATACGGGAACGAGTAATTTTGAATTCGAAATAACTCTTTATTTAAAAAATAGGTAAAAAGGTAAACACAATAAATGAACTTATGCAATTTGACAAAAAAGAAATATATGGTAAAATAAAACCCACATTTTTGAAAAAAGGGGTTTTTTTAATATGGATTTAGAAGAAATATTAGCATTTTTAAATAATATTGATAAAAAAAAAGAAGGAGACTTTGAAAAAAAATGGCATTCATTTGAAAATATTTATTTAAGTGAAGAACAAATAAATATTTTAATAAAAGATCCAATATGCCAAAGAGTATCAAAGTATATATTTGAATCTATAGAAGAAATTTCAGAAAATTCCTATGAAAAATATATAAAAAATAATAATTTATTAAGAATTTTAAACAATATCTACATAGAAGAAAATAGTAAAAAAATGCAAAAATCACTTTCTCAAGAGGAAGAGTTAGAATTATTAAAACAAATGGCAAATGGTGATAAACAAGCAAGAGCGAAGTTAATTGAAAAGAATTTGGGTTTAGTCAAATTTTGTATCAATAATCTTGCAAAGTATTATAATTTGTCAAATATTTCTCTTGCTAATTTATATGATGATTTATTTCAAGAAGGAGTAGAAGCTCTTATAAAAAGTTTAGATAAATTTGATTATACAAAAGGATACAGAATAGCAACTTATACAATTTGGAGTATTAAAGCGGCCATTAATCAATATTTAGAAAAACAAAGATTTCAATTAAAAGTTAGTAGAAATAAAATGGTTGAAATTAAAAAAATGCATAAAATCATCGGAGAATTATCTTTAGAGGGATATAATAATTTTTCATCCCAAACACTAACTGAAAAATTAGAAGTTGCAAAGGAACAACTAGCTGAAAATATACAATTATGTCAAAGAACAATATATTTAGATTCTTTTTTAGAAGAAACAAATTTACATGAAGTGTTAAAAAATGATGGAATAGAAATTGAAAAAGATTATGAAAAAAAAGAATTTTATCAAACATTCAGAGAGATAATTAAAAATTGTGTTACAAATAAAATTATAAAAGAGCAAGAATTCCTAGTAATTTCTTTGCGTTATGGGCTAGAAGATGGAGAGCCAAAAAAATACAAGGAAATTGGAAAAATAATAGGTAAAACTTGGCAAAGAGCACAACAAATTCATGATGAAGGTATAAAAAAATTGAAAAAATATAATAAAATAAAAGAATTTGGTCAAGAAAATAATTTATATATGAATAGAAAAAGAAAACCAAAGATTATACATTCAATTGCAGAGTTAAAAGAGAAATATCCACCTGTAACCGATGAACAAATACAAGAAGGATTGTCCTATTTAACAAAAAAACAACAAGAAGTAATATATAATTGTTTAAAAGAACAACAAGAAATTAAATCCTCATCAAAGGAATACCAAAGTTTAATAAATGGAATAAGAAAACTAGAGGAGTACATAGTAAATAAATTAAAAATAACTCCCCAATTAGAAACGGAAATATTGGGGAATCTAAAACTTTTAACAATAACAACTTGGCAAGAAGAATTAAAAGAACAACAAAAAAGTCTAATTCATAGAAAATACCAAACTGTATATGGAGATATAATTCAATCACAAGAATTAGAAAACAGTATAAATCAAGCTTTTGAAAATCAAAAGTTAGAAAGTTCATTTAGAAGTAAAAAATTACAAATAGAAGAAGCATTTTTTATTATATTAATAGAAAGATTAAAAAAAACAACAGAGGAATTTGAATATAAAAATTTACTTCTTATATTTTTAGAATATTAGAAAAAAGAGTAAAAGAAACATATCCAGGAATATCAAAAAAACAAACGCAAGAAATACGAAATAGAGTAATAGAAAATTATAGTGGGCAACCGCAATTAATTATAAAACTTGCGCTTCATTCTAAACAGTAATAAAGGAAAAAAGTCTTAAAAAGAAGTTTTAAGGCTTTTTGTTTGAATAAGCGTATGGTAAAATAAAGAAGGTGGTACTTATGTTTAGTTTTATAACAGGAAAAGTAAGAGAAACAGAGAAAAACTATATAACTTTAGAAAATAATGGAATTGGATATCAAATTTTTGTTGCAAATCCATTTAGTTTTGAGTTAGAGACAGATAAAACCGTTTATATTTATACTCATATTCGAGAAGATGAACTTTCTTTTTACGGCTTTAATACGAAAGAAGAAAAAGAACTTTTTTTAAGACTCATAAATGTAAAAGGATTAGGTCCTAAAATGGCCCTTCCTATGTTTGCTTTAGGTAGTGTATCTGGAATTATGGATGCAATAGATAGAGAAAATGTTCTATATTTAACAAAATTCCCAAAAATTGGCGAAAAAATTGCTCGTCAAATTATTTTAGACTTAAAAGGAAAACTTACTCAAAATGGAAATGCTTCTTTTGTTGGTTTCGATGAAGTAATAGAAGTCTTAGAAGGTTTAGGGTATAAAACAGGAGACATTAAAAAAATACTACCCAAACTTTCAAAAGATTTAAAAATAGAAGAACAAGTAAAAGAAGCACTAAAACTTTTATTAAAATAGAAAGGATTATTATGGAAGACAGAATCATAGATGCAGAAGAAAAAAAAGAAGATGTTTTTGAAAAAAATATTCGTCCTCAAGAATTAGATGAATATATTGGGCAAAATGAAATTAAGGAAAATTTGCGAGTATTTATAAAAGCAGCTTTAATGCGAGGAGAACCACTTGACCATGTGCTTTTATATGGACCACCTGGCCTTGGAAAAACAACCCTTGCTCATATTATTGCAAACGAGCTTGGTAGCAATATCAAAACAGCGAGTGGTCCTTCCATTGAAAAAACAGGGGATTTAGCTGCCATATTATCAACTCTTGAACCTGGAGATGTATTATTTATTGATGAAATCCATCGAATGCCAAAATTTATTGAAGAAGTTTTATATCCGGCTATGGAAGACTTTGAAATTGATTTAGTAATCGGTACAGAAGGAAAATCAAGAAATATCAAAATTGATTTGCCACCATTTACGCTTGTAGGGGCAACTACCCGTGCAGGGGATATTTCTTCTCCCTTACGTGACCGCTTTGGCATTATTTCAAAATTAGAATATTACAAAAAAGAAGAATTAAAAAGCATTATAAAAAGAACCAGTAGAGTACTCGAAATGCCAATAGAAGATGATGCAGCAGGAGAATTAAGTGGAAGATGTAGAAAAACTCCTCGTATTGCTAATCGTTTATTTAAACGAGTTCGAGATTTTGCACTAGTAGAAGGTGAAAGTACAATTACAAAAGAATTAGCAAAAAAATCACTGCATCGATTGAAAGTAGACCAATATGGCCTTGATGCGATAGATATTGAATATTTAATGAGTTTAATTACAAAATTTAATGGTGGACCTGTTGGGATAGAAACAATTGCTACCTCTATTGGAGAAGAAGTATCAACGATTGAAGATGTTGTAGAACCTTTCTTATTACAAGAGGGTTTTATTAAACGCACCCAAAGAGGAAGAATAGCAACGGAAAAAGCATACGACCATTTAAAAATAGACCATAATGCAACTATATTTTAAATGTAAAAAAGTAAAGGTGATAATTTGGAAGCAAAAGATTGTATTTTACTTTCTCCAGAAAATGAAAGAATAAAGTGTAAATTTTATGAATTGGAAGAAAAATGCAAAGAAATAATTTATGAAAAAACGAAAATAGATTTTATAAGAAAAGAAGAATTTGATAAATTTAAAACAAAATATACTTATTTTAAACCCTATTTTGATTTTGTTTTAATAAAGTTAGGTTATAGAATTCAAAATCCTTACGAGTTAGAAAATGCTTCTATGTATGAAAAAGATGGATATATACATTTGTTTTCTTTAAACACTGAATTGGAATTATTTCCACCTTGTGATGATGAACACATAGGATTATATCATGTAACAGAAGATGAATTGACTTTATCTATGGTAGATGAAAATTTAATAGGGATTAAACCAAAAGGATATGGGCATACATTTATTTCGCGCTTAATTCTTAATCAATTATTTTTAAATGACCGAAGTCTTTATCAAAAATTTTTAGAAGAATGTAAAGTAAGAAACCGTAATTTTAATTTTTTTAATTTTACTGATTTCTTAATTTATCAGAAACCATTTTTAAGAGTAGAAAAAAATGTCAAAAATGAAAAAAACAAACAATTTGCTGTATTTAAAAATTGTAGTTTTTATTATGAAATACAAGGATATCATGATAATATATCAGAAAAACAAAAAAGATTTTTAGAAACGCTTATAATAAAAAATATAATAAAAAACGAAAACTTACATATTCCTGAAAAAGAAAATAGGAGGATATTTTAAATGACTACAGAAGAATTTAACTATGATTTACCAGAAGAATTAATTGCACAAACACCTTTAAAAAAAAGAAGTGCATCAAAACTCTTAATTATGGATAAAAAAACAGGAGCATTAGAACATAAACAATTTGTTAATATTATTGATTATTTATTTCCTGGAAATGTTTTAGTTTTAAATAATACAAAAGTTATTCCAGCTAGACTAATAGGGGAAAAAGAACAAACTCATGCATCCATTGAACTATTACTTTTGAAAAACAAAGTAGAAGATACATGGGAATGTTTAGCAAAACCATTTAAAAGATTACATATTGGGACTAAAATATCATTTGGAAATGGAATTTTAATAGCAGAAGTTATAGAAAAAAAAGAAAGTGGTATGGTAATTGTAACTTTTAAATATAATGGTATTTTTCTAAACATTTTAGATACCTTAGGGCAAATGCCTCTTCCCCCCTACATACATAAAAAATTAGAAGAAAAAGACCGTTATCAAACAGTGTATGCCAAAAATATAGGAAGTGCTGCAGCTCCAACCGCTGGACTTCACTTCACAGAAGAATTACTAAAGAAAATAAAAGAAAAAGGAATTATTATCGTAGAAATAACATTACATGTAGGACTCGGCACATTTCGACCAGTTGAAGTAAGTGATATAAAAAAACATGTCATGCACAGTGAATTTTACCAAATGACCAAAGAAACAGCCAGTATTTTAAATAAAGCCAAAAAGGAGAATCGAAAAATTATTGCGGTTGGAACCACTTCTACGAGAACTTTAGAAACAATCATGGAAAAATACAATACATTTAAAGAATGTGAAGGAAATACGGATATTTTTATTTATCCAGGATATGAATTTAAAGCAATAGATGGTTTAATTACCAATTTTCATCTTCCCAAGAGTACACTTTTAATGCTCATTAGTGCTTTTTCAAAAAAAGAATTGATTTTAAAAGCCTATGAAGAAGCTATTCAAAAAAAATATCGTTTTTTCTCTTTTGGAGATGCCATGTTTATTAAGTAGAAGGAGAATTTTATGGAAAAAAATAGATTAATTATAGTAGAAGGACCACAAGGTACAGGCAAAACTACACTTACTAATTATTTAAGAGATAACATACCCAGTTCGAATTTGCTTCGTTTATCAGGCTCAAAAGACAAAACAAAAACAGGCAAAGAAATAAGCAGAAACATGTATTATGCCTTGCAAGACTATTTAAAAAAGATGGAAAATATTCCAATGGATTTCATTTTTGACCGAACATTTTTTACAGAGGAAGTCTATGCTCGTTTAGGTTATAAAGAATATAATTATACAGATTTATACCAAGAATTAGTAGATGAATTAAATCAATTAAATTATGAAATATATTTCCTTATATTATATTTAGAAGATGTAAATCTTTATGAAAAACGTTTAGATAGAAAGGAACACCATAAATACCAAGCCTTTAGTATAGAAAATAGCAAAAATCAGCAAAAAGAGTATTTAAATATTGGCAATGAAGTTGCAAAAAAGCACAAAATAAAAGTATATCCAGTCGCTATGGATAACTTTGATGAAGCCTACAAAAAAATAAAAGAATTAATAGGAATAAAATAATATTATAATTTAGAAGAAAATTCAGAAGTAATCTTTTTTCATGAAATATCTCCATTCTTATTTATTTTATCAAAAATAGTAGAAAAAATAAATATTCTAGATGAAAGTTAAAAAAAGCATGCTATACTAAAAAATATGAGGTGACAAAATTGGAAAAATATATAGAATTGCGAAAGGAAAAATATCCTAAAGTAGAGACTTGGATAACAAAAACTGAAAATATATTTCATTACATAGATAAAATACAAATAGGAAATTTAGAGGTTTTTATCGATTTTGCTTGTAATAAAAACGGAAACCCAATTGGATATATTACAAATTCTTATTTTGAACAAAAAGATATACCAACAAAAGAACGCTTTTGGTTGCAAAAATACAAAAAGGAATTAATAAATCGAATAAGAGAAGATTTACTAACAAAAAAAAAGGAAATAAATATTTCTCGTTAAAAAGGAGTTTCTATGAAACTAGAATTTAAAGTAAAAAAAGAAGAAAAATATACAAAAGCAAGAGTTGGAGAATTTATATACAATGGAAAAGTATATGAAACTCCTATGTTTATGCCAGTAGGAACGCAAGCCACTGTAAAAACTTTATCCCCTGAAGAAGTAACTTCTTGTCATGCAGGCATTATCTTAGCAAATACCTATCATTTATGGTTAAGACCAGGGGAAAATATTGTTGCAGCAGCAGGTGGTCTTCATAAATTTATGAATTTCAATGGTCCTATTTTAACAGACTCAGGAGGATTTCAAGTGTTTTCGCTTGCAAAACCCAAAGATATTTCCGAAGAAGGTGTTTTATTTAAAAATCATATAAATGGAGATAAGTTGTTACTAACTCCAGAAAAATCAATTGAAATTCAAAATAAACTGGATAGTGATATTGCCATGAGTTTTGATGAATGTCCTCCTGCTAGTGCATCTTATGATTATTTAAAAAATAGCATTGAACGTACAATACGCTGGGCAAAAAGAGGAAAAGAGGCTCATAAAAATGAAAATCAAATGCTTTTTGGTATCATCCAAGGAGGAGCCCATGAAGATTTACGAAAATTTAGTGCTTTAGAAACTGTTAAAATTGGATTTGATGGTTATAGTATTGGAGGAGTAGCCAATGACCACGAAAGCAAAAGAGATATGTATAAAGCATTTGAATTCTCCACAAAATATTTGCCAGAAGACAAATTAAGATATGCAATGGGAATAGGGGAACCCATAGATATATTAGAAGGTGTAATAAGAGGAATAGATTTATTTGATTGTGTAAGCCCAACTCGTTTAGCCAGACATGGTCACGCTTTAACCAAATATGGAAAAATAAATCTTAAAAATGCCAAATATAAAGAAGATTTTACACCTATAAGCAAAGAATGTGATTGTTATACTTGTAAAAATTACACAAAAGCTTACATAAAACATTTAATTGCTTGTGAAGAAACTTTTGGTGCAAGACTTTTGTCTATCCATAACATTCGCTTTTTAATAAAATTAACCGAAGAGATAAGAGAAGCGATTAAAAAAGATACTTTGCTAGACTACCGTGATGAATTTATAAGGAATTATTTTGGAGAGGATTATGAAGAAAAATAGAACCGTTATATATGTTACCATTCTTATTATAATTGCATTGATTGTAATACCATCTACTTACAAAGTAATAAAAAAGCACAATAATAGATTGCTTGAAAATACAACGAAAAAAATAATAGAAGCTGCTAGAGATTGTTACTATAATAATTCTTGTGTAGAAGACAAAATAACATTAAAAGAAATTTATGAAAAAACGGGACTGAAAACAATGAGCAATCCCATTACGAAAAAAATATACAGTGAAGAATCTTATGTGGATGTTATAAACGATTTTACATTTATAGAAAAGTAAAGGAAACAAGGACCTAATATTGAAAATAGATTGCTCAAGAAGAACAATTGGAGCCTGGAAAAATATATAATATATCAAGCTTTTTTTGATGGAGCAAAACACACAATATAGAAAAAATCAAAAAAAGTGTATACAAAGAATCTTTATTAAAAAACACCAAAATTATAAAAGATAAGCTACTAACTTATTCTTTTTTTGTATTAATTCCAAGCATGGACCCAAAAACGGAAGAAAGTAACAAAATGCCATAATAAAGAAAAGTAAAAAAATGGATTTCAAATCGATTTAAAAAAAGAGAAAGAAGAAACAAAAGAAACAAAAACAAACTACCTATTTTTAAGCCAGCAAGAAACCCTTTAGCTTCTGTTTGCTTGCCAGCTTTAAAACCAAATAGTAAAAACAAAAGAAGCATGTAAATGATACTTATCACTTTGACCACTTTGGTTGGCATTAAAAAATAATACAATACACTAACAAATAAACTTCCTCCTATTAAAAAACCTAAAAATTTTAAAAGTAAAATTCCATATTCTTTTATATATTTCATATAATCACCTACAAAATTATATGTTATTGATTAAAAAGTTATGAAAAGAATCATAATAAAATTGGAAGGTGAAAACATGGAATTAGTTACAATTATTTTAAGAACAACTTTTTTTTACTTTTTTATTGTTCTTGCTTATCGCATTATGGGAAAAAGAGAAATTGGGCAGTTGGGAATTATTGATTTAATTGTTTCTATTTTAATTGCAGAACTTGTTGCTATTAGTATTGAAAATATAGATGACTCTATCTTTTTTACTATTATTCCCATCATTTTATTAGTAGTATTAGAATTAACCTTAGCTTTCATTAGCATAAAATCAAGAACATTTCGAACACTTTTTGGAGGAAAGCCTTCATTAATTATCGTAAATGGAAATGTAAACTATAAAGAGATGGTACGTCAACGGTACAGTATGGACGATTTGCTTCTAAGTCTTCGTCAAAACTCTATTAAAAGCATTGATGAAATTGAATATGCATTTTTAGAACCAAATGGTAAGCTTTCTATCTTTAAATATAATCCTTTCCATACCAAAAGTAATTATCCTATGCCGATTATTGTAGATGGAGAAATTCAAGAAAAAGCCTTAAATTATATAAAAAAGGACAAACAATGGTTAGAAGAAAATTTAAGAAAAAAACATTTAAAAGTGGAAGATGTTTTCTATGCATTTCATAAAAAAAGTAAAATTTTTCTAATTAAGAAAAGTAATTTATAACGAGGAGCTTTTATTATGTTATAATAAACAAAATAAGGTGATTCTTATGAATAAAATAAAAATGAAAAAAAGTATTTTACTCTTTTCTTTAATACTTGGATTTTCAATAATACTACTTCTTGTTTTTCTCTTGTTATTATTTCATTTAAATCAAATAAGAAATAAGCATATTTTCTCAAACTTACAAAAAGATAGTTCTTACGAAATAATAGTAAATAAAAAGAGCAATTGTGAAAATACAAAATATAATTTAGGAAAAACAAAAACTCAAGAATACTTTGGATATTGCATTTCGAACGTTTATGTTTTTTATAAAGGAAGTAAAATAACATTACAAGAATCATTACAAAAGAAATATATAACTTTAGAAGATATTATAATGAAAATGACAAAATTAGAAAAAAAGAATGGATTTTTGTTTTATTCCCATGCTGATGAGATGTTTTCTATGACAATTATTCCAACCTATGGTGAACAAAAGGAAATTATATTTAGCCCATTGAATTAAAATTTTTCTTTCCTTTTCAAAAGAAATTTGCTACTATATCTAAAAACGAAAAGGAAAAAAGAGATGTCAAAAAGTTTATATGAATTATTACTATTAATAGATGCTTCTGAAGAAGCTAGAGAATTGGCAAATGTTTCTAGAAGACAAGAAAGAAAAAAATATTATTTAAATTTACAAAAAGAGATTTTAGATTTGATACAATGTGCCACTTTGCATATTGATATTTCAATTGGAAATCCAGTTGAGTTTTATAATAATATAGCCAGTTATTTTAAAAAAAAGAAAAAAGAGGAAATAATACCTTTAGAAAAATTAATATTGAATGAAGATTTTGCCGAAAAAATAATAAAAAAATGTCAAGATTTTGATGAGTTACTTAGTAATAACACAGAAAAGAAAAATTATGCCAAAGAAGTATTAAAAAATCCTTTATTTATAAGAATTGTAGGAGAAAGAGCAGAAGAAGACAAAGAAGAACTTGAAAGAAAGATAGAAGCAAAAATAAATATTAAAACAGTTGGAAAAGACGTTTATGACCTTACAAATACTTCTGATGATTGGAAAAATAAAATAGAACTTTTACGAAAAAAAGAAAAAATTACGGAGGCAAAATATAATAAATATATGATACAAATAAACTATTTAATAAGTTACTATTTTAGTTGTAAAAAAGGTGAACAAGAAAAGTTAGTCAAAAGAATTAAAGAAAAATAGGAAGCAAAAGTAATGTTTTTTATGAAGACATTACCTTTTTTATTTTGTATAAATTAGTACCAACCACAAAAATAATATTAACAATCTCTGAAATAATAAGTCCATAAATACCAATTTGTAAAAAAGAAAAAACAGCTAAAACAATATTTTTAATGATGACCCCAATAAAAGTTATTTTCATTGTATATTTGGCAAGACCAAGTCCTTGCAAAGTACTTATTAAAGGACTTTCTAAATAAAAAAGAACAAAAAAAGGAGATAGAACTTTAATATAATCAGCACCATTTACTGTCTTATAAAGGGTCCACAACAATGGCTTACGAAAGAAAAAAATGGGGAAAGTAAAAAAAACGCCCAAAAGAAAAGAAAAAAGAAAAGCTTGCTTAAATCGTCTTCTTACCATTTCCATATTTCTTTTTTGAAAAAATTTACTGATTTCTGGAATCAAAGCATTAGATATGGCACCAACAAAAAAAGAAGGCATAGTAAGAAGAGCAATCGAATAGGCATTATAGGCTCCATACTCCATTAAAATAAATTCACTGGAATATCCAACATAAAGTAAAATATTTGTGAGAAGAATCGGTTCAAGAAAAAAACCAATATTTCCAATAAAACGAGAGGAAACAGTGGGAATACTTACCCCTAATACTTCTCGAATGGTTTTCATGTCTGGTCTTATATCATTTTTACAAATCATTACTTTTTTAGGAAGAAAAAATAAAAACACAACTACAGAAAATAACTCCGATACAATATTAAATAAAATAAAAGCTGTGACCCCAACTAAAACTCCCTTTTCCATAAAATGAGGCAAGAAAAAAAGAATTAATAACAGACGAAGTACTTGTTCAAGTGCATTAGATAACGCATAGGGAAAACTTCTTTGTTTACCAAAAAAATACCCCTTTACAATAGAAGAAATACTAATAAAAGGCAAGGTAAGCGTACAAGCAAGCAATAAAATAGTAACATTTTTATTTTTTAGTAAATGCGTAGCAAGAAAAGAACTTGAAATAAACATAATTCCCATCAAAATTACATTCACTAAAATAATAATCACTATGGAAGAAAAAATAATTTTTAAACTTGGATATTTTTCTTCTGCTACCAATTTAGAAATAGCAAGAGGAAGAGCAAGAGTGGCAATGGTAATAAGCAAAGAATATGTAGGCATAATTAAAGAGTGCAAACTAACGCCTTCTTCTAAAATAATACGTGTATATACAATTTTAATGATAAAACCTAAAAATTTGGTGACAAATCCTCCCAAAATAAGTACAAGCGTCGAAGTAACAAATTTATTTTTCATTCTATCCACACCTTTAAAAATATAAAAAAATGCTTTATAATAAATATATGAAAATGGAGGAAGATTTATGGTAGAAGAAAATATTAATACAATGGCAGATTTATACAAAAGAGTTCTTCCCGCCTTGCGTTCCAAAAAAAAGGAGCTCCATTTAAAAAATATTTTTTCTGCAAATGAAAAAAACATATGGAATTGTTTGCGAAAAAAGAAATGGAATAAAACAGGAGATTTGACTCTTTTTGATATTGTAAGTGATATTTTAAATTTAAAAGAAGAAGATTTTTTAATTTTTATAAAACAAGAAGAAAGAAGATAAGAAATGAATCAGTTAGAAATAATAGAAAAAATAAGTAAAAATTTTACTGAAGATGAACAAAACGAAATACAAAAAGCATACAAGTTTGCTTATGAAAAACATAAAGGCAAAGTAAGACTAACAAACGAAGAATATATTATGCATCCTTTACATGTTGCTTTAATATTAAGCGATTTAAATGTAGATAAAGCGACAATTATAGGTGCCTTATTACATGAAACAATAAACAATGGAGATACCTTAGAAAATGAATTAGAAGAAAACTTTGGTACAGAAATAGCGCATATTGTGAGAAGTATTAGTACAATTAATAAATTAGAACTGCCAGACAACAAAGAATCTTCTGCTATCTATTTACGAAAAGTCTTAGTTGGACTTGCCGAAGATGTACGTGTACTTTTTATAAAATTAGCAGACCGCTTGCATAACATGCGTACCATTTGGGCAGTTAATCCTGAAAAACAAAAAAGAAAAGCCAATGAAACCATGACTGTTCTAATTCCAATTGCTCACCGTCTAGGGATATATTCCATTAAAAGCGAACTAGAAGACCTTTGTTTAAGATATACAAAACCAGAAGTATATGAAGATATTTTAAGACAATTAAATGCCTCAATAGATGAACTAGAAGATGTTTTAGAAACCATGCAAGACAGTATTTCCAACATGTTAGTAGAAAATGACTTAAAGTTTCACATCAAAAGTCGTGTCAAAAGTGTTTATAGCATTTATAAGAAATTATCCAAAGGAAAAAAATGGAGCGAAATTTATGATATTCTTGCCTTACGCCTTATCATGGAAAAAGAAAGTGATTGTTACTTAGCTATTGGTTTAATTCACTCCAAATTTCATCCATTGCCTAAACGCTTTAAAGACTATATCGCCATGCCTAAAGAAAATATGTACCAATCTTTACATACGGGAGTATTTGGAATCGATGGCAATATCTTTGAAGTACAAGTAAGAACCAATGAAATGGATGAAATTGCTGAAAAAGGAATTGCTTCTCACTGGTCATACAAAGAAAAAGGAACCAAAAAAATTCAAAGTATGATGGAACAAAAACTAGAAATTTTTAGAAATATGATTGAAACCTATAAAGAAAGTGATAATGCTCTTGATTTTGCAGCCAATATTAATGATGATATTTTAGGAGATTTAATTTATGTATTTACGCCAAAAGGTGATGTTGTAGAACTTCCAAAAGATGCAACTCCAATTGACTTTGCTTATCGCATTCACTCAAAAGTAGGTGATACAACCATTGGAGCCATTGTAAACGAAGAAATTGTTCCCCTTTCTTACAAACTACAAGACGGCGATGTTATAAAAATCAATACCAACAAAAATTCAACCCCATCAGAAGAATGGTTAAATTTTGTAAAAACAACCGGAGCCAAAAGTAAAATAAAGGCATATTTTAACAAACAAGACCGTGCTGATTACATCGAGAATGGAAAAAATATTTTAGAAAAAGAATTACGAAAGCAAAAATTAAGTTTTGCAGAAATCTTTTCTCCCGAAAAAATAGAAAAAATATGCAACGATTTAAAACTAAACGATTTAGAAGAAATATACCTAGCCATCGGTTCATTTAGATATACCGCTGGATTCATTATAAAGCTAACAACAGAAGAAAAACACGATGTTACAGATGCCTTAATTGAAAAAGTCCGAAATAAAAATAAGAACATTCCTAAATTAGACAATAAAAATGATATTGTAGTAGGAGAACACAATGATATATTAGTCACTTTAGCCAAATGCTGTAAACCAGTAAAAGGAGATAATATCATCGGCTATATCACCAAAGGTGAAGGAATAACCGTCCATAAAACAGACTGTCCCAATATAAAAGAGAAAGAAGAGCGATTAATTGGAGTTACTTGGAGTGAAAATGTAGACAATGACTACTACACAGACATCTATATTGAAGCATTAAACGATAAAAATTATGTAACAGACATCATTAATAAAGCAAGTACCAAAAATATTAGTGTTGTATCGCTAACAACAAATGAATCTGCAGAGTATACAACTTACAATTTAACAATCAAAGTAAAGAATGCCACAGAATTAAATGATTTTCTAAACAGTTTATATAGCCTTTCCTTTATCAAGAAAGCAGGGAAAAAATAATGCGTGTTGTAATACAAAGAGTAAAAAAAGCAAGTGTTAGTATAGAAAACAAAGAAGTAGGAAAGATAACCAAAGGAATGTGTATTTTAGTGGGTTTTACAGAAGAAGATAACGAAAATGATATTGACTATATAGTAAAAAAGGTAATTAATCTTCGCATATTTGATGATGAAAAAGGGATTATGAATCAAAGTATTTTGGATACAAAAGGAAATATTTTATCCGTTAGTCAATTTACCCTTTATGCAGACACAAAAAAAGGGAACAGACCTTCCTATATAAAAGCGATGAAAGGAGATAAAGCTAGCAAATTATATGAGTTATTCAACCAAAAATTAAAAGAACATCTAAAAGTACAAAATGGCATTTTTGGAGCTAATATGCTGGTATCTATAGAAAACGATGGACCTGTTACTATAATAATAGATTCAAAGGAGAAATGAACAAATGGAAACAAAAATGCTATGAATAATCCCTAAGATAGATAATTAATAGTCCTTACCATGAAAATCCCTCTTATATCTACACGTGTTACAAAGAAGGAAAAATAAATTTCTTAAGTATGCAACAAATCCAGAAAAAGGAGAACTGACATTATCTAGAAGAACATATTATTAAAGTTAACTAGTAAAACATTATCATAAATTAATCAGATAGAAATGAAAACGCGTTATAGTTTTGTTGACAATAATTGTAAAATATTGTATAACATATTGTCATGAAAGAGGTTTATTATGAAATCAAATTATTTAAGAAGAAAACAATTATTCTTTACTGCACTAGCTAGTACAACTATGCTTTCCCTATTTGGATGTAGTAATAAAGAGTTAAGTAGCAGTAACAACAGCAATATTGATATTCTTGATACAACTTTGTCTAACGAAGATATGAATGGAAGCTTAACTCTTTCACAAGAGGAAGAAGTTAATGAAGAAAGTTTTAAACTCTTAATTGATTATAGTAGTGAAAATGGAAAAGATTGGCGGGTTACTGATACAAAATATCTTTATATAAGCATTAAAACAAAAGATTTGCCCGAAAATAAAGAGGTTTACATTGATAACATTCATACTGATACTTTTATTGTTTCAACCAATGCTCATTTTGATGGAATTATTCAAGATACTATGGATGATAGAGTTCACAATGCAATGATGTTAGGATTTCCAATCTCAAATGACAATAGTTATTATGGCTGTAATATAATAGAAGGACAAAACTCCGAATTTATGGAAGGATGGAGTTATGGAATAAACGGAAATAATAATGGTTCATTTGCCACCAAAAGACATTTAGAATCAGACTTTTTAAGTAGTGGTGTTTATGCTAATCGTATTGCAAGTGTTATTGATTTGATTATAGTAAATAAAGATACTAATGAGATGAGACCAGTTAGTGTCCCTACTGAAATATTGGTTCGTGTAAATAATAGAATTACTTTTCTAGAAGAAAGAGATAAGGAAGAAGTATATGTTACATACGAATATGATATGTATGGTAATAAAATGGAAATTGAAGTAATGCCAAAAGGAATAGAGAGAAAAAGAGAATTAGATTAAAAACTTTGAAAAATATATGTTAAAATGCACTTTTAATACAATTATGAATTTATTCGTGTTATTAAAATAGAGAATACAAATCTATTTTTTCACGAATTTTTTTATCTATGCTATAATACTAGTAAAGGTTGTGATGTATAATGATAAATTTGAAAACAGATTCTAGAAAGGTAGAAAAAGGAGATACATTTATAGCCATCCGAAACGTAAACCGAGATGGACATAATTATATAGAGGAAGCTATTAAAAATGGTGCTACAAAAATTATTTGTGAAGAGGGAACCTATCCTGTAGAAATCGAAATTGTTAAAGATACAAGAGCCTATTTAGACGAATACCTATATACCCATTATTATTCGGAAATTAAAGAGATGAATTTAATCGGCGTAACGGGAACAAATGGAAAAACAACGACTTGTTTTCTAATTTACCAAATGTTAAAAAAACTAGGAAAAAATCCAGCTTATATTGGAACAATAGGTTTTTATTACCAAGACACGAAAAAAGAATTAAACAATACTACTCCTGATACAGATTTATTATACGAAATGCTTTTAGAAGCTAAAGATGCTGGCTGCGATACTGTTGTAATGGAAGTTAGTAGTCACGCCCTAGATAAAAATCGAATTTATGGACTTTCTTTTGATGAAGTGGGCTTTACCAATTTAACGCAAGACCACTTGGATTATCATGAAACAATGGACAACTATTGTGAAGCCAAGAAAAAATTATTTACACTTACTAGAAATAATAAGATTGCTGTAATTAATAGTGATGATGATTATGCTAAAAACTTTATCCTACCAGAAAATGAAAATATCACCCTTTCTATTGATAATGGCAATGTAATTATTACAAATATGGATTTTTCGCATACAAATACCAAAATAAAATTTACTTACGAAGATAAAGAATATACGACTTTTATAAATATGGTAGGAAGATACAATATTTACAATTTCCTAACAGCTGTATTTTTAGTATATAAACTTGGTTTTTCTTTAGAAGAAATTTTAAATATAACTGATACTCTAAATGCTCCAGCAGGAAGAATGGAGAGTATTGCTTATAAAACAAACAACATATTTATTGATTATGCTCATACGCCAGATGCAGTCATAAATGTACTAAAAAGTGCAGAAGAATACAAAAAAGGAAAAGTTATTACGATTATTGGCTGTGGGGGAGACCGAGACCGTAAAAAACGGCCAATAATGGGGCGTGCTGCAGAAGAAAATTCAGATTACGTGATTTTCACAAATGATAATCCAAGAACAGAAGATGAACAACAAATTATGAACGACATAATAAAAGGGATAAACAAAAACAATCACGAAATCATTTTTGACCGAAAAGAAGCGATTAAAAAAGGAATTTCTTTACTAAAGGAAAATGATATACTCATGATTTTAGGAAAAGGTCATGAAGATTATCAAATTATTGGGAAAGAAAAACAACATTTCAGTGATAAAGAAATAGTGCTAGAAACCATTAGCATTTAAAAATATCTACTTATTTAGAGTAGATATTTTCTTTTTTCTAAAAGAGAAAAATGATACAATAAAAACAAGGAGAAAACTTATGAAATACACTATAAAAAACGCAGCAATTTCTTTAAATGGAGAACCTATTCTTACAGATATCAATTTTGAAATAACAGATACATCTCACATCGCTATTGTGGGGCGTAATGGTGCAGGAAAAACCACTCTTTTAAATGCATTGATTCATAATGAAATGTTAGAAGAAGGGTTTTTGGAGGAAAAATTTGAAATCCATAAAATAGGCACATGTACGATTGGATACTTAGAGCAAATTACATTTAACGATGAAAAAAGAACACTTATAGAGGAAATCAAAAAATGCTATCCAGAACTTTTAGAGTTAGAACAAAAGTTAGAAAAATTAGTAAAAAAATTAGAAGAAAATTCTTCTGAAAAAACAATTGGTGAATACACAACTGCTTTAGATAGATTTGAACTTTTAGGAGGATATTCTTATCAAAAAGAATACGAAATTATGCTTAAAAAATTTGGATTTAGTGAAAGTGATAAGGAAAAAAGTATTTCTTCTTTTTCAGGTGGAGAGCGTACTAAAATTGCCTTTTTAAAACTACTTTTAGGTAAACAAGATATTTTATTATTGGATGAACCAACTAACCACTTGGACATTAAAGCGATTGAATGGTTGGAAAATTATTTAAAAGACTATAAAAAAGCTTTCATTATTGTCTCACATGACCGCATGTTTTTAAATAATACCGTAAATACTATATATGATATTTCCTATAAAAAAGTAACAAAATATATAGGAAATTATGAAGTATATGAAAAACAAAAGAAAGAAAATTATGAAAAAACTTTAAAAGATTACGAACGACAACAAAAAGAAATAGAAAGATTAAATGCTTTATATGAAAAGTTTAGAGCAAAACCAACCAAAGCAAAAATGGCATTAGCAAAGCTTCATATGATAGAACGAATGGATAAAATAGAGCGGCCCTTAAAAACAAATGAAAAAACATTTAAAACAAATCTTAACAAAATGCAACCAAGTGGAAAAAATGTACTTTCTTTAAAAGACTTAGAAGTGGGATACGACCATACCTTAGCTAAATTTTCTTTAGAAATAATGCAAGGTCAAAAAATTGGGGTTATCGGCGCAAATGGCACTGGAAAATCGACTCTTTTAAAAACATTAGCAGGTCTAATAAAACCAATCAAAGGACATATCTCTTTTGGATACCATGTACATATTGGATATTTTGACCAAAACTTAGAAATGATAAACAATGAACACACACTTTTAGAAGAATTTAAAGCATCTTTTCCCGAATGTTTAGAAAGTGATGCTAGAAGTGCACTGGGCGCATTTTTATTTAGTGGAAATGATGTTGCTAAAAAAATAAATGTTTTATCTGGTGGGGAAAAAGTACGTTTGCAATTATGTAAAATTCTTTACCAAAAACCAAATTTTCTAATTTTAGATGAACCTACCAATCATTTAGATTTAATAGGAAAGCAACAACTTGAATCCATTCTTACGGATTATAAAGGAACCATTCTTTTTGTTTCTCATGATAGATACTTTGTAAAAAAAATTGCTTCTGCTTTAATCGTATTTGATGATTTTGGAGCTAAATTCTATCCGTATGACTATGAAACTTATAAAGAAAAAGAAAAATCTTTAGAAAAACAAAGCCACATAGAATTACAAATTATTCCAACAAAACAAAAGAAAAATATAACAAACCATACAAGCGATTATAAAAAAGAACTTGCAAAAATAGATAAAGAAATAACAAAATTAGAAGGTGAAAAAAAGAAATGGGAGAAAGAATTATACAAAGAAGAAAATTATACCGATTACCAAAAGATAAATGATTTACAACAACATATCGAAGAAGTTGAGAAAAAACTATCTTCTTTGGAAAAAAAATGGGAAGAAACTGCAAAAAAATTAGAAGAAAAGAATATGCTATAATCAAGTTAAAAAGAAGGCATAATAATTGATAAGAAAACATTTTTTGAAAAATCTAATAATCTTTTACAAAATAAATGATATACATTATTTAAAAAAGTGGATGTACGTTAATTCAACCAACGGTTGGTTTACTTTAAGGAAAAAGTGTAATCATAATAAATTTAGAAGGAGTAAAAGAAATGAAAAATCAAAAAATGGGAGAATTTATAGCTAATTTGAGAAAAGAAAAAGAAATGACACAAAAAACTTTAGCAGAAAAATTATACGTAACAGACCGCGCTGTAAGCAAATGGGAAAGAGGATTAAATTATCCAGATATAACACTTTTAGAAAAACTAAGTGAAATATTAGAAATAAGTGTAAACGAATTATTAAATGGTGAAAAAATAAACGATTTAACACGAGAAAAAGCTGATGATGTTTTAAAAACAGGAATAAAAGCTTATAAAAAACAAACAGAAAAAAAATTACATAAAAAAATTGGATTAGGCATAGGTATTTTTCTTATTTTAAGCACAATTTTTTTAGTAGTTGTAAGTGAATTAAATTATGGAGAAGTTTCTTTAGGTATCATAAAATTTACTTTTCCCAATATAAGTATGCATGCTACAAGAAAAAAAACAGATAAATTCATGAAGGCACTAAAAGAACAAGATTATGAAACATTAGAAAAAATAGTAAGTCCTCAAAAAGGAACATATAAGATGCTTTTAAAAAATACTTCAAACGAAGAATCCAGAAAATTATATCAAGAATTAATCGAGAAAAGTTATCATGAATTATTAGAAGAATTTTATGAAGAAGTAGAAATTATAAATTATAAACGAGAAATGGTTTATTATAATGGAAATAACTATGCCGTTAGTTATAACATAAAAATTAAAATAGAAAACGAAGAATTAATAATTCTTCCTACTTTAATAGGACACCAAGAAAATATAACACTTAGTTCCTTTGGTTGGAAAGATACTTGCAATGATTTTATAAACAAAAATCCAGAAACTTGGAATACAATCAAAAAGATTTTTATGTACTAAATACAATAAAAAAATAAAAAGTTCATCATTGACTTTGTTTCATTTTCTCACTTAAAATAAGTTTCAAAAAATTTTAATTAAAATAATAAAAATAAAGGAGACAATATGAACAAAACGACTTGTTATTCAGAATTTGTAATACAAAGTAACGGAAAAATGACCAAAAACGGATTTAAGACAAATAAAAATAGTGAATTTAATCCAGATGAAATAACGAAATTACTAAATATCACTCCATATCATACAACTATTATGAATGCTCCAAGAACAAATGGAGTAGGAAACTATCCTTTCTCTACTTGGGTTGGCTGTAAAACAAAAGAGCCTATATTAGATGCCGAAAAGCAAGTAAAAAAGATTGTAGAAAAATTGAAAGACAAAATCCCAACACTATTACAAATTAAAAAAAGTTATGATGTTCGTTTCTTTATCACCATAGTTCCCTTTATATACAACGAAGAAGCCCCAATAATTGGCTTTAATAAAGATATTATTAATTTCTGCTATAAAACAGGAACCGAAATAGGAGTACATCTCTATGTATTTGATAAAGAATAAAAAAGAGGCAATGAAAATATTTATAGAGATGAAAAAAGCAAGATAAAAAGAGCAACTAATTATTACCACATAGGTTTTGAAAAAATAGTAAAAATAATTGTTGAGAGGTTTAAAAAGAAAGAAAATAAAATCTTGGCAACCTGGATAGACTTATATAGTAGAATAACTATTTAAGTCTTTTATTTTTAAAAAGTGTCGACTAAAGATTGCAAAAAACAAAAAAATTGACTTGTTAAAAATTTATACTATAATAAGATACTGTTATCAAAAGCATCTCCCTTACAAATTTTAAAGGAACTGAAATCACGTATGATGAAACGGGTCCACACGGGACAGTTTCTTACTCAAATTTAGAAGCAGGACATTTGCAAATTGTTATAATAGAATATAATGGAAAAATTTTAGAGCCGAAATTAATGGCCATCTCCACTTTAAGCCATGGTGGTATGTGAGGTCCACATTGGAGAACAAAAGAATATATAGATTTAAAAACAGGACTGACTCCAATCTCTTATATTGATGATAATATCACTCTAGGAGAAAATTTTACCATTGTAGAAGAAATATCCCTTTTTGATTTTATAATCGAAGAAAATTGGCTGCAAGAGGAATATAAAATAAATGAACTTATCAAGTTTTATGAAGAGAAAGTAAAAAACAAATTAGAAGAACAAGAAGAGATAGAAGAAAGTAAACTTTCTCGTATAAAATGTCAAAATATTTAATTGACTAAACTCATTTTTAGTAATAAAATAAATTTATATAAATTTTCTATGGAAAAGAAAAGTAAGAAAACAGGATTTTTTTAAAAGAGAAGGCTAGATTGCTGGAAATGCCAAAAGAAATCTTTTTCTGAAAGACAACTTTTTAAAACATAGAAACGCAAATTTTGCGATAAAAAGTGAAGAGTACCTAGTAAAGTAAGGTGGCACCGCGGAAATTCTTTCGTCCTTACATTTATTAGGTTTTTTTACGTTTAAGGAGGAGAAATAATGATAACAAAACCAAAAGGAACTTATGATGTAATCGAAAGCGATGCATTAAAACTACAAAAAATCAATCGAGTTATAGAATATTATTGCGAATTTTACAACTACGATTTTATTAGAACCCCTATTTTTGAATCGCGTGACTTATTTCATAGAACAGTAGGAGAAGAAACTGATATTGTTTCAAAAGAAACCTATGACTTTAAAGATAGAAGCGACCGGGATTTAACCCTTCGTCCCGAAGGAACAGCTGGAGTAGTTCGCTCATTTATCGAAAATAAAATGTACGGTTCAAATATGCCAAGAAAGCTTTTTTATAATGGCACAATGTATCGTTATGAACGACCTGGAAATGGTAGAAATAGAGAATTCACTCAATTTGGAGTCGAAATTCTAGGAAGCAATGACCCAATAGTAGATGCTGAAGTAATATCGATGCCCTACCGTTTATTTGAAGAATTAGGATTTAAAGATTTAAACGTAAAATTAAATAACCTAGGTTCTAAAGAAGATAGAGAAAATTACAAAACTGCTTTAAAAGAATACTTAAATCCACATTTAGAAGAACTATGCGAAGACTGTAAAAGAAGATTTAACACGAACCCTCTTCGTATTTTAGATTGTAAAGTAGATAATGATTCCGAAGTTTTAAAAAACGTACCAAGTATTTTAGATTACCAAAGTGAAGAGTCTCAAAAAAGATTTAAAAAAGTACTTGAATACTTAAATTATTTAGATATTGATTATGAAGTGGATGACAAAATTGTCCGTGGATTAGATTACTACGATTACACAGTTTTTGAAATTGTAAGTAGTGCTGAAGTTTTAGGAGGAGCATCTACGATTGCGGCAGGAGGAAGATATAATAATCTAGTAGAAAAACTAGGAGGGCCATCAACACCTTGTATCGGTTTTGCAAGTGGACTAGAACGTATAATGCTTGCCATGGATGAATTTGAAACCACTAAAAAAAGACCGCTCAATTGTTACATTATGTACATAAACGAAGAAGAAAAAATAAAAGCGCTAACCCTTGCCCAAGACTTACGCTTAAGTGGTGTAGCTGTTGATTATGACACAACTGGAAGAAGCTTAAAAAGTCAATTTAAAGAAGCCGACCGAATGCATGCAGAATTACTCGTTATATTAAATAGTGAAGATTTAAAGAAAGGTTTAATTACCGTAAAAGACAATATGACAAAAGAAGAAGTAAAAATAGATGAAAACGAAATTATAGATTATATTATTTCTAATGGATAGGAGAACAAATATGGATTTAAAAGAACTTTTTGAAAATATAGAAAACTTAGTAAACAAAGAAGTAGAATTAAATGGTTGGATAAGAAACCATCGTCGCCAAAAAGAATTTGGATTTATTGATTTTTCGGATGGAACCTGCTTTAAACACATCCAAATTGTGTATGACAATACGTTAGAGAATTTTGATAGTATTAACAAACTACTCGTAGGTTGTACCCTAAATATTAAAGGAGAACTTATCCCATCAAGCGGGTCCCAAGACTATGAAATAAAAGCAAGCAAAATCACCCTTTTAGGAGATTGCCCAGAAGATTATCCCATTCAACCCAAAAGACATACAAGAGAATTTTTAAGAGAAATGGCTTACCTTCGACCTAGAACCAATCTTTTTCAAGCAGTATTCCGTGTAAGAAGTGTCGTCGCATACGCTATTCATAAATACTTTCAAGAAAATGGATTTGTCTATTTCCATGCGCCATTACTAACAGCTAGTGACTGTGAAGGTGCTGGAGAAATGTTTCAAGTAACAACGCTTCCGATTGATAAATTAAAGGGAGAAGTGAATTATACAAAAGACTTCTTTGGTAAAATGACCAATCTTACTGTAAGTGGTCAATTAGAAGCTGAAACATTTGCTACTTCATTTAAAAAAACCTACACTTTTGGACCAACATTTAGAGCTGAAAATTCAAATACAAAAACCCATGCTGCTGAATTTTGGATGATAGAACCTGAAATGTGTTTCACTGACTTAGATGGCAACATGGATGTTATGGAAAGTATGTTAAAATACATCGTTTCTTACGTTCTAGAAAATTGCAAAGATGAAATGGATTTCTTTGATAATTTTGTAGAAAAAGGAATAAAAGAAAAGCTAAATAAACTAATAAATAGCCATTTTACTCGAATTGACCATGAAGAAGCCATTAAAATTCTAAAAGAAGCAGAGATAAAATGGGAATTTGAGCCACAATATGGAGAAGATATTGCCAAAGAACATGAGCGTTACATAACAGAATACTTTAATGGCCCTGTATTCATTAAAAACTGGCCAAAGGATATAAAAGCATTTTATATGAAACAAAATGAAGATGGAAAAACCGTTGCTGCTGTTGACTTAGAAGTCCCTGGAGCAGGAGAACTAATGGGTGGTTCCCAAAGAGAAGAAGATTACGAAAAACTTACTAATCGTATGAAAGAAATGCATGTAAATCCAGAAGAACTAGATTGGTATCTCAACTTAAGAAAATACGGAACATGTGTGCATTCTGGATTCGGTATGGGATTTGAAAGACTTTTAATCTATCTAACTGGAGTAGATAATATTCGTGATGTCATTCCATATCCAAGAACACCAGGAAATTGCGAATTTTAAAACATGGATTTCATTAAAAAAAGCAGATTGTCTATCACAAGAAGGAGAAATAATTCCTGTAATCTCACTTAATGACCATTTAAAAACGATTATGAACTAGGAAAATAAACATGGAATTATATATGATAAATTGCAAAATATTTATTTTCAATTGTTGAAATGGGTTTTATATGGTTTCTAAGAAATTCTATTATTACAAGAGAAAAGTTAACAAAATTTCAAATAGAAATTATTGAAGATTATATTGAAGAAAAAATACTAAGTAAACCTATGCTATATCAACAAAATAAAGATAAAAAATGATAAAAATGAAAGAAGAGAACAAACATGAAACAATATAACAATGGAGAATTTAGAAAAAAAGATATTGGCAAAAATTACACCGTTTATGGTTGGGTGAACAAACGACGTGACATGGGTGGTGTCATATTTGTTGACCTTCGCGACCGTTCTGGTTTTTTGCAAGTCGTATTTAACCGCAGTTTTTTAAAAAATGACTTTACTCTAGCAGAGAGTCTAAAAAACGAATACTGTATTAAAGTAACCGGAGAGTTAATTGCAAGAACTGACGATATGATAAACCCAAAAATTCCAACGGGAGAAGTAGAATTAATGGTTCGTGAGTTAGAAATACTAAGCGAATGTGAAACATTACCTTTTAATGTATATGAAGACAAAGAAGTAAACGAAAACGTAGGATTAAAATATCGTTATTTGGATTTAAGAAGAGACAAATTACAAAATACCATTAAAACAAGAGCTATGATTACCTCTTCGGTAAGAGAATACCTAAATAACTTAAATTTTTTAGAAATAGAAACTCCCATTCTTTGTAAATCAACACCAGAAGGAGCAAGAGACTATATTGTTCCTTCTAGAATAAATAAGGGTGCTTTTTATGCCTTACCACAAAGTCCCCAAATATTTAAACAACTTTTAATGGTCGGTGGTTTTGAACGTTACTATCAAATTGCAAAATGTTTTCGTGATGAAGACTTACGTGCTGATAGACAGCCAGAATTTACCCAAATTGACTTAGAAATGAGTTTTGCAAATCAAGAAGATATTATAACCCTTGTAGAAGGCATGATAAAACAAGTTGTAAAAAAAGTGAAAAAGATAGATATTCCAGATTTTCCAAGAATGCCATATAAAGAAGCAATGGAACGTTTTGGTTCAGATAAACCAGATACAAGATTTGCCATGGAACTGCATGATTTAACCGAAATTTTAAAAGGAACAAAAATGAATGTATTTAATAATGTCATCGAGCAAGGTGGCATAATAAAATGCTTAATTGTTAAAAACAACGGAGATAAATATTCCAGAAGTGATGTAGAACACTTAACAGATTTCGTTAAAATCTATGGAGCAAAAGGTCTTGCATGGTTAAAATACGACAATGATACCTTTAATGGAGTCATTGCCAAAAACTTAGAAGATGAAAAACTAGAACTAATGAAAACCACTTATCATATCGAAAATAATGATTTAATTTTAATCGTAGCAGATAAAGCGAAAATTGTATATGACTCTCTTGGAGCATTACGCCTAAAAATTGCTAACGAACTAAATTTAATAAACAAAGAAAAATTAAATTTCTTATGGATAGTGGATTTTCCCATGTTTGAATATTCCGAAACCGAAAATCGTTTTAAAGCCATGCATCATCCCTTTACAATGCCAAGTGATTTAGAAAAAGTAAAAAACGACAAAGAAAATTGTTTAAGTGTAGCGTATGACATTGTATTAAATGGGTACGAATTAGGAGGAGGTTCTGTTCGTATTCATGACCCCAAAGTACAGAAAATTGTATTTGATGCTCTGGGATTAACAGAAGAAGATATAAAAGCAAAATTTGGATTCTTTATCGAGGCATTCAAATTTGGTGCTCCTCCTCATGCTGGACTTGCAATAGGACTAGAAAGATTTACAATGCTTTTATCTGGAACAGACAATATGAAAGATGTAATAGCATTTCCTAAAACCCAAAGTGCGAGTGACTTAATGAACGAGGCTCCAAGTATTGTTTCTGAAAGTCAATTAGAAGAATTAGGAATAAAAGTAGTAGAGGAGGAATTAGAAAATGCCTAAATTTACAAGTGAACGAGTAGATGATTTAGCAGCCAAACTTTTAATTGGTTTAAGTCCTGAAGAAAACCAAATGGTACTAGATGAATTTTCTATCATTGATGAAAATTTAGGGAAAGTAGAAGATTTTCCAAATATTAAAAAAGTAGAACCCATGACCCATTGTTTAGATAATTTTACTTGTACTTTAAGAGAAGATAAAATAGAAGCTTCTATTCCTATTGAAGATGCTTTAAAAAATTGTGATAGTGTAGAAGGAAGAGAAATAGAAGTACCAAAAGTAGTGGGAGGGGAAAATTAATGGATAAAACGATAGAAGAATTACATGAATTATTAAAGACAAAGCAAATAACTAGTAAAGAACTTATTGTAGAATCTCTAAAAAAATCACACGAAGTACAAGAAGCTTATAACGCTTTTGTAACCATTTTAGAAGAGGCTGAAGAAACAACTATAACAGATAATCTTCTTTCTGGCATTCCTTTTGGAATTAAAGATAATTATTCTACCAAAGATATTTTATCGACTGGTTCATCCAATACTTTAAAAGATTATGTTCCCTTTTTTAATGCTACCGCTGTCCAAAAACTAATAGATGCTGGAGCTGTTCCTGTAAACAAAACCGTTCTAGATGAATTTGGAATGGGAGGGACAGGAACAACGGGACACACTGGAATTGTAAAAAATCCATGGGACCCAACCAGAATGACTGCTGGCTCTTCTGCTGGTTCTGCTTGTGCAGTTGCCGCAGGCGTTTATCCCTACGCCTTAGGAAGCGATACAGGAGATTCTATAAGAAAACCTGCGGCCTACTGTGGTATTGTAGGATACAAACCAACTTATGGTATGATTTCTAGATATGGTTTATTTCCCTTTGCATCGAGTCTTGACCATTGTGGCGTTTTAACAAGAAGTGTTACAGATGCTGCTATTGTTGTAGATACCATGAAAGGAATAGATGAACATGATATGACTTCTTGGGATTCTAGCCATATTCATTTATATGAAAATAGAAACAAAGAAGTAAAAAATATGAAATTATGCTACATCAAAGAATTATGTGATATCGAATTTTATGAAAATCCTACAGAAGAATTAAAAATGCACTTAGAAAATTTTAAAGAAAAATTAGAACTTTGTAAAAATTTAGGAATGGAAGTAGAGGAAGTTTCCGTAAACCAAAAGTTACTCGATACTCTACCAAGTGTATATGTCGCGATTTCTTGTGCAGAAGCTACAAGTAACATGTCAAATTTAACAGGAATTATTTTTGGACCAAGAGGAGAAGGAAAAAATGTTACTGAAATGATGATGGACCATCGAACAAAAGGTTTTTCTCCTTTAATCAAACGTCGTTTTATCATTGGTTCTTATATCCTACAAAAAGAAAACCAAGAAAGATATTTCAAAAATGCAGGGAGAGTTAGAAGACTACTTGTTGATACTTGGAAAAAATTATACGAGAGTTACGATGCCGTTATTTTACCTGTAGGAAGTGGACCTGCTAAACACCTAGACGGTTCTAAAGATATTCTAACAAAAGATACAGCTGCTTTAGAAGAACATTTGCAAATTGGAAATTTTGGAGGATTTCCATCCATTACAATACCAGATGGTTTTATAAATGGCTTACCTGTTGCCCTAAACATTACCGGAAATTGCTATGAAGATGAGAAAATTCTAAGTATTGCACATGCTTTAGAACAAGCGATGCCTTATAAAAACCAAATAGCAAAGGAGGTACGTTAATGGCAAATTTTATAACGAAAATTGGACTTGAAATGCATTGTGAAATGAGTAAAACAAATTCGAAAGTATTTTCAAGCGCTAAAAACGAATATTGTGAAATACCAAATAGTAATATAAGACCTCTTGATATGGGATTTCCCGGGACTTTACCCGTTGTAAATAAAGAAGCAGTGCGACTTTCTTTAATGGCTAGTATCATTTTGCATTGTAGGCAACCCGAATACATGTATTTTGAAAGAAAAAACTATTATTACCCTGATATGCCCAAAAATTATCAAATTACCCAAAATCCTCCTGAAGATTGTGTCGGAATGGAAGGTTTTTTAGATGTAGAACGAGAAGATGGTTCCCAATTTAGAGTAGGAATTGATAATATTCATTTAGAAGAAGATGCTGCAAGCCTTGACCACTACTACGATACTTCATGTATTGATTACAACCGTGCAGGAGTTCCCTTACTAGAACTCGTGACTAATCCTGATATCCATAGTGCAAATGATGCTGTTACCTTTTTAGAACAAATGCGCAGTATTTACCAATATGCGAACATTAGTGAAGCAGACTCTAAAAAAGGACAAATACGCTGCGATGTCAATGTTTCCATTATGGATGCCAATTTAGATGAAGAAAACCCTGAAAATTGGGGGACAAAAGTAGAAATCAAAAACATTAACTCCTTTGGTGGTGTAAGAGATGCCATAAACTATGAAATCAAACGACAAAGTGAATTAAAGAGTCT
Source organism: uncultured Mycoplasmatota bacterium (assembly GCA_947652325.1). Lineage (GTDB taxonomy): Bacteria > Bacillota_I > Bacilli_A > RF39 > UBA660 > MGBC108787. The sequence continues at coordinate 135,901 of CANTCQ010000003.1, forward strand.
TGGAAGATATAATGAAGTCGAACAAGAAACAAGAAGATGGGATGAAGAATCAGGAACTACCATTCGTATGCGAAGCAAAGTGGATGCTATTGATTATAAATACTTTGTTGACCCTAATATTCCAAAATTTAAAATTGAGTCTTCTTGGTTAGAAGAAATTAAAAAAAGTATTCCCTTACTTCCTTTAGAAAGAAAAGCTAAATACATCCAAGAATATGGACTAAGTGCGTATGATGCAAAAGTCATTGTAAAAGAAAGAGAATATGCCGAATATTTCGAGACTTGTTTAGAAATAGGAATGGATGCCAAGACAAGTGCAAATTGGCTAACTACCCAAATTTTAGGAGAAATCAATAGAATAAACATAAGCATAAAAGATTTCTATCTAACTCCGAAACTTTTAAAGCAAATTATAGACGCAATAAAAAATGGAACCATTTCTTCTAAACAAGCAAAAGAAATATTCTATCAAGCATTAGAAGAACAAAAAGAACCGTCTTCTTATATAAATAGTGATATGGCTCAAATTTCTGATAAAACAGAATTAGAAAATATGATTACTAAAATTTTAGAAGAGAATCCACAACAAGTGACAGAATATAAAAACGGAAAAGATAATTTATTTGATTATTTCGTTGGACAAGTCATGAAAAACACACACGGAAAAGCTAACCCAGTCATAACCAAAGAAATTTTAAAAGATAAATTAGACAAAAAAAGATAAATTAGAACAACCTAGTTTATCTTTTTTCTATTTATGGTATACTAAAAAAGTGATGTATATGAAAAAAATAAAAAGAAATTTTAAAAATATTGTTTATTATTTTACAAGCCTACGTATTAGTACAATATACAAATTGGTAGGCATTCTATTACTAATAGGAATTTTGCTATGGGTATTTCAAACTATGAATAAAAGTGAAAATTCGGAAAAGAAGCAAAATATTGTTATAGCAGGTATAGTTGTAAATAAAGGACAAAACTATATAATTGTAAAAGACACAAGCAATACAAAATACTTAATTTCTGACATAAAAGATGAAAACTACGAAATAGGAAGTGAAGTAAATGTAAGTATAGCAACTATTATAGAACAGGGTAGCGAAAAAAAACCAACAACTATAATAAGTAGTAATATCAAAATAACAAAAGAAAATACGAAAAACAAAAAAGCAGATAGTGGAATTTTGAATTATATAAAAGAAACAGAAGAATATTTCGCAAATCTAAATACATTAGAAGAAACAAAAATACGTTTCATCACAATAATTGACTTTTTATTTTACAATGGAAAAATAAAAGACTATACACTAGATGATTTAACAAATCAAACAAAATTTCAAATATTTCAAATGGCTTTGTCTATTGACAAAAAAGTAGAGAATCAATTTCCCGGATACAAAGAAACTTTATCCAATACTGAAAAGATTTATACGGGAATAAAAAATAAAATAATAGAACAATACTTAATTCTCGCAGCAGATATATGTCATTATGATGCAAATTTATGTGCATTATCCAAAAAAGAATTTCAAGAAATGAAAGAAGTTTTCTCCATTAGTTGGAATGTAATTCGAAATTTACTTACCAACAGTACAGAAGATTTAAAAGAATGGTACGAAATTTACAGTGGCAAAGAACAATAGCCTATGATATACTGTAAAAAGATAATAAAGAGGTGTTAAAAGTGTTTGGAAAAATAAAATACATTAGCGAAAATATAGCGTATATTGAAAATTTAGGAGGAGATGCTGGAACAAGTGATTTAATGAATATTAATGTCATTTTTGAAGCCCCAGACCAAAAGATTTTAGGTGAAGTAACTGAGTTTAATAAAGAAGAAATCAAAATTCGTTTTTTGGGAGAATATGTAAATGAAAAATATGTAAATGGGGTTATTCGAAAACCGCTTCTTTCTTCTCAAGTTCGAATTATTAATAATGAAGAATTATTAGAGCTTGTCGGAGTTCCAAGCAATAAATCATTTGTACTTGGAAATAGTGCTATTTATAAAAACTACCAAGTCTGTCCAAATATTAATGCACTTTTATCTAACCATATTGGAGTATTTGGAAATACAGGTAGTGGAAAATCTTGTGGAATTGCCAGAATTGTTCAAAACTTATTTTCAAATCCTCATATGTTATCTTATAATGCCAATATCTTTGTTTTTGATGCTTATGGGGAATATAAAAATGCTTTTGGAAGTATCAGCAAAATTAATCCCAATTACAGTTATAAATTTATTACAACAAATCCTGTTGATGCTGATGACTTTTTATTAAAAATACCTGTAAATTTATTAAACTTAGATGATTTTGCACTCCTTCTTCAAGCGACCAATCATTCCCAACTTCCTATTATTGAACGAACAATACGACTTGCTAAAATATTTAGTCAAAATACAGAAGAAGCAAATCGATATAAAAATCATTTAATTGCAAAAGCTTTATTAGCTATCTTGTTTAGTAATCAAACAACGGCTAGAAAGAAAAATGAAGTATTCCAAATCATTGAAGTTTGCCATACAAACGAATTTAATTTTGATAGTACCATAGCTGGTCTTGGATACACTAGAACTTTTAGCGAGTGTTTTGAAATTGATTCTAATGGTTATTTTGGAGAAAGTGTTTTAATTACTGACTATATTTTAAAACACATTGAAGATACCTATGAAGAAATGGAAGAGCCGAAAGAATTCAATTATTCTTTAGTAGACTTTACAAAAGCCTTAGAGTTTACGATGATTAGTGAAGGATTCCAAAACAATTCGAATCTATATAATGATGCGATTATTCTAAAGGTTCGTTTAAATACGATTTTAAATACAAAAGTTGGAAAATATTTTTCTGCAGAAGGATACATTCCTCTTGATAGATATGTAAGTAGTTTAGTTGTCAAAAACAATAAAAAAGCCCAAATTATTAATATCAATTTAGAGGATGTAGATGATACATATGCTAAAGTAATTGTAAAAATTATGTCTCGTTTGTTCTTTGAGTTTTCTAAAAATTTAGAAAAAAGAGCAAGCATTCCTTTCCATATCTTCTTAGAAGAAGCGCATAGATACATTCAACATGATAGCGATACATACTTAATTGGTTACAATATTTTTGACCGTATTGCTAAAGAAGGAAGAAAGTATGGAGTTCTTTTAGGCATTATTAGTCAACGACCTGTAGAATTATCAGATACCGTTATATCCCAAGTATCAAACTTCTTAATCTTTAAAATGACACACCCAAAAGACATAAAATACATTGAAGAAATGCTTCCAAACATTTCTTCAGATGTTATTGAAAAACAAAAAACACTACAACCAGGAAGTTGTGTCGGATTTGGTTCTGCTTTTAAAATTCCTATGATTATGCGATTAGAACTACCAAACCCACTTCCATATTCTTCAAACTGTGATGTATCAGCAAGATGGAACGTAAAAACAGAAAGTAATACTAGCAACCAATAATGGTTGTTTTTTCTTGTATTTAGAAGAAAAATCTATTAAAATAACGAGGAGAAAAGAGGAAACAAAACGATGAATTATTATCAAAAAATAGCAGAATTAATTTTTAATCATGTTAAAAAACCATTAAATAAAGAATTTATTGAAGAGTTAATTAAAATAATAGTCGCAGAAAAAAAGTTAGAAAATTTTATAACTTCCCAAACAGAAAATTTATTAGAACCAGATAGAATTATATATAAGACAATGTCGCCAGATAATGCTTATTATACTCCATTTATTCCCGATAAAAATTTTACGCTAGAATACTATGCCTATTTATCTGCAACTCGTTTGATATTAATCATTTTGGAGAAAAGAAGAATGATAAAAAATATCTCAAGTGCTCCACATAAATTACAAAATAGAATTTTATCTTCATATTTTAAACAAAATCAAAAAATAGACCAATTCTTTGCCTGTAAAGCAAACAGTAAAAGTAATCATACAGCCAAACAAATGAAAATATACAGAAAAAATCAAGAAGTAGATGGCTATTATAATCCTGAACAACTATATAGCAACATTTTTGCATACGAAACTTTAATGGAAATTACAGAATTATTAGAAGAGGAGGAATTACAAATGATACATAAAATCCAATTAAATGATATCTTTATATCTGCTTATCAATCATTAAAAATATATTTTGATATGAGTAAAACTTCATATAAATCACCAACATTATATTATCTTGAACAAATTGGATGTAAAAAACGTATTTTAAAAACAATACAAAAAGATGCTAAAAATTTAGACAACATTGCAAGATTAAAATTAGGTTTAGAGGTAAGTGATGATGTTTTATTAAAAATACGTAGTACACAATATGAATTAAAAAGAGTACTTAATATCAATAAATAATTGCTATTCTAAAAATTGTATGCTACAATGAAAATACCTAAAGGATATAGTTTGTTTTATATAAAACCGACTATGGATATGCTTGGGAATCTAATTGAAGTGTGGTGTAGAATGCTAACCCATTAAGTGTTGTTAGAATCCTAAAACACTTCATGTGATACCCACCTCGCGTGAGCGGGTTTTTATCCAAACAGACTTTCCTTTGGGTTTTTATTTTGAGGTGAAATCTATGTTTGAAAGAACATTAAATATAATAGAAAATGACCTTTTTAAATCTATCCAAAAACAAAATATTCTTTTAATAGGAGTAGGGGGAGTAGGAGGATATGCTTTAGAAAGCTTAATTCGTTTAGGATTTCAAAACATAACTTTAGTCGATAGTGATAAAATAGAAAAAACAAATATAAACAGACAAATTATTAGCCATACTAAAAATTTAGGAAAATTAAAAGTAGATGAAGCAAAAAAAAGAGCCCTACTGATTAATCCAAATGCTCATATAAAAGTTTTTTCTTTATTTTTAACAAAAGAAAATATAGATTCTATATTTGATAAGCATTATGATTACATAATCGATGCTTGTGACACTATTACAATAAAAATTTTACTCATCAAAAAAGCAATCGAAAATCAAAGTCAAATTATTACCTGTTTAGGTACAGGTAACAGAATAAATCCTTGTGAAATTACCATAACAACTTTAAATAAAACTTATAATGACCCTATAGCTAAGATAATGCGTAACCTTTTAAAAAAAGAAAATCTTCCTCTAAATTTATCTGTAATTTGGAGTAAAGAACTACCAATAAAATCTAAAAATAGAGAAGTAGGTTCTATAATGCTTGTTCCGTCTATAGCTGGAATATATGCTGCCTATTTTATTTTAGAAAATGTAAAAAAGAAAACAATTTAGTTTTCTTTTTTTGTAATTGTAGTAATTAAACTTTCTGGTATTAAATTTTCAAATACAATTTGATATATACAATTTAAAATGGGAAGATTAATACGTTTCTTTTTCAAAATAGGATAAAGAGCTTTTATTGTTTGAACACCTTCCACAGTGTTCTTTTTTAAATACTTTTTTCTTGTTTCTTCATTCGCATAATGTCCAATAATTTCACCAAAAGAATAATTTCTACTTTTATGAGAGGAACATGTTAAAACCAAATCTCCAAAACCAGAAAGACTATGTAGATTTTCTATAGAAGATTTAAATTTACACAAGATAATTTCTAATTCCTTATAAACTTCTGTAAGATAAAAAGTAAATGTGCTTTCCTTATAACCTAATCCAGCAATAATTCCTGCTCCAATCGCATATATGTTTTTAACACATCCACATAATGCTACTCCTAAAATATCAGAAATAGGTTGTAAAAAAACATTTGTTTTGAAAAAAACTTCTTTTACTACTTTTATACACATTTTATTATGACTTGCTATATTAAGAGCAACTGGTTCTAAATTTGCAACATCCAAGGCAAAAGTAGGTCCTCCCAAAATGCCAATTGGATTTTTTAAATACTTTCTCACTACTTCATGTACAAATAAATTTCCTTCTTCTACAATTCCTTTTGTACCAATACAAATAGGAATATTTTTTTCAATAAGAGGAGCAATATCTTTACAAACATTATCTAAGTATGTAACACCTGTCACTAATAATACAAGGTTTGCATTTTGTAATACATCCTCATAAGAAGCAGTAATTTTTATACTTTTAGGAAACATTTTATCTTGAAAAAGAGTAGGAATCTTAGCTGTTTTTTTATATTCTGTAACAAGATTTTCGTTCTCACTCCACATTACAATCTGATTATTTTTATTATTTGCGAGAGCAAGTGCTAAAGAAGTACTAAAAACTCCTGTCCCAATAATCCCAATTTTCATCTAATTTCCACCTTTCATTTCATTATACAATTTATTAATATTTGCTTCATATTTATTTATTTTTGCCTGGTAATATTTTTTCCCTTTCAAATTAGAGGGCATGTATTCTTGAAAAACCCAATCATTTTTATAGTCATGCGGATATTTGTAGATTGTACTACTTGTTTTAATATGATTAGGTACATTTCCAGTGGTCCCACTTCTTATGTCGTTTATCGCTGCATGAATAGCAAGATAGGCACTGTTGCTCTTTGGAGACAAAGCCATTTCGGTCACTACAACTCCAAGAGGAATTACAGCTTCTGGCAGTCCAATTAATTCAGATGCATGAATAGCTGCCATTACCTTAGGACCAATAGAGGGATTGGCAAGGCCAATATCTTCATAAGCAATAACGCTCATTCTTCTATAAATACTATCCAAATCTCCGACTTCCAAAAGTCGTCCCAAATAATGTAGTGATGCATCAACATCACTTCCTCGAATAGATTTTTGAAAAGCAGACAAAACATCATAATGCCCATCTTCATTTTTATCATGAAAAAAAACTGGTTTACTATTAATAGTTTTTACTAAATCGGTACTTACAATCTTTTCATCATCAGTAGAAAAGTAGCTAACTTCTAATAAATTAAGAGCACTCCTAAAATCTCCTGAAGATAAAGTAGCAATGTATTCAAGTGTTTCATCATCAATTGAAATTCCTTCTAATTTTTCACATCCTCTTTTTAATCCTAAAATAATATCCTCTTTTGAAAGTTCATGAAGTTCAAAAATTTGCACACGACTTCGAATAGCAGGATTGATTTTATGATAAGGATTAGAGGTTGTAAGACCAATTAAAATGATTAAACCGCTTTCAATATAGGGAAGAAGTAAATCCTGTTTATCTTTATTCATACGATGGATTTCGTCAATAATTACTATCATTTCTCCTTGCATTTTGGCTTCTTCAATTACGATATCAAAATCTTTTTTATTATTAATCGTTGCATTTAAAAATCGATGTTGTATGCCAAGTTCTTTTACAATCGCATTTGCAATCGAAGTTTTGCCTATACCAGGTTTTCCATGTAATATAAAAGAAAAAATTTTCTTATTTTTAACCATATTGGATAAAATTTTACCATCACCAACCAAATGACCTTGCCCAACAACATCACATAACTTTTCTGGCCTTAATATATTTGAAAGCAGTTCCACTTATATCACCAAAAATATTATACCATAAAAAGAAAACAAAAATAAAAAATTCCTAATAAAAGTTTATTTTAGTTCTCTACTTGCTAATTAAGAAATTCGGCATCATCTAAAGTATACTTATCAATTAATAATTGTCTTAATTTTCGATTTATATAAGACTATTTTTCATATCTGTAATTATACATCATTTTTAATATCCTTGTAATTATCTATAAGAAGTAGTTTTTAAAAAAACAGTTTTATTAGACATAACAATATTATCTTTTTCTAAATTAACTTTAAAAACAATATTCATAAAAATTTCTCCTTTATCAAAATAATCGTATTAACCTATTAGTCAAATTTGACACATCAGTTAAAAATCTTTATACTTTAATTTAATTAGAAAGGATAGTGCATACATGACAAATCAAGAATACTATGAAAAATACCTAGATTATTTAAGATTTGAACGAAAATTATCTAAAAATACTATAGCATCCTACCAAGACAATCTAAATCGTTTTGAAGAATTTATAAATCCTAAAAGTATCACAGTATTAAAAAGACAAGATATAGAAAATTACCTAAAATTTAACAATAATATGGCCGAAAAAAGCAGAGCTCACTACTTAACTGTGGTAAAAAATTTTTATAACTTTTTAATAGGAGAAGATTTAATTAATCACAATCCTTGCGAAACAATAAACTCTCCTAAAATTGCAAAAAAACTCCCCAATTTTCTAACCGAAGAAGAAATTAATAAACTTTTAGATTTGCCTTTAAAAAAAACACTAGATTACCGAAACAAAGCTATGTTAGAACTATTATATGCAACTGGTATTCGAGTAAGTGAGCTTATAAATTTAAAACTAAGCAATATTAGTTTAGAAGAAGATTTAATAAGAGTAGTAGGAAAAGGGAGTAAAGAACGACTAAGTCCCATTAGTTCTGTAGCAGAAAAATATGTAAAAATATATATTGAAGAATACAGAAATACACTTTTAAAAAACAAGGACAGTGAATTTGTTTTTATTAATAATTTTGGAAATCCCATCTCAAGACAAGGTTTTTTTAAAAATTTAAAAAAAATTGCAAAAGAGCAGGGGATAGAAAAAGAAATAAGTCCTCATACACTTAGACACTCTTATGCAACACACTTACTTTCTAATGGAGCAGACTTACGTATTATCCAAGAATTACTTGGACATAGTGACATTTCAACAACCGAAATCTATACCCATTTAGTAAATGAAAAATTAAAAAATGATTATAAAAATCACCCAAGAGCAAAAAAAGAAGGAAATCCAAATTAGTTTCCTTTTTAAATTTTCTGAATCTAATTCCTCTTTATAAAATACTGTTTGAAGAGCAAGTAGAAACGTTTTGCATCTTATAACAATTTTTGGATTTTCAATAACATTTTCAATTTTTAAAATACCTCATATTATATTGATATTCTCTTGTTTATATAATTCCGTGTTCATTAAAAACTAAAAAAATTTCTTCTTTGTAATTGAATTTAAAATTAACATTCATGCATAACCATCACAATGGAATATATTATATAATCTAACTAAACTTATAGTCAAACAAAAAGCCTAGCATTTTCACTAGACTTTTGTTGCTGCATTAATAAAACATACAGCCCATAAAAGATTAATTACAATTGTGTAAATTAACGACTTTGTTCGTTTCTACTAGATTTTCTATTATTATTTCTAGAATTTTCTTGTTTTTGGTTATTTTGTTTATTGTTATTTCTAGAATTAGTATTAGAATTTCTACTATTACGAGAATTACTATTATTATTTCTTTCCATAATCTTTTACCTCCCATTAGTAGTATGTACGAGTTTATAAAACTTAATGCAAAAACTAAAATGTATTTCTTGGAAATAATTGGTCTAAATACAAAGAATTGACAACAGTACTTAAAATATGTTATTTTATAATGGTTGCGGCCAAAAAGAAAGGAGTTAATGAACAAAATGGAAAATAACAATAGAAATTTAAAAACAAAATATTATTTAAAAACGATGCAAAATATCATGAAAAAAGAGATTTTTTTAACTAGTACAGGAATTTGTTATCATATTGATGGCCATAATTTTATTATTGATAGTAGATATGAAAAACAATTTAATAAATTAATTGATTTATATCAACGAAGTAAAAAAATTTCATTAAAAACAAAAATTTTAACACTTTTAGCAAGTATAAGTATAATTACTATATTACTAAATACTGAAAATGTAATAAATTTATTTTCTCAAGATAAATATATAGGAAACATTGATAAAACATTTAAAGACAAAACCATAGAAACAACCGAAATATTATTTAAATTAATGGAAAACAAAAAAGAACAAATAAAAAATAAAAGAAAAGAATATGATATATTTATTCTTGGATGTGCAAATGATTTAAACATGGAAAAAAGGGATGCTCAAAAAATATTAACTCTTACTCACGAAATAACCAATCAATATAAAAATGATTTCGAATCATTTTACAATAAAATATTTGAATTAGATAGCGCACAAGCTTTAAATCAATTATTTTCTTTTTTACAAACATTAAATAGCCAAAAAAATAATTCCATTTCTAAACAAAATATAGAAGAAATTACAAAACTAAAAGAAATAACCATCAAAATGGAGAAACGAAAAAATAGAAACTATTACGATATTCCTGTTTATGACCAAGACTTTCAAGATTTTATTTATGATACATCAATTGCTTATAACGTTCCCTACAAAATAGGATTTATATTAGCTGAATTAGAATCTGGAAGTTCTTGGAAATCAAATAGTTTAATCAGTAATGGCAATTATGGGCTTACGCAAATTAATTGGTGCAATCTTCCCTTTATAAAAGAAAATTACGGATATGAAAAAGAGGAAGTTTTAAACAATCCATATATTAACATGGAATGTTGTATTCGATTACTTCATGATATTTATTTACCAGCATGTAATTATAATGAAAACAATATATGTTATGAAGATATATTTGGAACTTACAATCGTTGGATTATTTGGAAAGATTATCCAGAAGCTTGCGAATATGTCGAAAAAGCAATGCATTTATTAAATACAAAATATAGTGTAGATTTTATAAAAGAAAACAAAGAAAACAATCAAACTTTACAAAGAATTCAAAAATGATAGACAAAAAGTGCTGTCATTTTTTTCTTTATCTTAAACATACAATAGAATAGGTGATACGATGAATATAATTGGACCACTACTCGTTTCAACTATTGCAGGCTTTTCTACAACAATAGGAGCATTTGTTATTTTTTTTAAAATAAAAAAAGAAAATATAAATAAATTTATTACTTTTTGTTTAAGTTTTTCTATTGCCATAATGATTGGAATCAGTATCACAGATTTGATTCCAGAATCATTTTTTAGTTTGTTAAAAAATAAAAATGGTCTTTTAATAGCACTTTCTTCCTTTCTAAGTGGAATATTTTTAATTAAAATGCTTATCCTTTTAATAAATAATCAAAAAAAAAATACTGAAAGTCTCTATAAACTAGGAATTTTAAACATGCTGGCCTTAATGCTTCACAATTTTCCTGAAGGAATAGCAACATTTTTAAGTGCTTATCAAGATATGGAATTAGGAATTAAACTCGGGATTGCTATTATGCTTCATAATATACCAGAAGGTATATCAATAGCTGTCCCCATTTATTATGCTACCAAAAACAAAAAAGTTGCTATAAAAAAAGCTCTTATTTCTGGAATAGCAGAACCACTTGGGGCCATACTTGCCTTTCTCATTTTTAAAAATTTTGTCACCGAATCATTTTTAAGTATCATTCTTCTTTTAGTGGCAGGAATTATGATAACTATTTCAATAGAAGAAATGTTTCCTGAAGCAATAAAATACAAAGAAAAAAAACGATTTATATTGGGAATTGTAGTGGGAACAATTTTAATTCTCATCAATCATTTTTGTTTTTAAAATCTAATTTGAATAGCATCAATTTCTTTTCCATAAATACCGGCATATCCATTATTTGTTTCATCTACTTTAGAAACCCAAGAAAGCCAAGGTCCATTTTTTAAGTGTACACGGTAAAAAACACCATAAATTTGCACACCATCAATTGGATTATCTAAATTACCAGCATAATCATTTCTTCCAATAACAAAAGGAAGCCATTTCTTTTTTATCTTATCATGTACACGATAGGTTAAAGTATCAATGTATAAACCACTTATGGAACTTCCTAAATTTCCGGCATAATAAATAGTAGTTTCTTTCATTATCAAAACATTAGGAAGCCACTTCTTTTTTGAAAAATCATAAACTTGATAATTTAAATAAGATGATTTTTCTACAAATTCATTTGTTAAATAGGGAAAAGGATTTATTCTTTTTCCATTTTTTATAACTTCAAAATGCAAATGTCTTCCATAAGCATTTCCACTGTCTCCCATAACACCAAGTAAGGTTCCTTCTTCAACTTTATCACCATTAGAAACAAAAAAAGAATTCTTTTTTAAATGAGCATAGCGTGTTTTATAACCATTTTGATGGTCAATTAAAAGATAATTTCCATAGCTTTCCAATCCACTTGACCCTTGCTTTTTTTCTTTGCCATCTATAAGTTCTACAATAATACCTGCACTATGTGCTTTCACAATATTTTCTTCTTCTGTTTTTCTGCTTCCTAAGTCAATAGCAAAATGCGACTTTTTAAAATTTTGCGTAATTCGCTTTGTACTTTCTACAATTACTTTATCCATTTTATTTTTCCTCCTTCTTTATACACATTTTCAAAATAATATTTATATTATGTAAAACATCATAAATACCACCTGCTGTAATTCCCGAAACAGCAATAGCCACTTTAAAATCACGAGTTAAGAGCCATTCTGCTAATGCCATACAAATTCCAATTAACAAATTTTGAATAGGAATAAAATAATTATTAAACCATGGCAATTTTTTAGAAATTTTTCCTAAAAGCCAAGATACTAATAATGAAATAGTACAAAAAAGTTCTGTTGGTGTTTGCATATTTTTCCTCCTTCAAAAAAAGCATAAAATGATTTTTTTTATTTGTATAGCAACCAAAAGTTTCACTATTTTAAAGAAATTTTTGGTTGCTTGTTTTCATAAAAAACCTCTTTTATTCTAAAAAACAGAAAGGAGGAAAAATTTTAGAAGGCACAAATTCATTAAACAAAAAAGGAGGAAAAAAAAATGAATTTAGATGAACTATATTTTAAAAATAATTTTACAAAAGAAGATAACAAAACAAATTTAGAAGTTAACAAACTAACCCTTGAATGCTTAGAATCAAAAAATAATACCTTTAAACTGGATGAAATGGGAAACTTACGAGTAAATTCTATTTCAACTATAGGTCCAAAGCCAGACATTGTCTCTCAAAAAGGAGCTATTTATCTGAGTAGTAATTCTAAAAATCCTAGTGAATATTTTGGAGGAATATGGTGGCAAAAAAAGACTAATTCTTTATTTGGAGAAAACATAATAGATAAAGAATTTTTAACTCAACAAAGCTCAAATACAATAACCATTTCTGCAAGTGAATCAAATGCAGTAGAATACAATATTGAAGGAAAGTGTGAACAAGAAGGTGAATCTAGTCCAAACAATCCAATTGAAATAAAAACAATAAAAGGAATAAAAAATTTATTAAATATTCCAAATGGAACTTATATAAATAATGGTATAACAGCAATAGCAAAAGATGGAATTATAAATGTAAGTGGTACAGCTAATGGTGATTCCTTTATACAAATTATAATTAAAGAAAAAATAATTTTAAATGGAAAATATACTTTAAGTTCAAATATAACATCCAAGCAGAATGCTACAACTACAGAATTAATAAGATTGAGAGATGAGAATTTTATACTGGGTAATCCACTATATATAAGTAACTCCAGTAACCAAATAATTGTAGAAAATAAACGATTATATTTACTCGAAATAAGAACAGGAAATGGAAAAACCGTTAATTATACAATAAAACCTCAATTAGAAGTCGGAAATATTGCGCATTCATACGTTCCATATGGCTCATGGTTAAAAAGTAAGATGACTGGAAAGAATTTATTTAATGCTAATTTAGAACCTAAAAGCTATTATTATAATAACAATGGATTAAGAACACAATATAATGACCTTACTAATCCAAGATTATTTATTAATCAAAAAATAACAACAGAATGTTTTAGTAAATATTTTATTTCATTCAAGAAAAAATATGGAACAGATACATACATAAGAATTTGCGAATATAAAAAAGATAATACCTTTATCAAGAGAACTTTAATATCTACAAATAATTATTTATTAGATATTGATAAGGAAACAAATTATATAATAATATGCGTTGATGAATGTGAAACTTATTATTTTGAAGAACTTATGATTGTACATGGAGAAATTCAGACAGAATACGAACCGTACAAAGAAAATGAAATTCTTATAGATATGAATAAATATGATGAGAATAAAAATATCATTGGAAATTATGAATTAAATTCTATAAATGATGTAAAAGATACCTTAGAAGTAGTAAGTGGGCATTTAGAAAAAAAAATTGGTAAAATTGTACTAGATGGAACAGAACAATGGGGAACTACAACAAATTCATCAGTATTTTATATAAGATTAAATAATTACAATAATAGAAATTATCAAGTAATAAGCAATAAATATCCATATGCAGTATGGGGAAATGGAATAGATTATGCAACCGGTTTATATAAACATGAAAGCTGGGATGAAGCACGATTGTTTGTTAAAAATGTTAATTATCAGCTTATTCCAGATTTTAAAACATATTTGTCAGAACAATATGCAAATGGTACACCAGTTACCATTTACTATGAATTAGCAGAACCAGAAGAAATAAAATTAACTCCAACAAATATTTTATTATTTGAAGGAGAAAATAACATTACTTTAGAGAGTGATATAGAAACAAATACAGAATTAAAATACAAGCCGTATTTAACAATTTTTGTTTGGGAAAGGATTTCCGAATGAAAGAAATAATTTCCTTAAGAACACCAAGAGAAAAACATTTTCAAAACGAAGATGGCACCTTTACTATGTATGCTTATAAAAACAACGTTCATTTTCATAAAGAAGGAAAATTTATTGAGAAAGATAATACAATTATTGAAAAAAATAACTTTTTTATAAA
>CANTCQ010000004.1 GCA_947652325.1 uncultured Mycoplasmatota bacterium
TATAAAACCTGCTATTTACCGCAGCAATTTTTATACTTTTTGCCACTTCCACAAGGACATGGGTCATTTCGACCTATTTTTTTTTCAGTTTTTTTTGGTTCTTTTTTTACTTTTTCTTTTCCATCATTTGCGACTCCGGTTATCGTTTGTTTTCTTTCTACATTTTGCTCAATGTTTGCTTTTAGCAAAAACGTAGCAATATTACTATCAATATTATCTAGAAGATTTTCAAATAAGTCAAAGCCTTCCATTGTATAAGCTTGTAATGGATTTACTTGTCCATAACCACGAAGCATAATTCCTTCTTTTAAATGTTCCATGGCACTTATATGGTCAACCCATAAAGAGTCTACCATTCTTAATGATATAGCACGTTCAAATTCACTAAAATTCGGTGCAATGCTTATTTTTTTCTCATAGTCTTTTATAATTCGGTCTGTTAAAATGTCTTTTATTTCTTCTTCTTTTTGATTTTGAATATCTTTTACATTCATTTGTTTATTTTTTATGTAATTTGTATTTACAAATTCAATAATTTCACTTTTATCTTCTTCTGTTAAATAACCTTCTGGTTCAATGTGGCTTTCTACAAGATTCGCAATTGTATTTTTAAATATATCTATAATATTGTCATGAATATTTTCATTATCTAATATTTCGTTACGTTTTTCATAAATAATAGTACGTTGTTCGTTTACTACATTGTCGTAATCAAGTAAACTTTTACGCATATCAAAATTATTTCCTTCTACCTTTTTTTGTGCTGTTTCTATACTTCTGGTAATGGCTTTCGAACGAATGGATTGGTCATCGGTCATTCCTAGACTTTGTACAATTTGTTTGATACGGTCTGTTCCAAACATACGCATTAAATCATCATCAAAAGATACAAAAAATTGACTAGTACCTACATCTCCTTGTCTTCCACTTCTACCACGTAATTGATTATCAATACGACGAGATTCATGGCGTTCTGTTCCTATAACATAAAGTCCCCCTAAAGCGAGCGTTTCTTCTGTTAATTTAATGTCGGTACCACGACCTGCCATGTTGGTTGCTATTGTAATAGCTCCTTTTGTTCCGGCACTCGCAATAATTTCTGCTTCCCTTTCATGGTTTTTAGCATTTAAGACTTCGTGTTTTAATCCAGCTTTCGTTAATAATTTGCTTAAATGTTCATTTGCTTCTACTGAAATGGTACCTACTAAGATAGGTTGCCCAGTAGAATGGACTTCTTTAATAGTATTTACAATAGCTTTATATTTTCCTTCCATATTGGCATACACTAAGTCAGGTAAGTCTAGACGAGCTATTGGTTTATTAGTTGGAATACAAATAACATACATATTATATATATTTCTAAATTCTTCTTCTTCCGTTTTTGCTGTACCTGTCATTCCAGATAGTTTTTCATACATCCGAAACAAATTTTGAAATGTAATGGTTGCCATTGTTTTGGTTTCCACATTAATCGTAACATGCTCTTTGGCTTCTATCGCTTGATGAAGTCCATCACTAAATTGTCTTCCTTGCATCAAACGACCTGTAAATTGGTCAACAATTACGACTTGGTCATCACTTACAACATAATCAATGTCTTTTTTAAATCCATAATTGGCTTTTAAAGCTTGATTTACATGATGAACTAATCCTGTATTTTTTAAATCGTATAGATTTGCAACTTTAAAAAATTTTTCTATTTTTTTGCTTCCAGCTTCTGTTAACGAAACATTTTTCACTTTTTCATCAATTGTATAATCTTCTTCATTTATTAGATTTTTTACGGCTCTATCAGCATCTACGTAAAAGTTTCCTGTATTTGCTTGCCCTCCAGAAATAATAAGTGGAGTACGTGCTTCATCAATTAAAATGGAGTCTACTTCATCGACTATACAAAAGTGTAGTGGTCTTTGAACACGATCTTCTTTTCTTGCAACCATATTATCTCTTAAATAATCAAAACCAATTTCATTATTCGTTGAATATAGTACATCACAAGCATAGGCTTCCTTTTTTTCTTTTGGGCTTAAATCTCGTAAATTAAGTCCAACAGTTAATCCTAAAAAACGATATACTTCCCCCATCCATTCTGAATCACGTTTTGCTAAGAATTCGTTAACGGTAACAATGTGTACTCCTTTACCAGTTAAAGCATTTAAATACGTTGGCATTGTTTCAGTTAGTGTTTTTCCTTCTCCTGTTTTCATTTCTGCAATATTCCCATAATGAATGGCTAATCCACCTAATATTTGTACATAGTATGGTTTTTCTCCAATAACACGACTTGCAGCTTCTCGAACTACTGCAAAAGCTGGAATGATTAAATCATCTATACTTTTTCCTTTTTCTAATTCACTTTTAAATTCTTCTGTTTTCTTTTTTAATTCTTCATCGGATAATTGTTTCATTTCCTTATCTAAGCTGACTATTTCATCCGCAATACGTTCAAAACGTTTTAGTTCTTTGTATTCTGAATCAATTAATTTTCTTAAGAATCCCATCTTGTATCTCTCCTTCTATAAAGTATATTATATCATAAACTGCATTATTTGTTTTGGCTTTTTATTGGTGCAACATTTGTTCTTCTAAAGTACTTTTATTTTCATATTTATTGTTTTCATTTATTATGATAATTTTTTGTTCTTTTTCATTCCAAAATATGTATTCTTCTTTTAAAAAAGAAGAATACAATATACAATGGTCACTTGATAAAGCATTTTGAATAATAAAACTTTTTTCATTTTGGCTATCTTTTTGAATGGCTAATAAAGCCCATTTTATTCGAATTTCTTTATGCAAACATTCAGCTTGGAAACATAATTGTTCTATTTCATTCATTAAAAAATTTTTATTTACAGGATTCGTTTTCATTTCTTCTTTTTTATTTCTTGCTTGTCTGTCCAATTCTAATGCTTCATCCATTTTATTAAATAATCTTTTTAATTCTTTTTTATCTATGTTAGTTTTATCCATAATAAATTCATATAACAAATTTTCTTTGCCGTTTATTATACAATATAATAAAGTATCTTTTCCTACAATTTCACTTATAAGCAATAAATCTTCATTTTCATGAAAATAAGAAATGTCCTCGTAATATTTTGCTATTATAGCGCTGTCATACCCTTCTTCAACTGCAATATGTTCTAAAGAATTTCTTAAAGCATTATGAATGCTTTCATGTGACATTACATTCTTTTTTTCAGAATTTATTTTTATTATTTCATTATTTTCCGTATATCCTAAAACTATATTATCTTCTTTATTAGTAGGATATTTTACATCATTGTTTGCCAGGCTGTTCAAAAGATTAATAAATGTATGGATTTGATATTTTTCTCCATAATCAGATAAAATCATTTTCCAAGTTTCTTTTAATTCTCTTTTTTGTTCGGGAGTATAATTTTCATTTCTATCAATATATTCTAAACACATATCTATAAGAATTTGATTATCTAACTCTTCTTCTAAAAGTGCTTTTAAATAAAGCTCTGGGTTATTTAATAAAACAGGTTTATTTTTTTCAAATTGTTTTTCAAAATAAAAGAGAATTCCTGAAGTAATAAAAGCCATTATTGTATAATAAAGTCTTCTTTTGTTTCTTAAATAATTTATTTTCTTTTTAAATATTCTTCGTAAATTTTGTTTTTCATGTAATGTTATTATTCTTTCTGTTTCATCTTGTTTTAAACAGATAATTTGATTTGTTTTTAAATTCATGTAAATTTTATCAATCTCTTCGTTTTTTCGTTTTGCTGTTCCTAAATAATATATTTTTTTCATAATATCCCTCTTTTTGCTTTAGGGTGTATTTTAACTTATTTTTTCAATAATTTCAATTTAAATAGACACTAAATTACTAAAAATAGAAAAAAAGCTTTCGCTTTCTTTAATTTACATTTATAATTCCATATTTTTCATCTTTTCTCTTATACAGTATAGAGATGCATTCAGCATCTATATTTTTAAAAACAAAGAAATCATATCCTAAAAGTTCTGCTTGTAAAATTGCTTCTTCTTCATCCATTGGTTTCATTTCTAGCGTTTTTCTTTTTACTATTTTTGTATCATTTTCTTCTTCATTTGCAATTTCAAAATCTAAATTTAAAGCAAAGTTTTCAGTATTTTTATATTTATCTTTTAATCTCTTCTTGTTTTTTCGTATTTGTCTTTCTAATTTATCTACTACTAAATCAATGGCGGCATATAAATCAGCATGGCTTTCTTCTGCCCTTATTGTAAATTTACTTGTAGGAATTGTCACCTCAATAATTTGAGATGTGGTGTTAATTTTAATATTAACATATACATTTACTGTTTCTGGAGAGTCAAAGTATTTTTCTAGTCTACCAAACTTATTAGTAATTTGTTCTTTAATTGCTTCTGTAATCATTACTTTTTCTCCTCTAATATTAATTTTCATATTTCACCTTCCTTATAAGTATTATATCATATAAAAATATATTACAATAAAAAAACTACTATACTGTAGTTAACTCTGTGTTTGCAACATCAATTGCTTGTAACCCTTTAGAAGTCTCAATAAGTTTAAAATCAACTACCTCTCCTTCTTTTAAAGTTTTATATCCTTCTTTGTTTATAGCTGAATAATGAACAAATATGTCTTCTAGGTCATTACATTCTATAAAACCATATCCTTTCTCATTATTAAACCATTTTACTTTTCCACGCATTTTTAATGCACCTCTCCTTCTTACTCATGTATTAACAATACCACTTACAAAATTTAGAAACAACAAAATACGTTCGACAAATTTTGCATTATTTTTTTAATTTTTGGGTTTATTTTGACTTAAAACTAATTTATTCTGATAAAATAATTTTTATTTCTTTTTTAGACTAAAAACTTTTTTATTTATTTCTATTTTTGTTTACTATTTGTTAAAAATGCTATGCTTTTTTTGGTGTTAATATGAAGGAAGTATTTGTAAATCATTCTATTAGTTATCTCATTCGAAATAATGCTTGTAAAGAAAAAGATGTTCCTGTATATCGTTATACTTTAGAATCTTTATATTCATTATTTACAAAAACAGTTGGAGTACTATTTTTATCTTTTTTTTGTGGAACTTTAAAAATCACTTTTATTATTATGCTTTTGTACTCTTTATTACGGGGATTTACTTTTGGTATTCATGCAACTAAAAATTTATATTGTTGGATTACTACATTAGGTATATATTTAGGAAGCTCTTTGTTTATTAAGTATTTTTCTTTCCCTTTATCTAGTATTTATTTTATTTATTTTTTAAGTTTTTTATTTCTATTTCTTTGGGCTCCAGCTGATACACCATCTAGACCATTATTAAATAAAAAAAAGAGAATTACAAATAAAATGATTTCTTTAATTATTGTTACTTTGTATATTTTATTTTCTATTATTATCTCAAATGATAATTTTTATGAAATAATTGGTATTGTTTTATTGTTAGAGGCTATATGTATTTGTCCTCTAACTTATAAATTATTTCATGTATCTTATAACAATTATAAAAGTTATAAGAAATAATTAAGGTTTAAATTTTTATATAGATTTAAACAAGAAAGGAGGCAATCTTTAATGGCAAATGTATTTGCAAATGTACTAACTGCATTAGCTAAAATTGCTAATAATGGAGTTTCAACATTTACTTGGCTTGGATATTGGGATGAAACTAAATGTCCAGAAGAAATGCTTTAATATTTAAAAACGCACCATATTAATTTGGAGTTGTCAATAAAAGTGAATAGAAAAACTCACTTAAATCCTAATTCATTTCTATATTGAATTGGGTTTTTTATTTTTATAAGATTCTTTTTATTAGAAAATTTAAATAAATTTCTTTATTTTTTAAATGTTAATTTCTTCTGATGTTGCTACCATATTATTTATTGATTATACTACAGCTTAAAATCATATTTTTTATCTTGATTTTTATTATCTTTATCCCTAATAATTGTACATTAAAAAAAGTAGATCACAAGTTTTTTGTGTCTACTTAATTAGCGTTCTTTTTTATTTGTAGTTCTATATAATAGAAATCGTTGATAATATTAATTTTTTCGTTTACTATTTTATTTCTAATTATTGAAAATAAACCTAATCCACTTCCTCGATTTTTAGTGGAGTAATATTTTTCACCTAAGTGTTCTAAATCTATTGCGTTACGAAAATTATTTCCTACTTTAAGAAAAATCGTATCTTTATTTTCGTATAAATCTATAATAATTATTGGATTATCGGTTTCTTTACTTGCTTCAATAGCATTATCCAAAGCTATGCCTAAGCATTCAGAAATATTGTTAAATGCTTTTGGATTTAAATTATTAAAAGGGTCTCCTATAATTTTATTACTAATTAATATATTAAATTGAACATTGTATAATTTTTCTACTACAATGCCCTTTATTCCATTCGGAATATTATATAAATTATTATTTTTTATACTAAAATTAGTTTCTTCTTCTAGTAAGTCATCAATTAATAGATTTATTTTTTTATTTCCATATGTTTTAAGTGATATTAATTTATTTTTTATATTATGTTTATAAACTTTATATTCATCTAAAAATTTTCCATACTTATCATTATAAATCATAAGATTTTTATTAGTTATTTGTAATAATATTTCTTGAGTTTTTAGTTTAATAATTATTACGAATAAAACTAAAAACATTAGATATAAAAATATCATAATTAATATTGATTCTTGATTACCAAAATTTTTGACATTTAACATTCCTAATAAAGCAATTGTAAAAAATATTAGGTACAAAATATTTATTGTTTTAATATTATTATAAAAAAATTTATAAATTTTTCTTATAAATTTATTAAATGAAGGAATACATAAAAATAAAAATTCTGTAATTGCAATAATTCCTGATAATAATAATTTGAAATAAGTATAATATTTAGATAGATTTGAATTTTCAATTATATTAAATATTCCTAATGTATTTATAATGATAATTTCTATACCTATTAGCAATGTAAATACAACAATATATGTATTAAAAACTTTATTAAAATCATCTTTAAAAATGAGTAAAAATTCAGTTAATACAATACCTAAAGTTAAAAACGTTTTTATCCATAAATTATTATAACTATTATTTATAAAAACAAGAAAGGAAGTAATAACAATAATACATATATATTTTTTATCATGTTTTAATATACAATCGTTAATTTTTGCATAACATAGATTATAAAATTCTACACTGAACATTATAGAAATAAAAAATAAAACTATATTAATTTTCTCGTTCATAATATTCTTCTACCTCCTTTTTAAATCTTTTTGATAAATAGTAAACTTTTTCACCATTGTCTAAAACGAAATAACCTTTTGACCAATTAAAAGATTCTACTCTATCTAAATTTACAATACAGGCTCTATGTACCATTTTAAATCGATTATCTAAAGATTTTAAAGTTTCTGATAAAGGCATAATGATAGAATAATGTGTTCTATCTGTATTTATTATCACTTTTCTTGATTCTTTATCTCTATAAAGATATGTAATGGAACGATAATATATTTGAATACTAAAATTATTGTTACGATACTTATACATTTTATTGTCAAAGTTTCTTTTAAATATTGTTATAATTGCTTTTTTTAATTTTATTTCCATATCGTGAAATTTTTCTATAAAATCAAATACTTCATATACACTTCTATAAGTTGTTTCAAACATTTTGTCATGATTTGTTATGAATATAATTTCACTTTCCCAATCATTTTCTCTTATAAATTTTGCTATATCTATGCCACTTACTTTCGTTTCTAATTGAATATCCATAATGTATATTTTTCGCTCGGAAGTATCTAAAATAATATCTTTTAACTCTTTTGAATATTTTGTAAAATAATTTATTTTTATTTCTTCTTCTTTAAAAATATCTATTTCTCTAAGAATTTTTTTTACTAATAATTGGGTATTTTTATCATCTTCAACAACTACAATTCTAATCATAACTACTCCTTCTCACCTTTGGTTTACTATCTGCAATTATACCATATTTTGCCAAAATAAAAAATACAAAATTTTTATTTTTTGTATTCTTCTAATATAAAATGCGTTGGCAATTCAGGAAATTTAGTATCTATTTTGTATGTATGAAGAATTTCTTCCGCAATTTTAGGAATATCTTTGTGATTGCCAAATACGATAATTTTTTTAGGTTTATATATTTGGGTTACTAGATGATTGATTGTTTTTTTAATATTTTTATTAAATATTTGTAAATCTATATATAGAGAATAAAATACACCTTTTTTTGAAAAATAATATTCTATATAAGTATTTACAATTTTTATATAGGCAGTATCATTTTTTGTGTTTACTATATCTTCAATGGATTTAAATTCTATTTTTGTGAAATATTCACTTAATATCTCTTGATATTTTTCTTTTAAAATATTTGTTATTTTTTGATTACTTATAAAACACCCATTCCATCCAAATAATGGAATTCGAATATGATGTTCTTTTAATAATCTATTTAATTCATCATAAAAAAGTATTTTATTCACAATTTGTTCTTTATCAATACTTTGAAAATTTTTACTTAAAATTTTTTTTTGTTTTATATCTAATAACAATAGTTCATTATCACATATATTGATTACAAAATGAATTTTACTCATATTATCACTCTCATTGTTTTTTAGCGTATTTTTCCTTTGTTGCTTCTCCTCCTTTAATATGTCTTATTTTTAAATGTTCTTTTAAAATTTTTTCTACTTCTATATAATTTGTAGGAGAAATCTTTATTAATCGATGTTGTATATCTTTATGAACTGTACTTTTACTTACATTAAAATACCTTGCAGTATTTCGTATGTTTTCTTTTGTTTTTATTATGTATTTTGCTTCTTCTAATACTCTTCTTTCGATATTTTTATCCATTATTTAAACAACCCCTTGATAAACTATATTTATACATGGGGTTGTCTATTCTTAATTTAGTTCATTGATGTCCATTTTATAAAAGGTTTCTGGATTTAGCACTTGGCCATTGTAATTTACTTCAAATAGCATAGTATTTTGTTTGCTACTAAATTTATTATTATTACTTTTTCCAATAACATCACCTTGATTTATGGTATCATTCGGTTTTATATTCACATCTTTTAAACCATAATATATGGTTGTTAAATTGCTATTATGTGATACGTACACTACAGTGTTTAAAAGTTCATCTTGTTTTACATCAATTACTGTTCCTTTATAAACAGCTACTACATCAAATTCTTCTTCGCTTCCATAAATTACTCCACTGTTTTGAAGGTATGTATTTTCATAATAAATTAGAGATTTTTGTTGTTGTTCTTCTGTACCTTCTTTTTCATAAAACGATTTGTCTATTGAAACTTTATCACTGGTAAATGGTTTTATTAAAGTTTCTGGAATTGTACTTACAACAGGTGTTACAATATCAAGTAAAGAGTTTACAACATAATTTCCTTCTTCTTCCTCTTTTGGTTTTAAATTTTTTGTAATAAGCATTACTGCCATAAAAATAATGCTCATACTTACTAAGAATAATGTTGGTTTTACATATCCTCTTAATTTTCTTTTGGTCATTATTTCCACCTTCCTAATAGGTAGTTTCTCCCAAAAGATTACGATTTATACCATTTTCTTTATGGTTATATCATTATAATAATAATTTAAAATATCCTGATAGTTATATCCTTCTTTAGCCATACCATTTGCTCCATACTGACTCATACCTACTCCATGCCCATATCCACGTGTGATTATGGTAACTTTATCTAATTCAATGTCTATGGTAAAATCCGTAGAGCGAAGATTTAAAAGTTTTCTAATTTCTGTTCCTAAATACTCATTATTGTTAATTTGTAATTTATTTACGCGATTACTAGTGGAACGATTTATATTATCTATTTCTATTTGATTACAATTTTCTAATTTTAATTTATTACAAAATTCTTCTTTGGAAAAAGTAGTTTCCACTGTAAAGTTTTTTAATGTTTCATTATCCCAAGTAGAAGGAACTGATTTTATATAAGGCACTTCTTCTTGAAAGACGCTTTGGGCATTTTCAGTAGTACCATTACTCATGGCAAAATAAAAGGCTTCTATTATTTCATTACCATAATACATTACTTCTTTTTCTGTTTCTGATACAGCTTTTGTAATTTTGTTTACATAAAAGGCATAATCTTTTTGCCATTTTTGTTGCATTTCTTCTTTTGTAATGTATGATTGGTTGGTTACATCCGTTAAAATATTGTAATCTTCATTTTCACTATGCATAATTTTATACATGGCATATGTTCTTGCTGCAACAGCTTGTGCTTTTAAAGCTTCTTCATGAAAAGATGCTGGCATTTCAGCAGCTAGTACGCCAATTAAATATTCTTCTAGTTTCAGCTCTTTTATTTTGTCTTCTTTTGTTTTTATTTTTATAGTCTTTTCAGGATTAAAAAAAGAGTGATTTATCTCTTTTTGTTTTATCACTACTCCTAAAATACAACTTAAAATCATTACCACTCCTACTAATATTTTATTTTTCATAGTTGAGCTCCTTATATGATTTTACTACATTCTAAAAAATCAAAAATAAAATTTGTAAGTAAATAGGCAAGAATTAATCCTAAAATAATTACTAAAATTCTTGTTTCTATTCCTTTATCTTTCTTGATTATTTTTTCAAAATGAATGCTACTCAAAGAAAATAGACATAGCATTATATTAAAAATATATATCAATAATTTATAATTCATTATATTCGCCGTTTTCGTATTTTATGATTTTATCAACTCTTCTTTGATGACGTTCATCATTTATAACATCTGCACTCAAAAATGCATCAATATATTTTTTAATGTTTTCTATTTCTTCTGTATAATTGAATGTCATTACATTAGCTCCATTATCATTACGACAAAGAGTTGCATCTTCAATTGAATTTATTTTAGCACATCTAATTCCCTTTACTTTGTTAGCAGCTATTGACATACCAATTCCTGTTCTACAAAGCAGAATTCCTACCTCTGCTTCTTTATCTATTATTTTTTTACAAACTTGAAAAGCAAAATCTGGATAATCATCAATTGGAGTATTTTTTATACTACAATCAATAACTTCATATTTTTTGCTATGTAAATAATTTATTACTTCTTTTTTGTATTCTACGCCACGGTGGTCACTTGCTATAGCTATTTTCATTTAATCCACTTTCCTTTCTTCTACTTTTTTGAATTCTGGAAGTAAGCCAATGTTTGATTTTCTATGGGCAGGCAAATTATAAAAATAATGATTAGGTGTTCCTGTTCCTGCTAATAAATAACATTTATTTTTTCCTATTCCAATATCCCAACATATATATCCAATATTTGGTATTTCTAAACTCGCATTTTCACACATTTTTATTACTTTATCCCAATTTGGAATATGCATGTCTTTTATTGTTCCTATATTTTTACCATTTGTTAAATAGGTATTTCCTATTTTGTCAACAGCAGCTTGTGAAATGATTCCTGTTTCTATATCGATAGGAGCAATATAGCCACTAAATGGATATTCGT
The DNA here is from genome assembly GCA_947652325.1 of uncultured Mycoplasmatota bacterium. GTDB lineage: Bacteria > Bacillota_I > Bacilli_A > RF39 > UBA660 > MGBC108787. The sequence continues at coordinate 11,568 of CANTCQ010000004.1, forward strand.
TTTTATTGTCTGCTTCTAAATGTAAATAAGAAATCATTACTTTTCCTAATAAAGTAATAACTTTTACAATGGACATTTCACTTAATTTTTTTAGAGTTGGACTTATTTGTTTTTCTTCTTCTACAATATAAAGTCCTTGTTCTACACAATAGTTATATATTTCTTCTATATTTTCTTGTTCTATGTTTATTTTTTGTATTTTTGGCTCTATAAGACTTTCTGATAAAGCAACGCTATTTTTATTTTCTTTACAGAAAGTTTTAAATTCTTCCAAATTTCGATTTAATTCTAACCAATTATAATTTAAATATTTGTTAAATAATTTATTAAATTCCATTCTATTATGAAAATATTTGAAAAATTTTGGGGTATTGTATTTTTTTATAAAATCATTATTTTTTCCTTTAGTTATTATCGTTTTTCTTTCAAAATCATCTAAATTGTACATTTCAAATAATTCATAATCCATTATACTTGCTTGATATTTTAGTTTACATGCTATTATATCAAACATAATAGCTATTATATTTTTATTTAATTTTATTTGTAATTTATTTATGATTTGCCATATATATTTTCTTTTTTTCATTTCCTACTCACACCTAATTAAACAGTAAAAAAGCTACTTATGCAGCTTTCTTATCATTGTTTAATCCATATTTACGATTAAATTTTTCAATATTTCCAGTTCTTTTGTTGCTTCCTTGTTTTCCTGTATAGAAAGGATGACATTCGCTACAAATTTCTACTTCAATATTTTCTTTTACAGACCTTGTTTTGAATGAAGCTCCACAAGCACATTTAATTGTTGTTTCTTTCATTTCTGGATGAATATTCGCTTTCATATTACGCTCCTTTCGCCATACCTAATTTCTAGGCATAGTAATTTCTTTGTCTTTTGTATTATATCACATTATTCTGGATTCGCAATCCCTAATTTATTCTATGCGTTTTTCTTTATTTTACATTTTACTTTTTTCATATTTAAATTTAAACATTTATTATTTTTTTTATTTTTTAATAGAATATCTAAAATTTTACCTATAGCACGAGACAGTATTCTTAAAATTGTTTCTACATCTATTAAAAAAAAGAAATACTTTTAAAATATTTTTAGCATCTTATTATCAAATTTTTTTGTTTTTATATAATTTTTATGGTTTGTTGCTCTTGTTTTTCTTTTATTTTATTAAAAATATATTCTTGGCCTTTATAATTTAAATAGTAATTATTCTTTTGAATAAAAAACTCTTTGTGGTTATTTATATCCATTATATCAATATAAGTTACGTTGTATTTTTGAGCTAAATTTTGAATTTCTGTATTTATTTTTTCTATTTTGTTTTTATTGATTAAATGGCTTTCATAAAGTCCAATTAAATATACTTTTTCATTATTTACTTTTTTTATTGTGTTTAAAATTTCTTCATATTTTTTTAAAAAACCATTTATTTTAGTAGAACCAAGCGTATTTTTTTTTGCATAGTTGTTTAATTCATCCATTCCTAAGGCAATTGTGATGATATTTGCTTCTTTTATCGCTTGTTTTAATTTTATTTTTTTATCAATACTTGTTATATTATTATTTATTTTTATTACTAAGTTGCTTGCTGTTTCATCCACTTCATTAAAATAGCGATAATATGCTCCTAAATTATTTTGTTCGTTTAAATATTCAGTTAGATATTCGTTATAATCATATCCTTCCACATGATATACTGTCATACCTGTAGATATTCCATCCCCTAAAGCTAGCACATTTATTTTTCCTTGTTCGGTATGAAAATAAATACAAAAAGTTAAAATTGTTCCTATCAATATAATAATTCCTATTTTATATTTCATTTTTCCTCCATAAAAAAAATAGTAGTTTTCTACTATTATTCTATTTCTTCTATGTGAATATTAGCACCAACATTAGATAATTTTTTGACAATATTTTCGTATCCTCTCAAAATATATTCAATATTGGTTATTATTGTTTTTTCTTTTGCTGTTAGGGCTGCTAAGAAAAGAGTGGCTCCTGCCCGTAAATCACTTGCAACCACTTCTGTTCCATGGAATTTTGTAGGGCCTGTAATGATTTCTTTATTTTCATTTATTTCAATATTTGCTCCCATATCGTTTAAATATTTTACGTGGCCCATTCTTTTTTCATAAATGGTTTCTTCTACATGAGAAATACCATTTGCATGTGCAAGTAAAACGCATATAGGTTGAGCAAGGTCTGTAGGATACCCAGGATATACTTGGGTTTTTATATCGATTGGCTTCAAATTTTGGCATTTATTTAAAATAATCTCACTTTTTTCTAGTTGGTATTTTACACCCATTTCGGTTAATTTAGCAAGTAAGGAAGCTACATGGTCTGGAATAATGTTGGTTATTTTTAAATTTTTTCCAAGAAGAGCTCCTGCAATAATATAGGTTCCAGCTTCAATACGGTCTGGGATTACTTCAATCATAGCACTTCCAAGTTTTTCTACACCTATTATTTTTATTGTGCTAGTTCCAGCCCCCATTATTTTAGCTCCCATATTATTTAAAAATGTTGCGACATTTACTATTTCTGGCTCTTGAGCAGCATTATAAATAAATGTTGTTCCTTCAGCTTTTACAGCAGCAAGCATTAAATTAATGGTAGCTCCAACACTTGCAAAGTTTAAACATATTTTATTTCCCACCAATTTTTCAGCTTCTATTATGAATTTATCATTTTCTACTTTTACAGTTGCTCCAAGAGATTCAAAACCTTTTAAGTGTAAGTCAATTTGTCTTGCACCAAAATTACATCCGCCAGGAAAATAAATTTCTACATGTTTGTATTTTGATAAAAGAGCTCCCATAAAATAGTAAGATGCCCGGAGTTTATTGGAAAGTTCTTCTGGAATCACAGTATTTTTAATGTTGCGACTATCGATTTTTAAAATACTTTCCTCTTCGGTTATTTTTCCGTTTAATAGCCTTATTATTTGTTTTAATACCGTTACATCTGTTATATTTGGTACATTATAAATTATTGTTTCTTCATCTGATAAAACGGCAGCAGGAAGTAAAGCGACCACACTATTTTTAGCACCATTTATTTTGATAGAACCTGATAAATCATTTCCTCCTTGTATTACTAATTTTTGCATAGTATCACTTCCCTTAATTCCCTTTACTATATAATTTTATTTTTAAAATGTCAATTTAAGAATATTAAAATTTGCATAAATGAAATAAGCCGATGATTATTAAAAGTATTGCCCCAAATATAGTAGCGTATATACCCAGTAAATAATTGGCATATTTTCCAATTAGTAATCCTAAATAAGTAAAACAAAAGCTTACTCCAGAAAAAATAAATACTGCTAAAAACATATTGCTAGTAATAGCAGGAAGTCCTATTCCAGTTGAAAATGAGTCAATAGATACTCCTAAGGCTAGTAAAAACATATTTATTAAATTCATGTCTTTTTGTTGCTCTTCTGGTTTAATGAGTTCAATAAACATTGTTATGGCTAAATAAATTAAAATAATTCCCAATAAAAAATCACTTTTCAAAGTAAAAAAAGAAACTAGTTTTTTTCCTAATAGTGAGCCTAATATTGGCATTATAAAATGCATTATCCCTACTATTATGGAAAATATAAGCATTCTTTTTTTTGTTATATTACTGGTACCTATTCCTAAAGAAAGAGAAAATGTATCCATACTCAAGGCAATAGCAATGATAAATAGAGTTATGATTTCTTTCATAAAAAATCCTCCTAGTTAACTATACTAAGAGGAGTAGGTAAACATTACATATATTTTTCGACTATATTTTTTACAAAAAATTGATAATCTACATCAGAAGTATTTTTAGCAGTTGCATCCATTAAGCATAGAGGAGGAAAGAGAACACACCACCAATTTTCTCCAGAACCACTACCTAAAGTTACAACAAGAGATTCATAATTTCCAGCTTCATATTTAATTCCTTTGTATGTTTTTTCTGGAAAATAATTGTTTCCATATTGAATATCATAAGATAAATTGTATTGATTTATCATACTTTTAATCTCAGGAATTTTACTGTTTACAAGTATTTTTGCATCATTTTTATTTTTAGCTGCCATTATATCGGTTTTTAATAACTTTTCAATGTTATTTTTGATTTCCATTTTTGTTGCTTGGTCTTCAAAAGTATTAGAATTTGCAATAACTCTTAAACGAATAGCACTATCTGGTATAATAAATTCTTCTTTTTGATTGGTTATTAATAAAATTATAGTAAATAAAAATAAGACTATAATTATTTTTTTCATTTTTTATCACCTAAATAATTATGTCTTATTTCTTTATTTTTTATTCAAATCAATTATTTTCGTTTAATAAAGCTTCTAAATTTGCTTTTTTATTATGCGAAATTTCTACCCATTTTAAATCTTTTTTAAATAGGCAAATGGCATTTATAGGTATCCAAGAAAGCATGAATAACATAAATAGGAATATTCCATGTAAGTTTTCATACATATCTCTTTTATAAAATACTGTAATAAACATATTTATGATAACTTCTCCAAGATATCCAATAGCAAAACAAATAAATCCAAGTGAGAAGAAGTAAGAGAATACATCATTAAGTTCTATTCCTACTATATAGAATACACCCAGCAAAGCTGTAAGAATAACAGCTAAAATTTGAATATAAGGAGCGATACTAAACATAAATTTATCGATACACGAAAAATCTCTATCTTTTATCCATTTAGCAAGTAATTCTCTACGATACAAGCGAGAACATTCAATAATTCCTTTGCTCCAGCGGCTTCTTTGGTGCCAAGAATCAATAAATTTCGTAGGTTGTTCATCATAAGTAATGGCATCCTCTATATAGGCAATTTTATATCCTCTTAAAACACACATTATCGATAGTTCAATATCTTCCGTTACGGTTTTTGGGTCAAATCCTTCCTCAATAACACTTTTCGCTACCATAAAACCTGTTCCATTAATTGCTGCTGCTGCATCAATATTCATACGCGCTTTATTAAAGAAGAAATTTTGAATGTAGTAAAATAGAGAGTAACTGGCACTTAACCAATTATCTTCCATATTTTTACTATCTTTTCTTCCTTGTGCTACTTTATATCCAGAAAGATAAGTATTATTCATCAATTTTAAGAATTCTGGGTGTACCACATTATCCGCATCAAATACAATATAAGCATCATACTCTTTTTTCTTTAGTTTTTTAAAAGCAAATTTTAAAACATCACCTTTTGATTTTACGGGAACAGTTACGTTCATTGTTTTAGCACCTGCTTTTTTTGCAACTTCATATGTATTATCTGTACAATTGTTTATTAAAGCATATATATCATATAAATCTTCTGGATAATTTTGTTCCTTTAAACTTTTGATTAAGTCCCCAATGACAAGAGATTCATTTCTTGCAGCTATTAAAACGGCAAATTTTGTTCTCGCCCTATAAGCCCTTACTTTTGGTTTCTCTTTTTTAAAGGCTAGTAAACCTGTTACAATAAAGTACAACCCGTATAAAAGAGTGATGAGAAACAACGTATAATAAATTAACTGAATCATTATTTTTACTCCTTTATTAATAACATTTTATTCTTTGTTTGTGACTATGAAGTGACTTCTTGTTACTAATTCTATTCTCATTTTAGCTTTTCTAGTATAAATTGTCAAGTTTACAAAAAATTTTCTTCTTGTTCTTGCAAATTTTTATATTTTTTGTTTTTAGGAACATTTTATAAGTTAGATGGATTTAAACTTCTTAAAGATGAATGATGAACAAAAAATATTTGTTAATTTTATCTTTTCTTCTAAATTTTTACATCTTCTTTTTACTATTTGTTATTTATCACTTTAATTGAAAAGAAAATCACCTAGTTCAACCATGATTTAGGTGATGCACATTTATAGGCAACACTTAATATATAATCATTAAATGTTTCTTTTTTATTTTATGTAAATTTCTATTGCATATTCATAACACCGGACCAGAATTTTTGTCAAAGTGAATTTTACTAGTCAACATTATTTTTTCTTTTTTTCTAAATCATGCACTCCAACGTATATAATTAACATCTTTAATACTTTTAAGATTATGTTATCTCCATCAAAATATTTCAGTACGTGTTATAAATTGGGAAATTTCCATTGTTAAAAGCAGTAATAAGTATACACCTAAAACAACTGTAAATTTTTTTATTTTATACATCTTTATAGTCTCAATATATTCAGTGATTTCTTTTATATTTTTATTGAATTTGGAGGAGTAATATATCTGGAGTTCCACGTCTGGTTTCTCATCTAGATATTGCTTTTTCTGTTACATTTAGTTTTTTTGCTAGTCTTCTTGGGTTAAATTTTTTTCTTTTCAATTTTATTAAATCGGCTATTTTTTCTAAATCCATAAAATTCTTTCATTTTTAAAAAAATTATATTTCTTAAAGGTATTTTAAGCAATCTATGCATCGTAAGATTTTTCTATATAAAAAAAAGAACATTATTCGTGTTCTATAAATACATATCTGTCTTTTCCACATAAGTCTTTTTCTATTGTTATTTTGGCAGTAGAGAAGAATATCCGTGCTAAATTTTGAATATAAGTTCCTTGTGTTTCTCCAATTTCAAAAGCAATTAATTTTGGCTTATTTTTAATTTTACTTAGAATTGCTTCAAAAAAAAGTAAACCATTATTTTCAGCGTATAAAGCAATTTGTGGCTCATACCTTGTTGTTTCATCTACTTCTTCGGTATACCCTATATAGGGTGGATTTGAAACAATAATATCGTAACTTTCTAGTATTTCTTTTGTTAAAATATCTTGTTTTAAAAATGTTACCGAAACTTTATTTAAACACTTATTTTTTTCTGCTACTTCTAAAGCTTCTTTGGAAATATCAATTCCTGTACATAAAAAGTTTGTATTTTTGGCAATGCTTATAGCTATACAACCACTTCCTGTACAGATATCCACAAATTTTAAATTATGGTTTTTGAATTTTTCCACTTTTTTTAATACTTTCTCAACTAAATATTCTGTTTCAAAACGTGGGATTAAGACGTTTTCATTTACTAAAATATTGGTATTCAAAAAATCAACATTTCCAATTAAGTATTGAACAGGATAATTTTTTTGTACCTTTTTTATTTTTTCTTCCCAATTATCTGGATATTTTTCTTTTAATAACCTGATATCTTCTTCTATTAATGTTTTTTTATTAAACATTATTTGCCTTCCAATTTTCTCTTTTGGTCTTCTGTGATTAGAGCCGTAATAATTGGTTCTAAACCTCCATCCATAACACGGTCAAGTTCCATTAGGGAAAAGTTAATGCGATGGTCTGTTACACGGTTTTGAGGATAGTTATAAGTTCTTATTTTTTCAGAACGGTCTCCAGTTCCAACTTTGCTTTTTCTCTCTGCCGTTAATTCACTATTTTTTTGTTGTTCTAAATTATCGTAGATTTTTGATTTTAATATGGACATAGCTTTTTCTTTGTTTTTCATTTGACTACGTTCGTTTTGACAGGTAACAACGGTATTGGTAGGCAAATGAGTGATTCGAACTGCTGAATTGGAAGTATTTACAGATTGGCCCCCTGCTCCACTTGAATGGTATACATCAATTTTTAAATCACTTTCTTTAATTTCGACATCAATATCTTCTACTTCTGGCATTACCACAACAGTAGCAGTAGATGTATGTACTCTTCCTTGAGACTCTGTTTCTGGAACTCTTTGGACACGATGCGCTCCACTTTCGTATTTTAATTTTGAATATACGTTTTCGCCTTTAATCATATATTCTACTTGTGAAAATCCACCACTTGTACCAGGAATTTCATTGATTACTTCTATTTTCCAACCCTCTTTTTCAGAATAGTAAGTATACATTCTAAACAGGTCTCCTGCAAAAATATTGGCTTCATCTCCCCCAGCAGCTCCTCGAATTTCCATGATAACATTTTTTCCATCATTTTCATCTTTTGGAATTAATAAAAGTTCTAACTCTTTGGTAACATTTTCTAATTTTTGGGTATTTTCTTCTAGTTCTATTTCTGCCATTTCTCGAAGTTCTGCATCATTCATTAAGCTTTTTGCATCATTAATGGCATTTTGTGTTTTTTTATATTCTTCGTATTTTTTTACGATTTCTTCTAAGTCTCTTTGTTCTTTTGAAAGAATACTTACCTTTTTAAAATCTCCCATTATTTCAGGTTTCATTAAATCTTGTTCAATCTCATGATATCTTTTTAAAATAGCTTCTAATCTTTCTTCCAAGGTTATCCTCCTTTTCTACCTTCTTTTTATATAAAGAAAAAGAATAACTAAAGCATTCCTTCTTCTTCCTCATCATCAATTACGACTAAATCTTTTAAATCATCTTCTGAGTCGTTATCTTCTTCTTCCTCATAAAATATATCACTATCTTCTTCGGTTTCTTCTATCTCTTCTATTTCATCTACTACAATATCTTCTTCTTCCTCATCAATAACAATCTTTTGGACATGACGCTCTTTTAAATCCCAAGAACCATCATCCAACATAATAAATCGTTTATCTAATGTAAGCATTTCAAAAAAATCAGCAATTTTGTCTTCAATTACAGAAGCGGGAAGTTTTATTAATTTTCCTATTTCATTAAATAAATCAATAATTTTCATTTGCTCTTTCTTTTCGGATAGTAGTGCGAAAGCTAAATCATCATAAGACATACTTTCTAATTCTTCTTGTGTCATATCTTTTAAATTCATAATTGTTCCTCCTACATTTTCGATGGGATTTCTATGCCTAATAAATCGAGTAAATCGGCAATAATTTTTGTCGTTAGATTTAATAAGGTTACCCAATCGGTTTTCTTTTTATTGTCTTCTAAATTATTAATATGATTATTTTCATAAAATGCATTCACTAATACACAAATTTCATAAAGATAATTTGCAATGACCGAAGATGCTCTATTTTTAAATGCGAAATGTAAAATGTTTTCTAATTCTAGTAATTTCATTCTTACGTTTCGGTCGTGAACATTATATATTGTTTTTGATAAGTTGTCTACATATTGATGATTATTTGTGATAATTTTTTTTGTTCTTAAATAAGTGTATAGAATATAAGGCCCGGTTTTTCCTATTACTTTTGCAAATTTATTGGTATCAAAAATATATTCTTTGTCTCGACTATTTTGTAAATCAGCAAATTTTATAATAGAATTGATTATTTTGTCTAAGTCCGGTTCTGTGTATTCTCGCTCATGAGTTTCATCGTTTAAAAAAATTTCTTTAACTTCTTTAAACATCGCTTCTAATTTTGGTGTATTTCCCGCCCTGGTTTTAAAAGGTTTACCATCGCTTCCATTGATAGTTCCATTTCCTAAAAATTCAAAATCTATGTACTTTAATTTTTCTAACTTTTTACAAACACGAAATACTTGGGTAAAATGCATATCTTGACGTTTGTCAGCAATATATAAAATTTTATCAGGATTAAAATCTTTTTTTCTTTGGTAAATTGTTGCTAAATCTGTAGTTCCATAAAGATAACCTCCATTGGATTTTTGATAGATTAGTGGAGGAAATTCCTTTTTATCTTCTTCTTTGGCTACATAAACAATTTTAGCGCCTTCGCTTTCTTCTAATAGATTTTCACTTTCTAATTCTTTTGTTACTTCTGGAATGTACTTGTAAGTATCAGATTCTCCTAACCATAAATCAAAAGAAACTCCTAAATAATCGTACATTTTTTTGATGTCTTTTTTGGATATTTCTAAAATTTTCTGGAAGTATTCATGGTATTCTTGATTTCCATCTTGTAAATCTTTGGTTATTTCTTCACAAATTTCTTTGATGTCTTTGTTTTCTTTACACAAACCACTGATTTTTGGATAAAGTTCTGATAATTTCTCTAAAGTAATTTCGTTTGGTTTTATACTTTCTTCTTTTAGTCCATAAATAACTTGTCCAATTTGTAGTCCGTAATCTCCTAAGTGAACATCTGATATTACCGTTTGATTCATATACTTTAAAATACGTTTTATGGATTCTCCAATAATTGCAGGTCTTAAGTGCCCGACATGCAGTGGTTTTGCGACATTTGCTCCTCCATAATCGATAACAATTGTTTCTTGTTTTGGCATTTGTACACCAAATTTTTCTTGGGTATTCATATTGTTTAACATTTTATTTATATAAGCATCCGATAAAGTAAAATTAATAAATCCTGGTTTTGCACATTCGATTTTAGAAAATTTTTCTAAACAACTGGGAATTTCATTTAATGAAGATGCTACTTCTTCTCCTACTTCCATAGGATTTTTATGTAGTCTTTTTGACAAATCAAAAGTTCCATCATATTGATAGTCACATAAATCAGGACGATTGGATACTTTTATCAAAACTTCTATTTCTTCTCCTATTAAATTACTTACTACTTTTTTTAATTCTTCGTTCATGTTTTTAATCCTTTCTGGTTAGTATCATTTTACATTTTTCATCATCCGTTTCAATAGTATACTCTAAAATGACTTTATTCTTTTCTATTTCTAAGTTACAATCATCTACTGCAATTGGAAATTCTAAGTTTTCTTTTTTTAAATGTATTGTACAACTTTTTTTTATACTATCAAGAAAAAATAAAAAGTCTTCATTTTCACGTGTAAAAGTTTTTATTTCTAAATCAAAGATGGTGTTATAGGATAAACAGTTAAATTCTATTCGGTTTTCTTCTAATGATTCATTTGTATATTCTTGGTTATGTATTTCTTTATCATTTTTAAATAAAACATAGTGAAATTTTTTTATGTTCACAAAAACACCTCTTTTTTTCTAGGTCATTATAACATATGGATAGTTCCTCTGCAATTATACTTAAAAAAAAAGAAAATTTAAGATTTTTTTTCTATTGCATAATCCACAATGCAGTCAATATGAGACTGGGTGGTATCAAAAAGAGGAATGTCTATATCTTCTTGTTTTATTAACATTTCTATTTCCGTACATCCTAATATTACACCTTTTATATTCACTTCTTTTACCATATTTTTTATTGTTTCTATATAATATTTTTTATAACTTTCTTTTACTTTTCCTTTACACAATTCATCAAAAATTATTCTATCTATTTCTTTTATTTCTTCAGATGTTTTTGGAGTTGTTACTTTAAGTCCATTTTCTCTTAATTTTTCTTTTAAAAATTTTTCTTCCATTGTATATTTTGTTCCTAAAAGACCACGTTTTCTACTTTTTTATCTTTACATTTTTCTGCAACACAGTCTGCAATATGAATGAGAGGAACGTTTATATGTCTTTGTATGTCATTCACTAATTTATGTATCATATTGGTAGCAATGACAATGTAATCCCCACCAGCATTTTCTAAAATATTTGCAATATTAGAAAGCTCAACTCCAATTTTTTCCCATTCTTCTTTTATCATCTATTTTCTTATTTCTTCAAAATTTACATTATAAATTATCATTTTTGCACAAGTAAGATTACCAGCAATTTCATTACTTGTTTATTAATTCTTTCATAATAATGTATGGAGGATTCGTAACTCATTCCTCCAATAATTCCAATTGTTTTCAATAAATACCTTTTTTCTTTTTTATTATATAAAGTTATTCTTTTAAAATAAAAGGAAATCGTTCATTATTTTACTAAAGTTTCATAAAAGCATAATTTTTATTCTTTATAACATACTAAAGACAGGTGAATTACGATGAAAAAATTTCGTTTCTTTTTAAAATTTTGTGTTTTTTTGTTTGCTGTTTTTATTATTGTCATGACAGGGCTTTATACATATGCTTATTTTAGTCCTAAGTTAGAGCTTACCAATATTGGACAAATGTATATTTATGATAAGGATTCTCAATTGGTATATCAAGGAAGTGGGTCTAGTGAATGGGTAAATTTAGATGGTATTTCTCCTCATTTAATTAATGCTGTAATAAGTGTAGAGGATAAAAACTTTTATAAACATCAGGGGTTTGATTATTTACGGATAGCTAAAGCTATGATGTTAAATATTAAAAATCGTTCGATAGTACAGGGAGCTTCTACTATCAGCCAACAATATATTAAAAATATGTATTTAGATTTTAATCAAACATGGCGAAGAAAAATTGAGGAAGCTTTTTTAACTTTGGAATTAGAAGTACATTATGATAAAGACGAAATTTTGGAAGGATATTTAAATACGATTAATTTTGGAGCTGGAAATTATGGAGTCATGAATGCAAGTTTATATTATTTTAATAAAAATGCAAGTGATTTAACTTTGGAGGAAGCAATTATGCTTGCTGGGATTCCAAAAAATCCTACTAAATATAATCCTGTAAATCATTATGAAGCTTGTATCGAACGTGCCAAAATTGTTGCAAAAACTATGTTAAACAATGAAGTGATTGACCAATCAACTTATGATAATTTGTATAAAGAGGTTATTCCTATTTATGGAAAAAGAGAAACGAATAATTTACAAATGGTAATGTATTATCAGGATGCCGTTTTAAAAGAACTTGATAGTTTAAGCGGCATTCCGACTTCTCTTTTAGATAGTGGAAGTTTAAAAATCTACACAACTTTAGATATGAATGCACAAACTAAATTAGAAGAGGCAATATTAAATCAAATAAGTGATAGTGACATGCAAGTAGCGAGTATTTTAGTAGACCCAGAAACAGGGGCTGTTCGAGCTTTAACGGGTGGAATGAATTACGTAGAAAGTCAATTTAATAGAGCCATTCAATCAAAAAGGCAAGTCGGTTCAACTATGAAACCATTTCTATATTATGCAGCTCTTGAAAATGGCTTAACTAGTTCTTCTAAATTTATGAGTGAGTATACTAATTTTGTTTTTGCAAATAATCAAACGTATAGTCCCGCTAATTACAATAATTTGTATGCGAATAAAGAAATTACAATGGCAGCTGCTCTTGCCTATTCTGATAATATTTATGCGGTAAAAACCCATTTATTTCTGGGAGAAGATGTACTAGTAGATACGGCAAAAAAAATGGGAATTACAGGTGAATTGGTGGCTAATCCTTCTTTGGCACTTGGAACAAGTGAACTGAACATGCTTGACTATGCAAATGGGTATACGACTCTTGCAAATGGAGGTTTTTTGACAGATAATTATTTTATTGAAAAAGTAGAAGATTTAAATGGAAATGTTTTATATGAACATAAAAATAAAAAGAAAATGGTATTAAATTCAAATTATGTTTATATTTTAAATGAAATGTTAACGAATACTAGCAATTCAAAATTTCAAAGCTATACAACGCCGACTGCTCTTTCTATTGCCAATCGAATGAGTAAAAAATATGCATTAAAAACTGGTACTACTAAAACGGATTATTGGACAGTTGGTTATAATCCTAATGCTCTTTTAATGGTTTGGTTGGGTTATGATGAAGCAAAAGAAATCGGAAATGAAGCAAGTAGATGGGCAAAAAATATTTGGGTAGATACCATTGAAGAGTATTTGAAAGATACGGAAAGTCGTTGGTATGATGCTCCTAATAATGTAGTAGGGATTTTACAAGACCCAGTTACGGGAAATCCTGTAAAAGATGGGAATGCTGCTGTGTTTTACTATGTTAAAGGTAGTGAGGGAAATACCATTAGCCCAGATGTAAAAATTACGGAATAGAAAAAAGCTCTAACATTCTTTATATTGTTAGAGTTTTTAATTTCCTCAATTTTTACTTAAAAAAGCATTATCAATTTGATAATACTTTACTTATTTTATTTTTGATTGTTATTGTTGTCTTTATTAATTTTGATTGTAATGTGATATAAGTCTTCTAAATCGGCTTCTTCAAGTTCTACTGCAAATCCACGATTTTGTAAGTCTGTTACTGTATCTCTTACCACATTGATTGCAGTTTTTAAATCCGTTCCTGCTAATTCTTGGAGTTTCTCTTCATAATCTGGTTCCAATTTTACAATACTATCTAGAGGGTCTACGATTGGTTCTTCAATTACTGGTTTTACTTCTTCGATAGTGTTGTTTATCATTGGCTCTATACTTGTCAGGTTATCGTCATCCTCTTTTTCTGTATTAAAGAAAATTGATTTAAATGGAGTTATTTCTTCGTTATTTATTATGGGTTCTACTCCATGTTCAGTTTTCTCATTTGATATTATTTTATTGTCATTTTCATAGGATTCTATTGCATTTATGTCAACAGAATTTAGTACTGGCTCTACAATTGGTTCTTCTGTTACCGTAGTCTCAGAAGGTTCTTCTGGAATAGTAATTGTTGCTATTTCTTTTTGTTCTTCATGTGAAGTTGATTTTTTAATCGTTTCTTCTTGTGGTATTGCCGGTTCTTCGTCAATTACTACTGTTTCAATAATATTGTTTTCTTTTTGTTCCGGCATCATTTCTAAAGGTTCTTCTATTGGAGGAACCATAGAAGATTCTGGTGTAGTTACTTGGGCAACTGTATTTTCTGAAACAGATTTCATTGATTCTTCCAATTGATTAAAAATGGTATTAAAAAAATTGGTTGAAGAAGAATCATCTTCTGCATCTAATTCATCTAAAATTTCTAATGATGTATCTTTATTTTTTTCTATTTCTTCTAAAGATTTCATATTTTCTTCTGGTTCTAAATTCTTATTTTCTGTTATTTCTGGTTGTTCCAATATATCATTAGAATTCATCACTGGTAGTGTTTCTTCTTCTAATAAAATCGGGGCCACCTCTTGATTAAAAGTATTTAAAATTTCTTCTGGCTCTATTACATTCATATTTACTTGTTCTTCTTCTAGAAAGTTAAAAAATTTATTAGGCATTTTTGCTGGTTTTTCTAATTCTTCTTTTGTTGGTACTGGTGCAATTACACCACTTTCTGGAATAAGCATGCTTGCTACATCATGTGGTTCTCTTACAACATTAATATCTTCAGCATTGTTTACAATTTCATCAATGTTTGGGTTAATGTCTACTAAAGGAATTCCTACTTCCTCTTCCCCATTTTTTGCTTTTTTTAATTCTAAATCTAATTGTCTTACTGTCATACGCTCCTCAATAATCCTTTTTAGCCATTTTTTTTGGTCTTCACTCTGTTCTAGCGAAAGTAAAGCTCTTGCGTGGCGCTCTGATATTTTTTCATTTAATAAAGCTTCTTGTACTTCTTCATCTAAATTTAAAAGTCTTAATTTATTTGCAATTGTTGATTGGGATACTCCCATTTTATTGGCCAGTTGCTCTTGGGTTAAATATCCTCTATCTAATAAATTTTTATATGATTTTGCTTCTTCAATAGCGGACAAATTTCTTCTTTGAATATTTTCTGCTACTGCTAATTCTGCACTCTGATTATCATCAATATCCGAGATAATAACAGGAACTTTGGTAAGTCCCGCCATGGTAGATGCTTTATATCTTCGTTCTCCTGCAATAATTTCGAATTTGTCTCCAAGTCTTCTTACTACAAGAGGCTGAATTATCCCATGTTGTTTTATCGATTCAGCAAGTTCTGTTATTCCTTCTTCGTTAAATGTTAATCTCGGTTGAAATCTATTGGGAATAATATCCTCAATAGGTACCTCTTGAATATTTTTATCGATATTCATACTAATCAGCCCCTTTAGCCTATAATTAATATACCTTATTTATTTTCTTTTTACAAGTGGCTTTTTGAGAATTTTGTCAAAGCTTCTTGGATAGAATTTATCTGTACTTTTTGTATGCTCTATTAATAGAATGGTTCGAAAACTATTTTCTTTGGGTAAAACAAATTCTTTTTTTTCTATTATTTTACCATTTAAAATGTCTAATGTTTCTTGGGTATTTTCTAATTCTTTTTCGATATTTCCTTTTAAGGGTATAAAAAGACCTTTTACTTTTAAAGCTGGCAAAGATAGTTCTAAAAGAATACGCAAATCAGCAACTGCACGAGATGTTACGATGTCAAACTCTTCTAAATGATTTTTTACATATTCTTCTGCACGAGCATGGATTAAAAAAACGTTTTTTAATTGTAATTTTTTTTGCAATTCGGTTAAAAATGCTATTTTTTTATTATTAGAGTCGAGTAACACAAACTTTGTATTTTCACAAAATATAGCTAAAACCATACCTGGAAAACCTGCACCTGTTCCAATATCTAATACTTTATTTTGCTCTTTTATATTTTCTGCAATCGTTAAAGAATCGTAAAAATGTTTTAAATAAATTGCATTTTCTTCTTTAATAGCAGTTAAATTTGTATGGGTATTGTATTTTATAAGAAAATCTTTGTATATTTCTAGTTTTTCTAATTGTGCTTTTGTACAAGTTACACCAAGTGTTTTTAAATAATAAACAAATTCTTCTTTATTCATTAGCGTATTCCTTTTTTAAGTAAATAGCAAGTATCGAAATATCTGCGGGATTTACACCACTAATTCTAGAAGCTTGTCCTATAGAAATAGGGCGTATGGCTTCTAATTTTTGTCTTGCTTCACTGGCAAGATTTTTAATTTTCTTATAATCAATATTTTTTGGAATTTGCTTTTCTTCTAATTTTAGCATTCGTTCTATTTCTTTTTTCATTTTCTTTATATATCCTTCGTATTTAATCTCAATACTTACAATTTCTTTTACTTGGTCAGAAAAATTTATAGATTTTAAACTATCTAAAAATTCGATTGTAATTTCAGGCCTTTTTAATAATTCAAGAAAGGATGTTTTGTTTAAAGGAATAGAAAAGTCATTTTGTTTAAATTTCTCAAGTATTTTTTCGGTTATTTCTAGTTTAGTATTTTCTAAAAATTCTTTTAATTTTTTTATTTCTTTCTTATGATTTAAATAATTAATATACATTTCTTCAGTTATTGTTTTATATTTCCATCCATATTCTCTAAGTCGTAAATCAGCATTATCATGACGTAAAATAAGACGATATTCTGCTCGGCTTGTTAGCATTCGATAAGGTTCTTGTGTTCCTTTGGTTACTAAATCATCTATTAACACTCCTAGGTAGGATTCATTTCTTTTTAAGATTAATGGATTTTTATTTTCTAATTTAGCAGCTGCATTGATTCCAGCAAGTAATCCTTGGCCTGCTGCTTCTTCGTACCCACTTGTTCCATTAATTTGACCTGCTGTAAATAAGTTTTCAATTATTTTAGTTTCTAGAGAAGGTTTTATCTCTAATGGGTTTATAGAGTCATATTCTATAGCATATGCGTATTTTGTAATAACTGCATTTTCTAATCCTTTTAAACTATGAACCATAAGTTCTTGTACATCTTCTGGCATACTAGTAGAAAATCCTTGGACATACCATTCATCGTAATATAAACTTTCTGGTTCTAGGAAAAGTTGATGTCTTTCCTTATCTTTAAAACGAACCAGTTTATCTTCAATAGAAGGGCAATACCTTGGACCAATTCCCGTAACGTATCCACCATACATACTTGATTTTTCTAAATTATCCATAATAATTTTATGAGTAGATTCATTTGTATAAACCAAATAACACTTTTGTTGCTCTTCTATTTTGTATATTGGTTTTGTATCATGGGAAAATGTATAGTATTTATTGTCTCCATACTCGGGAGTACATTTTGTAAAATCAATGGAGGATGCCTTTATTCTAGGAGGAGTTCCTGTTTTTAATCTTTGAATCGTGAATCCTAATCTTTTTAGGTTATCACTTAGATGGTTGCTTCTTGCTTCCCCATGTGGTCCACCTTCTATAGAACTAGACCCTCTTAAAATATTACTTTTTAAATAAGTACCTGTTGTTAGTATTAAAGTAGTACAAAATATAATCTCGCCGTTTTCTAAAATAACGCCTTTTGTTTTATTATTTTCGACTACAATATCTTCTACTATAGCTTCTTTTATTTCTAAATTTTTTGTTTTTTCTAGTTCTTTTAACATATTTTTTGGATACGTTGCTTTATCTGCTTGACAGCGAAGTGAACGAACTGCTGGACCTTTTTTGCTGTTTAACATTTTGATTTGGAAATGGGAAGCATCTGCAACACGTCCCATTAAACCTCCTAAAGCATCTATATCTCTTACAATCACACCTTTAGCGGTTCCTCCAATAGAAGGATTACAAGGCATATCGGCGATATTTCTTATATTCATAGTAATTAAAAGAGTAGAATGACCCATAAATGCAGTTATGTGAGCAGCTTCACAACCAGCATGACCTCCTCCTACAACAATAACTTCGTATTTCATATTTTCACCTACTTTATGTTTTTTTCATAATAATTATAATTTCCTGGATAATCCTCATAACTAAAAGTTCCTTTTAAAACATATCCCATTTTTAAGAATAAATGATTCATTTTTGTATTGGAAATTTCAGTATCTGCTTTTATGACATCAATATTATTTTCTTTTCCTAGTTTTTCTGCAAATAACATTAATTTACTCGCAATTCCTTGCTTACGAAATTTTTTTGGAATACTCATACGGTGTAAAATATATGATGTTTCTGTACTCGTTTTTATTAAATTTTCATATTCGTGATTATCAATAGTAATTGATATAAATCCTCTTATTTCATTTTCTTCTTTATATAAATAAAGACTATTTTTTTCTATATCTTTTATAAATCGTTCTTCATTTGGATAATTTTCTTCTGTCGAACCCCATTGAGGATTTTTTTCTATCTGCATTTCCTTTATAGCCTCTTTAATAATGCACATAATTTCTGGTAAATCAGAATATTTTGCTTGTTTTATCATTTCTTCACTTCCTCATTTTATTTTCCCAAACAAAAATTTTCAAATAATTTATCAATAAGTTCATCTTCGTATTTTTCACCTATTAAAATACTTAAATTGTCAAAAGATTTTCTTAAATGGATTTCTAACATATCAACAGGAATTTCCTTTTCAGCATCTATTATGGCCTCTTTTATATTTTCTAGTGCATCTTCTACTAACCTTATTTGGCGTATATTAGAAAGATAAGTTAATTCTTTTTCTTCTATTTTATCTAAATTATAGAGTTCTATTATTTTTTGCTTTAAACTTTCAAGGCCTTCTAAAGCTATTGTATTTCCCTTTACTACTTCTATATTTTTTGGTAATACTATTTTAGTTTGTAAATCCTCTTTGTTTATAAAAATAATATGAGGTTTTTCTGTTATTTGTTCTAATAATTCCTTATCTTCTTTTGTCAATTCTTCATTATTATTTAAAACTAAAATCACTAAATCAGCATTATTTATCATTTGTTTACTTTTATCCACACCTATTTGTTCCACTAAATCATCTGTATTTCTTATACCAGCTGTGTCGATTAAATTTATTTCAATGCCTTTTAAATTCATTTTGGCTTCAATGCAATCTCTAGTGGTCCCTGATATGTCTGTCACTATTGCTTTGTCTTCATTTAATAAAGCATTTAAAATACTACTTTTTCCTACATTCGGTCTTCCAATTAATGCTATATCAATACCTGATTTAATTATTTTTCCTATTTCAGAATTTTCAAGTAACAACTCTAATTCTCTTTTTGTTGTTTCTAAATGTTCTTTTAAATAAATTGGAGTCACTTCTATGGCATCTTCATATTCCGGATAATCAATATTTACTTCAATGTTGGCAATTAAGTTTAATATTTCTTCTTTTATAGTTTGAACTATTTTGGTAATACGACCATTTATTCCATTTAAAGCTAATTTTCTTTGTTTTTCATTTTTGGATTCTATTAAATCACTTACAGCTTCTGCTTCTAATAAGTCAATTCTTCCATTTAAAAAAGCTCTTTCAGTAAATTCACCAGGATTTGCAAGTCTTGCTCCTTTTTTTAAGAGAAGTTCTAATACTTTATTAGTCGTCGCAATACCACCATGACAGTTTATTTCTACCGTATCTTCTGTCGTGTATGTTTTTGGAGAGAGCATAACCATAACTAAGACTTCGTCTATGTCTTCAAATCCATCTGTAATATAGCCATAATGAATGGTATGAGAAGCAACTTTTGTTAAGTCTTTTCCTTTGAACATGGTATTAGCAAGCACAAGAGCATCTGGTCCACTAATACGGATAATCGATATGGCTCCTACACCTGAGGCGGTTGCAATTGCAACAATAGTATCTTTCATATTGGCACTTCCTTCGCGGGTATTATACCACGTATATTCCTTGAAAGTAAATTTTCCATTCATAAAAAAGCAAATATTGTTGCATTTACTTTTCGGGTTCCTTTTTTCGTTTTAAGTAAAGAAGAAATACCGTTATAATAATATTGGTAATTATAAAAAACACAATTAAACGAAATAATACTACTTCTGTTGGAATATCTCCTAAATGGTACCAAGAAAATGTTTCGAAAGTTGCAAATGTAATCCCAAGGGAAATAATACAAATAACTATGCTTGTTATTATTTTTTTCATATATGCCTCCCTGTAAGTAATACTATTGTAACATATTTCTTTTTTGGAAGTTGTTTTTATAAAATGACTTTACAAATTTATATTGTTCTTCATTTATTTATAGATTTTATTTTTATGATAAAATATTAATAGAAAAATGATTTGAAAAAGATAAAAAATATAAAACCAAATGAATTAATATATAGAGAAGAATTTGTTAGGGTACCTGTTAATGAATGTTGTACAAAAGATGAATGTAAGAAAAATAATTTTAAATGTTGGAAGAGAGGTGGAAAAGTACTGTTTTTCTGCAACTGCAAAATAGAACTATAAATACGGAGGAAACATTTATTTTTATGCAATTTGATACTACAGATTTGGGAATTTGTGAAAATCATGTGTTTATAAAAGAATTCTTTATGCACCATTGGGATGAAAGGTTTGCTAATCAATTGCTTTTATATATTAAAAATTCTTATAAATGGACTTATTTCAATAGTTTTTAGTAATATAGTACTTTTATAGAAGAGAGTAATAGAAAACAATGGATATTTCTTATGGATAAAATGGCTCCTCCATAGAAATTTTATTATAAAAAAAAACTACAGGTTTAGTTATCTGTAGGTTTTATTATAACATGCCGATTTGGTTCTTCTCCTTCGCTGGTAGTCGTAACTCCTTTAAAATCTGTTAATACATTGTGAACAATTCTTCTTTCAAAGGAATTCATATTTTCTAATGTTGCTTCTACTTTTGTAGCTCGTACTTCTCGAGCTGTTTTTTTAGCAAGAAATTCTAAGTTCTTTCTTCTTTTTTCTTTGTAGTTTTCTACATCAAGATTTAGGTTAATATAATAGTGATAGTCATTTAATATTTTTTGTTTGGTTAAAGTTTCTAATGCTTTTAAGGTTTGCCCATCTTTTCCAATTAAAATGGCATTGTTGTCAGCATACATTTTGATTTCTATTTTTTTCTCACGTACAGTGGATTCAAAATTAACTTCTAATCCTAAATTTATAATGACTTCTTTTAAATAATTTTTGATTTCTTCTACTAAATTGGTTAGGGTTGTAGCTGTAATTTTGACACTGGCTGCTTTAAATAAACCACCTTTTTTTTCTTCTTCAATATGATAAATGATTTCTAATTCATTCGCATTTAAACTTTCTGTTGCTTTTCTTATGGCCTCTTCTTTGGTTTTTGCTTCTATTATTACTTCTTTCATAATTAATTCCTCACTTCTCATTATCAGAATGCATTTTCTTTAAAATAAAATTTTGGATAACTACAAATCCATTGGTGACTATCCAATATAGAGCGATGGCAGTTGGTAAGCTAAAGGATGCAATGGAAATAAATACTATCATAAATTTTAATGTGAATTGCATTTGACGTTCCATTTCGCTATTTCCGCCTTGATTTTGCATTGAATTCTTAAAGGACAAATAAGTAGTTACAATAATCAAAATAATTAGAAGTATATATATATATTCTCCTGAACTAATACCTACCCATGGTGTCATTCCAAGTTTCATTCCAAGCAAACTATCTTCAAAAATAGCTGGAACACGATTTATGGCTTGTAGGAAAGCAAAAAATAAAGGAAGCTGAATAAAAGCAAGTAAACAACCCGATACAGGATTTATTTTGTATTTTTTATAAATAAGCATGGTTTCTTGACTTTTCATCATCATTGAATCTGAGTCAGTACGCCCTGCATATTTTTTTTCGATTTTTTTAATTTCTGGTTGCGCTTTTTTCATATTTTCGGCTTGGTCCATACTTTTTTTAGAGAAGGGGAATAAGATTAAACGAATTCCAAGCCCTATCAACATTACAGAAAATCCATAATTTTTAATAAAAATCCCTAATTTGAGTATTATCCATGCAAGTGGTTTTACAAATAAAGTTTCCCACAAACTATGATATTTTATATCTTTTGGTTTAAAACTTTCACAACTTGGTAAGTCTTCTAATTTAGTTTTTAATTGGTCATTGTGTTTATCGTAGAGTTCATATAATTCTTTTTCTGTTGGTTTACATAAAATATTGTTTTGTAAACTTTGGCCTGTTTTTTCATAAGTAATTATTTTTTTATCTTCTTTTAAGTAATTGGCATTTCCACACCCAGTCGTTAAAAATAATACTCCTAGTAATAAAACTACTGTTTTTTTTATTTTCATTTTATCTCCTCTATTAATTGTATTAATTCATTTCGCATTTCTTGAAATGAAATTTCTACACAATTTCTTTTTATCATTATAATATAATCATACGATTTTGGAAAGGTTTCTTTTCTTTCATCTAAAATAGTTCTCACTTGGCGTTTTAGTTTGTTTCTAACAACTGCATTTCCTAGTTTTTTACTTACGGCTATTCCAAATTTAGAAATTTGCTCTTTCTTTTTCCTTATATATATAACATAACTTTTATTTTTATGAAAGCTTGCGTGATGAATCATTTCACTAAAATCTTTTTTTGATTTTATAACTTCCTTTTTTTTCACATTAAATCTTCCTTTTCCTTAAAGCAAAAAAACCACATAGCGTGGTTTATTTTGTTATTAAGTTCTTACGACCTTTTTTTCTTCTATTCTTTAATATCTTGGTTTCCTTACGTGCAAAAAATCCATGTTTTTTTGCTTTTTTTCTCTTATTTGGTTGATAAGTTCCTATTTTCATAATTTCTTCCTCCTTTTAAATAAAGTCTCTTTATTATATTATTAGGGAATTAAAAAAGTCAAGAATTATCCTCATCTTTAGCTTGGGAAATAATTTTGTGGATAATATTTCTTTAAAAATCAATCGGGAAATAATTTATAAACATTATAAACTGTTTTGTGGATAATTCTTTTCCACTTGTTTATAAAAAGAAATAAAAATTTGTGGATATTGTTGATAAATGTCAAAAATTCTTTTATTATAAGAGAAATTCTTGTGGATAATTTGTTTATAATAAAGTGGATTTTAGATTACGCTTTTCAATTTTAGATAACTGAGATAAAATGAAGTTGTCTAAAGGTAGCAAGGTGGGTGAGGAATTTGTTGGTTGAAGAACTTTGGCAGAATTTTTTAAATACTATAAAAAACGAAATTAATTCTGCCTCCTTTAATGCTTGGTTTAATGATTTAAAATTATTAAACGTGGATAATGAATCGATAACGATACAAGTTCCTATGGAAATCCACAAAAAAATATTGGGAGATAATTATTATTCTTTAATTGAAGATATATTATTTAAACTTTCTGGTATTAACTACGATATTCGTTTTATTTTAGAAGATGAATTAAAATCCACAGTAGAAACAACTAGGATTGAAATTCAAAAAGTACAAGAACAAACATTTTGGGAAACCAATTTAAATCAAGATTTAAATTTTGATAACTTTATAGTAGGAGATACAAATCGACTCGCGAAAGTCGCTGGTATGGCTGTTGCAGAACAACCTGGAAAAATTCACAATCCTTTATTTATTTATGGAAAGAGTGGGCTTGGAAAAACTCATTTAATGCATGCGATTGGAAACTTTATTACAGAACATAGTAATAAAAAAGTGTTATATACCACTTGTGATATGTTTATGACAGATTATATTGAAATTGCTAATATGGAAAAAGGCCAGAGTGCTTTGGATTCCTCAAATCATTTTAAAGAAAAATATCGAAATGTAGATGTATTAATCATAGATGATATTCAATATTTAGTAGGTGCGGAGAAAACCCAACAAGAATTTTTCCACACTTTCAACAGTTTGCATCGTTCAAATAAACAAATTATTATTAGTTCAGATAGAAGTCCAGATGATTTAAAAATATTAGAAGAAAGACTTCGAAGCCGATTTATGTGGGGATTACCTGTGGATATTTATCCTCCTGATTTTGACCTTCGATGTCGTATTATTAAACAAAAAATCAAAGGAACAAGCATTGCGGATAAGTTAGATGAAAATGTTATTGAATTCATTGCAAATAGTTGTCAAAATGATGTAAGATTTTTAGAAGGAACTTTGAATCGATTAATGGCTTATACAGCAATGATAGTTCCTGAGAAAATTGATTTAGAATTTGCTAATGAAGCTTTAAAAGATTTTATAAATGTGAATATATATTCAGAAAATTCAATTAGTGGCATTCAAAAAGCGGTGGCAGATTTTTATAAAATCACTGTGGAAGATTTAAAAGGAAAAAAAAGAGGAGCGAATATTGCTTATCCACGACAAATTGCGATGTACCTTTCTAGAATGCTTACAGAGGAAACTTTTCCCCGCATTGGACTTGAGTTTGGTGGAAGAGACCATTCCACTGTTATCTATGCTTGTGATAAGATAGATTCTGATATTAAATCCAATAAAAAATTAGAATATGAAATCAATGAAATTAAGAATAAAATATAGGAGTGTGGATAAGTAATGATATGAATCACAATATTATCCACAAAAAATTTGGATAAAAATAGAGGAAAATAGGAATAAATAAGAGTTATCCACTTTTTCCACTCTATTATAATAAAAATAAGTAAAAATGAAAGAAGGAAGAAAAAATGAAATTTACAATTGATAAAAGTATTTTATTAGAAAATTTAAATAATGTAATAAAAGGGGTTTCTACTAAAAATATAATTCCTGTTTTAAATGGGATAAAATTTGATTTAACAAATGAAGGATTGTCTTTAACAGCAAGTGATAGTGAACTTACTATTAATGCTTTTATTGAAGCGAAAGAAATAAAAAATATTGAAAATGTTGGAACGATAGTTATTCAAAGTAAGTTTATTTTGGATATTATAAGAAAGTTACCAAGTGATGTTATTAACTTTGAAGTTATTGATAGATTAAAAATACGTATCTATACAGAAAATGCGCAATATAATTTAAATTGTTTAGATGCTAGTGATTATCCAAATATGAGGATGGAGGAACATAAAGACCCAATTTTATTAAATGGAGAAGTTTTAAAGTCTTTAATTAATCAAACAGTATTTGCAATTTCTTCTCAAGAGTTAAGACCACTTCTTACAGGAATTAATATTACGATAATAGGAGATTTACTTGTTTTTTTAGCAACAGACTCCTATCGTTTGGCAAAAAAAGAAATAAAGCTTGCTAATTCAGTGGAAACAGATGTTAATATTGTGATTCCAGGAAAAAATATTATAGAATTAGAAAAAATTATAGTGGATGATGAAGATGTTGAAATGCATATTTTTAATAATAAAGTATTATTTAAATATAAGAATTTAAAATTTCAAACGAATTTGTTATCGGGAACGTATCCGAATACAGCCAACTTAATTCCAACAGAATTTGGTATTATTGTAAAACTAAATAAGGATGATTATGTTGCTAGTGTTGATAGAGCAGCTCTTCTTACCCAAGGCAAAGATAAAAATATAATTAAAATGAAAATTGAGAATAAGGAAATGGTTATCAATTCTTATGCTTCTGAAATTGGAAAAGTGGAAGAAAAATTAAATGTTGATACAGATGCATCAGCAAGTATTGATATTTCTTTTAGTTCGCGGTATATGTTAGATGCTTTGAAAACTATTAAAGAAGAAGAAATATTACTTTTACTTACAGATGATGTCAAACCAATTGTTATAAAATCTGTAACTGATGAATCATTAATTCAGCTTATATTACCTATTAAAACTTACTAAAAAGTGTTAGTAAGTTTTTTTTCGACAAATTTTTCTTGTTGATTTTGTTAGGGTAGGAGCCAATTTATAGGTGAGGAGGTGATATTGATGGAGAATTATGAAATAAATGATAAAACGGTTGCACTTTATGCGATGAGGGACAAAACAAGAGTGTATGAAGAAGATAAAAATTTTATTGTGGAAAAGTCTGCCAGTGCTATCATGGAAGAAAGTTGTTCTTATTTTGGAAGTTCTTTATCAGGAAGAAAAAAAGGAACAGAGCGTTTAATAGGTGTTTCTTATAAAGCTCCTATTATTGTAGAAGAAAGCCAAGAAATAATCTTTTTTCCTACCTCTTCCCCTCGAATGGATAATTGTTCTTGGTTAAGAAGTAGTATGATAGAAGGATATTATTATCGAAATAATCAATTAATTGTTGAATTTAAAAATGGAGATAAAATACCACTTGATGTTTCTTATGGCGTTATTGATAATCAAATTTTAAGAGCTACTCGTTTAGAAGCAGTATTACGATATCGCAAACAAGATAAAGTTCGAAAGAATTGGCAAGAAAATAGATAAACCTTTTTTCTTGTTCTATTTTTCCTAATTTACAAAAAAGTGATTTATTTTTGTAAAATCCGTTTAATAATAGTCTTTTTTGTGTTATAATTTTAATAGGTATAGGAGTACATAAATACCTATTATTTTAATATATGGGCGTAAAAGAGGCAAAATATGCAAATACTGGAATTGAAATTACTGAATTTTAGAAATTATGAACGAGTGACTCTTTCTTTTGATTCTCATTTGAACATTATTTATGGTCCAAACGGAAGTGGGAAAACAAATTTAGTGGAAGCTATCTATGTTTTGGCTCTTACACGTACTTTTAAACAAGTAAGTGATAAGGTGTTAATTCGAAAAGATACGAATTTAACGAAAATAGAAGGTCGATTGAAAGGGGATTATGAGAAGTCTTATAAAGTTATACTTACACCAGAGGGTAAAAAAGTAAAAATTGATTCTAATAAAATAACCAAAATTAGTGAGTATATTTCTAAAATTAACGTAGTTTTATTTCACCCAAATGATTTAAAAATGATTAAAGATACGCCGAGTATAAGAAGAAAATATTTAAATATAGCTATTTCACAACAGAATATTGAATATTTAAAAAATCTAACTTATTATAATAAATTGATAAAAATTCGAAATTCTTATTTGAAAAAAATGTATATAAATGGACAAGCATTGGAATCTTATTTGGATGTTGTTACTGAAAAGTTAGTGGAAAATGGCATTAAAATTTATCAAAGTAGAAATGAATATATTACGCTTTTAAATGAGTATATTGTTCCTATTTATAAAAGCATTGCTCTTAATGGAACTTTACAAATTCAGTATAGGAGTGATTTTGCTCATAAAAATAAGAAAGAATTACTTGCTATTTATAAAAAAAATTTGGCGCGTGATTTAGCATTTGGAAAAACAAATTTTGGAATCCATCATGATGATTTTATTTTTACATTGGATGGAATGGATTTAAAGGAATATGGTTCAGAAGGACAACAGAAGAATGCTGTTATTTCTTGGAAATTTAGTGAAATGTCTATATTTAAATCGAAAAAAAATGTGACTCCAATACTTATATTAGATGATTTGCTTAGTGAACTTGATAAAGAAAAATTGAAAAATATTTTGTCGTTTATTGATGATAAGGTCCAAACTTTTATTACTACAACAGAAATTGAAAAAGTTGAATCTTTATTAAGAGACAAAAAATGTAAAAAAATCAAAATTGTGAATGGAAAACTAGAGGAGGTTTAAAATGGAAGAAAAAAAACATTATGATGATGGAGATATTCAAGTTTTAGAGGGATTAGAAGCTGTTCGAAAACGACCAGGGATGTATATTGGAACAACAAGTGAAAAAGGGCTTCACCATTTGGTATGGGAAATTGTGGATAATGCGATTGATGAAGCCTTAGCTGGTTATTGTGATGATATTGAAGTTATTATAGGTAAAGGAAATACGATAACGGTCAAGGATGATGGTCGTGGACTACCAACGGGAATTAACCAAAAAACAGGATTATCTACAGTAGAAACCATTTTTACCGTTTTGCATGCTGGAGGTAAGTTTGGGGGTGGAGGCTACAAAGTTAGTGGTGGCTTACATGGTGTTGGAGCAAGTGTTGTAAATGCCTTGTCTTCTTGGCTTGAGGTTACGGTTTATCGTGATGGAAAGATTTATTATCAAAAGTTTAGTCATGGAGGACATCCTGAAGAGACTTTGAAAGAGATAGGAACGTGTGAAGAAAATCGAACAGGGACAACGGTAACCTTTAAAGCAGACCCAGAAATTTTTACCGAGACAACTGTTTATAATTATGATACGTTAGCTAAACGTTTACAAGAACTTGCTTTTTTGAATAAAGGAATTCGTATTCTTTTGTTTGATGAACGTGAAGAAGAGCGTAAAAATGAATTTTTGTATAACGGTGGAATCATTGAATATGTGACTATGCTTAATAAGAATAAGACTCCTATTCATGATAATGTGATGTATTTTGAAGGAATGGAAAATGGTATAGAAGTAGAAGTAGCTATGCAATATAATGATTCTTATAATGCTAATGTATATTCTTTTACGAATAATATTAATACTTATGAAGGTGGAACCCACGAAGATGGGGTAAAACGTGCTTTAACTCGAATTATTAACAATTATGCGAAGAGTAATAAATTTTTAAAGGATAATGATGAAGCTTTAACTGGTGATGATGTTCGTGAAGGATTAACGATGATTATTTCTTGTAAACATCCTAATCCTCAATTTGAAGGACAAACGAAAACTAAGCTTGGAAATGCGGAAGTAAGAAAGATAGCTGATGATATCTTTAGTGAAGGTTTTGAGCGGTTTTTAATGGAAAATCCAAATGAAGCAAGAATTATAATTGAAAAGGGAAGAACAGCAGCGCATGCTCGCCTTGCAGCAAAAAGAGCGAGAGACTTGACAAGAAGAAAATCTCCACTTGATACGATTAATACTCTTGGTAAACTTGCGGATTGTACGAGTAAAGATGCTACAATTTCTGAAATATTTATTGTCGAAGGAGATAGTGCAGGAGGAAGTGCGAAAAGTGCCAGACTTCCAAAAACTCAAGCGATTCTTCCTTTGAGAGGAAAAATATTAAATGTAGAAAAAGCAAGATTAGATAGAGCTTTGTCCAATGAAGAAATAAGAACCATGATTACTGCATTTGGAACTGGTATTGGAGAGGAATTTGATATTGAAAAATTAAGATATCATAAAATTATTATTATGACCGATGCCGATGTAGATGGTTCTCATATTCAAATCTTGTTATTGACTTTGTTTTATCGCTTTTTTAGACCAATTATAGAAGGTGGATATGTTTATATTGCTCAACCGCCTTTGTTTAGTATTACACATGGAAAAAACATTAAATATGTGCAAAATGAACTTGAATATGAAGAATACCGTGCTACATTGCCTCAAAGTGCTAAACCAACCGTTAAACGTTTTAAAGGTTTGGGAGAAATGAATGCAGAGGATTTACGGGATACTACGATGAGTATAGAAAACCGTGTATTGAGGCGTGTTACTATTGAAGATGCCATTGATGCAGATAAAATCATTTCTGAATTTATGGGAGATGATGTACTCCCTCGTAAAATATTTTTGGAAGAACATGGTCATGAATATACGGAATTGGATATTTAGGAGGGTTAATAATGGATAAAATTGTAGAAAATAATATTACAAATGAATTTACAAAGTCATTTGGGCAATATGCTATGAGTGTTATTGTAGATAGAGCACTTCCTGACCTTCGGGATGGATGTAAACCTGTGCATCGTCGTATTTTGTATTCAATGTATGAAGCCGGTTATACTCCTGACAAACCATATCGTAAGTGTGCGAGAATTGTTGGAGATGTTATGGGAAAATATCATCCACACGGAGATACTTCTATATATGATGCAATGGTACGTATGGCTCAAAACTTTAGTTTTCGCCATATGTTAGTTGATGGCCACGGAAATTTTGGTAATATGGATGGTGATGGTGCAGCTGCGATGCGGTATACGGAAGCAAAACTATCTAAAATTGCTCTTGAAATGGTTCGTGATATTAATAAGGAAACTGTTGATTTTGTTCCGAA
Organism: uncultured Mycoplasmatota bacterium; assembly: GCA_947652325.1. GTDB lineage: Bacteria > Bacillota_I > Bacilli_A > RF39 > UBA660 > MGBC108787. The sequence continues at coordinate 41,747 of CANTCQ010000004.1, forward strand.
CTTTGATGAAACAGAGAGTGAACCAAAAGTTTTACCTAGTCGTTTTCCGAATATTTTAGTAAATGGAACAATGGGGATTGCGGTTGGTATGGCAACTAATATTCCACCTCATAATTTAGGAGAAGTTATTGATGGGTGTGTTGCATATATTGATAATCACGATATTGATACCGATGGTTTGATGCAATATATTAAAGGCCCTGATTTTCCTACAGGTGCTTCTATTTTAGGAAATAGTGGTATTAAAAAGGCATATGAGACGGGTAAAGGCTCTATTACAATTCGAGGACAAGCGGATATTGAAGAAGTAAACGGCAAAACCAGAATAGTGGTATCTTCTTTGCCTTATCAAGTAAATAAGAGCGAATTTCAGTCTCGTATTGGGGAACTTGTTCGAGATAAAATTATTGATGGTATAAGTGAACTGCATGAAGAGTCGAATTTGGAAAATCCTGTTCGGGTAGTTATCTACATTAAAAGGGATGCAAATGCAAATGTAGTATTAAATAATTTATACAAATATACGCAACTTCAAAATTCTTATGGTATTAATTTATTAATGATTGACCAAGGTTCACCGAAAATATTGGGATTAAAGGATATTATTTCCAAATATATTGATTATCAAAAGGAAATTATTGTTCGTAGAACTCAATTTGATTTAAAAAAAGCGGAAGAAAGAGTTCATATCTTAGAAGGTTTGAAGATTGCTTTAGACCATTTGGATGAAGTTATTAAAACAATTCGTGAATCTGCAACAGATGTGATTGCTAAGGAACAATTAATGTCTAAATTTAATTTAGATGAAATACAGGCTCAAGCTATTTTAGATATGCGTTTACGTAGATTAACAGGTCTTGAAAGAGAAAAGATAGAAAATGAGCTTTTAGAACTATTAAAAACTATTGATGAATTACGAGCTATTTTAGGAAGTGAAGAAAAAGTTTTAGCTATTATTCGTACTGAATTACTAGAAATCAAGAATAAGTACGCTGATGAAAGAAGAACTAATATTGATATGTCTGCTATTGAATTTATTGAAGATGAATCGTTAATTCCAGAAGAAGACATTATGATAGCACTTACCCACAATGGTTATATCAAAAGAACAACTTCTGATACATTTAAACTTCAAAATCGTGGTGGTGTAGGTGTTAAAGGAATGCATACAAATGAAGAGGATTTTGTGGAGCATATTTTGTCTTTATCCACACATGATTTTGTGTTATTCTTTACAAACAAAGGAAAAGTTTATCGCTTAAAAGGATATGAAGTTCCTGAATTTAGTAGACAATCTAAAGGATTGCCAATTATCAATTTATTGCAAATTGAAAAAGAAGAGAAAATTAATTCTATTTTAAGCATTAAACGTGAGGATGAAGCTAAATATTTATTATTTGCAACAAAGCATGGTGTTGTTAAGAGAACCAATATTAATGAATTTGATAATATTCGTACTAATGGAAAAATTTGTATTTGCTTAAGACCTTCTGATGAACTTATTTCCGTTCAAAAAACTACTGGTAGTGATTGTATTTTATTAGGTTCTAGCGATGGAAGAATGGTTAAATTTATTGAAGATGAGATTCGTGTTATGGGTAGAACTGCAAGTGGTGTTCGAGGAATTAATTTAGGAGAGGCCAGTTGTATTGGAGCAGAAAAAGCAACGGAAAATGATTCTTTAATAATCGTAACGAAAAAAGGATATGGTAAACAAACGAGTGTCTCAGATTATCGACAAACCAGACGTGGAAGTAAGGGCGTTAAGGCTTTAAATGTTACGGATAAAAATGGTGATATGGCAGCCTTTAAGTTAGCTCAAGAAAATAGTGATTTAGTCATAGTTACAAACACTGGAATGATTATCAGAGTACCTTTAGAACAAATTAATGTTTTAGGTCGAGTAACACAAGGAGTTCGTTTGATTCATTTGAAAGATAATCAAGAGTTATCTACAATCAGTTTAGTTGAAAAAACTTCAGAATCTATTGAAGAAAGTAATGAAGAAAACAATATGAATATAAATGAAAATTAGAATGTTTCACGTGAAACATTCTTTTTATAAATACATAATTTTTACACTTTTTAACTTAAAATTGATTATTGCATAATAAATTTGTTTTATTTTTTCTTGTATTAAATTTTATGATAGTGTAATAGTATATTTTTAAGTGGTAAATTCTTAAAATATATTATATGTAGCAATAAAAATACTTTTTAATAATTTAAATAAATAAAAGAAGAATAAAAAATGATAATATTATAAATGATTTTGGATTATAATTATCCCCGTAAGTTTTACCTTAATTATAATAAACCCAATTTTATCTAAAAGTATATTCCATACTTATAGTGATGAGTTCTAAATTTTTTATAGTTGGACTAGATTTATTAAAAATATAAAATAATACTCTAGTAAACAGAAATAGTGATAAAAATAAATAAAAAAATTTATCTTATAAACATATTTAATCGCCTGAATAATTATACTATTTCTTATCAATTATAATGATTTTATATTACATATATACTTTGAAATAAATATTGTACTTAAAATTAAACTTTATCTAAAAATATACTAATTAATTGATGTTTCACGTGAAACATTTTTGACGAAGTAAGTGAATATAATATGCAATATTTTTTTTTGTAAAAAAATGTTTAATTTTTTAGATATATTTATTCATCATAAATAATATATATTAATTTATGTTTTTTAATTAATTACTCTTATAAATAAATTATTTTTAATAATAAATTAAGTACTATTAAATGTTTCACGTGAAACATATTGCAAATTAAAAAAAAAATTGTTATTATCTATTTGTGCAACGAATATATTGTAACTTGGTCAGAATCGGAAGATAGCAGCCATATCAGTCTCTGTTCGTGTGCACTTTTTTTATTTTATAGGTGAATTTAAAATGTTGAATGAAAAAAGAATTATAGATAAATTACTTTATTTGTCTAAAAAAGCTTATAAAAATCATGAAGTGCCTGTATCAGCAATTGTCGTATATCATCATACAATTATAGCTGCTCAATATAATAAACGAGAAAAAAAGCATTTAGTTACTTCACATGCAGAAATTTTAGCCATTCAAAAAACTTCCAAAAAATTAAAACGATGGAATTTGTCGGACTGTGATTTGTATGTTACTTTAAAACCGTGCAGTATGTGCGCAGAAGTTATAAAACAAAGTAGAATTCGAAATGTTTATTATTTACTTGATAAACCTGATTTTAAACATGAATATTCAAAAACTAATTTTTTTGAATTAAATAAAGAAAAAGAAAGAGATACTTATCAACAAATTCTTTCTTCCTTCTTTAGAAATATGCGTTAGTATTTTTGATTTTATGCTATAATAATCAAAAGTGAGGCGATATTTATGGCAAATGATTATAAGGTACTCTATAGAAAATATAGACCTACTTCTTTTGATGAAGTTATTGGACAAAAATATACAATAAGAATGCTTAAAAATGCTATAATAAATAATAAAATATCGCATGCTTATATTTTTACGGGACCAAGAGGAACAGGAAAGACAAGCTCAGCTAAGATATTTGCTAAAACAATTAATTGTGAAAATCCTAAAGATGGAATTCCATGTGGTAAATGTAATAACTGTTTAAATACAGAAAATAATGCAGATATAATTGAAATTGATGCTGCTTCTAATACTGGAGTAGATGAAATAAGAGAACTTATCAACAATGTTAAAATAGCTCCTTCTTTTAGTAAATATAAAGTTTATATTATTGATGAAGTTCATATGCTTACTCAAAATGCCTTTAATGCCTTGTTATTAACCCTCGAGGAACCTCCTAGTCATATTGTTTTTATATTAGCTACAACGAATGTCGAAAGTGTCCCTATTACTATATTATCAAGATGTCAAAAATATGATTTTAAAAAGATTGATAATGAAGAGTTAGAAACTCATTTGAAAAGTGTTTGTACTAAAGAAAAAATTACAATTACGGATGAAGCCATAGCAGAAATTGTTTATTTATGTGAAGGTGGATGTCGAGATGCTTTAAGTATACTCAATCAGTTGTCCACAAGTAGTTCTTCAATTGATTTAGAAGTTGTACTTAGTAATTATGGTTCTGTATCTTTGGTACAAATTAAAGAAATTGTTAATGCATTTATTGAAGATAATTATAACCATTTACAAGAAGTTTTTCAAAAATTTGAAAAATCTTCTACGGATTACAAAGTTTTTATAAAAAAATTAATTGATGAATTTTTTATGAAATCAATTCAATTTAAACAAACTAATGAAAATTTATTATATGAAAAAATAAAAAAAGTTGTTTTTGAATTAAATGATTTGATTAATAAGATTAATATTACAATTGACCCGTTTTTACTTATTTTTATGGTTTTAATTCAATATATAAACGTTTCTTCATCTGAAAATAATCAAAAATCAGCAAAAATAGAAAATAGAGAAAAAGTAACACAAGATATAACTGATAAAAATATACAAAAGGAAAGTTTGGATGATTCTATTGCAAAAATGAATAGTGTTATTCCTTCTATACTTTCTAGTAGTAATTTGAATATTGAATTTGAAAAATATTTAGAAAATCTAAAAATTGTTCGGATTAATAATTGTTTTGCAGAAGCAGATAAAACTTTACTAAATGAGAGTAAGAAAAAGTGGTTTGATTTTAACGATACTATGGCCATATCTGATGAGTTAAAACCCCTTATTATGGATTCTACTGTGGTATTGGCTTCGCATCAAATTAACATTGTTACTAACGCTCAAAATAGTATGGTTGATTTATTTAATCACGAACTAGTTAAAATTGAAAAAAAATATGCTGAAATGGTAGGTATTCCTATTTCTTTTATTGCCTTATCTGCAGAGGAATGGGATAAAAATAAGAAAGAGTATATAAAAAAACTAAAAGAAGGTTATGTTTATCAAATACTGTCTGAGCCCACTTATCAACAAAAATCGAATTTAATAGAAAAAGTGGAAGAAAATGGAGAATTAGAAGAGGTTTTAGCCATATTTGATAAAGGTAAAATAGAAATAAAATAAAGGAGAGAAAAATTATGAACATGCAAAATTTAATGGCACAAGCCCAAAAAATGCAAAGGGATATTCAAAAAAAGAAGGAAGAAATTGATAAAACTGTTTTTGAAGGCAAATCCGAAATGGTAGAAGTACAATTTAATGGAAAAAAAGAAATGATTGCTATTCACTTTTTGAATAAAGAACTTACAAATGATGATTTAGAAATTTTAGAAGATATGGTGGTTCTTGCTTGTAAAGATGCAATTCAGAAAATCGATAAAGAAATTGAGGAAAAATTAGGTTCTTTTGGTTCGGGTTTAGGTGGATTATTCTAGTATGATTTACCCTAAAAAGCTTGAAAACATTATAGAATACTATAAAAAGCTTCCAGGAATAGGTGAAAAAAGTGCAGAGCGACTTGCTCTTGCCACACTTGATATGGATACCAATACAATAGATGAATTTAGTAAATCCTTAGTAGAAGCGAAAGATACCTTGAGGCCCTGTAAAATTTGTGGTCATTTAACAGATAAAGAAAAATGTGATATTTGTAGTGATGATTCTCGAGATAAAAATATTATTTGCGTTATAGAGGATTATAAAAGTGTTTTTACTTTTGAAAAAGTAGGAAGATATAAAGGAACTTATCATGTTTTAAACGGGCTTATTTCTCCTACAGAGGGGATTGGATATGAGGATATTAATTTATCTTCATTAATGGATAGAGTCGAAAAATTGAAAAATCCTGAACTTATTTTAGCTTTAAAATCTACAATTGAGGGGGAAACTACTACTTTATTTATAAAGAAAATATTTGAAGATAAACATGTTGTTATCTCTAGGTTATCTTATGGTATACCAATGGGAGCGGATATAGATTATATTGATATTGTGACTTTGGATAAAGCCTTAGATGATAGAAAAAAAATATCAGAATAATATTTTTGATTGGTTGTCCATATACTGTATCAATAGGTGATACAGATGATAAAAAAAATAATAACTTTGGTAAAAAAATTTATTTTTGCATTTTTGCTTTTATATGGGCTTGACTTATGTATTAATTCTTTGAATGTGATGATTCCTATTAATGCATTTACATTGGGTACGGTCACTTTTTTAGGAGTACCTGGGCTTGTTTCGTTAATTGCTATGTTTTTTATGACAAAATGATTTAGTAGGTGGTATTTTTGATAAAAAATGAAAATATTCGAAATTTAGTTAAAAAATATAATGAGAATAAATTATCTCATGTTTTTTTAATTGAAACAGATAATAAGGAATTTGCTTTTCGAGATATTAAGGAATTTGTAAAAATATTGAATTGCCAAGAAAATATTTTTCAAGAAGATTGCTCTAAGTGTAATTTATGTCATTTGATTGAAACAGAGAGTTTACCTACTTTTAAGGTTATTATGCCGGATGGACAAGCTATAAAGAAAGGTCAGATGGAAACACTAAAACATCAATTTTCAACGGTACCTTATCTATCAAAATATAATATTTATATGATTCAAGATGCTGAAAAATTTAATGCTTCTTCAGCTAATATGATGTTAAAGTTTATTGAAGAACCAGAAAAAAATATTATTGGTTTTCTCATTACAGATAATCGTGAAAATGTAATTCATACTATAAAAAGTAGATGTGAAATTGTGAATGCTTATTATGGTCAGAAAAATATAGTTCTTTCTTCTGCGATAGAAGCTTTAGTAGAAGATTATCTTTATAATATTGAAGTAGAAAAAGAAAAGAGTATCGTTTATAATAAAGATGTTCTGGATTCAAAATTAGAACGAGAAGAAATGATTCTATTTTTTAAAGCTATTTTAAAAATATATCTTCAACTTTTTCAAGAAGAAATTATTCCCGAAAAATTGATATCTTTGAAAAATCTTTCGAAAGAACAGGTATTCAAAAGAATTTCTCTTGTTGCAGAATGTTTAGAAAGATTAAATTATAACGTTAATATTCTTTTGCTTTTAGATGATTTTGTTTTACGATTGGAGGATTAATTGATGAATATATACGGAGTGAAATTTAGTGATAAAGGAAAAATCTATTATTTTAATGCTCAAAATTTAAAAATTAATCCGAATGTATGTGTTATTGTAGAAACTGAAAAAGGATTGCAATATGGAAAAGTAGTGGAAAAAATTAAAGATGAAAAGGCTTTAGAAATAAAAGAAGATTTAAAAAATATTGTTCGTACAACGACAAAAGAGGATTATAAAAAACATTTAAATAATTTAAAGGAAGCAGAACAGGCTTTGAAAATGGGCCAAAAGTTAGCGGATGAGTTAGGGCTTTCTATGCGTTTTTTATCTTCATCTTTTACTTTTGATAAAAAACAATTGTTACTTCAATTTACAGCAGAAGAAAGAGTTGATTTTCGAGAACTTACTCGTAAATTAGCTGGCATTTATCGTACACGTATTGAACTTAGACAAATTGGAGCAAGAGATAAAGCTTGTAGTGTTGGTGGGATTGGCAAATGTGGGCGTGAACTTTGTTGTACTTCCTTTTTAAAAAATTTAGAGTCCGTTTCCATGAATATGGCAAAAAATCAAAATTTAGCTTTGAATCCTGCTAAAATTAATGGCTCTTGTGGTCGACTTCTTTGTTGTCTTTCTTATGAGGATGAACTATATATTGATGCAAGAAAAGGCCTTCCTATTGTAGGAGATACAATAAAATTGGAATCAATTCAGGGTAAAGTTGTAGCAGTAGATATTTTAAATCGTAAATTAAAAATTGACTGTGGAAATGAAATTAAAGAAGTGAATATGAATAATGAAAGTTATAAATGATTTATTTGATTATGAAGATTTAAAGATAGTACAAGACTCTGATGTTTTTAAGTTTTCTTTAGATTCAATCTTACTTGCTGAATTTGTGGATAATGTGGATAACTCAAAATATATCTTGGATTTGTGTACTGGGAATGGAGCAGTGCCTTTTCTTTTATCTTATTATAGTGACAATAAGATAGTTGGGTTTGAAATACAAGAATATATTTATACTCTTGCTCAAGAAGGATTACAATTAAATCATTTAGAACAACAAATTCAATTTATAAATGATACAGTTATTAACATAAAAAATTATTTTTCACGGAATTTTTTTGATGTTATTGTTGCTAATCCTCCCTATTTTCGATATCAAAAAAGTTCCACTGTCAATGAAAATCAATTAAAAGCCATAGCTAGGCATGAAATTACTTTATGTTTAGAAGAATTATTTCAAGTGACTAAATATGCTTTAAAAGAAAATGGTGTATTTTATTTGGTTCATAAACCAGAACGTTTGGAAGAAATTTTATTTTTTTGTGAAAAATATAAAATTCCTGCTAAAAAATTACAATTTGTTTATACAAAAAGTGATAATAATGCTAGTATAGTTTTGGTGAAGTGTGTAAATAATGCTAAAAATGATATGAGGGTTTTAGCGCCACTTTTTATGAATGTATATAAAAGTTATAAAAATATATTTAAGAATAGGTAGTGAAGAGATGAAATTAATTGTTGGTTTAGGAAATCCAGGAGATGAATATAAAAATACACGACATAATGTGGGATTTATGGTGCTTGATATCTTTTCTTCTTCAGGTGAGTGGCAAAAAAAATTTGATGGTCTTTATAAAATAGAAACTATATCTGGACAAAAGGTTATGCTATTAAAACCAACAACTTATATGAATTTATCTGGAAATTCTGTTAGAAAAGCCATGCAATATTATGATATTTTAGTGGAAGATATTTTAGTAATACAGGATGATATAGATATAGAGTTTGGAAATTATAAATTAAAAAAGAATAGTTCTTTTGGAGGACATAATGGAATTAAGTCAATTATATCTTCGATTGGCACTGATTCTTTTGCACGTTTAAAAGTTGGGATTTCTCATGCAAAAAGTGCAAATACAGTTCCTTATGTTTTAGGAAAGTTTTCTAAGCAGGAACTTCTCTTTTTTTTAGAAAATACTCAAACTTTTCAGAATATTATTACTTCGTTTATTGAAGAAGGTATTGATAGAACAATGAATAAATATAATTAGGTGAATTTCATGAAATGGTTATATAATCAATTTTCAACAGAATTAAACATACGAGTAACAGGATTAACACAGGAATTAAATGTACTTTATCTTTTGCATTTATTTGAAGAAAAACAAGATAATATCCTTTTGGTTACCAATTCCCTTTTTGAATGTAATCAATTATTTTCACTTTTAAGTACATATAGTGATAAAGTACTTCTTTTTCCTATGGATGATTTTTTATCAAGTGTTTCTCTTGCTATTTCTCCTGATTTAAAAATTAAACGTTTGGAGACTTTACAAAGACTTAATGATGAAAAGTTTATTGTGCTAACCAATTTGATGGGATATTTGAAATTTTTACCATCTTTAAAAGAAAGTATACAAGATAAAATTTCTCTTCATGTAAACGATATGATTTCCAGAGAAGAAATTGTTACTTGTTTAGAAAAATTTGGTTATACAAAAGACTCTATTGTAACAGCAACTGGAAATTATGCTGTTCGTGGGTTTATTCTTGATTTGTTTTTAACTTTTTCGGAACATCCAGTACGTATAGAATTTTTCGGAAATGCAATAGAATCCATACGTTATTTTGATGAAAATACTCAACTTTCATTAGATAGTATAACAGAAATTATGATTACACCATATGATGAAATTGTTTTGGAAAATAAAAACTCTTTACTTGATTATTTAAAAGACCCTATTGTTACTTTTTATAGTTATCAACAAATAGAAGCGGGTTATTACAAATTACAAGAAGATATTTTAGAATATAAAAAAGAAAAGGAAGAAGATAAAAGTACTAAGTATATGTTTTCAATGGAGGAATTAAATATTCATAAAAGCATTTATTTTGATACTTTAGAAAGTATACAAGATAAAAGTTTACCTATTCTTTCTTATTCTTCTCAAAAAATTGATAATTTTTGCTCTGATTTTTCTTTGGTAAGAGAAAAAGTAGAAGGATGGTTAATTCAAAAAAAGACAGTCGTTTTTTGTTTAAGTACAGAAAATCAAATTATAAAAATACGTGAAATATTTCCAAATGCTATTTTTTCTAAAAATGGTGAAATTGTTAAACAGCAAGTAAATATTCTTTTAAAAAAAATAAATCAGGGTTTTATATTTCAGGAATTTGTAGTTGTATCTGCTTTTGATATTGAAGAAGTTCATGATACGCAAATAAAATATAAGAATACTTTAAAAATGGGCAAAAAAGTTAATTCTGTTAACAATTTAAATTTAGGAGATTTTGTAGTACATCGTGCTCATGGGATTGGTATTTATAATGGTGTCGTTACTTTAAAACAAATGGGTTTAGAAAAAGATTTTATTCAAATTAATTATTTCGGAAATGATAAAGTGTATATTCCGGTGGAGAAAATTACGAATATATATAAATATACAGATAAAGATGGTTCTAAACCAAAAGTTAATAAATTAAATAGTACTTCTTGGGAACTAAAAAAACGCCAAGTACAAAAAAAGATTAAAGATATTTCCGAGGAGCTAATGAAACTTTATGCTCTTCGTAGTAATACGAAAAAAGAAAGTTATATTGATTATCCCATGGAAGATTTGTTTGCTTTGGAATTTCCATATGAAGAAACAAAAGACCAATTAAAAGCCATTCAAGATGTTTTAAATGATTTAAGAAGTCAAGTGCCTATGGATAGACTTTTGTGTGGAGATGTCGGTTTTGGAAAAACGGAAGTTGCTTTTCGTGCAATGTTTAAAACGGTACTTAATAATAAACAAGTTCTTTATTTATGTCCTACTACGATTTTATCAAAACAACAATATACTTCAGCATTAAAACGCTTTTCTAATTATCCATTGGAAATTGCTTTGTTAAATCGATTTACTACTAAAAAAGAAACAACACGTATTTTAAATGATTTAAAAAATGGAAAAATTGATATTTTATTTGGAACACATCGTTTGTTAAGTAATGATGTTGTTTGTAAAAAATTGGGTCTTTTGGTTGTTGATGAAGAACAACGATTTGGGGTGACGCACAAAGAGAAGATTAAACAATTTAAAAATGATGTGAATGTTTTAACACTTTCTGCCACTCCTATTCCAAGAACTTTAAAGATGGCGATGAGTGGACTAAGAGATTTATCTATTATTGATACGGCGCCTGTTAACCGATATCCTGTTCAAACTTATGTAGTAAGTGAAAATGATTTGATTGTAAAAGATGCTATTTATAAAGAGTTATCTCGTAAAGGACAAATTTTTATTTTGTACAATAAAGTTGCTTCTATTGAAGAATTTTCTAATCGTTTAAAAAGATTGATACCAGAAGCTCGTATTTCTTTTGCTCATGGACAGATGACCAAAAAAGAATTAGATGCTATTATGGAGGATTTTGTTTCGTATTCCTTTGATATTTTAGTTTGCACAACCATTATTGAAACAGGTATAGATATACCGAATGCTAATACTTTACTTATTTATGATGCTGACCATTTTGGACTTAGTCAACTCTATCAGCTTCGTGGCCGTGTTGGTAGAAGTGAACGCATTGCGTATGCTTATCTTTTATATAATAAACATAAAGTACTAAATGACATTGCGGTGAAACGCTTACAAGCAATAAAGGATTTTACAGAACTTGGAAGTGGCTATAGAATAGCTATGCGTGATTTATCGCTTCGTGGAGCAGGCGATATTTTAGGGAGTGAACAGGCGGGTTTTGTAGAATCAGTAGGTATTTCTCTTTATATGAAAATGATAGAAGAAGAAATGATGCGTTTACGTGGGGAAATAGTGGAAGAGGAAGATACGGATACTAAATCACTTATAAATGTAAGTACACATATTAGCGATACTTATGTAAGTGATGAAGATATCAAAATAGAAATTCATCAATTAATTAATGAAATTGAAGATATGAAATCTTTAGAGCGAGTCAAAGGAATTTTAGAAGACCGTTTTGGTAAAATTAGCGATACTCTTGAGATTTATATGTATGAGGAATGGTTTGAAAAATTAGCCAGAAGATTAGAAATTAAAAATGTTAGACAAACGGAAAGATGGATAGAATTAGAAATTCCAGAAAGTATCTCATCCAAAGTAAAAGGTGATAAGTTATTTTTGGAAGCTTATAATATTTGTACAGCTTTTTCTTTTAAATATATAAGTAAAAAAATTGTAATTACTCTACTTATTGGAAAGTTAAAGAAACACTTTTTATATTATTTAATTCCATTATTGGAACTTATTTCATCTGATGTAGAAGAGATTTAAAAAAATTTCTTCTTTTTTGCTGTACTGTTTTTTAAACTGATGGAATAATTCGTGATATAGCTATTTTGCCATTCTTTTTTTATTTCATATTTTTTAATTTGTTAATCTTATATGATATATAAAAGTACATTTGTGCTATAAATATTTTAAAAAATTCTTTTCTTTTGTATAATTTTTTTTCAATCACCCACACTAATAAACGTAAGGAGTTGAGATACTTTTGAAGTCTACAGGCGTTATTCGGAGGATTGATGAGTTAGGTAGAATTGTTTTGCCTAAAGAAATAAGACGTAATTTGGGAATACGTGATGGGGAAAATTTAGAGATATTTGTAGAAAATGACCAAATTGTTTTGAAAAAGTATTCTAAGATTAAGGATTATGCAGAAACTATAAATACAATATGTGAACTTGTATCTACTGTATATGATGTAAAGTTAATTGTAACAGATAGAGATAAAGTTCTTTATTCTAATTTTGATGATAGTTTTGTTGGCAGCGAGTTAGATTTGAAATTGATTGATTTTATTCATAATCGCGAAAGTGTATTAAAAAATAATTTACAAGCATATTATTTTAATAAAGAAGAAAAGAAAGGATATTATTTTATTCAGCCGATTATTTCTTCAACAGATTGTTTAGGTCTTTTGCTTATTTATAGTGATAAAATTATACCAGAAGAAAATATATCTTTGTTAAAGTTAATGTCTACAATTATTGTTAGTAAAGTGGATATTTCTTGAATGTATTGTCATTCTATGTTAAGATAGGCTTAATTAACAAAGAAGGAAAGAGTAACCTTTTGGAAATTTTTAGAGAGTTTGTTAGTGGTGAAATGCAAACAATGAATATTAGGTGAACATGGTTCTGGAGTTAAAACGATTTATTCTCGTTACGAATTAGAAAGTGCATGATTAATCATGAATTAAGGTGGTACCGCGGAAATTTTCGCCCTTAATTTATGATTTTTTTATTTTTTAAGGAGGAATTAGGAAATGGAATATATTCATAAAAGTAAAACTAGTTTTTATACAGGAGATGGATATTCAGGAATGGATTATCCGATGCAAGATAAAGATATTAATTTTGCAGTTATAAAAATAAATTCTAGAAGTCCAAAAACAGGGTATCAAACGAATACGAGTTGTAAAGAATTACTTTATATTCTAAATGGAAGTGGAACATTGTATTTGAAAGATAAAAAAGAAACTTCTTTTAATGAGGGAGATGTTATTTTGTTAGATAAAAAGGAGTGTTATGCTTTTGAAGGAAATTTTGAAGCAGGTGTTGCGTGTACTCCAGCATGGACTAGTGAGCAACATCAATATGTTGATTAATAGGAGGAGGGAAATGTTGTGAATAAAGTGGTCATGATTACCGGTGCAAGAAGAGGTTTAGGACTTGCTTGTGTTTATAAATTTGCTGGGGGGGGGGTATAGCATTGTTTTAAATGGTCGCTCCCATTATGAAGAATTAGTAAAAATTCAAAAAGAAGTTGAAAAAAAGTATTCTGTAAAATGTTTGATATGTTATGGAGATATTGCAAATGAAGAAGATGTAAAAAGGATGCTTTTGGAAGTAAAAAATGTGTTTGGTACATTAGATGTTTTAGTGAATAATGCTGGTATTGTTTATGACATGGAAATTGAAGATAGACCTATTACTCTTTTTGAAGAGACAATGCATAATAATGTAACTGGAACATATTTAATGTGTAAGTATTTTGGTAAATTTATGTACGAACAAGATAAAATGACTCGAATTGTAAATGTTTCTAGTACGAATGGAATTGATTGTAATTTTCCAACTAGTATTGATTACGATGCTTCAAAAGCAGCAATTATTTCTTTAACAAAAAATTTTGCTATGGAATATGCACCTAAAATTTTAGTGAATGCCATTGCTCCAGGATGGATTAATACAGAAATGAATCAAGATTTACCTAGCGATTTAGTCAATGAAGAGATTTCTAAAATTTATTTAAAACGATTTGCAGAACCAAAAGAAATAGCAAGCTTAATTTATTATTTAGGAAGTGAAGAAAATACTTTTGTAAATAATGAAATTATAAAAATTGATGGCGGTTATTAAAAGAAAGAAGGTTAATTATGAAAGAAAAATATTATATTACAACAGCGATTGCGTATACGTCTGCAAAACCTCATATTGGAAATACATATGAAATTGTTTTGGCGGATAGTATAGCTCGTTATAAAAGATTAAAAGGGTTTGAGGTTTATTTTCAAACTGGAACAGATGAACATGGAGAGAAAATTGGAAAAAAAGCAATGGAAGTAAATATTACTCCCAAAGAATATGTAAATAATGTTGCCTCTGAAATAAGAGGCATATGGGATATTATGAATACTTCTTATGATAAATTTGTTCGTACTACTGATAAAAACCACGAACGAATTGTACAAAAAATATTTAAGAAAATGTTTGATAAGGGAGATATTTATTTAGGAGAATACAAAGGATTGTACTGTGTTCCTTGTGAATCTTTTTGGACAGAATCTCAACTTGTGGATGGAAAATGTCCGGATTGTGGAAGAAAAGTAGAATTAAAGAGTGAAGAAGCTTACTTTTTTAAATTAAGTAAATATCAAGACAAATTGATAGAATATATAGAATCTCATCCAGAGTTTATTCAACCAGAAGCTCGCAAGAATGAAATGATAAATAATTTTTTGAAACCAGGATTACAAGATTTATGTGTGTCTCGTACTTCTTTTGATTGGGGAATACCAGTAGATTTTGATTCGAAACATGTTGTGTATGTTTGGTTAGATGCTCTTACAAATTATATTACGAATATTGGGTATGACCCAGATGGTTCTAGTGAAGAATTTAATAAGTGGTGGCCCGCCGATTTACATTTGATAGGAAAAGATATTATTCGTTTTCATACCATTTATTGGCCGTGTTTTTTAATGAGTTTGGATTTGCCTTTGCCTAAACAAGTTTTTGGTCATCCTTGGCTTATTATGGCAGATGGCAAAATGAGTAAAAGTAAGGGTAATGTCATTTATGCAGATGATTTGGTCCATGAATTTGGTGTGGATGCGGTTCGTTATTATGTTTTACATGAAATTCCGTTTGCATCGGATGGAGTCTTTACAAAAGAATTGTTAGTGGAAAGAATTAATGGGGATTTGGTAAATATTTTGGGAAATTTAGTCAATCGAACAATTGCAATGGCAAAGAAATATTTTGATAGTCACTTAGAAAATAGAAAAGTGAAAGAAGAGGTAGATGATGCACTTCTTTTTGTGGTAAACACATTAGAAGAAAAAGTGGAAAAAAGAATGGATGCCCTTGAGATTGGTTTTGCAATGGATGAAATTTTTGAAGTTCTTAGAAGAAGTAATAAATATATTGATGAAACAACTCCTTGGGTGCTTGCTAAAGATGAGGATAAAAAAGAAAGACTAGAAACTGTACTTTATCATTTGATAGAGAGTATTCGCGTATGTGCTGTATTTTTAAGTCCATTTTTACCAGAGACAAGCAATAAAATATTTAGTCAAATTAATAGTAGTGATAAATCTTTTAATTTTAATGAAAGTAATGTTTATGACTTAAATGAACCAGAGATTTTATTTCAAAGAATTGATTTTGAGAAAAAATAATGTTTAGAGAAGCTTATAAATTGTTATAAGTTTTTTTCTTGACAAAAATTAGGTTAGCAACTATTCTATTTTTTATATGAAAAATTTACAATTAGAAAAAGATATATATTTTGCTAAAAAACTTGTTTTGCATACTAAGAAATATGAAAAGTATAGGAAATATTCTGTTGTTCCCATAAGAGGAACAGAAAATATTCAAGAACTTTTTTTTAAAATCAAAAATACTTTTCAATTTATATTAATGGTTACTGCTAGTGGGGACCAAATCTTAGAAGCGGTTTTATATGGTGCCAAAAATATAACTTGTTTTGATGTAAATCGTTTATCTAAATATGGTTCTAAACTTAAAGTAGCAGTTATTCAAGCATTAGAATATGATGAATTTATCAGTTTTTATAAAGGCCATTTTTCTTTTTCTCTTTTTCAAAAAATAGTCCCTTTTTTAGAAGAGGATAGCTTATATTTTTGGAGGCAACTTTTTAATTCAATAAATTGTTTTGAAATCTATACTTCTCTTTTTGATAGTAGGTTTCATTTGTCTTCTGAATTAACTATAACAAAATGTTCTATTTATAGTGAAAAAGAGTATTATGTCATAAAAGAAAATTTAAAAAATGTAACGATTTCTTATATTGATTCTAATATTTTAAATATTATAAAAAATGAAAAAATACAAAATCAAAAATATAATTTGATTTATTTGTCTAATATTTTTTATTATTTGAGAAAAAGTGAAAGATTCTATAGTAATTTTGTTAAAGAAAACATTGTACCCTTATTAAAAGAAAACGGTGAAGTTTTTATTCACTATTTGTATGGACAAGGAGGAAGTAAAATAAATTGTACTTCTTTTTCAGATTTTATGTGGTTAGATTATAATCAGGAAATGCTAGATAGATTTGAAAAATTATTGCCTATTACTAAATATTATGTTGCATGTACTGGGTATGGTAATCCAGTTGGAGATAAAGATGTTGTTTTATCGTTGAAACGATAATTTTACTTCTTTTGTTATATTTGCTATAGTATTTTTGGAGTGAAGCTTATGTATTGTGATACACATTGTCATTTGTTTAAAGAATATTATGAAGATATTGATGGGATAATCGATAACGCATATCAAAGTGGAGTGAATCGAATGATTGTTTCTGGATGTGATGGTAAATCGAATAAGGAAGTTATGAAATTAATAAAAAAAGAAGGTGTTTATGGAACAATTGGCTTGCATCCCGAGGACGTTTTAAATTGTACATTAGAAGATTTAGAATTTATAGAAAGAAATTTAAATCATCCTAAAATTATCGCTGTTGGAGAAATTGGTCTTGATTATCATTATGGAAAGGAAACCCGAGAAGAACAAATTCATTTGTTTGAGTTACAACTTGCTTTAGCAGAAAAATTTAATTTACCTGTAGTTGTTCATTCTAGAGAAGCTACTTTAGATACAATAAATAGTTTAAAGAAGTTTAAAGTATA
This sequence comes from uncultured Mycoplasmatota bacterium, assembly GCA_947652325.1. GTDB lineage: Bacteria > Bacillota_I > Bacilli_A > RF39 > UBA660 > MGBC108787. The sequence goes on from CANTCQ010000004.1 coordinate 59,193, forward strand.
TGGTGTAATTCATTCTTTTAGTGGAAGTTTAGAAACTGCGAAAATTTATATAAAAATGGGTTTTTTACTTGGTGTGAATGGTGTGATTACTTTTAAAAATTGTAATTTAAAAGAAGTCATAAAAAAAATTCCTTTACATAGTATTTTACTGGAAACAGATTCTCCGTATTTAACACCTGTTCCTTTTCGGGGAAAGATAAATGAACCTTGTAAAATCCTAAATATTGCAGAATTTGTAAGTAATTTAAAAGGTGTAAAGTTGAAAGAATTAGCTAGAATTACTAATGAAAATATAAAACGTGTTTTTGACATTTAAATTTTTCTTTGTTAGAATAATTTTATAGACAAGAGGTGAAATAGTGGTTCGTACTTTATTTAAAAATTTACTTAAATTAACACAAGTTGCTATTCTTGTTTTGTTGGTTATTTTTGTTGAATCGAGTAATAATATAAAAGAAACAAAAGTTTTAAATGATAATTATAATAAATCTATTGATTTATCTACTATGGCTTTGAAGTTAAAAGAAGATATTGCCAATGATTTATATAGTGCTAAAGATACTTTTACAGGAGATTTAACGGGATATACCGCCGATTGCCCTTTGTGTAGCGGTCGTCTTGCGTGTCTTCCTAATTACTATGTACTTGATGGAACAGATACTTATCAAGATGTTTCTTATGGGAATGTACGAATTGTTGCTTCTAGTAAAAATTTACCGTGTGGAAGTATTATTCGGTTTAATAAAGAAAGAATTTCAGATGAACCAATCCTGGCTATTGTTCTTGATAGAGGTGTCCTTGGAAATGATATTGATTTGTTAACTCCAGAGGTAAGTTATGCAAATTCTTATGTGGGACGTTCTGTAATTACTTATGATGTTTTAAGAAATGGATGGCAATAGGCCATTTTTTTAGATAGGAAAAATTATGAAAGAGATAAAAGCTAAAAAAAAGTATGGGCAAAATTTTTTGAAAAATAAAGAAATTTTAGAAAAAATTGCCAATGCTATTGAAATTCAAGAGAATGATTTGGTTATTGAAATAGGACCAGGAATGGGAGCTTTAACTGCATACTTATATCAAAAGAATTCTTTTTTGTTGTGCTATGAAATTGATACACGAATGAAAGTATATTTAGAGAAATATAATACAGATAAAAGTCAAGTGATTTATGATGATTTTTTAAATAGAGAAATTTTATTAGATATCAACAAATTTCATTATGAAAAAGTTTATGTCGTTGCAAATATTCCCTATTATATTACTTCCCCTATTATTACAAAATTATTAGAACTTTCTATTTTTGAAGAAATTGTTTTGCTTATTCAAAAGGAAGTAGCACAAAGAATTACGTCAACTTCTTATTCAAAATTATATAATGCTTTTACTTTGTATGTTGATTATTATTATGAAGCAGAACTTTTGTTTTTAGTGGATAGAAATCAATTTGCACCAGTTCCCAATGTAGATAGTGCAGTGGTGAAATTAATAAAAAAAGAGAATGTTCCTATTAAAAATAAAGAATTTTATTTTCAGTTCATTAAGGAGGCATTTTCTAGTAAAAGAAAAACATTGAAAAATAATATTAAAGGCTATAATTGGAAAAAGATAAAAGGTATACTTGAATGTTTAGGATATAAGGAAAATGTAAGAGCAGAGGAAATAAGAAAAGAAGATTTTTATCAATTGGTTTATTTGTATGAAAATAATAAGTAAATTATTTTAAATTTTAGCATATAGTATATTGGTGATGCAAAATGCCTATTAAAAAAGGAGACATTGTCACACGGAAAAGTTATGGTAACGATACACTTTTTAAAGTCATGAACATTAAAGGTAAAATTTGTTATTTAAAAGGAATAGATGTCCGTTTATATGCTGATAGTGAAGAAAGTGATTTGGTTGTTTTAGATGAAGAAGAAAAGAAACAATTACAAGAAGAAAATGAGGATGACTTAGAAGATGATGATATCATAGACACGTTAGATAGAAGTTCTTATTTTTATTTACCTGGTAAGATTATGCATATTGATGGTGATAATGAATATTTACAAAGGTGTTTAAATTATTATAAAAAACACAATATTTTTGCGGTTGGGAAAAAAATGAGTGAAATGGAAATTCATACTAAAATACGTGAATTATTACAAGAATATAAACCAGATATTGTCATTATTACAGGTCATGATGCTTATTTTAAGAAAAAAGGAAATATTCATGATTTACGAAATTATAAGAATACGGAAAATTTTGTTAAGGCAGTAAGAGAATGTCGTCGATATGAAAAAAGTCATGAAAAGTTAGTGATTATAGCGGGTGCTTGTCAAAGTAATTATGAAGAGTTAATAAAAGCAGGTGCTAATTTTGCATCTAGTCCAAAACGTGTTAATATTCATTGTTTAGACCCAGCTATTATTGCAACAAGTCTTTCACTTACAGAACGAAATAAAGAAGTGGATTTGCTAACTTTACTTGAGAAAACAAAGTATGGGAGTGATGGAATGGGAGGACTTATAAGCAATGGTCTTATGTATGTGGGATATCCAAGATAAGGGGGATTTATGAATTTAAATGTTATTAAAGATGAGGTAAAAAGTCATTTACATCAGGAAGTTTCTATTTCTGTATTTGGTCTTCGAAATAAAAATTATCAAGTAAATGGTTATATTTCAAATGTTTATCCAAGTATTTTTACAGTAAACGAAGGTGGTACAGAAAAAAGTTTTACCTATTCTGATATAGCAACAGGTGAAATAAGTATCAAGTATTTGTAAAAACTCTTGATTACTTCCAAAATATGGATTACAATGATAATAAGTTACTAAAAATAAAACTTTAGAAGGAGAGTAAGACATGGAAATTACATCAGTAACCGTACGTAAATTTGAAAAAGATGGTAACAGAATGAAAGGAATAGCAACGGTGGTTATCGACAATTCATTTGCTATTCATGACATCAGAATTATTGAAGGAGATAATGGTCTATTTATAGCTATGCCAAGTAGAAAAACTGCTACTGGAGAATATAAAGATATTGCACATCCAATCAATACCGATGTTCGTAATATGTTCCAACAAGCTATTTTAGACGAATATAATAAACCAAGCGAAGAATAGTTAGTTGATGGTAATTAGAAAAATCTAGTAAAATAGATTTTTTTTCATATTTGTTTTCTTTTTTGCATACTCTTTTGTAGGGAGCGTGTTAGTTATGGATAGAGAAGTGGATAATATATTAATTGGTGGACATGAATTAAAAATTAGTGATAGAAGAGAAATATTTCTGTCAGGTATAAAAAAGATTACAAGTTTTGATAATGAAGAATTTTTAATGGAAAGTAATATGGGAATTATTTTACTTAAAGGAAGTAATTTAGAAATCTTAAAATTAGATACCCATGATGGCAATGTAAAAATAAAAGGAAAGATAAATAGTTTTACCTATTTAGATGGAGAAAATAAGCAAGATAAGGAAAGTTTTTTTAGTAAACTATTTAAATAATGAATTATAAATTACAACTTATCTCTTTTATTTTTTCTTTTTTGTTTGGTATTTTCTTTTATTTTACAAGTTTGTTAAATTATAAATTAATTAAAAAGCAATCTTCTTTTTTTAAATACGTTATAACTACAATATATATATTTAATATATCTTTTATATATATTTTGCTAATGTATAAAATAAATTATGGAATTATTCATCTTTATTTTCTCTTTTTGCTATTTTTTGGATTTTTGTTTGGGTGGATTTATAGTAAAAAATTGCGAAAAATTTGTAAAGTTTTAAGCAAGAAATTGAAACGTTAATTAATTCATGCTATAATTTTTTTTAGAATAGGAGAGCCAAAAATGAAGAATAAAAAGATTACAAAGAAAACAAAACGGCGTTTAACTTTTTTATCTTGTATTATTATTTTTTTGGTGGTTACTATTATTACTACTGTATTTAATGATTTTTGTCAAATTATAAAAAATAGAAATGAAATTGTTTTGCTTAATGATACATATAATACATTACTTCATGAAGAAGAGTCTTTACAATCAGAAATTACAAAATTACAAGATATGGATTATGTAGCAAGATACGCTAGAGAAAAATACTTATATTCATTACCAAATGAAGTAATTATTCGATTGCCACACGAAAAAGAGTAATTTTATAAATAGGTGTATCTTTTAAAAAGATTTGCTTTTTTTTTGTTTTTTTTTATATAATAAAAAATCAAGTGGTGAAAGTATGAAAAAATTATTAGAAATTCAAGAAGTTTTATTTTGTTCTTCTGATGAAGTATTATTACATATTCAAAATTTGTCTTTTTTTTCAGGAATTTCTGTTTTTTTATCTGGAACGAACGCCAGTGGAAAAACACTTCTTTTAAAAGCAATAGCAAAACAAATAAAATATAAAGGTAGGATTAATCGTAAGGAAAAAGTAGAAGTAGTGTTTAACTCTCCTTTGTTCCTTGCAAATAGTGTAGAAGACGAACTTAAGTATTTGTTATTAGAAGATGAACAAAAAAAGTTTGTTTCTTCTTTTTTTAAAGAAAAAGAGTTAGTTCAAAATCCCAATCAAATTAATGAGGAACACAAAAAATTGCTTCAGCTTTGTAAAGCTTTTTTAAATAAGCCATCTATTGTTTTTATTGATGAGGTATTTTCTTTTTTAAGTAAAGAGAATCAAGCTATAATTTTTTCTTATGCAAAAGATGCACAAATTACATTAGTATCTGTTTCAAAAAATATAGAAGAGGCAATGGACTATGATTATATGATTGTTTTGGATAAGGGACGTATTGCGATAGAAGGTAAGACCATGCAAGTTTTACAAGAAGAAAAACTATTAAAACGTTTGGGAATAGGACTTCCTTTTTATGTGGATTTATCAATTCAGTTAAAGCTTTATGGTTTGATTGATAAAATATATACAACGAAGAAGGAATTAGTGGAGGCATTATGGAAATAAATGAATTTGTAAAGAAAGGGAAAATTAATGCGTTTAATCATTTGCATTTAGCTCCTTTTTTAGAATCTGAACATCCAAGCCTAGCTAAAGTTGCTAATTCATATAATGATGTACTAGTGCACGATTATATTTTTTTTAAAACTTCTTGTGAAGAAAAGAGGATAAAGGATGGTTTAAAATTAGTAGCACTTCCTTTTGAGGTTTTATCTAAAAAAATGCAAGTTTTGTCTAGGTCAGAACTTTTAAAAATTGAACTTTCTATTCTTTTGATACGAAATGTGGATACGATAGTTGTTTATCAATTTGATTTTAATTTTATGGAGAAAGAGTTACTTTACTTTAAAAAATTATTTAAAAAGCTAGTGAGTAAGTATGGAAAAACCATTGTTCTTTTAGATAGCAAGATAGATTTTATGATTGATTTGGTTGATAGAATTGTTGTGCGTAATTTTAAAAATGAATTAGAAGTTTTTGTGAATCCTACTTTTTATGAAGAACATTTACTAGAACTTTTGGAAGCTCCTAAGATAGTGGATTTTGTAAATTATGTAAATCATTGTGGAAAAAAGATAGGGAAATATACAGACATTAAAGAGTTAATTAAAGCTATTTATAGGGAAGTGTAGTTATGCGTTATTTTATTAGAGTACAATATGATGGGAGCGAGTTTTTTGGATTCCAAAGGCAAAGAGATAAAAAAACAGTGCAAGGAGAAATTGAACGTGCTTTGTCTATCATTGATAAAAGTCCTATCATGGTGAAAGGAGCTGGAAGAACAGATGTGGGTGTTCATGCTAACGGGCAAGGCATTCATTTTGATTTAGATATAAAAGTTCCTAGTGAAAGACTTGTTACAGCAATAAACTCCATCGTACATCCTTATATTCATGTTTTGGAATGTAAAGAGGTAGAAAAGGATTTTCATGCTCGTTTTTCTGTCAAAGAGAAAAAATATATCTATAAAATTTGGACAGGAGAATTTAGTCCTTTTAAAGAAAATTATTATTTACAGTATGATAAAAAGATAGATTTAGAACTATTAGAGGCTTGTGCAAAAGTTTTTATTGGAAGTCATGATTTTCATAATTTTGTTTCGGGAAGTAGAGAAAATTCAAATGCAAGCATTTTCGATGTATCTGTACAGAAAAAGGAAGAAGAAATTGCTATTATTTTTACAGGGAAAAGCTTTTACCGGTATATGGTTCGTAATTTAGTTGGTGCAATGTTGGATGTAAATGAAAAAAAATGTGATATATTTTTGTTAAAAAGAATGCTTAAGGAAAGTTGTTTTTCTTATCAACTTCGTACGGCACCAGCAAAGGGGTTATATTTGGAAGGAGTATATTATGAATAATGAAGAAATAGAGTTACAAAAATCTGCCTATTTATTGGATAAAAATTTAAAATTTTATGTAGAACTTAATAATCTATATAATCAGTTATGTTATGGTATTAAAAAAAGAAAATGGTTAATACGTCCTACTTTAAGTAAAATAGTTCTTTTGGTTGAGGAAAATTGGGAGCAAGTTTATCTTTTGTCTAGAGAAGATATGTATATGGTGTTAAATTGTATAAAGCTTGCTAGAAGTGCTGGAATTTCAGAAATTTTAAATTATAATAAAAAAGAATTCCAAAAGTTAGAAGAAAACTATACGAATTTTAGGTGAATTTCTTATTTTTTGTTTGACTTTTTATTGTTTGTTGCATATAATTTTAACTGGTACATTTTATTTGTTATGAAGCGTTTTGCCCTGGGAAAGCAAAATTGTGGATGACTGATGAAAGGAAAAGATTCATGAAAACATTCATGCAAAAAAAAGAAAATATTGAACGTAAGTGGTATGTAATCGATTGTGAAGGTAAAAATTTAGGTCGTATTGCTACAAAAGTAGCTACAGTTTTAAGAGGTAAACATAAAGTTACTTATACTCCTCATGTTGATTGTGGAGATTATGTAATTGTTATAAATGCCTCAAAAGTGAATTTAACTGGTAATAAGCTAAACGATAAGATGTATTATAATCATAGTGGATATACTGGAGGATTACGTGAACGTAATGCAAAAACTATGATTGAGAATTATCCAGAAGAAATGGTTGAAAGAGCGATTAAAGGGATGCTTCCTCATAATCGTTTGGGAAGACAAATGGCTAAAAAGCTATTTGTTTATGCAGGTAGTGACCATAAACATGAAGCTCAAAAACCTGTAGAAATGAAAGTTGATTAGGAGGGTATTATGGCTACAAAACAAAGTTGGTCTGCTACAGGACGTAGAAAACGTTCTAGTGCACAAGTTCGATTAGTAAGTGGAACTGGAAAAATTACAGTTAATGGTGTAGATGTTAATGAATATATGCCTTATGCCACTTTAGTAATGGATTTGAAACAACCTTTAGTTGCAACAAATAACGAAAATAAATTTGATATTACGGTTACGGTTAAAGGTGGAGGATTCTCTGGTCAAACTGGAGCAATTCGTTTAGGTATTACTCGCGCACTTTTAGCATTTGATGCAAATTCTGCCCAAAAAAGAGATGATTCTTATCGTAAGATTTTAAAAACTGCTGGATTTGTTACTAGAGACCCAAGAGTGAAAGAACGTAAGAAACCAGGACTTAAAAAAGCTCGTAGAGCACCACAATTTAGTAAACGTTAAGATTTACAAGATTCAATATTTGAAAAAGCTCGTATTTGCGAGTTTTTTTTACATAAAATTATGGAATTTAGCTTACATGTAGACTATAAAAGTTAGTAGAAGTAATAGATATTTTTATTTTTTTAGTAAAACTAGTTTTTTAAATATAAGTATTTATGATATATAATGACCTCAAACAAGAAGAAGTCAAAAATATAAACAATGAATTTAATGGAGATTATAAGATGGTAAAAAAGGAAGAAATAGCTAACATTAATTTAGAAACAAATAGATTATACTTGAAAAGACCTACAATGAATGAGCAATATGATTTATGGAATATTCAAAGGCAAAGAAATGTGTATAGATATTACATGTCTATCCCTACTAGATTTAAAATGATAGAGAAGCTTTTGAACAAGAACTAAATGATTGGGTCAAACAAAAAAATGGTATCAATTAAAAATTGATAATTTAGAGGAATATTCTGATAAATATACGTGGAGTATATTTTTAAAAAATGGTGAAGTAATTGGACAAATGTCAGTACAACCAAACCATAAATATGATAACGTAGCTATAAGAAATATTGGCTGGTATATAAATCCTAAATATCAAAGATTAGGGTATACAACTGAAGCTGCAATGAAAATTATAGAATTTATGTTTGAGGTAGTTGAAATAGAACGAATTGAAACGGAGGCCACTATAGTAAATCCTAGTTCATGGAAATTAATGGAAAAATTAGGATTTGAAAGAGTGGAGGAAAGTATAAGTAGTCATATTGATGATGAAGGAAACTATTTAATGCAATATAATTATTTACTTACTAAAGAAAAATATAACTTTGATAAAGAAAAAAACTTTGGACAAAGTAGTAATTTTAGTTAAACATTTAATGAATATGTAGATATTTAAGAAACTATAGATTTTTCGATACGATAATATTACATTTTATGACAGTAAAAAATATAATGTTATGTAAACAATACATGAAGGGTATATTATAATACCAGAGATTTATTGTAAGCGGATATTATTTTGAATGTTTTAAAAATAAATAAATAGGAAGTTTTTTCTTTTCTTCATGCATATAGTTTATTATGAAACTATATTTTGTTAAAGTTAGTATTTTATTTTTAATCTGTATTTCTTTTTTGTCTGAAAGAATTGTTTTTGCAAGTTTACCTTTGTCTGGTAAAAAAATAGTTGTAGATAGTGGTCATGGTGGCTTGGACCCAGGAACTATGTATAAAGATGTATATGAAAAAGATATTAATCTTGCTATTTCTTTGGCACTTGAAAAAGAGTTAAAAGATTTGGGAGCAGAAGTTATTTTAATTCGATATGGAGATTATGATTTGTCAAAACCAAAGTCTTCATGGCGTAAAAAAAGTGATTTTGATAATCGTATTCAAATTATAAATAATAGCAATGCTGATTTTTATTTATCTATTCATCTAAATTATTTAGAAGATTTTAGATATTATGGACCACAAGTCTTTTATAATATGAAAAGTGAAAATAATAAAATAATGGCAGAACAAATTCAAACAGCTTTAAATCAAGAATTAAAAAGTGATAGAGAAGTAAAAAAAATTCCCACTTCTACTTATATGTATGGAAAATTAAAAACAACGGGAGTTTTAATAGAATGTGGATTTTTATCTAATCCTAAAGAAAGAAGTTTATTAAAAAGTGAAGATTATCAACAAAAATTGGCAAAAATTATTGCTGAATCGGTGGCAAATCTAAAATTCTAAATATTTTATTTCTTTCTTATCTTTCCAAGAAATCCCTGTAATATAGGATTTGTCTTTTAGAATCTTTTTGTACTCTTTTTTTGTTATTTGATTATTTAAAAATTTATAAGTGGCTTCAAATAGTTCTGTACAACTCGTAATCGCTTTTTCATATAAATCAAAAAATGAGTCTTTACTTTTTAATTTGTTGTTCCAAGGATTATACCAAATTTTGTGTTCAAGGTTAAAAATGGATGTATCAATTTTTGTAATATAAGTACTTAGATTTTCGAATTTAGTGACTTTTTTGTTGCATAATTTATCTAAGTTCTTGTATAATCTTTTTTTTATCCCTTTTTTGTCTTCTATAATATATTTGAATCCTTTTCGAATTAAAAGAGTACTTTTTTTGTATTTTTTTCCTCCTTTTTTTATGGAAAATACTTCTTCATAGTTTTGATTTAAAGCTTTTAAAAGCAATTTATCCCATTTTTCATTGGAGATTAATGTATGGATTTTAAAGTCTTTAAATTCTTTTTGTTCTCTTTTTTTATATAAATAAGCATCTATTTGCATTTCCATCTTTAAATGAAGTCCTTTGTATTTTATAGTTTCGGGTTTTTGTACGTCATATTCTCCAGTTTTATAAATAACAAAAGGATGGATAATACTATCTAATGTATAATGGCATAAGTGGCCGTAAAGGCTTGCTAGTACAGATGCATTGTTTTTTAAGTTTTTTTCTTTTATAATTTTTATGTAATTGAGAAAATAAATGTCAGTGTTTGTTTGGTGGCCCAAATTTCCTAACTTTTCATGAAAAGGAATTTGTTCGTAGGTAAAAAAAGGGTCGAATCCTTGTGCAAATAATTCATATAGATTTTGTTTTTCTTTAAATGAATTTATAATGTCTTTTTTACTTTTTTTTAAAACATCTTTGGCAAAGTAGTTGTGGGTAGTTGTATAAGGCATTTTTTTTCACATTCCTTTCACATAATTATAACATAATTTACACGTAAAAAATATACACTCCATTTAGTCCATATGTTATAATGGATTAGGTGAAAATATGAATAAGATATTTAAAACTTTAGATGAACAAGTAGCTATTATGAAAGATAAGGGTTTGATTATTGAAGATGAAATATTAGCCAAAGAAATTTTGCTTCGCGAAAATTATTTTTTTATGAATGGTTATCGAACACTTTTTATGAAATCTTTATCAGAAAAAACTTTTGTTACCGGAGCTAGTTTTAATGAACTTTATGGAATGTTTAATTTTGATAGACAAATGCGTAATATCTTATTTAAAAATTTACTTATTATTGAAAATAATTTAAAAAGTATCCTATCTTATCATTTATCTAAAGCGTATGGAATTCGGGAAAATGATTATTTAAATCCAGAAAATTTTAATCGAGATGTTGAACGAAAACGTCAAGTGAATGATTTACTTGGAAAGATGAAACGACAAATTAGGGCAAATGCTTCTAATCATACAGCGACAAGCCATTATCAAAATAAATATGGTTACATTCCTCTATGGATAGCCGTAAAAGTCTTGTCTTTTGGAATTGTGAGTGAACTATTTATTATTTTAAAACCGCGAGACCAACAGGCAATTGCTGATTTTTTTAAAGTAAATGCGGAGGATTTAATTACGTATTTGCCTATTTTATCTAATTATCGAAATTTGTGTGCTCATGAAGAAATTCTTTTTGACCATCGGGTGCAACGTATGATTGAAAATACAAGATTTCATGAAAAACTGGATATACCAAAGCTAAATGGGGAATATATTTATGGTAAGAATGATTTGTTTGCTTTAATTGTTATTTTAAAGCAACTTTTAAGAACAGATGATTTCCGAGAAATGATAAAAGAAATGGAATATGAATTAAATTTATTAGATAGTAAACTTTCTAGTATTAGTATTGGAAAAGTGATGGATAGAATGGGATTTCCTATTAATTATTTAGAAATGGAAGGGATAGATTAAAATGAAAGAATATCGTATGAACAATACTATTCGAAATGGAGTTATTTTACTTGTTGTTTTTTTCTTAGGAGCTCTTGGGATGCTTGCTCTTGTTAGGTTTTATCCAACAACTGTTACTGAAAATGTTACCAAGACCATTAAAGATGTAACTGTAAACGAAAATGGAATAGCAGATGCTGTTGAAAAAGTGTATGATTCAGTGGTGACTATTGAAACATATAAAAAAGATAAATTGTATGCAACAGGTACAGGTTTTGTATATAAAAATGAAAATAATAAGGGATATGTTTTAACCAATAATCATGTTATTGAAAATGGGGATAGTATTCGAGTTGTTTTTACGAATGGAACTTCAGTGGAAGCAATTATCGTTGGTAGTGATAAATATTCAGATATAGCTGTGTTAACTGTTGGAAGTGATAAAATTATAAGTGTAGCAGAAATTGGGGATAGTGCAACTTCTCGTGTTGGAGATACTGTATTTGCAGTAGGAGCTCCAATTGATAGTAGTGCTTATTCTTGGACTGTTACGAGAGGTATTTTATCTGGAAAAGATCGTATGGTAGAAGTTAGTTTAACTGGAGGTTCAGTAAGTGATTGGGTTATGAGTGTTATGCAAACGGATGCAGCTATCAATTCTGGCAATAGTGGTGGACCTTTATCTAATTCTAATGGTCAAGTTGTTGGTATTACTTCCATGAAACTTGCTAGTAGTTCAATAGAAGGAATGGGTTTTGCTATTCCAATTGAAGATGCTTTATCTTATGCAGAACGTTTTGAAAAAGGAGAAACGATACAAAGACCTTATATGGGAGTTTCAATGTATAATTTATCGGATTTGCCTATTCGCGTAAGTGCTCCAGTTACAAGTGGTGTATATATTGATACTGTTGAGAAAGGAAGTCCTGCAGATGAGGCTGGTTTTAAAAGTGGAGATATTATTGTTAAATTAGGAGATGCAGATATTAAAAGTCTTGCTTATTTGAAATATCAACTTTATAAACATAATGTAGGTGATAAGGTAATAGTTAGTTATTACCGAGGTGAAGAGTTAAAAACAACCGAAATTCATTTGTCGAAAGCGGCGAGTTAATTTTTAGATATGGGAAATGTAACCATATCTTTTTTATTCTCATAAAATACTAGCAAGGAGGGAATTTTTGTGGCTAAAAAAATTGTATTGGATGCTGGCCATGGAGGGTCAGACCCTGGAACTATAGCAAATGGAATTACCGAAAAAGATTATACATTAAAAATAAGTGAATATATGCACAAAAGATTAAATGATTTAGGAATTGAAAATAGTATGTCAAGAAATGGAGATGAAACCTTAGGACCTAGTGTTCGTCCTAATCGTGTACAAAGTTTTTACGGACCTGGTAGTGATGTGATTGTTGTATCAAATCATATAAATGCTGGAGGTGGCGACAGTCATTGTGTAACAAAGTATGTATAACAATTAAAGCTAATAGAGTTTGATTTAGTCAAACTTTATTTTTTCGTTCATTTATTTTATTATAGTAGCATGAAAGGAGAATTTATGAACAAATTTTATAAATACAAAGATTCTTTTTACTTTTTTGATCATGATATTTTTAATGATATGTTTAATAGAAAATGTAATAAGGATAGATTAATGATTAAAGATATGGAAGAACAGTTAGCAAATGTTATTAATGTATCAAAAGATACAGTTCATAGTTGGCGTTATAAAACTTATAGTCCTAATGATTTAAATCTTGTTAACGATATAGCAAATTATTTTGGGTATGAAAAGGATGTACTATTGTGTAAGAAGGGTGGAGATGCAAAAATGAAGAAAATGTCAGATATTGAATTGATGTCGGTAAAAAGGGTATATGAATCAATAATAGAATTTTTAGAATATTTCTACAAAACAGATGGTTTTAATGATTTATGGTTTGATTTTGAAAAAATTGATCCCTCGTTAAGAGAAGAAAAATTATGGGAAATCGCTGAAAAAGAGCATGATAAGGTAATGATGTCTTTAAAAAAGGAATATCCTATTATTAGAAAAATACAAATTTATACTGATTTAAGTAATTTTATTTATAATGATTTATATGACATATATGATGGAAAATTAACCTATGCATATAGATTTGAAGCGATACCTGATGAAAATCCAACAACTGATGAAGATTATACAAAAGCATATAAAAAGTTAAATGAAATAATTGATTCATATTGTTAAAAATTTATTAAACTCTATTTAATTTTAGGTAATTAAGTAGATTTTTTTATGAAACTTATTTTTAAAAATGAAGTTTTAATTTTCTTAGTATCTAATAAATCTTAAAAGTATTGTCCTAGCCAGCACTGAAAACTTACTCCCGTCAAGTTTTCTATTGTGGGAAAATTCCCAAACTCTTTAGAAAATATTTCTTTAGCAAATTAATCTATAACTGTTTACTCTTGTTCCACAAAATGCTATAATGTAGGTACGAGAGTAAAGCGGTGAAAATGTGAGTAATAAAGAAAAAGTAATTGAATTTTTAAATAGTAATCATGGATATATTACTACAGCAGAATTTTTAACATTGGGTATGAGTAAACCTTTAATTCAAAAATTTTTAGATGAAGGATTAATTGAAAGAGTAAGCTATGGTTTATATATGGATAATAAGATATTAAAAGATGAATACTTTATTTTACAAAAAAAATATCCGCTAGCAATATTTTCTTATAATACTGCACTACATATTCTTAATTTAACAAATAGAACTCCATTGCAAATAGATATAACTGTACCTAGAAATAAGAAAGTACGAGGAGATTATAACATTCATAGAGTTTCAGAGAAATTTTACAATATTGGAATAATCGAAACCCTAAGTCCAAGTGGAAATCCAATAAAAATATATAATGCTGAGAGGTGTATTTGTGACATGTTAAGAACTGAGGGAGAATTTGATTTAGAACTTCAAAATAGAGTTTTAGATTATTATTTTCATAGTAAAAATAGAGATATTGATAAATTATTAGAATATGCGAAGGTCTTTAATATTTATGAGAAGGTTAATACAATTGTGGAGGTAATGATGAAATGGTAGAAGAGAAGATTAAATTAAAAGCTAAAGAACTCGAAGATAAGTATAATTTAAATTACTATGAATCATTACAAAGATTTATGTTTGAAAGAATATTAGAAAGGATATCCGTTTCAGAATATCAAGATAACTTTATATTAAAAGGGGGATTATTACTTGCTGCAATGTTTGGTGTAGAAAACAGAACAACAAAAGATATGGATACTACAATTACTGGTATAGATATTTCAAACGATAAAATGGTAAGTATTTTAAATAAGATACTATCTATTAATTTAAATGATGGAGTTAAATTTGATATTGTAAGTATTACTGATATAAGAGAAGAAGATGAATATGGTGGAAATAAATATCATATTACCGGTAGAGTAAATAGTACTAAGGTTAATTTGGAAATTGATATATCAACTGGTGACAAAGTGACACCAAAAGAATTGAAGTTTAAATATCCTTTATTATTTGAAGATAGAAGTATTTTAATCAATAGCTATAATATTGAAACTATCCTAGCTGAAAAAATAGAAACTGTTTTAAGACGTGGAAAGTATAATAGTAGAATGAAAGATTATTATGACATATATTTCTTTTTAACAAAGCTAAGAAATGAAATTGATATAAATATATTCAAAGATGCAATTGATAATACTTTTACTAAAAGAGATTCTTTTGAATACTTAAATGATTATAGCAAAATTATTAAATCGATCATTGATAGTGATAGAATAAAAACAAACTGGAAATCTTATTCCAAGAAGAATAGCTATGCAAATAATTTAGAAGTAGATCAAATAATATTTTTGTTAAACAATTTTATAAATGAATTAAATTTAGTATTAGTAACAGCATAGGGATTGGGAAACTTCCCATAATACGCGAAAAGTGCTTGTGGGAGGAACTTTTCAATACTTGCTAAGTAAAGAAGGTGAAGTAATGAATGAGCAATATTTAGATTCTGAAGTCAATGAATATATAGAAATAAAAAGTGATAAATCTGATTTAGAATCAAAATGGGAAATGGCAATTGGACTACAGCAGGTTGATGATTTAACACCATCTGAATATATGAAAAATTTAGTAAAATTAAATATTAAGAACAAAATATTACTTGATGAATTAGAAAACAGACTAAAGAAATATTATGGTGATCTAAATGATAGTTATAATAGAGATGAGTATGAATGTGATTTCGTATCATTAAGAATTATGCAAATATTACAAAATGATATGTTTTATTTAACGATAGATTTTTATAAATATATTCATTACCATCTATTTAAAGATGTCTATAAGTTTGCTGGTAAATTTAGAGAAGTTAATATTTCAAAAAATGAAGAAATATTGAATGGTGATACAGTAGTATATTGTTACTTTAATCGAATTAATGATTATCTTATTTATGATTTCTCAGAGGAAAGAAAAGAGAATTATAAAAAGTCAAGTGCATCAGATAAAATAGTAGGTATATCCAATTTTACTTCTTGTATTTGGCAAGTACATCCTTTTATGGAAGGTAATACTCGAACAACAGCAATATTTATGATTAAGTGTTTAAAAGAATTAGGTTATAATAATATAAATTATTATTTGTTTAAAGAAAATTCTAAATACTTTAGAAATGCATTGGTTAGAAGTAATTATAGTAATGATGAAATGGATATAAAAGAAGATGATAGTTATTTAATTAAGTTTTATGAGAATTTGTTATTAGGTAAAAATAATAATTTATATTCAAAAGATTTAATTATTAAAGAGTTGTTTTAGGAGGTAGTAGAAATGACTATAACAGAATTATTAGATGAGCTTAGAGGCTTATTTGGAAATGAGAGAGATAAAGGAACAGCATTTGAGAAATTAATAAAAATGTTTTTAGAATCTGAACCTAAATATTGGAACACTTTATCAAATGTTTGGACTTGGAAAGATTTTCCTTATAGAGAGAATGTAGGGGATATTGGAATTGATTTAGTGGCTAAAACGTACACAAATGAGTATTGGGCAATTCAATGTAAATTCTACGATGAAGAACACACCATTTCTAAAGAAGATGTGGATACATTTTTGGCTTCTTCATCTAAAATGTTTTATGTTGATGGTAAACCAACAAAATATAGTTACCGTTTAATTGCTTCTACTACTGATAAATATAACAAGAATGCAGAAATAGAACTTAGAAACCAAGATCCCCAGGTGGGAAGACTTGGAATAGCAGATTTATTAGATTCTCAAATTGATTGGGAAAAATATTCTTTGATGTCTAAGAAAATGGAAGTTAAAGATAAAAAAAGTCCTAGAAAACACCAAATAGATGCTATTTCAGATGTTTTGAATGGTTTTAAAAAGTATAATCGTGGAAAACTAGTTATGGCTTGTGGTACTGGTAAAACTTTTACAAGTTTAAGAATTGCAGAAGAACAATTAAATGGCAAGGGAAATGTTTTATTTCTAGTTCCAAGTATAGCACTTGCAAGTCAATCTTTAACTGAATGGTCAGCACAATGTAGATATGGCTTTGATGCTGCTGTGGTATGTAGTGATAATAAAGTATCAAAAGGTGAAAATTCAATAGAACTTGGTTTTCCTTCTACTACCGATGTAACAAGATTAAAAGAATGGTATGAAATAGTAAATAAGGATAATAGGCCATTAAATTTTATTTTTTCTACCTATCAATCCATAGATGTTGTTTCAAAATTTCAAAAAGAGACAGGATTAGAATTTGATTTAATAATATGTGATGAAGCCCATAGAACAACAGGTGTTACTTTAAGTGATGAAGATGAAAGCTCTTTTGTGAAAGTGCATGATAATGATTTTATAAAAGCAAAAAAAAGATTATATATGACAGCAACTCCAAGAATATATGCTGACACTGCTAAAATGAAAGTAGAGGAAGCAAATGCCTATTTATGTTCTATGGATGATGAAAATATATATGGCCCAGAATTTCACAAATTAGGGTTTGGAGATGCCGTTAAGTATGGATTACTTACTGATTATAAGGTTCTTGTATTGGCTGTAGATGAAGAATATGTAAAAAAAGAATTACAAGATTTATTGATTGATGAAAATCATGAATTGAAATTGGAAGATTCTGTTAAAATAATGGGGTGTTGGAATGGACTATCCAAAATAAGTTTATTAGATGATCAAACTAGTTTTTTAACAGATCCACAACCCATGAAAAGAGCAGTATCATTTTGTAATACAATAAATGACTCTAAAAAGATAGTAGAAATGTTTAAAATAATACAAGAACATGTTAAAGGGAATAAATACAATACGGATACAGAGAAACTTGTTAATATTTCAATAGAACACGTAGATGGTACATTTAATGCACTAGAGAAGAAAGATAAAATTAATTGGTTAAAAGATAATATTAAGGCTGGAAATTGTAGAATACTTACTAATGCCAGATGCTTGTCCGAAGGCGTAGATGTTCCTGCCTTAGATGCTGTAATGTTTTTAAACCCTAGAAGTAGTATGGTAGATATTATTCAATCTGTTGGACGTGTTATGAGAAAAGCTGAGAGGAAAAAATATGGTTATGTGATACTACCAATTGGTGTTTCTGCTAATGAGAATCCTGAAGATGCCTTAGATAATAATGTAAAATATAAAATTGTTTGGCAAGTTTTACAAGCTTTAAGAGCTCACGATGATAGATTTAATAATACAATTAATAAAATCGAATTAAATAAAAAGAAGCCAGATCAAATTGAAGTTGTTGGTGTAGGTTCATTTAAAAAGCAAGATAGTGATACTGGTGTTAGGACTAAAAAGGTTATTGATACAGGTGAAATAAGAAAAAGAGTTCAATTAGAGTTAGACCTAAAAAATTTCGATGAGTGGAAAGAAAATATTTATTCTAAAATGGTTAAAAAGGTTGGGTCAAGAGTTTATTGGGAAACTTGGGCGAAAGATATAGCAGAAATTGCTGCTACTCATATCGAAAGAATAAAGTTATTGTTAAACTCTGGAAATAAGGAAATTGATGATTCTTTTGATGAATTTTTAGTTGGCTTAAGATTAAATCTTAATGATTCTATTACTAGAGAAGATGCGATAGAAATGTTAGCTCAACATTTAATTACTAAACCTGTGTTTGATGCTTTGTTTGAAGGATATGAATTTGTTAAAAATAATCCAGTTTCACAAACTATGCAAAAAATGATGGATGTATTAGATAGACAGCAATTAGATAGTGAAAAAGAAAAATTACAAAAATTTTATGATAGTGTAAAAGAAAGAGCATCTGGAATAGATAATGCCGAAGGAAAGCAAAAGATAATATTAGAATTGTATGAAAAATTCTTTAAAACCGCACTTCCTAAAGAAGTTGAAAAATTAGGTATTGTTTATACTCCTACTGAATGTGTTGACTTTATTATTAACAGTGTTGAATATTTAATGAACAAAGAATTTGGCAAGTCTTTATCGGATCATGGAGTACATATTATAGATGGTTTTACTGGTACGGGAACTTTTATTGTTAGACTATTGCAAAGTGGAATAATCAAAAAAGAAGATTTATTATATAAATATACTAATGATATACATGCAAATGAGATAGTATTATTAGCATATTATATAGCTGCAATCAACATAGAAGAAACATTTCACGAATTAACAAATAATGAAATATATATACCTTTTGATGGTATTGTATTAACTGATACTTTCCAACTATATGAAGATTATAACGAAAATGAATGGACTAAAAAGATTAATGATTTGGCTTTACCTGAAAATAGTGAGAGAGCAAAAAAACAAAGAGATTTACCTATAACAGTTTGTATCGGGAATCCTCCATATTCTGTTGGGCAAAAATCTGCTAATGATAATGCTCAAAATGTAAAGTATAAGAAATTAGATAATAGAATTGCTCAAACTTATGCTCTAAATACAAAATCTCAGTTAAAGAATTCATTATATGATAGTTATATTAGGGCTTTTAGATGGGCTTCTGATAGAATTAGTAATAATGGTATTGTTAGTTTTATTACAAATGGTTCTTTTATTGATAACCTGGCGATGAATGGTTTTAGAAAATGTCTCTTAAATGAATTTTCTTCTGTATATATTTTTAATTTAAGAGGTAATCAAAGAACTTCTGGAGAATTGTCTCATAAAGAAGGAGGTAAAATTTTTGGAAGTGGAAGTAGAACGCCCGTAGCTATAACATGTTTAATAAAAAATTCAAATAAGCATTATGACAATTTTATACATTATTATGATATAGGAGATTATTTATCTAGAGAAAGAAAGTTAGAAATAGTAGATAAGTATGGATCTATAAAAAATATGGAATGGAAAAATATTATACCAGATGAAGATAATGATTGGATAAATAAAAAAAATGCGAGTTTTTCTAAATTTATTCCGTTATATGATAAAAATAGGAATATGAATTCAAAAACCTTCTTTAATCTAGTTTCTTCTGGAATAGTTACTGGAATAGACTCAAAATTTTATAATTTCTCATTAACGAAATTAAAACAAAATATAAATGATATGTTTATATTTTATGAAAAAGAAAGAGTTAATAAAAATATTATTGAAAATTATAAAATAAAGTATGATGAAAGAATGATTGTTTGGAATGATGTTTTTAGTAAAAATATTAAAAATAACGTTTTACTAAACAAATGTGATGATAAGGAATGTGGAATTGGATTATATAGACCTTTTGTAAAACAAAGAATATTTTATAGGACTAATTTATTACATAGGGCTTATCAACAACCTAAATTATTTAATGATATTGAGTGTAAAAATTTAGTTATATGTGTACCTGGATTATCTTCGACTAAGGATTATTCATGTATTATTGCACGAAATATTGTTGATTCAGGTGTAAATAATGCGTGTCAGTGTTTGCCATTATATTGGTATTATAAAATAACTGAGACTAATCTTTTTGGTAAGTTTAATCAGAAGAATGATGGAATAACTGATTATATATTAAATCTTTGCAAATCTAAATATAAAAATAGCGATATTTCTAAAGATGAAATATTTTATTATGTATATGGTTTTTTACATAATAGAAGTTATATCGATAAATATTCGGCTAATTTAAAAAAAGAAATAGCAAGAATACCTTTGATTGATTCATACGATGATTTTATAAAATTTAATGAAGCAGGTAGAAAGTTAGCTGATTTGCATTTAAACTATGAAAATGTAAAACCTTATAATAAATGTAATATAACTGCATATACAGATGCATCTTATAAAGTTACTAAAATGAAATTTAGTAAAAAAGGTGATAAGACTTCTATTGATTATAATGATAGAATAACAATTTCTAATATTCCTTTAAAAGCTTATGAATATGTTGTTAATGGAAAATCTGCTATAGAGTGGATTATGGAAAGATATGCAATTACTACAGATAAAAAAAGTGGTATTATAAATGATCCTAATGATTGGTGTGAGGAAGTTAATGATGAAAAATACATATTTAATTTATTATTAAGAATTATTAATGTATCCATTCAAACTGTAGATATTGTTAATTCTTTACCTAAATTAGACTTTGAATGAGAGGTATGTTATGGGAAAAAAGGAACAAGATAATTTTTTTGATGAATTATATGAACATAGTCAAGCAAAATTATCTTTATTAAAAAATTATGCAATTAAATGGATGAGAAAAGTTACTTTAGGGACTTTTCAAAAAAGATGTGCTATAATTGATACTTTTGCTGGTACAGGTTTTTATGAGGATGGAAGTGATGGATCTCCAATTATTTTAATTAGAGAAGCTCTAAATTATTATGAGCAATCTCAAAAAAATCCTAATATTAATTTTAATAAAATAATATTAGCATTTATAGAAAAAGATAAAACTAACTTTTTAAAATTAAAGAGTAATATAGAAAAACTTATTCATCAAGAGTTAAAAATAGATGAATTTAATAAGATAAATACTCATCCTAAAATTGAGATAATGTTAACTAATGATGATTTTAATAATTTTACAGAAAATCTTTTAAAAAATGTTAATAGTATTATACCTACTTTAATGTTTATCGATCCTTTTGGATATAAAGTTCTTAATTATGATAATATATCAAGTATTATTAAACAGTATGATCATTGTGAATTAATTATAAATTTTATGTACGAGGAAATAAATCGTTTTTTTTTAAAATCTGATAGTCCAGCTTTTATTCATACTTTAAATGATTTCTATGGTCCGAATTTTGAAAGAATCAAAGAAATTGTTTATGAATTGAATGATAAAGAGGAAAGAAGAAAAAATATAATTAATGGATATAAAGAAAACTTGGAAAATGCTGGGGCTACATTTTCTCTTGATTTTGATATAGAAAAACAGGGAAAAGTTAAAATGAATATAATATTTACTACAAAAAATATAAATGGTTTTGATGTTATGAAAGAAAGCATGTTTGATATATGCAATAACACTGATTTTGAATATCATACTAGTAGTCCGCAATTATCTCTTTTTGAAATCAATAGCGTTGAAGAGATGATTAAATCTTTATATGTGTATTTATTTGACATGTTTAAATCTCAAAAAGTTAGATTTTTTGAAATAAAAAAATGTGTTATGTGTCATCCTTGTATACCATCAAAGTATGTTAAAAAAGCTTTAAAAAAATTGGAAGATGAAGGAAAAATTATTAACGTTGAAAAACTGGATAAATCTAGTCGACGAAAAGGTACATTTCCTGATAATTCAATTATTTGGTTTGGAGAAAAATAATATGATATGTAATAAAACAATGATTAGAAAAAGTATGTTATATAAAACTGGAGTTGAATATGGAGATTATACTGTAAATTATGTTCAAGGCTGTTCACATGGTTGTAAATATCCTTGCTATGCTTTTTCTATGGCTAGACGATTTGGAAAAGTAAAAACTTATGATGAGTGGATTAAGCCAGTAATAGTTTCTAATACAATTCAATTACTCGAAAAGGAATTACCTAAATTATGTAAAGAAATAAAAAATGTACAATTATGTTTTACTACAGACCCTTTTATGTTTGACTATGAAGATATAAAAGAACTCTCAATAAATGTAATTAATAAAATAAATGAATATAATATTCCTTGTCATATACTTACTAAAGGAGTTTTACCTGTAGAGTTACTTGAAACATCAAAGTTAAATTTTTATGGAATAACTTTAGTTTCTTTGAATGAAGATTTTAGAAAAGCATTTGAGCCAGGCAGTTCAAATTATGAAGAAAGAATAAAAGCTTTACGACTATTACACGATAAAGGTTTTAAAACTTGGGTTAGTATAGAACCATTTCCAACACCAAATATAATTAATCAAGATTTATTAGAAATATTGGATAGTATAAGTTTTGTTGATAAGATAATATTTGGAAGATTACACTATAATAAGTTAGTATCTGAGTATAAAGATTTTAAAAAGTTTTATAATGACTGTTCTGATATTGTTGAAAAATATTGTAAAGAACATAATATAGACTATCATATAAAAAATAAAACTCGCACAGATAATATTTAAAGTTTTGAAAGATTATGTTATACTTGTATAATCACTTGGGAATGTGACTGACAAGGCATATTGTGTTATTTAATACACAAACATAAATAAAATAGGTAATTGAGCCTATATTAAAGTTCAAAATATAAGAACTGGTTACATATTTATTCCAACAAACAAGTTTGGATAGTATTCCCTTGTTTTTGTAATGGATTAATATGTCCAGTTTTTTTATATGTTCCTAAAAATACTGGTAAAGGAAGGAGGATATAATGGAACTACTAAATTTGATAATCTTATATTGGAAAGATAATGAAAAAAGAAATAGAACCTTTTATAAGTTTAGTAATACCAGAAGCAGTATTAGGAGATAATAGACTTACATTTTTAGAAAGAGTGTTATTAATTGAAATAGTGTCACTATGTAAGAAAAATGGATATTGTTGGCCTACTAATAGATATTTTATGGATAAATTTGATTGCACAAAGCCTACAATATCAAAAAGTATAAGTAGTTTATCAAAATATAACTATATTGATATAGAAATCAGTGAAAAAAATAATTCAAAAAGAATAATTAGGTTATCTGAAGTATTAAAGAAAAGAATAACAAGTATTCAAGAAAATGCAAATGCTAGTATTCAAAATAATTTTAACCATTATAATGAATATAAAAATAATAAAAAAGATATATTAAATGATATTTATTCAGTTGATGATGAAGGCAACGAATATTGGCATGTCGTAAAAATTGAATCAGAAAAAATGACAGATGAGGAAGTAAAAGAATTAGAAGATTTATTAAAAAATTTCAAGTAACAAAGGAGGATTGAATAAATAATATGTTTAAACAAGTCATAAATTTAAATGAGGTGGCTTATGTTTAATATAACTGAAACTTTTAAAAATGATTCTCCTAATTTCAAAGAACTGGTATCTAAATATATAAAAAGTGTGATTAATAATGCCTGACATCATAGATGTAGTTGAATTAATGTGTTATACTTTAAGTGGCTTTAATTTGTTATACAAAGTGGAAGGAGAGTAAAAATTGTATAACACTTTAATACAGATGCCAGAGTATTATAGAGCAGGAATTTATATAAGATTATCTGAAGCAGATGAAGGAAAATCTTACGAATCAGATAGTGAGAGTGTCCTTAATCAAAGAAATATATTAATGAATTATGTAAAAGAAAAGGGATTTATCTTTATAGATGAATATGTTGATGATGGTTATTCAGGTACTAACTTTGATAGACCTGGGTTTCAAAGACTAATTGATGACATAAAAAGTAAGAAAATCAATTTAGTTATTGTTAAAGATATGTCTAGATTAGGTAGAGATCATATCCTAACAGGTTATTATGTAGAAAATTTCTTTCCTGAAAACGGAATAAGATTTATTTCAATGCAAGAAGGTTATGATAATGCTATTAACCAAGCTAGCAATGATTCATCAACATTTATATTTGCTTGTAATGATTATTATAGTAAACAAAACTCTATTAAAATACGTAATGTTCTAAATGATAAAAGAAGAAATGGAAAATTTATAGGTAGTATGCCAAGTTATGGATATTTAAGAGATCCAGAAGACAAAGGGCACTTAATACCAGACCCAGAATATGCACCTGTAGTTAAGAAAATATTTGAAATGTCTTATAATGGAGTAGGATTATCTGATATAACTACTTATTTAAATGATAATAATATAAAAACGCCAAGTAGTTTAAAAAGGAAAAATCCTAATTCTAAAGGTAAGTACAATGAAATGTGGACTATTTCTTCTGTTAAAAAGATATTAAAGAATCAGATGTATGTTGGAGATATGGTTCAAAGTACACAGACTAAAGTGTCTTACAAATCTAAAAAGAAAAAGGCTTTACCTAAGAGTAATTGGGATGTAGTACCTAATACTCATGAAGCTTTAGTTGATAGATATATTTTTGAAAGTGTACAGAATAATGTTAAAAGAACTAATAAATCTAACATTACTAATCGTGATAAGAGATTATTTGAAAATTTATTATATTGTAAAGAGTGTGGTAACACCTTAACAGTATCTTATAGAAAGAATCATAATTATTGGACTATTAATTGTAATAGGTATTCTAGAGATCCTAGAAGAAGAATGTGTGAGCCACATTTTAGTCCATATGATAAACTAGAAGAAGCATTGTTAGAAGCTATTAAAAACACTTGTAAACAATATATAGATAATCTAGATATAACTGAATTATCTAAAGATGCAATAAATAAGAAGAAAAATAATCAAGTTAACGAACAAATTAATGAACTTAGAAAACGTGAAAAAGAATATGTAAGTAAATTAGATATGTTGTATCAAGATAAGTTTAAAGGTGTAATATCAGAAGAAACTTATATAAGAATTGCTAAAGATACGGAAAATTCATTAAACAAGATACGATATGAGATAGAGAAATTACGAAATAATAAAAAAGAAGAAAAAGTAAATAAAAACGATTTCAAGGAATATGAAGATAAGATTAGGCAACTTGTAGATATTGAAAATCCTTCAAGAGAACTTTTACTGGCTTTAATAGAGAGAATTATTATCGACAAAGATAGAAATGTTGAAATAATATATAAATTTAGTATATTGAATAATTAACTTTGTGCCAAGTTGGCACGAAGTGTACATAAAATGATAAACTACTTATATAAAAGATAGATTGTGAGATGTAGATGAATAGATATGTAATTATGTGTGCAATAAAAGATTTAAAAAATATCATTGATGAAATAGAAAATAAAGAAAAATTCAAAAATTTAAGTGAAAAGTCAGAAAGTAAAAGTATAAGATATAATAAATTGTAGATTGGTGGTAGTATTAAATGATAAACAAGGAAAACTTTAATAAAGATTTTTGGAATGCGATTGCTTCTCATTATGAAAAAGATTGCTATGAAGATGCTTTGAAAGATGCGTGCTTATATATAATTGAATTAGTTCAAGAAAAAAGCGAGAACTTTGATATGGATGGAGAAAAACTTATAAATAATATTTTTTCTGAAAAAAATCCTAAACTATTAATTAATAAGAATCAAACTCCATCTGAGATTGATGAGCAAAGAGGTTATGGTTTTATCCTTAAAGGACTAATATGTGCAATTAGAAATCCACTAAGTCATGATAAGCACATTAAATATTCTAAAGAAACTACAGATTCTGTACTCATGTTTATCAATAATTATATAATAGCAAAATTAGATGATACTAAAGAGTTTGGGTACGTAGATAATTGGTTTAGTTTTATATTTATTAACAATAACAATGATAGTGAAAGATATACAAACAAGATACTAGATAATATAAATAAAAAAGATAGAGTAAATCTTATGAAAGAAATTGTTGAAAAATTGGTGCATATACCTGAAGGCAAGTATTCGTATTTTATTAATGCTCTTTATAATAGTTTAACTATAAAATCTAAAAATGAAATTGTTGTTATGCTTAATAGAAAATTAATAAATGCTGGAGATGATCAATATCTTAGAATGTTTTTCAACCATTTTAATCAAGAAATATGGGATGAATTGGATGAGTTGATAACCGTTAGAATAGAAGAAATGGTATTAGAATCTATAAAAAAAGGCAAATTTGTGTCTTCTCCATTTACAATGGAAGATACTATAGTAGCAGAGACTTCTTTATCTACATGGACCTGCGATTGGATAAAAGTTTTTAGTAATTATGAAGAAATAAAAAAGATATTATTAAAGAAATTATATAATAAAGATGAAGCAAAGTATGTTTTTCAATATTTTTATGATGTAGTCACTGATAAAAATCTTTTATTAGAAAATGCTGATGAAATAATAAAAGAATTGAAGAAAAAAAATTATTATTTCAAGCGTTTAATAGAGGAATATATGCTTTTCGGTGATGATCCTGATTTGGAAATATTTAGAAAAGATTATGACAAAATAAAAGATATAGACGAGCCTGAAAATATAATTGAAGATTTACCTTTTTAAAGAATAGAATCTATATTAATTTATAAGAAATAGTATTTAAATTTATTTTAACTACACAACGACTATCGTCAGGTGGGGATGGTGCAGAAGTAATATATTCACTTAGAAATAGTGATAAGTTATCA
>CANTCQ010000005.1 GCA_947652325.1 uncultured Mycoplasmatota bacterium
CTCCTAGTAATAAAATAATTCCTATTATTGAACTTATTACTTTCCTTTTTTGATTCTTGTTTTTACTAAATCTTTCTATTTTGTCTGGATCTTTCTTTTTATTTAGTATACCCCCCCCCCAGACTCTCTCTGGTTGGGAGGATTTTTTTTCTTTTTTCTTTCATTTTCTTTTCCTCCTTATTATGATTTTATTATACTGAAGTTTCTTTTTCTTTTCAAGACATTAAAAAAAACAAAAGCTTCTTTATCTCTTTTGTTTCTTAACTATTCTTTATATTTTATATAATTTTGTGTTTTTACGAGAAATAGTAAATACACTAACAGCTAATGCAATTCCGGCAACGATTACAATATATGGTACTGAGCTACCAGTTTGAGGATTGTTTACACATTCAGCGTTATAAACAGCTTCTGTTACTTCATTTCCATTTTTACCATAATATTTTCCATCAACAACTCTACAAACATATTTTTCTGTAACTTCTATTGTATTACTACATCCATAACTTCCATTTTCTGTAAAACATGGAATAAATTGTAGTGCACATTTTTCTGCTAAATTATTAACATTAAACACAATGGTAGCAATTGTAAATTTATCTCCAGAAACATTTGTTGATGCTTCAAAATTTAATTGCGTTCCATTGGATTTATCTGTCCATGGTGCGTTTGCAGTAATAGTTTTAATAGACATATTTTGAAGTGTTAATTGTCCTGAAAATTTAGAAATTGTATCTCCATCTGTTGTTCTTCCTACAATATAACAAGTTTTTGTTTTTGTAGCTTGGTCTACTTCATCACAGTAAAATCCATCTTTACTTCCAGGTTTTCCATCTACTCCTGGAACACTTTCTGAAAAAATAATTTTTGCATTTGTTGACATTGGTAATACTACCATCATTGCTAAAACGATTAAGCCTATAACTTTTTTCATTTTAAATACCTCTTTCTACTTTACTATTAGTATGTATTCATTATAGCATAAAAATTCGTAAAATCTATATTTTTTTATAAAAATGTGTAAAATTGTGTTATTATATATAAAGATAGAATAAATTGGTGGTGGTTTTTTATGCAAAGAATACAAATTAGTATTGTAAAAGATGCTATTTTCTTTACAACTAAAAATACCCCGAATACATTTGCTGCAGATTTATCCAATACTTCTATTATAGAAACACAAGATTTGGTTTTTACACCACAATATATAGAAGGAAATCAAAAAGAAGTATCTTTATTTATTCAAGAAATTTGTCAAGAAAAAAAGATATACCGAGCAACGATTGAGACTTATACACTTGCTTTATTTTTAATGCAAATTTTAAAAATTAATTCTTCTATTACCGCTATTTGTATCCGAGAAAAAAACACGCTTCCCTATTCTTTGTGTGAAAAAATACTAGAAAATAAAAATATTCAATATATTGAAGCACATAGCATTCAACAATTTATGATTGAAATATTTGATAAAAATGGTATTTATGCAGAATCTCGTTCGGAAATATTTTATATTAGCGATTTTATGCAAAATAATAATCTAACCAATTTATCAAAAATTTTTTATCAAATGAATGTAAGAATAGGTTCTTCTTTATCTGAAGAAGATAAAGAAGATTTTATTGCTTTTTCTACTATTAATAAATATTTAAAAGCGATTCATCTTGATGTTTTTAATAAAAATGATTTAGAATTTTTACTTTTTATTTTAAATGATAATAAAAAGAAAAATGTTCGTATTTTGATATATGACATTATTAAAGATTATAAGACTATTACCTATTTAAAAAAATTAAATAAAAAAATGAAAAAAAACAAATTTCGTATTGAACTTGTTTATTCTAAAGAGTATTTATCTGATAATTTATTTATGCAAATTCTTATGAATATGCTAAAAGTTTGTGGTATTTTAACCCTTCTCATTGTTTTAGGAACAATCGGTTATATTATGATAAATAATTATGTTTCTTTACAGCAAGTTACAAAAATGCAAGAAGATATTAAAATAAAAATAGAAGAAACGAATGAAGAAGATTTACCAGAAGTAGAAAATCCAAGTGGAAAAGAAATTCAAAATAATTATATTGTTTCTTTGCTTTCTATGAATGAAGATGTTATGGGTTGGCTAAGAGTAAATGAAACAAGCATTGATTATCCAGTTGTACAAGCACCCAATAATGATTATTATTTAAATCACAATCTCTTTCATGAAGAAGATAAAAATGGATGGATTTTTATGGATTACCGTAATTCCACTTCCATATTAGATTCTAATACCATTATTTATGGACATAATATGTATTATAATGAGGTGATGTTTGGAACACTTTCTAACGTTTATAAAAAAACTTGGTATGAAAAACCAGAAAATTTAATTATTTCTTTTGATACAATTTATGAAAGCAATAAATACCAAATTTTCTCTATTTATAAAACACCAAAAACAAAAGATTATTTGAAAACATATTTTGCAAATGATGATGAATTTAATGAATTTATATATTTAATAAAAAATAGAAGTATTCACGATTTTGGTATAGAAATTACACCGAATGATAAAATTTTAACTCTTTCTACTTGTACAGGTGAAAATCAAAGGCTTGTTGTGCATGCTAAATTAATAATACCTGAGGAGGATTAACTCTCACTCAGGTTTTTTAGTTCATTCTCAATTGCATCTATATTCTTTTTTATTCTTTCTTCTTCAGGATTCATTTGGTAAGCTATTTTTGCATTTTCTAAAGCTTCTTGTTTATTTCCTATTTGATATGCAACAATACTTATTAGGTCGTAAAAGTAAGAATTCCAACAAAAATCTTCGTTAATATATGTAACTGGTTTTTCTGTAATGAAACTGGCTTTTTTTAAATAAAGATGCGCTTTTTCAAAATCCTTTTCTTCATAATAAATCCTTGCAAGTTCTACATACCCTTCTCTTAAATATGGGGCTTCTTCTATTGCTTTTTCTAACCATTTTTTTGCTTCAAATGGTCTTTTTAATCCCAAATAAGAGCGAGCAATAAAACGCATCGATGCTGCTCGTTCATCTTTCCATGTACTTTTTTCTAAATTTAAGTGTTTAATCAAAGTGTCAATTGCTTCATTCCATTTTTCATAATACATATACTCTCTTCCTAAATAATGCATGTTTCGGTCATCTAGTGGGTCTTCTTTTATAGACATTTCTAAAAGTGGCAAGTAACTGTTTCTTTTTTTGCTTACATCTTGATGGTGGTTTAAAACCATTTCTTTTATGACTACACTTTTTTCCTCTTTTTCTAAACATTTTAAAATTTCGTGAACAGGGTGATACCAAGTATAAGCATTTCTTTTATGAATTTTTGACATATAAAAGGTAGTTGCTGGTTTTCCGTATTTATCAAAACTCCAATTGTATAAATACTCAACTCTTGTTGGATTTTCTTCTAACCATATTTTTTCTAGCTTCTTACGCCATCCTGGTTCAAACTCTTCATCAAAATCGGTGCAAATACAAATGTCTGCATCATTTGGAACCATTTCGAGTGATTTATTTCTTGCAACATCAAAACGGAAAGGAATTATTTTTTCCTCTTTTACATGTACATGTAACGATTTTAACTTTTGTACTGTATCATCTGTTGAACCAGTATCTAAAACATAAATTCCATCGGCTTCTTTCATACTTTTTACATAGTTTTCTACGAACTTACTTTCATCTTTACAAATAGCATACACATAAACTTTTAGTTTGTTCATACTTTCCTCCTTATTTTATTATATGCTTTCTTTTTTTGCATAAATATGGAAAGTACACAAAAAAAAGATAAAATAAATTATCTTTTCTTAATTACATGTATAATCTAAACCGGATAACCAAGCCCTTATAATATTAGCATTATTTGCCATTGTTCTATTGTTATTTCCATTAATATCATTACTGATTTCTGAAAGTGTTCTATTTGCTTTTATTGAAATTCTATTGAAATTCGGATTTAATATCCCTTCTCCGATAATTCCATGAATGCCTAGTGCATTATCATATGATTTGGCAATGCTCTCATAACTATTGGCATCATTAAAGAAAAACTCTGCTATTCTAATTGCACTACTAAAATTATCCTTGTTATCTATTCCTATTTTATAAGTATTCATATAACTTGCTGAAATATCTTCTAATTTTTGCACTTTAGATGTACAGGTAAAATATTTTACTGGAGCATTTCTTTCTATAATTAGTTTAGCGGTTGCATTAGTTGTATTATTATATGCATCACTTATAAGGATTTCTACCTCATATTCCCCTATTTTGCTAGTTAGACCATCTACTGGTGTTACAAAAGAATATGTACAGGTAGATGCATCTATACAACGTTCAATAAAATCAGCTGCATTTAGGGTAGAATTAGGAGCTAATGTGACATCGTTGGTAACAACTTGTGGTTTTGTTGTATCATTTACTATTATTGTTCCTTCTTTTTCAAGAGTACCACAAATTACTTTATATTTGTAAGTACTTACTTTTGTTGTATCTACATCTTCTATATTTACTTTACAATTTTCTTTTTGCATACCAGTAATGGTTGCATAATTGTCAACATTTTGGGATATAATACTTCCTAATTCAAGGGTAACATCTCTTGTCTCAATTGAAATCATATTCGCTTTTTCTTTTGCCATATTTAAAAAGTAATAGACCCCAAATCCAATAGCAGCAATTAAAATGAGTAATAAAATCACAACTAAAGCTTTGCTACTCACATTAGCGCTTTCTTTTTTGTTTTTCTTTTCTTTTTTCTTCTTCTTTTTACCAGTGTTTTCTTCAGGAGGAACAGGAACTGAAAAGAAATCATCTTGTTGCATTTGTGGATTCGAATTTATAGTTTCTTCATGCATAACTGTTGTATTTTCAAGTTTCTCAACAGGTATTATTCCTTCTTTTGTACTATTTTCTTCATTATATATATCTTTAATGGTATTTATGTTATTTTGTGTTTGCATTTCTATTTGACTTCTATCTACAACATAATTTAATGATTCTGTTGTATTTAAACTTGAAGTTTTTGGAATACTTTCTAGTGTTGATACAGTATTCGAGTTTTGATTTAATGTATCTAATGTGTTTATAGATGGACTACTATTATTAGAAATTATTGTATTTACGTTTTCTATGGGCTTACTTTCTAATGTTCCATTTTCAAAATTATTTGGTGCAACATTAAGAGTAGAATCTACTTGTATATTATTTTCATTATTTAAAACAGTAGTTTCTAAAGGTCTATTTGTTGTATTACCAGAAATTGTTTCATTTCCCTGTTGCATTCCGACTTCACTATTTCCATTTAAAATAGAATCCAATGTTGGTTTTATAACAGGTTGTGGCTCTATTCTATTTTCAGATGGATTTACAAAAGCTGTATTTCCGCTTTCTTCTTCCTCTTTTTGAAATAAATTACTCTGTGGTGTTACCGAAGTTATTATGTTATTATTTGATTGTAATTCTGGATTGGTATTTGGTAGTGGATTATTGTTATTTTCCACATGAGTACCTCCATTAAATCCATTTGTATTTTGATTATCCATTGATATCAATCCCCTTTATCATAAAAATATTATAACTTTACTGTCTAAAAAATTCAAGAAAAAACAAAATTCAACAAAAAAAGTGTAAAGAAAAAGTTAAGATAGTCTCTTAACTTTTCTTTATTATTTGCATATAATAGCGAATTTTTGATGCCCAAGTTGAACTTTCCGCGTATTTTCTTCCAATTTTTTCTGGAGTGGTTAACCCTTTTTGGTAATAATTTTGGGATAAGTTTTTATAAAAGGCTTCTATTCCACTTTCTAAAGATTTAAATTTGGCATAACCCGTTGTTCCACATTGTATATTGCCTTTCATCCCACCAACATTATTACATGCACTCGTTAGCCCGCTACATTTTCCTGAATTACATCCAGTTTCATGTAAAACAATAGCTAAAGATAAATAAGGGTCTACATTGTATTTTACTGCATACTTGGCAAAAACTCGCCCATACCCTTTTAAGGTTGATTTTAGATGTTTATCTAATTTTTTTCCTAGCTCTTCTAAAGTTAATCCATCATAGACTCTTTTTTCTTGTTCTTTTAAAAGAGCTTCTTTTTTCTTCTCATTTTCTTGAATCGCTAATAATTCTCTATTAGCTTTGTCCTCAAATAGTGTTTCGTGAATATATCCATTGCTTGCTACTAGTACGCTTGCAACCGATTTTTCCGATTGACTACTTTTTTCGTTCCCATCTATTAAATTTGCGGATAAGATGGTTATCAAAAAGATTGCGATTATGGCCGAAATGGCCTTAACCGACGGTAATTTTTTCATTTTTACTCTACCTCTTTTTTTGCGGAACGGTTTCTATGTTATCATATTCGAAGAAAAGAGTCAAATTGTGGGCAAAATTTTTTGCGTATATTTGTTCTTATTTTTTATCATTTTCTCCTTTTTTTAGGGAAAGAAAACAAAATCAAAATTTTTTTATTTTATGTTCCAAAAAACCAAGAAACAATGATAAAACTGGCAATAATTCCCACAAAATCTGCAAAAAGACCAGTGGATAGGGCATGCCTTGTTTTGCTAATTTTAACACTTCCAAAATAAAGCGCTAAAACATAAATTGTTGTATCTGTACATCCTTGAATAGTAGATGCAAGTCTTCCTGCAAAAGAGTCTGGCCCGAATTTTACAAATATATCGTTCATAATAGCTAGAGATGCAGTTCCTGATATGGGTCTTACAAAAGCCATAGGCAAAATAGGAATGGGAATATGAAAACGATTTAAAATAGGTGTGAAAAGACTAAAAATGGTTTCTAAAATGCCACTATTTAAAAAAATATTAATGGCAAAAACCATTGCAATAATGGAAGGAAATATGTTAAAAACAGTAATAATTCCTTCTTTTGCTCCTTCCAAAAAAGTATCATAAATAAAAACTTTTTTCTTAAGTCCATATAAAATAACGCTTAAAACAAATAATGGTATGATGATTTTGGAAATGGTATTCATCTTTTTTTTCTCCTTCTTATTTTGTCCAAAGTTAGACCTGCTACACTAGAGCAAATGGTTGCTAAAATAGCTGTCAAAATAATTTCTTCAGGATTTGCACTTTGATGCATTAACCTTAAAGCTATAACGGTAGTTGGAATAATGGTAACACCACTTGTATTTAAAACTAGAAAAGTAATCATCGCATCGCTTGCTGTGTCCTTTTTTTGATTTTCTTTCTGCATTTCTTCCATTGCTTTTAATCCAAAAGGAGTTGCTGCACTTCCAAGTCCTAAAGCATTTGCACAAATATTTGAGGTGATATAACCTAAGGCTTTGCTATCTTTTTTTAAAGAGGGAAATAATTTACTTAATAGAGGTCTAAATAATTTAGAAATATTAGCCAAAACTCCACTTTTTTCAGCTATTTTCATGATTCCAGACCAAAGAACGAGAATCGGAATTAAATCCAAAACCATTTTAACTCCAGAAGAAGCACTGGTTAAAATCGTATCATTTAGACTAGTACTATCTCCAAAAAAAAGAGTAAATAGTATACCAATAATTATAAAAAATCCCCATATTTTATTTATCATGTTTGAACCATCCTAATATTTTTTTTAGAAGACTTTCTTTTTTTTCTTTTGCTTTCTCTAATTCTACATATACATTTACTTCCTTTATCACTTGCTCTTTTAATTTGACTTTTATAGTACCTACTCTATCGCCATTTTCAAATTTGTTTAACTTTTGTAAATTAATATCAAAAGAAATTTCTTCTTTTTCCCCTTCTTTTAGTAAAAGAAATACATCTTCTTTAAGGTATAATTTCTCTTTTTTATAATAATTTTCATTTTCAATTGTAAATGTATTTTTGTCGATTACTTTAATTCGTTCATATTCATTAAATAATCGTTCATATAAATCTTTGTGGTCTGCCCAATCGTTTCCATCATTTAAAGTAACAATGGTAATATTTTTTTCCTCTTTGCATGCCGTTGTCACAAGGGTACGCCTTGCTTTTTCTGTAAAACCTGTTTTCCCACCTGTTGTGTAATCATATGTGGATAAAAGCTTGTTTTTATTGGTCCAACTGTAAGTTTTTTTATCACTTTTGGCCACATAATTTTTGGTTCCCACCATTTCTTTATAAATCGGATTTTGCATTGCATAACTAGATAAAAGAGCCATATCATATGCTGTAGAAGTATTCCCTTCTCCTTTATTATTTTCAAGTCCATGTGGATTTATAAACTTCGTATGATTCATTCCTATTTCTTTTGCCTTCTGATTCATGAATTCAACAAATGTATTAATATCATGTCCAACGAATTCTGCTATAGCTAGTGCTGCATCGTTTCCACTACGCATCATAAGCCCATAAAGCAAATCTTTTAATTTCATTGTTTCTCCCACTTCTATATATATTCCACTTCCAAAAGCTTTTAATATACTATTCGTTGTTGTAACTTCACTTTCAATATCGGCATTTTCTATTGCAACAATCGCTGTCATGATTTTTGTAATACTTGCAATTAAATGCTCATCGTATGCTTTTTCTTCATAAAGAATACGATTCGTATCAATATCCATAGCTACGATATTTCTTGCAGAATAGGCCTGTACATGCATAGGAATAAAAAAAAGTAGAAATAAGAATATCTTTTTCATATTGTTTCACCTAAAAAATTGTATGAAAAAAACTAGAAATAAATTCACTTTTGCTCTATTTCTAGTTTTAAAATTCATTTTATAAATTTTTTTGCCATACTTTTTCTTAAATATTCATTACGAATTAAAACGAATTTATCCACATTTTCATATCTTCTAATTTCACTAAAAAAGGACTTATGTCTTAATCATTTTGATAATTGTAAATTCCATGAATTTTTTCTATATCTTCTGTTTTTACACTATCCAATGTCCATTTTCCTTCTTTTTTTACGACTTTAAATTCTATCGTATATTCTATTCTAGTATCTGTTTTTTTCATTTGTTCTAATTTGTATTCTAAAAACTTTTCCGTATCATAACTTTTGTCTTCTTTTAAAAACTCTTCTTTGTGCATATTTTTATAATCCTCTGCTTCCTTTTGAGCTTTATATAAATCATAAACGGTTACTTTTGTTGTTACTATTGCTTCTTCTCCATTATATTTTTCTTCTTCTATTTCATATTTTAAATCCTTATATTGTTTTTTCATAGTGGCTTCATAAATTTCTTTTTGTTTATCATTTAAATTTTCTTCTTCCATTATATGATTTAATTCAGTAAGTATTTGGGGATTATGATTGTTATATTTTCCTAAGTATTCTTTTACGGCATCACTTGCTTTATCGTTTGTACACGCACAACCTACTACAACACTTATTATAATCAATATTGCTATTATTTTTTTCATTTTTTATTCTCCTCATCTTTTATTTTTATATTTCTCAATATTTTTCAAAATATACTTTTTATGTGATACAATAAAGGACAGGTGATGCAAAAATGAAAAGACTTTTAACTGGTTTACAACCGAGTGGAGAATTAACTTTAGGAAGTTTAATTGGAGGAATAAGACAAAGTGTAGCGTTTCAAGAAGAATATGATTCTTTTATTTTTGTTCCTGATTTACATGCGATTACGGTTCCCCAAGACCCTACTCTTTTAAGAGAAAGAATTAAAAAAAATGTTGCTCTTTATCTTGCTTGTGGCATTGACCCTGCTAAAAACACAATTTATTTACAATCTCAAAATCTATACCATACCAATCTTTCATGGATTTTAGAGTGCAATACGTATATGGGTGAAGCAAGTCGTATGACCCAATTTAAAGACAAAAGTAAAAAGCAACAAAATGTTGCTGTTGGACTTTTTACTTATCCTATTTTGATGGCTGCAGATATTCTTCTTTATGATGCTGATTTTGTTCCCGTTGGAATTGACCAAAAACAACATGTCGAACTGGCACGTGATATCGCCATCCGATTTAATCATAAATACGAAGATATTTTTACCGTGCCTGCTCCTTTAATTCCAGAAATTGGAGCTAAAATTATGAATTTACAAGACCCAACTCGTAAGATGAGCAAATCCGATACAGATACAAAAGGAATCATTTTTCTTTTAGATAGTGAAGAAGTAATTCGTAAAAAAATAATGGCTGCTGTAACCGATAGTGAAAATAAAGTTTACTATGATATTGAAAAAAAGCCAGGCATTTCAAATCTTTTAACGATTTATTCTGCTTTGTCTCACATGAAAATCAATGAGGTAGAAGAAAAATATAAAGAGTATAACTATGGTACTTTAAAAAAAGAAGTTGCTGATTTAGTTGTTTCTACTCTACTTGCAATACAAAAAAAATACCAAGAATTTATGGCTGGAAAAGTAGTGGAAAACATCCTAAAAGAAGGTCTTTTAAAAACTAATAAAATTGCAAAAGAAAAATATGATGCTGTTTTAGAAAAAATAGGCCTTGGTCGTGTTTAGTTTACTTTATTGTAAGATAGTTTAATCAAATTGTAAATGTTTACCAAAGAGGTGTTATAGCCTTTTTTTATTGCACTTTTCATTTCTTCATACATGCCATGGATATCTTCACTTGTTTTATTAAACCACTCATAGTATAAATATTTTAATTTGCTTGTATTTTGTTTTTGATAAAGTGTTTCAATCTCACATTCAATTAATTTTTGAACTTCTTCCATTTGCCTTACATTTTTTCTTCTAAAATATTTTTCTTTTTTTTCATACTCCAAATGACTTTCTTTAATGGTAAACATCATTTCAAGTAAATTGGCTTCATCGGAAAGTAATAATTTACTCCGACTAATAACATCTCCTTCTTTATTGAGTTCTAGAGCTAGTGCGTTTTTAGCATCGCTTATAATACAAGCATACAAAAAAGTATCCGTTGTTGATTTTACAATGGTTTTTTCTTTTATCATTTCGACTAAGTCTTGGTTAAATTTTGTTTTGTATTTTAATTGGTCTTTTAAAGTTTCTGTCGATACTCGAAATAAAGGAATTTTTTTAATAAAATCAATAGCATCTTCACTCTTCCATTCGTAAAATTCATACAATTCTTCACTTCCAAAATTTAGTAATACATCGTAATAATAGTACATTTTTTATCCGCCTTTCTATTGTCAAAAGAATTAGAATCATTCCAAAAAGAAACAACAAACATTCAAACCTCGTACTAATAAATTTTACAAATTCTAAAAAACTATACCCCATTGTGAGTAAATTGGTATAGAGAATGATAAACATGAAGCCAATACTAGAAAGTAAAATACCTAAAAAAACACTTATTATATTCATTTTTGACTCCTCTTTATTATTTTATTTCTTATTTCCTATTTTTATTATATAATTAATTAGGTGATAATAATGAAATATGTAATTTATATACTTTTGGGTATTTTACAAGGATTTACGGAACCACTTCCTATTTCTTCTAGTGGACACTTATTTCTATTTAAAAATCTTTTTAACACCAACATGTTGAATGATTTAAATTTTGAAATTTTTGTCAATTTTGGTTCTTTTTTGGCAATTCTTCTTATTTTTTGGAAAGACATTGTTAAACTTGTGCATTCTTTTTTTACTTATCTTTTTCACAAGAAAAAAAGAGAAAGTGTTAAAAATGATTTTAAGTATTGTATGTTAATTTTGGTCGGAAGTATTCCCGTTGGCATTACAGGAGCTCTTTTTAAAGATAAATTAGAAAGTGCTTTACATATTAAATTATTGGGTATTGCTTTTTTAGTAACAGCTATTTTTTTATTTTTAGTAAAGAATGTAAAGGGAACAAAAGAAGATAAAGACATAACTTATAAAGATGCTATTCTTATTGGACTTTTGCAAATGGTAGCCTTATGTCCTGGCATTAGTCGTAGTGGTACTGTTTTAGTAGGTTGTTTATTTTGCAAATTAAAACGGGAGACGGCTTTAAAATATACGTTTATGCTATATTTTCCAGTTAGTGTAGCTTCGATGGGACTTGGTGTTCTTGACTTTATAGAAAATCCTTTAAGTATAAGTTTATTTTTCCCTTATGTTTTAGGAATGCTTTTTGCAGGAATAGTTACTTATTTCTCTTATAAATGGTTGAGCGAACTTGTAAAAAAAGGAAAACTTTGGAAATTTTCTATTTATTGTTTAGTCTTGGCTTTGTTTATTTTTATTTATTTTAGGTAACATTGAAAAGGAAACTCAAAATTCAGTTTCCTTTTTTCTCTTTTACTTGCACTCTTTTTTGATTTGGATTATAAATTCTTCAAAACTTATATTTCCATTCTTTTCACTGCCTAACTTTTTATAGTTTACTTTTTTATTCTCTTTTTCTTTATCTCCAATAATTAAAGTATAGGGGGTTTTTAAAAGATTGCTTTCTCTTATTTTCTTTCCTAAGCTTTCTTCTCTATTATCATATTCTACCCAGATATCTTCTTCTCGTAATCTTTTTTTTATTTGCAAACAGTATTCTTCATGATATTTTTGATTTATAGGAATAATATTTACTTGTACGAGAGATTATCTTGAGAACTTTAGTAATTTGTGTTTTTTACACTTTTTTTATTTTTCAGCGAGATTTGAAATTACCTTACTTTTTCTCTTTCTTTTTCAATTTCTTTTACATCTACTCTGTTTATTGAATCAAAACGTTTGGTTATTTTTTCAGTGGTAATATTTATATCACGCACATCTTTTGAAACAGTATCAATACTTCTAGAAAGTTTATCCCAACGTTCTTTATATCTTCCAAATTCAAAAGATAATTTATTTAATTCCTCATGGATTACTTTTGCATATTTATCTCTTTCTATATTTTTTAAAATCATGCCAATTGTAGTTAAAGTACTCATTAAAGTAGTAGGACTCGTTATCCATATTCTTTTGTGGTAAGCCTCTTCTATTAATTCTGTATGATAAGCATTTAATTCAGCAAAAATAGCTTCAGCTGGTAAGAAAAGAATCGCTTCATTTGCCGTTTCTCCTGGTAAAATATATTTTGAACTAATAGCACCAATGTGTTTTTTGACATCCAATTTAAATTGTTTAGTAGCTATATCTCTTGCTTCTTTGGATAATGTTTTATCTGTCATTTTTTGGTAGTTTTCTAAAGGAAATTTAGAATCAATACAAATTGTTCCTAAAGGACTAGGAGCATAAAGAATCGCATCAGCAATAAAACCATTGGATAGTTTGTGTTGGAGTTCAAAAATACCCGTTGCATTTTCTCCAAATACACTATTTAAAATGTAATTTAAATTTACTTCTCCAAAAATACCTCTTGTCTTTTTATCTGTTAAAACACTTTGTAAAGAGACAATCTCTGTAGATAAACCATCTATTTTCTTTTGGGCTTCATCGATTTTAGAAAGTCTTTCTAAAATATTATTAAAAGTACGATTTGATTTTTGAAAATTATCTTCAAGACGTTCATTTACTTTATCATTCATATAATTTATTTTATTTAGAATTTGTTCATTTAGATGGTCAAAATCTTTTCTTAAGTCACTTGCAAAGCTTACTTTAAATTCTCCTATTTCTTTTGTAACATTTGTTTCAAATCTTCCCATCCGCTCAATCATTTCACTATTGTTCTCAGAATCCTTTCCACGCATAAAAAAAAGCAATTGCAATACAAAGATTCCAATTAATAGTCCTAGAACTATATATTCCATTTTTACCTCCAAAAATTATTCTAAATTAAATTTTTTACTTATAATTTTACTTGAAATATAAGCAATTGTTATTAATATAACTACTTTTATAAGTGCTACTGGATGCGTTATGCTTTGCACCAAACTAGTGCCAACAAACCCCCAAAATAAAACCAAAAATATTTTGCCAATCACAAGAGCAAAAGCAAATTTCTTAAATGACATATTGGATAATCCAGAGGCAATATTTACCATAAAAGCTGGGGTAAATGGTACAGCCATTATACTACATAATTGTTCTACCTTTACTTTATCCACAACATGCATTACTTTTTGAAAACGAGGTCTTTTGTTTATTTTTTGTTTAAACCATCCTTTAATTTTTTTTCGAAATAGAAAAAAAGAAAGCAAACAGCCAAGAATGGTAAAGAGCCAAGAAAGAAAAAAACCAAGAATAGGACCAAAAACTAAAAAATTTAAGGTAATGAAAACAAATAAAGGAAGTATCGGAACAATAGATTCAATTAAAATGAAAAAACATCCAAGTATTGGACCATAAATTCCCATGTTCACTAAAAAACTATTGATTATATTGTCTAAATTACCCATAAATTCTTGCATATTCATCACTTTATTATTATAGCATAAACAATACATTTTATTTTA
The DNA here is from genome assembly GCA_947652325.1 of uncultured Mycoplasmatota bacterium. GTDB lineage: Bacteria > Bacillota_I > Bacilli_A > RF39 > UBA660 > MGBC108787. The sequence continues at coordinate 14,325 of CANTCQ010000005.1, forward strand.
TCAATATTTGGTTATTTTACAAATCTGATTTTTTTCTTTGTAAATACTTTTTCTTTTTTACTAAAAGTAATTCTTTTTCTTCAAAACTAGCGTTTTTTTCAGGCATTTTATCTGTCAATTGATGCATTACAAGCCACAAATCATCAATAATACCTTTTTTTTCAATTTTTTCTATCAAATCTAAATCTTTTATATCGATTAAATATCCATTTTCAAAATAAATAACCAATCCTGTTGTCTGGAATTTTGCATTATAAGAATACTTATATTTTGGATTCAAAAATATGTGTGTATTTATATACATACGAATGATTTTTACTATATTTTGTATGTCTTTCTCTTCTATTGCATATTTTGTTTTTTTATAATAATATCCTAATTGATTTTGTATTCTTTTATGATAGTTATCATATTCTTCGTTGTCTTCTATATATAAAATAGAACTTCTATCATCTACTGAAGGATAGAAAACTATACGCTCTACCGTTTGTTCCTTAATGTTTTTTTCACCATATTTTAAAAAGTCTTTTTGTTTTTTCTTTTCAATTTCTTTTTTCATTTCATTATAGAGAAATAAAGCGTTTCCAGAATAATAAAGATTTAAAATTTCACCCTTTTCATTTTGCAAACACATTCCTAAATAAGCATCATTCCCATGGCCTATTTGCTTGGTATTATCTTTATAAAAAATAAGCAATTTATCTTCTAAAAATTCGTGAATTATTTGTTTATATAAGTCTTTTGTATTTTGAAAATCTTTTTTTTGTAATGGTTTGTTTCGAATTCTACCTTCTTTAGATAATAAAAAACGATAATAAGCATATATCTCTCCTTCTTTTGGTTTTAAAGTATTGATACTTATACTTATAAAAATACTAATTTCTTTTGGAATTCTTTTTATAATTTCATCACGAACCAATATCTGATTTTGAAATTTATTCATATTAAAACCTCCCTATTTTGTGTATAAATTTATATTAGTATACTTTTACACATCTGTCAAATAGAGAGGTTATATTATTTTTCTTCACTATTACGTATAACTTGGGTTACATCATATCCATAAAATTCTAAAATACTGACGACTTTTTGACTATGAAGACCTTTTTTGCACATAATATAGTATTTGCTATTTTTGTTCAATAATTCTTTATAATTTAAAAGTAATTTTTCATAAGGAATATTGATGCTTCCTGGATATGGATTTTCTTTGTAAGTTAAAGTATCTGATACATCAATCAATGTTCCCATTGTTTTATTGTAAATATTTATGTCTATTCTTTTTATTTTACATCACCACTATATTATATGATGTAAGTTAATAAAGCAAAAAGGACATATATACCAATTAAAAAAAATCTACCTTCTATAAGGTAAACTTTTTTCTTTATTCGTCACTAAAAAAGTCATCAAAAAATTCATCATCTGTAATAATATTATCATTTACTATAACACTGTCTACATCTATGTTAATTTTTGGTTTATTGGGTAATTCTTCTTGTGCTTTTGTTTTTTTCATCTTTTTTTCATTTATGAAGTCATTTGATTTCTTTTTGCTTTCTTGTACTTCTTCTTTGTTTAAAGGGGTATCTAAATCTAAATTTGGAAATAAACTCATTTGTTCTATATTACTTTTTGCTGGTTCTTTCTCCTCTTTTATTGAATCAAGAATTTTATTTTCAAATTCTTCATTTTCAATTTTTGGATTTAATTTTGGTTCTATTTCCTCTCCAGAAGTATTTTTCGCTTTTTCCATTTTTTCTTTTTCTCTTGCTTCTTCTTCATCTAGTTCTTTTAATTTTTTATCAATGTCTGCAATCATTCGGTCAATGTCTTCATTAGACATTGGACCATTTTTTAAGAATGGATTTGGCATTCCTCCAAAAGGGTTTGCACCATTATTATCTTTCATAAAGGGATTAGATGATGGCCCTGGAAAAGGAGGCATACCACTCATAGGATTCGACATATTTGGCATTCCAGGAAGTCCCATCCCTGGCATATCTTTGTTTTTTTCCAAATCTTCCATCATGTGTTTTCTTTTTTCTTCTGATACGTATTTTTTTACATCAAACAACGCAACTTCCCTAGTTTGTCTTTGTGGTAACTCGGCAGGCTCTCTTTTGATTCCCCAGTCCATTTTATAATCCGGTTCTAGCTTTGTCTTAAACGGATATTTCCGTAAACGAATAATGATAGCTTCAAAAAGTTTAAGCTTTTGTAAATCGGTTACGGTTACAAGTGGAGTAGATGCTGTTTTGTCTTTTTCTTTTGATTTGACTTCTCCACACATTTTACTAATTTCTTCTAACGCTGCCATTTCAGTACTAATTAAATAAACCCAGTTTCCGCAGTTTCCTTTAATAACTTCTGCCACTTCTTTTCCATAAACATCATTTAATTGGGCAAAGTTTTGAATAATAAAAGTAAATCGTATATCACGACTTCTAGCAGCACTTACCATAGAATCAACATCTTTTAAAGGTGGCATATTGGCAAACTCATCTAAAATAAAGTTTGTACGATAAGGTAGTTTTCCACCGTTTTCTTTGGCAACATCAATTAAAGTTTCATAACACTGTTTAATAAAAATAGTAAGTAAACTATGATATGTTGTTTTTTCATCATGAATAATCATAAAAACCGCTGTTTTTTCTTTTCCTATTTCTCGCATATCAAAATCGCTATAAGAAAGCATTTCACTTAAAATTTCACGAGAAGCAAAGGTACGAATCTTTTGTCTAAAAGTAGAAGTAATTCCACCTTGTGTGTCTTTCGGTGCATTAATTGTTCCAGATGCGAAAATATAAGCACTTGATGATTCACCCTTTAAATGGAAATATTCTTTAATATACGTACTGGCAGCAAATCTTTCTTCTCCTATACTACTCATATAATTGATAGAGTTCATATTTACTTCTTCTTCTTTAGCATCCATAAATAGACCCAATGCAAGTCCAGAAAAATAATCTGCGGCACTGTTTTCCCAAAAAGGTTCTCCTTTATTATTAGGGTCACGAATAATATTTAAACCCACATCATCCAGAAGTTCGGTGGATTTATCCATATTGCCATTTTGGTAATATCGATATGGGAGAGTTAATGGATTCCAAGCATTTCCATTTTTAGGGTCACGAAAGTTTAGAACAATAATTTTATAGCCCTGTTTTTTCAAATATTCGGCACTATATTCATAAATTTCTCCTTTAGGGTCGGTGATAATCATCGATTCTCCCTTTTTGGCAAGTAAATTTACCATTGGTTTTACAATCGTTTGGGTTTTACCAGAACCAGTAGAACCTATGACCAAGTTGTGATAATCACCATTATCTACCCAAATATCTGTTCCATTGTTGATAAGAGGAATACCAGCAGCATCAACGTGTTTTTCATGGGCTGTTACATGCTCTACGTTTTTATCTTCTTTAATTTCCTTGTCTTTACTCCAACGAGAGTATCCTTTTTCTTCTTTTTCCTTTACTTTTAAACCTATTCCATGCCCTTTTTCACGGTCAAAAATATAAGAAGAAACGGATGTAAAAATAACGATAAGAGCTGTAAAAAACATGAGCATAGTAAGTCCTAAATTACTTCCTACAAAAGCTGGAAAAGGATTTAATCCAGCAAACACTCCTTCGTTAAAAAAAGATGTAAAATTGACTACCGCAATTGCGCATAAATATAGCAAAAATAAACAAAATACTATAAACGTTATAAAGTCTTTCGGTGATACTCTAAATTTCATACTAACTCCTCCATTTGTCTTCCCTATTATACAATAAAAAAATATGAAATCAAAGTACATTTCATACTAATTTTTGACAAATTTTTTTTTCCAATTTTTGTTTATCTAGGCATTTGTTTTCAAATAATACTTTTTTCTTAAATTATAGGGAATTTTCATGATTAATTACAAGTACCTAATCATTTATAAAGTACGGTCTTTTACTTATCTCTTCTACAATTTCTAAACAAAGCTATTATATTTTCCTTTATACTTTTTTTACTTATTAACAGAAACTCTATAATCTAAAATCTTTTCTTCAGTAAAAGTATATTTATTATTGTTGATATCCACTATTTGATAAACTCTTTTTTCATCTTCGTTTACACTTTGATTACATGATTTTATTTCACTTGTAATATTATTTTCAAATATGTATGCTTTAAAATTTTCTAAGGAAGAAAAATTAGTTATTAAAGAATATGCGGTTTCTAATTCGTTATATACTTTCCAAATAAAATCGGAAATATACATAGAGCATATACTTGTATAATCTATTACGTCAATTTGCCTTATTTTATTGTCGTTATTAAAAAATATTTCTTTTTCTTTATTTTTTGTTTTTATAAAACTTTTTTCGTCTAAAGGAGAGTTTAATATACTTAAACTCATGGTCATATTTTCATAATCTACGAAAAGTAAATAATAAGCTTTTTCTTGAACAATTGTTGTTTTTTCATAGCCTTCATTCACAATTTTTCCTTCTGTATAATAAACTTCTACTTTATCGTTTATGCTTAAATATTTGGTTAATTCTGCTTGGTAAATATCATTTTGGTTATAAAATTTTATAGAATTAAGAAGGGTCGTTCTATTGATATTTTTTTCTTGTTTATAACTTGTATCTAAAACGTTCAAAATTGCTTCTGTATTATTCTCTATTGTATTATTTATAAAATTATTTATATTTTTATTTACAAAGAAAAATATATTATAATTGTTTACTATCGTAAATGTATTGTTTTCTTCTATAATTAAATCATCTTTCTTTTCTTTTTTATAAATATAAACACTGAAAATTACTACGATGATTAAAAAAATTATCATTACAATTCCTAATTTATATACATCTTCTTTTCCAATTTTATTCATTTTTTCTCCTTATTTACAACCATTATTTGCATAGGCTAAAAATTCATTTGCCAATGATTCGTTTCTTCTTCCTTGACAAGCTTTTTGAATTGATGTCATGTCTGTTCCAGGTCGTTCATAATAAACACAAAAATTATAAGATGCCTCTACTGCAGAAGTTGTAGATAATACATGGGTTTTAGCATTTGCTTCAGAACCATTTAATTCACTTATAGCAAAAGCAACCTGTACTTCTGGTTTTGTGTAGTCATTTAGTGCTTTTAAGTTTTTTTGCCTTCCACCTCGCCATTGAAATAAACCATAAGCGCCCATTCCTCCACCACTTGGATTAAAAGCATTAGGGTTAAACCCTGATTCTCCATTTACATTCACCATTATACCTGCTGTTTGTGCTGGAGTATACCCAGCATTTAAAAAACCAACACAAACACTTTCCTTTCCAGAACCAGAACCTGAGGGAATAACATTGGGTAAATTTAATCCACAATTGGATGGTCTTGGATTACTTGGAGAAACATAGTTTAGAGGATTTACTGCCTTCCCATTTACTTTTACTTGGAAGTCCAAATGTACTCCATTTGATGCTCCAGTACTTCCCATTTTTCCAATAACTTGACCTCTTTTTACTTGCATTCCTTTGGTAACATCGACTCGACTCATATGTCCATAGCGAGTAACTATACCTCCACTATGCTCTATGTAAATACCATTTCCTAATCCTGTTCCACTAGAAACTTGTATTACTATACCATCTGCTACTGCAATAATATTAATATTTGTACCGCCTTCTTGGCCTCCTCCAATATCTATAGCTTGATGGTCTGTAGTTGCATTAGCAACTCCTTCTACTTGTCCTCGAAAACCAAATTGACTTGTTATTCTTGTAGATGCGGGAGTCCCAATAGCAAAAGTAATTCCATTTTCCGTTGTTGTTTCATTACTTCCTATTGGCCAAAACATACATCCATTTACTATAGCAATTAGATTTTTATTTCCTAAATTAGCATTTATATCAATCGTATTAAACTCAATATCATAGCCAAAGTAATAATTTAATATACGATAGATATCATATTCTGCATTTTCTTTTTCTAAATTATATTTTGCACCGTATAAACTCATTGATTCCAAATATTTCACTGTTATATTTCTTTGTTTTGGAATTTTTACATTTTTTTCTTTTTCTAAATTTTCTATCCATTTTGCAGGAATTCGTTGTATTTCTTCGTTATTTTTATGTGCCATATGATAATAATATAAACCATCTTGAGATGAATCTCCTTCATACTTTTTAGCCGTATAACTAAATGATTCATATTTTGCCGAAATAGCTTTTTTTTCTTTTGTCATAATTATTCCTTTAGATGCAACTACTGCCTGTGTAATTTCTGTATATTTTTCTTCAGTTCCATCTAATTCTTTAAAGCTTTTTGCTTGGTCATTATAATATTTTAATACAACACAGTTATCTGGTAAATTAGCAATCAGTCGACTTCTAGCCACTATTCCCATAGCTTGATATACAATTTCATTATCTACATCTTTTGCATTATTATTATCTGTCCAAATAATCCCAGCAATATATTCATCAAATTCGTATTCTTTATAATCGTATCTATTCGAATCATTAATATCTACTAATGTAGGGTCAGTTACTATGTGATACTCTTTATCTTTTTCATGAGCTTTTCTGTATGATTCTTTTTCCCAGGTTAAATATACTTTCCCACAAGCTGGTGTATCTTTATAATAAGCAGGTTGTGGATTTCCAATTCCCATAAAATCAAAATCCAATTGAAAGGAAAGAATACCAAGTAAAATTACAAAAATCATCAATCCTACGCCTACAACGACTCCTGCATGTTTTTTTAGAAAGTTTTTTAAACCACTTTTTACTTTTGCTTTTCCTTTTTTTATCGGAATATCTGTTAGTTTTGTATGTTTTGTTTTATTATCAATATCAGCATTTTGTGAATTTACTACTTCGGCATTTGCAGCGTTATTTATGGTAACATCTGCAGCTTTTCCTGTTTCTTTTAAAGCTTGTTCTAATAGTTCATCTTCTACCCCAAGTCTTTTTTCTTCTAATTCTTCCTCATTGAAATCCACAAAATCACCTACTTCTTAAGTGCTATAGTCCTCCTCCAGAACCAAACGAGTCAAGTTCTTCTTGAGTAACTACAACATTAATTCGCATTCTTCTATTACCACAAATAAATAGTGCTTCCCCTTGATTATAGTATTTAATACTTTCTTTTTCTGCATCATTTAAATCAATTAATTTGCCTAAATCATCTGTTGCTTGTTTACGTAGTCCCATGATTAAGTAATATGAAGCATTATCAAATATTGCTTTTCCATGTACAAGCACATTTGGCGCTGCAAAGTCGGTTGGTTGTTGCGTAATGATAATTGTACCTGTATTGTATTTACGACTACGTCTTTGAATTTGTGCTAAGAATTCCGCACCTAATTCATTACGTGTTGATAAAAGTACATGTGCCTCATCCACGCACATTACAGTATCAATATCTTTGTCTAAACACAAGCCCCATGCATATTTTAAAATGTTAAAGAATAATGCATTTTTGATATTTTCATCACTGTTCATAAGTTCACGAATATTAAATACAATAAAGTCGCTTTCAATATGCAAAGTCGTATGTCCTGTAAAATAATAACGCAGTTCTTTTACAAGCGGTCTTATTTTTAACTCTAAGCGCTCCATAACATCTTTTTCATGTGTTTTTTCAGGCATTGATAAGAGTCTACCTTTAATTGTGGCATAAACATCATCAAATGTTGGATAATCGGCAGATGTTAATTTTGTATAATCGGTTTCGTAATCAATTTTATAACGTTTGTAAGTATCTTGTACGACTTCACTAAACATCGTTAAAACATCTTCTTCAATGGAAGGAGTATAGTATTTCATAAAAGCTTTTAGTTGTTGTAATGTTCTCGTTAAAACGGTATAACCAAGACCACTCTCAATTTCTTCAGCATCTGCATCTACAACTATTTCAAGAGGATTAATCATACCAAACTCTCCACCCTTACCAAGGTCTAGAAAGTCTCCTCCGACATTACGGGTCATTTCAGCAAGTTCACCTTCTGGGTCGATACATACCACTTTATATCCGTTTCTTAGGTGTCCTCGGATTAATAATTTTGCAGCGGTTGATTTACCACTACCACTTGTTCCTAGAATGATAATATTCGCATTATTACGGTTATTCTCTTTTTTGATTTTAAATAAGAATTGGTTAAATAAAACCACTCCACCAGAGAAATCAACTCCAAATAAAATACTATTTCCTGGGTCTTTAATACTATCAAAAATAAAGGGGTACATGGCTGCAATCGTAACAGAAGGAATAGGAGTTCCTACACGATTTTCCACATCTTGTTTTGGAAAAATTGGAATAATTGATTTTAATACTTTTTCTTGTTCGAACATTAAAGGAATACCACGCATGCCAAGCCCATCCAAGTAATTTCGAACTTGCATTTTTTTTAGTTCCAATTCTTCTTTATTATCCGCAGAAATAAACAAATGCATTTGAAAATCAAAAATTCTTGCTTGTGTTGCTGCAAGCATTTGAATAAATTGTTCAAGAGATTCATAATCCTGTCTAATACGTTCTTGAATCGTTCTATCATTTTCCGTTTGAAATCGTTGCTTTAAATCAGCAATTTCTTTATTTAACATTCTCTGTAAAGTAGAAAATTCAATGGGAATATGTTTTATCGCTACTTTTACGCCAGATATATTGGTAATATTAGCTAAATATCCTTCTGAAATAAATTTAGGATAAGAAACAATGGTTAAAATCGCACAATATTTACCACTAATCATCATTTCTGTTGGTTTAAATTCTATGCCTTTCGGCGCTAATTGTGATTTTATATTCATTCTGGCATCACCGTTCCTAATGTTGTTGGCTGTCCCCCATTAAAGAAATTATCAATAAGCATACGTAAATCATTATTTGATACTTGTGTCGCATTTAAACTACAACTTGCTAAATTGCTAATTAAATTATGAATTCGTTTTTGAACGATTTCAAGTTTCTTTTCTTTAAATAAAATAAAGTATTCTGTATCTACTACACTGTACTCAGCACTCATAAACATATTGGCTTTATTAATATCTTGCATAATTAATTTTCGTATGGCAGAACTTGTTGAATTGTTATATAAGATTTGTAATTGTGATAAATAGGCATTGATATCTACAGGCCTATCTGCCACAATCAACCAAAATTCATAATCAATTGTATTGTAAAAATTTCTTAAATTATAAATAACATTGTCTTGTGTGTCTTTATCTAAAATAAATATATTTTTAGGGGCAACTTTTACTCCTGTCACATATTCTCCTGAATCAAGTTGTATCATCCCATTCATAATTTGTTTGATTGGAACCCAATCTTCTGTATACTTACTTACAACATTTTTTTTCTTATTTGCCATCTCTTATACACCAGCCCTTCCAATAAAATCTTTTTCTTTTAATAAAAAATAATATTATATTTGTTAATAATTGTAACACGTTATGATAATTTGGAACTGGCAGTACTAAGAATGCAGAAAGTAATGCTGGTGATAATATTAGTAGTAATGACCCTATTTCTACTTTGTTATTAAATATAAATAACAATGTTAATGTAATAGTACAGCCTATTCCAAAAATAATTAAATCAATAGGGGTAAAAAAACCTAAAATCATCATTGATTTTTTGGAATTGGCTGGTATTAAATAATTTTGATTCATCCCTTTTTATCCTCCTTTTTTCTCTTCAAAAATTCAAAAAATATTCAAATAATTTACTTAATTTTTCTATTTTTTATTTTCTTGTTCTTTTAAAATTTTAGCATTCAATTCTGTACGCAATTTTCTATTTGCATTTTCAATAGCGTCATTTCCATCAAACAATTTACTTACATTGCCACTTGTAATGAAATCATTGATTTTTTGTGATGCAGCAGCATTTGCAATCTCTAAATTATTCATAGCATCATTTACTTTAGTATTACTTCTGTCAACATTTCGTAAAATGCTATTATAATTCAATGATAATTTAGTTCTATATGTAGTAATTGCACTCATTAAATCTCCATCATATTTAGTCATTTCTAATGTTCCATCATCACTTATTCCAGCAACAATATCTTTTTGTAGTTGTTTTTCTAAATCAACTTTTGCTTGTTGCAATTTACGAAGTGTTTCAGCATCTATTCTATATCTACCATCCATGGTTTTACCATGCTGTTGTGCATAGGCAATCTCATTTTCTATATCTGCTAAATTATCATAATATTGACCCCAAGCGGTTGTTACTCCAGATGTAGCAGTACGTTTTGCTTTTTGCTTTTCCATAATTGCTTTAGCTCTATCAGCAACGGCTTTACGCGCGTCAGCTATTTCTTGTGCTCTTGCTTGTTCAGCTTTTATTTGTTCTCCAGAAGATATTCCTGCCCAACTAGCCAAAGCCTTTAGTGTATCATTAACATGACCTTGCATCGCTCCTGGTATTCCTCCATGCGTAGCTCGATAGTTTTCTCTTTTATCACGTGCTGTTGTGGCTGCTTGTGCTGCTTGTCCTGCAGCGGTACGCATATCTTTAAAATTTTTAGCAGAAAAACCACTTTTTATGCTTCTAATTCCTCCACTTACACCACCAGCTGGTATACTTACTATTCCTCCTGTACCATGAAAAGCAGTTGAAACTAAAGCTCCTCCAAATGTTTTTATTTTATTACCAAATCCCTGTGCATTTCTAAATCGGTTCCAACTCGCAGCTGACTTTCCAAGTCCATGCGTTAAATTTCGGATAGCTGCAGTTGTAGCACCTCCTAAAACAGCAGCAGCTCCAAAGGCTCCTCCTGCTGCTAATTTTCCACCAATTCCTAATTTCATATTACTGGAGTCAATTCCTATAACATCCCCAATAAGTTTTGGAGCTTGTTTAGCAAAAGCAAAAAGTCCCATAACTACTATCACCTTTTCAAAGCCATTCATATAATCACCTTCTTTTTTTAAAATTAAAATATTGCTTGTGCAAGAAATACCACACCAAACATTACAAACAAACGAATAAATACTTCCATATAAGTTGCAATGGTTGCTTTTATCCAATTATCAAAAACCGATTTCTTTTCGGGTATAATAAACATTAAAATTGGTATAGGCGCAATTATTTGGTAAAATGCAAGTTTGGCCACACGAATTCCTAAATCAATGCAAAATGATATTAAAACATATATTAAAAATAAACCACAAGCTGTTGCAACTAAAGGAGTGTATTTAACTCCATTTTCTCCTTCTTTTACTTCTTCTATCATAATTGTAATATCAGTAAAACTTCCATTTCTCATAATTGCCTCTCGAATACCATTCTCACCACTCCAATTTACTCCATCTTTACTCTGAGTTCCTTCTGGTATCACTAAAAAAACTTCTAAAATATTCAAAGCTGTTTCATAACCAATTTTATCAACAGAAGGAGTATCTCCTTTGCTTCCAAATAACAATTTTTCTATAACATGCTCTGATATTATTAAATTTTGCAATTTAAAGGCATAATCAAATATGACAGGTACTATTCCTAATAGCACTATAGATATTATACAGTTTTTGACTATTTTCCCAGCACCTTTATTTATATTGTCAGGATCTACAATCGCTTTTAACAACGCACTGGCTACAAAAAAAAGCATAACAACTCCAATAACAACTTCTACTCTATCAGCAATTTCTTTATATAAATGTTGTTGTATTAATTCTTCACTTGCGAGGAAAGTAAAACTATTAAATAGTTGAGCAATTACCCAATAAACAATACTATCAATAAAAAGAAAAACACCTGTTAAACCAAAATCAAATACATTAAAAATTTTAGCGTCTATTAATGTTATCATTTTTGAATACTCCTTCTATTTAATATTACAAGTTCCAAATTCAATTCCAGCCATGTGTAATAAAAACTCTATTATTGTTGGCAAAACAAATACCAAAACTCCTATTATTAATCTTTTTAACAACTTATTAGTTGCTTTTTTTATTTCTGATTCATCATGTGCTGATATAGATTTTATAAAATCTACAATCGATAAAGCAATAATTAAAATGGGAACAGCAAATTTTATTAATTTCCAAATTTCTTTTAAAAAGTCTCCAAAAGGTCCTTGAAATATTCCATTACAATCTAAAGGACCAGTTTCTATTTCGACTGGTGGAAGTGGAGTATATGGTTCATCCCCTTCTATTCCGTTTATTCCCGAGTAATTATTGTCAATATTACCACCAGAGTCTAAAATTTCACATTCAAGTCTGCCACCTCTAAATTCAGTACATTGATAATATATATAAGTAGGACATTTAATAGTTGCTGTTCCATTATAAAAATGTGCTCCACTACTATTTGATAATTTACAAAGTGGTTTTGAAGAATCTGATATACATAAAAATGCTGGCCTATAAGTACGTCCATCTTCTGATTTGACTTTAAAAGTAATTTTATCTGAATTATAAATACCTTCATATGTACAACTTGTATCAGAATGTTCTACTAAAACTACTTGAGGCATTCCAATTATATTTCCCGAAGATAATTGCTCCGTTAATAAAGTCCCCTCTGTTTCACTGCATTCTCCTACTCTTGGCACATTTCCTATGCATTCTCTAAAAGAACTATATATTTTATTTCCTTCTATAGACCCATGATAAAAAGAAATAATTGGACAAGAATTTTCTTGTTCTGCTTTTATTTCTTCTCCTTCAGCTATAGAAATATCAATATTTGCTATTATTTTATCAAAAAAATTTGCATTATCTTTTTTTTCTAAAATAATGGTTTCTCCATTCCAATTATAAGAGCATCTAGTTGATGCTTCTACATCTTGATAAAGAAAAAACAAAAAAAATAAAGTTAAACTAAATAATATGTATATCTTCTTTTTCATAAACATCCCTTCTTTTTTTGTTTTCTTTTATTATAACATTAATTTACTTTTTATGTATAAATTAAAAAAGTAAACATATTTAATCACAATTTCTAATATCTAATACGCAAATCCGACAATTCTTAAATGCATTTTCATCATTACCTGCTATTTTAAATACATAATTTATAATTGTGGGTAATAAAAAAATAACTATTCCTATAATAATTCTAATAATTAATATTTTAGAAGTTTTTTGAATGGCATCTTGATTTGAAGAAACGATAGCTTTTCCAAAATCAATTGAACCAAATATTATAAGTAAAATTGGAACCATAATTTTAACTATGTATAGCCCATATCCTAAAAATTTTACAGTCTTGTGTACGCCTTCTTCGTTACAAAAATTATTAAAGTCTATATTCGTATCTAAATTCAAATTGGTATCTGCATCTTGGGCTGCATTCTTTATAAATTCATTTGCCTTGTTCACAGCTTCTCTATATTCTTCTATTACTATGCTTTTTCCACTAAAATAACCTTGATTTATATAATTATCAACTCTAGTATTCCAAACGGAAGTTGCTGAAGAGATCTTGTTTTTTAATTCTGCAATCATCTTTTGACACTTTTCTGCTCCAACAGCTTTACATTCATCCATTTTAAAATTATTTACTAAATCATTTAATCCTCGGGTATAAGACTGTATTTCCTCTATAACTTCTTCTACATCCGAATTTGGATTAGTACTTGTATTATTTTTATTTTGTAGTTCTTGTTCAACCTTCTTTATATATTCATTTGCCTTATTAGCAGCTTCTTTATAGCTGTTGATTACAATATTTTGACCTGTAAAGTATCCTCGATTTACAGCATCATTTACTTTTGCATCCCAACTGAATATTCTATCTTTTAATGTTTGAACTAAATTTTGACATTGTGTTATATCTGCATCTTCTAGTTTTGTACACCTATCTAATGGAAAACTATTTATAGCATCATTTATTCCTCTAGTATATGATTTTATTTCTTCTTCTATTTCTTTCTGCTTTTCTTCTAATGTTTGTGCTATTTTTATGACTGGCGCTTTTTTTACGTTCTCTTTATTTAAATTAATTATTATAGCTTTTTTATTATTTATTTCATAATTATTTTTTAATGTTATGTCTTTTGCGTTTACAAAACTTATGCTTACTAAAAATACTATTATTGAAAATATTACCTTTTTCATAAAATCACGTCCATTTTTTTATATATTTATTATAACAGTAAAATTCTAAAATAAAAAGGTAAAATGTTTTATTTTACCTCACAATATAAGGGTCTTCTTTTGTTCCTACTCCACTTTTATATAAAACATCACTACTTAATGCTATGACATACCTCAAAATTGAATTTCCGGAAGTATATTCTGAATATACTTCTCCACTGTAAGAAACAGAGTAAGCAGAATACGTATCTTTCATATCTGCAGTCATTGTCCACCACTTATAATCATTGTCTGTTAAATAATTATAATTTTGGCATTCTCTACTTAAAGAAGTACTACATAAAGCATCCAAACTAGCATTCATAAAATCATATATTGGTAATAGACCTATGTCTTGGTCTTTTATTATTTCATTACATTCTAAACTTCCATCTCGGTTTGTACTTGCTTCTCCTCTTTTACCAATACATAAATCAAATTTTGATAAATATTCTTTGTTTTCTAAATATTTTTTTTGGAATAAATCTTTTGTAGTAATTAGTGCTCTACTTAAAGCGTAATTGTTTATTCCATAATTTGATTCCATCTCGGAATTATATCTATCATCCCAAGTTCCATAAATATTATCATCTTCTGTTTCTGTTAAAATTATATGAATATTGTTATTTCTGTCAATCTTTACTATTCTCCAAAGTTCATTTGCAAAAGATATATAATTATTGGGATTCTGGCCTCTAAAAACAAGCTCATTATTCATTTCATAAAGTCCTTCTCCTACTTGAGATATTTTATTATTATTTTTAATTGTATCCATAAACTTTTCTGTATGAAAGTTATTACAAGTTAAATATGCTTGATATTTATAATCATTTTCTATAACATAATCTACTAAAATATCGGCTGTACATGAAGAATCTTTTACATATTTTTTTAAATCTTTTATATATTTATTTTCTATTAAAGTATTTGTACTTACTGCAATTGTTGGATTAGTACTCGTAGGTCTTATATCTGGATTTTCCTCTAAATACTTTACAGTTGCTTGCTCTAAAATTTCTTCCAATTTTTCATAACTCATATTTGTTCCTACAAATTTTACGGCAATTGCTATAACAATAATAATAATCAGCATAATCAAAGCTGCACTTCCAAAAAAATTTACTTTTTGTTTGTTGTTATTATAAAAAGATTTTAATTTTTCTATTTGTTCTTTCATTTGTTTCACCTATGTTGTTATGATACCATAGCCATTAAAAAAAAGCAATTTACATTGCTCTATTTCCATGCATTACTGGCTTTTGACTTACACGTATTTCCGTTTGGACTTGTAATACAATCTTTACAAACATTAAAGTCAGCTTGTGCATTGTTTGTAAAATCTGTTATTATAGTCATTATAAAACCAATTATGGTTGGGAGTAAAAATATAAAAACGGATGCAATGGCTCTTTTCACTAAAGCAGTAGTTGCTTTTTTTATTTCATCATCTTTACTAGCTATTACTGCTTTACCTAAGTCAATCATCCCAAAAATAATTAATAAAACTGGAATAGCAATTTTAAAAATTAATAAAATATACCCGATTATTTGCCAAAGATTTGCTGTTCCATTACAAAACCCATTAGCTGTACCTATACCTGGCTCTCCGGTCATTGTTAAAAATAAATCCATATTTGTAAACCTCCTTGTTTCTATAATACTATTTTATCTGTTTAATTCTATAATGTCAAGTTTTACGATTTAAATATGTTAAATAGTTTACTATTTTTTTGCTCTTCTCCTGAATTTTCATCAAAACGAGCAAATCCCAAGTTGATTAAGAATTCTTCTATTTCTTTGTGATGGTCTAATTTGTCATCTAAATACGGCATATTAAAGAAGACTTTACTTTTACTCTCATACTCAAAATCTTTAACATCTCTTCCATTTAATATACTTCTATTTAATACAATTTTTTTGTCTTTTAATTTTTCAAATGTTCGTTTGTCTTTACGAATCAGCTTATTAAGTTTAATAAGTCCTGGTTCTATTAAATAGATAACTTCGGTACATGCACTAATACTTCCTCTATCGTTTAAATCAACCAATATGACTTCTACATCACTATTAGTGGCAATAAAAGCTGGCAAGTCTAAACTTGATGTTGTTCTTAAAGTTTTATCATTAAAATAAATGAAATCATGTTCATCTACTTCAACTGCCATAACATTGTATTTGCGCGCTAGTTGTTTTTTTAGTAAATAGGTAAGTGTTGTAGAACCAGCGTGATTGGTTACATTTTTAATGCCAATAACACGTAGTCCTAATTTGTCGTAATCCCCTCCACCAGAATCTTCTGTTTCTGCAGCATTTAATTGATGGTATTGTGCTACATCTTTATAAGTATTTGGATTATTAATTAAAAATTTTACAGCATCAATATTTCGCGTAAAATTATAAATTCCCATCGAAATTAAGCTAGATAAAAATTTGGGTGAATTTACTACTTCTGAATCATCTAATAAGATAATAATATTACTTACATCCATACTTACCGATAAGTTTTGTAAAGTTGCTATATCTTGATAGTTTTGTAATGCTGTAATATCCAAAATCATTTTGTTGTAATAAAAGTTAGTAAATTGATTCACTAAATCCTCTACTTCAAACTCTCCATTAATGCTTTTTATGATATCTATATCAAGTGTAGCAAGTAGTGATTGATATTTATTTGATACGATTACGTTCATAATTTATTCCTCCCTTGCGATTAAATTATCTGCGGGATTTACAATATCCCCAGTCGCCCCATTTATATCAAAGGTAAATATGTCTCCTAAAACAGGTAAATTAAAATAGAAAAACATATTTACTTTATAAAAAACTTTTCCTTCATGATTACTTGAAGGGGAAGCTATTTTTCTTATACAATAATAATATTTTTTACGATTATTCGTGACAAGTTCTATTGTATTATTATCTAAATCTGCTACTCCATAAGAATCAACTTCGCAGGTTTTCATAATGTTATAACGATTTGTTTTTAGATAATTATTGATAATTCCTAGTGTTCCATCATTTCCGGTTGTTATGCCTTCTCTTTTTTCAATAATCGACAACATTTCATTTTTTACTTTAAATGCTTTGGTGTAATTTAAAGAAAGGGCTAAAAATGCCACAAATATAAGCATAAAGATAATCACAAGTTGTGTTATCCAAGTACCACCAATAGCTTCTCTCATCTTTGCATCACCCCACTATTTTTCGAGTGACTTAAAATTTTTGTATCCCCCGAAATTTTAAAGTTAAAGACACTTCTAAATATAGGTAAATCCAGTTGATAAAATACAACTACACGATAATAACTCATATCTGGTAATTCTGCATTGTTTCTAGTGGCTTGTTTAGCTATACAAAATGCGGCATTACGACTATCAAGTTGCCCTTCTCTATTAAAACCACTATATCCTTCTGGACATCTTCCAGTTGTTCTATAAGATGCTTTTTTTAAATAATCGACAATTTTTAAAATAGCAGGGTCATTTTCGGGACTCGCCAAATCTGCTCCTTCTTCTCTTTCAATTGCTTTGATAATTGTATTTTTTACATTAAATGCCTTGGACTGGTTAATTGATAAGCACATATATCCTGTAAATAGTAGGACAAAAAAGATTACGATTTGAAATATCCAAGTACCACCGATTGCCTCTCTCACTCTATCACCTCAATTAGCCTTTCCAAGCACATTTAAAGTCTGGTCCTTCTTGATGTCCGTTTTTATAATATTTGCAATCAACCATTCCATCTTGAAGTGTATTTTTATCACATATAGCATCACTACATTTGTTGTTTGCAATAAACGTATTTTTAATGCTTGGCCATAGAATAGCAAAGAAAAAGACCGATAGGATTGCTACCGCTATAACGATTACAACTGTCATATTTAGTTCTCCTGTCGCCTCTTTCATAGTTTTAAACTCCTATTCTAAAATTATCTAGTTACTGTTCCATTACCCGTATTTGGACAAGTAATTGTATCTGTTGAACCATCATCTTTAATGTATGTACATGTACATGTATCCGTTGTACAAGTACTTGGACAAGTTGCGTTTGCGCAAAGTGTATTTCTATTAATACTGCTTTTTATACCTGGCCATACAAATGCATAAAAGAATGCAGCGACGGCAGCAATAGCAACAACAGTTACAACGGTCATATTTAATTCTCCAGTTGCTTCTTTCATTAATATATACCTCCTCTATTATATTTTTATTATAGCTTTTTTTCTTTAATATATCAATATTTATTCCTGTTTCTTACAGTCCCATTAACATTAATACTGCAAATATTAAAAGAACCATAACTCCTAAACCTGTCGTAATTAACATACTCATGGTTTTAGATTCCATTTTTTCAAGTCTTTCCTTATATCTTGTATCTCTAGCTTTTTGTTGCAAATTGGAAATGGTTTTCGAAAATGCAAGCAATTGGTCTTGTTTATGTTCTTGTCTTCCTAAACTCAAACGATATAGCAAACGCATCATCCGCATAGAATCTCTTACAGGGTATTCTCTTGCAAAATTTACATAAGGGTCTATTTTATCATTACCTGCATTGATTTCATTGATTAACTCTTGCAAACCTTCTCTAAATATAGGAGGTGCATCCGTAATAGATTTTCCAATTGCAACAGGTACGGTATAATGTTGAATTAAGATTTCTAAACTTTTTAAATAGTGTGGTAACATCGAATTAATTTCATGTAAATGAGCTTTATAATATTTTTTAATATTGAAATAATCCAATTTAAATACTAAAAATCCTCCTAAAAAACAGAATAAAATGGTTACATAGTTTAGCTTTGAAATAAAACAAAATACTAACACCACAATCATAATTAATCCATTTCGAATTCTTTTATTAAATAGGATATCTGCATTAACCCCTTCTCCATATTTTGCTCTTACATAAAAGTCCCAATCCTCTTCCTTTAATTTACGAAAATAAACTTCATTATCCGCAATAAAACGATTGGCGCTGATTCTTCCTGTGTAGTTCATAACATAAAGAATAATAATCCCAATAATTAATATTTCAATTGCCATGTTATTCTACCCCCACATCTGCATTATAGTATTTCTCTCCACTTAATAAGAAATAACTATTAATGATAATAATCATATGAAGAATAATTTTTACATACCAAACCTCTAAAAGTTCAATATAACTGTCCGTTCCGAGTAAAAATTGCATTGCCATCACAAGTAAAAACAGGGCAAGACCAAATGTAATAAATCTTTTATGGAAATTTTTACGGTCGGCTTGGTCACGATAAACACCTTCTACTAAAGCATCAATATCTTGGCTCATATTTTCCAAAGCTTCTCCTGAATCCTTTGCTCCTTCTTTTGTGATTTGTAAAAAAAGTTGGTTCATATTTTTTACCATATAAAACGGATATTTTTCATTAAAGAATTCAATAGATTCGTCAATGGTTCCATTTTGATAAGACATTTCAATCATAGTTTTTACATCTTGCAAAACTGGGTCTTCTAAAATACCAGAATCTCTTACTCCTTCAAGACTTTTAACAAAACTTTGTGTCGTTGTAAATTCCATAATGACATTGGTTGTATAAATTTGAATTTGTTCAAATATGAATTCACTGTATATTTTTTGATAGCGTAAATATGCAAGATAAGGAATAAAGGCAACAGCGATTAAAGCATAAATAATGGCTATAACAATATTATAGAAATAAAGATAAGAAATCCCTCCTGCAATACCTGCAAACATCACAATTTGACTTGTGTATTGTCTTACCGTAAATTCTTGCCCTAAGGATTTTACTTTTTCTCTTACTTCCTTATAACTGTAGGGTGCAAATTTTTCGTATGTGTCACGCACTTGCGTAATAAAGAAACGATATACATTTTCACCATTGTTTTGCCTGTAAGAAATAACATATATTCCTATGATACATAAAATTATTAATTCCATGTATAGCACCTACTTTCTTCTTATATGTTTTGTGCCATCGGATTTTTTGGCATGATTGGAGTTGTATTAACATTTAGGTTAGTATTTATCATTCCTGTAGAGACTCCCATTGGCTTTTTTGTTCTAAATATATTTTCAGGAAGTATAATTCCTTGGATAGATAAATAATCTCTTAAATGTTTGGTTGGATTATTTAAAGACATTTTTCCATCCATTGATTTTTGGTAGATAGTATTAGTTTTTGGATTGTTTTGTTCATCTACATAAAATTCACAGATTTCCATAATTTCTCTTTGAAATCTTCCTAATTCTTTGCTCATATATCCTTTTACATAAACTCCAATTTGCACATAACGATGAACCGTTGTTAAAAATTGTTCTACATCTTGATTTGTTTCTAATAGACTGTACATACGCATTGGTATACTTGATGCTTTATCCGAATGAATAGTAGACAAAATATGATGTCCAGAAGATATGGAATTTCGAACAGCAAGAACTGCCTCGGCACTACGAACTTCGGATAACAATATCCAAATGGGATTTTGCCTCATACAAGTAACTAATACATCTGTATAGGATGCAATATTATTGGTTTTCATAGCTACTATATCACGGTGTGGAAAAATTCTATCCAAATGAAGTTCTAATGTATCTTCAATGGATATAATTTTTTCGTCTTCCTTTGTAGTACTCGCTAGGTATTTTACGAGTTCTGTTTTCCCAGAACCTGTTTCTCCACTTACAATAATATTGGCATGACCTTGTACACATTGTAATAAAAAATCAAGCAAATCTTCTGAAACGTATTGTTCATTTAATAATTTTTCTCGATTCAAGCGAATTTTTGCAGGTGTTTTCCGAATCAAACAAGCAATTCCATTGGTGGCAATCGAATCGTGTACAAAATTCAAACGTAATTCTGTTGATTCTGCATCTAAAAAAGGATGTGCCATATTGAATGTTTTTCCCATAACATTAGAGCATTGAAAAGCAAGTTTTTCCATTAAAGCATTGTTTATATCAGGTCGTTCTACTTTAAAAACACCACGAGAAAGGGTTTTTAACCAAACTTGTCCACCATTGCTATAGGAAATATCTGTAACATCATCTTGTCTTAAAAATTCATCGATTGGTCCAAAGTCTAATTGCGAAAATATAGCATCATCCATAATTTTCTTTCCCCTCTCTTTGTTCTTTTATTCTTTATTGTCCACTATTATTGTTATTATTATCATTATTGTTATTATCTTGTGGTAAATTAGGCATTATATTTTGAGGAATAACAGCAGCTTTTGATAAAATGAAATCTTTAATGTAATCACTTGAAACGTTTGTATCTCCTGGATTTTCACTATAAGATGCATTTCTTGGAACTGGAATTATTTCTACTGATGCCCCTGTAATATAGCCAGCTTTCATAAGTAGGTCATACATATCGTTTGGTACTGCAAATAATAATTCTGATGGTGTACGACTTTCTACAGTAGTTTCAAATACATGATTTCCTTGGCTGTCTTTCACGGCAAGTACTTCAATACTTTCGATTAATTTTCCAAACATAATCTTATTGGTTTCGTCTACTCCTTTAAAATACAAATCAATGTAGTTTCCAGGGTAAATAGAATTTCCATATGTTGTATGTTGATTCACTCCTAAACTAAAAATTGTATATTTATCTGGAATGTCTGCAAATGCACTGTCTGGCATTTCGTTGCCAGCTAAAATTTGTGAGGAATAGAACATACTGTTTGCTGGAATTGTTGTTCCAAAAGCAACATAGTTGTTAATAAGCTGATTTGCGTTCGTTATTAAGTTTTTGCTATTTTTTACAACACTACTTGATACTTCCATGTATCCAATCATATCACTCGTAATCAATGTACGAGAAGATAGTTCCTCTTTTGCATAAGGTACTGTTACTGGTGTTGTTGCTTGTTTCACACGATAATTGTATCCTATGTATAAAACCAATATACCAAGTAACACCCCTAAAATTGTTACAGTATTTTTGTTTGCCAAAAATCTTTTTACTGTAGTTAAAATATTTCCCATTTTTATTTCCTCCTATTTATAATAATGTATTTCTAGCAATTTCTAGAAAAGCATTTTTTTCTGATTCAGTAAATGTTATTCCTTGCCATCTTTGCCAATCAGCTAAAATTTCATTTAAATAATGTGTCGAATTATTTTTATATTCTCCATATAAATCATTTTTTATATTAAAATTATTCCTACACCATCCATTAGAATCTTTTGGACAATTTATATATTTTGATTGATACCAATTTTGTGCAGTAATAGACAATAAATCTGTTCTATTTGGAACTCTGGAATTTGAATTTTGATTATTATTTTGATTTGTCGAATTGTTGTTATTACTGCTCCAATTATTACTATTCAAATCATTATCACCACTAGCGTTACTAGAATTACTTCCTTGTGCGCTCAATTCTAAAATTGCATCCACTTTATTTACAATATCAAATGTTGTTTGGTCTCCTGCTATAATGAATGTTTTTGTTTTGCTAGCTACCCTTACACTTACTTTTGGTGGTGCTTCGTAAATTCCATAAAAAGAGATTTCATATGTATTTAAACTTACATTTTCTGAAAATCTTCTTAAAAAAGATTCAATAAATTTTTCTCTATCTATCTTTAGTTCTCCATATTCGCGATAATATCCATAATTTACAGCATCTACCATTGCAGCTTCTGTAACCTCTTGAATCAAATAGTAATCTTCTGTATTTTGCGTTGTCACATTAGATATTAACATCATAATAACAACGACAAATACTCCTAACATGATTAACCAATAACCCCAATATGTTTCTTTCAAATTTTAGTCCACCTTTCTACTTCCAAGCAGGACCAATACTAGAACCTATTGCACCTGTCCACAAAGTCCAATTCGGATTTCGTTTTACTTCAGTGAAAAATCCTCTCGCTTGTCCTTCATCTAAGAATTTACTTGTACCATAAGCATTGGTTATATTATTTTGTGAATGATATGTTAAATCCTCTCTAACATATGTACCTGTTTCTTTGTTATAATCGCGAAGTTTTTTCATATTATTTGCATCCAATACATACGTATATTCTGCTTCTATATATATATTCTCACCTGTTGATTCTATTTCATTTCGAGTAAATTCACCTTTTTCACTAGTCCAGTTAGCTCCTAAAGTACGATTATTTGGATTAAATTCATTTCCAATTTTTCGATATACATATGTATCTTCTCCATTAAATATACAATTAATACAATATACATCACATTCTGGACATTTTGGTTCAGGAGGAGTGTAATCACAATATTCTCCTACACATTCATAATCACATTCTGGACAATCTACTACATAAACGCAAACGTATTCTGTATCCACTCCTGTGGTTGCACCTATGGCATTGACAACTGTATCTAGACGTCCATTTCGACATCCTACATAATCATTGTATTGTCCTAAATTAGTGAAATTCAATTTCCACTTGTAAACACCTGTTGGTGTATTCAAAGCAACCGGGAATACAGCACCTAAATAACTATAATTTTCTCTTATATTTTCTGGATTTGATACCGTATCAATCGTACCATGTGGATAATTTGTTTGAAACTCTTGTTTATTAGCGTACTCGGCGGTTCCTTCTACTTCAATTTTACGATAATATAGATGGCTATTTAAAGTTGATATTTCTTCTGCTAGTGTTGCTTCATTGGTATTATTACATCCGTTTGCATCACAATATAAATAATTAACATTCTCTAAACCACCACTTGTATTCGTAGTATATTCATTATCAAGTGTTTTATTAGTACTATAAGTTGCGTTCTCACCTGTTATTGTTCCACCACCTGCAACTAATTCATAATTAATATTTGTACTATATTGTTCTTGATAATCGAAATTAACAATTGCATCCAAACAAAGATTATTCACCCAATGATAACACTCATTCATATAAGCAATTGTTTGTTTTAAATCATTTAAAGCATTTGTTAAATTTTCTTTGGCTGTAGACACTTTTCCATCCCAATTTGGCTCTTCTATTGTTGATGGGTTAGCACTACATCCAGTATGTCTAACTCCATTTTCATAATAAGTAAATGATGTTTTATTAGCTTTTGTTCCCCATTCGTATTGGTCAGTATCTCTTTGTATTGGTCTTTGAATGCATTTTCCAGTATTATTATCGCAGTCCAAAGTATATCCAGTATAATTTGATGATTTTAATTTATACATTGTATATGTATTATCATTGCAATCTGTTGTATCTGTTGTATCGTATTCATTTGCCTCTCTTTGCGCTTTTTCCTTTTCTGCTTTTTTATATAAATTATAAGCATTTACTAAAGCTTCTTGCTTTGTTTTTACATCTTGTATAAAATTTTCAATTAAAATTTGTGCTTCTTCTGAGTTTTTATTTGGATTTGTAGCATAACATGTTTTTTTAGCTTTTATTACTGTATTTTCTAATTCAAAATATCTTCCACTATCTGTATATTTGGCACCTGGCATAGTCATTTCATAATCTTCTTTACAATAAACTGTACAATATGGATTCTCTTGGCTTATTTGTCCGTCTAACATTTGATAGGTATTACCAGCTTCATCTTTATTGTTTAAAATACAACATTTAATATCTGTTGGTGCTTTTATTGACATATATTGACTATTTGGACTATCACAATAGTTAGGTTTACTAATTGTTGTTTGTTGTTCACATTCACATAAATTTTCATTTGGTTCTTCATCACAATACGTTTTGTAATAATTACCACCAGTATTAGGTTCAATTACATCGCTAAATGTTTGTACAACTCTTCCACCAGAAATACTACTTGAATTATTTATACTATTTGATGAATTTGAAGTGTTTGTATTGATATCTGTTATATAATAAGTATTTTGAATATTTTGTCCCGAACACTGTACTACTTTTTTTGGAATTCTTTGTGAATCACCATTTGGTGTACTACCATTTCCATTATATATAGCATTGATTGTAAATTCGCAATCTCCTGGAATTGCAGATACAGTTATAGTTCCTGAGTAACCATTCCAATTTTGATTTGTTACTGTACATCCTGAACTGCAGGTAAACTCTACACTTTCTATAAAAGAGGACGCATGCACATTATATGTGACATTGGCTTCACTAGCACTTATTCTAAAAAATGACAAAGAAGAACTTGTATTTCCAGCATAAACTTGTGCTTCAGCAATTAAAGCATTTACTCTATTGGCAGCATTTCCTGAAACCGTAAGTCCTCCTGTATGATAACGCAATGCCGCTGTTTTTTCTGCTTGTGTATAATTGGAACTTAAAATATATTCTATTGTCGCATCAGCAATTTCTTGGCATGTGAATGAATCTCCTCTCCAAGCTCCTCCTAAATGTTTATTTAAATCTCCACAATATGCATCATAATTTTTTCCGTCAACATTCATTGTTATACCATAATCTGAATGACATTGTCCCTCAACAGGATTTCCATTGGCATCTATTCCTGTATATTGAATATCACAATTTTGTGTACCATCTGTTGTTACTCCACCAGTTCCTGAAGCAGCAAAAACTTCTTCTGTACTTAAGTTTATTATTGTCAAACAAATTATAAACAAATATTTTATATTTTTAATCATAATACTCTACTCCTTTTCTTTTTAATAAGAATCACAGTAGTAGCAACCCCCGAAATCAATACTACACTACCCACTAAATTGATAATTATAGCATTTTCTTGATATATTTTCTTTATTTTATTCCAGAAATTCTTATTTTCAATTTCCTCTTCTTTTCTTTTTTCTTCTTTTTCTATTTTATAATCTTTCAATTTTGTTCTAAATTCATTTATAGATATATTTTCTACAGATAGATATTCTTGGCAATAATAGAATTCAGGGTTTTCTTTACAATCTCGCCATTCTGAAAACAAATTATATATTGGTGTTGTAAGAGAAATTTTACGAAATAATTCTCCTATGCAAGCTCCTTTATTAGAATAAATCTCCACTGTATAGGTAATTAATTGGTTTACATTTCTCGTTTGAAAGGAAGCAACTCCATCTTTTGTATCTTCATATTTAAATGTTACAACATTATTATCTATACTATTTTTTATTTGGACATATATATCTTCTGTTATATTTAGCACAGTAATATTAAAGCCTTTTATGTAATAATCTACTTCTGGAATCTTTCCATCAGCTCCTGGGTTATCAATATCCAAAACTTTCCCATCATAAATATCAACAGTTTCATAATTTGCTTTTACATTAGCAACTATATTATTTATTTCTGCTTGTTCACTATAACTGCATGCACTTTCTGCTTGCACTATATTTGGAGTCAAAAATACAATCGCTAGTAAAAACAATTTTTGCAAATTTGTTTTCATCTAATCCACCAACCTAAATAAATCTGCCATGATTGTATCATATAAGTATTGAAAATACAAGGAAAACTTTAGTTACTTTACTTCATGAAATTTTTTTCATAAATTGCGATTTTTTTTAAACTATGCTATATTTAATATGGTGATTTAAATGAAAAATAAAAATAGGAATATTTACCTTTATAGTCTTATCATTATTGTTATTTTATTAGGTGCTTTTTTAATTTATAAACTTGCATTTGCTCAAAAAAATACAGGTACGAGATTACTAAATATCCAAGTTTCTGAATTAGAAGAAAAAATAAATGCTCAAGAAAACTTTGTTTTGGTAATTAGCCAAACTGGGTGTAGTCATTGCGAACAATATTTGCCAGAGCTTGATAGAGCTTTACAAGAAGTGAATTTTAATGCCTATGTATTAAATATAACGGGACTTGATAAAACAAATTCTGATACACTTGCCAAATACGTGAATTTTTCAGGAACTCCCACAACCATATTTTTTCATGAAGGAATAGAAAAAACGACATTAAATCGTATTGTTGGGTATGCTTCTAAAACAAAGATTATAGAAAGACTTAAATCATTGGGGTATGTTGATTAGTATGGAAAAAGGAAAAAAATTTATTAAAGGTATTTTATTTAGTGTTTTATTGTTTGTTTTATATTATTTTATTTGCCCTAATTTACTGGCAATGCTTTTTCGAAATGGATTATTAAGTAATAATTTTTGGATACAAAATCTTTCTTTTCTTACCATTTATATTTTAACTTTATTTATTATTCTTATTATTATTCGGAAAGATTTAGTACAACAATTTAAAACATTTTTAAAAGAACCAAAAAAAGTATTAAATAAAGGATTTACCTACTGGGTATATGGAATAATTGTGATGATTGCTTCTAATCTAATTATTACTTCTATTTTAGGCGATATCGCCGTTAACGAGCAATCAACAAGAGAAATTTTATTTGCTACTCCTATTTATGCAATTCCTACAATTATTTTTATTGGTCCTTTTTTAGAAGAAATTGTATTTCGGTATGGATTTAGAAAAGCTTTTACTAAAAAAATTCCTTATGCTTTATTCTGTGCTATTATTTTTGGTGGAATTCATGTTGTAACAGCAATTGATGAATGGACTATCACAAATATTATAAGCCATGCTAGCGAAATTCTATTTATTGTTCCCTATGGTTCTTTAGGATTTTTCTTTGCCAAAGCTTATTACGAAACCGAAAATATTTTCTCTTCTGTTATTCCGCATATGTTACATAATACTCTTTCTGTTTCCCTTATTTTATTGATGCACTTTTTAGGAATGTAGGTGTTTTATGGAGAAAGAAAGTTTGGAAAAAGAAATCGACAAAAGACCAAAAAAAAGAAGTATTCTGAAAAAAGTGCTTTTTCTTTTTTCTTTATTCCTTATTTTATTTTATATTTATATAAGATATATAGAAACAAGTACACTTGTTGTACATGAACATCCTATTTATGATAATCATCTTCCTTCTTCTTACGATGGTACAAAAATTGTTCATTTTTCTGATATTTTATACGGAAGTACAGTTGGAGAAAAAATGCTTACTAAAACAGTAAAAAAAATAAATGAATTAAAAGGTGATATTGTTGTATTTACAGGAGATTTATTCAATGATACTCTTCATTTAACTGAAAAAGATAATGTTTATTTAAAAGAAAAATTAAGTGAAATAGAAGCAACTTATCGCAAATATGCTGTCGTTGGAAATTGTGATGTTTCTAATCTTGCTCTGTATAAAGATATTATGGAAAATGCTGGATTTACAGTTTTGGAAAATAAAAATGAACTTCTTTATTTTAAAGGAAACGAACCCTTACTTTTTGTGGGTACTTCTTCTTTGATAGAAAATCAAGATGACATTGCTTCTGCTTTTCAAACAAAAGAAGATACAACAACTGCTTACAAAATACTTTTACACCATGAACCCACTATAATAGATGAATTACAAGTTCACAATATACATCCAAATCTTATTTTAGCGGGACATAGTTTATATGGTTTATCTTGGTTTCCTTTTGGTGGTACACTTTTAAAGCAAAAAGGTGTTGATTCTTATACATCATTTTATTATGAAAATGAAAATACAAAAATGTTTGTTTCTAATGGAATAGGAACTTATAAATTAAATATTCGCTTTTTAAATTATTCTTCTATTCATTTATATCGTTTGTATAGTCATCTTTAATGGATGACTTTTTTGTAAGAAAAAAAGACCCTAAGGCCTTTTAAACACATTCAACAAATGTATCTGTTAAACAACGAATGGCACAAATGCAATCAAGACTCATTGTAAAGAAAGAATTTGTTGCAATGTATGGATTAAGACTTGTAGAATCCGGATTGTCTTCTAACACACGGCAAGTACAGCAATTTCCATCTACTTTTTCAACTCTAAATACTCTTGAGCAGTTGGCAGTGCCTTCTACACAAGTAGCTGTAGAATCTTTACTTGTTGGCATACTCCAAGGAGTTCCATTTCCACAACAAGTATAAAGCATAATTGGTCTTGTGTTACAAATAAGACAATTTGGTCCTCCACCAAGCATTGGACGGTCACAAGTATCTAAACAATTATCTGGACAAGCATTTTGTTGAAGTACTAAAATAACATTTAGAATTTCGGCAATGCAATTGGTGTCTTTTTCTTTGTTGTTATTATTACACATAACATTTTTCCCCTTTCCTATATTCTCATTAATAATTTATGTGAAGGCTTGCAGAAGTGTTCTTCAATTTAAAAAGGTTTTAAAAATTATTTTTTTGTTGTATAATTTTAATAGGTGATATTTTATGAATACATATTTACAATATTTCATAATTCTTGTAGTTCTTGTTTTAATTTCTTTGGTTGTTATAAAATTAATGAGAAGAGATTTTAGCGTTGAAGCTAATAAATTAATTAATTATTTAGGTGGAAAAGAAAATATCGTAAATGCTGAGTGTAACATGTCTCGATTTAAAGTTATTTTAAAAGATGTTACCATTGTAGATAAAGATAATATTCAAAAATTAGGTGCTAAAGGAATTGTGGAAATTGACAATCAATTAAAAATTATATTTGGAAAAGATGCAAGACAATTAAAAAAATATATTGATGAAATTATTTAGTGTATTCTTACACTTTTTTTATTTCTTCAATATCTTCTACTTTTATTTTTTCTCCATGAAGTGTTAATAAAGCATCACTTGTTTTTCCTACAATTTCGACTTCTATTTCTTTATTTTTTGTTTTAATTTTTGTTCTTGTTTTATATACATGGTCTTTGGCATTAAAGATTTTATCAATTTCTTCCTTTGAAATCGAGTTTTTACTAGTTCTTTCTTCTTTTAAAGAACTTATGTAAGTTTCTTTGTTATTTGTTATTTTTTTTTCGATTGGAACCGCATAAACATTTGGTAAATTTTTATTCATTTTAGGACACCTCGTTACATTTTATGATAAAGTTTTTAATTTGTTGCATACTAAAACTATGAAAAAGTTAGTGAGAAAATACAATTTGCTTTTGTTTATTCCACTAGGAATTCTCATGATTGCTAGTTTTTTTTGCATGTATCAAGCTACCTTTATTAAAAGTATATATACTTATCATCTATATAAACAAATTTTATGGTTTATCATAGGATTTTTCTTATTATTTATTATATCTAAATTAAAAATACTTTTTTTCTTTCAATATAGTTTTCTTTTTTATATATTCGGTATATTTCTTCTTATTTTGGTTTTATTTTTTGGGGATGTTACGAATGGAGCTAGAGCTTGGTTTCATTTAAAGTTTTTCAATTTGCAGCCAAGTGAATTTATGAAAATTGCTTTGCTCCTTTATCTTGCTAAAATAACCAATGATTTTAAATTAGGAAACATAAAGGAAATTTTTTATATTGGAAAATGTATTTTAATTACTTTTCTTCCTTCTTTTTTGGTGTTTTTGGAACCTGATACAGGAGCCATTGTCATTTTTTTACTATTATTACTTTCTACTTTTCTTTTATCTGGTATTCGTAAACGTTGGTTTGTTCTTTCTTTTTTGGTTCTTTTTCTTATTTTAGGTGGATTTTTCTATCTCTATTTTTGGAAACAAGATTTATTAATTCAACTTATAGGTACAAGTTTTTTTTACAGAATGGACCGCATTTTACATTTTCGCGATGGAACAGGCATGCAACTTAATAATGCTTTAGCAACCATTGGAAATACAAGTTTTTTAGGAAATGGGATTCAAAAAGATTTACTCTATGTACCAGAATTTCCTACTGATTTTGTTTTTACTTTAAGTATTTCTATTTTTGGTTTTTTAGGTGCATTTATTATACTATTTTGTTATTTTATTTTAAATGTTTATTTCTTGTCTCGATTGTTCTTAGTTAAAAGTTTAGAAGGAAAAATTTTTATTCATGGTTTTTTATATATTTTTGTCTACCAACAGTTACAAAATATTTTCATGAACTTAGGATTACTTCCTATTATGGGAATTCCTCTCCCTTTTTTATCTTATGGTGGTTCAAATATGATTGTTTATTTTATTTTATTGGGATTTATTTTAAATTTAATCAAAAAAAAAGATTAGAATAAGAATTTTGTAATAATCTTTTTTGAATCTAAACTTACTTGCTATTTTCTTTTTATGTATTAGATTTTTGAGTATTTGTCATTGTTCTGCTCTTGGAGTTTTTTCAACTAAAGTATAAGTAATGCATAGTACACAAAAAATTGTTTAGATTCTTTTTCTAAACAATTTTTTTTAGTTTTACACTATTGAATTAGAATTCTTATCTTCCATAAGGAAAGTAATAATTGTAAGATGAATATCCGTAAGGACCTGGTCCCATTGGTGGATATGGTCTTTGTGGTGCAACATTATAAATTGGTCTTGGTCTTGTTAAACCCACTGCTGCTCCACCAACTAAAGCTCCTGTTAAAAATGGAAAGAAAAATTGACGGTCTCCATTATTAACTGTTTGATAATTATAAGAATTTTGATACATAAAGTTTTCCTCCTCTCAAATTATTTTATGAGAAAAGTGCTTTTTGTTTATTTATAAAAGCCCAAATAATATCTCTTCTTTCCTTTTTTTATTAAAATAATTTTATTTTCAATAAAGTCTTCCTTAGTTATTTGCTTTTCTAAATTCATTTCTTTTTTATTATTTATAGCAATCGCGCCGCTACTTATCATTTCTCTTGCTTCCCTTTTACTTGTACAAATGGATGCCTCTACTAATAAATCTACTAAAAATGTATCTTCTTTTGCAATAAAGGTTGGAATGTCTTTTAAACTGGATATGATGTCATTAGCTGGAAGTTTGGTAATATCTTCACTAAATAAAGCTTCACTCATTATTCTTGCTCTTTCATATTCTTCTTTTCCATGTAAATCCGTAATAATTTCTTCCGCCAAACGTTTATGTGCTTCCCGTTTTTCAGGATTTTCATTATGTCGTTTTTCAATCTCTTCAATTTCTTCTTTCGATAAAAATGTAAGTTTCTTTAAGTATTCAATAATCATAGAATCTTCTAAATTAATTAAATATTGATACATTTCATAACTTGACGTTTTATTTTTATCAAGCCATAAAGCATTTCCTTCTGTTTTTCCAAACTTAACTCCATTAGAATCTGTTACTAAAGGCATTACCATTCCATAAGCTGTTTTGTCACATTTTTTACGGATAAGCTCAATTCCAGCTGTAATATTTCCCCATTGGTCACTTCCTGCTACTTGTAAAGTACAATTGCGCGTTTTAAATAAATGTAGGAAATCAAGAGCTTGTAGTATCATATAAGAAAATTCTGCAAAAGTAATTCCTGTTTCAATTCTTGATTTTACTTTATCTTTTGCAAGCATATAATTAATATTAAAATGTTTTCCATAATCTCTTAAAAAATCAATTATATTAATTTCTTTTGTCCATTCATAATTATCAACCACTTCAAATCCAAAAATACTTTCTGCTTGGGCTTTTAATCCTTTAATATTTTTTTCTACTTCACTTTTTGAAATCATTGGTCGCTCACTTGTTGGTTTTGGGTCCCCAATTAAACCTGTAGCTCCTCCGATTAAAAGAATCGGATGATGCCCTGCACGCTCCAATCTTTTAGAAATCAAAAATGAAGAGTAATGCCCTATATGCATTGAATCTGCTGTTGGGTCTGTACCAATATAAAAAGTTAAACCTCCCTTATTTATTTTTTCAATTAATGCCTCATCACTAATATCTTGTACTAAACCTCGCCATTTTAAATCTTCAAATACTGTCATTTTCTATTTTCCTCCAATTCTAAAATTTTTATTTTATTTAACTCTATGCCATAATCTTTATAAATCGACTCAACATCTTTCACTGTTATATCACTTTTTTTATACCCTAGCCTATCAACAATCTTATAAACCTCCTCTTCATTTTTCCTTCAATTTCAATATAATCTGGAATCATCGGCCAAGAATCAATATCTATTTCAACATCTTCAAGAATGTAATGGCATCGTTTATTTTCCTGTACTGCTCTTGGCATATAACCTAGCTCTTTTAATATCAAATGAGTTTTTTCTAAATTATCTACTTTTATTTCTAATTCTTCTGTACCCGCAATATTATGGCTTTTTACATTTTTAATAGTTAAAGTTGTTTCTATGCCATTGGTTCGTAAACGTATCCATTTATTGGAAATAATGGGATGAAAATCGTAAATATAGCGTTTTTGAAGATGCTCCCATTTAAAAGTAGCATTTAAATCTTCTAATTTTTTTTTAACTCTTTTTTATTTATATTTAATATTCTTACTTCATATTCAATATTCATTTCTTTTCCTCCAATAAAAAACGCAATCTTTCTCCTCCATAAGGACGAAAAAAATCGCGGTACCACCTTAATTCATAACATAAGCTATGCACTTTCATCGACTATAAAGCATCACCTATCAAGTTCATAAAATGTACTTCGTTATTTATTCTTTATTAGTTTTCACCTAACACTAACTCTCTTAAAAATGAAATAAATCACTACTTTTTTTAATCATTACTTGATTCCTTTTTAGTGTAACAAAATACATTTATTTAGTCAAATACTTTTAAATGATAAAAGTTTAAGCTGTTTTTGAATTCGTAGTTTTAGATGCTTTTTTCTTTTTAGAATTTTCTTTATTTATTGTTTTTTTCTTGTTATTTTCTAATTTATCAACAGTATTTTTTAAAACTGTAATTGTTTTTTCTTTGATTTCATTTGCAGCATGCTCAATAATTGGTGCACTTTTTTCTTTTGCAACACTTATTACATCTTCTGTTTTTTCTAAAAGTGCCGTTCCTTTTTCTTTTATTAAAGTAACAGCTGTTTCTTTATTTAAATTTTCTAAATCTTTTTTCAATTCTTTTACTTTTTGATTTAATTTTTCTTTAATTTCTTCTTTATCTATATTTTTGATATTATCTGCAAGTTGTCCTGCTTTTTCTTTTAAATCTTTTCTAGTTTCACTACCTTTTTTTGGTGCAAATAAAACACCTAAGCCAGCACCTATAAGAGTCCCTGTAATAAATTTACCCATTCCTTTTTTGCTCATTTTTTTCATCTCTTTCTATTTTTTTCTTTTTTTTACTGAATAACATTTTGTTAAATAAGGATGTTATTTTTCCAATAACTTTATCTGTTGCCATGGAAATTTTATCCGTTGTATAATCTATAATATGAAAAAAACCATTCAATGTTTGTATCTTATCGTTTACATCTTCAATTACTTTTTCTGCTTTTGTTAATAAATTTATTGTCTTTACACCTAATATTATACCTATAATTAAAATAATTATGAGTAAAATATAAATCATTATGGGTAAAAATTCTAGCCAAAAACTCATTTTTTATTCTTCCTCTCTATTGTCATACATCGAATCAATTAAATCAAATAAATCACTTTCTAAAGTATTTTCTTCTAGATATTTTTCATTTTCTTCTTTTTCTCTTGGTTTTTCATCTAACTGCTGCAAACTTTCTTTTTCTTTTTTAAATTCTTCTTCTAAATTGATTTCAAAATCTTCAGGTTCTTCTAAAACACGGTGGGCAGTACTTCTTTTAGGAGTTGATGTACTTCTTTGTAAATTTTTACTTCTTGATTGATATTCTACTTCAATACTATCATCAATTGCATTATTCAATAAATCATCTCTGTTTTTTTGCTCGCGATAAAACTTTTCAATTGGTTTGTCATTAAATGTATTTTCAATGTCATCCTCTAGGGTACCAAATGCTTTTTTACGAACCATGTCTACATCCATTTTTGGAATTACTTTGGATGGTTTTTCAACGGTAACAATATCTTCTTTTCTATAATTTTTATCGAGTACACCATATACAGGAGAAATTACAGGGGATGGTTTAAAAGTGGATGCTATGTTTTCACTAGATACAGTTCTTTTTTCTTTTCTTGTTGTTTCTTTATGAATTGGTTTTGTTTTTCTTTCATAGTTGTGCGTAGTTGAGGAAACGGTATCTGTTGCTTTTTTTTGCGTGTATTCTGATTTATGAACAATAATTGGTTCTTTTTCTTTAGGTTCTTCTTCCCTTTCTTGTTCGATTGGAGGTTTATAATTGCTTACAAATTCTTCTTCATCAAACTCTGGAAATTTAAAAGTACTTTCGGCTTTAAATAAATCTCTTTCATTTTCTTCTTCTGGTACTTCTTTTACTGTTATATTTTCTTTTTTTTGTTCTATATTAAAGTCATTTGAAGCTCCTTTATTTGGTGCTGCACTTACTTCTATTTCTTCTTCCTCAAATAAGGCATTTTTTAATTTTCCAAATAATCCCATTCTATTCACCTTCTTAATTAATTAAATCCATGTCTGGAATCTCTTCTTTTTTATTATTTGTGGTTGCATTTTCATCATAT
This sequence comes from uncultured Mycoplasmatota bacterium, assembly GCA_947652325.1. Classification (GTDB taxonomy): domain Bacteria; phylum Bacillota_I; class Bacilli_A; order RF39; family UBA660; genus MGBC108787. Next base: position 49,655 of record CANTCQ010000005.1, read on the forward strand.
CGAATTAAATTACTTTCATTTTTAGCTGTTTCAAAAATATTAAATTCTATTTCACTTGCATTTAATATGTCTTCTCCAATCATACTTGCAATTATAGTATCATTATAAGTAATAGAACTAAGTAAAGACATCGCGTAACTTAACATTTCTTTTATATCCCTATTTTCTACTATCACTTCTATTTTAGCATAATTATACATAATTTCAATTAAATATTTGTTTTTTTCTTTCAAATTTATTTCCAAATATCCAAATTTATCTCCATTTGTTATTTTTTTTGAAAAATAAGTGGTATTATTTTCCAAATAGTTTTCTTTTACTTTGTTGTAATAACTTACTAAATCTAAATACAAATAAAGAGTATATTTATCACTTTTTAAAATAACATTGTTATGGTTATCCTCTAAAATATTTAATCCTTTTGGCAAATAATAACTATATCCTTGTGAAGTTTTATTTTTAAAAGGCTCTGTTTCGTTATTTAATGCAAAAGCAATTATTCCCTCATAATTACTTTGATTTACATTGATGCATCCTGTAAGAAAAAAGAAAAGTAAGAAAAGCAACAGAACTTTTTTCATAAGTTCCCTCCTTATGCTAAATATCATTATAACAAAAAAATGTTTTTTTTAAAACATCTTTTATTTTCTCCACACTTTGTCCAATTTTTCCTTTAGTCCACTTTTATTAAATGGCTTAGCTAAGTAGTCGGTAAATCCAAGACTTAGGTATTTTTCTTCTGCACCTTCTACTGCATCGGCGGTTAAAGCAAGAACAGGCGTGTTAAATTCTTTATTTTCTTGTAATTTTTTTATTGTTTCTTCTCCACCCATTACAGGCATCATGATATCTAAAAGAATTAAATCAAAGGGTCCTGTTTTTTCGACTGCTTCTAATGCTTCTACTCCATTGGTACATTCTATAATATCAAAATGAAATGGTTCTAATGCTTTTTTAGCTACTTTAATGTTTAGCTTGTTATCATCTACTAAAAGAATTCGTTTTTGGCCATAATCTGAAACTGGTTCAACTTTTTTTAGCGCACTTTCTTCTGCTGGAATGTTTAATTTGCTTATCTTTTGCGGAATTTGCACCATGAATAAGGAACCACTACCAAATGTACTTTGCACATTTATTTTGCCACCCATCATTTCTACTAAGTTTTTCGTAATAGCAAGTCCTAATCCTGTTCCCTCAATCGTTGTATTTTTTTCGACATCTAAGCGGTCAAATTTATTAAATAATCTTTTAATACTTTCTTCTTTTATTCCTCTTCCTGTATCTTTGACACTTATAAACAGTAAGCAAATTTCTTTTTTATTGATAGCATTAATATTTAAAGAAATGCTTCCAGATTCCGTATATTTAATTGCATTGGTAAGCAAGTTATTTATAATTTCTTTTACGTGTATTTTATCTCCAATAAGTTCGTAAGGTATATCTTTTGCTATATTTAATTGAAATGTAATCGGTTTGGAACCAATTCGAGTAGTTGTAACACTTACTAATTTTTTTACTTCTTCTACGAAGTGATAAGGGGTATTTACAAGTTCCATTTTTCCACTTTCAATTTTGTTGATATCGAGTATATTTCCCACAATTTCTACCAATGTTTGTGAAGCGTTTTTTATGTCTTCAATATCCTCTAAAACTTCTTTTGGTACTTGCTCTTTGTAACTTTCAATATCTTCTGATAAGCCCACAATAGCATTTAAAGGTGTCCTAATTTCATGAGACATAGAAGATAAAAAGTTACTTTTGGCATGGTTCGCTTTTTCTGCTGCATCTTTTGCATACTGCAATTCATTTATTAATTTTAAATCAGGATTTTCGATTGTATTGTACATAAAAACCACAATAAAACTTGTTAAAGAAGTTACTAATAATAGTTGTGGAAAAAGTATTTGTAAACTAACGATTGGTATACAAAGTACTATAAATGTAACTATTGGTATTATCTTTTTTTTCGAAATAGATTTAAAATCTTTCCAAATCCAGATTAACCATAATATTATACTTATGCCTGCTATTGCGTACAAATAATACGCATTAACACCATATATATAAACTATATTCTCTTCTTTAAAATAGTTAAAAGGTAAAACCATATTCAATAATGCTAATATTATATAAATAGTTAGGTAAGTCTTTGCATTCTTATGTTCTAAAAGATTTTTTGTTTCTCCCTTTTCCACCTCTATATTTTTGCCTAAACAAATAATATAAATAGTAATTAAAAATATAAAAGTTAATAAATAAAGCATATAAAATTTTACAATAAACCATCTAACAATGCTTTGTTCTGATAAATACAGGTGAGCATAGATACCTGCAATATCCAAAATGATTCCTAATACTGTAACAAGCAATAGAAATAAATAAATCTTATTTTCTATTGTTTTTATTTTTGGTTTAGTAAAAAACTGCCAGCAAGTTACAATTAAATATATTAAACTTGCAATCAATAAAGGTATACTAAAATGCATTTTTATTCCTCCTATTAAATCAAAAAAGTAGAAGATGTATATTCTATCTTCTACTTGATTTTACCACTTTTTTTATTATTTTAACATTTTTTTTGATAATTTCAAATTTCCTTCTGTTAATTCACTATATACTTTTTTATTTTCTTCTAATGATTGTTTTTGAATTTGAAGAAAATAGGTCATTGCATCTTCTATATTTTTATTTCCTACTTTAAAAGCCTCTCCATAATTTACTATTAGTTTATTTTTTAAATCTAATTCTTTTATCCATAATGAAGTAATTGGCTGTATCCAAGCATTATTTCTTTTCGCCAAAGTTAGAAATGCTGGGTCAAAAGTGCCAAAATCACTCCCCTCTGGTCGCCTTGTTGTTCCTTCGGCAAATATGCCTATTTGACTATTTATTTTTAAAAAGCTATCCATATCTTTCATAGATTGCAGATTATTTGCTTTTGGATTATCGCTAGTACGTTCAATTGGAAAGTATTCTAAAGATTTAAACATATCCGCTGTTATTTTACATAAAATTGAATTTTTACTATTATTAAAAATACTATCTTCTCCAGCAAAAAATCTTAGTAAAGCTGCCCAATGAATATTTTTATTAATTAGTGAAGTTATTATTAATGGGTCTAAAGTACTTCTATGATTTGGTGCGTAAATAACAGGCTCATTGTTAACTCTTATTAAGTTTTCAGAGTGTATTACATAAGGTTTAAATTTTGATAAAATAATTGGAATAACAAACTTTATTTTTTCATAAAATATATCTGATTTTGCTGTTCTATTGTAATAAACTAATTTTTTATTTAACAACAAGTTTATTTTTTTATCTAAATCATCTTCTGTAAATTTACTTATCTTTTGCACATATTTTGCTTCTGTTACCTTAATATTGTGATTTCCATTTACACAAACAGTTCTTATCTCAACTTGACTTAATTCATCAATAATACCTTTTTTATCTTCAAATACTAAATCAGGATGTTCTGCAATTATTCCTTTTATTTTTTCTTCGTCATTGGGATAAAAATGAAAATGATTTCTTGGCAAAAAAATACCATTTCTATAATATTGCCATATTGTAAAATTACGAGCAATTTTTCCAATAATATCATTTCTACATGTCTTAGCTCGAGAAGTATGTACATGTATATCATGTCCTTGTTTCATATATTCATTTATCTTTTCTGAAACACCATCTCTAAATTTTGATAATAAAGAGAATTTTACAAATCGCATACTTATCCAAAATTCATCAAGCATTTTTTTCATTGCTTCTTCAGCTTCTTTTTCACTACAATTTTTATCTCTTATTATAGTTTCTTTCATATCAAAAATATCTTCTATTTCTAATTCATTAGGATAAATAACTTTCATTCCATATTTCTCTTGAAAATAAGGAATGGCATTTTCTTTTATCCATTCATTAAAATCAGTTAAAGTCCCATCTGTATCTAAAATAATTTTCATAAAAATTCCCCCTTCGTATGGGTTTGTTATTTTAAATAGAAAGTTTTATTTTCATAAAAAAATGTTTTGAAATAGACGTTTTTTTGTTCTAAACTTCTCTTTTTGCTGTTTTTCTACGCTTCTTTCTATTTTCTTCATTATATTTCGAAGAATCTTCTATTTCAAGAAAAAGAGAAAATACAGTAACAAATATGATACATAAATAAAAAAAAGAAAAAGTTTGTTATTCTTTTTCTACGCTCAAATAATTAATTTTCATGCCTTTGCTTTTAAACTTTGCTTCATACTCAGTTTCAATGTTTGATATATCTGTACTTGCTAAATCTAAGGAAACATCTTTGAAAGTATATCTAGCGTTATTAAAGTTTTTCAAACTGCTTGCAAATAAAATTATGTTATCTGTTTTTTGAATAATTCTCTTTTTCTTTACAAATAAGTTTTCGTAAATAGCTAAAAAGATAGGACTTGTAAGTCTTCTATTAGCATGTCTATTTTTAGGCCATGGGTCTGAAAAGTTTAAGTAAATACAAGAAATTTCATGGTCAAAAATATCCTCTAAATTTTTAGCATCGACACACATAAAACGTAAATTAGGAAGTGGTTCTTCTTTTATTTTTTCTACGGCTCTTATAAGTATACTCGCATATTTTTCGATACCAATAAAGTTAATTTGCGGATTATTTTTGGCCATTTCGTATAGGAATTTGCCTTTTCCCATACCGATTTCAATATGAATTTCTCCTTCTTTGTCAAATATACTTTGAAAATTTCCTTTAAAATTTTCCGGATTTTTAATTACATATTCACAAGAAGAAATTATCTCACTTGCATTTTTTACATTTCGAAGTCGCATATTTATCACTACTTTCTAAACTTTTACATATAATGGTACAAAGGGATGTGTTTTGAATGAAAAAAGACCGTAATACATTTTTTAACGAGGCAAATTTTTCACAATCCAGTTATATGGGAATGCCAAATGTTCCCAATAATATGATGGGAGGAAACTACACAGGAATGCCAGCTACTTATGGAGGTTCACAAGCAAGCCAAAGTTTTTATGCTGGACCAGCACCTACTCCTAATTTTCAAGGAAATACTGGAATGGGAAACGACTATATGAGCGATTTTGAATCTCGTATGGCCAAAATGGAACGTCAACTAAATCGAATGGATGCACGTATTAGTAAACTAGAATCAAAAGGACTCGTTACCACCGAAAATTATGACAATACAACCAATATGTACATGCTTTAATCTTTACTTACCTTTGGGGTAAGTTTTTTTGTGATTTTTTCTACCATGGCAGACCCAAATACTTTTTTTATTAATCCACTTTTATAAGTGATACCTAAATACACGCACCCACCTATTATACTGATAATTCCCACATAAATACAACAAGAAATTTTGCTACTTAAATTTAATGGAATTATCATTTTAAGAAGAACTACTACTAGTGCCATAACAAAGGTTGGAAGTAGTAACTTTTCTACTAATTTTAAAGTTTCTTTGTAATGGAAACCATGGTCTTTTTTTAATTTTTTTAAGGATAATGTAAAGGCTAGAATATATCCTATTACGGTTGATAGTATGGCACCTAGGTAAGGCGCGATTCCTAGTTTAGAGAACAAATACATAAAAGGTATGTTTAAGGTTACATTCGTTAAAAGTCCAATAATAACACTTTGGTACACGACTTTTGATTTGTTTAGTCCATGAAGCGTTGAATTGGTCACTAAAAATAAATTGTAAAATAGAGAAACTAGAATTTGATTAGCAAAGATTAAAGACCCTACCACACTATATCCATAAAATATACTCCATACACTTTTGGAAAGAAGAGATAATCCTATACACATTGGAAGACAAATAATAATGATTAGTTGTAAGGCTTTATTAAATTTTTGATTAACATCTTCCCAGTTTTTTAAGGTATAAGCTCCGACAATTGTAGGAATAAGACTTGTTACCATACCTGTTGCAACAGCGTTTACTATCATACTAATTTTAGTAGACCAAGTCGTAATCGCAGTTGTTGCAAATTCGACTTCTGCTGTGTCTAACCCTAAATGTCCAAGTGTACGTAACATCATTGTCATATCTAAAAAGTTATTAATCGAAAATGCAATGGTAATAATGATAAAAGGAATGGCATAAGAGATAATTTTTTTTCCTATTTCTTGATTTGTTACACCATCTTCTTTATTTGTTTTTGTGAGACTTAATTCTTTTTTGCTTTTGGACATTTTGAGAAGCAAATAAAAGACACCAATTAAACCTCCAACACTTGCTCCAAATACAGCAATCGCAATCGCATATTTCATCGGGATATGAAATAAATATAAGGCAAAATAACATCCAAGTAGAATGGTCAAAATCCGAAAAACTTGTTCTAATACTTGGCTAATACTTGAAATTCCTATAATGTTATGCCCTTGTAGATACCCTCTTGTGACACTTAAAAAGGGAATAATCAAAAGAGCAAAAGAAGTTGCACGAATCACAAATGTTGCTTCTTCTATTGTGGTTCCACCACTTAGGCTTCCTAATAAAAGAGAGGCAATGGGTTTTGCAAAAAGAAATAAAAGAAAAAAAATGAAAATGGATAAAAAGCTTATCATTTTTATTCCAATAATAAAAGCTCTTTTTTTAGCATCCATTAGTCCTAATGTATTGTATTCTTTGATTATTTTACTTAAAGCCAGAGGAAGACCTGCTGTTGATATGTCTAAGAATATTGCATAGATGTTGTATCCATAAGAATATAAAGCACTTCCTTCATTTCCCACCATTGCATAAAAGGGAATTACGTAAAGTATTCCCATTATTTTGGTTATGACAATCGCAAGAGTTGCAATAATTGTTCCTTCTACAAATGAACTTTTTTTCAATCTAACCACTCATTCTTTTTTGCTATACACTACCATTGCAGAAAAACAATAGATTTGCTCTTCTCCACAAACGGCAATAGCCACGTTGTACTTGATATCTATTATATCACTATTTGTTTCAGATAGAAAAGCATTTATTGCGGCTTCTAAGTCTTTTTCATGTGATTCATCAAAACATTTTACACGCATAAAACATCTCCTCTTTTTTCATTAAAACACAAAAAGTTTAAAAATTTCGGCGAATTTTGGGAATACCAATTTGACAAATAAAGAAAAATACACTATTATATACAGTCAAAAGAAGGGGTTAAATAATGGATTATCAAGAAATATATTATCGAAATGAGAAACAATATCATTCCATAAATCAACAACATTTTCAAAAATTTTTGAATGTTTTTAAAAAAGAAACAGGAATTGATACTAGTCATTTAGCTACTAAAAGAGGCATACCTACAAATGATTATCGTAAACAATTTTATTATTTAAAATATATGGTATTTATTAATTACCCTAAATATATTAAAGAATTCTATCGTATATTAGAAAATAGTAAATTTGATATGAGTTCAGAAATAGTGGATGCTATGAAACTAATTGGTAAAAATACTATTTATACTTTAGATGAAGATATTAGACGATATATTTTGTTATCTCCACTTATAGATGATGTGGTTAATGATAATGGAAATATATCAATTTATAGTGATGAATTAGGAGATTATAATTTTTGTTCTACCAGAAAATACTTATACAAAAATAAAAGAGCTCTTTATTTGATTCAAAATTATCTTACCCAAGGATATTGCCATCAAATGTCATGGGAACTGATGTCTTTTTTAGAGCAAGCCAATTTAATTACAACTCTATTGCCAGCTTATTTTGAAGGAACTTATTATCACACAGTTGTACAAAATCAAGATAATTTTATTATTGATATCGCTAATGAAATTGTAATTGATAGCAATGTTCGCGATTCTTTATTTAAAGGACAAATTATAAGTAGCACTAAAAAACAAGATTTATTTTCTAAATTAAAGGAAGCAAAAATAAAGGAAGCAAAAATAAAGGAAGCAAAAAATTATGAAAATGAAGATAGTTTTACTAATTCTTTATTATTAGCTTTATATTCTGAATCAAAAAAATTATAAAATTTTTTGAAAGGAGATATGGATATGGATTTTTTTGTTGATTACGAAACTTTACAGAAAATGGCTGTTTTCAGAGAGTTTCATTTTCATAAAAACGGAGATATTTTTTTAGAAAACTCTTCTACTCTTTTAAAAGCAATTCCAGAAGATATAACAAAAATGCTTTTTTATTTAAAAGAAATACCAGAACACCCTCATATTGTAAAACCTAAAGAAGTTGGAAAAATAATTTATCCTTCTTCTAAAAATATAGATATTTATCAAAGTGCTTATCGAATGGAACATTTAATAAATGCTCAAAATTTATATTCTTTAAATAAAAAAGATATTCCCTATGAAGAAAAATTAAAATATAACAAACAATTTTTTGAAGCTTTACAATATTTACATCAATATATTGTTCTTGGAGATATACAACCTGGAAATTTACTTATTGCAAATCAAAATGCTTATATTTGTGATTTAGATAATTCTCAAAAACTTCAAAATTTTTTGACTCCTATTTTTTGTGATTATTATATTACAAATTTAAAATGGCTTGGAAATACCAAATATACGGATATTGTCAAAATGTATTTGGAGTGTTTGGCATTTATTTTAGGTATTCGTTTTGAAGGATATATTAAAAAGTTCGGATACAAAAAATTTTATAAAGTACTTACTTCTTACCCTTTACCCCCAGAAGTTTCTTCTTTTTTAAAATATTGTAAGCATCCAAGTCATTTAAAATCTCTAGAAGAAAATGCTTATAACTTTGAGCAATTTATGACTGAAGATGTACTTAGTTTAAAAAAGACTTTAAGTTTTTTTGATTATTATGAATAGAAAAAGTGAATTAAAATATTAAAAGAAGATGTAAAAATTCTCTTCTATTATGCTTTTAATGATGAAAAGTATTCCTAATTTTAATATAGAAGCACGTATTAATTCTGCTTTTCCTATCCAAAATGTAGAAGAAATTCTAATTCCTCTTTCAAGTGTTTATGAACATAATTTTTTTTGTGGGTTATACTATGCCACCAGCAACAGGAAAAGAATTGTCTAATTGTAATCGTTTTAGGAATAAAAGTCAATTTACTAATTTAAAAATATATACAAAAGATTATTTAAAATTAGAAGATGTTGTAAAAAGAGCAAACGCACAAGATGTTATTTTCCCAGACTTTTTGACTTTAGACAATATTTTTATAGATGAACAGGGTAACTATCAGTTTATAGACTATGAAGGAATACAAATTAAAGATAATTTTGTTATGGCTATGTCTACTTCCTTAGGAAATCAAAAATTGTATGACAACCCAAAATATAAAATAAATCAAAAGTTATTTACAAATAATCTAGATAAAAAAAGTTTACTTTATTATTATTTTTTAAATACTTTAAATGTTAATTTAGCTAACGTAGGAATTTTAGATTCTTATGGTAATCCTATTACATTAGATTATATTTTTTATAAAATAAATCTTACTGACTATGATTTTATGCAAAAGATTCGGGTTGCGATGCAAAATACAGGAACAAATGAATATATTGGCGAAGATGTCTTAAGAATGAGTGAAAAATATACTTTAGATGCTATTCCTATCGGAAATGGCCTATATTTAAAAAGATACAGAAAAAAATAGTTTCAAAAAAGAAAACTATTTTTTATTTTATAACAATGTTTACAATTCGATTTGGAATTACAATTACTTTTACAATTTCTTTATCCATTGTGTATTTTTTTACATTATGTTCCTGTAAAGCCTTTTCTTTTATAATGTTTTCACTTTCTTCTTTCGAAATGGTAATAGTTCCTCTTAATTTTCCATTAACTTGTACACCAATTGTCATTTCATTATCACTTGTTTTTTCTTCATCATATTCTGGGTATTTTTGTTTATGAACACTATATTCGTTTCCAATACTACACCACCATTCTTCTGTTAAATGGGGCGCAAATGGAGCAAGTAATAAAATTAAATTTTCAATGTACTTTCTTGGTATACCATGACTTTCAAATTTTGTTAAAGTATTGGTGTATTCCATAACTCTGGAAATACAGGTATTAAATTGAAATTTTTCAATGTCTATTCTTATGGCTTTTATTGTTTTATGTAAAGATTTTTCTAACTCTTCTATTTCTTTTTGTTCTTCTTTTAGGCTTCTAACAAGTCTTTCTACTTTGGTATAAAATTTATTGATGGATTTTATACCATCATCAGTCCAAGGACCTCCATCTACATAATTGAAACCAAACATTAAATATCCTCTTAATACATCTGCACCATATTCCTCGACATATGCCTCAGGACTTACAGTATTTCCTTTGCTTTTGCTCATTTTTTCTCCATCAGGACCTAAAATGGTTCCTTGATGAACAAGAGATTTGAATGGTTCATCAAAGTTTAAGTATCCCATGTCTCTTAACGCTTTTGTAAAGAACCTAGCATAAAGCAAATGCATACAAGCATGTTCAATACCTCCAACATATTTGTCAACGGGAAGTATTTTGTTGATAAGTGCTTTGTCAAAAGGAACTTTACTATTTTTATTGTCCGGATATCTTAAAAAATACCAACTAGAACATACAAAGGTATCTAAGGTATCGGCTTCTCTTGTTGCAGAACCTCCACATTGTGGACATGTTGTATGCATAAAGGAATCGCATTTTTTAAGTGGACTTTCGCCATCTGGTGTAAATTCCACATCTTCTGGTAATATGACAGGTAAATCACTAACTGGCACTGGAACCACTCCACATTTATCACAATAAATAATTGGAATTGGTGCTCCCCAATACCGTTGGCGAGACACTAACCAATCACGAAGCTTATAAGTAGTTGTTTTTTTACCCTTTTTATTTTCTTCTAGCCAAGCATACATTTTTAATAATGCATCTTCTTTATTTAAATCATTTAAAAATTCGGAATTAATGTGGATACCATCTCCTATGTAAGGTAGTTCTGTATTTTTTCCATTTGTTAATACTGGAATAATTTCTAAATTAAATTTTCGGGCAAAATCATAATCTCTTTCATCATGAGCGGGAACGGCCATGATAGAACCTGTTCCATAGGATGCTAGAACATAATCACTAATGTAAATCGGTATTTCTTTGTTGTTTACTGGATTAATGGCATAAGCGCCTGTAAATACACCTGTTTTTTCTTTTACAGTACTTGTTCTTTCAATTTCACTTTGTTTGGCAGCTTCTAACTTGTATCTTTCTACCGCTTCTTTTTGTTCTTCTGTTGTAATCTTATCTACTAGTTCATGTTCAGGAGCTAAAACACAATAAGTAGCTCCAAATAACGTATCGGCACGGGTTGTAAATACCGTAAATATTTCATTTGTACCAGAAACTTTAAAATCTACATAAGCACCATTTGATTTTCCAATCCAATTTCTTTGTAACATTTTGGTTTTTTCTGGCCAATCCAATTTATCTAAATCGTTTAAAAGTTCTTCAGCGTAATCTGTAATTTTGAAGAACCATTGGCTCATTTTTTTACGAATTACGGTACTATCACATCTTTCACATAAACCTTGAATGACTTGTTCATTTGCTAAAACAGTATTACAAGATGGACACCAATTGACTGGAGCTTCCTTTTTGTAAGCAAGACCCTTTTTGTAAAGTTGTAAAAACATCCATTCTGTCCATTTATAATAGTCTTCTCTACAAGTTACGACTTCATAATTCCAGTCCCAAGAACCACCAATTCTTGCAAGTTGACCCTCCATCGTTTCAATATTTTGTTCTGTAGAAACCTTTGGATGCACACCTGTTTTAATGGCATAATTCTCTGCAGGTAAACCAAAAGCATCAAATCCCATAGGGTGAAATAAATTGTAGCCATCCATATTCTTGAATCTCGCCCAAGTATCTGCAACTCCAAAATTATACCAATGCCCCATATGCAATTTAGCGCCACTCGGATAACTAAACATTTCTAAACAATATAATTTTTCTTTCTTGCTTTGCTTATCAAAAGCATACAAATTAGTATTTTTCCATTTTTCTTGCCATTTTTTTTCAATCTCTTTAAAATTCATTTTCATCTCTCCTTAGTTTATTTTTTAAATGTCTTCCATAAATTTCGTATAACGAATAAATAAGGGCAAAAAGTAAGATAAACCCAAGACCCAATTGCAATATAATCATGATATCTAAACTGGTTACAAATGTTCCTACACTTGCTATAATGAAACTATCTAATAATGCAATTATGCGTATTTCCTTTTTATAATTGATTTTTTTCCTATCCAATTTAAACTTTTTAATCACATAGTTCATTTCTCCAATGGTATCGTATTTTTTATTATTTACTTTGCATAAATTTACAATATAAATTACAAGAAATACCAGAAAAAATACCACCAGAAAAAAGTATAAAATAAATGTGGGACTATTCAAATCCATTTTTTATTCATCCTTTCTAAAATAAAAACGACATCTCTTCCTAAGGACGAAAATGTCGTGGTACCACCTTAATTCCTAGTAAAATACTAGCTTCTATCTTTTATAGGAGATTAACCTTTTTTCGCTCCAAAAGCAAGTTCATAAATTTCATCTGTTCATTTCCAACAACCATGAACTCTCTATAAAATGATAATTCACTACTACTCTTTTTTCATTGCGCTTTCCTGTATTATAGTAAATTTTTATTTCTTTTTCAATCGTTTTTTAAAATAAGATTTCATTTAGTCTAAAAAATCTTAAACTTGTATCAATCAAATCTGTTATTTTTCAATCAACTATTTTATTATTCTTTTAATATCCAAGTCCCCAATATTTATCTTTGTAATTTCATTGTAACCAAATTCACAATCCATTTCTAATGTTGATAAATAATTAGGATAATTTCTATTTATTTTTCGAAGTGAAGTGCTGCTAATTCTCCAAACATATAAGCATTTAAACAAATTATGTATCAAAATTCTTTTTTATATAAGACTATTTATTGCTTTCTGAAATTCAGAAATATTTTTTCTTTTTGTATCTATTTTTTTATGATATCATTCCTTATAGTTTTTAAAACCATACTCTGCATCTTCTAAATTTACTTGTATGATTTGTTTTTCCTTTACACCATTTTCTTTTTTCATTATATATTAATTGTGTAACAATTCAATATTGTGAAGTAAAAATTATATTTTTTAATGTTTCCTTCTTTCATTTTCTTCATGATAAATACTATTAATCTCTTGAATATCAATATTTGCTGATAATTGTTCTAAAAATGCTGCATCTGTTAATTGTTTTTCAGTATTTGAAATTATTTTTGCTTTTGTGGGTAAATTTTGAGTATTATATGTATCTAAACCGGCATATACCTCTGTGTAAGAAGCTATTTTATTCAAACTAAAAAGAGCATCTTCTCTCTTTTTAACTTGTAAAAGATAATAAGAGCACCATCCTGCCTCTACTTTTTTAAAAGAGGTAATTTCTGCAACTTTATTATAAAAATTATTCTTAGTTAACATTGCATATCCATATTCTCCCTCATTTTTTTTGTAACATAATCGAAAACCTTCTCCTAATAAATGTATTTTAGTATTTCCTTTTGTAGTATTTAAAAATGAATTATTTTTAGCAATTTTTATAATATCTATATATTTTTTTAAATCGATAGGTAATTCTTCATAATAATCCCTATTGGGATTAAAATCAAGAATTATTTCATTTATTTCTTGGAATAAAGAAGTTGGTGTTTGAAAAGTGTAGGTACTTTTTTCTTGAACAATAAAAGTATTAGGGCTATTAGGATTTTGCATATAATCAAAACTGTACCCTTTATCTTTTAGCTTCGATAATATGGCAAGCAAATAAGGGATATTTTCTTCTGTATATAAAAAAGAAATAAAAGGTAAATCTTTTCCAGTATGTCCTCCATCTGCACAACAACCACGTGTTTGAATTTTTTTATAAAAACAACTTAGCAGTAAGTTTTCTAAGTCCTTATTTCCTTCTGCAAAATCTTTTGCAGCTTGTTCATAATCTTTTATATTATCAAAAGCAACTGGCTTTCCGTGGTTATAACTTGACATATTTAATCTCTCCTTAGTTTAAGGATAGCATAAAAACTCTCTCTTTTATATTTTATTATTTCACTATTAGTCATCCTCTATACATTTATACAAAAACTATTTTTATTAATAAATCGTTTTATAAAATAATATTTTCATCTAATTTTGACAAATTTCTGTACAATCTTCCAAAATACTTATAATTCAGTCTTTGTTGCCAATTAATAATCCTACTTCGTTTTTTAAGTATCTACTTCTTTCATTTTCACACTTTTTCTATATTTTATTATACCTAAAATATAATTATTTTAGATAGAAAAAGAGCTTTTTTAAAGCTCTAAATTTCTTTAATATATTCAAGTAGTTTTAAAAACATACGAATAAATAGATTATCTAACCCCTCTTTTTTTAATTTACGTATTTGAAGCCTTTTTTTGCGAATATCTGATTCACTAAAGAAAATAGTAGCGATTTTTTCTTTTAACCGCGTTTCTATTTTTAAATCACTAATAATCGAATCGACTTCTTCATTAATAATACGTACTGCATCTATTTCAATATCTCTTCCTTTACAATTTATTGTTAATTGATTAGTCGTTGACACATCTTTAACTTCTACTATAAAATCGTTTTCATCTACATAATTATTGGTAAGTATTACATCTTTGCCAATGTAAGCAATGACTTCATCTGCTTCTCTTGTATTTCGAAAACGAATTTTATAATCTCTTTTTGGAGGAATTATTCCTGTTTTTCCTTCGACTGGGCGGATAATTAAGGTATAATTGTTTTGTAAATAATTATAATCAATATGAGTCATGATATAAAAACCTTGTTCAAACAAAGAAGAATAACCATCATCCTCGTATAATTGAAAAGTGTTATTTTTTCCAGGAAACACATGAACTTCTAATTTTTTGGGTGGATTTGTTACATTTCTATTTTCTTCTAATATAGCAAGCGGAATGATAGACCCCGCTTTTGCAAATACTGGATAGTCTTCATCTTTATAGAAAGTAACATATCTCTTGTTTCCTGGAAACTTTTTACCTGTTGTGAACTCATACCACATACCAGAGGGCAAAAATATTTTTTCTACTGCTCTATTCATAACTGCATCTTTTTTATTGGTAATCGGTGCCACAAATAATTCACCGCCAAAATAGTATTCATTTTTATAATTGGGTTCATCATAAGTTTCTGGATGCATATAGTAAAGAGGTTGTATTAAAGGAAGTCCTGTTTTGTGATATTTGTATGCTTCTGCATATAAATAAGGAATTAAACGGTGCCGTAAATTACAATAATCGCGAACAATATTCAATGTTTTTACATCCCAACGCCATGGTTCTCTTTTATAAAAATGGCCATGTTTGGCACTAAATCGAAAAATAGGGCTAAACGTTGCAAGTTCTACATGCCGAAGATAAAGTTCACTATCTTCTATTCCCTCTTTGTATCCTCCTACATCATGACTCCACCAAGAAACTCCAATATTACTTGCTGTTGAATTAAAATAAGGTAAAAATTTCAAAGTATCCCAACTAACTTTTGTTTGTCCTGAATAGTGAACTGGAACTCGATGCGGAGCAACAAGTCCATTTCTAGATAAAAGCATTCCTCTTCTTGTAGTATACTTTTTATAGTCATTAAAATGATAATAATTTAATGCTCTTAAAGTATTTAAATCCCCTTTATTGTAATAATCAACAAAATAAAAATCAACTCCTAATTCATTTAGAGGATTAATTAAATGATGAAAATATTCCATTAACAAATTTGTATCAAAAACATTAAAAGGAATATTATTTTCCTCTTCTATTTTTAAATTTTCTTTTATTAAAGAATAATTTGCTTCTTCTTTACTGATTCCTTCACTGGGGTCAATAGCAAGCCCTACACGAACTCCACGTTCATGCATATAAGAAATAAAACTTTTAGGGTCTGGAAATAAACTATGATTAAAAGTATAACCAGTTTTGGGTAAATCAGTTTTCACATGCCACTCATTTCCAAGTAATAAAATAGAGTATGGAATTTTATTTTTGGCAAACTGCATAAGTAATTTTTTTAAATCTTCAAAACTATAAATATCTTCTTTGTTCCACCATATTCCCAAAGCATATCTTGGAATTAATGTAGGTTTTCCAGTCAATGTAAAATAATCTCTTAAACAAAGTCCAAAATCTCTTCTGTAAATAAAAAGATAAGTATCGACTCTATCTATTGTGGGTTCAACAAGTGCTCCTTTTTCATTTATTAAAAGCGATTTTGAATCATCAATTGATACAAAACCATCAGTAGAAAAAAGGCCTTTTTCTAATTTTGTTTTGATTCCATTTTCATCTAGGCTTGTATTGGTTCCTTTAAAATTTCTTGCCTCTGGATGATTAAAATACCAAATTTTATCAGTGTTTTGTAAAATTACTTTTAAATTTGCATCAGGCGCTACTCTACTAGAGACAAAAGAGCGTTCCTTAGCATAAGTTAATTTAAAATATTTTGAAGATATTTCTAAATACTTGTTATCTTCTTTTACTTTGTATTCTGGTACAGGAAAATCTCTATTAATAACTCGCTCTGTTAAACCATCATAAAATAAGCCTTCTTCGCTGTATTCAAAACGAATCAAACGTTCTGTTAATACTGTTATACGGTATTTTTTTCCTTTAAAAACTGCGTTTTCTTTTGCTTTGTTGTGTGTATAATCTATTTTAAAATGTTCGTCCATACTAGCCATTTTTACACCTTCTATTCTAGAATGTATTGTAACATAAAGAAATTAAGGATGCAAATGGTCGGAGGGAAAAATTATCTTCTTTTTTTTGTATCAACAAAATTTTCTATATATTCTTTTACCTCTTGTTCGAGTTTATTTCCATTTGTCAATTCTATCATCTGTTTAAACCAATCTCTTAAATCATTTCTGTGGTCATGACAAATCTTTTTTATTTCTGCGCTATTTTT
Organism: uncultured Mycoplasmatota bacterium; assembly: GCA_947652325.1. Taxonomy (GTDB): domain Bacteria; phylum Bacillota_I; class Bacilli_A; order RF39; family UBA660; genus MGBC108787. The sequence continues at coordinate 66,638 of CANTCQ010000005.1, forward strand.
TTCTTTTATTAGCAAATGCAAACGGTGTATTTTAGACATTTCTACAAAATTATCAAAACGCATTTTATATGTAGCATTTTCAAGAGCTGGTAAACCTGTTTTGCTATTTTGATAAAATTTTTCAAAAATAACATTTCCATTACCATAAATATAACCAATATATCCTTCAAATAAATTTTTTCCCACAATTCGAAATAAAAAATTAGTTTGGTCCAAAAATAATTTACATCTTCTAATATTTTGATATTGTTTTTCTTTGTTTCTATTTCTAATATTAAGTATTTTTTTAGTATTTTCTTTTTCAATGCTTAATTTTTTTCCTGGCGGTAAAAATTCCCAATTGGATTGTAAATAGTTTAGTCTGTCTGAAAATTTATTTCTTAATTCTTCAATATATTTATGTTTTTTCATTTGGTCTAAATCTATATTTTCTTGGGATAAATCTTTTAAAATAAAATTGGGGGCTAAAAAGCTAATCTCTTGATATTTTTTTAAAAAATCTTCTGTTGTATATGAAATTCTATTACTTTCTACTGACATAATTTCTGTTTTATAAATAAAGGATGCATTTTTTCTTTTTATTTCTTCTATTTTAAAAGCTAAATAGCTACAATAAATAAAACTATTATGTACTTCTTTTTGCGTTTGTAAACTTTTTATAGAGATAATATTTAATATATATCCAAAAATTAAATAAAATTTATCTAAATCAAAGCATTCTTCTAATTCTTGTAAATCTATAGGAGTTTCTAAGTATAATACAAATGCCTCTAAGTTTAGTATTATATTTTTTATAAATTGTTCCCAATTATCTACAAGATATTCTAACGTTAAATAGGGATTCTTTTTTTCTTTTCGAAACCATTCTAAATCAGACATTAATTTATCATATACTTGACTATTTTTTTTTAATAATAATGCTTCTTTATAAGATTTTCTTATTTCTTTTAATTTTATTTTGGTAAATTTTATTTTTTCCTCTCTTTTCTCTAAAGATGCTAAAATAGTTTCTATTTCTTTTATTTCATAAGATTCAGAATAAAAAAAATGTAACGTTAAAAATAAAAAATAATTTATATCCCATATAAGTTTTCTTCCTCCACCTAATGTATCTGATACATCTATTGTTTTAAATGTTGGAGGATATTCTTTTATATACGTTGTAAATCCTTTATGAAAATAATCTCCTATTTTGCTGTAATATCTTTTAAGTAAAAATTGCTTGAATAAATTGGTATTGTTTTTAACTTTTGCCGCTGGCATTAAAAGCTGACTATCAATACTAAAACTTCCTTCATATGTAATCGTTGGATTAATTATTTCTTCCATAGATAAAAAATCATTGAAAATTTTTATTTTTTCCATAACCCCTCTCCCTAATAGTTTTTTTATTATAATCCTCTTTTTTTTCTCTGTCAAATTATTATGATTTTGCTATTTATGTTATAATATTTTTGAGGTAAAATTAGATGAAAAAAAGAATCATAATTTTAGGAATTTTATTTTTTCTTTTTGATATTGTTCTTTTTCTTTATGAAAAAATCATTTTTATAAATAATGTTCCTATTCTCGCTTACCATGATGTTTTAGAAAATCCTATAAAAGAAACCGATATAAGTATTACAAATTTTGAAGCACAAATGGCTTATTTAGCAAAACACCATTATAAAACTTTATCTCTCGATGAATTCTATGATTGGAAAAACGGAAAAGAATTAAAAGGAAAAAAAATAGTTTTAACTTTTGATGATGGCAAGGAAAGCTTTTATACTACCATCTTGCCTATATTAGAAAAATACCAATTAAAAGCGATTGTTTTTGTTATACAATCTGCTATTAATGAACCAGGGTATTTAACTGAAGAAATGCTTTCAAATTTAAAAAAGAAAAATTTTATAGAAGTAGAATCGCATTCTTTCAATTTACATGGAGAAGATACTGCAAAAGCAAATGATTATACCATTTATAATTTTGATATGCAAAAAAATAGAGAAAACAATTATAGCTATTATGCTTATCCGTTTGGTATTACAAATGAAAGCTATATTTCTGCTTTGCAAGATAATAATTATAAACTTGGTTTTTTATTTTCTCCTAGTAAATGGTCAAGCAAAAAACAAGAAAATTACAAGATTACAAGAGTCCCTATTTATAAGAATAATTCTTTATGGAAATTTAAAGCAAAAGTATTTTTTAAAATATAGATAGTTATAAAAGGAGCGTTTTATGTTTACATATAGTTTGGATAATAAAAGATATCATACACTTAATTATTATTATCGTACTACATTTCAACAAAAAGTTTTTAAAGTTAGTTTGAATGCCAATTTTACTTGTCCTAACTTTAAAAATGGAAATGGTTGTATTTTTTGTTTGCATGGAAGCAATGATTATGATACAATAAATAATTCTGATTTAATAAAACAATTTTATGAAGTGAAAAATATTTTAGAAAAAAAATGGCCGGAAAGTTTATATATCGGTTATTTTCAAGCAAATACAAATACGTATGCTTCTTTATCTGTTTTAAAAGAAAAATACGAATCTATTTTAAATTTAGAAAAAGTAATTGGTTTATCCATTGCAACAAGAAGTGATGCTATTAGTGATGATTGTTATGACTATTTAGATGAACTAAATAAAAAAACATTTTTAACTATAGAACTTGGTTTACAATCTTCCAAAAAAGAAACTTTAGAGTTTATTAATCGCGGACATTCTTTAGAAAATTTCAAAGAAGCAGTTTTGAATTTAAAAAAAAGAAATATTAAAGTTGTAGTACATATTATCAATGGACTTCCTTATGAATCAAAAGAAGATATGTTAAATACTGTAAAATTTTTAAATGCTTTAGGAATTGATGGAATAAAAATACACATGCTCCATATTTTAAAAGGTACAGAATTAGAACGAATTTATAAGGAAAAACCTTTTCCTATTCTTTCCAAAGAAGAATATATTGATATTGTTGTAGAACAATTAAGATACTTAAATTCTAATATTGTCATTCATCGTATTACAGGAGACCCAAATGTACAAGATTTGATTGCCCCTGATTGGTTAATTAAAAAATTTTGTGTTTTAAATGATATTGATAAAGAAATGGTACGAAGAAATGCTTATCAAGGAGATAAATGCTAAATGCTGATTTTCTTTATATCTTGTTACAAATTTTTCTTCACTATCGCTTTTTTAATCACTTTTTGTTATTTTACTTTAAAAATAAAAAAGCAAGAAGCAAAAAAGGAAATTTAAATTAGATATAAAAAAAATTGTTTTATTCATTGGTTTTTTACAATTTTTTTATTTTTAATCAAATATTAACTTTTTTTATTCACAAGAATTCACAATTATTTTATCTATTTTGAATCCCTTTAATTCTGCATCTAATGCATAGTCATTGTCTTTTCGTTTTAATTGATTTAAATGCTGTTTAATAAAATCTTTAATGTCTTGTTCTAAAGTAACTATACTTATTTTGCCACATACTTCTTCACTACATATTTTTTCTATTTTTCCTATTAAATCATTTTCTTTTATATAGACTAATAAATTTTTAGAATTTAAATCATGAAAATGCATTTCTTTTAAACAGTTTTTTAGGTCAAATGCCTGTGATTCTTTAAAGGCAAAAGAAAATAAAATTATTCCTATTAACAATATTTTTTTCATATGCCTCACCTATTTTTAGTTTGGCAAAAAATTTTCATTTCAATCAAAAAAATGAAGAAAATTTTCTCCATTTTTTGGTAACTTTTTTAATTTCTATGTAATTCATCCGTTTTTTCAAAGTCAAATAGAAAATAATACCATAAGGTGGCAAAAGAATCTAAAGGATTGGTATTTTTATGCGTTATAAATCCATATACTAATCCTTCTCGAATATCCAAAAAGGGAGCAAATAATTCTGTATTTTCTTCAATGTACCAATAAAATTCATGATTTTGCCATTTAGATAAAAGATGAACTAAAAATTGTGTAATATTGTCCACATCTTCTTTCACTCTATAGAGTTTGTCTATTAAAATATTCATATTTGTAAAACTATTTTTATGAATAGAAATGCCTATACTTTTTAATTTTGAAATCAAATAATCTTCTAATTCTTCTTTCACAATTTCCTTTTTTTCTATCCAATCCACATCTTCTGTTATTTTTTGTTTTATTCTTCCTATTATTTGTTTTTCTACATCTCTTGTGTTCATATTTTTAACAGAATTGTTTTTTCTGATTTAATATCTTTTTCCAAAAATTTAAGAATCATTTCTAACATTTTACTTGCTAGTCTTTGAATTTTGTTTAGTATGGTGGCTGCAACCACTTATACAGAAGTAAAAGCATACTATTTATTTAAATACAATATATCAATATCCACTGCCCCTTTAATACCTTCTACTTCTCCATCAGAGCAAAGTTGCCAAAAAGTGTACTCTCCTTGATAATTGGTTTTGCTCGTATAATGTGCAAGCCACGTATCATATCTTGTAGGCATCCATATTTTTTCTAAAAAGTTTTTACTACTGTAAAGTAAGCCTTCATACCCGGCCTCTTTTAAAGTATCTAAAAAAGTATGAGCCATATCTGTAAGTCCAAAAAAACTAAGATTGTAGTCATTAAAAGAATCCCAATTTTCCCAGTCAAACGCAATAGGAAGTGTTATTTTATATTCTTTTAATTGTTCGATTACCCATAGAGCATCTTTTTTGGCATGTTCGTTTGAATTGGCATAAGAATAAAAATAAATGCCTACATCTATTCCATGTTCAGTAGCTTGTTTTATATTTTGTTCAAATTTTTCATCTACAAAATATTCGCCATTCGTTCCTCTTGTTCCTCCAAGACGAATCATCATAAATTCGACTCCTGCTTTTTTAAGACTTGCAAAGTCAATATCCCCTTGCCATTTAGATACATCAATACCGACCCGTGTGTTTTCTGTTTTGTAGTTTTTTAAAACTTCGTTAAATAAAGTTTTGGTTGGTTCTTTTTGAACATTATTATTTTTCTTAGGTGGCTCTACTACATTCAAATTAAATTTTTGTTCACTTTTGTTACCACTTTTATCTTCAGCTTTATAAATAAGTGGATATGTTCCTACTGTATTATAATCATATTCTCCTTCAATATAACAATTTGGTTTAGCATCTTCATTGTCTCCACACAATATTTTACTTACTAAATTAATATCTTTTCCTTGCGTAATGGTATAACTACTTCCAAGCCATATTACTGGAGCTACACTATCTTTTACTTCTATTTGGTAGATATAAGAAACATCAATCCCATCTTCATTTTTAAAATCTACCTTTATTTCTTTCGTTCCTAAAGATGACGTATCAATTTTATAGTCTTTTTTTATTTTTCCATTCATACTTACAATATAATCTGATACTTTTTTTTCACTTGCAAATTCTGCAGTTAAATTTTCTACAAGAACAACTTCTATCTTGGCAAATTTTATGCGAAAATATTGAATCATTTTAAAATCTGCAACAAATAAAACAAGTATTCCTATTCCGAATATCACTATTTTTTTCTTTTTATTTAAATTCATTTTACTTCCTACCCTCTTTATAATTTTTAAAATCGAAATAAATATTTTATTAAAATTTGATATACTTCTGGTCTATTTACAATTTCCTTTTTAGAATCATTCTTTTTGAAATGTGTCCTACCATAGAATTTATTCAACATACCAATATTTTTTTCTTTTTTATCATTTCTTTATTTAATTATTTTCATTAATGATGGCTACAACAATAGCACGATGCCATAATCCTTTTTTATGAATTTCACTTCTTGGGAGACTTCTCCTATAAATACACCGTTTTCATTCAAAATATCAATTGACTCTTCTTTTATTTTAAAATCTTTTTTATTTAGAATAACATAAATAAACTGAATAGTAAAAAAGAACACTTGTAAAACATGTTCTTTTAAGATTAATTGACTTTTATATCTCCACTCGTCGTTTTTATGGATAATGTATATTCTGCCTTACGATTGTTGTTTGCAATGTCACTTTCTCCACTAACCGTTTTTGTTTCAATGTAGGCATTTTCTACATTATTTATTTTTACTTCTCCACTTACAGATTTTATTTCTGAATTTTCTTTACATAGGAATCTATTGATTTTAATATCTCCTGAGGTTGTAGAGATGATTGCTTTTCCCTCAACTGTGTTTCCTTTTATTTCTCCACTTACAGATATTATAGAAGCATTTTTTACATCTCCCACATTTATATCTCCACTCGTCGAATGGATGTCTACATCTGCTGCACTATTTAATGAGATATCTCCACTGGTGGTTTTTATTGTTGTGTTTGCTTTTAGTGAAGTTGAAACTTTTATGTCTCCAGATATTGTTTTTAATTCTATTTCTTTGATTTCATTTTCAGGAAGATAAATGATTATTTCTTCTTTTCCAAAAAAACAGAATCCAAAACAAATACGAGTTTTCTTTTGGGCAGAAATAGTTAATGTATTTTGTTCTAATTCACTTTTTGCTTTGTCTGTTTCTTCTCCATAAATGACGACTTTTATTTTTTCGTTTTCGCTCGGTATAATCTGAATATCGGATACAGAAGTATCTGCTACTATTTTTTTTATTTCTTCTTTATTATATTCTTGTTCTACAATAATTTTTGTTTCTTCTTTGAAATGGAAAAAAGAAAATCTATTGTTATCGCCATGAAGTAAGAGCACCATTGCAATTACTAAAGCGATAACAAGACAGACTAATAAAAGAATTATAAGCCATTTGATACTAATTTCTTTCATTTTTTTCCTCCTTTATTCCCATTAATAAATGTACAATTTCGATAATAAGAGCATAAATAATCCAAACAATCCATGTAATATGCCAAGCACCAGTGAAAAAACTTATAAGCAAATAGATGCAAGTAAAGAGGATTGCAATTAAACCATCATATTTTTCTCTTTCTTTTTCTTTTCGTTTTTTTTCTTGTATTTCTGCACTGTCTTTTGAGCTACTAATAAAATAAAAAACTAACAAAACAGTTGCTATTGCACAAATGAATAAAAAACTTCCTATCATTATATTTTCTGAAATAGCTTCTATAGGCTCTGCTATTATAATCCATATTACTGCTATAAAATATAAAAATACACTGCTACTTACTACTATTGCTGTTTTTATCTTTTTCTTTTTATCATTTTCTTTAGTGTTTTCTTTTGTTTCTTTACACGTTTTGGAAGAGACACCTGTTAATAATTCATCGGTAGTGATTTCATACAACACACATAATGGAAGTATTTTATCAAAGTCTGGTAGGCTTTGGTCAGTTTCCCATTTTGATATCGTTTGCCTTGTGACTCCTAATTTTTCTGCAGCTTCTTCTTGAGATATATTTTTCTTTTTTCGTAATTCATATAAACGATTCCCTAAATTCATAAATTTTCCTTCTTTCTGTATTTCATTTTAAATCATTTGTTAGTTGCATACTAGAAAGTTTACTTGGAAGTTGCGCAACTGAATTTAACATTTACATTCTAGTTTTAGTATATCACAAGAAAAAAATAAATCTTACATTATTTTTAGTTTTTTCTTCTATTAATTTGGCATGTATCATTCTTTTTTTGTAGTTTCTTGAAGGTCTGCACATATAGAAAGTATTAGTATTTTGCCTTTACTTATTTTAGTTATTTCTTGTTTCCCAAAACTTTTATTTTCATTACTTTTAAAAACAACTTATAATCATTTTCATTATGAAATGAAGTAGTTATATAATATTCTTCACTTTCGATTGTATTACGATAATCTATAAAAATACTCCCATTGAATTTTCTTTGTTTCTAAAAGAATGATTTAAGTAATATTCGTTGTCACTTGTTTATGAAAGAATTATTTATATATTTCTTAAATATTTATCCTACGATATTCTGATTTGCTAGTTTTAATTTAGTAAAACCTATTTTTATACCTTCTATTTTCTCTTTTTCTTCTTCATAAATTTCAGGTAATTCTATAAATTAATATTTTTTTATCAATTGTTCGATTTTGTATGGGGATTTTAAGTAAAAAAGAAACAAAGTATTTATTGTTTCACGTTAAAACCTATTGCTTCTATCTTTGCTTTTATATCTTCTATTATATTTTCTTTTTTTACTTCTAGTGTGATTGTTTGTTCTTCTAAACTTACTTTGAAATTGTCAATTCCTTTTATTTTCGATAAAACATTTTCTATTCTTTTAACACAACCTTCGCAGTGCATTCCTTGTATTTTTATTGTTGTTTTCATTGCCTTTTCCTCTCTTTATTTAATGATGATGTCCCATTTCTATATTTTGTTTGAGACTGCATTCTATTTCTTTACAATTTTCTTCGGTTTTTTCTAGTTCGATTGTTACATGATGAATTCTAAATTCTTCTAGTTTTTTTCGAATTTCTTTTTTTATTTTTTCTTGGTTTTTGGTGTTTGTTACAACATGTAACGTTCCAAAGTGATTTTTCCCATCTAAACTCCAAATATGTATATGATGAAGAGATTCAATTTCTGCTATTTCTACTATATGTTTTGTTAGTTCTTCTATTTTTATCTCTTTTGGAATTCGTTCTAAGAATAAATCTAAAATATCTTTAAAGTTTTTGAAAGCATGAGTAAAAATAAATAGTGCGACTCCAATAGACATTACAGAATCTATAATTTTTATGTTTGTAAATTTCATTAGAATGCCTCCGATAAGAACGATTATCCAGCCTAAGACATCTTCCAACATATGTAAGTTAACACTTTTTTGGTTCAATGAATCCCCTTCTTTTGTAACGTATGCAGCTAAAAGATTTATAATAGTTCCAAAAATAGCAAATAAAATCATGCTGTTATAGTGAATTTCGACTGGATTGATTATTCTTTTTATGGCTCCTACCATTACAAAAAGAGAACCCCCTATTAAAATAAGTGTGGTAATAAGTGCTCCTAATATAGAATACCTTGTATATCCATATGTATATAGGTCATCTGGATTTTTTTTACTTTTCTTTTCTAGAAAATAAGAGATTCCAATACTAATCGCATCTCCAAAATCATGTATTGCATCAGAAATAATAGCTATACTTCCTGTAAAAAATCCTCCAAAAAGTTCAAGTACTGAAAATGACACATTTAATAAAAATGCAATCAATATGTTTTTTTCTGTTTTCATTTTTTCTTTCCTTTCTTATTTAATCTTAATGCATTGTATACAACTGTTAAACTACTAAGCGCCATAGCGATACTTGCTACCATCGGATTCATTTTTATACCAAATGGAGCAATAAGACCTACAGCTATAGGAAGCATAGTCATATTATAAAGAAATGCCCAAAATAGATTTTGTTTCATAACTCTTACTGCTTCTTTGCTAATATTTATTAAATCAAGTATATTTTGTAAATTGTTATTCATTAAAATAACGCTTGATGCATTGTGTGCAACATCTGTTCCATCGTTTACACTAATCCCAATGGTAGCTTTTACTAGAGCTGGTGCATCGTTAATACCATCTCCTACCATAATGACTTTGTGATTTTCTTTTCTTAAAGACTCTATAAATTCTCCTTTTTCTTTGGGTAAAACATTTGCTACTATTTTATCAATTCCAAGTTCATTTCCAATAATCTCGGCGGTTGTTTTGTTATCTCCTGAAAGCAGGATAACAGCTAGTTTTTGTTTTTTACATTCTTTTATGACTTCTTTTATTTCCTTTCGAATTGTATCTTTAATTCCAATTAAACCGATTACATAGTTATTTTCGATAACGTAGATAATACTACAACCTTGTTCTACTAAACTTTCATAGTCTTTTGTATATTTCTCTTTTATTTTTAATTTGTTTGCTAATTTTTCATTTCCTAAATAATAAGTGTTATTTAACACTTCTCCGGATATCCCCATACCTTCATAAATTTTAAAGTTTTCAACCGAAAGTTTTCTGGTTATTGTAAAAGCATTTTTTATTGGGTGTGTTGATAAAGCCTCTATATTTGCAACTAGGTTTAGTAAATCTTTATCCTTTATAGATAAGTAGTTGAAATACTTATCTATCATTAATTTACCATACGTAAGTGTTCCTGTTTTATCAAAAACAATTGTATCTGTATTTTTAGCTAGTTCTAGTACTTCGCTATTTCGAATAAAGATTCCTTTTTTAGCACATTTGTTATTTTCAACCATAACAACCATGGGTACAGCAAGTCCTAAAGCGCAAGGACAAGCAACGGAAAAAATGGTAACAACATGCAAGAATACTTCTTCAAATGGTTTATTATTTACCAGTTGTCTTCCACAAATCAAAAAAACAAATAGAAAAAGAAAAGGGACAAAATAACCACTTAATTTGTCTGCCATTTTTTGTGTTTTAGTCTTTTGGTTAGTTGCTTCTACAACTAAGGTTACGATTTCTGAAATCGTAGATTCTTTTCCAATTCTTATAGCTTTGTATTCTAATGCAGATTCATAATTTATGGATCCTGCTATTACTTTACTTCCTTTTTCTTTTAAAACAGGTTTACTTTCTCCTGTGATAAAAGATTCATCTACATGAGTTTCTCCTTTTAAAACTACCCCATCTACCGCAATTTTTTCACCAGGGCGGACTAGTAAAGTATCTCCTTTTTGTATTTCATCAATGTTTACTACTATGTCCTTTCCTCTTTCTAATTTAACTGCCTTTTTAGGGGTTACTTCTAAAAGTGTTTTTATGGCTTCTTTGGTTTTGTCTTTATTTTTGTTTTCTAAATAACGACCTAATTTAATAAAATAAAGAACCATGCAAACAGATTCAAAGTACAAATGATGTAGATAAGAAGTCTCTCCTAAAAATATTTTTACTGTAGCGTACAAGCTATAAAGAAAACTAAAACTAACACTAAAGAAAACAAGACTATCCATATTGGGAATTTTATGAAATAAATTTTTTAGACCACTTTTTAATATAGGAGTTCCATATACAAGAAAAAGAAGAGAAATGCTTCCTATAATAGAAACGTAAATTTTAGGACAATTTGGATTTATATAAGGTATTTGCAATTTTAACATCGGAGCCATAGTGATTAGGAAAAATATAATTAACACTATTCCAAAAAGACATAAATATTTCTTATCTTTTTTTGTATACTCTTCTGTTTTAATTGATTTAAATTCTCCTTCACTTTTAAATCCAGCTTTATTGATATAACTTTCCATTGTTTTGATAGAAATATTTTTATAAGTAATATTAGCTAAAGAAAGGATTAAATTCACATTAGCATCGATTATTCCTTTTTGTTTTTTTAAATATTTTTCAAGTCCGGAAGAACAAGCACTACAAGTCATACCTGATATTTGCAACTGAATTTTTTTCATTATTGAAATCTCCTAAACAAGTGCACAACTTCCTCAATAATATCTGTGTTTCCTTTTAAAAATTCTTCTGTCACACAATTGTACATATGGTTTTCTAAAATAAAATTGGCTAGGCTTTTAATCGATTTATTAACGGCTTGGAGTTGTATTAAGATATCATCACAGTAACGTTCTTCTTCTACCATTTTTTTAATTCCAATAACTTGTCCTTCTATTCGATTTAAACGGTTTGTTATTGTCTTTTTTTCTTCATAAGAACGATGGGTATATTTTTTCTCATCCATTTTTTCACCTCTAAAAAAATAATATACCCTATAGGGTATATTTGTAAAGGAGGGGTATTTTTATTTTTTAGACATAATGCCATATCATTTGACATATCTATACTTTGTCCAAATTCAATATGGGATGTCGAAACTTTTCTTATATTTTCCTGCTCAAATAAATTCAGTAATAAAATGTAAGACTAATTTTGATAAGTAAAACCATTCCTACATAGTTCTAATTGTTCAATTGATAGTTCTCCTGAAATTGTTAATTTTTCAGAATGTTGTGCCATACATCTTTTTAAAATATTTTTTTACTTTATCATTAAATCTATACATATAAAATACCTTTATCGTTCTCCATCATAATAATTAATTTCTACATGTTCTATTTTTTCTTGAAACTTTTCATATCCTTTAATATCTAAATATGGATTTATTCTAAAAATCATCCTTCGGTAATTTTTTATATAGATATAATTTATTCGAGTCTGTATACCCAACAAAGTTTTTCTGCTATCTTACAAACTGCAGACCATGAACAATTAAACTTTTTTTTCATGCTATGAGGAGACTCTTTTCCCAAATTATCAACTATATATTGTATTTTTCATCAGTAAATTCTCGTGGTTTTCCACGCATAAAAATACTCACCTTCTTAGTACTTTTTGATTCTTTCAATAACTCTTTCGTAGGATAACTCATTATTATTATATTTATCTATTGCATCATATATCGAGTCAGAATATTTTTTATCTGTAGGTAATCCAACCTCAAACAATAAATCCTGTGGGATACCTTCACAATTATAATTGTACTCTAAAAAGTAAGAACGCAAAGTATCATGTACAATAGATTCTCTTTTTGCCTTAAAAGACAAATTATATATATGTTGCAATTCAATAAAATCTAAAAAAGAATATCCTTGATACATATCTATAAGTTCTCGAAGTGCATCAATGTTTGCTTGCCTTTCAAAATAATCATGATTATTTGTTTTTATTATATTTATTTGTAGCCTTATGAAATTTATAATGTCCTTTAATTTTTTTAAATGAAGAACTCTACTCCGTGTAATATCACTATTTAATCTATTTATTTCTGAATACTTTTCTAATCCATTTTGTTGCCACACATGAGAACTTTCATGAAGCACTACAAGGGATGCCATGAAGTTATAGTATTTGCTTATATCTTTTTGTGAATATTTTGAGAACCAATCTTTTACCATTTTTTCTATGTATTTTATTAATAAGTTCATATTAAAATAAATAATTCCATGATACACATAGGCAGGTCCATCTTTTTTATTTTCTATTAACTCATATTGAAAAGAATCTTTAAAACCATCATCTTTTTGTATTATTGTTAAAAGCTCATTCATAAAATTCATATCAACAAACCAATTTCTTCTGTCATAATAATCACGAACATCCATAATTTTTTCCTTTGTTAAATTTGATAGAATCATATACATTCCTCCTTTGATTGTATAGTATAACCCCTCTTCAAATAAATCATTATCAATTTTCTAATTACTACCGTATCCTTCTTTTTTATTATCTTTAGTTTTAACTAATCTAGTACCAATCACATTTTCGCTAGGTTCTATATTTTCTTTTTGTAATTCTAGAAACTTTCTTGCAAGTATTAACTGTTGTTTTGTTAATTTTAGTCTTTCCATATCTGGATTTTGTTCCCTATCTAACTTTCTTTTTTCCTTTAACCATTCAGGTTCAATACCTAAAATTTTTTTTCTAAATCTCTACTATATACTTAAGTCCTAAACCAATCCAACCAACACTTACTATATTTATATTTACGCCTAATAAAGCACTAATATTTTTAATTGTTAAACCATTATAATTATTTTCTATTACAGAGACTAACCTTAAAAGAAATGCCTTATTTTTAATTGATGATACAGTTCTATTTAATTTCTTTGCGATTGTTTCAAATGATTCTGTCCCCCCCATAAATCAGATAATAAAGTTACCTCTTCCTTTGTCCTAAATCTTTTGTCATTTGTTTGAATTTGCAATCCTCTTCTATTTATTTTAATAATAATTGCATCTTCAGTTCTTCCAAGTATCTCTACTATTTCTTTAGGAGTTTTCTTATCAATCATAGTCAATTGTTCATATTCATCTTCAGCCCAATTTTTTCTATCACTCATCACATTAATTCCGAGCTTTTTAGTCATTGCTTTTATTGAACTACTTGTGCGATTTAATTTTCTGACTAATTCACTTATTTTTTTAGTTTTAGATAAATCTCTTAATCTAACTATTTCATCTTCAAACCATTCCCTTTGTTCTTCCTTTTTTATATCTAAATTTAATTCTCTAACTTTTCACCTAAAGAAAATTGTTTTTTATTATATCACTTTTACAAAAAAATTGTAGTATTTTACGAAAAAAATAAGTGAAAAAGAATTATCGTTTACTCATAGATAATTTTTGATTATAAATCATTTGGCAATTTACTATAATCATATTTTTTAGTAATATCTTTTAAATCTTCTAATGCTTTATTAATATCTTTTATAGCATCATCCAAACTATAATCAATTCCTCTATTACCTGTTATAAGTTCTAATTTGTATGCTACTCTATCTAGATTTTCCATTACATGTCTAGTTATTTCTCATTTATTACTGTCCCAATCTAAAATATCATATTTAAAAATTCTTGCTTCTTTAATAATATTTTTTAAATTCATTATTAGGAAACCAATTTGTTAAAGCATCATATCCTGCTGCTTTTAATAATTGTTCCAAAGATAAACCTAGTTCTTCAGCAATCTTTCTTAATATCTCTATATCAGGCTTTTTAACCTTTCCATTTTCAAGATTATTCAAAGATGTATTACTTAATCCTATTCTTATTGTCAGTTCTTTATATTATCTCCACCTTCTATTAAAGTTAAAGTAAATTCTTTATCCATAACAAAATACTTTTTCGTTTATAGGAAGATAATATAACTAAATCCATTATAATATATTATTATAATTAAAAACAAAAAATAAGCCAGCTTTCGCTGACTCTTCAGGGGGCTATTAAATTTTAGTTTATATAATTTTAAAACCTTTATTTTTCTTCATATTTTGTTTAAAATTTCCTGATTTTGATTAAAATAAATTAAAATGTAATTTTAAAGTTTTGAAAATTCGTTACATAAGTGTTACATAAAAATTTAAAATTAATCTCTCATAGAAATTGTAATTTTTAGTAATAACTTGTATGAAAATTATTGTTTTTTGGATTTTTCATCTTTTTTCTTTTTACTCCACCAAGTACCAGTAAGTGAACAGCCTCCACCAATAAATATAAATACTATCATAAATATCCAAAATTCCATATTCTACCTCCTCGTATAAAATTTTCAAACTATAATTTTTTCAGTATAAATATTTCAATTATAAAAATAATAAATGTTATTAAACCTGTCAAAATTGCTAATAAAATCTTTTGATAATTTCTTTTTCCTATTTCTTGTTGTACTTCTTCATAAGATA
>CANTCQ010000006.1 GCA_947652325.1 uncultured Mycoplasmatota bacterium
TTAGGAGTACATTTTATAGTGATTTTGAAGAATTATATAAGCAAGGTTATATTGATAAGCAAAGACCACTTACATATAACTTTAATGGTATATGTGTGGATAGTATTGTAAGATATAGTGAGTATTTGCCTATTAAAGATGTTATGCAACATTTATGTAGATTAAATGAATATTATGAAGTAAATTTTTATAAAGGAACACTATATAAAGAAACTGAAAAATTAGATATGTTTCCACTTCAAAAAAATGAAGTACCAATTAGAATATTCCCATTACAAGAAAATAATAATGGAAACGAGAATTGGGTATCAATGGGAATGCTTGCAACAAAGAATAATCCTAATGATATAAAGGTTAACATTAGAGATGTGTTTGAAACAATACCAGATAATGTTAACAAAGAAGATTTTTGTTAACTTTTTAATGAAAAAAGTTATAACAATTGTGGCAAGTTTTGTTAGCTGTGCTGATGAAATTGGCGATAGATTGTTTAAACAAAATTATGAAAATAATTGCTTACGAAGTTTGCAATTACTTGAATAATTTTCATAGATAAAATAAAAAGCAGTGCTTATTATTTTATCAGAAGTCTTATGTAGTTTTATTTCATTACGAAGTTTTGAAATATTACGAAATAAGATAGGTGGATTCTAAGGTTGCCTAAACCTTAGACCCCATATTTTGATGTATGCGTCAAAATATATAGGGGGTTAGAGATTTTGACAAAGCAAAATTACCCTACTATAAATAGTAGGACTCTATTCTAACAAAGGGGGTTATGAAAATATGGAAGAATTATCTTATTCATTACATTTAGGTAATGATAAAAACAAATCAAAAAGAGCACGAAGAACAGCAAAAACGAATGATACTAATACTACTTCATTTAATAATAATGCTATTCAAAATCATCAACAATTATCAAAAGTTGATAAACATAATTTACGAAAATATGATGATGATAAAGAATTAATTTGCACGATTAGAGGTACTTCTTCTGTTGTAGAAGATACTAAAAATTTGTATTTAGAATTATTTGAAGATGCAAGAATAAAATACAACGAAAAGCAAACTAGAAATGATAGAAAGATAGAAAACTATTTTGATCATATCTCAAACGATAACAAAAGAGATCTTGCTTGTGAGATTATTATTGAACTTGGCGATATGGATTTTTGGACTGATAAAGATGATAAATATAAGAAAAAAATGATTGAAGTTTTTAAAGAACAAATAGCAGATTTAGAAGAAGTTGTATCTAATTTTAAAATAGCAAATGCCACCATTCATTTTGATGAATCTAGTCCTCATTTACATATTGTTGGAGTACCATTTAAAGATGGGATGAAAAATGGTATGGAAAAACAAGTTGGTAAATCTGATGTTTTCAATAAAGTAAGTCTAAAAGAAATTCAAGATAAAATGAGAGTATATTGTATTAATTCGTTTAATAGGATTTATCATTTAAACTACACTCTTAAAGTAAAAGAAGAAGGTAGAAATATTGATATTAATGTTGCGAATATGAACGAATATAAAAAGTTCAAACGAGAACAAGAAAAATATAAAAAGCAACTTAAAGAATTAAATAATAAAACAGATGAATTACAAAATAAATCTAATGAAATTAATGATATTATTGATAATCTAAAACCTACATTAATGAATAAAAATAACTACTCTATTTCAAATGAAGAGGTTAATAAAATCAAAAAATATATAGAACAAACTAATGATACTACTTCTAATTTAAGAAATGCTAATGATATAAATATTGTTCTTAAAAAATACGAAGATGATTTAAGAGAACACTCTAACGAAGTTAGAAACTTGAAAAAGAAGATAAAAACTCGTGATGATAGAATTGAAAAATTAGAGTATGATTTGAATTGTGCTAATGATTCTGTTTATGAACTAGAAGAAAAGGTATCAAAATTAGAAGAAACATTAAATTACTTTAAAGATTTATGGAAGAAATTTATTAAATTCTTACAAGATAAATTCTTTTCTAATGATAAATATGATGACTTTATAAATGACTTATATGATGAAGATATACTTGATGAAAATGATATTGATACTATACAAAACAATTCTAAAGGTAAAGATGATTTTGATAGAGATTTATAGTAAATCATATCTAAATATAAGAAAATTTGTTATAATGTTAATGAAATGGGGATGATTTTCTTGAATATTATAAGAACTATTGATTTATGGACAGAGCAACACGATAATCATTATGAATGTTTTAATGGTGCTTTTGTAGATGGATTTGAAAATAATAAAATTGCATTTGATAAATATAAAATAGTGAAAAACTGTAATTGCATAATTACAGTAAAGCCGGAAGATATAAATATAAGAAATAAGCATAATGCAATTATATTTTATAAAAATGATATTCCTGTTAGACTAATGGTTATAAATTCAAATACTAATATTGACAAATGTATAGATATAGCATTAAATCAATATTTTGAAGATTCTATATTAAAAGATTTATATCAAAAGTTAAATATAAAATCATCAATAATTGATATGAATGAAGAACCAATAAATGATAATGTTATTGATGATGAAATAGATACAGGTTCTTGTGATAGATGGAATTTATTATATAATATGCTACAAGGACTTTATACAGAAACTAATAATGCTTATGGTAATTTTTCTAGTGATAAATACTATTTTATACCAGATTTATTTATAAAATATGATTTAAAAACAGATAGTGAAATATTTGAAATTACCCATAAATGTGCATTTATAAATACAACAAAAACCAGATTGATTCCAATTCAAGAAAATTCGCCATTAACAAAAAATAT
The DNA here is from genome assembly GCA_947652325.1 of uncultured Mycoplasmatota bacterium. GTDB lineage: Bacteria > Bacillota_I > Bacilli_A > RF39 > UBA660 > MGBC108787. The sequence goes on from CANTCQ010000006.1 coordinate 2,832, forward strand.
ATGAATATGAAAGTGAGATGATAACAATGGATACATTTGAACTACAAGATTTTAATAAAAGAATAGGACTTAATACCGATTTAAGAAATATATCTCAAAAAATATGCGAAAGTTATAATTTAGGAGAATTTATTTCAAATGAATTGATAACTATTGGATATGAAGATTATAATTACTATTTAACAACCTCAACTGGGAAATATTGTGTTAAGATTTTTAGTAAAATTAGAACAAAAGAAGATATTAAAAATTATTTAGATAGAATTAGAGCAGTAGCCAATAGTGAAATAAACTCTCCAAAACCTTTAATAGTTAATGATGACATTACTTTAGCATTAGATTATAAGGATAATCATTATGATATTTGTGTATTTGAATATATAAATGGAAAGAATTATTTTAAATTAGAGGAAAAACCAAGTAAAGATATAGTTAAAGAAATTGCCAGACAAACTGCAATGATAAATAATTTAGATATAAAGCCAAATTTTATTTATGATACTTGGGCAATCGTAAATTTTGAGGATGAATATAAGAAAAAGAGAGAATATCTTTCAGATCGTTATAAAAGTGAATTTGATAAATTGTTAGTAGAATTAAATAAAACTGACTTTGAAAACCTCCCAAAAGCATTTGTTCACGGAGATATAATAAGCACAAATGTAATGTTAGATAATAATTCAAAAATATGGATTATAGATTTTGCAGTTTCTAATTATTTACCAAGAATAATAGATTTGGCAGTTATTGCTTGTAATATGTGTTTAGATGAGAAGTCAAAGGATAATACTTACGATAATATTTCAGTATTATTAAGTGAATATAATAAATATAATCAATTAACAGAATATGAATTAAAAGTATTTGGAACTTTTTATAAATTAGCAAATGCAATGCACATTTTACAACCACAATATATAATTCAAATGGATGGAGATTCAGAAGAAAATCAATATTGGCTTAATGAAGGTATAATAGGATACTCTTATAGTGAAGATGAAACATTTGAAAAAGCAATAATTAAAAGATTGGAGAAACAATAATGAATAGAGATTTTGCTGAAAAATGGTTAAATAAATTAAGAGAATATTGGTTTAATAAGGACATAGAAAATGCAGTATCATTATTTACTAAAACAACTTTTTATCAAGAAACACCCTTTATGAAACCATATACTTCTATTGAAGAAATAAATCAAGAATGGCAACATATCAAAAATGAAAATATACAGAATATAGAATTTCACATATTAGCAATAGATGGTAATACAATAATTGTTCAATGGATTCTTAAACAAAATGATAAGGACTTTGATGGTATTTATGAAATAAAATTTAATGAATTAAATGAATGTATTTATTTTAAAAGTTGGGAAATGGTTAAATAGAACATGAAAAATCAAGTATTTGATGAACTAATAAACTCAATGTCTAATTGTTCTAAATGCACAAGTTTAAAAAAGAAAAATGGAAAAGATTGCTCACTCATTAATATTTATCAAACACAAGAATTTTGTAAAAACATTCCATCTATTTGGACTGACTGGTATAATAGATTAGACTCTAAAATAATGATTATAGGTCAAGATTGGGGACCATATAATGATATGAGACAATTGAATGAGCAATATATTAACAATCCGAATCGAGAAAACTGGAAGTATCTAGTTGAACAGGAAAAAAGCAATACAAAAAAATTATTAAATTATTATATAAGAGAATCTTCAGAAAACAAATATAGTTTAGATGATATGTTTATTACCAACGCTATAATGTGTGCTAGAAAAGGAAACAATTATCGTGGTAATAATATTGATTTGAAAAAGTCCACTAATAATTGTAGCAAATATTTATTAAAGCAAATAAATATAGTGAAACCTAAAATGATATTAACACTAGGATATTATCCACTACTATCATTATCTAAAATTTATAGTTTTAATATTGAAAAAACTTTAAAGGATGTTATTAACAATAGCCCAGAAATTATGATAAATGATTTTATAATAATACCTTTATATCATCCAGTAGCACAAATAAAGAAAAGTGAACAATTAAAACAATATAAAAGAATATGGAAATACATAATACAATAATCAAAATATACACAAATAGGTATAGAATTTTTAGTAAAAATAGATTATAATTATATTAAGAAATTGATACAAATATTGTATTGATTACTGAATTTAGAGAAAAAAGTTTGAAATAACTTTCTTACTCGCACCATATGAAATAAAATCTGAGTAAGCAAGGCGAGTAATATACTAAAGATGGTTTTAAGAATATAGCAAGAAAAATTGCATATAATAAAATAGAGAATAATGAATACATAGCACTTAATCTACTTAAAGTAAATTGGGTGCTTTTCTCTTAGTTTAATTTAAAAGTAAGTTAAATATACCACATAAAATTTTAGTAATATAGTTGAAAAATTTTTATTTTTCGACTAAGATAGATTTATAGAAAATCAAATAATAAGGAGTAAAGAGAATATGAAAAAAGTAATTATGGGGATACTATTGTTTTTAATAATAAACATAATTTCAATAACATCAGTACTGGCAGAAGTAAAAATAGATGCACAACTAACATCTACTACTTTAGAAATAAAAGCAGGTGAAGTAGCAGAAATAACCTTTACATTTAATAATTTTGAAGGAATCAAAAAAGGAATAAATGCTTATAAAGGAACACTTGAATACGATAAAAATATATTTGAAGAAATTATTCAAAGCGATTTTATTTGCCAAAATAATTGGGAAGGATTAAAATACAATCCGCAAAATGGCCAATTTATTGCCTTTCGAAAAGTAGGAACCAAGTTGGAAGAAAATGTTATTACATTTAGATTAAAAGCAAAAACAGATATCGAAGCAACAAAAACGATGGTTACAATAAAAGATATAACAACTTCTGAAGGAAAAAAAGATATTTTAGTAAATGATGTTAACATCATGTTAAATATTGTAAAAGACCAACAAACAATTCCTACTAAACCAACCATTCCAGCAGAACCAACACAGCCAACAACTCCTAATAATCCAAGTCAAGGAAATACGATTACAAATAATACAAAACCATCTGACGTATTAGCGGGAAATACTATAAACACAGATATTAACCAAAACCCTAATGATATAAAAGATGCCATAGATAGTGAAAATAATCAAAATGAAAAACCGAACAAAACAGATAAACCAACCACTGCTCCAGAAAAAACACCAACTGAAAGTAACGAACCCATAATAAAAAAAACAACTTTTAAATATTCTATATTACTTGTATTTATATTAATACAATTAATAGCAATTATCATTTTATATAAAAGACATAAAAACAAAGACAGAAACAAAAGTATTAATTTATCATTTATACTTTTGGGGATTGTTTTAACTGAATTTATAGGAACAACTTGTACATATGCTTATGATTTTTCCCAAAAAGGCGAATTAAATGGAGACTCTGAAATTAATTATGCGGATGTAAGTTTACTTGAATTACATTTAGTTGATTTAAAAAAATTAACAGACAGTAAAATAGAATTTGCTGATATGAATATGGATGGAAAATTGACAGTAACGGATTTAACAATTTTAATCCAAAAAATAGAAAAAACATTAGAATACGATGTTGAAATAGTAAATGTAGAATTAGAAAATGCTTTTCCAAATAAAAACCAAGAAATAATAGCAAAATTAAATGCAGATGTAAGTTTCGGTGCAAACATAAAAAAAATAATAATGAATAAACAAGAATATGAAGTAGAAAAAGAACCAAACACTTCTTTATATAAACTAAAAATAAATGTTGGACCAGATGCTGGAGTAAAAAATTATACAATTACAGAAGCTTTATTAGATAATGGTAAAAAAGTGCAAATAAATTATACATTTAAAATAGATGTACTAAAAGATACACCGAACATTGAAAATTATCATGTAGAAGAAAACAAAGAAGAGTCAAAATTAGTTTTACTGTTTGATGTAGTAGACAACAATGATAGCTTAGAGTCTGCTTCTATAGAAATATACGATATCACTCAAAATCTCATCACACAAGAAAAAGTAGAAAAGGGTGCTAATCGCATTGAACTAAAAGTGGAAGAAAAAAAGGAATATAAGGCTGTAATTATTTTGAATTATAATTTAAGCAATACGCTAGAAGATGAAGAACACAAAGGAGTTCAATCTTATGAAAAAGAATTACAATTATTAATTGACTATAATTTTACAATTTCGAATATGAAAACTTACAAGGAAGAACAAGAAACAACAACATTTAATAAAGAAGACAAAATAAAATTAGTATTTGAAAGTACAAACGCAACAAAGCATATTCCACAAACAATAAAAGTAGATGGAAAAGAATATCAAATAAAAGAAGAAAATGGTAAATTTATTGCAACTATAGAAAGTGTAAAAGATTTAGGAAACCATACCCTTACAGTAGAAGAGATAATCCTTTCAAATGGCAAGAAATTTGAATTAAAAGAAAACAACACGATAAATATTCAAGTAATCAAACAAAATCCTAGTATAGTAGATTTATCTACAACTGAATTTACAGAAACAAATCAATTAAAAGTAATGTTTCATTTAAGTGATGTAGATGAAGCAGTAACAAAAATAAACATAAAAGTTTTAGATGATACCAACAATGTAATAGGAAACTTAGACCTTGACCGTAATGAAGTAACGAATGATAATATGATAAATAAATTCTTTTCTGTAGCAATGACAACAAAATACAAAATAAAAGTAGCCATTACATACAATTTAACAGGAAATGAAGCAGACACAACAACAATAGAAATAGAAAAAGAATTTGAAGCTGACCCCAAAATAGAAGTAAATAGTATTACACCAAATGCGTATTATGTAGAAAAAGGCGGTTTATTGAAACTAACTTTTGACGTAGCAAGTAACAAATCAGAAGATATTACCAAAATTCGTATCAATAACATAGATTGCATTGCTGTAAAACTAGAAAATGGAAATTATGAAGCAACTTTAAATGTTGGAACAACTAGTGGAATATATCCATTAGAAATTACAAGATTTGTTTATCAAAATGGTGCAGTAGCCACAACTAATGAAACGCTAAATATAGAAATTTTAAAAGACAAACCAGAAATTACAAATTTTATCCAAGAAGATAATGTTGGAGCAAAAGAAATTACACTACGTTTTGATGTATTAGATGAAGAAAATAGTTTTCTAAATGGTAAAGCTATTATAACCAACAATGGAATTTCTACTGAAAAAGAAGTAGTTAAGGGACACAATGAAATTACCTTCCAAGTAGAACCATCTAAAAAATATACTTTAGAAATAAAAGCAACTTTTGATTTAGATAATAATGCTTTAGATGAACAACCAGAAGAAAACAATCGATTAGAAGAAACGCTTACTACAAAAGAAATTGAGCTTGTTGCAGATTACGAACTAAATATAAGAAATATAAAAACTTACAATAACAAAGGAGAAACAAAATATTTTAGTAAATCAGAGCCAATTACTATTAGTTTTGAAAGTACCAATACAACTACTTTTGAACCGGTTAAAGCCGTTGTAAATGGAATTGAATATGACCTTACAAAAAAAGAAGGTGCATATTATTTAACAATAAATAGCCATAGAACTTCGGGTGTAAAAACAGCAAAAATAGAAAAAATTACATTAAATAATGCAAAAGAATTAATTATTTCTGAAAATAATGAAATCAAAGTAACTGTTTTAAAAGACAAACCAACGATAGAACAATTTGGCTATAAAGAAAACATAGACGGTACTATATCTGCCTCATTCAAAGTTATTGATAAAGAAAATACTATTACAAATGGAAAAGTTATCTTACTAAAAAATGGAAAAGTTGTAAAAGAACAAATAATAGAAAAAAATGAAAATACAATTTCTTTCCAACCAGAAGAAAATCAAATTTATATAGTAAAAGTAATAGCAGACTATGACCTTGATATGAACGTATTAGAAAGTGATGCAAACGAATACAAAAATGTAACACTTTTAGAAGCGGATATTACTTTAGGAGCTCGTAAATTTGAAATAAAAGATATTATTAGAACCTCCGTTTATAAACAAATGTCTGACGAAGTTGTAGAAGTTAAACAATTAAGAGAAAGCGACCTTACCAACTTAGATACTTATATTGCAAAAGTTTATACAAAACAAATGCCAACATTTTACACAAAAATAACGGATTATAAAATAGAAGATAACCAATTAAAACTAACATTGGATTTTGATAATGTTGTTCAATATACAGATGCCAATAAGCAGGATAAACTAGAAATTGTTTTTGGCGAAATGTACAATGGAGTTGCAGAAAACATCACCCTAGAAGGTCTAATTCGTGAAATGGAAGCTAATCCAAATGGAACATTTACACTAACCCGTGATTATGATGCCTCTATCATTACGAAAAATACAAATACATTAATTTCTTCTTCGTTTATGGGAACATTAAATGGAAATGGACACAAAATTTATAATTTATCTAAACCTCTATTTGATACAATTGAATCAGCTACTATTGAAAATCTTTTCTTAGAAAGTCCAAAACTTGCTGGAGTAAATAGTAGGGGAACGATTGCCAATATTGCAACAAATGCAACTATTCGTAATGTACACGTAAAAGATTTAATATTAATTTCAGGAAATAATCGGGTAGGAGGAATACTAGGAGAGGCAACTGCTACTACTATTGAACAAAGTAGTGTAACTAATTTCCAAATTACAACTTCTGGACATATAAGAGTTGCTGGAATTGTTGGAAATATGATTGGAGGAGCAATTCGTAATTGTTATGTAGAAGGGTCTTTAAAATCAACCCAAAATAAAGATGGTAACGGAATTAGTGGAATATTAGGTACAGGAGACGGAAATGACACTATTACAATAGAAAATTGTATTACCAAAGTGTCTTATACAAGTAATGTAAGTCCAAGATTAAATGGAGATATTGTCGGACTTGCGTTAAACAATAACACAATTGTAAAAAATAATGTAAGTTTATCAACAGGAAGCAATTTCTATAGTATTCATGGTTCTACTGTACATACATCATCAACAAACAACTACGAACTTGCAAACTCTGGACTTGCAACAAATGCCTCAGCAAATCGTGTAAAACAAGTAACAAAAGAAGAACTCACAACAGAATTCTTCAAAGATAATGTAAACTTTGATGAAACTATTTGGGATATCACTAATGTTTCTTATGACAAACCGCCAGTATTACAATCAGTAAAAGAAGTAGAAGAAACAACAGACGATGAAAAACCAAGCAACAGTAAATTGTATATACCAGACTTTACACGAATCAAAAAAATAAATGGATATACTGAAGAAAAAGATATAATATATCACAACATTAACAAATTAATGCCTTATTATGACGCCAAATATTTAATTGAAGATGGGTTGAAATTACAAAATGACCATTTATTCAATACAAAAATAATTAAACATATTTTGCCATACAGAAATGGAAAATTACAAACTTACTTAACAACTCAAAATCAAAATAGCTTGAGCAGTATAAAAGTTGTCTTTGAAGATTATTCTGTACAAGAATACAACATAACCTTCAAAGAAACAAAACAAAACATAGCTATTTACACCATAAATGATTTGGACTTAGAATATGCATTCAATAACTACACCATAAAAGAAACATCATCCATTGTAGAAACAATCAAAAATTACATAAGTAACGTTGATTATACAAGTAAACTTGATCCTTTAACAACAGCAGCAGACAGTAGACTATATCGTGACCATTACAATGAAATGATGAAACCACTTGCAGAAGAAATAGCTCTACAATTATTGCAAAATGATGGCAACAGTATATTAAACATGAACAGTGAACTTCTAAACAACAAGATAAAACAAGAACTAATCGATAGTGGTAGACTTGACAAAATATTATATGCTTACAATTATTATCACAGATGGTACCATTTTGAAATTGGTGGAGCAAAAGTATCAGATATTCTATTATTTGAAGGAAAAATGTACAAAGACTCTATGACTATTGATAATTTAACAGAAGAAGTACTAACAGGAAATCTAGGAACAAATGCAACACATACATTCTTCGCAAATAGTTTAAGTAAATACACAGGAAGTTCAGCTCTAAGTTATTATTTAGATGGAGTAATAAGAAATATCGGAGGATATGAAGATATAAATGATTGGTTTACAGAATATTTTTCTTCCATCGGAATATTAGCAGAAATACCAGTTGAAAATCATCCAGAAGTAAAATATCGTGCATGGGATAGATTAAAAGGATTCCAAAACTTTATCTTACCTTTATCAACATTACCGAAATATGCTGGATACATCATATCAGGTCCTGCCCAATTCCAAGTGGGGGCACAAAGAGTCTATATTGATAATCCAACAACTGCATCTGGACAAAATACAGTAAAAAATCATGTAAAAAATCATGTTGCTCTTATTAAAAGACAATTTGATACCATGGCTGGAACTTTCCATGTTGAAAGTTGGAACAGTTTTACGATTATGGTTTATGATACTGTAAAAACGATTACAGGATACAAAACAAGTTATTTCCCAGGAACAAATATTCCAATTGGAACATCTCCAATATATACGCAAAATAAAGCAGGAACTACTACTGAGCCGTTCCATAAAAACTTCAACGAAGCCGTAGGAGCATGGCAATATGGTTCTGCAGCAGGAGTTGGAAATACAGCAGGATTCTTATGGTTTATTGCAACCCCTGGGTTAACTAATTATGATACTTGGACCCATGAATTTGAACATGCCCTTTACGATAAAATCATGTTGTTTAGAAAAGGGGCAAGATTACAACTAGAAACATATACTGAAGGAAATGTTCAACAAAAGGAAACTTGGAGTAACAATAATATTAGTGGTTATGATGTTGGACCATATTACTTCAATTTTGCCTTTACATTAGGAAAAGAAAGTATGGCAACGCAAAATTTAACACCTGAGCGAATCAATACGAGAGAAAAATTAGAAAATTACTTTAAAGGACAATTTGATGCTTTAGAACTTCTAGATTATGTTTCAGCCAAAGCATTTATTCAATTAACACCAGAAGAACAAGCAAAAATTGCAACAAGAATGAATCAATCGGCTGGCTGGAGCACATGGGGAACCATTACAAAAGAACAAGCCGAAGCAATGAACTTAACAACGTTAGAATCCCTTTGGGACAATCGAATTATGCTAAGGCCAAACAATGCTTGGGGAGTTAGTGTACGAGGCCTTGTACCAATCAATAGTATTGGTGCCAATGACTATGGATACGAATCCATTTGGGTAACACGTTGGTATATGGGACATTATGACAATGGATATGCAGATGCCTTCTCAAATAAGAAAAACATGTTTGAAATGCTAGGCTATGCAGGAGTCGATGGTTACGTAACTTTTGGTAGTAAACTGAGTGGTTCTGACTTAGATGCCATTCAAAAAATAACACTAGCGAAAACAGGAACTGCCATGAACTGGAAAGAATACAGAATGAGCCGCTATGCGGAAATAGAAAGCAAAAAAGACAACAAATATGTCAATATCGATTTAATGATAGAACAATTTGTAGATGCATTAAGAAGTGACGCAAAAAATGGTAATCGAAATGTTACAGGTGAAACTAACCTTCGTAAGATTTATTACCATTACTTAAAAAGAGTCACCAACGACTTTATAGATGACCCACTGGGAACTGACCTAGAAATGACTCACATCAAAACTGCTGAAGAATTAATAAATAAAATCAATGCAGAACCGTATGGATATTACATTTTAGACAATGATATAGACTTCAGCGGAATGACTCAAAATGTAACGCAAACATTCATGGGAAAACTAGATGGAAATGGACATAAAATTATTGGAAACAAAATACCAATCTTCCAAAAAATTCGCTATGGATATGTAAAAGACTTAATACTTGAAAGAACAGACATTCCAATGAACATAGCAAACGTTGGAGCCTTATCTGTAAGAACTGAATACAGTGTAATAGAAAACGTAAAAGCAAAAGAATTACAACTAAACTTTGGTGGAAGAAATGATATAAGTTTAATTGGAGGGGCCGTTGGAACAACTGTTAGTAGTGATATAGAAGTCGAAACCCTGAAAAATAAAATAACAAGTATAGACGATTTCAAAAAATTAAATGATAATCCAGGTGGAATTTATGTATTGGAAACAGACTTAGACTTCACAGGGTATACAGGAGTAGGTTCTGTAATCACTTCAACCTTTACGGGAAAATTAGATGGAAATGGACATACGTTATCAAATTTAACAAATTTGTCATTATTTAACACGATAACAGGAACTATAGAAAACGTAAATATTCGAAATGTTACTAATATTGGTACTGCTACGACTGATGATGTAACATCATTTACAAAACTAACAAACGGTGCAACGTTAAGAAATTTAAAATTTGAAAATATCACTTTAGAAGGAAGACATCGTGTGGCCGTAGTATCTTCATTTGACAATGCAAACTCAACATTTGAAAACATTTCTGTCAAAAATGCAAACGTTAAAGGAAGTGGAGTTTATGTATCTACATTTATCGGTAGAAAATATGGTGGAGTTATTCGTAACGTCTTTGTAGAAGGCTCAATGGAAATTACCACTACTGAAAATGGCGGAATTATTGGAGCATTTCAAAAAGGCGGAACAATGGAAAACGTTATATCCAAAGTAAGTATTCACAAAACAGGAAATACTTATACACCAGTTGAAAAGAGTGAATACAATGGAGGAATAGTTGGAAATATTTATGACAATCCAACAATTAAAAATTCCATTGCTTTAGGTGAGATGACCGGATTTACTAATGGAGAAGGAGTTGAAAAAATTCCATACAAAGTAACAGGAGCAGCAGTTGCAAGCATTTTGGCTTCAATGGAAAATGTATATGAATATGTAGGAAGTCATGGATTTAGTAGTATTACAGAGGAAACAGCAAGTAAAATTAAAGCAGCAACAAATGAGCAAATTCATACAAAGGCATTTTACCAAGATACTTTACATTTTGATGAAGCCCAATGGAATTTAGACACAATAACATCTAAAGGTCATCCTGAACTAAAATAATAAGAAAAGATAAGTTTCGTTACGAAACTTATTTTTTATATAAGTAAAAAATATATATAAATGCAATATATTATAAATAAAATAAATAGATAAAACTAAAAATAATTTTATAAAACATATAAATCTTTTGCTACGATATGATATAATAAAAAAAGAAAAGAGTAGTAAAATGAATGTAGAGAAAAAGAAAAACAAAATACAAGGTTTAACCAAAAAACAAGCAGAAGAACTTTACAATCAAGGAAAAAGCAACATTCCTGTAGAAGCTCCATCAAAAACAATAAAAGAAATAGTTAAAGATAATATTTGTACTTATTTTAATTTAGTGTTTTTAATCATTGCCATTTTATTAATTATAGTAGGTTCCTTTAGAGACTTAACTTTTCTGCCCATTATTATAGCTAATACTTTAATTGGAATTATTCAAGAAATACGTTCTAAAAAAACAATCGATAAATTAACAATGCTAAATACTCCGACTGCAAAAGTAGTCAGGGATTTTATTACAAAAGAAATACCTATTGAAAATTTAGTATTAGGAGATACTGTCATCTTTAAAAGTGGAGACCAAATAAGTGCTGATGCTATTGTAATAGAAGGTCAAGTTTGTGTAAATGAATCTCTCTTAACAGGAGAAGAAGAAGAAATTGCCAAAAAAGAAAATGATGAATTATTATCGGGAAGTTTTATTGTATCAGGTTCTTGTTATGCCAGATTAACTAAAGTGGGAATAGATTCTTATATTTCGAAATTAACACTACAAGCAAAAGCTATAAAAAAAGAAGAACAATCGGAAATTATTTGTTCATTAAATAAAATTGTTAAATTAGCAGGGATTGTTATTATTCCTATCGGATTAACTTTATTTATACAGCAATTTATTTTTGGTGGCGAAACTTTAAAAGTTAGTGTCCAAGCAATGGTAGCAAGTGTGATTGGTATGATACCCGAAGGATTATTTTTACTTGCTAGTGTAACGCTTGCTATAAGCGCTATGCGACTTGCTCAAAAAAAAGTATTACTTCATGACATGAAATCCATTGAAACACTTGCCAGAGTCGATGTTTTATGTGTTGATAAAACCGGAACCATCACCGATGGAACAATGAAAGTAGAACAAATGGAAATACTAGAATCTTTTAAAGGCACAAAAGAAGAATTAAAAATAATTATAAGTGATTTTGTAAAAGAACAAGATGAAGACAATAGTACGATGAAAGCCTTAAAAGAATATTTTACAAACTCTACGACTAAAAAAGCAAATACCATTTTTGGATTTTCTTCAGAATTTAAATACAGTGGAGTAAATTTTTCAGATGAAACTTATGTTATAGGGGCACCTGAATTTGTTCTTACTTCTTCCTTTAAAACATACCAAAAGAAAATGGAAGGCTATGCAAATAAAGGATTACGAGTACTTGTTTTTGGTAAAAGTGATGAAATAATAGATGGTAAAAAATTAAAAGGAAATATTACACCATATTCGTTTATAATTCTTTCAAATCCAATTCGTAAAAATGCTAAAGAAACTTTTTCCTATTTTAAAAAACAAAACGTAGACATTAAAGTAATTTCAGGAGATAATCCAATAACCGTATCACAAATTGCAAAAGAAGCAGGTATAGAAAATGCTTATAAATATTGCGATGCTTCCACATTAAAAACAGAAGAAGAACTTAAGAACGCTATTTTAAATTATACTGTTTTTGGTCGTGTAACTCCTGAACAAAAAAGACAATTTGTGAAAATACTTCAAAAAAGTGGCAAAATAGTTGCAATGACTGGTGATGGTGTAAACGATTGTTTAGCTTTAAAAGATGCAGATTGTTCAATTGCGATGGCTTCCGGGAGTGATGCCGCTGTACAAGTTGCTCAATTGGTATTATTAGAATCTGATTTTTCAAAAATGCCTGAAGTCGTTTTAGAAGGAAGACAAGTTGTCAACAATTTACAAAGGTCAGGAAGTTTATTTCTAGTAAAAAATATTTTTTCTTTTTTAATATCGGTGTTAGCCATATTCTTTAATGTAAAATATCCATTAGAACCTTCTCAAATTTCTTTAATTAGTATGTTTACAATAGGTATTCCAGCATTTTTCTTATCTCAAATACCCAATAAAGATATAATTAAAGGAAATTTTTTAAAAAATATTTTATTTAAAGCACTACCTGGAGGTTTGGTAGGAACTATAATAGTAGCAGCTATGGTCATATTTGGAACGATTTTTGATGCAAGTACAAGTGATATATCTTCTGCTTCCACGATTCTATTAGCAGTTATTGGCCTTATGGTCTTGCAAAATATAAGCAGACCAATGGACAAATACAAATGGGCCATATGGTTATTTTGTACTTTTGGATTAGTAACTTCTATTCTATTTTTAAAAGATTTGTTTGCTTTAACGAAAAATATGTCTTTACAAGGCACACTTTTATGCATCAATTTTTGCTTATTATCAGAAGTTGTATTACGGTATTTAACAAAAGGATTCGAACTTGTTCATATGCTTTTAACCAAATGGACAAAAATACAAAATAAAAATTAGGTATACATTTCAAGGACCTAATTTTTTATTCTTCGTTTTTTTCTAACTCTAATGTATATAAATGTTGATAGGTTTTATTATGTTTTAGTAACTCTTGATGACTTCCTTCTCCTGTAAAGACACCATCTTCTAAAATAAAAATTCTATCACTATTAATTACTGTTGATAAACGATGGGCAATAATTAAAATAGTGTATTCGCCCTGCATATTTTGAATAGAATTTTGAATCTCTTTTTGAGTTTCATTATCAAGAGCACTTGTTGCTTCATCAAACAAAATAATTTCGGTTTTTTGAACCAGTGCTCTAGCAATAGCAAGTCTTTGTCTTTGGCCTCCTGATAAGGTAACCCCGCTTTCTCCAACAACGGTATCATATCCATCTTTTAATGTAATAATAAAATCATGTAAACAGGCCATTTTACAAGCATAAATCATTTCCTCTTCCGTTAAATCTTTTTTAATAATACTTAAATTTTCTCGAATACTCATATTAAAAATATAAGGATTTTGGCTAATAATAGATAAATTTCCACGTAGAGAATTTTTATCTAATTCCTGAATGGGAATACCATCAAATAATACTCTACCTTTATTGGGTTGATACAAACCAGCAATCAAATGAAAAAGAGTTGTTTTTCCACTTCCACTTTTTCCTACAAAAGATACGGTTTCATTTGGCTTAATTTGAAAGCTAACATTTTTTAAAACTTCTTGGTCATTTTGATAAGCAAAGCTAACATTTTGAAATTCAATATTTCCCTTAACTTTTCCAATCGAATGTGTTCCAAAAACTTCCTTTTTAAAAGAATCTCCATCAAGAACAGCGAATACCTTTTCAGCAGATAAAGAAAATTGTTTTAAATTTTCCATAAAATTTTCTAAAAAACCTGAAATATTTAGAATATTTCCTCGATAAGATAGAATAATAAGCATTGTTGCAACTTCTAAATGCCCTTGTAAGATAAAATAAATGCCAACCAACAGTATGACCAAATCCAAAATATCTCGAATACTTCCATTAATGAAACGAAAAGTAGCTTTTGTTTTGTTAAAATCACGGGTAGCAAGGCCAACTTCATCCATAATAAAACCAGCTTTTTCTAAAAAAGGCCTTTCTGCATTTAAAACCTTTAAATCTTTTGCACCTCGTACTAGTTCACTAACAAAGCCTGCCGTAATTTCTTGCTTTTTTTTCATCACTTTTCGTTTTTGTTGGATACGACCAGCTGCATATTTATGACCAAAAAACAAAATTAGTAAAAATAAAAAATAAATAAAGAAAATCCATGTGTTCAAAAAGAAAATACTTATTAAAATACCAACATTCGAAATAATTTCCGACAAATAATCAATAATAACGATAAAAATATCAGCCATAGTTCCTGTATCATGATTAATTCTTTCAATAAAAATTCCACTAGAATTTACATTTAAAGTTTCTGTATCAATTTTTAGAGTCTCTTCTGTAACTGCTAATTGAATATTTTTTTTAACTGCATAAAAAAACTTGGTTGTACATATGTTACTCCAAAACCGTACACAATTTCTAATAATTTCAATCACAAAAATGCCAATCGTAATAAAAATAAGTTGTTCCCACCAATTACGGGTAAGAGCAACAATTTGTTTAGCAGAAAGAAGAGGTGCTATTATACTAATTGCACTATATAAAATGCAAGCTATAAGAAAAAGGAGCAAATATTTTTTATTCTCTTTTGCATAAAAGTATGTTTTCTTAACATAAGAAATAACATTTATAAAATTTTTCTTTTTTTCCATTTTTTTATTCATATCTTGAAACTCCTTATAAACAAGTATCATTATTTTAAAAAACGAGTAACTTAGATAATAATACCAAAAAACAATAAGAAAACAAAGAAAAAGTCGTAAGAAAATGCCTTACGACTAACCATTTACATTTTGATTTTTCTTTCTTCTTTGCTTATTTTTTAAAAAATGTTTATGTTTTCTTTTCGGAATACTACACTTTATGATGAAACGATAAAGACATGGGAACATATAACGTATATAAACCAATTTATCAAGAGTAGTAGTAAAATATCGTGTACAAAAATTAAATAAAGCTACATTAATACAATTACATACTTGAGCAAAACATTTTATGAGTTTATGTTTATGATTCATATAATGATGAGAACAGCAAAATGAAAAGCAAACGGCTCCTTCACAAATTTTAATTTTATTTTGTTCGTATCCTGCTTTTAACAAACCTTCCACAAAAGCAATTTGCATTTCTTGGTTAGGAAAAGCAATACATATTTTTAAAGTTAAATCACGAGGGTGTGAAAATTTTCCAACATCAAATCCTGTTAGCCACCAACTACAATCACTTCTCGAAAACAAAAAACAATTGTCATATAACATAAATCCCATTTGTAAACGCTCAAAATCACTTACAGAACGATAAAATCCTTTTATATCTTTACTATTTTTTTCCCGAACATAAAGACCAATTTCTGCGCCAGTTGTGATTCCGTATTGTCCTTTCCAAAATTCCAAACGATATTCCTTTTCTCTATAGACAAAATAGATAGGCTCTGCATCGGTAACAATATTAAAAAAAGGAGCTTTCAAGTCATACAAATTACAAAAACCAACTTCCCTTTGCCAAGCATCATTACGAGAAATGACAATATCCTGATTCAAATCAAAAGCAAATCCAAAAGGATAAAGTACTTTATTTACTTCCTCTAATTTTTCACATTCACTTAATTTTCTTACTTTTCGAATCGCCCATTTTTTTCGTATTGTAAACAAAACAAAAAACACAAAAACAACAAAAAGAACAAGAAAAATAATAACATAAGTCATTTTAATTCCTCCTTACTATATACTATTAAAAAGAAAAGAAGAAGCAGCGGTTAGTAACTAGAAAATATAGTATTATAAATAAATTTATAGTATAGTAATAAATAGAAAGAGTGTATAAAATGGAAAATATAAAAATAGAGCACATAAGAAATAAAAAGGATTTAATAACATTAGCAGAAGAATATGCAAAATATTATCAAAATTCAGTTTTAAAAGAAAAATGGACAGCAAGCACTGCTTTAAAAATGTTTGAATATTTTTATAATTTGAAACAAGATTTAATTTTTGTGGCATATGATAAAGAAAAGCCTATAGGAATTATTATGACCAATTTAAAGCCATGGTGGGACGGTATGCATTTAGAAGATGGAGAACTATTTGTTTTGCCTGAATACCGTAAGAGGGGGATAGCAAAAGAATTACTCAAAATATTATTTCAATATACAATGGAATTCTATAATGCCACTACTTTAGAAGCTCATACATATAAAGATAAAAATGATTTTCCTTATTGTTGGTATAAAAAAATTGGATTTGAAACAATAGAAGATTGGAAAATTATCAGTGGAAATATACCACAAATAATAAAAAATTTAAAATAAAGAACGGTGATAAATATGAAAGAAACTTATGCTTTTTTAAAAGAAAAAACACAGGTCAATTATGTAGCAACGGTTACTAAAGAAGGAAATCCTAGTTTACGACCCTTTGGAGACCCCGTCTTATATAACAATAAAATCTACGTATTAACCAATAAACAAAAAAACGTTTCAAAACAGATTTCAATTAATAACAATGTTTGCATTGTTGCATATGATAATGAAAATTGGATACGTATCCATTGTAAATTAATTGATGATAGTAAGAATTTAGAAGCAAAAAAAGCAATGATGAAAGAGTTTGATTGGATGGAAGAGGCTGGTTATACTTTAAACAATCCTAATTTTCAAATTCTTTATATTGTAGATGCAGATGTAACAATTGCAGATAGCGATGGAAACATACTGACAAAATACCAATTCTGATGTTTAAAAGTCGCAAAAATGTGGTGTGGTTGTGCTATTAGTTGTGGCGACAACATTTTATTCTTTGATATATTGGGAATAAATTTAAAAAATAACAAAAATATTTAAAAAAGAAAAAAATGTAAAAACTTATATAAAAAATACTTCTGAATGAATTTATTCATTATTTTTCATCTAGGACATAAGTAAAAATTTATTCTGACGAAATATATTATTTATATAAAGGAATTATAGAACCAAAACTTTATCATAAGAAAACAATGGTTCTAGAAGAAAAAATTTATAATGAATCAATAAAAGAATCTTTTGAGATAATTTTTATATTGTACTTCTTAATTATAATTTTACATGAAAGGAAGTACAAACAGAAAAGAGAAATCGATGCTTTTATATAAACTTTTTTGAAATTGATGCAAAAAGATAGAAGTAGATAAGTCAAAAGTAAATGATTCTAATTTAAAACAAATGAATTGATAAGAGGAATTTTCAAACGTAAAATTTTTGTCTCTTTTTCTTTATTTCATTTTTTGCTGTATAATGATATGATAAATAAGTACAGAAGGTGTAAAAATGAAGAAAAAATTGAAAAATATATCTGGCGAATATTTTGAATTTGAAGTCGAAAATAAAGATGGGGGGGGGGTTAATGTTTTAGAAGCTGGATATATAATTACTCCAGATGGAGATTTTATACTTGTTCCTAAAGATATAGAGCATAGTAAAATTTTTTCGGAGTATATTAATAAATATTTAGTAAATAAAACAAATACAACCTACGAAAGTAATGAAGCAATGATAGCTTTAATAAAAGTAAATCATGTAGTTTATTATGGTCTTCGTATGCGAGATATAGTAAATCTTTATGATAAAAATGGAAATCAAGATGGAGTTGGATTACTTATATTACCTGAAAATTACAAAGAAATTCTTACGAAAGAACAAAAAAAATCTATAAATATTTTATTAGAATCAAATAAATCAATATTTGGAAATAGAGAGAAAATGTATATTAGAATTCGGGAAACGCTTTCTGGAACAGATGTGGAAAAAGAAGAATTTAATTTATTTTTAGAAAGCATGGAGGAACAAATAGAAAGAAAAAATTAAATAATAAAAAGAAGTGAAGTACATGGAAAAGATTACAAAAGAATTGCTAAAATGGTACCAAGAAAATAAACGAGACCTCCCATGGCGCCATACGAAAAATCCTTACTTTATTTGGATAAGTGAAATTATGTTACAACAAACTAGAGTAGAAACAGTAAAAGAATATTACACTCGTTTTATAAAAAAACTTCCCACCTTAAAAGATTTAGCAGAAATAGAAGAAGATAACCTTTTAAAACTTTGGGAAGGATTAGGTTATTATAGTCGCGTAAGAAACATGCAAAAGGCTGCTAAAAAAATAGTGGAAATGGGAAAAGATAATTTGCCAAGTACCAAAGAAGAATTAGTCGCTTTACCTGGAATAGGGGATTATACAGCGGGAGCTATACTTTCAATTGCGTTTGATAAACCTGCTATTGCTATAGATGGAAATGTTTATCGTGTTCTTGGCAGATACTATAAAATAGAAGATTCTATTTCCAAACCAAAAACATACAGAGTTTATGAAAATATTGTCAAACAAATTTTGCCTAGTAAAAACACAGGAGATTTTACCCAAAGTTTCATGGATTTAGGTAGTATTATATGTACCCCAAAATCTCCAAAATGTTTGCATTGTCCTTTAAGAAAAGAATGTCTTTGCTATAGGAGTAATACTCAAGAACTTTATCCCAAAAAAGATAAAGCAAAAGAACAAATTGTAGAAGAAAGAATTGTATTTTTATATGTCTATAAAGAAAAAGTAGCCATTCAAAAAAGAGAAAATAAAGGACTTTTGGCTTCCATGTATGAATTTCCCAATACATTAGAATTAAAAAATCAAATTGATATAGAAAATGATTTACTTGAAAAAAAAATACCATATGTCTCTGTTTTAGAAATAGGAACTTCAAAACACATATTTTCTCATAAAATTTGGTATATGACAGGTTTCTTAGTGGAATTAGAAAAGCCTTTAAAAAACTTTTTATGGATAACTAAAAAAGAATTGCAAAAAAAATATTCCATCCCTAGTGCATTTTCTTACTTTTCTGACTTCTACCAAAATAGGTAAACACCTATTTTATTTTTTTGCATAAGATAACGTAGGAGTTGATAAAAATGAGAAGAGGAATCGATGTATCTTCATACCAAGGAAATATTGATTGGACAAAAGTAAAACCATTTATTGATTTTGCTATTATTCGTTGTGGGTGGGGCAATGATATAAAAAGCCAAGATGATGTTTATTTTGAAAAAAATGCTGCTCAGTGTAAAGAATTAAATATTCCCTTTGGTGTATATTTATATAGTTACGCTACTAGCCTAGATGAAGCAAGAAGTGAAGTAAGACATACCTTGCGTTTAATAAAAGATAAAAAACTGGAATACCCTGTATTTTTAGATGTAGAATCCAAAAGACAAATGGCACTACCTAAAAGAGATTTAACAGAAATTGTAAAATATTATTGTGAAGAAATGCAAAAAGAAGGATACTATGTGGGTATTTATTCCAATCTATACCGCTTTAAAAGTAACCTAGATGCAAGAGAATTAGATATTTTTGATAAATGGGTTGCAGAGTGGAATGAAAAGTTTACCTATGAAGGAAAAGCAGGAATGTGGCAAAATACTTCTTATGAAGAAATTACAGGAATTCGTGGAAGAGTAGATGGAGATATTGCTTTTTATGATTACCCTAAAATTATAAGAGATGCAGGGTTAAATCATTTAGAAGAAGAAACTCTAAAGTACAAAGTAGGAGATAAAGTATTTATTACTGGTAACATTTACGAAGATAGTGCTGCCACCATTTTTTTAAAAAGAGTCTGCGATGCTGAATTTACAATAGAAAGTACCAATGATGAAGCGGAAGCGCCTTACAAGATTAGTGAAGGATTTGTAAAACAAGATACAATGTATACAAAGTGTGATTAAAATATTCTAATTTAGAATATTTTTTCTTATTCTTTGAATATAGCTTAAAAAGAAATAACATAATGTACTTAGGTGATTTATATGGCAAATGTACATAGTGCAATTTCTTTTGGATTAGTAAATATTCCAATCGTTTATAATCCTATTATAAAAAATAACGATACATCATTCAACCAGCTTCATAAAAAATGTGGCAATCGTATTCGCTATCAAAAATATTGTGAACATTGTAAAAAATTAGTAACAGAAGCTGATTTAATAAAAGGATATGAATACGAAAAAGGAGAGTTTATTACATTTACAAAAGAAGAACTTGCCAATATGCAAATTGATGCAAAAGATTCTATTGAAATTATTTCTTTTGTTCCAGAAAACGAAATAGAACCCTTTTACTACGAAAAAAGTTATGTGCTCACCACTCAGAAAAAGGCCAAAGCTTATTCTCTATTTTTAGAAGTTTTAAAAAAAACCAAAAAAGTAGCTGTAGCAAAAACTGCAATTGGCAGTAAGTTTTACTATTGTTTACTAAGATATTTAGAAGGTAATATTTTAATGTCCACCATTTATTTTGAAGAAGAAGTCCACTTACCAGAGCAAGTAGTGGAGGCAAAATTTACGAAACAAGAGCTTGATTTAGCTATGAAATTGGTAGAACAATTATCAGGGCATTTTGAGCCATCCACATATAAAGACGATTACCAAAATCAAATAAAAAAAGCGATAGAAGAAAAAATAGAAGGAAGAGAAATTCCAAAAAAAGTAAAGAAAAAGAAACCTTCTATGAAAGATTTGGTTACCTCTTTACAAAAAAGTTTGGAGATTTCTTAAGAAATGGAATTTGGAAAATTTTTTCCACCAATGCTTTTAGAGGAAGAAAAAGAACCCTTTGATTCGGAAGAATTTTTATATGAACTAAAATTTGATGGAATAAGAGCCACCATTCATGTAGGAACCACTTTTTTTAAAATTTTTAGTCGAAGAGGAGTAGATATAACAGAAATTTATCCCGAGCTAAAAAGCATTCAAAAACTAGTTACAGAAAATACCATATTTGATGGAGAAATTGTTCTTTTTGATAGTGGAAAACCAAGTTTTACAAAATTACAAGAAAGAAGTCACGCCAAAAATAAAAAAAAGATTTCTTTTTTAGCAGAAGAAAATCCTGTTTGTTTTATGGCTTTTGATGTTGTGTATAAAAATAAATCTTTAGTAGACTGTACCTTATTAAAACGAAAAGAGATTTTAATGAAACATAAAGAAAATAATGCTTTTATAAAAGTAAATTACATATTAAAAGAAGGAAAAAAGTTATTTCAAAAAATACAAAAAATAGAATTAGAAGGGATTGTAGCTAAAAAAATAGAAAGTACATATCAAATAAATACAAGAAGTAGAAATTGGATAAAAATTAAAAATTGGCAAGAGGAAATTTTTTTTATTGGAGGATATACTGTAGAAGAAAAAGAACCGATGATAAAACTATTTTTAGGAGAATATAAAAATAATAAACTATATTTTGTTGGAAAAGTAATGGCAAGTAAAAAAAATCCTATTTTTAAAAAAATTGTAAAAGAAAAAATAAAAAAAACTTCATCTTTTTGCAATTTTGAAGAAGAAATCAATTACATAAAGCCTAAATTAACCTGCGATGTATCTTACATTGAAAGAACGAAAACAAATCATTTACGTCAAGCAGTATTCAAAAAAGAATGTACAAATCCAAAAAAATGAGTATAATCACATATAACGAGGTGAACTCATGAAAGAAACAATGCGCGAAATGTTTAAAGGATATGTGGATTATCAAGAACAGGAATATAAATTTATTTGGGAAAATGCTCTCTTTGTGTTTGATACCAATATTTTATTAAATTTTTACAGGTATTCTGAAGAAACTAGAAAAACAATGTTTGAAATTTTAGAAACCTTAAAAAAACGCTTATGGATACCTTATCAAGTTGCTTTTGAATTTTATAAAAATCGTGTAAATGTGATTATAAATGCGCAAAAAAAGTATAAAGAACTAGCAACACTTATGGAAACATCTTTTATTGATATTCAAAATAAAATAAATCAAATAAAAAGCAATCAATTAAAATGCAAAAAAGATATAGAAGAACTATTGGAAAAAGAAAATAAAAAACTACAGGATTTGTTAGAAAAAGAACGAAAAGAGAAAGAAGTTATTCTTGATAAAGACACCATTGAAGAAAAAATTGTTCAATTTTTAAATATAAATATAGGAAAACCTTTTGAAGAAGAAGAGTATCAAATTATCAAAGAAGAAGGATTAAGACGAAGAAAAGAAAAAATACCTCCTGGTTATGAAGATACAGACAAAGAAGAAAATGGGGATTATTATATTTTTTATTCCATGATACAAGAATCTATAAAGAAAAATAAACCTATTATTTTTGTAACAGATGATGTAAAAGAAGATTGGATGACCAAAACAAATGGAATAAGTAGAGGTAGAAGTGAATTATTAAATGAATTTTATAAAAAAACACATAATTTATTACTAATATATACTTCAGATGGTTTTGTTAACGCTTATAACAAAAATTTCAATCCGAAAAAAACAGATGCTAAACTAATAGATGAATTAAGAAATGTACGAAAAACCGAAAGTATAAATACTACAATTTCTAGTTCTTCTTATGAAAATCCGTTTTTATTAGATTTTGGTATTAAGCACTTAATGGAAACTTCTTCAACGTTAGATGCAAATGTAAAATTAAAAGTGATTGAAGGAATGGTATTAAATAATCCCTTAAACAAATTTCAAAAAATGAAATTAAAAACAGAATTAGATAAGTTAGTAGAAACAATTCCACTAGCAGATTTAAAAGAGGAAACGAAAGATAGGATAAATGCTTTATATCCAAAATTAGTTACTTTTGGATTTCATGATCAATTACACAAAAGAAGATATGACAAGTTAGTAGAAGATATAGAAGCATTTTGCATGGAAACAATAAGTAAATTAAAAATATGTAGAACCGAGGAAAGGCAGCAAAGAATTATGAATAGCATTTTAAGAGAACTTGAAATTTATATAGAGCTTTGTGAAAATCGTATGAATAGTCCCTATCAATTGCTAGCCCAAAATATAAAAGAGTTACGAAATATTTTAATGAATAATAAACAAGAAAAAGAATTTGTAATAAAAAAAATAAAAGAATTTTGTCAAAAAGAAATAATGGCTGTATAAAAAGTCGATTTAAAACTTTTGCTTATTTACTAAAAAATTCCATTATTCTTCCAGCCATTAAAACAATAGCATCACTATTTTTAGTTGCTATATTTTTAAAATAAGCTTTTCCACCAACTGTTATGGCAGAAATAAAAGAAGTAACTAAAATGGTTGCAAAAAGAGCATTCATTTTAAACTGAGTAACAAGATAAAGAGTAAATGTTGCGCCTAAACTTCCACTCACAATCCCACAGATATCCCCTACGATGTCATTACAAATACTAGAAACTTTTGTACTATTCTTAAGTAATTTAATAGAAGCATTAGCTTCTTTTATTTTTTTTGAACTTCTCGCATGAAAAGGCGCTTCTTCTGCAGTTAACGTAGCAACACCAATCATATCAAAAACAATACCAATTCCAATAACGATAAAGAGTATAAAAATCAAAAACAAAATATTAAAGTCAGACACAAAAGAAGAAAGACCACTGAAAAAAGCAGACAATACAAAAGAAATAATAAATACTTGTAGCACCCATTTGTTTTTCAAATATATACACATCCTTAAAAATTATTCGATGAAAAAAAGTTCCGAAGAACTTTATATACAATAAAAAATGGTGGTATCTCACAAATTAATTTTACGGCTTAGGTCGAGTTGAATTTCTCTATTTTCTTTCCTTTGGTTACCCGCTGGCGATTTCTCCTTTAGTAGAAAATAATTAAATGTCGCCATTTTAATTACTCGATTGCCACTTAGTCCGTACCTTAATCCTTGTGATGTTAACACTCTAGAGGTTTTCCCTAACACCTTGAAATAATACTTATTCGCTTTTGCAACTATATTTTCAAATCATAAAATCGATTATCCCACATAATCACGCACGACATATGCTTTTTGTGTTTGTATGCCTCAATTAAAGGAGATTGGTTATATGCCATTATAACTTTCCTTAAATTTAAAATTATATACCCACCCTCATCTGGGCGAAGAAAGCAGAATATATAAAGTGCTATTTCGCACAATTGGTAGATTTTTAGCCCCACCTTCATATTACTCATGTGACTAGAATAATGCACCACGTATAAGACATTCTAGCATATTTATGACTAATTGTCAAATTTAGAAAATCAAAGTTAGAATGTCTTCCATATAGTATATGATAAAAATTATTAAATAAATACCATTATCAATATTGGGAAATAGTTAAAATAAAAAAAGTATATTTCAAAATAAAAAATAATGGTTGAAAGAAATTATGTAAGTTAAACTTATCAATGATTTTTTACGCTATTTTAGATTTTTAGCCTCGTAACACATCTCTATCAGTCGTCATACACTTATCAAAACTTTTTCTAATTTTTTCACAGATATTTAAATAATCTTTATCTATTCGATGTGTTTTAAATTTATCTGGGCTTACATAAGCTTTTAAATCATCATTGGTAACATTATGTTTTTTGAGTAAATTGTCAAATTTTTTTTATCTTTTTTAAAAGAAATTTTAACATCAAAACCATTACAGGATCACCTTTATGTTTTGGGGGACAAATCCTATTTTAAATTTGACCCAACATCATAAAGAATATTTAACATGATTTTCATTAGATATATTTTCATTCATTTTTTCTAAAACCCATAAATACGTTGGTCCAGCTTTTTTTCAAATTAATAAATTTTTCATTACATTCTAAATAACCTTGATTTATTAATTCTTTTAATGCATCCATAGTTTGAAATGTTACCATCCTCAATATTTCTCATTCCAATCTTCTTCTGAATTAAAATAATGTTTCAATTCTTAATTTTTGTGATTATCTCCAGTATTTTTACTGTTTGACATCTATAATTGCTTATAGACTTGCTCCATCAGTTATAAAAGAAACAAATTTTGTAGATAATTTTTTTACATCTTTACAAAAATTTCCTAGCATTTTGAAATTTAGAATATTTCATAAATTCGTTGCCTTTAATTACAATTACATAATACCATCAAATTACTCTATTTTCTACTCACTATATAAAGAAAAAATAAATTTCTATTAAACATTTTATTCTTATTGTTTCAAAATACTTATATTTTTATCAGTAATTATCTTCATAAATAAGGTTGTATTTCTGTTCCTAAAATTATTAAATTGTTCAACACATTGAAATAAGATAATAGAATTAAACAAAAATGAGTCGTTAATTGAAAGGTTAGTTTTATCAATAATATTTTTTCAATTATTTCGAAATATTTTATATTTAGTTTCATGTACAAATTCTATTTCCAAATATAAAAAAATACCATATCAACAAGTGATAATAGATGTCTTTATAATAGCGAAAGTGTGAGTAGTTCTTGTGATAACGAATCACATACAATTTATAAACTTTATTTTAAAAAACAGTATATAAAAATTACCATTAAATACACCGATAATATGAGTCATTTTTTATGATATAATAAATAAAAATATGAGTGATTAAAAAGAGGTGTATAAATGGAAATAACAATTCTTGGCACAGGTTCTATATATTCAAAGTCAAACTGTGCAAGTTTAATTATTGATAATAATATCTTGATTGATTTAGGACCTGGTGTAGTAAAACAATTATTAAAGCAAGATTATAATTTAAAGAATATAAATACAATATTGATTACACATTTACATTCAGATCATATTTTAGACTTTCCAACTTTTATAGTTAATGTTGAGGTATTAGGAATTAAACATAAAATAAATATCTATTCTCCAAAAGGTACTAAAGATAAATTTTTAAATTTAGTAAGTTTGCTGTATGGTAATTATTTTAATGACTTTATAAATAAATATTTAAATTTTATTGATATAATTGATAATAAGTCTTTTATTGTGAATAAATATGTATTTAAAACAAAAAAAGTTATTCACACAGGAATTGATAGTTATGGTTTTATAGTAGACTCTAAACTTGGAATAACAGGAGATGCCTCGTTGTGTGATGGCGTTAAAGAAATATTTAGTGAATCAAAAGTACTAATTTGTGATTGTTCTTTAATAAATGGTGATATATATCATATGGGAATTGATAATATTATCAAGTTATTGAAAAATAATAAAGAAAAAATAGTAATTTTAACCCATTTTAGAGATTTAACTAAAGAATTTATACAAAATATTAATCTAAATAATGTATCTATTGTAGAAGATGGATATAAATTTATGTTGGAGGAATAAATAGATATAGATAAAGTATTAATAAAAAAAGATAAATATTTAGAATTTTATGATGTGAATAAAAAAGGATGCCCATTTGCTTCAGAAGTAAAATTAAAAAAATATAAAAAGATGTTTTAAATTAATACTTTGTGGTAGACAGATAATTCTAATCTTTACTTTAAAGATTTCTCTTTTGTGATAAATATAATCGTAAATACCATCTATCTTTAGGATGGTTTCTTTGCAATAACAAAAAAATCAATCTTTTTG
The DNA here is from genome assembly GCA_947652325.1 of uncultured Mycoplasmatota bacterium. Taxonomy (GTDB): domain Bacteria; phylum Bacillota_I; class Bacilli_A; order RF39; family UBA660; genus MGBC108787. The sequence continues at coordinate 30,051 of CANTCQ010000006.1, forward strand.
ATTGATGTATATTAATGCCCAAGAAGTATGAACAGATTTGTCAATGAAGAAGATGATAATAAGTTTCAACCTTAAAAGAAAAAATATCTCTCATTGGTAAACTATAGGATAAATTTTAAAATTATCAGTAAATGGTAGAAAAATTATTCATATTATAGTAGAATTTAATTGCATGAAATTTTTGGGGGATAAATATATGAATTTTTATATAGGAAATAATAGAGCTATGATTTCGCTTGGTCCATTAAATAAGTATAAATATTGCACTTTTGCATGTAAATTTTGTTATGTTAATAATGGCTTTAATAGTTATAGTATTTCTACTGATGAAGAAATAATAAATTTTTTAATCGAAAATCGTAAGGACTATAAAATTGTATACATTAGTGGTGATACAGATAGTTTTGCACCACCTAGAACGCAAAGAGCGATTGAACTTTTAGAAAAAATTTTGGAATTTGTAAATGTGGATGTATTATTTACAACAAGAACAGTCTTTGACAATTGTCATTTAGAAAAATTAAAATCAATAAATGAAAAATATAAAAGAAAAAATAAAAAACTGTATGTTTGTATTTCGATACCTCGATTAAATTCCTGTGCATACATTGAATCAAAAAATACTCCTACACCACAAGAAAGAATTAATTGCATTAAAAATTTGTATTACAATGGGATAGAAACTATTTTAGCTATGAGACCTTTTTTACCAGTTATACAAATTTTTGAATACAAAGAACTTATTAATTGTTGCAAGGACTATGTAAAAGTAGTTTTAGGAGAAGGATGGTATGCTGATGATAAAATGATTAAAAGCATATGTCAAGAAAAAGTCATTGATAATGCAATTTTCTTAACTAAAAAGATGGATTTTGATAACAATATAAAAGAATGGAAATATTATGAACCCCAAAAAATTATTGAAGAAATTGAAAAATATTGTGAAGATTTAAATATAAAATTTTTCATGAGAAGCGCACCTGCAATAAAATATTTAAAAGGGCAAGATTAAAATGAAAAAAAGATATGTGTTAGGAGTTCATATAGCCAATCATGATTCAGCAGTATGTTTATTTGAAGAAAACAGATTAATATGTGCTATTTCTCGCGAGCGTTTAACTAGAATAAAACATCAAGGGGGCAATCCTATAGAATGCATTGAATATGTATTGGAGGCTACAAATATAAAAAAAAGTGATGTTGATTTACTTGTTCGATGTATATGGCATAATGAGAAAATAGAATTTGAGGAAATATACGAACAATTTCCAAAAGTAATAACAAATAATAATCATCATCTTTTTCATGCATATTCTAATTTATTAACGTGTAAACCATTAGATAAAATGTTATGTGTAATTTGGGACGGAAGAGGAGCTAGACCCTGCGATACAGGAATTTACATTCCTGATATTGACGAAGAATTCACTTATGAATCCGAATCAGTTTATTTATATGATAGTAAATTAATGATTCCTTTAGAAAAGTTTTTTGCAAAATATATACCTAATAAATATAAATGGGGAACAATGTTTAGTAGTCTTGGATATGCCTATTCAGTCATAAGTAGAATAATATTTGGTAGTCACCATGCTGCTGGAAAAATTATGGCATTAGCATCTTTAGGAAAGGAAAATAAAGTAATTCCACATGTATTTTCTTATGGAGAGAATAAGGAATTTAAAGTAACTCAAGAATGGTTGGATTATATTGAACAATTAGAATATCCAATAAATTATAAGTCATCATTAGCAAAAGATTTATGTTACTCTATACAAAAAGAAGTTGAAGAATATAGTGTTTATAGATTAAAGTCTCTATTTTATAAATATAATATTCAAGACTTTTGTTTATCAGGTGGAGTTGCTTTAAATTGCAAGAATAATGGAATACTTGCAAATCAGCCATTCATAAATTCACTTTCAGTTTTTAATGCATGTAGTGATGATGGAGTGGCAGTGGGAATTGCTATTTGGGCTATAAGAGAAATTTTTAATGATTATAGAAAACCAACTTGGAATATCGGAACAGGTAAAAATTATCAACAAATTGACTTAGATTCCTTAGATAAAGTTATTGATGAAATAGTAGAAGATATAATTAATGGTAAGTTTATAGGGATATTTTCTAATGGTTCAGAATTTGGGCCTAGGGCCTTAGGGAATAGAACAATTATTGCTAGTGCAACTGACATAAAATATAAAAAAGTTTTAAATGAAATAAAAAAGAGGGAAGCATTTCGACCATTTGGCGGAATAATACTAAAGGAAAATTTGTCAAAGCTTACAAATGAAAAATTAGCTAGTTTATATATGTTAACTGCAATTCATATCAAAGAAAGTGAAGCAGTAAAAATGCCAGCATTATTGCATAATGATGGAACAACAAGATTACAAATAGTAGAAGATGATTGTATTTTATATAGAATATTAAAGAAGTATGAAGAAAAAACGAATAATATTGTTTTAATCAATACATCATTTAATGACAAAGGAGAACCGATTGTTGAAACAGAAGAACAGGCATTAAAATGTGCTCAAAGAATAGGCTTGTATGCAGTACTAGTACACGATAATTATAAGAAATTTGATATAAGTTGAATTTGCATCAATTTAAAAGTGCATTAGATAATAATTTGATTTTTAAATATTAGAAACATTTTTTGAATAATAGATGGAATATTATGGTAAATTAATTTTCCTAATAATTTTGAAGACTTTGAAAGACTTAATCAAAAATTAATAAAGGAGGTACAAAAATGGATATGGATGTTAAAAGTTTATCATCATATGCTATAGAGGCGTTTAGTCATGTATATGGTGAAGAATATCGTTCAATTATTTCATCAAAAATTAATAAAGCTATTAATATCTTTTATCTTGACTTGGAAGGCTTAGATGATTATATATGCTATTTAAAAAAATGTAAAGCTCGTGAATTTGGTATTAAATTTTTAGATGAAATTGGCATAGATGTTCAAAAACATAAAAAAAGTAATTATACTGAATCTTTAGATATTGAAATTGAAGACATGCTAAAATGTTATATTGGTCCTATACCTGTTTGCTTTTCTGAAAGTCCAGACTATTGGGCACCACTTCAAGCTTTTAAAAGTAACAATAATACAAACCCAAATATATTATTAGAAAATAAACTAAAAATAATTAATTATCTTTTTGAAAATAAACATAACCAAATAACAAAAGAAAATTTTAATGCTTTTACTGAAACAAAAGAATATACAAAACTATTAAGAAAAATTGATCAATTTAACTTGGTTTATGAAAGGTTATTGTCTGAATATAATGATTGGGCAATACAGTTATTGCCTTATGAGAAATGTATTGAGTATGAGGAAAAAAGAAAAGAAATTATTTTACAAAAAAAGAAAGATGAAATGTTTGATGAGATTTTTTTTAGACTTCCATCATTTCTAAGAGAAAGTATTGCTTCTAAAACATTAAAAGAACAACAAAATATTATATTAGGCTTTAATGATATTTCTAAAATATCATTTATTGAATTTTTTCATCATGAGCAAATGAAGAAACTTAAATCCAACGATACTAAATTAAGTGAAAAATACGTGATAATGTTTTGGCAATCATATTTTTTGAAAAATTTAGGAGTTACTATTACAGATGAAAAAATGTTAGAATGTGATTCGGAAGAAGATGTTACTGATTATTTAAATTTCTTACATCAAGAGTCTATTAGAAAATATATACCATCAGAAGAATTGATTAGTTATATTCAATCAGTTAGGGAAAGAAAATATGAAGAAGCACTTAGAGAATATTTTACAACTAGACAAGATTTTGTAGATGCATTAAAGATGTTTAGTAATAATCCATATAATTTGAAAACTATTTATGATGAAATAAAAAATAGAAAGACATGCGTCTTAATTGGAGGAGCTATTAATGACAATAATGAGTTTATCTCAATAATGTTTTTTACAATTAGAAAATATGATGGCGGACATTTAGCTTTTGCTTTTATACATGAAATTAGCCATATAATAGATCAAAATGAAAAAGGTTCTGGATTTGAATCTGTTAATGATTTAAAAAATCCTTATGATGATAAATTCCGTAAATATGAAAAATTTTCTGAAACATTGAATGATATATTTTCAATGGAAGCAAATGAATTTCTTCAAAGTCAAGGAATTTATTTAATAGAGCCAAAAGAATTTACATCGTTAGACGTAAGTAATTGTAATACCGCATTAAATACGAAAAATTTATTATATCCTCTGATTAAAATGTTTAGGCCGCAAGTTATTAAAGCTAAAGTTACTGCTGAACCAGAAGAACTTGTAAAATACATTGGAAAAGATAATTTTGAAAATTTAGTAGATGCAGTAAATAAGGTAGATTATCTTGTAAGAAATGGGATTGCATTTAAAATTGATAAATTTCCAGAAGATAGTATGGTTAAGGAATATTTCGAACAAGTTGAAAGAGTTAGACAAATTTACATTAACATTGATGATTTTTATGCTAATAATTTTGGTACTTTAACATTAGATAATTATAGAAATTTAGTAAATCAAAGATAATTATAGTTAAAAGTGATTAAATGTAATCATTTGTTATGAAAGAATTTTATAAACTTTTTTTAAATATGAAATATTGAAATGAAATTAGTTCAACCTTTGCTTTAAAGACTTTTTTAAAAGTTTCTCTTGTGTAACAAACTTCATCATAAACACATCCTTAGATGATTTCTTGTAACAACAAAAAAACCAATCTTTTTGATTGATGTATATTAATGTTCAAGAAGTATGAACAGATTTGTCAATAGAGCGATTTTCAAAAGGAGTTATGCATACTAATAGTTTTTATATAAACGTTTTTAATACTAAGTCTATTAGAAAAGAAATGATTTTAGATTTTCCATAAAATTGATAGAAAAAATTTCTGATATATGTGTTATAAATTAGTACAGGAGAAACTAATCCTGCCGCATCTCCTATAAGAAAAGTTGTTCCTTTTAAAAAAAACGTTATTTCCAGTTGGAAGAAAGGCACCTTTGATAAGAACATTTTTATCTAAATGGAAATAATTTAAAAAAGTATCTTTGATATTTTTGTTTTTTGAGACATCTTCTAATCCAATTAAAGTGGTTGTATTATTAGAAATAGTCCAAGTATATCCCTTGAAATGTTCTAAAAAATCTATTTAGAACATTTCATTTTCTATTAAACATTCACCTTCAATAGCAAAATTCATTTTTTGATTTTTTCCTATTAAGTCTTTTCTTACTTTACTAAAAACTCCATTAGTTCCAACTAAGTTATTATATTTAAAAGGATTACCAAAAATATAAATAATCTTATTTTTAAAATCAATTTTGTCATAATTAGTTTTGTCTAATATTATTCCGTTATTTTCAATAAATTCATTAATTATAAAATCATCTAAATTTTTTCTATATATTGTGTAAATTTTTTGATTCTTTGTTTCTTTTGTAATTTTATTATTTTTTATTTTAAAGGTGTTATATTTTTTAAAGTTTATTTTTTCAATATTATTACTATATATTTCAAATAAAAGTCTATATGCTTTTTTGGTAACAATTCCACCAAATAATTTATTTTTCTTAATTAAATCTTGATTTTCAATAATCAAAACATTCTTATTATTTTTTTGCAAAAGATATCCTAGAATCCATCCTGCTAACCCGGCATCAATTATTATAGTATCATAGTTTTCCATTTTAATTTCTCCAATCATTAACCATAAACTCTAACTAACTCCCTATATATTTTGACACAAGCACCAAAACATGGGAATAATTTTTACTTTTAAAACTTTATTTAATAAAGAAAAACTCGCTTTACTATTTCTAGTGTGCGAGTTTAAATCTAAATGGAGCGATAACGATACACGTATGCGAAAAATTATACTCCCAAGATTGATTAAATCAACTGCTAATTAGATTATAGCAGATTTTAAGATTATTTCAATAGCTTAATTGCCAAACTTATTACATCTATTCTGTATCTTGTTTAGCTATTTTAAATAAATCTAGAATTTCATTAAATTTATCTGTATCTTTTATTTGTAGAATTTTATTATCTTCATGCCCGTTGTAATCTATAGCATTTATATTATCTATTTCTTCATATTTTAACAAATTATATTCTTCATTTTTTAGCGTAGACGATAATATAACTTGTTTACTTATTTTTTTATATTCATCTAACATTATAATTTCTTTAGAAGATGAAATTTCTCCATCTCTAAACGAGTCAATGATTAATGGAAAATTATGCTTAAAATATTCATTTAAAGCAATAATTTTACAAAAATAAAATTCTTGTTCTTCGCTTCCAGAGTAATTTTCTCCATTCTTTGTAAATAATTCTGTAAAACTGATTCTGCTATTAGGATCAAGCTTTCTAATTTGGATATTCATTATATTGAGAATTTGTTTTCTCATTTTATTATTTTGTTCAATGGATTCTTTGTTTTTAATACTTAACTCTTCTTTTTTTCTTTGAAGTTCTTTAATTTGTTCCATTGTTATTGCTATTTTTTCATCGCATTCTTTACTAGATAATATTTCTTCAGAATATAATAATATGTCACTTATACTTGGTTGTTTGTCATGCAGTACTTTCTCAAGTTTATCTTGCCATATTCCTATATTTTTTTCAGTGTCTTCTATAATATCCTCTTCAGCATTTATTTGTTTATATATAGAATTAATTATTTCGCTACGAACCATTTTATTACTGATATCAAATGAGATATCTCCATTAGTATAAGAAATATTTTTACTTCCACAACTTAAACACTGAACAGTTCCTTTTTCGACATGATGATTAATAGAACGTAATTCTCCAATTAAATTTTCAAGGTTATTTTTTCTTATTTCTGCACTTTTTCTTGTCTTTTTAAAACCTGATATTTTCATCGATATATCCTTTAATTCTTCTTTTATAGTTGCAAAATTTTCTTTATCAGATCCTTTATTAGTGAAATTTGCTATTTGAGGATTATCTTTTAAAAATATTAAATTCTTTTTAAGTTTTTTTATTTCAATTCTAAAATTTTTAATTTTGTCATTAATTTGTTTTTCTTCCTCATCAACATCAAATGTTGGATAGCCATTTAAAGTACATAGCATATTCCAAAAATCTTTTTTGTTATATTGTCCATTATTAAATATATTAGATGAATTTCTTTTATCTTGCCCTATAAAAAATATTTGATAGAATAACATCGGACTTACAATATTTTTCTTGTTATCTTTTAAAATATATGGTAATTCAAAAATATTTTCATTTAAGAAATTTTTAAATTCAGTAATACTATCACAAACTCTATATAAATCTTCTCCTATAGTTACAATGGTATTTTTCTTTCTTAAAAATCTATAATTTTTATTATTTATTAATGATTCTACATAAAAATAATAATTGTTGTAGTCAAAACCACTAGGAAAAATTGATTCGTTCCCAATAGCATATAGTATTGCCTGCATTACTAAAGTCTTTCCCTTATTATTATCTTGACTATATATGATATTAACTCCATCAGTAAATCTATCTTCTAGAAAAGCTTCTTTCCTATTTCCAAATCCCACTTTAAGTATTTTCATTTTCTACTCCTTCTTTTATAAGTGCTATAAAATATTTTGCACTTATATTATTTAATATTTTTCTTTTAATAATTTTTTCTTCTTTTATTTTTTCAAATATTTCATCAAGTGTATAAGTATATTTTTCTTTTAGTAAAAGATAAATTTTTTCAAAAAAACTCCAAAATATTACTTTATCGCTATTATTAAATATCATTAAGCTTATTTCACTATTGCATTTATGGATTATGTCCTTTTGAGAATCAAGATCGTAATTTTTTATGATTGGAAGAAACTCTAGTGGTGCACCTATGTTTTTAAATATATCTGCACCTACAATTCTATTAATAATTAGCATTTCTATTTTATTTTTTTCCAAGTATTTATTATACTGCAAAACTTCTACTGCATTTTCTATTTCTTGTAGATGTATTGATTGATTTTTTAATACACTTTGCATATCTCTTATCTCATCAAATATATCTTCAAAAAATTTATTGTTTTTGCCAAAATATTTTTTTAAATCAATAATGTTTTTTACATAATTACTTTTGTTATTTTTATCTACAACAAAGGTTACGTTTTTTAAAAATTTTAATATATCGGCTCTATCTATAGTTTTATTATTTCTTTTTTCATATTCTCGATTTAAACCCTGTACTATTTTTGGAATATAATTATCTTTAAAGTTATCTATTTTAAAAATACTTAAATTATTATCCTTAAATAAATGTCATTTAACTTTGGGAAAAATAATATATAGAAATCAAAGTTTATTTGAGATATGTAATTTTCAAATAAAGTTATTAGTGATTCTCCTATCGTAAGTGGTCTTAATGTTTTGATGTTTTTAGATTGAACATCCCATAGTTTATTGCAATTTTCAGTTGCTCCAGTAACATCATTAAAACAGTCTATAATAAACACTTTAATCTCATGACTATCTTCTCTCATTGAAAGTAAATATAAAAGAGATTTTGTTTCAAATTCTGTTGCTTTTTCATTTAATTGCTCTGTATATAAAAATCTATACATTATACATCGCCCCCTAATGAATACTTTTATTTTACCATATTTTTCCTTATATGTCTATTTAACCGGAAATTTATCAGGAAAAATAACCGGAAATTTATCAGGAAATTCACTTTTAAAATAATTGTAATTATGATAAAATTGTTTTAGCAAGAATTGGAGGTACAATATGATAGAAACTAAAGAGAACTCTAGAACAGAATTTAAAATAAAATTAACTGATGATATAGAAGAAACAATTATTGGATTTTTAAATAGTAAAGACGGTGGAAACTTATATATTGGAGTTTCAGATAATGGAGAAGTTAAAGGTCTATCTAATAATTTAGATTTGTTGCAAAGGAAAATTAAGGATAGAATTATTTCTAATATAGAACCATCTGCTATGGGTTTATTTGATATAGAAGTATTAGAGAGTGATAACAAAAAATATTTACATATCACTATTGCTAGAGGTACAGAAAAACCTTATCATTTAAGAGGAATGGGAATGACTCCAGATAGTTGTTTTATTAGAATTGGTAGTTCTAATGAGAAAATGAGTGAACACTTAATTAATAGATTGTTTAGAGAAAGAACAAAAGATTCATTAAAGAATATTAAAGCACCTAATCAAGATTTATCCTTTGCTGAATTAAAAATATATTATAAAGAAAAGGGATTTAATATAGGTGATAACTTTGAAAGGCAATTAGAGTTTTTTACTGAGGATGGTAAGTATAACTATGTAGCATATTTATTTTCAGACAACAATACAGTATCAATAAAGGTTGCTAAATATGCAGGTGATGATGTAGATGAACTTATGGAAAATTACGAGTATGGCTTTTGTTCATTAATAACTGCAACAAATAGAGTTTTAGAAAAAGTTAGAACTGAAAATAAAACTTATGCAAAAGTTGGATATCCATATAGAGAAGAAAAAGAAATGTATGATTATGTTTCTGTAAAAGAAGCAATTATTAATGCTCTTGTCCATAATGACTGGTCTAATGAATACCCACCAAAATTTGAATTATTTAGTGATAGAATAGAAATATCATCATTTGGTGGGATACAAAGTGAATTTACTGAAGAAGAATTTTTACTTGGCTATTCTGCACCTAAAAATAAAGAATTAATGAGAGTATTTAAAGATTTAGAGTTAGTGGAGCATTTAGGGACTGGTATAAGAAAAATTTTAAAAAGATATGATAAGAGCATATACCATTTTTACCCTCATTTTATAACTGTTAGTATTAATTATGAACAAAATGAATTTGAATATGAAACGATAAGAAAACAAAAAGTAAATATTGTTAATCTTACAAATGTTCAAGAAAGTATCATAAAATTGATAATGGATAAACCAAATATTACTCAACCACAAATGGCTAATATGTTAAATGTAACTGAAAGGACTATAAGAAATCATCTTAAATATCTAATTGATAATAATTATATTAAGAGAGTGGGATCTAAGAAAACTGGTGAATGGGCTATAAATAAAAATATTGGAGGTAAAAATCATGAATGATAAAATTAAAAATGCAATTAAATATTATAAATTATGTACTAAGTTAAAAGATACTATAAGAACAGGACCAGTTGTCTGGAATGCAAAAAGAGAAAGGATAGAAAGTGTAGCAGAACATATATATGGAGTTCAAATGTTGGCTCTCTCAATTTACTATCAGTTTGGCTATAAATTAGATATAATGAAAGTAATATATATGTTAGCGGTACATGAACTGGAAGAAATAGAAATTGGTGATTTAGCATTTTTTGAAACTACAAGAGATGAAAAATTAATTAAAGGTAAAGACGCAACTGAGTATATATTGAAAGACTTTCTTGGAAAAGATGAAATATCAGCATTATTGGATGAATATAATGAAAGAATTACAGAAGAAGCCAAATTTGCTTATCATTGTGACAAATTAGAGTGTGACATTCAAATGAAGTTGTACGATCAAGAAGGATGTTTTGATTTAAATAATCAACCTAACAACCCTATTATTAATAATCCTAGTGTTAAAAAAGTATTGGATAGTGAAAAAAGTATATCTAATGCTTGGATTGAATTTGATAGAAGTAAGTATGAAGATGATAAAAACTTTATTGAAATAATTGAATATTTAAAAGAAAATGAAATATAAGTTGGGAGATTGAAATTATGCAAAAAATTATTATGTTAGGTACAGGTCATGGATTTGTTTATAATTGTTATAATACTTGTTTTTTATTACAAAATGATGACGAATATTTTCTAATTGATACTGGTGGTAGTGCTCATATAGTACAAAACCTTGAAAAATTGAATATAGATTTAAATAAAATACATAATATCTTTATTTCACATAGTCATACAGACCATATTTTAGGCTTATTTTGGTTATTAAAAAGAATGACAGGAATGGTTCGAGCTAAAAAATATGATGGAATATTAAATGTTTATTGTAATGACGAAGTAGCCAATGCAATTAAAAATATTTATCCTTATTTATATCCAGATGTTTATGCTGATATAATAAATAAATATTTAAATATAGTTGTTTTAAATAATAATGAAACAAAGAAAATTACTAATAGAGAGTATACTTTTTTTGATGTTATGGCAAGTAAAAATAAATTATACGGTTTTGAAACAATTTTAGATAATGATAAAAAACTAGTATTTCTTGGTGATGAAACTTGTAATCCATTATTATATGATAGAATCAAAAATAGTGACTATGTAATGCACGAAGCATTTTGTCTCGATAGTGAGCAAGATATATTTAAACCTTATGAAAAGAAGCATTCAACAGTAAAATCAGTATGCGAAAATTTTGATAGTTTAAATATCAAAAATTTAGTTTTATATCATACGGAAGATACACATTTGGAAAATAAAAAGGAATTATATACTAAAGAGGGACAAAAGTATTTTAAAGGCAATATTATGGTACCATTCGATTTAGAAATAATTGAATTAAATTAGGAGGAATGAATATGGATTTTAATAATAAAGTTAATGATTATGATAAATTTGCTGAAAAAAGGCATTATGAAGTTACAAACGGAATGAAGAAATCATTGCGATTTGTAGAAAAACCTATGATGATTTCTATGTTACCTAATTTAGAAGGTAAAAGAATTCTTATGTTAGGATGTGGAACTGCTGAAGAAAGTGAATTATTAAGTAAATACAAACCTAAAAAGATAACTGGAATTGATATATCTGAAAAGTCTATTGCAGTTGCTAGAGAAAGTTATCCAAATTGTGATTTCTATGTAGGTGATATGTTAAAACTTCCATTTAAAGATAATGATTTTGATTTCATATTTAGTAGTTTAGCAATTAGTCATGTTGAAGATAAAGACAGGGCTTTTAAAGAATTATATAGAGTTTTAGATAATGGAGGTCAATTATTATTTTCAGTTGGTCATCCAATAAGATTTGCTACTGAAAAAATTGATTATAATAATACTTCATATCATGTTATTGGATTTGAAGCAGGGAATGATGGTAATCATATTTTGGGAAACTATATGTCTCATACAAAACAAGTTAATTATTTCAAGGATAATGAAGTATTAGAAGAGTTTATTGCTCCACCATCATATTTTTTTGAAACGCTTATAAAAAATAGTTTTGTAGTTGAAAATTTTAAGGAATCAAGATGTATTGATGAATGCAAAGAAGTAGATGAAGCCTATTACAATAGATTTCACGAACTACCACAATTTATGGCATTTTTGGCAAAAAAATAAAAGACAATGGCTAGGTTATATAATCCTAGAATTGTCTTTTTCTTTTTGTATATCTTTATCAAAATTATTGAGATTATCTTGTATAGATATAGATCGTTTTCTGATTTCTTTACAATAATTATCTAATTTGCGAAGTTCCTTGATTTTAGGTTGAATATCATTTATTTCAGTAAGTATTTCAGATTTTTTGTCTTCAGTTTTTGCTCTATGGTATCGCTTCCACAGATTTTCTCTTTTTCCCATAAGATTACTATATTCATTATAGTTATTTTTAGCAAAGTTATCTAAATCTTCTATGGTTTCAATCTTATTATCTACCATAAACCTGGTTTGCTCGGAAAATGAATCAAGTTTTTTTATCTCTTGCCTTATATAGTAAGATAGATATTGTTTAGGGTGCTTCTTTGGAAATACTCCTAAGAGATAACAATAGTACACAAATAATCCATAAATACCTTTATGATGATTATTAGTTGTTGCCAAATATTCTTGAAATATAGATTTATGAGGCATAGGTTTAAAAGCAATTTGTCTTGAGTGATATAATCGCTCATTTATTTTATCTTTTGAATATTCACTACCAAATGCTTTTTCAATCCTAACTCTATCATAACCATCTCTATAAATAGTAATAATGCCATTACGATAATAAGTTTTATATCCTAGTAATTTCATTCTATCCATGATTTGTTTTAGGGTGACTGTATAACTAATAACACTATCTAAATCATCTTTAAGAGTTTTATAATAATCATTGTCTATTACTTTATGATTATAGGTACTTTTATAACCAACATCTTCATTTAAAACAGAAAGTCCATATTCAGCACATAGTGAATCAGATATATTTCTTAATTTGGCTAGATTAGTTCTATTGTTATTATACTTTTTTCCAGTCTTAAATGAAACAGAGTTGATTATGAAATGGTTGTGTATGTGATTTGTATTTTGATGAGTTGCAACAACTACTTCATAATCTTTAAACATTTCACTAACAAACTTAACTCCTATCTCGTGAGCAATATCTGGAGTGACTTCTTCTCCTTTGAATGATTGATATCCATGATAAGCAAGAACTCCATCATTTTTAAGATAATAATCTTTAGTATTTTTCATATCATCAAATGGATTATCTTCAGAGCAATTTAAACAAATTACATAACAGACTTTTTCTTTTTTAAAATCATAGTCTTTTTTACCTTCTAAAAAATCAAAATCAACTTTACCATAATCTTTATTGGTAGTCTTTTCTGGATTAATAATATAATTAATAGATTGCTTTAAATTATTTTTAATAGACCAAATTGATGTTGTAGCCATAATCAAGGTTTAGCCTTTCTTTTTTAGTGGTGGGAGTAAATCCACGTTGCTCGCTTATAGATAAAATCATACATATATCATCTCTTTTAAGATAATTTCTTCTGCACAATCTTTGTAATTATTCATTAGTTTAACCCATTCAAATTGATTGATTTCTTTATTTCTTTCAGATAGTTTTTCATCACTTTCTCTATAATTATCCATTAATTTTTTTAATCTTTTTTCACATTCATTACTGACTGAAACAAGATGATTAGTTAGTTCATCTTTCATTAAAAGTGTCGTGTATAATCCTTTGTGGTATTCTTTTAAATATTCCAATCTTAAATACCCATATTTATTAATTTCTCCATAATTTTGATTTTTTATAGTTAGATTTGGTAATAAATAATCACTAACTTTTATATAATTTAATTCCATTTTTTATCTCTCTCTTTCTTTGTTTTTAATATTTTTTTCGTAAAAGTCTACTGATTTTGTTTTGTTATTGTATTTGAAATGGCCTATATCATTATTCTTATCTACAAGTTTTATAGTAAGTCTATCTAGTAAATATAAACTTACTTCATCAATATTAAATTGCTTTTTAAGATAGGCAAGAACTTTAAATTGTTCTATGGTATCTACTTGATTTTTGAGAATATTTTCTTTGTTAAGGAGTCGCATAATCATTAACTCCTTCTAAAACTTTTTCTTTTGGTTTGGTTGGATTGTAAGTTACAATTCCATATTTTGTGTTAATATCATCTTTGGTAATAGGTGATTTAGTTGTATTTTTATTAGATGATATTGGTAATATTCTTATAATTTTCTCATCATTTTTAGGTATGAATTCACCAATAATATTGCCTGTTTCTTCATCAACTTTTTCATATATTTGATAAAATTTTGTTTCATAATATTCGTTTAATCTATCTAAATATTCTTGTACTTGGCTATCAGTTATATTACCAGTACCTAAAATAAATTCTTCCTTTCCATTGATTTCTACTGGAACAAGAACATCTAAAATACCATTACCAAGTAATTTGGCTAACATATCCACAAAACTTCTTCTAAAATTAATTTTCTCTACATGAAGTTCGTTTTGGTTATCTTTTGTTATGATAATTGATTCTACTAATTTAGAAATAAATTCTTGTTTTTCTTCTTTTGATTTACTTTCCCAAGTAGTTTTTACAACACTATTTAAGGTATCAAGTCTTATCATAGTTTCTCGTTCAATATCACGGTCTGCCATTAATTGTTGTGGTGAAAAAGTCATATTATCTAAATCAAGACTTTCATTTTTTTGTTGTTCTAAAATCTCTAGTTTTTCTTCAATAAGTTTATAATCTTCTGAAAAAACTTCCATTTCTACAATACCACTCATATATGCTTTTTTAATGCGTTCTTTTTGTTTTTCTAAAGAGTTAATCTCTTTATCTATATCATTAGTTTTTGTTGGTTTATGGTCTGCTAAAACAGGTAAGAAATACTTTTTGACTGCCATATCATACTCAACCATATCATAAATAAAACTTGATAATAATTCTTCAATTTTATCTTCACGATAGTTAATGTGACACTTCTCACAAGTATAATACATATACTTTCTTTTTTTGCCACCAGAGCCTTTACATTTCATAATTCTGTGGCAACTAGGACACTCTAATTTTTGAAAGAATAGATAGACTCTATCTCTAGTATAAGTCCTTTGATTCTTTTCTTTTTGATGTTGGCATTCTTCCCATACTGCACGAGATATAATAGGTTCAACAACATTCATATAAATAACTGGCTTGATATTTTCATTTTTAGCAATTCTTTTATATTGTTCATAATCACCCATATAAAGTTTGTTATCAATAATCTTTTGAATAGTTGTATCTTTCCATTTCTTTGGCTTTAAAAGTTCTTCTTCATTAAAAATATTAGATATTTGCTGATAACTTTTACCTTCTAAATACATCTTGAATATTCTTTCAATTACTGGTTTTGTTGCCTCATCAATAATCGTTTTCTTATTCCCATCTTTTTTGTAACCGAGTGCCAAAACTCCTGGCAAGTGTCCTGATTTAATGGCTCCATTTAAGCCAAACTTTGTTCTTTCTGATACGATTTCAATTTCTAGTTGTGATAAGACTGTAAGCATTCTAACAAAAAATCTTCCATTAGCAGTAGAGGTATTAACATCATCTCTATCACATACTAGGAAACAATTATATTGTTCAAGTACAGATATAAGTTCCTCTAAATCACGAACTGAGCGAGTGACTCTATCTAACTTATAAGCTACAATATAGTTAATTTTACCTTTCTTCATATCAGATAGCATTTCTTGAAATGCAGGGCGATGTTCCATATCTTTTGCACTTATTCCTGCATCCTCATAAATTTTAAATACTTCATAACCCTTAAATGCACAGAGTTGTAATAATTTTTCCTTTTGTTCTCCTAAAGAAAATCCTTCTCGTGCCTGATCCTCTGTGCTGACACGAATATAAACTGCTGCGATACTCCTTTCATTATCCATAATTATCATTTCTCCTTTCTCTTTTGGAATAGTGAAAGGCACCAAAAAAGGTGTCACATAACAAGGACACCTAGAATATATTGATTAATTTACACGACAAAATAAATCAATATAGTGGGAGTAAGTAACTCACCAACTAATGCCTTGCTATGTACTCTGATAATTCAGACAATGGAATTTTCTTTTTTAGATTCCCTATGTAAAAATGTTTCTGTTCATTGAAGAATAAGTATAACTTATTATCAATAATCACTTTGTGTGGCTCCACATATGCGATATTCGTGTGTTCCACAATTCGTAAGTAACCTTCTATGATTTCATAGGAGAGATTATTAAATTTGCAAGACCATTTAATTTTGTCTTTGAGTTCATCACTCATATTGATTTTCTTTTTTACGATACTAATCATACCACATCACACCTTTCTTGACTAGACTCTTTTAGTCGACAAAAAAATCAATCATATTTCAGATTGATTTAATCATTAACGTCACTTGGTGCGACGATTTTACCTTTTGGAGCAAGTGAGCGGAATCGAACCGCCATCTCAACCTTGGCAAGGTCGTATACTAACCGTTGTACTACACCTGCATGCTTAAATCATAACAAAACTAACTTTAAAATGCAATATCTTAATTTGAAAAAAAAAGAATTAATGATATAATGATAAAAATAATATGCAAAAAGGGTGAAAACAAAAATGAGTAAAAAGAAAAAATGGATAATAATTAGTATTATTTTAATTGTATGTATAATTATCAGTATTTTGGCATACATGTTTATAATAAAAAAAGAAGAGCCTCTTCCTGATGTTAAAACTATTGAAGTTTTAGATAAAATAAAAGGATATGAATATAATTTAGAAGATAGAGATACATCTATTTATAAAGAAAACTTTTTAAAATTAAAAGAAGTTTTAGAAAGTGAAACAGTTAACTTTAAAGAATACACTACACTTGTAGCAAAACTATTTATCATTGATTTATATACATTAGAAAATAAAATTAGTAAATATGATGTGGGCGCTTTAGAATTTATTTATCCCGAAGAAAAAGAAAAGTTTCAAAATAAAATAATGGATACTTTATATAAATTATTGGAAGATAATTCTATGAATACAAGAAAACAAGAATTACCTATTGTGCAACAAGTAGAAATTAAAAATATGATTGAAACAACTTATAAAAAGGAAAACAAAATACTAAATGGCTATAAAGTAAATGCTACTATTTTTTATGAAAAAGAGTTAAAATATGATAAAGAATTATCCCTTACTTTAGTAAAAGAAGATAACAATATATACATAGTGAACGTAACACCAATAAATTAACTTAAAAAGATTGTACAATCTTTTTTTATTTAGTATAATTGAAAAAGAATAGGTGGGAATTCTATGAATGACAAAAAAAATACCAAAAGCTATTTAACAAAGATGATTATCTTAATCATTTCTTTTATAGTTATTGGAATAAGCGGAACTTATGCTTATTTTACAATGACTACAGTAGGAAATCCCACTGAAACTCAAGCAACTGCAGGAGTATTTAAAGTAATAAGCAGTTTAGAAAATGCAAATGCAATTAATAATACGAGACTTAGATTAATTGACAATGTAGATAAAGAAACAAAAGCAGAAAAAGTTACATTTACCGTAACAAGTCTTCCAGAATCAACGGTTGATGCTCGCTATTATATTCGTTTGAAAAATATAGAAATATCGAAAAATTTATATAGTTCATATATGAAATGGGAAATTGCTAAAACTACAGGAGAAGTATTAGCAAAAGGAGATTTTTCACAATTGTCAAGAGATGGAGAACCTCTTGCTAATGAAGAAAATAATGTTTTAACAAATGCAAAGGATTTGGATTTAACTACGAGTACACAAACGACTACAGGAGAAGATGGATTGGTACTAGTAAAAAAAACACAAGAAACTCTTTTATTTAGAATTTGGTTAGAAAATGACCCTAATATAAATCAAATAGATTTAATGGAGGGAAATTTTTCTGGAAAGTTATTTTTAGAAGCTGTTCCAATTTCAGAATTAAATTCACAAAATTAAAAAAAGCGCTTTAAAGCGCTTTTTTATAATTTTCATTTTTGTATTCATTCTGTTTCTCGTTCAATAACTCTTTTTTCTTAAATTCAAAAAATTGTTTTATTAAATAATGAGTTAACAATAATTTAATAAAGGGAAGATAAGGAACTAAAGTTGGATTCTCATGTAATTCAATAATACTTTTTTTACAATCACCAAAAAATTGAGTTTGGTTATTAATTTCAGTATGGAAACATTCTGGTTTAATAAAAGTAATTCCTAAATAAGATAACGTTTTTTTCTCTTTTTTATAGATACGTAAAAAGATTGCATCTTGTTTAGGATTTTCTCGTTCAATTCTATAATTTTCGGTTTCTAGTTCTTTAAAATCTTCAAAAAAAGAATAAATATTCATATCTTAAAATTCCTCCTTTACAAACTGTAAGATTTTATCATAAAATTTTTATTTTGAAAAGCCTCTTTTTTATTGTTCCAAAAAATGGTATAATACATGCACGAAAAGGTGATTAAATGGAAACAAAAGCACTTTTATTAACTTTATTTGTCTCTTTCTTTTTTTTAGTAGGTCTATTCATTCCGAAATTGATTCATAATAAAGAAAAATTAATTGCTTTATCAATAGGCCTAACATTTATAATTATGCTTTTCTTAATAATTATAGACTTAATTCCTGAAATTATAGAAGTTTTTGATTTTTCAAGTAATTTAAAAAATAGTATATATTCCTTTGGTGCTATTGTTGTGGGTTTTTTTTCTTTAAGATTGCTTGATTTATTTATACCTGAACATACACACGAGCATGATGATAAAAACGACAACATAAAAGAACACAATAATCATTTTTACCATATCGGCTTTATAACAGCCATTTCTTTAATTGTTCATAATATTTTAGAAGGTATATCGATTTATATAACAGGAATAAATGACTTAAAACTAGGAATTGTTATGTCTTTAACTGTTGGAATTCACAATCTTCCTTTAGGTATCGAAGTAGCTGCAAGTATGGAAGAAAATAAAAGTTTTTCTAAACAATGTATTTTATTTCTTTTGGTTTTTTCAAGCTTTGTAGGAGCATTTCTTTTATTTTTAATAAAGCAAGATTTAAATCCATTTATAGAAGGTATTTTATTATCTGTAACTTTAGGAATGCTTATATATATAAGTTTTCAAGAATTATTGCCAGAGATTAGAAAAAATATAAAAAAAAGAGAAATACAATATGGTATTTTAATAGGAATTATGCTTTCGCTATTACTCCTATTATTATAATGAAAGAAGCCTAAATATGATTGGACTAGCATTACAAGGAGGGGGAGCAAGAGGCTCCTACCAAATTGGAGCCTATTATGCTTTTAAAAAACAAAAAATTAAATTTGATGGAGTTTGTGGAACCAGTATTGGAGCATTTAATGGGGCTTTAATTGCAAGCGGCAAAGAAAAAGAACTTTTAGAATTTTGGAAAAATCTTTCTGTTGGAGAAATATTGGGATATGAAAAAGAATTTATTAATAAAAAGATAAACAATGAATTTGATTTTTCTTATATAAAAATGAGCTTTCTTAATATTATAAAAATTATAAAATCTCGAGGAATTGATATAAAAGGATTAGAAGAAATTTTAGAAAACATATTGGATAAAAATGCTTTAATAAATAGTAAAATGGACTTTGGAATATGTACTTTAAGAATTCGCAATTTAAAACCAATGTATATTTTTAAAAATGAAATGAATAAAGAAAGAATAAACGATTATATTTTAGCTAGTTGTTATCTTCCTATTTTCAAAATGAAAAAGAAAATAGATGAGCATTATTATTTAGATGGAGGATTTTATGATAATACCCCTCTAAACATGTTAATTGATAAAGGATATAAAAAAATTTATGTAGTGGAATTAAATCCCCTTATAAACAGAAAACGAAAGCCTAAAAAAGAAATTGAAATAATAAGAATTACACCCAGAAGAAGCTTAGGTGGAATTATAAACCATAACCAAGAAAGTATTTGCGAACATATAAAAATGGGTTATTATGATACTTTAAGAGTAATAAAAAAATTAGATGGATACCAATATTGTTTTAAAAACTATTCTCCTTTTTTTTATAATTGGCTTACTAGAAAAATAGATAGAAAAGAAATGAATCATATAATGGGTTTTTTTCATGTCAAGTCAAAAAAAGAAGCTGTAATAAAAGCTTTAGAATACATGATGGAAAAAGAAGAAATAGATTATTATAAAATTTACAATCCATTTATCATACTAAAAAAAGTCAAAAGAAGTAAAAATAAACATTTTGTGGAAAAATTTATAAGTCAATTAAATTTTTTCTAAAAAAGAAAAAACCTTATTTTACTTCTAAAACGTTCTGTGTTATCATAAATTTACAAAGCGAGGGATTTAGTATGGGAAGATTTCCAAATATAGCAGCAAGTAAAGCCAAAACAGGAGCAGCAAAAGCAAAAGTGTACTCGAGTTTTGCAAAAGAAATATACCAAACAGCAAAAAATGGAGGAACTGACCCCAATGGGAATTTAAATCTTAGAAGGTTAATTGAAAAAGCAAAAAAAGAACAAGTTCCTAACGATGTAATAAATAGAGCAATAGAAAAAGCAAAAGGTGCAAGTGGAGAAGACTACCAAACGATTCTTTACGAAGGATTTGGCCCTGGAGCTTCCACTTTAATTATAAAAACGATGACCGATAACGTAAATCGTACTGTAGCAGAAGTACGTGCTGCTTTTAATAAAGTGCATAAAAGTCTAGGTGTAACCAACTCTGTTGCTTATAATTACGATAACCTAACAGTAGTAAGTTTTAAGTACGAAGATGAGGAAACTATTTTTAATACATTATTGGAACAAGAAATAGACATAGTAGATTTTGAAAACGAAAAAGGCGTTTTAACAATTTCTGTAAACCCCAATATGCAACACAAATTAAAAGATGTATTAGAAAAAATAATGCCCAATGTTGACTATTTAGTGGATGAAACAGGTTACTATGCCAAAGATAGTGTGAATCTAACAGGAGAAGAACTAGAAGATTTTCAAAAATTGTTACACATATTAGAAGAAGTAGAAGATGTAACAAATATTTACCATAATGTAAATTTATAAAAGGAATAGAAAAAATAAAAAAACGTATAATATGGAAACTATACGTTTTTTTTACAATCTTAGAGAGTTTAGAAGGAAGCATTTAAAATATTTGGACTATCCCTTAAAATTTTGCTATAATAAAAAAGTATCATAAAGGAGTTGATGAAATGTCTTTACAAGCTCTATGGTCCATATTAACTAAAATAATGGATATTTGTGTAGTATGGCTACTTTTTTACTATATTTTAAAAAATTTGAGAAATAACGTAAAAATGATTTTGATTGTTAAAGGAGTCGTTTTAATTCTATTTATCGAAGTTATGAGTAAAATATTTAACTTATACACGGTAGGCATTATTTTTGAATACATTTTAGAATGGGGCCCTCTTGCACTTATTATTATTTTTCAACCGGAAATTCGTAGTGTCCTAGAAAGTATTGGTCGTACACAATTGTTAGGACGTCATAAAACATTAACAGGCGATGAGCGTGAAAAAATGGTTTGTGAAATAATGGAAGCAGTAGAATACTTAAAGAAAAATAAAATTGGAGCATTAATGGTGATAGAGCGAGATATTTCTCTTCAAGAATATATTGAACCCGCAACGAAAATTTATGCCGATGTTACAAACGAATTGTTATGTAATTTATTTTTTCCTAATTCTCCTCTACATGATGGAGGTGTAATTATCCAAGGAAATAGAATTACTTGTGCAGGAAGTGTATTTAAAACCAGTATGGACCCAAATGTAAATAAAAAATTAGGAACAAGACATAGAGCTGCTTTAGGAATTGCGGAAGAAAGTGATGCTCTTGCTCTAATTGTATCAGAAGAAACAGGACGCATTAGTATTGCTTGTGATGGAGATTTAAATTACAATTTATCTTTAGATGAATTTCGATTACGCCTTATGGAAGAATTAAAACCTAAAGCAGAAGTTTTCTATGAAGCTGACCGCGAAGAAGAAAGCGAGGAAGAAATAGATGACTAGAAAAAAGAAAAAAAAGCAAAATATAATTATAAGTTTTCTAAAAGGAATATATGGAAGTATTGATAAAATTTTAATTACGCCCATCAGTCGAATTATTTTTAAAATTTCAGACCGTTTAAGAAATAATTCAAATAAAATTGAAAAAATATTAAACCGACCTCATATATTACTTTATTTATCTCTACTCTTTGCTATTGGTATGTTTTTTTTAGTCGATAAAGAAGTCATAAATTTAGTACAAAATGAAGCGGAAATTATTGCAAATCAACCTGTAAAAGTTCTATATAATCAAGAAGCCTATGTGGTAGAAGGGGTTGTAGATAATGTAGATATTATATTAACAGGAAATAAAAGTGCTATTTATTTGGCAAAACAATTAGGAGAACATGAAGTGATTCTAGATTTAACAGATTATAAACCAAGTAAAACACCTTATCGAGTTAAACTAACATATAATCAAACAGTAGATTCAATAAAATATAAATTAGACCCCACTTATGTATCTGTCACAATTAAAGAAAAAGTAAGTAAACCATATTCAATTTCTTCTGAGTTATTAAATGAAAATAAATTAAATGAAAAATTAAGTGTTGAAAATGTAGAATTATCCAAAACAGAAGTGATTGTCAAAGGTGCAGAAGATGCATTAGAAAAAATTGCAACAGTAAAAGCTTTAATTGATTTGAGTAACAAAGAATATAAAGATGCTGGTACATATGAAACAGATAATATACCATTAGTAGCTTATGATGAAAAAGGAAATTTACTTGAAGATGTAGAAATTGTACCAACAACGGTAACTGCTACTATTACCTTAGATACTTACAAAACAACTGTTCCTTTAAAAGTATTAACCACTGGAAATTTAGTAACAGGAAAAGCTATTTCTTCTGTAACTGTAAATGGAAGTGAAATGTATTCAGTTGATATATATGGCGAAAAAAGTGTTATTGATTCTATTACGAGCGTACCTGTAACTATTGATATAAATGGCCTTGGAAACAGTGGTTCAAAATCTTATAATGTAAACATTACCAAACCTAATGGAGTTCGCTTTATTAGCGAAACAAATGCGAAAATAACAATTAACTTTGGAGATGAAAAACAAAAGACACTAAGTATTTCAGATGTTCACAGTAAAAACTTAGATAGTCATTTAATTCCAAATTTCCCACCAGTAGAGGGAGCAATTGCAACAGTACAAGTAAAAGGAGTACAGGCAGTAATTGATGCGATAACAGAAGAAAATATAGTTGCTTATATTGATTTGACTGGTTATACAGTGGGAGACTACGAAGTAGATTTAAAAATTGAAAATGATGACCCACGAGTTACTTATATAGTAACAAATAAAGTACCATTAAAAATAGTCGAAAAATAATTTGACTATTTTTTTTAAATTAAAAAGTATCTATTGAAGATACTTTTATTTTACATCAGCAGTAATGTGGTTAAATAATAAACCAATGTTAATTAATCCACAAATACCAACTAAACTATAAACTATTCTAGTAATAGCACTATTTTCTTGGAATAAAGCGGATACTAGATTAAAATCAAAAAATCCGATTAATCCCCAGTTAATAGCACCAATAATGGTAAATACTAGACATACTTTATGTACAGTTTCCATTTTATCACTCACCTTTATTCTTATTATGAACCAAAAATAATGAGTTTATTCATGAATATTTTGTCAAATTAAAAATATAGTTAATTAGAAAAGGAAAGTGGTTAAGTGAAAAAAATAGGTATTTTAACATTAGTAGTACTCCTATTAACGTGTGGTTGCGGTAAAACAGATGTAATGAAAGTAAAAAGTGATTTTGAATCAAAAGTCACCAAAGCGAAATCCTATGCTTTATCTGGTACTATGGAAATCATAAACAATGAAGATACATTTGTATACAGTGTAGAAGCGTCCTTCTTAAAAGATGATTATTATAAAGTACGTTTAATTAATCAAACAAACAATCATGAACAAGTTATACTAAAAAATACAGATGGTGTATATGTAGTTACTCCAAGTTTAAATAAATCGTTTAAATTTCAAAGCGAATGGCCAAACAATTCCAGCCAATCTTACCTTTTAGCATCACTTGTGAATGATATTAAAAACGATGCAGAAGGAACATTAGAAGAAACAGATAATAATTACATTTTAAAAGCAAGTGTAAATTATCCAAATAATAGTGAACTAGTTTATGAAAAAGTATACTTAGATAAAAATATGAATTTAGAGCGAGTAGAAGTATTTAACAATGATGATACAGTAAAAATAAAAGTAAATATCAAATCATTGGATTTAAAAGCTGGATTAGAAGAAGATGATTTTGTCCTAGAAGATTTAATGGATAAAGATTGTTGTAATACAGATACTTGTGAAGAGGGTACAAAAACATGTGAACCTCCACAAAAACCAGATAAGAAAACAGGTGCTATAGAAGATATTATTTATCCTTTGTATATTCCTAGTGAAACCTATTTAACTAGCAAAGAAGTATTAGATACAGAAGAAGGAGATAGAGTAATTCTAACTTATAGCGGAAATAAAAACTTTGTATTAGTAGAAGAACAAGCAACATCTTCCAGTGACTTTGAAATTATTCCCGTATATGGAGACCCTCTCTTATTAAATGATAGTATCGCAGCTCTACAAGCCAATTCAATTTATTGGACTAGTAACAACATGGAATATTATTTAACAGGTAATGATTTATCAAATGAAGAATTACTTTCTATTGCAACCTCACTTACAAATGTTGACCTTGTAACAAGCAACCAAATAGAAAAATAATGAAAAATGTTTAATAGAATAAAAACTATTAAACATTTTTTACATTTATTTAAAAATATGATATACTAAAAAACAATATAAGAGGTGATAAAATGAAAAAAGTAGAAACAGAATTTGAAAAAATAATGAAAATAGAAATTGTTTTTTCGTTATTATATGCTCTTTTAGGAATTTTTATTTTTTGGAAAAGTGAAATGACAAATAATGTAGTAGGAATTTTAATAGGTATGTTTTTTCTTATTTCGGGAATGCTTACTATTTTCACTTCAATTGATAAAGTAAAAATAAAATTATTTCATTATAATATCTTTTTTGGAATCTTAAGCATAGTTTTAGGAATACTCATTATGCTTAACCCTTTATCTATTATAAATATATTAAATATTTCATTAGGAATATGGACTATAGTAAAAAGCATAAATAAAATTATCTATTTTGTAATATTAAAAAAGGTAAAAGAAAATTCGAATAAACTTTTGTTAGTATCTGCTTTATTCCTTTTCTTTTTAGGAATATTATTAATCATTTACCCTTTTAGGAGCATAATAGTCACAAAAGCAGTAGGAATATTTATTCTTCTTATAAATATTTTAAATATAAACGATTTAGTTCTCTTAAAAAAACGAGGAGAAGTTTTCTTAAAATTATTAAAGTAAGTGTAGTTTTTCTTACTTTTTTATTTGCTATTTTTTTTTTCTTTCGTTATACTATATATGAAGAATAAGAAGGTGCAAGAATGGCAAAGATTCAAGATATACAAGCAAGAGAAATTTTAGATTCTAGAGGAAATCCAACCATTGAAGTAGAAATGACTTTAGATAATTTAGATAAAGTAATAGCATCTATACCAAGTGGAGCATCAACAGGAAGCAAAGAGGCATTAGAACTACGTGATAAAGATGATAGCCGTTATAATGGTAAAGGCGTATTAGCAGCAGTTATAAATGTGAATGAAATTATAAGGCCAAGTTTAATAGGGAAAGAATTAATTCAAACCGAAATTGACAAACTATTATTAAAATTAGATGGAACACCGAATAAAAGTAAATTAGGGGCCAATGCAATTTTAGGAGTATCTTTAGCAGCAGTCAAAGCTCTAGCAAAAAGTGAAAAAAAAGAGTTATATGCCTATTTATCAAATAAAAAAGTATCTTTACCCATACCTTTTGTAAATATTATAAATGGTGGGGCTCATGCATCAAATACATTAGACATTCAAGAATTTATGATTGTGCCTGTCATAAAAGGATTTAAGGAAAAGGTCCGTTGTGCATCTGAAATATTTCATACATTAAAAAAAATATTAAAAGAACAAAATTTAAGTACAGCCGTAGGAGATGAAGGAGGCTTTGCCCCAAATTTAGCTTATAACAGTTTGGCTCTTGATTTACTTATCAAAGCAATCAAGGAAAGTCATTATAAACCTGGAGAAGAAGTATTTTTAGCCTTAGATGTTGCGGCTAGTGAACTTTATAATAAAGATACAAAAAAATACCATTTAGACAACAAAAAAATGGATGCGGATGAACTTACTAATTATTATTTAGCTTTAGTAAACAAATATCCAATCATTAGTATTGAAGACCCCTATGATGAAGAAGATTTTGATAGTATGAGCAAATTAACCTCTTTAATTGGAGATAAAATCATGATAGTAGGGGACGATTATTTTGTGACAAACAAAAACTATTTAGAAAAAGGTATAGAAAAACAAAGCGGAAATGCTATCTTAATAAAAGCAAATCAAGTTGGAACCATTACCGAAATGGTAAATACTATCCTTTGCGCTAAGAAAAATAATTATAAAACCATTATCTCCCATCGAAGTGGAGAAACTTTAGATACTTTTATTGCAGATTTTGCAGTGGGCCTAAATTTACCTTTTATAAAATGTGGTTCCATATCGAGAGGAGAAAGAATTGCCAAATACAATCGTTTAATGAAAATAGAAGAAGAATTAAAAAAACATAAAAAATAGTAGAAATACTATTTTTTTGTCGAAATAAAGGAAATTACAAATATAGAGGGTACATAATAAATAGAAAGGAGGATACAATGAATCATTTACATACAATAGAATTAGAAAAAATAAATGGCGGCTGCTTTATTGGAATGAATCGATTTATAAATTGTCTAAAAACGATATTAAAGTGTTTTAGAATAATATAAGGTAAAAAACAAAGTCATTTTGTTACCAATTGTTTTTCTTATCTTTTATGTTATAATAAACTACAGGTGATACAAAAATGAAGGAAAAGAAAATAAAATACCAAACAGAAGAACAAAAAGAAATAAAAAAATTTATTATTGTATTAATTGGACTAATTTTAATTATTGTGGGAATATATTATTTTACAAGAGCTTTTGTTACAAAAGATTTATTTAAAAGTAATACGTTAGAAAAACAATATACAAATGGAGCAATTAATTACGAAGTTGCTATCGTAGGAAATATGCTCAATAAACCACAAACAGAGTATTACGTTATGGCTCTTAATAGTGAAAATATTGAATATAGCTATTATAGAACGATTGCATCAAAATATAGTAGTAAAGAAAAGGCTTTAAAAGTATATTTTGTGGATTTAAATAATGCTTTAAATGAAAAGTATGTAGCAAAAGAGGAAGAAAAAAGTAACAAGTACACATCATTAGAAGAACTAAAATTAGGGGAAATTACATTAATAAAAGTAAAAAATGGAAAAGTTTCTAAATTTATCACAGATATCGATAGTATAAAAAAAGAGCTTCATTAAAAAAATGAACTTTTTTTTATTTTTTAAAAGTGAAGTGATTGTAATAATTTTACATTCTTTATTTAAAACAGAAAAAAAATATGATACTATGTTTATAATAGAGGGTGAAAAAATGGACAACATAGAAAAAAACAAAAATAAAAAGATGGGATTTAATTTAAAGGAAATAAGTGTTATTATAATTATAACAGCACTACTTACTAGTTTGACAGCAGGAGTAATTGTTTATAACCAGAACAAATTAACAAGAAATTTGACATACCAAGATTTAAACGAAGACAATGCTTTGAAAGAATTTTTAGCAGTGTATGCTTCTTTAGTTGATGAATATTATGAGGATGTGGATAAAACCGCTTTGTTAGAAAGTGCAATTAGTGCCATGTTTAAACACTTAGGTGAAGACTATTCTACTTATATGAATAAAACGGAAACGGATGCATTAGCAGAAAAACTATTAGGAGAATATAAAGGAATAGGAATTGAAATAAATAAACAAAATACTATTGCAAACTTTATTGAAGGAAGCTCAGCTAAAGAAGCAGGATTATTAATTGGAGATACAATTCTTTCAATAAATGACGCTCCTATTACGAGCGCCGATGAAATTAAAAATAAAATACAAGAAATAAATATAGGAGAAAAAATAAAAATAATAGTAAATAGAGAAGGAAATCTATTGGAATTTTATGTAGAAAATAAACATCTCTATATTCCAGCAGTGAATACAGAAATATTTGAAAATAGTATAGGGTATTTAAAAATAAGTACATTTTCAAACACATTAAAAGAACAAGTCAATACTGCCTTAAAAAATATGGAAAGTAAAGAAATTAGCTCTTTAATTATTGATTTAAGAAACAATACAGGAGGATACTTAGTACAAGCAAGTGAAGTAGCAAACCTATTTTTAGAGAAAGGAAAAATAATTTATTCTTTAGAAGATAAAGAAAATAAAAAAGATTATAAAGATGAAACAGATGAAAAAAGAGAATACAAAATTGTTTTGTTAATGAATGAAGCAACAGCCTCTGCATCTGAAGTATTAATTGCGGCCTTAAAAGAAAGTTATGGAGCTCTTACTGTAGGAACAACTACTTATGGAAAAGGAAAAGTACAACAAACTCATTCTTTAGAAGATGGAAGTATGGTAAAATACACTTCTGCTAAATGGTTAACACCAAATGGAACATGCATTGATGGAGTAGGAATAACACCAGAATATATAGTAGAAGAGTCATTAGAAGAAACAAAAGAAGATATACAATTGAAAAAAGCAATAGAACTGGCTAAATAAATTTTGACATAAAAAATGTTAATATTTTTTTCTATGGTTTGTATTTTTTAAATCATTATTGTATAATACGATTGAAAGAGAGAGAATGATGGACAATATAAAAGTAGGAGATAAACTTACTATACATTGCTATAAACATAATGGTATATTGCATCGAGTTTGTGAAGAAGCAACCATACTAGAAATAACAGAAGAAAAACTAGTATGTGCAAATGATAAAACAAAAATAACAGAAAATGATGGAAGAAGTTACAACACAAATGAATTAGCCATTTTAATTTTTTATAAAAAAAATTGGTTTAATATAATTGCTCAGTTAAAACAACAAGGTTTATTTTATTATTGTAATGTGGCATCTCCCTACATAATTGATGGAAATATAATAAAATATATTGATTACGATTTAGACTTAAGGGTATTTCCAGACGGCGGATTTCGAATATTGGATAGAAATGAATACAAATACCATAAACGTATAATGAAATATAATAATGACTTAGATAAGATTATTAAAGCAGAATTGCAAAAATTAATTGTTTTAAAAAAAGAAGAAAAAGCCCCTTTTAATAAGGAAATAATCAATAATTATTATCAGAAATATGTAAATTTGAATAAAAATGCTAAATTTTAGCATTTTTTTGTTGCGTTTACATAGAATATAGAGTAAAATGTAAAACAGTTGATGAAAAGAATCAGCTAAAAAAAGACCAAATCAATTACATTTTACAATGGAAAATAACAAAAAAATGTAAATTACAAAAAAAATGTAAAAAAGTGTTGACATAAAAATAAAGATTTGGTATATTACAAATGCGCGTATGAAAAGAGCGCGAGAAAATGATCTTTGAAAACTAAGTAAAAAAGTCAATTTTGAGTAGCTTAGATTAAACTTATATAATATAGATTATAATAATCTTTTTATTGAGAGTTTGATCCTGGCTCAGGATGAACGCTGGCGGCATGCCTAAGACATGCAAGTCGAACGAGGTGGCCCATTGAAGTTGGAGTGCTTGCACAAAGATGGATTTGGATTTTCCACCTAGTGGCAAACGGGTGAGTAACACGTGGGTTACCTGCCCTTAAGTTGGGGATAACAGTTGGAAACGATTGCTAATACCGAATGTGCTCTTCGGAGTAAAGAAGCCCTTAAAGCTTCGCTTAAGGATGGGCCTGCGGCGCATTAGCTTGTTGGTGGGGTAATGGCCTACCAAGGCAACGATGCGTAGCCGAACTGAGAGGTTGATCGGCCACACTGGGACTGAGACACGGCCCAGACTCCTACGGGAGACAGCAGTTAGGAATATTCGTCAATGGGGGAAACCCTGAACGAGCAATGCCGCGTGAACGATGACGGTCCTCTGGATTGTAAAGTTCTGTTGTTTGGGAAGAACGGCTCTAATAGGAAATGATTAGAGATTGACTGTACCATTCAAGAAAGCCACGGCTAACTACGTGCCAGCAGCCGCGGTAATACGTAGGTGGCGAGCGTTATCCGGATTTATTGGGCGTAAAGCGTGCGCAGGCGGTTTGTTAAGTCTAAAATCAAAGCCCGAAGCTTAACTTCGGTTCGTTTTAGAAACTGGCAGGCTTGAGTATGGTAGAGGCAAACGGAATTTCTAGTGTAGCGGTAAAATGCGTAGATATTAGAAGGAACACCAGTGGCGAAGGCGGTTTGCTGGGCCATTACTGACGCTCATGCACGAAAGCGTGGGGAGCAAATAGGATTAGATACCCTAGTAGTCCACGCCGTAAACGATGAGTACTAAGTGTCGGGTTACCGGTGCTGAAGTTAACACATTAAGTACTCCGCCTGAGTAGTACGGTCGCAAGGCTGAAACTCAAAGGAATTGACGGGCACCCGCACAAGCGGTGGAGCATGCTGTTTAATTCGAAGATACGCGAAGAACCTTACCTAGACTTGACATCCTTGGCAAAGCCCTGGAAACAGGGTAGAGGTTATCCGGGTGACAGGTGGTGCATGGTTGTCGTCAGCTCGTGTCGTGAGATGTTTGGTTAAGTCCAATAACGAGCGCAACCCTTGTCTTTAGTTGCTAACATTTAGTTGAGAACTCTAAAGAGACTGCCAGTGCAAGCTGGAGGAAGGTGGGGATGACGTCAAATCATCATGCCCCTTACGTCTAGGGCTACAGGCGTGCTACAATGGCCGGTACAACGAGTCGCAACACAGTGATGTGAAGCTAATCTCTTAAAGCCGGTCCCAGTCCGGATTGGAGTCTGCAACTCGACTCCATGAAGTTGGAATCGCTAGTAATCCCGAATCAGAATGTCGGGGTGAATACGTTCCCGGGTGTTGTACACACCGCCCGTCACGCCATGGGAGTCTGTAATACCTGAAGTCGGTAGCCTAACCTTTATGGAGGGGGCCGCCCAGGGTAGGACAGGTGACTGGGGTGAAGTCGTAACAAGGTATCCCTACGAGAACGTGGGGATGGATCACCTCCTTTCTATGGAGTTATTACTTATAGAAAAAAACCGTTTGAAACCTTCGGGGTTAGCGCATTTGATTGCGAAAAGGTTTCAAATTAAGCTACAAAGGCTTGTTTTACTTGGTTTTGAGAGATTATTCTCTCTAAGATTTTGTTCTTTGAAAACTAGATAATGTAAATTTTGAGTAGTCATTTAATGACATTAAGATCTCAAAACTCATCAATTAGATAACTTTGGTGGTTAAATTAATAAGGGCGTATGGTGGATGCCTTGGCATTAGAAGACGAAGAAGGACGTGACAAACTACGATATGCTTCGGTAAGCTGTAAGTAAGCTTTGACCCGGAGATTTCCGAATGAGGGAACTCATTAGCTTCGGCTAATATCCTAGAATGAATACATAGTTCTAGAGAAGGCAACCCTGTGAACTGAAACATCTTAGTAGCAGGAGGAAAAGAAAGAAAAATCGATTACCTTAGTAGTGGCGAGCGAAACGGTAATAGCCCAAACCAGTCTTTGGACTGGGGTTGTAGGACACTATATACGGAGTTACAAAATTTCTTGATAGTCGAATAACTTGGAAAGGTTAGCTGGAAAGGGTGATAGCCCCGTAGGCGAAATCATGAAATCTCTTTAGTGTATCCTGAGTACGGCGAGACACGTGTAATCTTGTCGGAATCCGCGGGGACCATCCCGTAAGGCTAAATACTCTCTAATGACCGATAGTGAACAAGTACCGTGAGGGAAAGGTGAAAAGAACCCCGGGAGGGGAGTGAAATAGAATACTGAAACCATGTGCTTACAAAAAGTTCGAGCCCGTTAATGGGTGAGAGCGTGCCTTTTGCAGAATGAGCCGGCGAGTTATGATATTGTGCAAGGTTAAGTGGAAAACACGGAGCCGAAGCGAAAGCGAGTCTGAATAGGGCGAATAAGTACAATGTTGTAGACCCGAAACCGAGTGATCTAGCCATGAGCAGGTTGAAGTAAGGGTGATACCTTATGGAGGACCGAACCGGTGTACGTTATAAAGTGCTCGGATGACTTGTGGCTAGCGGTGAAATTCCAATCGAACTCGGATATAGCTGGTTCTCCCCGAAATAGGTTTACGCCTAGCCTCAAATTATTGCACCATGGAGGTAGAGCACTGAATATGCAATGGCCCCGTCTAGGGGTACTGAGTGTAATCAAACTCCGAATGCCATGTGTTGTAGATTTGGGAGTCAGTGTATGAGGTGATAACGTCCATACGCGAGAGGAAAACAATCCAGACCACCAGCTAAGGTCCCAAAATATATGTTAAGTGGGAAAGGATGTGGAGTCGCACGAACAGCTAGGAGGTTGGCTTAGAAGCAGCCATCCTTTAAAGAGTGCGTAATAGCTCACTAGTCGAGTGATTCTGCGCCGAAAATGTACCGGGGCTAAACATATTACCGAAGCTGTGGATTTGTATTTATACAAATGGTAGGGGAGCGTTCTAAGGGCGCTGAAGATAGATCGTGAGGACTATTGGAGCGCTTAGAAGTGAGAATGCCGGTGTGAGTAACGTAAGGGAAGTGAGAATCTTCCCCACCGTTTGACCAAGGTTTCCAGGGTAAAGTTCGTCTTCCCTGGGTTAGTCAGGACCTAAGGCGAGGCTGAAAAGCGTAGTCGATGGACAACAGGTTCATATTCCTGTACTACTTATAGGACTGATGGAGTGACGGAGAAAGCTAAGAAGGGCCTATTATTGGATTTAGGTCTAAGCGCAAAGGTTGATACATAGGAAAATCCGTGATATCGTATAACTGAAACGTGATGGCGACAAGGTCTACGGACCTTTAAGTCTTCTGATGCTATGCTTCCAAGAAAAGCTTCTAAAGATATGCTATAAGTACCTGTACCGATAACCGACACAGGTGGTCAAGGAGAGTATCCTAAGGTGAGCGAGAGAACTATGGTTAAGGAACTCGGCAAAATGACCCCGTAACTTCGGAATAAGGGGAGGTTGCTTTTGAAACCCGCAGTGAATTGTCCCAGGCAACTGTTTACCAAAAACACAGGTCTCTGCTAAAGCGTAAGCTGATGTATAGGGGCTGACGCCTGCCCAGTGCTGGAAGGTTAAGAGGATATGTTAGATAGAGGAAACTCGATGATTCGAAGCATTGAATTGAAGCCCCAGTGAACGGCGGCCGTAACTATAACGGTCCTAAGGTAGCGAAATTCCTTGTCAGGTAAGTTCTGACCCGCACGAAAGGCGTAATGATCTGGGCACTGTCTCGACCATAGACTCGGTGAAATCTTAATACCTGTGAAAATGCAGGTTACCCGCGATAAGACGGAAAGACCCCATGGAGCTTTACTGTAATTTGATATTGGAATCAGGTAATTTATGTAGAGGATAGGTGGTAGACTTTGATGTATAGACGCCAGTTTATACGGAGTCGCCCTTGGAATACCACCCTTAAGTTATTTGATTTCTAACTTGCACCCGTTACCCGGGTGAAGGACAGTGTCTGATGGACAGTTTGACTGGGGCGGTCGCCTCCCAAAAAGTAACGGAGGCGCTCAAAGGTTCCCTCAGATTGGTCGGAAATCAATCATAGAGTGTAATGGTATAAGGGAGCTTGACTGCGAGACCTACAAGTCGAGCAGGTGCGAAAGCAGGACATAGTGATCAGGCGGTAGAGAATGGAATTGCCGTCGCTTAACGGATAAAAGTTACCCTGGGGATAACAGGCTGATACCACCCAATAGTTCACATAGACGGTGGTGATTGGCACCTCGATGTCGGCTCGTCACATCCTGGAGGTGGATTCGCTTCCAAGGGTTGGGCTGTTCGCCCATTAAAGTGGCACGCGAGCTGGGTTCAGAACGTCGTGAGACAGTTCGGTCCCTATCTATCGTGGGCGTAGGAAAATTGAGGAGAGCTGTTCCTAGTACGAGAGGACCGGAATGGACATACCTCTGGTGTATCTGTTGTAACGCCAGTTGCAGTGCAGAGTAGCTATGTATGGACGGGATAACCGCTGAAAGCATCTAAGCGGGAAGCCTCCTCCAAGATGAATTTTCCCATTCTTCGTGAAGTAAGATCCGTTGTAGACTACAACGTTGATAGGCTAGAGGTGGAAGCGTAGTGATACGTTGAGCTGACTAGTACTAATAGATCGAGGATTTAACTTATTTATTTAATTATGAGTACATTATCTTGTTTTTAAAGGACAAAATCCTTTATAGGTGACGATAGCTCAGTGGATACACCTCTTCCCATCCCGAACAGAGAAGTTAAGCACTGAAACGCCGACAATAGTGTAAGCGAAGATAGGAAGTTGCCTATTTTTTTTTGCTTTCAATTACTTTTTTAAAATTTTACAAATTTTTAAATTTACTATATAATAAAATAAATAAAACGCAAAGGCGGTAGTAGTATGGGTTATATAAAATATAGAGCAGTAACAAAGCCTTTTAATTTTTCAAAAGTAATTGAAAGCAAAGAACTTCCTGCATATGTAAAACAATACATTCGAGAAGAACAAATCCTAAGTGCTTACAAAACAAGCAGAGACCACGGAATATTTACAGATAAAAAAATTGTCTTATTTGATAACTATGCAAAAAGAAAACAAATATATACAATACCTTATAAATCAATTTCAACCCTATCGGTAATATTTGATGAAAATAGTGCAGAATTAAGTTTATTTTTAAATTCTGGCTATCCAGTTCGTTTAAAATTTATAGAGATGACAGGAGTAGATAAATTACGATTACGTATTATATATACTTGTATTAATAGACTAGTAAATGACCAAGAACCAATAAAAATGGATATGGAAAGATTATTAACAAATGACATTAGTCTTTCCAAATAAAAGGGAAGTTTCAATATCTTTTTTATGTCAAGAAGAAGATAAAAATACTGATTTTGTCCTTTATTTCCTTATTAAACTTAGATATAATAAACGGTAAAGGAGAAAAAAACGATGGCAAATATAAATGATTACTTAAAGTGGCGTGGCGATTTATCCTTTAAAGTAAGTCCCTTTAATGAAGTAGATAATTTAATTCTTTCAGAAATCGCTTACTTAAATTTGGATAAAATAATAAATAACAAAAGTACTACTATTAAATGGGTTATTGAAGAATATTTAAAAAAGTATGATAAAAAAGCTATACTCTCTCAATTTCCTTTATCTAAAAATCCAATTTCTTTTTTTGAAAATGTAAAAAATTCTTATCGATTTGGTTCTCTTAAAATAAGTCATTATGTAAATAAGATATCCAAAAAAGAAGAAAAACAATTTTCTAGCATTATAATTAAATTAAATTTTAATACTATTTACGTTGCTTTTAAAGGAACAGATAATACTTTAATTGGTTGGAAAGAAGATTTCAATATGAGTTTTATGGAAAAAGTACCTTCGCAATTGGAAGCAGTAGCATATTTAAATAAAAATATTCATTTTTATAACCGTCATATTTATATAGGAGGACATTCCAAAGGAGGAAACTTAGCTGTTTTTGCATCCGTTGGTTGTAAAAAAAATATTCAAAAGCGAATCATACGAATATATAACAATGATGGACCAGGATTTTTAGAAGATTTTATAGCATTACCAAAATACAACGAAATTTTATCTAAAATAGTGACAACCATACCTGAAACTTCAATTATAGGTATGCTTTTAAATCATAAAGAAGAATATAAGGTAGTAAAAAGCACAGCCTTAGGAATATGGCAGCATGATTGTCTTTCTTGGGAAGTAGCAAAAGACCATTTTATAACGTTAAAAGAGGTAGATGAAACAAGCAATAAAATTCGGAAAACAATTACAGATTGGCTTCAAAATATTAATAAAAAACAAAGAGAAATATTTATTAATACTTTGTTTAAAATACTGGAAAATAACAAAATAGAAACCGTAGAACATATAGCAAAATTAAAATTAAGAAAAATTCCTGGTTTGGTACGAGAATTTGCAAAAATTGATGAAGAAACAAAGAAAGTAATGATGGAACTTTTAAAAGAATTAATGCGAGAAGCAAATAAAAATTTTGATAAAAAAACAATTTTTTATGGACTTCGTCATGTAAATAAAAAAGAATAATAAATAAGCTGTCAAACAAAGCACAAAAGATTGAATTCAATATTTGTCTTTTGTTATAATAAATACAGGTGATAAAAATGGACTATAAGTTCACATCAAGAAGTGAAAAAGACACATTAGAATTAGCACAAAATATTGAAAGTGAAAAATTTCCCAATATGGTCATTTGCCTAGAAGGAGAATTAGGAAGTGGAAAGACTGTTTTTGTAAAAGGATTTGCAAGTGCCCTTGGAATTGAAGAAAATGTTACTTCTCCTACGTTTACTTTAGTAAAAGAATATCCAAACGGAGAACTTCCACTCTATCACATGGATGTGTATCGTCTTGAAGGTTCTTGCGATACAGTTGGATTTGATGAGTATTTTAACAAAGGGGGCGTATCTATAGTAGAATGGTCAGATTTAATTTGTGACTGTCTACCAGAAGAAAGATTAACGATTCGCTTTAAAATTATTGATGAAAATACAAGAGTACTTGTTTTTGAACCATCTGGCAAGCAATATGAAGATTTATGCGATAGTGTGTTATAATAGATGCTCGAAAGCGAGTTTTTTTGTGCATGTATTTTGAAAGGAAGTGAAGCATGTATACCTTATTAATAGATACACATAGTAATAAAATTAATATTGTTTTATTTGAAAATGAAAAAATTTTGGTAAAAAAGGAGTTAGAAACAGAGAAAAATCATAGCATAACTACAATGCCTGTTTTAATAGAAGTTTTAAAAAATGGAAATATAGAAATTAGTAATATAAATGAAATTATTGTTATAAATGGACCTGGGTCATTTACAGGAATTCGAATTGGTGTAACTATTGCCAAAACCCTTGCTTATACACTGAATATACCGATTAAAGTAATGTCTAGTTTACTCATAAAAGCTGTATCTTTTCCCCATGAAGAAATAAACATTGTAGAAAGAGAAAAAAATGGAGTATTTTTAGGAAAGTTTGATAAGGAAAATCAATTACAAGGAGATTATAAATATGTGTCCAATAAAGAATACAAAGAATTAGAAAAAAATAATACAAAAGAAGACATAGCTATTGATTATATGAAAATTTTTGAATTTGCCAAAAAAATGAAAAGTACAAATCCTCATGCTGTTAATCCATTATATGTAAAGAAAATAGAGGTTCAAAAATGATACGTTTTTTTAAAACAGAAGATATAGTAAAAATAAAAGAATTGGGTATGCAAATTACACCTGATTTTGTAAAAACAAATGATTTAGAAAAAATAAAAGAGGATAAATTTACAAAAATTTTAGTATATGAGCAAGAAAAAGAAGTTATAGCATTTTTAATGTATACGGAATTAGAAGAAACCATTGATATAATAGATATTATTGTAGAAGAAAAATACCGTGATAAAAAAATAGCCAGTTGTTTATTGGATTATTTAATCAGTGAAATGAAAGAAAGTGTAAAATTAATGACTTTAGAAGTGCGAAGAAGTAACATTCCAGCCATTCATTTATATGAAAAATTTGGTTTTTCTATTGTAAATATTCGAAAAAAATATTACCAAGATGAAGATGCTTTCTTAATGGGGAGGAGAATAGAACGATGAAGGATGTATTTATCTTAGCCATTGAAACTTCTTGTGATGAAACCAGTATGGCGATTGTAAAAAATGGAACTACAGTTGATTCATTTACTGTACTTACGCAAATGGATACGCATGCAAAGTATGGAGGTGTTGTTCCTGAAATAGCCTCTCGTATGCACACAGAAAATATAACTCTGGTTTTAGAAGAAACGTTAAAGAAAAGTAGTATTACAATAGAGAAAGTAGATGCAATCGCTGTAACATATGCCCCAGGTTTATTGGGAAGCTTATTAGTTGGAGTAGAATTTGCCAAAACTCTTGCTCTTCTTTACAAAAAACCATTAATTGCTATAAATCATACTATTGGTCATATTTATGCTAACAACATTGACAACAAGTTAGAATTTCCACTTCTGGCTATGGTTGTAAGTGGGGGACATACGGATTTAATAGAAATGAAAAGAGATTATCATTTCAAAATACTTGGCAGTACTATGGATGATGCCATTGGAGAATGCTATGACAAAGTAGCAAGAGTTTTAGGATTACCCTATCCAGGCGGACCCAATGTTGAAAGATTAGCAGCTCAAGGAAAATATACTTATAAAATGCCTAGACCTGTACTTGATAATACCTATAATTTTAGTTTTAGTGGCTTAAAAAGTGCCGTAATTAATTTGGTTCACAATGAATTACAAAGAGGAAATGAAATAAGAAAAGAAGATTTAGCTTGTAGTTTTCAAACAACAGCAATTGAAGAGGTTGTAAGAAAAGTAGAATTGGCTATAAAAAATACTCATATAAAATCATTAATTCTCGCAGGAGGCGTTTCAGCAAGTCATTATTTAAGAGAAGAAATGAAGAAAATGGCATCAAAATACAAAGTTTCTGTAAATATTCCTGAAAAGAAATATTGCACTGATAATGCTGCTATGATTGGTGCAGCGGCTTATCCGCTATTTCTCGAAAAACGTTTTGTAGACTTTCAATTAAATGCCTCTAGTCAAGCAAATATAGAATGAAGTTTAAAATAAAAAAAATAACGATTTAAGAAAGAATCTCGTTATTTTTTTCTTGGTCAAATTTTTTCCACAAATCATCTGTAGTATAAAATTGATTATGTTTTTTTCTTTTTTCTATATATTCATCAAAAGTACCAATTATTTTGGCAGGAACTCCAGCAACTACCGTATTAGGAGGAATATCTTTGGTGACTACACTGCCTGCAGCGATAATGACATTGGGGCCAATTTTAATATTAGAAAGAATAGTACTATTACAGCCAATAAACACATTATCCATAACTTCAATACAACCAGCTTGGTAAAAAAAATTTCCCTTTTTTAAAACATTTAATCCTAAATGAAAAATATCGTGAGTAACAAAAGTCACATTGCTTGTTACAATCACATTATTATGAAATTTAATAAGTTTAGGGTCCGATGGAATGAATCGTGGTTGGAAAAAGAAATTTTCTCCAATTTCTCGGAAAATTTGGTGTTTAATAATATACTGATTTCGTTTGTCACTATTTAAAATAGTAGCAATACGTAAACGATGTAATTGGTTTTTTGTCCATTCTTTCATATCGTAATACCTCTTTACTATAATACCAAACAAAGACTTTTTTTACAAACAAAAAGCAGCGATTATTCTTCATCACTGCCATTATCCCCTGGAGTACCAGGAACAATAGGGTTTGGCTCATCTGGTTCATTGCCACCTGTTGGACCTTCTGGGTCTTTATCTCCTTCATCAGGACCACCTGGTATAGGAGGAATCGGTTTATTTTCATCATCATCTGGTTTTTGCCCTCCATTATTACTAGTATTATTATCATCATCTGGGTCTTTTGTATTATCTGGTTTTTGAATATTATCATTATCGCAAGTTTGGTTAATATAAATTTCCATATAAGAAATGCTTTTAACAGGAGTGCCAATACTAACACTTTGATTGCCAATAATGCCAGGAACTCCATTACTACAAACAAATCCTTTACTAAGCGTTATATCATTATTTTTTGCCCAAATTTCTGCTTCACTTACGGTTTTTCCTATAAAGTTTGGTACTGTTGCCCCCTTACCACCACCAGTAATTCCTTTTCCTATCACAGGAGAAGTATATTCTTCATTATAATCATATGAAAATGTTTTAATCATTTCTTCTTTTTTTAAGCCCAAATTTACTTCTAAAGCATCATGTATAGTTTCTAAGCTTTTATCGTAATAACCAAGAGCAGACAATTGCATTCCACCTATCATAACAGGTAAGTTATAAACTTCCAAATATGTTTTTTGAATGTTGATAAAATCGTTTCCACTTAAACCCTGTAATAGCATATTTTTAAGTGTTTGATAAAAGGATAGTATTTGTGTAGTAGATAAGTTGGTGGCAATATTTTTTCCAACTACATCCAATAATTTTTCAAAATCAGAAAAACTATTAACATGCATTACTTTTTTAGCAATAGCTTCTACAATTTGTTGCTGATGGCGATTACGCGCTAAATCACTGGCTAAGAAACCATGGCGATTACGGGCATAAGCTAAAGTTTGTTCTCCTGATAGATGTTGCATACCCGTATCCATGCAGACTAAATTTGCCATATCTCGCCAAGAATTACTTTCACATAATCTTCCAGGACCATACTTTGCTACATAATTTTTATAATCTGGTTGTTCGACTTCTATATCAAGTCCTCCTAAAGCATTTACTAAATCAATGACACCATTAAAATTAATTTTAGCATAATAATCAATTTCAATATCTACTAAATTTTGAATAGTATTAATTACACATTCCGTTCCATAAGCCGCCGCAGAATTGATTTTATGGTAACGATTATTGTTGCAGGCAATGGGTACGTATGTATCTCTTGGGATACTAAACATAGTGGCTGTAAGAGTAGCTGGATTAAAAGTAATAAGCATAAGTGTATCACCATTAAAAGCAGCATTTGCATTTAAACCATCATATTCAGAGTCTACACCCATTAACAAAACTGTAAATGGTTCTGTTAATTTCTTATTAGAATTTGTAATCGTTTTCGTTTTCATTTCTTCACTATACTTATACAAAACTTTTGTTTCTTGAAATATGTTTTCAAAAACTGCCTCACTCCCGAAAATAATAGCATAGTTGCTAGAAACAAAAACAGCATCAATTTCGTTATTATAAAGAGCGCTCAACATCGTAAAATAATCATCATAATATTCTACCTTTTGCTTTAAATTTTCTCTTTTTAATAACGTATTAGCTAAAATATATCCTTCTATATCTTGATTATTACTAATCATGCCAATCTTACTATTTTGTTTAAGTTCTGTATTTTTTAAGGAAATTAAATTGGTTGTATAGGTTGTGTATTCTTGTTCGCTTATTAAATCGATTTTACTATAAATTTTATGAATTATAAGAAAAGCAAACACCATTATCACAATAAAAATAATCTGAAAAAAAGTAAGAACACTAAATTTTTTATATTTTTTAGTTAACATGGTAGATAATCCAAATAAAAGATAAATAATAAACCATACACCAAAGAAAATAAGTAAACTAGTTCGAATAATCGTTTCAATTCCCACTAAACTTAATAAGGCTTTGGTAAAAAAGAAATAACCTCCTATAAAAATTAACAGTAACAATATATATAGGAACAAGGCAAATTTATTTGTTCTTTTTATTTTTCTAATTAATACTTTCATACGCTATCCTCTCATATTATAGTATTATATAAAAAAATAGAAAAATTTACAATAATCAGTTAGTTGACACATAAGTGACACTAAAGTAGGAATAAACAACACTCACTTGTCAAATCCATGATAAAATAAAAATAAGCAAAATAGGAAGGTGAAATAATGAAAAAGAGTATACAAAAAACATTTTTAGATGCATTAAAATTAAACTTAGTTGTAGGAATGACTTTTTCCTCTTTATTTTCTAAACCAATTCCTGTAAAAGCAGAAACAATAAATTTAGGACGGTTAACAGCAAATGATGTACGACTTCGTTCTACCCCAACGACAAAAGAGCAAAATGGAGTCAATAATATTTTATTATATTTAGATGAAGGAGATATGGTAACTCTTTTATCTCTTGATAAGACTGCAGGAACAGGCTGTAATGCAGGATGGTATCACGTAAGTTTTAAAAATCAAGAAGGATATGTTTGCTCTCAATATGTTAGTTTAAATGCGCAAGATGTTTATGACCGACCTTGGACTTCACCCAAAAAAGCCATTATAGGCGGTGCAAAATTTATTGCGAAATCTTATATTGCCAAAGGGCAATTTACAAGCTATTTAAAAAAATATAATGTAAATCCAAATGGATATTATCATGTATATAATCATTTATATATGTCTAATTTAGCTGCTCCCTCTAGTGAAGCAAAAAGTAGTTTTAATACCTATTCTTCAAATGGATTATTAAATCTTCCTTTAGCATTTAATATTCCTATATATCAAAATATGGGAGATGCTTATTATCGTCCAGGAGGAAATTTAGTTGAAATAGAAAAACAAGGCAGTGTAACAGACCCAGTATTTGAAGCAGAATTAAATCGCCAAGGTTTTCCAGAAAGTTATAAACAAGCTTTAAGAGCATTACATAATAAATACCCCAATTGGACATTCACTGCTATGCATACTGGACTTGATTTTTGGGCTTCTGTTATTGCTTTTAAAAACGTAGGAGCCATTCAAGGTGGAAATCAATATTATGACATGAGTGGAGGAGCTCCACATCAAGCAGGAAATGATAAAGGATGGTACATTCCAAATGAAGCAACAACAGCCTATTATGTAGACCCAAGAAACTTTTTAACCGAAAAGTATATTTTACAGTTTGAAAGCTTAGAATATTCATCCAATTATACTGAAAGTGTGGTACAAGGTGTGTTAAATAATACATTTATGGGAGGTTTATCTATTTTAGATAATCAGCCTTATGCAAATATTTTTGTAGAAGCAGGACGTACTGCTAATGTTAGTGCTGTATATCTAGCTTCTTTAGCAAGACAGGAGTCAGGTGTAAATGGAAGTACAAGTACGAAAGGAGAAAGATTTGAATACCAAGGTGTTGTGTATTCTGGACTTTATAATTTCTATAATATCGGTGCAAGTAGCGGAGCCTCTAGTCCAGTTCATGCTGGATTAGTATATGCAAGTGGAGGTTTATGTACAATTTGTTCTCCCGATGGAGTTAACACAACACCACCAGGAACCGATGTTACAGTCCCTCTTCCTCTTTCGAATTATCTTTTAAATGCTGGGTATAAAATAAAAGGTAATTATGTTACAGGTTTTCCAGTAGGAGAAAACATAGCAAATGTTAAGAAAAAACTAGCAAATGAAAATATTTCTTTTAGCTCTTCCACCATTGGAACAGGAACGTCCATTTCTTATAACGGACAAACTTATCGTATCGTAGTATATGGAGATGTAACAGGAGATGGAAAAATAAATTCAGCGGACCTTTTAAAATTACGCCAACACTTACAAGGAACAACTTCATTAAATGGTGCTATGTTAGAAGCAGGAATGCTTGCCAAAAGTGGAAAAGTAAATTCGGCGGACCTTTTAAAATTACGTCAACACCTATTAGGTACAAATAAAATTTCACAAGAATAGGAGGAAATTTTGTGAAGAAAAAGTTATTTTTATTTATAATAATATTATTATTCCCTTTGGGAGTACATGCAGCAGGAACTGCGACAATTGGTGGTGCATCACAAGTAGAAGTAGGGAGTTCTGTTACAATTAGTGTAACATTAAAAAATACAGCAGCATGGAATATCCGCATTAATTCATCAGGTTCTACAAGTGGTTGTTCCCAAAGTTTTGCTGATGCAACAACTAATGGTAAAAATGCAACAAAAACGTTAAGCGTGACTTGTAAAGCAACAAGTTTAGGAACCATAGGTTTTACAGCTACAGGAGATATAACAAGTGCCGATGGAACAACAAAAAATGTATCTTTAAATAAAAGAGTCACAGTTGTTCCTGTACGGGAAAAAGCAACCGATGCAACATTATCTTCTTTATATTTAGAAGGCTTTTCACTTACACCCGAATTTAAAAAAGATGTATTTGAATATACAACTACAGTTCCTTCTACTGTAAATAATATTAAGTTAGAGGCAAAAGCAAATGAATCACATGCGACATTAACAGGAACAGGAGAATTTGAAGTAACAGAAGGACTGAATACTTTTGAAATCGTCGTAACAGCAGAAAATGGAGCGACCAATACATATAAAGTTATGGTAAATGTGGAAGATACAAATCCAATTGAAGTAAAAATTGGTAATCAAACATATTCATTAATTAAAAATGCAAAAAGTTTATTAAAACCTGAAGCATATGAAGAAACAACAGTTACG
The DNA here is from genome assembly GCA_947652325.1 of uncultured Mycoplasmatota bacterium. GTDB lineage: Bacteria > Bacillota_I > Bacilli_A > RF39 > UBA660 > MGBC108787. Next base: position 74,719 of record CANTCQ010000006.1, read on the forward strand.
ATTCAATCTATAGAAATTCCAGCTTTTTATAGTGAAACTACAAAATTTACGCTTGTTGGAGTAAAAGATGAAACAGGAAAAATAATGCTTGCTATTTATGAAGAAGAGACAAATAGCTATAAACTATACCAAGAAATAAAAGCCAATATTTTAACACTTTATTTTACAGATTTTCCAAAAAATATAGATAAATATATAAAAACTTCAATTGTTATAAATGATATAGAAATTCCAGCTTATAAAAAAAATTCAGAAAATCGCTTTGTTATTTTATATGGAATGAATATTGATACTGGGGAATACAATTATTACAAATACGATACGATAGAAGAAACATTTCAAATTTGGGATAAGGAAGAAGTAGATAGTTTAGAAAAAGACGTAAAAACATACCAATATGCTTGTTATGCTTTTGGTGGAGGTCTTTTTGTTTCCTTTCTTTTAATTATTTGTTTGTTAAGTAAAAAGAAGGGCAAAAAAGGAAAAAATGAAAAAAGAAAAGAAAAAACAAATGATTTTTGGACAGAGGAAAAGCAAGAATTAAGAAATAAGAACACAGAAGAAAAAAAGATACAAGAGAAAAAAAGTGTTGAAGAAGCTATTGAAAATTGGGAAGATAGAGAAGAAAAAAAAATGCAAGAAGTAGCAAATAAAAGCTCAAATGAAGAATTATTTGGAATTAGCGATACAAAGAAAGAGGAATAAATTTTGAAAAAATAAAAAATATTTCTCTTTTTTTTTGTATTTTTTTATAAAAAGCAAATGAAAATATGTTATTCAATTTAAAGTAAAGAAGAAAATAAATCAGGAAACAAAAAAGAAAAAATATAAATATAATAGGTGAAAGCCTGTAGTCTCCTTTTTTGACCCATTACTTTAACCTAATTATTAAATTATTCTTTTTCTCAAGGGGGTTCATATATTATTAAATAAAATTCCAAAGTAGTTGACACGACTCGGGGGGGGGGGTATAATTGGTTTATAATAGGAAGAATAGAAAAAGAAAAAACGTATTTTATCTATATATAATTGAGGGAAGTAAAATGAAAAAAGGATTTACAATAGTGGAATTAATGACAACAATAGTAATATTGGC
>CANTCQ010000007.1 GCA_947652325.1 uncultured Mycoplasmatota bacterium
AGGATTTCAACCAATTTCCTATTTGAGTGCATAAGCCTACTACAGGATTATTTAATGTATGAGTAAATTCCTTTTCACCATTTTCTTTTTTATAACGTATACCAAGTCTTCTTGCTTGAGCATCTGTAAGATTGGAACAAGAACATACTTCAAAATATTTCTTTTGTCTAGGACTCCAAGCTTCAATATCACAAGAACGATATTTTAAATCTGCTAAATCTCCACTACAACAAATAAGTTTACGAACAGGAATATCTAAACTTCTAAAAAGTTCAACAGAGTATTGCCACATTTTTTCGTACCATGCATCACTCTCTTCTGGTTTACAAATAACTACCATCTCTTGTTTTTCAAATTGATGGATACGGTATACGCCTCTTTCTTCAATACCATGTGCTCCTACTTCTTTTCGAAAACAAGGAGAATAAGAAGTCATAGTGATAGGAAGTTCACTTTCTTTTATCATTTGGTCTTTAAACTTTGCAATCATGGAATGTTCACTTGTTCCAATTAAATATAAGTCTTCTCCTTCAATTTTATACATCATAGCATCTTTTTCTTCAAAAGACATAACGCCATCTACAGCATTTCCATGAATCATAAAAGGAGGAATACAATAAGTAAAACCCTTAGCAATCATAAAGTCTCGTGCATAAGCAAGTACTGCAGAATGAAGTCTTGCGATATCTCCCATAAGATAATAAAAACCATTTCCACTTACACGACCAGCTGCTTCTTTATCAAGCCCATTAAAGGAAGCCATAATGTCACTATGATAAGGAATTTCATAATCAGGAACAATCGGGTCTCCAAAACACGCTTCTTCTACGTTTTTACTATCATCTTCTCCAATTGGTACCTCTTTAGAAATGATATTAGGAATTTGCATCATCATTGTTTTTATCTCTTCACGCAACAAATTTTCTTTTTCCTCTAACCCTTCAATTTCATTTTTCATAATAGAAACTTGATTTTTCAATTCGTCAGCATCACTTATCTTTTTTTCTCGCATGCAAACACCAATTTGTTCACTTAATTTATTTCGCTTGCTTTTTAATAAATCCGCTTTTGTTTGTGTCTCTCGAAGCAAAATATCTTTTTCTCTTACTTTATCTACTAAAGGAATTTTTTGCATTTGAAACTTTTTCTTTATATTTTCTTTTACCAATTCTGGATTTTCTCTTATTAATTGTATATCTATCATTTTATTTTCACCTTTTTCTTTCTAATTTTAAATCGTGAATACGCTTTTTTACCAAAGGAATATAAGGTTTGTATTTCGCTAAGGCTTTTTCTTGTTCTTCTTGGGTAGGCAAACACAAAACACGTTCTGGACTTTGATTGTTTATCATATCATTATCTTTTGCTTCTAAAACAAGAAGACTTCTCGATAATAAAACTTGATTTCGTATATAACTATCATAAGTAGGATGCATTTTTTTATCTCTCGTTAAAACACGTACTGCTTGCACAGAAGAAGAAGAAATGCGAAACAAACAAAGCAAACTCATAAGAGTCAAATAACCATCTTCCACAACATCATGAAGTAATCCTACTACTTTTCCTTTTTTGGTCTTCATCCTATTACTTACCGCAATCAAATGCCTTGATTGGGGATTTCCCGAACGATCCATTTTTTCGCCATAAATTCTTCCAATAATGGTAATTGCTTTCGAATAATCATCAGGCATATGAGAAATATCTTGTATTTCTTTTTTTGTAAACCATCTTCTTGCTGATACATAATCAATAAAATCATTGGGAATTCCAATCATTTCCAAATCATTTAATGTTATGTTTTCCTCATTTAAAAGTATGATTAAAACTTCTTCTATTTCTACTTTTTCAAATGGTAAACTATCCAAATCTATTGGAATTGTTTGCGTAAAAGGAGTATATTTCCAAAAAGATGTATGATAGCCTTTCAACATATTATTTTTAGCATTCAATATCAATGTTTTAATAAAATAAATTCTTAATTTTTTTTGGTCTTTCCTTCTATTTTGAGCTTTAACTTTCATAAAAACGCCCCTTATAACCTCGTTGCATATACCTTTTACAACTTATTTTAAGTATATCACAATTATTTTTTTTTTTAAATAATCTATTTTTTACCTTTATAGAGTTAAATTTCTAAAAAAATTTTTAAAATGGTGATATAATAATTGTAATTTTAATTTATTTTTGATAACTCTCCTTTTTGGATATTTAGTAAAGAAAATTAAAATAAATTTTAAAAAAAGGAGGAAAATATGCAAGATAAAAAAATCAAATGCAAAGTTTGTGGTACAGAATTTGATTTTACTTTAGGACAACAAGAATTTTTTGCTAATCATAATCTAAGTGAACCTAAAAAATGTAAAAAATGCAAAGACCAAGAAAAACAAGAAAAAAACAAAGAAAACCAAAACAATATTTTTAATAAAACTGTATAGAAAAATTCGCGAAAAAACGCGAATTTTAATTTTTATCTACAATTGTATCTTTTAAAAAATCTACAAATTTACTCATAGGCACAGTAGTCGTTACGTCACTTCCCTGTAAGCGATACGAAATGGTTTTCTCATCCACTTCTTTTTGCCCTAAAACAAGGGTAAATGGGATTTTCCGGATGACACTTTCTCGCATACGATACCCTACTTTTTCTTCTCTAGCATCAAGTTCTACTCGAATACTTTCACTTTCTAATAAATCAAAAATTTCTTGTGCATATGCTAAATGATATTCATTATTAACGGGTAAGATATTGACTTGTATAGGAGCAAGCCATGTAGGAAGAGCTCCTTTTGTTTCTTCTAAATAGTAAGCAATAAAACGGTCTATAGAACCAAAAACAGCTCTATGTAACACAACAGGACTTTTCTTACTTCCATCTTTATCCACATAGGTTAAGTTAAATTTCATTGGAAGACAAAAATCAAGTTGGCAAGTTGATAAAGTATACTCATTTCCAACAGCAGGACGAACTTGTACATCTAGTTTTGGTCCATAAAAGGCTGCTTCTCCAATTTTTTCCATATAAGGAATGCCGATTGTCTTTAAAACTTCTCGTAATTTATTTTCCGCATTATCCCACATTTCATCATCAGGATAATACTTTACTTTATCCTTTTTGTCTCTTAACGAAAGTTCAAAATGATAATTCGTAATATTTAACTCTTTATAAACATCCAAAATTAAATGTACAACGGATGCAAATTCACTTTCAATTTGTTCTGGCGTTACGAATAAATGGGCATCGTTTTGACAAAAGCTTCTTACCCTTTCTATTCCTTTTAACGCTCCACTTGCTTCATATCGACAATCTCTTGCAATTTCTCCTATACGAATCGGTAAATCACGATAAGAATGAATACTATCGGCATAAATCATCATATGGTGTGGGCAGTTCATAGGTCTTAAAACAAACTCTTCTCCTTCTACCTCCATTTTTGGAAACATACTTTCTTGGTAGTGGTCCCAATGCCCACTTGTTTTATAAAGCTCAACATTTCCAAGTGGCGGTGTTAATACATGCTTATACCCAAGTTTTCTTTCTTTTCCTTTGATATAATTTTCAAGTGTTTCCCAAACAATATACCCATTTGGTAAATACATAGGAAGCCCTTTTCCAACCAAATCATTGGTTGTAAATATTCCTAATTCACGTCCAAGTTTACGATGGTCTCTATTTTTTGCTTCTTCTAATTCCTTTAAATAAATATTTAACTCTTCTTCTGTAGGAAAACATACACCATAAATACGTTGTAAAACTTTATTATTGACATCTCCCTTCCAGTAAGCTCCACTAAACTTAATTAATTTAAAGTTTTTACATTCCTTTACTGTATCAACATGAGGACCACGACAAAGGTCTGTAAAATCTCCCTGCGTATAAGTAGAAATAATAGTATCTTCTTCATTCATTCTTTCAATTAAATCTAGTTTATAAGGGTCATCACAAAACTTGTCTATTGCCTCATTCTTACTAATTTCATTACGAACTATTCTTTTACCATCTTTACTAATTTTTTTCATTTCTTTTGAAATAGCTTCAATGTCTTCTTCTGTTATAACTTTATCTCCTAAATCTACATCATAGTAAAATCCAGTTTCAATAACAGGACCAACCCAAAATTTGGCATCTTTCCATAAATGTTTAATCGCTTGAGCCATCATATGTGCACAACTATGATTTAATTTATTTAAATATTCATCTTCTTTAAAATTTATCATCTTTTTCTCTCCTCTTCTTTATTTTCTAACTCATCAATTATACTATTTTCTACATCTTCCATTGTTTTTGTCTTTTCATAATAGGAACGTATTCTATTTCACCATCTGGGTATAACAAAATAAGTGCTTGATGTCGTAAATTTTTCATGAATCCCCTTTCAAAAAACAAAAAAGCAAGCCAAGCTCTAAGGAGCAAAGACTTGCGGTACCATCCTTTATTTTACTTAATTTTAGATAACGGCTTATACCGGGGAGTATTAGTCCCTCTAGAAAGTAGTAATATTATAAATCACTTATTCATTCACACCAACCATGAACTCTCTTTAAAATGATTTCATAATACCTTGTCTTCCTTTAACGATTTCTACTTGAAGTTTAGCACTTTCTCTATTCATTGTCAAATTTTTTCTATAGCGACAATTTATAAAATTTCATTATTTTTCTTTTACAAAAATCATAAAAGAATTTTCTTGGCAATCTACAACTAAAGTATCATTAAATTTCACTTTATCTTCCAAAATTAAATTGGCAAGTAAATTTTCTACATTTTTGGTTACATACCTTTTAATGGGACGTGCTCCGTAATTTTTATCATAAGATTCTTCTATAATTTTTTCTCGAGCAGGATTAGTAAGTTCAACATGAATATTACTTGGCACCAGACGTACCTCGATTTCTGAAATAATCTTATCCAAAATATCATTTACAACTTCTTTTGTAAGAGATTTAAAAATAATGATTTCGTCAATTCGATTAATAAATTCAGGTCGAAATGTTCTTTTTAGTTCATCCATAACCAAATTTTCACTATTTTTTTGCTCTTCTAAAATGTATTCACTACCTAAATTGCTTGTCATTATAATAATAGTATTTTTAAAATCAACTACTCTACCTTGACTATCTGTAATTCTTCCATCATCTAAAATTTGTAATAAAATATTGAATACATCACGATGTGCTTTTTCGATTTCATCAAATAAAACAATCGAAAATGGATTTCTTCTTACGGCTTCGGTTAGTTGCCCCCCTTCATCATATCCAACATATCCTGGAGGAGCTCCTACTAAGCGGCTAACATTAAACGATTCCATGTATTCTGAGCAATCAATCCTTACCATATGTCTTTCATCATCAAATAATTCATTGGCTAAGCTTTTTGCAACTTCCGTCTTACCTACTCCAGTAGGTCCTAAAAAAATGAAGGAACCAATAGGGCGATTTGGGTCTTTAATGCCACTTCTTGCTCTTTTAATTGCTTCTGAAACAAGTGTTAAAGCTTCATCTTGTCCTTTAACACGTACTTTTAAACGTTCTTCCAAATGGAGCAACTTTTCTTTTTCACCACTTACCAATTTAGAAACAGGAATATTGGTCCATTTTGATACAGTAGATGCTATATCTTCATCACTTACAATGTCAGAAAGCATTGAACTTGTCATATTCTTTCTTAAACTTTCCAATTCACGCTCTAAGTCTGGAATCACTCCATGACGCAATTTCGCACTTGTCTCCAAATCATAATTATTTTCAGCCATCGATAATTTGTGGCGAGCATTTTCTAATTCTTCTTTTTTATTACTTATTTTCTCATTAACACTTTTTTCTTCTTCCCATTTTCCTCGAAGCTCACTCTCTTTTGTTTTTAAGATTTCTAATTCTTCTTTAATTTTTTCAAGTCGTTGTTTTGATAATTCATCACGCTCTTTTTTTAATGCTTCTCGTTCAATTTCCAAACGCATAATGTCTCTAGTTAAACTATCTAGTTCTACTGGCACAGAATCCATTTGCATCTTAATTGTAGCACATGCTTCATCGACCAAATCAATTGCTTTATCTGGTAAAAAACGGTCTGTTATATAACGGTCACTAAGTGTTGCTGCAGCAACTAAAGCATTGTCTTTAATATTTACTTTATGATATACTTCAAATCTTTCTTTTAATCCTCTTAAAATTGTAATGGTATCCATTACATTTGGTTCACTCACCTTCACTTTTTGCAAACGTCTTTCAAGTGCTCCATCTTTTTCAATATACTTACGATATTCATTTAAAGTAGTCGCACCAATTAATTTAATTTCTCCACGTGCCAGCATGGGTTTTAACATATTACCAGCATCCATGGCACCATTTTCTCCTGCACCCACTATCATATGAATTTCATCGATAAACATAATAATGTCTCCATTACTCTCTTTTACAGTTTTTAAAACGGATTTTAATCTCTCTTCAAATTCTCCACGATATTTCGCTCCAGCAACGAGTGCTCCCATATCAAGCTCCCAAATTTTCTTATTCTTTAAACTATTAGGAACATCACCAGCTACAATCCGTTCTGCAAGACCCTCTACAATTGCAGTCTTTCCAACACCAGGTTCTCCAATCAATACGGGATTATTTTTTGTTTTTCGAGACAAAATACGAATAACATCTCGTATTTCAGAATCCCTCCCAATAACAGGGTCTAATTTATTATCTAAAACACTTTGTACTATATCACGACCATATTTTTCAAGCACATTTTCTACTTCTTCTTGATTATTATACATATATATCCCTCCATTCATCTTTAATATACGCCTTTTATTGGCACTTGTCAATAATGAGTGCTAACAAAATAAAAAAAGGACAAAATCCTTTCTTATATCACATATACAAATAATTAGCCTTTTTTCCAAGTCCTGGCATCGTTAAAATTTCACCAAAATAAACAGTTATAAAACCAGCTCCTTGAAATAATTTAATATTTTTTACTGTCATTATAAAATCTTTTGGATAACCTAAAACTTGTGCATCATCCGTTATAGAATACTGTGTTTTTGCAACACAAATAGGAAGTGAAATATTTCGATATTTTTCCAATTTTTCTAAAATTTCTTTTGAATAGACAATTTCTTTTGCTCCATAATGTACTTTACAAAATTTTTCAATTTTTGTTTTTAAATCTTCTTTCACATCGTAAGAATATATTATTTCTTTTGGCTTATATTTGGCAAGTTCTGTCACTTTTTGGGCCGCTTCTAAACTTCCACAGCTTCCCTCTAAATAGCCAGTACTGACACTAAATAAAATGCCTAATTCTTTTACGTACTTCTCTATAAAAGAAATCTCCTCTTTTGAATCTGTTTCATGTTTATTCAAGACCACTATTAAATTATTGGTATATTTTCGCATATTTTCAATATGATAATATAAATTTTTAATACCTTTTTCTAAACTTTCTTCTCCATTGTGTTTCAAACTCTGCACTGTGGTATTTAAAACAACCACATCTGGAATGAATTCTTTATCTACACGTGTTATAATATCATAAAATTTTAAAGCCCCCATGTCACTTCCAAAACCAGCTTCCACAATCGTATAATCGTAATGTTCTACTGCATAAATTGTTGAAATAATACTATTTGTTCCATGCGCAATATTAGCAAATGGGCCTCCATGTACTATTGCAAGATTTTGTTCTTTTGTAGAAACAATATTAGGTTTTATCGCATCTTTTAACAGTAAAAATAAGGCATTTATACACTTTAAATCTTTTGCGTAAACTGGCTTATTTTCATAGGTATAAGCAACAACAATATTTCCAATTCGCATACGCAAATCTTCTTCATCTTTGCTCATACATAAAAGCGCCATAAATTCCGAAGCTGTACTAATATTAAAATGCGTAACTACTCCATTAATCACAACATTTCGCAAACTTCTATCGTTTAAATCTATACACCGTTCATGACAAATCTTTGTAGGGTCAATCTGTAATTCGTTTCCTTGAAAAATGTGATTATCTAGTATAGCTGCTAGTAAATTATTCGCTGAAGTAATCGCATGAATATCTCCTGTAAAATGTAAATTTATTTCCATTTCTGGTTCAATAGAAGCACATCCTCCTCCTGTAGCTCCTCCCTTCATTCCAAAAACGGGTCCTAAAGATGGTTCTCTTAATACAACTACACTACGCTTATTTAGTTTTCGAAGGGCATCATTCAAACTAATAGCTAACGTAGTTTTTCCTTCACCATACTTTGTAGGACTAGTTGAAGTAACCAAAATAAGTTTTCCTCGCTTATTTTCTTTTTTTGAAATATCTTTTATTTTGGCTATTTCATTTCCATAAAATATAAAATCATTTTCTACAAATCCATCTCTATGTAGGATTTCTCTTACATTGTTTGCTTTAATCTCCTCTTTCTATTACTTAAAATGGCATTTTCATGTTTCCAGAACTTACCATTTTCATCATTTTTTTCATTTCTTCAAACTGTTTTAACAGTTTGTTTACCTCTTCAACACTTCTTCCACTTCCTTTTGCAATCCTTTGTTTTCGAGTAGCTTTTAATATTTCTGGATGATGTCTTTCATAAGGAGTCATAGATAAAATGATGGCTTCTACATGGGCCATATCTTTTGGATTAATGTTGACATTATTGATTCCTAGTTTTCTCGCTTGAGGAAGCATTTTTAAAATATTTTCTAAAGGACCTAACTTTTTAATTTGTTTTAAAGTAGCTAAAAAATCTTCTAAATCAAATGTTCCTTTTTTCATTTTTTTAGCTGTATCCAAAGCTTCTTCTTCACTTATAATATCGTTAACTTTGTCTGCAATGGATAAAATATCACCCATATCTAAGATTCGGTTGGCCATCCGCTCTGGAAAAAATTCTGATAAGCCATCTAACTTTTCACTATCCCCAACAAACTTAATAGGAATATTGGTTAAATGTCTAACCGATAAAGCCACTCCCCCTTTTGTATTTCCATCTAATTTGGTAAGAATGGTTCCTGTTAAAGAAAGAGCTTCATTAAATCCATTGATGACATTTATTGCATCTTGTCCCATCATGGCATCAATGACAAGTAAAGTTTCATGAGGATTAATTGTACTTGAAATATCTTTTAACTCTTGCATCAACGCTACATCAATTTGTAAACGACCTGCTGTATCAATGATAATATAATCATGTTTTTTTTCTTTAGCAAAATCTAGAGCATCCAAAACAATTTGAACGGGAGCAATTTTTCCTTCTGTAAAAACTGTAATTCCTAAGCTTTTTCCAATCGTTTCCAACTGTTCTATGGCTGCAGGTCTATATATATCGCAAGCGACAAGAAGTGGATTCTTTGCTTGTTTCTTTCTTAAAAAATTAGCAAGCTTTCCGGCAGTTGTTGTCTTACCACTTCCTTGTAATCCTACAAGCATTAAAATTGTGGGGTTTTTACTTGTCTCAAGTGGCACAAAGTCTCCACCTAGTAAGCTTACAAGTTCATCTTTTACTAGTTTTATAAATAACTCATCTGGTTTTAAACTTTTTCCTACTTCTGCTCCTATTGCTTTTTCTTTAATACTTGCAATGAATTCTTTTACCACAACATAATTAACATCCGCTTCCAATAGAGCCATTCTTATCTCACGTAGAGCATCACTAATATTTTCTTCCGTAATACGACCCATTCCTCGAATATTTTTAATAGCATTTGAAAGTCTATCTCCCATGTATTCGAACATAGCAACATCACCTTTTCTATTCGTTATTATACCATGTTTTCCTATATTTTGGATATAAACAACAAAATCTACTATTCTTTTTGCTGATATCGTTTTATCAAAAAAATATTTTAATAATAAGCAATTAGTAGTGATGAAAGAAGCAATAATAGACTATAGAGCTTCACTGCATAAAGAACCTAGAAATATTTATGGAAAATTAATATCATCTGCTGATAGAAATATAGATGTTACGGAATTATTAAAAAGAATTTTATATTTATAGTATTACACGTTTTAATAAACACAGCGTTGAAGAAACGATTGAGGAATGTTATGTGTATACACTAAAGAGATGACAAGGATTATAAAACAGAAAATTTTTAATACTATATTTATAGTATTTTTTTGTTCATTATAATTTAATCATGATTTAAAATTTTTAGAATTTTTTCTTTCAAACTTTCATCCGAAATTTTTGAAATCATTTTTTTTAAAGCTTGTTCTTTTTTTAAAAATCTTAGCTTTTCTTCATACTCTTGTAGTTTTTTGGTAAGGGTTGCAATAGCACTTCCTACTGCGCTTTTACTAATCCTACGTATTTCTGCAATCTCTTGTAAAGACAAATCTTCTTCATAAAACAAACGATAAATTTCTTGTTCTCGTTCATTTAATAAATTACCATATAAATCAAACAAAGCATTATAATAAATATATTCTTCGGTACGATTCATTACATCATGTCCTTAAATAAGCCATAAATATATTCTTCAATATCAAAAGTTTGTAAGTCTTCCATTCCTTCTCCTAGCCCTACAAATTTAACCGGAATATTTACTGTTTCTTTTATAGCGAGTACAATTCCACCCTTAGCTGTTCCATCTAATTTGGTTAAAACAATTCCTGTAATCTTGGTAATTTCTTTAAAACTTTGGGCTTGCATAATCCCATTTTGACCAGTGGAAGCATCCATTACTAAAAGCGTTTCATGAGGAGCACCAGGAATGATACGGTCAATGACTTTGTTCATTTTTTCAAGTTCTTTCATTAAATTCACTTTATTTTGAAGTCTTCCTGCTGTATCAATTAAAACAATATCTGCGTTTTGTTGTTTGGCCATTTCCAATCCATCAAAAATGACTCCTGCTGGGTCTATATTGTCGCATCCATAAAACAATGATTCTGTTTTATTTGCCCATATTTTTAATTGTTCTACTGCTCCAGCCCGAAAAGTATCTGCTGCTATTAGCATAACTTTCTTTCCTTCTTTTTTATACTTATAAGCAAGCTTAGCAATAGTGGTTGTTTTTCCAACACCATTTACTCCAACCATTAAAATAATCGTTGGACTATTTTCCACTATATTAATTTTTGTAGTCAAAGACTCATTATTTACATAAATAATAAAAAGTTCATCAACTATCACTTCATTTAAATCTTTTGTATTTTCAATTCTTTCTTTTTTTACTCTCTGTTTTAATCGCTCTAAAAAAGAAAAAACAGTACTAACACCAATATCAGCGGAAATCAATAAGTCTTCTAGTTCTTCGAAATAAGCGTCATTTATACGTGTATATTTAATTCCTAACCTGCTTAATTTAGAAACAAACTCTTCTCTTGTTTTTTTTAAACCCACATCATATAATGCTTCTTTTACTTGTTGCTCTTCTGTTTGTGGTTTATTACGTACTATTTTTTTTAATTTATCAAATAATCCCATTTTCTTTTTTCCTTTCTAATTCGTGCAAGCCGAATCACTTGCATATGTTTTATATTCACTATTGCCATAAGTGTCTGTATACCGATAAACTACCACCGTATCACTATTGTTACAATATTCATGGTTATCTTCAAATAAACCGGCCTCTTTTAGGGTGTCTACTCTAATTTTTGTAAGACAGGAAGCATTTGCAGCATCATTTATATGGCTCGTATTCTTATTTTCATAAAGTTCTTTTGAAAAGGAAACACTACATTTTGTTAAATGAGCATTAGTAAAAGAATAAGTAAGTGCAGCTTCTTTAAGACTCTCTCGCATTTCAAAAGCTGTTTGTTCTTTGGTATTTCGAATAATTCGGAATACACTTCTACTCGCTAGTGTAATGACAACTGCAAGGATAACCACTACTGCTAAAAGTTCTACCAAAGTAAACCCACTATTTTTCTTTTTCATTTTCATCACCATAGAAAAAGTATACCACACAACAGTAGACAAGAAAATAAATTTGCGTTATAATGTGAAAGAAGAAAAAAACTTTATTTTTTATTTGAAAGGAAATGAATAATGAAAGAAGATAGTACAAGTACGTCTATCACCGCCCTAGGTGGTTTAGGTGAAGTCGGTAAAAATATGTATGTGGTCAGCCACAAAAATGAAATTTTAATTATAGATGCAGGAGTTATGTTTCCAACAGATGATTTATTAGGAGTTGACGCAGTCATTCAAGATGTGACTTATCTTAAACAAAACGAAAAAAAAATCGTGGGACTGGTCATTACTCATGGACATGAAGACCATATTGGAGGAATACCTTACCTTTTGCAAAGTATTCGTATTCCAAAAATTTATGCTCCAAAAATAGCAGCAGATTTAATTAACAAAAAACTAATAGAGCATAATATTAAATACCAAGAAATGGATATCATTACGGATGAAACACAAATAAAAACAAAATATTTTGCATTAGAATTTGTAAGAACCACTCACTCTATTCCCGATTCATTTGCCATTGTTATTCATACACCAAATGGAACTATTTTTGAAACAGGGGATTTTAAATTTGATTTGACACCTATTGGCCCAGCAGCCGATATTCACAAAATGGCAAGAATTAGTGAACAAGGAGTAAAAATCTTATTAAGTGATAGTACTAATGCTTTATCTCCTGGATTTTCAACAAGTGAAAGCAATGTAGATGAAGCCTTAGAAAGTGTTGTTAACAAACACCCTGCTCGTATTATCATCGCAACGTTTGCTTCTAATATTTACCGGATTAAACATATTATTGAAACCTGTAAACGCCATAACCGTAAAATTGTTGTTTTTGGTCGTTCTATGGAAACCAATATTGAACTTGCCATTAACAATGGTTTAATTGAAGACAAAACGATTATTATTGATTATAATAAAGCAAAATCTTTAAAGAAAAACGAAGTTTGTATTTTATGTACAGGTTCTCAAGGAGAACCACTTGCAGCTTTATCAAGAATAGCTAATGGAGTGCATAAACAAATTACATTACTACCTGATGATTTAGTGGTATTTTCCTCGAATCCTATTCCAGGGAATGCTAGTAGTGTTAATAAAATTATTAATAAGTTGTATTTAAAAGGAGTACAAGTATTTACAAATAGTGAATTTAGTGACATCCATGCTTCTGGACATGGTAAACAAGAAGAACAAAAATTAATGCTTCGTTTAATTAAACCCGAATATTTTATGCCATGTCACGGAGAATATAGAATGCTAAAAAAACATGCTGAACTTGGCGTAGCCTGTGGCATTCCCAAAGAAAACATTTTCATTTGTAAAAACGGCGATACATTAATAATGGATAAAAAAGGAATTCATCGCGGTTCTTCTGTACAAGCTGGAGATATTTATGTTGATGGTTCTCGTATTGGGGATATCGGCAGTGTTGTTATAAAAGATAGAAAACTTATGAGCAACGATGGAATTCTTCTTACTATTTTAAATATCAATCCTTTTACAAAAAAATTGCTTATTAAACCCAATGTTACAACCAGAGGATTTGTAATGGTAAATGAAAATGGAGAATTAATCAACCAAATTGAAAGAAAAGTATCCTACATTGTAAACAATACTTTAGAGCAAAATAATTACAATTATACTGATTTAAAAAATCAAATTATTTTAGAATTACATCCTTTCATTAATGAACTAACAGGAAGACATCCTATTATTTTACCCGTGATTATGGAAGTAAAAGAAAATAATTAAAAAATTCGAATCGTTTTTTAGATTCGAATTTTTTATTATATTTATCGCTTTCAATGCTCCAACAAACATCCGGAAGTGTTAATATTTCCAATGTGTGCGTTAAATACTACATTTTTAAATGTTTTTGATAACTTTCAAAATGCCATTCTTTTATTGTGATTTTTCCTCATGCTTTTCAAAGTGTTTGAGCAGTTAATTCTTTTTAGCCAATTCGAAGTATTAGCAAAGAGGGTCCAGCGATTGTATAACCTTCTATGCTTAACTTCTGATTAGCTTTTACTGTAAAATTCCAAAGTCCACTTCTATCAATGTTAGCCCATTTAGAATTAGCAGGAACTACAGACCCATCTACTTTGACTGTGAAATTTGATATATTTGTCACTATATAAACTACCCAATTTTCTGGAAAACTAAATGTTTTTTCAATGCCATACACAAAACTAGTATTAGACGAAGAAGGAGTCTCACCATACTGTAAGAGAATATCTCCTCGAGTAATATAAGCACTTCCCGTAACCTTAGTTCCATTTACATAAGCAGTTTTTCCTGAGCGAATGTCACCAGAATTGGCATTCGCATCACTCGTAAATGTTCCAGCTACCCCAAAAATAGAAACGCCTTTTTTAATATTAGCAGCTTTTAAATTGGCATCTCCTTTAATAGTTTGAACACCACTTAAGTGTTGTCCTGCACTTATAGTTTGATTAACTGTACCTGGTGTATAGGTAGCTGCTGTCTTGCTAGGGATTGTACCTGTTATTTTTGTACCATTTACATATGCTGTTTTGCCACTTAAAATATTTGCTGCTGCAGCATTTGCATCACTCGTAAATGTTCCACTAACTCCAAAAATAGAAGTCCCAGCTTTTATATTTCCAGCTACTAAATTTGCATCTCCTTGAATTGTTTGAGGTCCACTTAAATATTGACCTGCTTCAATCACTTGATTTACAGTACTTGGCTGATAAGTTGCTGCTACTTTACTTTCTATGGTACCTGTCACTAATGACCCTTGAGCATATCCAGTAGCTCCTTTTAACATTTGGTTAGATTTAACAGTACCTCCTGTCTTATAAGTATTTAATCCTTTATATAAATCATCTAATGTTTTGGTTAAACTTTCATTGGTGCCATCATTATTGTAAATTACATCACTACTTGTAATAGCATAAACATTTTGGGTAAACAACAAAAATAATACAAATATAAAAGCATATTTTCCATTTTTTCTTTTTAAAGACTTCATTATTTCTTTTTCCTCCTTTAATCTACTAATTCATAGTCTAAAGCTTTATAGTTAGACAAATTACCACCATAAGAACATGTAATGGTTATCGTTTCTTGGCTTTTTATTTCTTGTTCTACAACTCCCGATAAAGTAATCATATTATCATCTTCTAATGTAACTTTAACTATAAATTCTTTTAGGTATTTTGCTTCATTTGCTAAATTTGTAACTTCAAAATCAAAGGAAGTTGCTCCATTTTCTGTTTTAGCATCTTTTAATGAAAATTGAATATCATTAAGTTCTGCTTTGCTTTCTATTGTTTTTGTTTTATCTTCTGTTTCTGTACTTGTAGGTTGTTGTGTTTTATTTCCACAACCACTTAGTAACAGCAAAGTAATACATAATAAAATGATTTTTTTCATAATTCCTATACTCCTCCCCATTTTCTACGTATAGCATCTATTGCCTCTTGTACATTGGTAACACTAGGCTCTTCGGCAATTGAATAAGTAACCGAACTTGCTTTGTAATATATATTAACTTGTTGGGCACCACTCCAACTACTCTTATTGCCCCTGTTAGATACAGTTCTATAGAAGATATAATTAGTGCCTTCTAAATCTGAATTTATCACAGCCTGATTATCTGTTGTTCCCGATACAACTACATCACTGGAAGGCGTTTCATTCGTTTTAGAAATATAATATTCGTATTCTTTTACTCCAGATTCCGCTGTTCCTGGAATAGAGACACTAATCGTTTTAGAATATGCATAAAGAAGACTTCCCCCTGTAATGGTTGGTGCAGTTAAGATTTCATCCGTTGTAATTTTACCAGTTTCTTTGGCTACATTTCCAACTTTATCTGTCGCTTCTATAGCATAATAATACTCTGTATTACTTTTAAATTCTGTTAATATACACTGATTATTTGCTATGGTTCCATTTAAATTTAAGTCTGTTTCGCTCAAACCATATTTACAAACTACATCTGATAAACCAGATTCCGAATCATTTGCAGAGAAATCAATAACAACTTGATTAAGATTTACCTCGATATTATTTACTAACACTTGTGGTGAAGTAACATCTTGTTTTAATAAAGTATATTTTTCTTGTTCACTACAATCAAATCCTACACATACCATTGTCGTTAAGTCAATAGTAGAAGTTTGATTTTCTGTAGGCCTTATCACTAAATCCGTTTTGGTCTTGTACCATGTATTAGGATTTATTTTAAAATTTTCTGAAACATCTACGCAATTTTCTGGTTCATCTTTCATTCCACAAGTTTGCAAGATAGTTCCTTCTATATTCACTTCTTCACTTGTTTTAATATAACAAACCGATTTTTCTCCTTCACAAATCAAATGTGCAGTGGAAGAAAAAGGATAATTTCCAACATCTGCTAAATTTTCAATTTCTTTACCATTAATATCTTTATTGGATATTATAACATTTGGCGTACCTGCCAATATTTCATTTAATGTGCCTTCCACAACAACTTTACTTAAAAATGTTTTATTTTGGCTTTCATTTCCGGCACTTTCATCTATCCATAAACGTAAAACATGTCCTTGTTCTTCATATCCATCCAAAAATCCATTTAATAAAACATGACTTTCAACCGCCGAATAATCATTTCCTTCATATATAGGAGGTACATCTAAAAATTTGGATAAAACTTGTTTGGATTTTCCGTCTACAGAAACCGCAATATTTTCACTACCCATCAAATTAGCAATATCTAACGATTCCAAACGTACACTATAATCAATTAGTGAATCACAATTATTCTTTACAGTAAAAGTATAAGGTTTCGTCTGCATTCCAGCATCATCCGTAAGCGGATATGCTTTTTCAACTGTAATGGCTTCAGTTTCATCTACAAGTGAAATACTCAAACATTCCGTTCCTGCTACATTTATTTGTTTTTGGTCTGTACTATATTTCCAAAAAGCATAAGTACTACTCATTAGGATGGCTAACATTCCAATGATTCCCAAAAACAATAAGAATACTCTTTCTATCTTTTTCATGCTATACCTCTCTTTACTATCTATTGTTCTTTTATCTTAAATTTAGTATAACATAAATTAGTCTTTTCTTACAACAAATTGATTGTATCAAAAAATAAAAAAAACAACTTTTAAAGTCGTTAAAATAAAATATTAATTGATAACTTTTAAAGTATGGGCTTTATCTTTGTGAGTAGTGTGCAATAATTTTTTAGCCTTTTCACTTAATGGAGCATCTAAAAAATTTTTATATAATTCTTTTACTTCTTTATTTTCATAACTACTTCTTTTTTTTATTTGTTTATCTTCCTTATATAAATTTTTACATCTTTCGTCGATATATGTTTCCTCTTTTTGTTTTGGTAAAATAGGTTGTCCTCCACCACCAATACATCCATGTGGACAAGTCATTACTTCTATAAACTGATATTTTGAAAGAGAGGAATAGATATTTTTCACCGTATGAAGTCCAATAATAACTGCTACATGTAACTTAATAGAACCTAAGTTAACTTCTGCTTCCTTAAGATTTTCTTTTCCACGTACACATTCTAATTGGAAAAAATTTTCAGGTGCTTTTTCTAGATTTAGTAAAAAATATGCGGTTCGAAGAACTGCTTCTGTAACACCACCACTTGTTCCAAAAATAAGGCCTGCTCCACTTCCTTTTCCAAGTAACGAATCAAATTCTTTTTCTTCAACCGTTTTTAAATTAATTCCTTGTTCTCGAATAAGATAAGCAAGTTCACTTGTTGTAAGTATATAATCGTTGTCGTCATTATTTCCTTTTTTTATCTCTGTTTTTTTAGAAACACAAGGTGCAATTGTAACCGTAACGATATCTTTTGCATTTAAGTTTTTTAAAGTAGCAAAGTAGTTTTTGATAATTGCTCCTTGCATACCAATTGGACTTTTGCAAGTAGATAGATGTCCTAAATCTTTTGGATAATATTTTTCCATATAATTTACCCAAGAAGAGCAACAACTTGTATACATTGGCAAAATGCCCTTATTTTGTATTCGTGAAATAAGTTCACTTGCTTCTTCCATAATTGTTACATCTGCACCATAAGTTATATCAAAAACATAATCGAAGCCTAAAGTTTTTAAAGCACCTACTACTTTTTTTTCCAAAAATTCACCTGGAGCAAAACCAAATTCATCTCCAATAGAAACACGAACTGCTGGAGCAATAGATACCACAACAATCTTTTCTTCATCATGAATATTTGCTAAAACCTCTTTATAATTATATTTTGGTACTAAAGCCCCCATAGGACATGTCAAAATGCACTGTCCACAATTTACACAATCATTTTTTGCTAAATGATTCAGTTCTGTACAAGTTTTTAAACAAGCACCGCAGTTAATGCATTTTTCATTAATTCTTTGCAAGGATAAATTATCCTCACTCACCAATACTTTTGCCATAAAATCCTACTTTCTTCTATTTTCACTTACTAAAGCCATTGGTATGGAAAGTTGTTTAATTCTTTCAATAATTCTTCTTGCTTTTACTTTATCTACACTATTTTTAGTGAGAGATAAATGTTCTTCTAACTCTTCTATTGTTAAATTTGAAGTGAAAAAAGTGGTTTTTTGTGTTTCCATACGAGACTGTAAAATTGTACCAAGTATTTCATCTCTTCCCCAGTCCGTTACTTTTTCAGCACCAATATCATCAAGTAAAAGAATATCCACTGTTTGATATCTATACATAAGAGATGCAAAATTATCCCAATCTTCTTTCAATGTTCTAAGAGCGTTTGGAAAATAGACAATTTCAACATCTATATTTTTGGTAATCAAAAGTTCATTTAAAAGTGCTGAAGTTAAAAATGTTTTTCCAGAACCAAAACTTCCATGCAAATAAAGACCTTTGTAAGAAGTAACTAGTGAAAAAGAATCATAAAAACTATCCAACCACTTTATAACTTTTAATTGGTTTTTATCTGAGGTATCAATATCTTTCATACGTACTTTTTTATTTTGCAACTGTTCTTTTTCCATTACTTTTCTTTGATAAGGACAAGGTTCATAGGAAAAATAAATTCGATTTTCTTTTTGTTTGGCGAAAAGAATATGTCCAGCATAAGCATTTTTACACATAAAAAAGCCTTTACAATTTTTGCAATTTTTATTTTCTTCTACCACTTCTTGTAGTTTGCTTGTTATTTGTTTTGCTTTTTTTTCCGTTAATTTTAATTTTTTAATTAATGAAACAAATTCTTTATCCATTATTGCTTCTCGATACGATTTTTCTAAATCTTGATTTAAATTTTCGAGTTTTGTCATTTCTTTTAAACCTTGCATAATTTCACCTATCTTTTATATTAAAAGTTATACTCATTTTAAACAATAAAATTATTTATATTTATCGAGTATACTCTCTAGTTCCTCTTTTTCTTCGGCACTCATATTTTCTTTTTCAAGTGTTTCATTAAACCAAACAGGTTCAACGGTTTTATCCACTTTTGGATTTGTAATTTTTTTACTATACTTTTTATGCTCTTTTTCGGCAACATTCATTGCATCTTCTGCTGTTTCAATATTAAGTCGTTTCCACTGTCCTGCAATCGTCTCAACAAAAGCACTATTTAATTTATTATCGTTCTTTTTTAAAACATAATCAATTAAGACATTTACTACAGCAGGTTTTAACTTCAAATCAACCAGTAAAGTTTCTAATAAACGTAAATCACGGTTCGTTGGTTGACTTCCTTTATATTTACTTTTTAAAAAGTCATACGGCGTTGTATTTTCAAATACCCCAATAATCTTTCCACGTTTGCTATTATCCCCTACTGGATTTTTTAAATATTCAGGTTGCGTACGATAAACCAATGTGGGAAGCTTTCCATTATGATTGTACTGGTAATACTTTCTGGCATTCTTTCGTAATTCTTCTTTATCAATAAAACCTTTTTCATTTACAACCATTCGTAATAATTCTATCATTTTAAAAGTATCTAAATTGTAAGCAAAAGATAGATTATTAATAAGTTCTTTTAATTTTTTTGTAAAACTTCTCTCATTTAAAATTCCCTTCGGAATGGAGGATAAAAGCAAATCAAAATCCACTTGGTCTTGTAAATGGATTCCTTTTTCTTCTTTCCCAATAGCATCGAATATACAATCACTACTTGCTTTATATGTCTTATCCATAGAAGTCGTAATATCTTCATATTCTTTTAAGTCGATTTTATATTCCCGAAATTCACTTTTCAAAAGTTCATATTCATATTTTCCTAAATTGTTATAAAGAACAACACTTAAAATAGGATGAGAAAAAAATTCCTTAGGACTTAAGGGAGAATAAAGTTCATACACATAACTGTTAATATCTCCTGGTTTAAAATATGTTTTTATTAAACCGACAGCTTCTAAAGAAAGACGGGCTTTTTTAATCGTATCTAAATCGCATTTTAAAAGACTCATTAAATGATGATGTGTATAATCCATACTCACAAGTTCTAACCGGTCTAAATCGCGCCATAAGGTAAGATATAAAGAAACTGCAGTATATCCAATAATCGGTTCATATAAACTAATCACGTTTTTACGTTCCTTATCCATAAGAATTGTTTTATTTACAACAATATATTTATCTGCTGGAAGCAAAGTAATTAGTTTCATTAAAAACACCTCAAGTTCAACTCTATTATAAAGGATATTGAAAAACAAATAAAGAAAAAAAGTCTAATTTAGACTTTAACAAGCTTCATCGCAATTAACATCATAAACTTTGTTAATAAGTTCCATTAAACTTCCATTTAATTCTTTTGTTTCTTCTTCGGTTAAATCATCATATCCACTTTTTTGGGATTCCACAGTTCCTACATGAATCCCTACAATTTTTCCATTTTTAACTCCCACAACCGTTGGAGCATATAATCTTTTTTCTTTTGTATCTATTTTTTTTCCATCACTTGTTGTCAAATAGTAAGGCTCTAAAACACCATCCATAAGCTCCAAGATTTTATAATACCCTTTGGTTCCTTCTTCTTTTACTTCGACTTTATTTTTTTCATCTAATGCAAGAGTGTCTCGAATGCTTCCTATATTTAAATAATACAAACGGTCAATACTCATATTATCAAGAGTACTTAAAAGAGTCGGAAGTAAACTCCTACACCAAGGACAATCTGCAAATCCAAAATAAAGTATGCCCGTTCCGTTTTCTAATAAACTTACAGTCTCTTCTTCTGTTAAAATATCCACTGGATTTGTAGATGAAATAGAAAGTTCTTTAATCGTTTTTCCATCTTTTTCACGAACCACATTATTTAAAGATTCATATTCGTTTTTAAATAAAATTGCATCTGTACTCCCAACAATCACTTCCTTTTTATCTTGAAATGCTAAAATTCCTATAAAAAGCATAAAAGCAAATAATAACAAAATAATTCCCAAAAACATTTTTTTATCTTTATCCATATTTACCACCATATAAAAAAGTGTAACTTAAAATGCCTAGCTTTTCAATATATTTCGAATAAGTTCTTTATTTTTAAGTGTATTTCTAGCATTTACTCTTGCATATAATAAAGATTTAGCAGCACACAGTTTTGACTCATGCAAAACAAAATCAGAAGTTTCTGCAATACAATTTTCTAAGGATACCACCATAAAATCTTCTATTTTATTTGATTCTGAAACCGAATAAACAAAACGTTGTAAATATAACATAGCGATATACAAAGCTCTTTTTTTATCCATTCCACATGATTCAATAAAATAGGCAAAAGCTTTTTCTTTTATATCCTTTTTAAATACAAAAACAGAGTGTAACAATTCTACTAACTCCAGTTCTGTATGTTCATATCTTTCTTCTTGATTTGAGATATCTTTGAACTCTTTTACTAGTTCTACATAATACTGGCCATTTTTTCTCTTTTTTATTTTAGTAAGTATTTGTTTATAATATTCTTCGTGATAATTTGTTGGGTCAGCTAAAATAAAATTTTCTATCCAAGAACAAACTTCTTTATTTAAATCAAATTCAATATTTTCTTCATAAACAAATGTATCCAAATAAAATAAAAATACTTTTCCTATTTGATGATAATCATTTTTAAAATCATTATATTTTTCAATAAGATGAAGATAAAAAAAATAATCATTATTTTCAAAATAATTTTGAATAAAATTTAAAAATTGTTCATTCGCAAAAAGTACAAAAGAATGAATTTCTTGAAAAGATAAATCTTTTTTCCTATATTTAAAAAACTCATCCTTAATGGCTGTTAATTTAAAAATATCTTTACGAACATCCTCTAAAAAACAAGATACTCTATTTCTTACATTTTTACTTTCTTGCAATTCCTTTTGTTGTTCTTCAAAACTTTTAAAAAGAGAACCTTGTATAAATTCTTGATTATTATATTCTGTAAATTCTGGCATACTATCACCCTTTAAAAGTATTGTTTATTATAGCACGAAAAGTAAGTTATACAAGTTAAAAATCATTTTTTTCTTTTCCTTAAAAAATAATACTACACAAAAAGTAATGGCGATACTTCTTACTGACTGATGAGTTTGAACAAATCGATATCTAATTATAATGATAAGTCCCATTAATACCAAATAAAATACATAATCAGTACTAATAATGAATCCATTTGGCTATTTTTTTATACTTATTAAAAATAACTCTCTTAAAAATTCAAACAATATTGCCCTATTTCATTCTCTTTTCTTTTACTTTTTCAATTTTAATGGTGTAGCCAATGGGTCCTAAAATTTCAAGTAAACTTTTTACACTTGGGGAATACAATCCTGCTTCTATTCGTGCTATTTTTACTCGCGAAACACCTGCATACTTTGAAAACAAATCTTGTGTTAAATTATTTTCTTTTCGAAAACGAATAAATTCTTTTCGAAATATTTCATGTAATTCTTCTGGGTTATAAGAAGCTTCTATATAATTAATATCGTAATCCATAATCTTTTTCCTTTCGAATATAGCTATTGTATCATATATGATACCAAAATATAAAATAAACTTGTAATCTAAAAAAATACATATTATATTCAAATTGTAGTAATAAAAATATGGAAGGAAATAAAATTATTTATGGAATTAAATAAAATTAATGAACAGAAAAGAAGAAAACTAAATCGACCAATTACTGGCATTATTCAAAACGATAGAATTTGGGAACAATGGTTTGACCAATATTTATTAAAAAATGAGTTACCAAAAATGAGTCAAAAAGATTATTTAATAGAATGTATTCAAAGCGATCCAAATAGAATTATATTAAATAATAGAAACAAAAAAAAATTTACAGTACAAGAATTTCTAAACAAAATTGAAATATATGAAAAAGCATTTACAGTAATGAATCTACAAGAAGGAGATGTTATTTGTACCATTGGCTTACAAACACCTGAAATGTATTTTATAAAATACGCAGCTACTAGTTTGGGTCTAATAACTAGTCATTTAAACGTTTTAGATGCAGATATAACAGATAATGATGTAAACCGCCTATATTTACAATTAAAAAATGTAAATCCTAAAATGATTTTCACTTTGGATATTTTAGAAGATAAAATACATGAAGTTGTAAATCATGAAAGATTTTCAACAGCTTTTAAAGTTTCTATGCCGTTTACTTTTTCTACCCCTTTATTAAATCTTGAAAAAGCTATTTTAAGCCTTAAAAACTTAAAAGATTTTTTATCCGGAAAAAAGATTAAAAAGACAACGCCTTTAAATGAATTTTTAAAGTTTGGTAATCAAATTAAAAAAGAAGATATAAAAGAAATTTACTATCCTACAATGCCTTGTAATATTTCATTTACAAGTGGAACTACTGGAATAAACAAAGCAGTTGTTTTAAGTCACGATGCCAACAACGCTTTACCTTTTCAACAAAAAATTGGAGAATTTGGTTATGAAAAAGGAACTACAAATTTAGCCCTTGTTTTTCCCTTTTTAGCTTTTTGGGATGCAGACATAGTGCATGCTGTTCTTTGCCAAGAAGGAGAAAATATTATCGAAACATCACTTGATTTTAAAAATATTCCAGAATATTTTAAAAAATACCAACCGAATATGGGAATATGGAGTCAATATTTATGGAGTTCGCTTTTAACACTTCCAGAGGAGGAATTAAAAAAAGCAACTAAAAATTTAAAACATGCTATTATTGGAGGAGCAAGATGCGAAGTAAATGCTGCAAAACTATTTTATAAACTAACAGGAGTGATGCAGACTTGTGGATTTGGTGCAACAGAAGTAAATACTGCTTTTAGTGTTCCTCATCCTGATTGTATAAAGTTAGGTACAGCTGGTATTCCCCAACCTTTTAATAATGTTAAAATTGTGGATGACTCTTTCCATGATGTTACTTATAACATTCCAGGAAAATTATTTATTACAGGTCCTGCTTTAATGAATGGTTACTATAAACGAGATGATTTAACAAAAAAAGTTTTATATACTGATGAAAAAGGGATTACTTGGTATAATACAGGTGATTATGCAATTTTAGATGACGATGGCTGTTTGACAGTTTTAGATAGGTATATGGACCCAATTGAAATACATTATAATGATAAAATTAAAAAAGTAAATCCACTTGATATTGCTGAAATTATAAGAAAAAATCCAAACACAAAAGATATCAAAATAACATGCCATGATAATAACAAAAAATTGGTTTTGCATATTTCTTTTGATACAACGATTACAGAATTATCAGATACTGAAGCTTTGGAAAGTGTTTTAGAAACGATAAAAAGGGATTTACCAGAAGAAGAATGGCCAAATATTATTAACATTTATGAAGAATTCCCAAAAACACCTGTTGGAAAGTCAAACTATCCTTTATTACAACTTACTGGAGAAGAATTAAGTCATAAATTTAGCAAAACGCAAAAGCTAATTGTTTTAAAACCAAAGGGTACGTCTTTAGTAAAAAAGAAATAATATCTATATTCTTTTTTTTATGGTATACTTTTAGTAAGATAGGTGGTTAAAAAATGCAAAATGGAATTTTTTTCTCAATCATAAGTTTTGTTTATTGTATATTTGCAATTGTTTTATTTTTTTCTAAAGATAAAATAAAATCTAAAGAAAATAAAATATACAGCGTTCTTTTGATAACCAATTTAATTGGCTTATTTATTGAAGTAGTTCCTATAACTTTAGGAATCCGAAGTATAGTTACTATGAATGAGGCAACGTTAATTTTTCTTTTAAAATTGCTTCTCATTTATTTTATAATATGGACTTTATTTTTTACAGATTATATATTAACTGTTTCCAAAATGAAAGAAAAAACATCCTTGTATTGTAAAATAATTGGCATTATTTTAGGGATAATTAGTTCTGTAATTATTTTTATTCTTCCTCTTGACTATTACATAAATAATGGTGCTGCTTATAGCTATGGTGCTGCTGTAAATTATTGTTATTTAATTGCTGGAATGTTAATAATTATATGTATTTCTCTTTTACTTATTAATATTAAAAAAATAGCATTAAAAAAGTATTATCCTTTAATTGTATTTCTTTTATTAGGAACAATAATTACTATAATTCAAGCAAGATTTCCAGAATTAACTTTAATGTCTTCACTTCATACCTTTGTACTATTGGTTATGTTTCATTCTATTGAAAATCCTGATTTAAAATTAATAAACGAATTAGAAATGGCCAAAGAACAAGCAGATAAAGCCAATATGGCGAAAACAGAATTTTTATCCAACATGTCTCATGAAATACGTACTCCCCTAAATGCTATTGTTGGATTTAGTGAGTGTATGTTACCTTCTACTGATTTAAATGAAATCAAAGGATTTGCTCGTGATATTGTAGATGCTTCCCATAACTTACTCGAAATCGTAAATGGTATTTTAGACATTTCTAAAATCGAAGCTAATAAAATGGAAATTATAAATAAAGAATATAATCCTCGTGAAGTATTTAATTCTCTTTGCAAATTAGTAAAACCAAGAATTAAGGAAAAGCAAATTGATTTTAAAATTAATATCTCCCCTGACCTACCAGGTATCTTAAAAGGAGATATGGGCAAATTAAAACAAATAGTATTAAATATACTTACCAATGCTGCAAAATACACAGATAAAGGACAAATTGAATTTAATATTACTTGTGTCAATCGAACAGATATAAATAAATGTCTACTATATATTGCCGTTAAAGACACAGGTCGAGGTATCAAAAAAGAAAATATTGAAAAATTATTTAATAAATTTGAACGCATTGATGTAGATAAAAATACAACCATTGAAGGTACTGGCTTAGGTCTTGCTATTACCAAAAGTTTAACAGAAATGATGGGCGGAAAAATTACTGTTAATTCTAAATTTGGCGAAGGCTCTACTTTTAGAATTTATCTAGAACAAGAAATTATTAGTATGGAAATACCAGAAGGAACATCAGAAGAAATTGAAATTGATTATACAAAACACAGTGGAAAAAGAATACTCATTGTGGATGATTCCAAAATCAATTTAAAAGTGGCAAATCAAATATTGAAGCCTTATAAGTTTAATGTAAAATTAGTCGAAAGTGGATATGAAGCTTTAGAATGCTTAGAAAGTGGAACGTTTGATTTAATTTTAATGGATATTATGATGCCTAAAATGAATGGTGTGGAAACGCTTAGAAGATTAAAGAAAATAGAAGGTTTTGATATTCCTGTTGTTGCTCTCACTGCAGATGCCATTGAAGGAACAGATGAAAAATACTTAAATGCTGGATTTGATGATTATTTATCAAAACCAATCGATAGATATGAGTTAGATAGAGTTTTAAAGAAATTTTTTGGAGGTAAAAAAAATAATGAATAATATAGAAATTTTAAAATCTAATAATGTAGACATTGATGCAGCTTTAGAATTATGGGGAGATATGGATTCTTACAACGAAAGTTTACTAGAATTCAAAGAGTCTTTAAATTCTAAACTTGCAAGTTTAGAAAATTATAAAAATAGCAGAGATTGGAATAATTACGCTATTCTGGCACACAGTATGAAAAGTGAATCAAAATACCTAGGTTTTATGAGAGAAGCAGAAGTATTTTTAGACCATGAACTAAAAGGAAAAGAAGAAAATGGTATCTATATTGAAGCAAATTTTAGTACTGTATCAAACACAGTTCGAAATATTGTTACCCTTCTTACTTCTTATTTTGGTGAAGAAAATCCAAATAAAAAAAATATATTAATTGCCGATGATTCTAACATTATTTTAAATTATTTAGAAAAAAATATTGGAAATGAATATGCAATTTTAAAAGCCTTAAATGGGCAAGAAGCTATTCATTTACTTACAAAACATAACATTTATGCCATTTTACTTGATTTAAACATGCCAGGAATTAATGGTTTTGAAGTATTGCAATATTTAAAAGAAAGTAATTTAATGGATAAAATCCCTGTAGTAATTATTACAGGAGATGATACAGAAGAAACTATAAAAAAAGCTTTTACTTACCCTATTTTGGATGTATTAAATAAACCCTTTAATGAAAAAAGTATTTACAGTGTTATTACTTCTATAAAAAACTTTTATGAAAATCAAAATTTATAAATTTATAGTTGCGAACGATATAAAAATTTGTTACAATTATATTGTTCTTATGGCGCTGTAGCTCAGTTGGCTAGAGCAACCGGTTCATACCCGGTAGGTCGAGAGTTCGAATCTCCCCGGCGCTACCAATTTTGATTTTAAAACCCTTTTTTAGAAGGGTTTATTTTTTTATTATAAATGTGAAAAAGAATATTGTACAAAATAAATAAAATTAAATAATTGAAGGAATTTTAAGAATTTTAAATTATGATAAATCCTTATTTTATAAGGAAACATAGGAAATATACTTAATATTATAATTAGAGTTTTCATATATTTAAAATTATGATAAAATACTATATATTAGAATTAGTTAGTCTATTTATAAAAAATTTGTATATTGTTTCTGTCAATATACATTTAAATTAGAAGAGGTCTTATGAATAAAGATTATAAATTGGTTTTTTATGAAAATTTTGATAATCTAGATAATTGGAATTTTGATATTGGAAGTGGACTTAAAAATTTATGGGGAAATCACGAAAAAGAGTTTTATACTAACAAAAATGACAACATATATATAAAAGATAATAAATTATATATTGTTGCTAAGAAAGAAAAATTTGAAGATTGCCATTACACTTCGTCAAGAATAAACACAAAAGATAAAAAATATTTTAAGTATGGTTATATTGAAATTAATGCCAAACTTCCTACAGGAACGGGGTCATGGCCGGCTTTATGGATGATGGGGCAAAATGACTCATGGCCTGTAGGTGGAGAGATAGACATTATGGAACATATCGGAATCAACCAGAATATGATTTATCATACAATTCATTCTAAAAATCATATATGTAAACCATATTTTTCATATAAAGAAAAAATAAATGATGTTTCAAATAATTTTCATAGATATGGATTGCTGTGGGAAAAAAATAGTATTGAATTCTTAGTTGATGATATTTCTTATGGAAAGATTATAAATCAAAATTATACAAAAAAAGAGGATTGGCCATTTAATGATTATTTTTATTTTATTATTAATTTAGCAGTAGGAGGAGATTTTGCAGGGAAAATCGTCGATGAAGATTTGCCATTTGTTTTCGTAATTGATTATGTAAAAGTTTACCAAAAAAATTAGTTATTGAACTATCTTTTTCAAAAAAATTTAAGTTAAATATTCACAACTTTTTTGTTACTGTAAAATCCTTAATTTACATGGATGGAAATTAAATTTTAAAGAAGTTAATGAGTATGTCAAGAAAACTTGCATAAAAATAAAAAAGGAATACCTGTTTTTAGAAAGTTAGGTATTCCTTTTCAATTCGATATAGTATAAACTTATATAGAACTATTTGACTAAAATCACTAAATTTTCCTGAATTAATTATGTTAAATAATTGTTTTTAAAGCAACAATATTACAAATTTGATAATAAATATTAAAATATTAGTTACATTGTTGCAATAGCGATTTAAAACTATATGAAGGTAAAGGGCCCTTTATGAAATAGCTTGTCTTTTTTATTTATCTAACCAATAACTGTCTTCTTCGATATTTCTGAAAACATTTTCTTTTTCTTTAGAGTCTGTTGAAACTTTATTAAATGTACTTTCAACCGCCTGCTCCATATTGGTATTTCTCTTTGGTAAATCTGCCATTTTAGGAAGTTCAAATTGAGGTCTTGTAGGAGTAATTGTTCTTCTTGGAATTGATTCTGTTTTTTTATCTTCTTGTATGTTCTTTTCCTCATTATTTAAATATACCGAGCTAAATATGCTAGAAGATGGCATTTTTTTAATAGTCTCTTCTTTTCTTAAATCTTCTGTACTCGGAAATATATGTAAATCATTTTCAGTTTGTGTATCTCTCCTATTATTTTCTAAAGGTTCTTCTATAATAGAAATATTTTCTTCTACCGAATCATATTTATTTAAAACTTCTTCAATGCTTTGTTCTTTTTCTTCATAAAGAGGTATATTATATTCAGGCTCTTCTAAAATGCTTTTTTCAAAAACAGTTGGTTCTTCTTGAATACTGTATTCTTTATTATATAATGAACTTTTATTTTCTGGTAGAGTTTCTTTTATTTCTCTAAATGTATCAGATATTTCGCTTGGAGGATATTCTTCCATTTCTACTTGATTTATATCCTCGTTATTATTTGTTAAAGAAATAGTTCCTAAGTCTTCTTCTTTTAAGCCTATTGGTTCTAAAGATATCTCTTCTACTACTTTTTCTTCTTCTAAAGGTTGGTTTGTAGGTAGTATTTTTTGCTTTTCTTCTAAAGAATTTAGTATTTTTGCATTTTCTTCTACATTATTCATCATTTCTGTATTTCTAGCTTTCTCATCTTTTTTTCCAAAAAATAAAATAATTAAAAATGAAAAAGCCAAAACGGTAATTACTATAAATAAACCTATTCCAAAATAGTTATTGCTATAAAGTTTGTATAGAAATTCCATGGTTCCACCACCTTTTATTCTGTTCTTAGAATATCATATTCTATTTTACAAATCAAGAAAAAATGTCGACATCTTTAAAGAAATGACAATAAAAAAAGCAAAAAACTACATATATTTTGTCATTTGCTTCATTACTTGGTTTACTTGTTTTTGACTTGGTTTTCTTCCCATACTACTCATCATAACTTCAATCATTTTCTCATTGATTGGAGGATTTTTTTTCATATATTTTTTCATTACAAATCTAGCACCAAAAAAACCGATTATAAGCCCCACAAGAAGGCCAATTCCAATTAATATGATATCATGAAACATTTTGTTTCCTCCTTTTTCTTATTTTACTAAAAATTATCCTTTTTCACAAGTTTGTTGTTAGTTTTTCTAACCAAAAATAATCTTTATTTTCAAAATCACATAAAAAGAGATTTTCCAATTCTTCCAAATCTTGTAAAAAAGTTGGGCGAATGATTGTACTTTTTAAAAGCAAAAAATGTTGGTGAACAATTAATTTTGATTCTTCTTTTTTATATATGTTATTTATTTGATGAATATTCTTAAATTTGGTATAAAAAAAATTATCCTGGTATTTTTTGAAAAGTTTATTATCAAATTCTTTATTTCTAAATCGCTCTACCATCTTATAAAAAAGGTCTGCTCCCCTTTTTATTTCTTCACGGTCAATATTGTAAATATAAGAAAGCATTTTAAATAAATGATAAGGATTGTTTTTTGTTAAATGAGCATATTCTTCTTTGATTTTAAAAATATAGAAGGTACGCATAAGCATCACCATATTTAGTATATAAGAAAAAAAAACTTATTTTGTCGAAAAAAAGCGAAAAATTTACTTTTCTAAAAATAATCTTGCTACTTTCATTTTTATGGTTTCATAATCAAAACCACATTTTTTCAAAACTTCTTCTGGTTTACCACTATAACCAAAATCATTAACTCCTATAATATATTTTTCATTGTTTACAAATAATCCCCAATTCATTTTATGACTTGGTTCTATGACAAGTGTCCGAATATTTTTTGGTAATACTCCATTTTGATACGCTTTGTCTGTTTTTAAAAACAATTCTTGACTGGGCATGCTAACCACTCGAATATCTAAATTTTCTTTTTTTATTTCTTCCTTAATTTGCATTGCTGTTAAAACTTCTGTTCCTGTTGCTATAATGATACCATCAAGTCTTTTTTCTTCTTTTCCCAATATATATGCACCTGCGGCAACTAATTTAGGATTCGAATTGGGTATTTTGGGCATTTTCTTTTTACTAATAATTAAGTTAATTGGCTTTTTATTTTTGGCAATGTATTCCCAACATCCCAAAACTTCATTAAAATCGCATGGCCGAAAAGTTACCATATTGGGAATACTGCGAAGGGTAAGTATTTGTTCTATTGGTTCATGAGTAGGCCCATCTTCCCCTATCGAAATAGAATCATGTGTAAAAATATAAGTGATGGGTAAATTCATTAATGCACTCATCCGCATAGAGGGCTTTAAGTAATCACTAAATGCAAGCATTGTACTACAATATGTTTTTAAACCAAGCATAGATAACCCATTTAAAATTCCTGCCATTGCTTGCTCTCGAACTCCAAAGTTTATGTTTCTTCCTAAAGGATATTCTGCAGAATTTATATGAGTATTATCAATATAAGCTTTTGTAGAAGAGGCTAAATCGGCACTTCCACCAAGTAATAAGTCAGTTTTAGAAGCTATTAAATTTAAAATTTTATGATTAGTCATTCGCATTTCTTCTTGATAAGTATCATTTACACGATAATTTAGACTTTCAAAAGGAACTATAATTTCTTTATTTAGTAAGGCTCGAAGTACATACATCAGTTTATCATTACCAGAAGTTTTCATTTTATTAAAATAAGAAATATGGTCTTTGTATTTTTGCTCTACTCTATCTTTTATTAAATTCCTTACATGTACTACTGTATCTTTTCTTACTTCAAAAGGAGCAATGGTTACATTTAATTTTCTTTTAATAGCAAAAATATCATCATCACTTAGGGGGGTTCCATGAACAACACTTTTGTTTTCGTACATACTATCTTTCCCTAAAATCGTATTAAAAATAATAAGAGATGGTTTTTTACTTTTTTTAGCAGCGGTTATGGCTTTATCAATGGCTTTTAAATTCGTACCATCTTTTACTGTATCTACATAAAATCCCATGGCTTCAAAGCACATTTCTATGTCTTCTAAAAAGCAAGTATCGATACTTCCATCATTGGTCATTTTATTACAATCATATAAAATTATAAGTTTTTCTAATTTTTGAGTTCCTGCAAAAGACGTAGCTTCATAAGAGATACCTTCCATTAAATCACCATCACCACATAAAACATAAGTGCGATAGTCAATTAAATTTTGCGTTTCTTCTTCTTTTTTTATATATGATTCTATATATCTTTCTCCAAGGGCAAAACCTACAGCATTTGCAATTCCTTGTCCAAGAGCTCCGGTTGTCATATCTACTCCTGGAGTTACTCCATATTCAGGATGTCCTGGACATTTCGAATCGATGCTTCTAAATTGTTTTAAATCCTCTTTTGTTATATTATATCCACATAAATGAAGTGTCGCATATAAAAGAGCTGAACCATGTCCAGCGGACAAAACAAAACGGTCACGATTTATCCATTCAGGATTTTCTGGATTAATCATTAAATGTTTTGCATATAAAGTATAAATGATAGGAGCGGACGATAAAACAATACCTGGATGTCCACTTTTAGCAGTACTTATCATGTCTAAAGCAAGTGCTTTTATTTCACTTACAGCATTGGTATCGTTTATATTCATATTATCCCTACCTATTCTTTTCCTATTAAGTATAACAAAAAAAAAAGAAAGTCGCAAACTTAACTCTTTTATTTTTTATAAAAAATCAAATATTTTTAATAGCACTTATCTTTTTTTGTATTTACTCTAATATTTATTGGATATTTACCCTGATTTTATTTTCTAGTTCTTTTGCGTATTTTACTAATTCATCATTATACCTAAAAATTTGCTATATTCATACAGCAAAGCTAGAGTTTTACAACAATAATCTTAATTTCTTTTACTATCTTTATTATACTTGAAAATTTAAAAGTGCAAAGACAATTCTAATTTTATTTCTATTTACTATTCAAACAGTCCTGTAAGACTAAAACTTTTTTATGTCCGATTTCTTTTGCATAAACAACATTTGTAGCATTTTCAAATTGTTCTCTTATTAAATTAAAATAACTTTCTTTGTTGGAACTTATTAATTTATATATATCTTCTACTGGAGTATTTATTAATAATTTTGGTGACAACGGGTCAAACTCTTCTTCAAGTCTCCCATTTCTAAACTCCATTTTATTTCTAAAGGTTTCTATATTCTCACAAATAATTGCAATAAAACTATCTTTTCCAAATCTTTTTTGGATAGTTACCATAATCTCTTTTAATTCTTCACTCGTTATTTTGCCTTCACTAAAAACAGGTAAATTAAATTCTTCATTTACAAGAATTTTTCTGCGAAATTCAGGTTTAAATGTACGTTTTTCCCAAAAATATTTAATATAGATTGATTGATTATTTTTATAAATTTCCATTGTATGATGATTTCCCTCACCTGTTCCTCCTCTAAATACTATTGCTGAATTCGTTTGACTGTCTTTTATAAAAGGATAATCTTCAACTCGTAAATTTAAAGGAAAATAATTTTCCACATCCGTATCTTTCGTATTTTCTAAACATATTCCTCTTAAGTAATTACATATATCTCTTTGCTTAAAATTATTTATTCCGAAAATAATATCATTATTTTTATAAAAAAAATATTTATCTTGTGAATCATTTGTTTTTATCTTATTAGATAATCCGTAAGTAAAAACTCGTTCAAAAGCTTTAGTTCCAAGCTTTTGTCCATTAAAGGAATGCCTAAAAACTTTTGTTAATAATGGTTGATTATACATATTATCATTTTCTAATATATTTTTATTGTATCTAACAGTGAACTTCTCTCCATCATTTATAAAAAAATGAATAGAATTGGGCATCTCTTTTTCAATAATTAATTCATATTTTTCTTTTATAAATGTTATTTTTGTTATAATAGGGTTATTTTCTCCAATATAATAAAGAGCCTCTATGTTAGCATTTTTATTTTTTACTTTCGTACTAATAAAACGTGTTACACATCCGCTATAATTTAGTAAATCTGCATCTTCAGTAAATTTTCCTTCGTAAGAAGTATTGTATTTTGTATCTACTATTACTATAGAAGGACAATCATAATCTATCTTTTCTATTTTATAATCATCTTCTCTTTCTCTATCAATTAAAATATTAAAATAAGATGCTATTTCAAATAATGTGGCTGTTCCATCCGTTCTTTCTTTTGTATAAAATTTGTGTGTTCTTCTTATAGAACGTTTTATATATTCTATATCATTTTGTCCCATATGTACCTCTTCTTTTTGTTTATATTTTATCATGTATCAACACTTATTAACAATAAAAAATTGTATCAAAGAAGATACATGTTTTCTTATTATATCCATTTGGCAAGTGTTCCATTTAGAACCATTTCTTTTTCGGTTAAGGCATCAAATAAATTAATATTTAAACTATTACAAATCGAAACAAGTACGAGGAATATGTCAGCAATTTTGGACTCAGAATTTTTATAATTTTCTTCTTTAATCGAAACACGTACTTCACGCCCTAATTCTATTACATTAAAGAATAAACGGAACATTTCACTTGCTATATCTTTTTTATTAAATGTATTTACATTTATTTTTTCTTCTACGTAAGCTTGTATTAAATCCAGGCTATCTTCACGTGATAATTTGTTTAGTAATTCTTCTTTTTTTATATTCATTATTTAATCCTCCATTCCTATTGCAACAATCGTATTGTTGTTTTTTTCTATTTCATTTAGATGTCTAAATCTGGCATTTAGTATAAATACCCCAAAAACGATAACCGAGTAAAGAAAAATTGCTCCACTATATTTTGTTATTAATTTTTTCATATACATTCCCTCTTTCTGAATCCACTTTAACACGTATATTTGTTCGTGTCAATATCTTTATGAACATTTGTTTGACTTTTTACATTTGCTATGATACGATGATTATGGAGGTTACGTTTAAAATGAAAGAACTAACTACAAAACAAACGGAAGTCTTAAATTTTATTAAAAAATATACAGCTATGCATGGGTATCCCCCTGCTATTCGAGAAATTTGTGCTGGACTTGGTTTATCTAGTCCTGCAACGGTTCATGCTCATGTTAAAAAGCTAGAAGAAGCTGGAGTTATTAAAACGAGTAATAACAAATTTAGAACGATTGAAATCTTAGTGGAAAATGAATATGTAGAAAAAGAAGAAGATGTTGTAAAAATTCCTCTTTTGGGAAAAGTTACAGCAGGAAGTCCAATCGAGGCTATTGAACAACCCAATGAATTTTTTAATATTCCTGCTTCTTTGGTTCCTAGAAAAGAAGTTGTATTTGCTTTACATGTAAGTGGTGAATCGATGATTAACAAAGGAATATTCGATGGAGATTATGTAATAGTACAAAAGCAAAAGGTAGCTCGTAATGGCGATGTCGTTGTTGCCATGACGGAAGATAATGAAGTTACTTTAAAAACGTTTTATAAAGAAAAAGATTATGTACGCTTGCAACCTGAAAATGATACAATGGCTCCAATTATTTTAGCAAATTGTACTATTTTAGGAAAAGCGATTGGTTTATATCGACAATTTTAAAAAAGACACTATTAAGAAAAACTCGTATGTTATTTTTGATGCGAAAGTTTTTAGAGCCCATATCTTCGATTAAATTTTTCTATTTGAGATAATCTTTTCTTTTGTAAAGTATACGATTGTTCTGTTTGGCTTTGTTCTTGATATGTTGTTTCATTATAATTTATCAAATTTTCTTTTCTTAACTCTTCTTCATTATTAATGTATCCAAAAGTTACATTTCGATTTTTTAGTAAATTATACTGTGCTTCACTTAGTAAGTATATTTTTTCACCAAAAAATATTTGTTTTAAATATACTGTGCTTATATATCCTTTTATAAAATTTAAATTTATTTCTACTGCTGTTGGAAACGAGGCATTTATATCTGATAATGAAGGAACATTGACATGTAAAGTTTTGTTATGCGCATTTATCAAATATTTGTGGGAATGTCCATGAAGTACAATAGGAGCGGTTGGAAGTAATACTTTTCCACCTAATATATGATGATAAAGTAATATGTTATCATTTTTTATATTTATAATTGTATTATTAAATCCACCAATAATAATATCTTGGCGATAACTTTTTGCAATTTCAATAATATTTTGTGCACTACTTTGTAAAGCACTTTTATCATGGTCTCCTGCTACTCCAAATGTTAAAATATTTTTATCAAATGGATAATCCTTAATAAAATGTTCTATTTGTAAAAAGGTGTCTTCTATGTTTTGTTGTGTTTTTGAAAAAGTACCATCTATCAAATCACCACAACAGAAAATAATATGAATTCCATTATTTATACAATAATCAAATGCTTTATCTAATAAATCTAATCGCTCTAAAGAACTTCCAAAATGTAAATCCGAAATTGCTAGACATCTAAATTCTGTTTCTTTATGGGATGTAATTATATTTAATTGTTGTTTCTCATTCAACTCCTTTATTGAAAAAATAGGTTTATAAGAAATAACTCCATTAGAATAATATTTTTGTTTTAATAAGAATCCTTTATTTTTTAAATTTGTTAAATTATTAAATAGCTGTTTATTTGAAATGTTTAAAATAGAACATATTTCATTACAGGTCTTCTTTTCCTTTAAAAGCTGTATTAATTGTGTAGTTTGGTCTGACATAAATATATCCCCCTTTTTTATTGGGCTATATTATAACTCCCCCCCCCCGATACTTGTCAAGCAAAAATGGCATAAAAAAAACAGATAATGCTCTGTTTTTTTCAAAAATTTTTATCTAAACAACACAAATATTAAAAATATAAGATAAATAATTAGGACAATTGCACCATTTAATTTATCGTTTTTTTCAGATTTGCCTATAATACCAACTGCCATTGTAGCAAGATATCCTCCTATTAAACCACCCAGATGCGCAGCATTATCAATACCACTCATCATAAACCCTAAAAACAAATTCATTAAAATTAAAGGAATAATTTGAGCTTTTAATATGTTTCCTAAAAACAATCGGTAATGGTAACCAAAGTAAAGCATACTGCCAAGTAACCCAAATATGGCTCCACTTGCTCCAACGGAGATTGTTGTTGAAAATATAGATGACATGAGGCTTCCACTTATAGCACTTATGATATAAACAAATAAAAATTTCTTTTTCCCGATGAAATTTTCAAGCTGAGAACCTATAATACATAATGAATACATATTGACAAACAAATGGATTAGACCAGCATG
Source organism: uncultured Mycoplasmatota bacterium (assembly GCA_947652325.1). Lineage (GTDB taxonomy): Bacteria > Bacillota_I > Bacilli_A > RF39 > UBA660 > MGBC108787. The sequence continues at coordinate 37,388 of CANTCQ010000007.1, forward strand.
TAGCAATGTCCCAGTTAACAGGCGCCATATTTCTCCTTCTTGAATAGCTGGTGCAGATACTGCTCCAAATTTATAAAGCGTTAAAGCGTTCATACTTCCATTCCCTAAGGCATAAGTAAGCAAAAACATAATCGTACAGATTGTCATAATAGCATAGGTAATGATTATTTTTTTTGGTTTAAACGTTGCTTCATAAATTCGATTATTTTTTTCCGTTTTGGCGTTAATACCTTCTGTTACATTTAAAATCAAATCAATTCCTTTTGTATCTTTTATCAACTTATTTTCTATGCTCGGGAAAAAAGGAATAATTTTTGTTGTTTCTTTTTCGCTTCCATCTTTTAAAATAACTGTCTTAATATGTTTATCTTCAAGAGGTTTTACTTCATCATTTACATCTAAAAAAATATTAAATGTATTCATTGTAAATGAAACGGTTTTTTTCTTTATTTGGCGCATTACATTTTTTATTTTAAATAAATCAGTTCTTAATTGCTCATTGTTATGAATATAATTAGAATTAATACGAACGATTTTATATTTTGCTTCACTATTTTCTAACCAAACTTCATCTTTTACACCATTTACTATAATTGGTACATAATTTTCTTCTGTTATAAAATAATGAACAAGTCGCATTACGATTTCATCTTTTTTAGTAATTGTAATTGTATTCATTTCATTCTCCCTTTGGTACTATTATTTTAGTATATTTCATATCTTTAGTAAAGAGGTGATATTTATTCTACTCCTTTATTTTACAATTGGTTTTATTTTCACTCATTTACTTCTTTTTGTTCCAATTCGAAAAATTATTATCCAAGAAAAAGTAGACAATGACTTTTTATTTATATATCTCAGCAATCTCATTTTACTTTTTACTTTTTTCTTTTTCTTTATTTTAAACAATAATTTACTTTTTTCTTTTTATATTTCCTTATTTTTAATGATTTTTTCCTATTTATTTGTTTATCATATCAAAAATATTTTGGGGAAATATCAATTTTATAGTTTACCATATTTTTTCTTTAGTGTTTATACTTTTGCCAAAATTTTAATTTTTTTTCTCTTCTAACGTTTCTAAGTATTCTGCAAAATAAGAAGGCAAAGAAGATGAAAAATACATTTCTTTTTTGGTAATAGGATGAATGAAATTAATTGTTTTTGAATGCAAAAACTGCCCTACTTCTTCATATTTTTGTTGTCCATATACGGGGTCATTAAAGATAGGATATCCAATGTATTTCATATGTACTCTGATTTGATGTGTTCTTCCTGTTTCTAAATGTAAACTTACTAATGTATTTTCTGTATACCTTTTTAAAACAGAAAGATGTGTAATAGCATTTTTCGAATTTTCACTTGTCACAGTCATTTTCTTTCTATTTTGTTTATCTCTTCCAATAGGAGCATCTATTTTGGCTTTGTTATGTGGTAATATTCCACAAAGAAGCGCTATATACTCCCGTTTTACTGCATGATTTTTAAAGTCCTCTGTTAAAATGGAATGGGCTTTATTTGATTTGGCAACTAACATAAGTCCCGAAGTATCTTTATCTAAACGGTGCACAATTCCAGGTCGTTCTTGCCCATTACAGTCACTTAAATTTTTTGTGTAGTATAATAGGCCGTTTGCAAGTGTATTTTGTTTATTTCCACTTCCAGGATGAACCACCATCCCAGTTGGCTTGTTAATAACCATTATGTCTTCATCTTCATAGAGAATATCTAATTTCATTGGAATTGGAAGCAAATTCGTATCTTCTTCCAATTCTCTTACAATTTTTATTGTATCCTTTTCTTTTACTTTATAACTAGGTTTTGTAGGTATACCATTTACCAAAATATCTTCTTTTTCAATCATTTTGATAAGAGTACTTCTAGAATATGCTGTTGTTTCAGCTAAAAATTTATCAAGGCGTTTTTGCATTGGTTCTGTTACTACTATTTCTTTCATTTTTGTCTTCTCCTTTTATAATGGCTATTATTAAAAGAAATACACCTATAACAATAAAAGTATCGGCGAAATTAAATACGGGATAATGATAATTAAATATTTTAAATGATAAAAAATCTCTCACGTATCCTAAAAAAATCCGGTCAATTAAATTCCCAAAGATACCACCTATTATAAAGCCAAATGCTATGTTATTTCTTTTATTTTCTTTAAAATTATACATATATCGATAAATAATAACAAGTGCTATTATACTTGTTATTATTAATATTTCTACTTTATAATTAAAAATGCTCCATGCAGCACCATAATTTTCAAGAGGATAAAGCGAGAAAAAATCTTTAATGATTATTACTTTTTCATTTATATGAATAAACATATTCATCATAATTTTCGTTGTTTGGTCTATTAATAAAGCTATAACTGCTGCTAAAAATATTTTTCGATTCATACTTACTAGCTCCTTTTTGTATTATAGCAATACACCTTTTATATTTCAACCAATATTACATCTTCCCCAATTTTTTTTATTTCTTTCATACTTACGTTTACTTCACTACTCGTGCCAAAAAAGTGAAAAAATCTTTTAGGTTCTATTACAAAATATTTGACTGCTCCATTTTCTTCCAGTTCAATATCTACAATTCTCCCTAATTTTCTCCCATCCACAATGCTTACCACATCTTTTATTTGTAAATCTGAAACACGCATAGATACCACCTTTATAAAAGATATGACTAAGTATTAAAAAAATGTCTAGAGGTCTTGGATATTTAATCTCTTCTTTGATTATTCTTTGCTAAAGTAGTTTTATGATTTTCATCCTATATCAATTGATTGAATACTCATATAGTAAATATATATCTGTTGAAAATTGTAAAGTATATAGTCTGTTGCGTAATTGAGATTTTCTTTCTTTTACAAAAAAATATGGATTTTTTTATCCCATTTTACTATATAACATATAAAAGCAAATGCTTTGTCTTTGCTTCTCTAATATTCTTAAAATTTTTCCTACTAATAAGCTTTCTACATTTTCCCATAGTATAATAGTATTATCTAAAAAGATTAACCTAAATGTATAGGTTAATCTCTCAAAGTATTGGTTTTATTTTCCCATATCTCATTTTTTTATATCCATCATAATAGGTGTTATATTATCTTCAAAAATTTTGTTTTCTTTGTAGCAAATTCTGGAAAGTCTTACAAACTTTATTTCTTGTTACTCCACTTTTACTTCAATAATTATATTGTTTCTACTTTGCATCTGTCGTTCCAAAGCCACCTATTCTTATGCCATCTGCTTGGTCATTGTCTACCAGTAAATATTTTTGAAATATAGCTTGTCCAATGACATCCCCTTTTTTGATTTCTATATCGTGGTCTAAAATATTATAATATTGAAAATAAAAGTGACCATCGTTCGTTTCATTTTCATAATAATCTGCATCTATTACACCAATACTATTGCTCATTACTAAACCTTTTTTTGGCCCCGAGCTACGATTTACAAGCATATACCATTCATCGTCTTGACAATATGCTTTTAATCCTGTTGGGATAAGTGTTGGTTTTCCACCTAGTTGAAATGGAGGAATTACTACATCCTCAGCAGCTTCTATATCATATCCTGCGGCATGTTTTGTCTTTCTTACAGGCAAATGAATGTCTTTATCTTCCCAACCTTTTGCTATTTCAAATCCTCTTATTTTTTCTTTTAACATCTACAAACACTACTTTCTATATTATTTAATTCTTCTTTATTATGCTTTGCTATATCCGTATTATCAATATATAACACAATTTCTTTTTGTTCTAAAGATTTTTTTACGTCAATAATTCTTTGATTGGAACTTCCCACATAATGGAGTTTTTCATTGGCAAGCTTTAACACAAATCTTCCTTCCAATAAAACATCGATATTTTCTAAAATTTCTTTTAGATTTTTATCATCATGCATTTGCTCCATTAGTTCTTCCCATGTGTATCCTGTATAAGACCAAATGGTTTTATTAGGATATATTTTTTTTACATTGGTTACTAAATCGCGAATGTTTTTTCGATTTGGAATAAAGAGTGGATCCCCTCCTGAAAGCGTAAGTCCACTACACCAATCGGTATCTAACTCCGCATAAATTTCTTTAATGGCATCATCATCAAAATCTACTCCATCGTTTTCATCCCAAGTAAGCGCATTTTGACAAGCTGGACAGTGATGAATGCAACCACTTGTCCATAAAACTACACGAAGTCCTTCTCCGTTTAACATATCAGCTTTTGTTATATTATGATATTTCATTTTTCTTCACCTACATTGACTTTCTTTCCGCTATTTCGGCCATTTTGGCTTTATTAAGTCTTGTATCTCCATGTACTCTTGAGTAAGATAAATATCCATTCATTCTATCAATTTTGGTAAGGTCAGAACTTCCACATTTAGGACAAGTATCCATATCTAATTCTTCATGTCCACAGTTACTACAGTATGCTAAGGATAAATTAACTCCTTCATAAAATCCTTTTTCCATCGCTCTTTCAATATAGGTAGTCATGGCTTTTTTGTTGTAATTTAAATTGTAACGAACATATTGGATTCTGCCACCACGGAAAAGGTCCCAAAATCTTTCTTCTAAGTCTTGTTTTTGAACTCCTGTTATTTCCTCCCAAACGCCACAGTGGAAAGAATTACTTACGTATTCTCTTGAAGATACACCTTCTACAATTCCATATTTTTTTCTAAATTGTTCGACTTGAAGTCCACACAAATTTTCAGCTGGAGTTCCATAAATGGCATATAAAATATGGTCTTCTTTCTTAAATTCTGCAATTTTATCGTTAATGTATTTCATCACATCTAAAGAAAATGCACCATCTTCTACTAAAGATTTGCCATTGTAAAGTACTTGTAATTCGTTAAGCGCTGTAATTCCAAACGATGCTGTTGCTGCTTCTAATAATGGTTCAATATTATCGTTTTGTTTCAAATGCCCTTTATAAAATCCGCCTTCGCAATATGCTAGTGGATTCGTGCTTGCTTTTTTCTTTCCTAAATATTTATAAGTCCGAATGTGAATTTTACGAATCATTTCTAAATAATAGTCAAGCACTTCATAAAAATCTTTTCTTTCTTCTCTGGCTTTTGCTAAAATCATAGGTAAATGAAGGGATACTGCTCCAATATTAAATCTTCCGATAAATATTGGTTTATCGTCTTTATCCGCTGGTTCAAATCCTCCACGTTCAAAGTAAGGACTTAAAAAAGCACGACATCCCATTGGACTTACAACACGACCATATTTTTTATACATTTCGGGAACGTATCCTTCTCCAGTTAAAGATAAATAATCTGGATACATGGTTTTAGAACTACATTCAATGGCTGCCAAAAAGTTTTCATACAATTCTTTTCCTTCTTTATGCAAATTTTTGTCATACAAAAAAACAAGTTTTGGAAATAAAGTTGGTTTTTTGAAGCCTTCACGTCCTTGTCCTTTTTGGTGTGTTTCTAAAATAGTTTTAGCAATCATACGACCAAAACGACTGGTGTCAATTCCAAATGTAAAGGTAACAAAAGGATAATCGCCACGGGAAGAACCAACACTGTTTAATTTATATTCGATACCTTGATACCCTTGTTCACATTCTCTATGTGTTTTCTTTAACGCATAGGCCTCTGCCCCTTCTGAATCGCCATCCTCTCCTTTAATATCTAAATACTCTTGGTAATATTTCCGATAGGTTTTTTCAGCATAAGGAGTGAGTATACTATCTACTTCAGGAACAGTAAATCCTCCGTATTGCATAGCAGCTGTATTTATGACAACATCTCCCATAACATCAAAGGCTGTATCCAAGGTCTTTGGTTCAGTGTACCAAAGATTTCCCATTTCAAATCCACCTTTCATAATAGCCCCAACATCACATAAGCAACAGTTCATTGTATCGCGTCTTGCACTCATATCGTGTACATAAATATAACCATCTTCACAAGCCTCTACTTCCGCTGTTGTTAGAAAAAATTTTCTATATAATTCTTTATTTAAAGAACCATATACTAAACTTCTTTGAGTAGCTACTAAAGCACTATCCGTATTTGAATTTTCTTTATCTCCAATATAATTTATAGCTTGAGCTTTTTTATATACTTTATCTAAAATATGAACAAATTCTTTTTTATAATTTCTATATTCACGGTAACTTTTGGCCACTAGCGGATTTACTTTTTCTAAAGCGGCTTCTACACAATTGTGAATTTGTTGTACTTCAGGATTTGTTGTTTGATTTTTTAAAAAATCAAGCACAATCGATACAACTTCATCTTCAGCTTCTGGAGTTAACTCTACCATTACTCTTTCGGCACTTTTTTGAATAGCGGATTTTATCTTTTCAGCATCAAATTCTTGTTGGTTTCCATTTCTTTTTACAATTTTTATTTTTGCGGCAATCGCTGCTTCTTTTTTATTCATCTTACTCCCACTTCCTTCTATGTTGTATTCATTTTAGCATTTAAAAAAATTAAAGTTTGTTGCAATTGCAACAAATATGTACTTTTGTTATAATTTTTTTAAGAGGTATTTTGGGAGGCCTGGAACTATGCATAATTTTAAGCAAAAAAAATTAACTGATTTACAAATAGAAGTCATGTCAAACTGTGTCAATATAAAAAAGAAAACATTTAAAACCGGAGAATACATTTTAAGTTTTGGATTAAGACAAAAAATGATAGGACTTGTAGCTGTGGGAAAAGCCGATATTATTCGTATCGATATTGATGGAAATGCTTCTGTTATTAAAAAGTTAATTCCTGGAAGTATTTTTAACGATGCTTTTTCCTGTTTTTCGAATACTTCCACTTTTGTAATAAGCCGAACAGATACAGAAATTTATTTTATTGATTATGCCCAAATCATGACGAATTGCTTAATGAACTGCAAATATCATCATCAAATGATACAAATCATTTTAGAACTTTTAACGGAAAATACTATTATTTTAAATGAAAAAATCGAAATTTTAAGTTATCCGAAAATTCGTGACCGTATTTTATCTTTTTTATCTATCAAAATGGAAGATATTCATACACAAAGCATTACCCTTCCCTTTTCTATTACAGAATTTGCAGAATTTTTATGTGTAGATAGAAGTGCTTTAATGCGTGAACTTAAAAAAATGGAGAGTGATGGAATTATTAGGCGCCATAATAAAACCATTACTTTATTAAACGTTTCACATTACTAATGGCATTCTTTTCGATTCTAGAGACTTGGGCTTGAGAAATGCCCAAACTTTGTGCAATTTCCATTTGGGTTTTGCCAATAATGAAACGTTCAACAAGTACATTTCGTTCTCGTGTTTTAATTTTGTTAATAGCACGCCTTAAAGAAATGAGCATATCTTTGTCTTCTCTCATATCTTTTTTATCCGCAATTTGGTCTAGTAAATAAATGGTATCTCCACCATCATTATAAATTGGTTCAAAAATACTCATGGGTTCCTTTAAACTGTCTAGTGCAAAGTTAATTTGGTATTCTTCTATTTCTAATGCTTTTGCTATCTCTTTATTTGTAGGTTCCACTCCATTTGTTTTTAGACAATCTTCTTTATATTTTATAATCGAATATGCTAAGTCTTTTATACTTCTACTTACGCGAATGGAAGTATTATCTCGGATATATCTTTTGATTTCTCCCACAATTAAAGGAATAGCATAAGTTGATAATTTTAAATTATAAGATAAATCGAAATTATCGATAGCTTTTATTAAACCAACAACTCCGACTTGAAACAAATCATCTAAATTGTATTTTTCTTTATTAAACTTCTTTAAAACGCTTAATACCAGTTTTAAATTTCCTTCTACGAGTTCATCTTTCGCTTTCACATCTCCTGCTTGATACCGTTTAAAAAGTTCAACCATTTCTTTTTGTTTTAATACTTTAAGATTACTTGTATTTACATTGGTAATGTCCACTTTATATTTACTCATAAACAAAAGCTCCTTTCATAGTTGTTTTGCTATGAAAAGAGCTTTTTTATTCTTTTTTTTGCTTTTTTATTATGTTTTTAATAAATTTTTTAAATTTTTAATTACTTTTTTTTCAATTCTTGATATATATGATTGACTAATTCCAAGCATTTCTGCTACTTCTTTTTGAGTATATTCTTCTGTATTATTTAAACCGTACCGTAAAACCATAATTTGCTTATCACGGGGTTCTAGTTTATTGATTTCGCTTGCAAGCATCCTTTTATCCATGGAATTTTCAAATTCTTTAATAACAATATCTTCTTCTGTTCCCAAAATATCTTCTAAATGCAATTCATTTCCTTCGGAATCATAATTTAAAGCATCTTCAAACGATATTTCTGTTTTTCTTCTTTTGTTTTTTCTTAAAAACATTAAAATTTCATTAGCAATACAACGCGAAGCATAAGTAGCAAGTTTAATGTTTTTATCAATTTTATATGTATTAATCCCTTTAATTAAACCAATGGAACCAATACTCACTAAATCTTCAATGTCATATCCAGCGCTCTCATACTTTTTTGCTAAAAATACGACCAATCGTAAGTTGTGTTCAATTAACGAATCTCTCGCACTTTCATCGCCTTCTTTTAATCGAATTAAAAGAGAAAGCTCTTCTTCTTTACTCAAAGGTGGGGGGAGTTTATCTGTACTTCCCACAAAGAAACATTCTGCGTATTTTTTCCTTAACCACAAAATGATTTTTTTAATTATATTCATGATAGTTCCTCCATTAATTTATTATTTAATATGCATTCTACACCTTCTAAAGAAAATTTTTTGTCGCTTATACCAAGCAAATAATTTTTATAAGTTTTTCCTTGTATTTCTACTCTTTCTGGTTTTAAACATTTTATTAAGTTGTGATTATTTAAACTATTAAAAGGAACATAATAATATTTTATATTTTCCTCGTTTATTACTCCCTTTTGGAGCAAAATAATGGGCTTATTTGTTATGGGGTCAACGAGTTTATTTCCTGTATCTAAAAAACCATGAAGTGTATATTTTTTTTTCTCTTTTAAAATAATTGTCACTTCATAAATCAAATTATAATTACTTTTCATTTTTTTTGCTTGCCTATAATAAATATATAATATAACAGGGGAAAAAATGATTAAAAAAATAGCATTTATATTAAGTCCTTTATTTATAAAGATAAGTCCAATGTGGGAATAACTGAATTCTAAATTTAAATAATATAAGAATCCTCCTAAAATGACACTAATCATGTAAAAATACCCAAAATTATTTACAAAATATTTTATATCTTTAAAACCAAATGTAAGAATGTTCATCAAACAGGCTAGTCCTATTTTAAAGAAAAAAAGAAGAATATTATTGGTATTCCAAAATAAAAACAAAGTAGAGAGACTTCCTACGATGGCTCCCAAACCTATTTTTTTTAGTGGGGCACTTCTTTTTAATACAATAGAAGTTGTCATTAAAAGAAGAAAGTCTAAGTATAAGTTTAAAATAAGAACTAAATCTATGTAGACTTTCATACTATCACCTAAAAGAAGTATACAAAAAAACAACATAAAATTATGTTGTTTTTTGTATTATTTAAAATCCATTGTGATTTCTTAAAAATGGTGGGATATCATATTCTGAATCAAAATCTTCTTCCCTATTTCTTCCTCTATTTTTTTGTTCACGTTGTCCATATTGTGGTTCATCATCACGACTGCTAGATGTTTGTTTTCCATCAAATCCAGTTGCAATAACGGTTACAATAACTTCTTCATTTAAATTAGAGTTAGGTATTGCCCCAAAAATAATATTGATATCGTTATTTGCAGCAGAACGTACGGTTTCTACAGCATCTTCAATTTCAAATAAAGTTAGAGAATCTCCTCCTGTGATATTAATAATAGCATCTGTAGCTCCTTCTATAGTTGTTTCCAGAAGAGCACTTGATACAGCTTGTTCTGCAGCTTCAACAGCTCGATTTTCACCAACACCCATTCCAATACCAATCAAAGCGGTTCCTGATTTTTCCATAACAGTTTTAACATCTGCAAAATCTAGGTTAATAATTCCAGTTACTGCAATTAAATCAGAAATGGATTGTACTCCTCTATGTAATACGTTATCTACTTCTTTGAAAGCATCTTGAAAACTTGTTGTTTTGTCAATAATATCGCGTAGACGGTCATTTGGAATAATGATTAATGTATCCACGTGTTTTTTAAGTTCTTCTAAGCCTACTAAAGCATGTTCCATTCTTCTTTTTCCTTCAAAACGAAATGGTTTTGTAACAATTCCCACTGTTAAAGCTCCTAAATCTTGCGCTATTTCTGCAATAACTGGAGCTGCTCCTGTACCTGTTCCACCACCTAAACCACAAGCAATGAAAACCATATCTGCCCCACGAATAGCATTTTCAATTTCAGATTTACTTTCTAAAGCTGCTTCCCTACCTACTTCTGGATTAGAACCAGCTCCACGACCACCTGTAATATTTTCACCAATTTGAATTTTATGTGGTGCACGTGATGCATCTAGCACTTGTTTATCTGTATTTACTACGTAAAATTCAACACCTTGTACACCTTCTTCTATCATTCGATTTACTGCATTACAGCCGCCACCACCAGCACCAAATACTTTTATTTTCGCAATTGGGTTTATTTTTAATCCGTTACTTATCCCGTCCATAATACACTCTCCTTAATTATCGAAAAAATATCCAAATAATTTTCCTAAAATGGAATTATCAGATATATTGATTTTTTTATGTTTTCCACTCAGTTCTTCTTGTTCCTCTACACTAAATATAGAAATCTCTTTTCCACGCAATTCTAATTTACTATTGTAAAACTTAATTAAGCCTAAACAAGCAGAATATTTATTATTTCGAACTCCAATTTCTTGTATCTTTCCTATTTTAGCACTTCTGCCAAAAATACTTTCAAGTGTTAGTTCAAAATCAGGCATCTCGCTTACGCCGCCCGTTACTATTATATAATGAATTTCTTTTTTTGTTAAGTGATTAATTTGATTTTTTGCAACATTTAAAATTTCTTCTAAGCGGCTCATTATAATTTCACTTAATTCATATTGATTTATGGAAATACTTTCCCCTAACTTATTTGTAACAATTGCTGATGCTGTTGCTTGGGCCATTCTTTTATGAGCTAATCCTAAATTTTCTTTTAAATACCTTGCATCATTCTTCGTTACTTTATATATAAATGATATATCATTATCAATATTTTGTCCACCCATTTCAATCACATTTGTATTTGTTTCAACTCCTTTATTAAAAATAGATACTGTTGTTGTTGCCTCACCAATGTTAATAATTGCTCCTACTAAATTATCCATTTTTTCATTTCGAAGAGCGTAATAATCTCCATTAGAAGTTAAAGCAATATCCATTATTTCTACTCCTATTTTTTCAAAACTTTCTAACAAGGCATGCACATTTTCTTTCGGAATAATAGAAGATACTGTCTTTACAGTTAATTTATTTGCTACACAATTTAATGGATTTTTAATAGGCTCCTCGTTATTTATTTTAAATCCTGCTGGAACAATACTTACAATTTCTTTTTCTGGTGGAATACGATTGTAAACCGATGCTTGCATAGCCCTTACAATATCAATTCCTTTTACTATTTTATCCTCATTGGTAATAGAAGTACTTCCTTCACTCATTAAAAATTCTGTTTGAAAACTTGGAACGGTCACAATCATTTTTCGAATACTTAAGCCTAGCATGTCTTCTGCTTTTTTTATCGTTGCTTTTAAAATAGGCATTAATACTTCTTTGTTTACAATTAATCCTTTTTTTATTCCTTTTGCCTCTGTTTCCGCAACTGCTAAAATATTGGTTCTATATTTTTGGATTTCCGCAACAATTATTTTAATTGAATTGGTTCCAATATCCATACTGGCTATGATTTTTCTCATTGCAACGCTCCTATTTTTTTACTACTACCATTATATAAAAATTGCTTGAAAAACACAAGTCGTTCTATTTTTAAAAAACTCCATTCCAAGATTCATGTGTTGGTTTATTTGCTGGGCTTTTATAAAACATATTTGATATTTGAGAACTGGATTGTCGTATAAAATTATTTCCATAATTGATTTGATTCAAGTTTTTGCATTCATAAAACATTTCAGTCATATCTGTTACATTGCTTGTATCAAAATTACTTATATCTAAATTAATTAAATTTTCTCTTCCATAAAACATACGTCGCATGTTGGTTACTTTATTGGTATTAAAATTACTTAAATTTAAATTTGTTATTTTACTACGATTATTAAAATTATCATAAAACATTTCTTCCATATTTGTTACGTTACTTGTGTTAAAATGGCTTATATTTAAGTTTACTAAACTTGGACAAAGCCCAAACATTTGTCTCATATTTGTTACATTACTTGTATCAAAGCTACTTAAATTTAAATTAACTAAATTTCGACTATTATAAAACATACCAAACATATTTGTTACATTACTTGTATCAAAGCTACTTAAATTTAAATTAACTAAATTTATGTCACCAGCAAACATATTAGACATATCTTTTACTTTGCTCGTATTAAAATTACTTACATCCAAATCAGTTAATCTTTCACACGCGAAAAACATACCAGACATATTTGTTACATTACTCGTATCAAAATGGCTTACATCTAAATTTGTTATGTGATTACTCCCTTGAAACATACCAGACATATTTGTTACATTACTTGTATCAAAATTACTTAAATCTAAATTAATTAAATTTATGTTAGAACGAAACATACCAGACATATTTGTTACATTACTCGTATCAAAATATTCTAATCCTTCAATACTTTCTAAATAATAAAAACTTTCAAATAACATTCTACTATTAGAAGGTGCTTTAACCCCACCTTCACTTTGTATATATAAAGTATATTTTGATGCGTTATTTTCATTCGGAACCAAATAACCCATAACACTTCCATCCGAATTTTCAGATAAATTAAAGCTTTCTATAACATTTTCTTTAGAATGCATTTCGGGTTCAAATACTATCTTTGTAATAGTATTTTGATACTTTAACGACCAAAAAGCTTCATACTGTTTATAAGCCATCATTGTTCCTCTAGCATCATAATTATCATCTATGACTCCTGTAACACTTATTTTTCCGATAAGATTTTTGTTCATAACATCATCTTCCATTGTAACGTTTTCATCTAACCATAATTTTAAAGTATATGTTTTACTTTCTCCTATTCCTAAAGAATCAGTAGTTAGTTCATAAGCTTCTATAGCTTTTTTGTTATTTTCTTCATAAGTAGGTTCTACACTTGTATATTCTTTTAATTTTTGTATTTTTTTCTCATTAAAATTTGTATGGATATATTCACTTGAAAGTTGATTTTCTACTTCTAGTATTTCTAAATTCACACTATAACTTACTGCTAAATTACAAGTATTTTTTACTCTAAATGTATAGGGAACTAAACTTTTTGCTTCTTCTTTAGTTAATGGATAAGCATTTTTTAAACTAATAGCACTATTCTCTACATCTTCTATTATTACTTGTAAACAATTACTGGTTATTTTATTAATGCTTTCTTGATAGGCAGTATGAGTCCATAATGCATAACTGACACCTAGTGCTACTCCTATTATTGTTATGATTCCGATTATAAGTAAAAATATTTTTGTTTTCTTTTTGTATTTTTCTTTCATATTTTTTCTCCTACTATTGTTTTTATTATATCTGTTTTTTTTCTGTTTTTCAACTTCTTATCATCTTAAACAGCGTATTAAAAGGATTGCATTTTGCAATCCTTTTAAAATAATTTTAAAATATCTTGACAGGTTATATATATCATTAAAATCATAAGTAGAAGAAAACCTACTGTATGAAATGCATTTTCTATTTTTGCATTCATTGGACTTCCTTTTATTTTTTCAATTATCATGAAGAGTACTCGACCACCGTCAAAAGCTGGGAAAGGTAAAATATTAATAAATCCAACATTAATGCTTAAAAATGCTATTATGTATAAAAATTGTGATAATCCAAGACCCATGGAACTATCTACTACTTCATACATTCCCACTGGTCCAGATAAAGCATTTAAAGAAATTTTTCCTGTAAACAAACTTGTGATGGTTAAAATCATTGAGTCTACTATACTTTCAAATTTTAAAAATGCATATTTTAAACTTGCTATTATTCCATGATATTTTGTCGTATCAATCCCAAAGCCAAATTTATTCGTTTCTATGCCATTTTCATCTTTTACCTTTTCGGGTATTACTTGGTATGTTTTTTCACTACCATCTTTCTTTTTTACAACAAACTCAAAAGAATCTTTTGGATTTTTTCGGTATAAGGCTATTTGTAATTTATCCCAAGAAGATGATTTTATTCCATTAATTGCTAGTATTTGGTCTCCTACTTCTATTCCTGACTTTGCAATAGCAGAATTTTCTAAAATAGTTCCAACAATTGGTTTTGTTGTAGTAGACCCCCCTATAAGCGCAATAAAAAATAACAAAACAATAGCTAAAATAAAGTTATTCACTACTCCAGCTATTAAAATCATTAATCGTTGTAGCCATGGTTTGTTGCACATAAATCTTTCTTTTTTTATTTTTTCATCATCTTCGTACACTTCTCCAGCCATTGAAACAAATCCTCCAATAGGAAAAGCTCGTATATTATAATTTATACCATCACGACCCTTATGCGTAAAAAGAACTGGCCCCATTCCTAATGAGAATTCATAAATATATACACCACATTTTTTGGCCCAAATAAAGTGCCCAAATTCATGCACTAAAATAATAATGCTCAATATAAGAACTAATAAAAGTATTGTTACTAACCACATTTTTTTTCCTCCTTTTAAATTATTTCAAATAAAATCATATAGGTTAAAACGATAAACAATAAACTATCTAAACGGTCTAGTATTCCCCCATGACCAGGAATTAAATTACTAAAATCTTTCGTTTTATTTTCTCTTTTTATTTTACTAAAAACCAAATCCCCTATTTGTCCCATAATCGATAGAATAAAAGTAATTAAAATGACTTTTCCTACTACATTTCCACCAATAAAATATATGTATAAAACTGTTGCTATACTTGTTCCTATAATGGTTCCTCCGATGGTTCCTTCCCACGTTTTTTTTGGACTAATAGTAGGAAAAGATTTATGTTTTCCTAAAAAACTTCTTCCAATTAGCATTGCAACAATATCTGTAGTTATTGCGATACTTGCCAAGTAAAACAAGTGCCACATACTGTAATTCCTTATTAAAACAAGACCACTAAAAGATGCTCCCAAAAATAAAATGCTTCCGCATAAATAAATGGCTTCATGGGTTGTGTATCTTTCATTTTTATAAAATAAAGTGGGGATAAATAAACTAAACAGAATTAGTGAAATTATACGATAACTTAAACCTAAAATAGTTCCATATCCATAAAATCCAGAAAAGATAAGTAATAATAAATCCGCAATACTTACAAAAAATATCATTTCAGGTATTTTTTTATGATGCTCTTTTAAATCTATTATTTCTTTTAAAGCAAATACTCCGACTATTCCTGATAAAATAGCAAAATATTTTTCTCCTAAAATAACTAACGGAAGAAGAAGCAAAGTCATGCCAATAGCACTTATTATTCTTTTTTTCATACATCATCTACTCTCTTTTTAAGTATACGTTCCTATTTTCAAAATGTCAATTTTGAAAAGTATTTTTCATATAAAAATAAAAAAAGTTAACATATAATTGGTTAACTTTTACTTCTAATTTATAACTAAATTAGTTAACTGATTCTTTTAATTTGCTTCCAGCTTTGAATGAAACAACAGTTTTAGCTGGGATTTTAAGTGGTTCTTTTGTTAATGGATTAATTCCTTCACGTGCAGCTCTTTCTTTAGCACTGAATGTTCCAAATCCTACAAAAGTAACTTTTCCTTCTTTTTTTAGTCCTTCTGTAATTGCTTCAAATGCAGCATCTAATGCACGACCTGCAGCAGCTTTTGATATTTCAGCTTGTTCAGCTATTCTTTCGATTACATCTTGTTTTGACATAATTTTTCTTACCTCCAAATTTTTTATTTTTTATAAGTGCATCAGCCTTACATACTAAAAATAGCAAATATTCAAATCAAAAGCAAGAAAAAATAAAGTCTTTTGTCACTATATGACAATTGTAATTAAATTGCTTGACCCTTTATTGACAATCTTCGTTACTGTTTGGCTTAGTTTATAACGCATATTTTCGGGCATTACAGACAATTTTGCTTGAATTCCTTCTTTTACAATTACATCTAAACTACGGCCAAATATTTCACTTTTCCAAATACTTCCAGGGTCTACTTCATAATCTTTCATTAAATAGTTAATAAGTTCTTTACTTTGTAATTCACTTCCAATAATAGGTTCAAAAGTAGATTCTACATTTACTTTCATTAAATGAATGCTTGAGGCTACTGCTTTTAATTTTACTCCATAACGAGAACCTTGTTTTACAATTTCTGGTGTAGATAAAGTCATATCTTTTAAAC
The DNA here is from genome assembly GCA_947652325.1 of uncultured Mycoplasmatota bacterium. Taxonomy (GTDB): domain Bacteria; phylum Bacillota_I; class Bacilli_A; order RF39; family UBA660; genus MGBC108787. The sequence continues at coordinate 53,904 of CANTCQ010000007.1, forward strand.
TAGGATACACAATACCATATCCAGTACTTTTAGCCATTCGTAAGGCTTCTTTCATTCCATCTAGCTCTTCTTTTCCTTCTTTGTAACTTGCAAATATTTTTAAAAGACCTGCTTTGGTTGTTACCATATCGCCCATTAAATCTTTTAAAACATCATTATAGAGTTCATCGCTACTTTCAAGCGTAATTGTTATTACTCCTGTTGAAGTATCTACTTCGCTAATGTAACTTTTTGAAATAATTTCCGAATCATTAAACAATCCCAATATATTATCTACATCGCGTATTTTATTAACAGAAATAACACTTTCTTTTATTTTTTCTAGGTAATATTTCTTTATATAATGATTATTATCTAAAACATGTACCCATTTGGGAATTTGAACATTAATATCTAAAACAGGAAATTCATACAAAGCCTCTTTTAAAACATTTAAAATTTCTGGTTCTTCCATTTCTGTTGCATTAAGAGGAATAACAGGAACTTCATACGTATTTCTAAGTTCATGAGCCAAATTGTTAGCAGTTTCACTGTTTTTGTTTTTTGTGTTTAGTACCACAATAAATGGTTTACCAAGTTCCTTTAATTCAGCTACAATTTTTTCTTCAGCTTCTATGTAATTTTCTCTTGGGATTTCTCCAAACGTTCCATCAGAAGTCATCACAATGCCAATGGTTGCATGGTCTTTAATTACCTTTTCTGTTCCAATTTCTGCCGCTTCATAAAAGGGTACAGAATCTTCAAACCATGGTGTTTTTACCATTCTTGGATTTCCATCTTCATCTACATGGCCATTTGCTCCTTTTATAACAAACCCGACACAGTCTACTAACTTTATATTCGTTGAGAATTCTCCTACTTTTATTGTAGCACCACTGGAAGGTACAAATTTGGGTTCAGTTGTCATGATGGTTTTTCCTTCTGCACTTTGAGGGATTTCATCTAAGCATTTTCTTTTTTCATATTCATCTTCAATGTTTGGAACCACTAAATTTTCAATAAAACGTTTGATAAAAGTTGATTTACCACATCGTACGGCACCAACTACACCTAAATATATTTCACCATTACCACGAGTTGCAATGGATTTAATTATTTCACTTTTTTCCATTTATACTAATCCTTTCCTCTTTCTACTTAACCGTATGAAAAAAGAAAGTCTTTTAGAACTTTCTTGTGAATTTTATTTCTTACATTGTTTTTGCAAGTCGTTTAAATGAAGTTTTATTCTTCTTTGTAATATTTCCGTTTTGGTAGGAAAAAAGGCGGATATTTCCGAATTTAATTCTGCAAAAAAATCGTTTAAAGATACCGTACATGCGTTTTCTAAACAACAACTTGCCTATCTACATCTTTTAATACAATTCTATAGCAATTTTCTATAATCATCAATAATTAAAAAAACTATTTTTCTTTTTCATAGAAAATATCATCTGGCTTTAAATCGAATACCTTTGCAATATTTTTAGCCATATCATAATAAAGTCTTCTCTTTTTATGTTCAATTTGCCAATAAAAACATTTACTAATTTTTAATTTTTCGGCCATATCATCATAACTATATTGTTTTGCCTTTCTTATTTTAGTTAATTTAGGATACCCATTTACCATATATATACTTCACCTTTTTCTATTTAAATTAATTATAACACAATTTATAACTATATCCCACATATTCCCGTATTTTAAATTTTTTTAGGAGAAAATTATTACTAGGTGATTCTAATGTATGAAATCCTAAAAGATTTAAGAGAGTACCATGATTTAACCCAACAAGAAGTAGCTGATGCTCTTAAAATAAGTCGTTCTACCTATGCTGGATATGAAAGTGGAAAAGATGTTATTCCTTTAAAAAGGTTAAATGACTTTGCTAATTTTTATCATACAACCATTGATTATTTAGTAGGAAATAGTCCTACTATGGAAGAAGTTTTAATTTACCATACTTTTGATAGAAAGCAAGTTGCCCAAAATCTAAAGTCCTTTCGTGAAACTCGTAATATTACTCAAGAAGAGATTGCCGAAAAAATTAAGGTAAGTCAATCTTGTATTCATAAATACGAAACCAATAAAATTTTAATTACCACTTATTATACTTTAGAGTTTTCTAAGCAATACCACTATTCTTTGGATGAATTATTAGGAAGAAAAAACAACTAATTTTTTAGTTGTTTTTTTAAAACATTTTGTCTATATTTTTGGGTACTTTATCACTTACGATTGTATTAATTATTTTATCTTCTTGCTCTTTGGATACTTTCTTACCAGTCATTAAACTCAGAGTATTTATCACTTCTCGTAATGTATTTTCATTTTTCATATTTCCATCTTGTAATTTTTTAGCTAAATCAATGATAGTATCTTTATTTACTTTTGTTTTCTTTTCTACTTTCTGAAAGAAATCATCTTTAAATTCCATTATACTCACCTAGTAGTAATATATGAAATCTTTTTATTTCGTTGTCATTTTTTCTTTTTCTTCATAAAAAATATCATCTGGTTTTAAATCAAAAACTGCTGCTATTTTTACAGCCATGTCATAATATAGTCTGCGATTTTTATGTTCAATTTGCCAATAGTACGCTTTGCTTATTTCTAATATTTCAGCCATATCTTTACAGCTTAATTTTCTTTCTTCTCTTAATTTTTTTAAATAGTTTGTACTATTGTCCATAAAAACCCTCCAAAGTGTTTTTTATCATACTCTATATTTTTTAGAATGTCAATTTTATATAGTTATAGCTAGGTAGACTTACAAAGACTTAATTTCTATAGTTATTAGTAGGTAGAAATGAGGAAAATATATGAAATGTATTCGAAAAATTATTGGGGAAAATTTAAAACTTTTGCGCTATAAAAGTGGAAAAAGCCAAGAAAAATTTTATGAAGAATATAAATTAAGTTCTAAATATTATGCTTGTATTGAACGTGGTGAAATCAATATGACTATTGACTTTTTAGAAAAACTTGCTAAAACTTTGCATGTCGACATATCAGAGTTTTTTAATCGAGATGAAACAAGATTTGTTGATAAAAAACGAATTGATGAAAAAGAAAAAGAAGAATGTTTAAATTAATCTTCTTTTTTATTTTTAAATTTTAATAGAATTGGTGTTCCCGAAAAATCAAAATTTTCTCTTATTTTATTTTCTAAATATCTTTCATAACTAAAATGAATTAATCCTTTATTATTTACTTGAAAGGTAAATTTTGGAGGTTTATTATCTGTTTGGCTTGCAAAATAGATTTTCAAACGTTTTCCTTTATAAGAAGGTGATTGGTGCATCGCTACTGCCTCTGTAATTACATTATTTAAATCGCTTGTTTTAATTTCTTTTTTGTTATTTTCATAAGCAGAGATTATAGCAGGCATAAGTGTATGTAATCTTTTTTTAGTTGTTGCTGAAACAAATACAATATTAGCATAGGATGCAAACATAAAGTGCGATTCTAAATTTTTCTTCCATACTTTTATGGTTTTATCTGGGTCTTCAATCGTGTCCCATTTATTTACAACGATAACAATCCCTTTTCCTGCTTCTATCGCGTAAGATAAAATGTGTTTATCGTGTTCTATAATTCCTTCTTCGGCATTTACAACAAGTACACAAACATCACTTCTATCCATTGCTTTTAAACTACGAAGTAGACTGTATTTTTCAATATTTTCATAAATACGCCCTTTTTTACGCATTCCGGCTGTATCAATTGCAACATATTCTTCCTTATTATATAAAAAAGGAGTGTCTGTTGCATCTCGAGTAGTTCCAGCAATATCACTTACAATTACTCTTTCTTCATTTAATAAAGCGTTGATAAGGCTACTTTTTCCTACATTTGGTCTTCCAATAAAACAAAATTTAAGACGATTATCTTCTTCTTTTTCTTGTTCTAAGAAATCTTCTGTAATATTTTCTAACAGTTCTTCAAAACCTAAATTATGCGTGGCACTTATAGGTAATACTATTGCAAATCCTAGTTCATAAAAATTATAAATTAACTCATTTCTTTTTTGATTATCGATTTTATTCACTGCAACAATTACTTTTTTATTGGTTTTTATGAGCATATCACGAATTTTTAAATCACTTGCACTCATCTCTTCTTTGCCATCAACTACAAATACAATACAATCTGCTTCCTCTATAGCAAGTGTTGCTTGCGCTAAAATATCTTTGTTCCAATCATCATTATTATCTTCTATTCCACCCGTATCAATTAGTAAAAATGATTTGTTTTTATAAAATACATCTCCGTAAATCCTATCTCTTGTTACACCGGGTGTATCTAAAACAATCGATTTATTTTCTTTGATTAAACGATTAAAAATTGTAGATTTTCCTACATTCGGTTTTCCAATTAAACAAACAGTTTGTTTCACTCCTCACCCTCCTTTTTTGTTTCGTTATCTTACCATATTTTCTTATTTTCCGCAAATTGTTTTTACATCGTCATTAAAACCTACATAAACACGGTTGTATTTCACATAAACCTTAAAACTCATGTTATATAAATCTTCACTTGCTTTATCGCGAGGGTCAACTACATAAGGAGCAGCATTTTGGTCTTTTTTTAAATATCCTGTATCAATTAAGTCTTTTACTGTTAATACTTTTGTAGGATAACCTGTTGCGTTATCTATTGAAAAACTTTCTCTTCTATCTTCTCCATACATTTTCGCTGCTGTTTCTATAGAAGTATCTATTTTGGAACAATACATATTTACTTTTATTTTATTTGAAATACTAATTGTACTTGGTACAGCAATGGTTACTAAAACGGCTAATATTACAATAACCGCTAATAACTCTACTAATGTAAATCCTTTTTTATTTTTCATATTCTTCACCTTATTTTTAGTATAACATATTTTTTTCAAACATAATCTAGACTTTTTTTTATTATGTAAATAAATTGCAAAAATGCCTTGACATATATTCGCTTTTTCTTTATATTAATTAATTACGAAGGGGGATTTATATGTCTAATTTTAGCAACAATACAATTAAAGACGAAATAGAAAATTTGTTTCCAAATGAAAGTGTATATGATGTAATTCATTTTATAAAAAAAATAAAAAAATTAATTCCTTTTGATTCTAAAGAAAAACTTGCTTATTTTAACGAAATTATAATATATGTTGATGGATTAATTAATGGAGATATTATTTCTCAATATTCTACTTATGATGGTTTATCTAAGTATGCAAAAGAGGCATTTGATACCATTCTGCATTCTATTCATAAACAAATATTAGAATCTTACAAACAAGAAAAATATGAATTAGAAACAAGTATTAATAAGCTATCGAATGAACAAAAAGTACTTACAGAAGATGTTTCTAACTTACAACAAAAAAAGACAGATTTACAAAATGATACTTCTACTCTTGCTTTAGAACTTTTAAAAATCAAAGAAGAATTAGAACAACTAAAAGTAGAAGGGGTTAAAAATGCACATGCAGAATTAGATAGTGAAAAAGAAATCATTCAAGCAGAAATTTCTACATTGAAAGGTGAAAAAGATAATTTAACTACTGCTACAGGCGAACTAAAAACTTTATTAGCCAATTATAATCACACTATTTTAAAGCTTTTAGGGGATGAATCAAATAATTCCTGTACTTGGGAGCCTGTAAGTAAGGATGATGCCATTTATAATACCAATGTATATACTATTGATAAATATGTTAAATCTTTAAAACGCACTTATCAAGAAAAAATGGGAGTATCTGAAAAAAAAGCTGAAAAAGATTTTAAAATGCATTGTCCTGGATTAACAGAATTTGTAAGTATATTAAAAGAATTTACTAACAAGATTCCTGAATGTGCTTCCGTTACAAATATTATTAATTTCGATAATTGGAACGAGAAAGCAAATTTCGATGTACAACGATTAATTGCAACATTAAAACTCTTAAAAATGCCAGCTTATTCTCCAAAAAAGATAAGTAATATAGATAGTTATAGTATAACTCCAGATACGATTTCCAATAATATGAATATTATGTTACGAGAATTACATTTACAAAGAGTTGCCATGGAAGCAGTTGCAAAGCAAAAGATTTTAGAGGCAGAGCTTAAATCTGTTATTGAAATTTTAAAAAATGTAGTTCCTCAAGATTTTGATTTTGCACCACTTCTTCAAATGTATGGTCAAATAGACAGCTTGTTGCTTGATGAATTTAGTAATGATGCTAAGTTAACATTATAGATTTTTAATTTAAAGAACACGAGAGTTTGTTCTTTTTTTATCTTCTATTTTTTCAAAAAGTCGCTTGTAATGGGTTTCAAAATAGTTTTCTAAAAAATTTTGTTCTTCCTCACTACTACTATTAAAAAAAGAGAGTTTTTTCTCTCTTAAAAAGAATCAATATTGATTTTTACTTTTTTCTTATCGTGTAAATACGAATAGGCTTGTACGAGTGTACGAATAGCTTTAGCAGTAGAGCCAGATTTTCCAATTACAGCTCCCATATCACTTTCTTTTACTAAAACTTCTAAATTTATAAACTCTTCTTCACTTCCTATTTCCTTAACACTTACCATATCGGAATCTTTGGCAACACTTTTTACCAAAAATAATGTGTATTCTATAATACTATCCATTACTTACCTGCTTTTTTAGCTTCAGCGTATTTTTTCATTATTCCTTCTTTTGAAAGAATATTTCTTACTGTTTCTGTTGGAAGTGCTCCATTGTTTAACCAATAAAGCGCTTTTTCTTCATCTATTTTTGTTTCAGCAGGATTTGTAATTGGATTATATGTTCCCACTACTTCCAAAAAACGTCCATCTCTAGGAAATCTAGAATCTGCCGCAACAATACGATAAAAAGGTCTTTGTTTTGCTCCCATTCTTTTTAATCTTAATTTAACAGCCATTTTTTTTCCTCCTTTAATTCGTTTTTAGTATAACACAGTAGAAAAATAGTGTCAACTTGATTTGGTTGACACTACTTCAAATATTCCTCATCAATCTCTTCGATTGCTTCTTCTTCTTTTTCACTTAAAATGTCTTCATCCGTAATAATTTCATATTCATCTTCCTCTTCTTCGATTGAAACTTTTATTTTTGTATCTCCTACTACTTCTACTCCAAGTTCTTTTTCTACATTTAATTTTACAATACCTTCATTTACAGATACATTGGTAACTGTTGGTTGTTTTAAACTCCTTACAATAATTTCTTCTTTGTTTGTAAGAGTCATATTATCCTTTAGATGTACTGGCATTTTTTCTTGATAACTAAAAGAATTGTTTGTAACAGCTGTTTTTGTATCATTATCATAAGAATACCAAACATTTACATCAAATGTTCCTTCAATGTTTACAATACCTCCATTATTTCTTCCTTGAAACTGGTGGTTAATCACCCAACACCCTAAAATAGTGTCTGGTCTTAATTCTGGTGTAATTGTAAAATTTGATGTACTGGTTTTTTTAGCTTTTCCAATAATTGCTTTTGTTACTATCTCTTTGTAATTTGCCATTTTCGTAACCCTCCTCTATTTTAATGTATGCTACTCTATAGTATTTGTTCACATTCCTTTGCTATTTTTATACTTTTGTGCTAGGATAAATTCTACATTTATTTAGAGGGGGTATTATGAAAAAAATTTATTTAAACGAACAAGAAATTTTAAAATATCCTTTGTATACTAAAAATAAAACAAATGAAGCTGAAGTACGAATATTTAGTTCAACAGAACTGATGAAGATTTTTCATTTTTATAGTCAAAACAAAGTAGATACTTTGTATTTACTTAATAAGTATCAGAATGATTTAGCTTTGGTTTCTGAATTTATTCTCTTTAAAAAATATATATACAATAAAAAGGATTTGTTACAAGGAATACTTATAAATAAAGGTTATAAAATAAATTTACGAACACTTCTACAGGAGGGGTACAACTTTTCTTTTAATGATTTAATAGTTACTTTACAAAATGTAGGGAAAGTATTAGAAAAATTAAAATATATTCGTAATCATGAAAATAAATTAACTACTTTTTTTATTGGCGATTTGCAAGAGAGTAATATTTTGGTGGATATCCAAACAAAAAAGATTCAAATTATCGATTTAGATAGTTGCAAAATTGAGAATAATCGTGCTTTTGCTGCTAAATATTTAGAGTTTTTAAAAACATATTTTTATGTAAGAGAAAATTTACAAGAAAAATATCCTTGGGATGGTTATCATTTTTCGAATAATGAAAATACAGACCTTTATTGCTATACTATGATAATTTTGAGATTTTTATTTGGTGTGGATATAATGTTACTCGATTTAAATGCTTTTTATAACAAAATGTATGATTTAAAACAAGATGGTCTTCCAGATAGCCTGTATCAAATTTTTATAAACCTTTATAACCATGTACCTAATCAAAATCCTTATCGGCTTTTGGATTTTATCCCCTCTTCTTTTGAAAGAAAAAGAGATTTGCATACACAAAAACAGTAACAAAATTGTTACTGTTTTTTTATTCATACCAACTATTCTCAATATTGACGTTGCTACTTGCTGGCATTGGGTCTGGTAAATTTAATTTAGTTAATAATGGAACCCGAAAAGCTGTTCCAAAGACTAAAGCAGTCCCAGGTCTTAAGGTTTTTAATTTTTCAATATCTTGAGAGGTCAAATTACTAGAAATGGAAATTACTATATTTAAATCTTCTGGATGGAAAATACGATAGATTAAGAAGTTTGAACATTGTGATAAACAAGTTGTAGATAATTCACTTGGTCTTTGGGTAACAAAACCAAGTATTACCCCATATTTTCTTCCTTCTTTGGTAATTCTATCAAAAATGTTGTATCCAATTATATTGATATCGTTGTCATTTTGAACATAACGATGTGCTTCTTCAATTATAATATGAATTGGAAAACTTGCTCTTTTTTCTAAAGATGTTGCAAAATCAAAAAACAATTTCATGTATAATTTAGTTAAAATTTTAGCAAATCTTTCATCTACATAATTAAAATTCATATTTAAAAGTTGGACATATTCGACTTGATTTGTTAAAAACATACTTTTTACGAATTGCTCTTTTTTTATAAATTCACCTTTGTATTCAAAGTATTTTGATAGACCACTATTTAAAATAGAATGCATACGTACACGTAAATCGTTTGCTTTTTCATAAAGAGTAGCGTTATTTAGCATTCCTTCACTCATAAGTGCAAATTCTAAAGCATTGTATATATCTTCTAAGGTATAAGTAAGTTCTGTTTTCTCTATTTCAAAAGTTTCTATAGTTGTAAATGTATTTAAAAATTCAATAATGAATTGTAATGCTCCCATTTTTCCTTGTGAATCTATATTTAAGCATTGTTTTAAAGTTCTAGTATATCCTGGTTGCACGATAGCACTTTCTAAATTTAACTCTGGCGTATTAAATTTATTTAAAGTAGAAATAATTTGGTCACTTAATTGAGTAGAGGATTTTCCACTTCCAATAATATCTAGCAAACTTTTGGCAATGATAGAATTTTTATATTTTATGGCTTTTTCTCCTGCTCCATGAAAAATAGCAACGTATTGTAAAGTTTTTTCCAAAATAGGAAGTAAAGTATGGTCATTTACATTAAGTAGAATAGCTAAATCATCTACTTCTAAAAAATAAGGAGGTATACTTACAATTTCGGATGATACTTCATCTATATCTGTTTTAGTTGTATAGTATTTTACATTAATATTTGGAAAATTATTAATTTTCGTTAAGGCCGCATGGTATTCTCCATAAATATCAAATATTACTATATGCGCATTTTTAGGTATTTTGTTATTATAGTAAAATATATTTTGAATGAGACTTGCAACACCGCATGATTTACCGCAACCAGAATTTCCAATAATTGCAAAATGTTGATTAAAAAAGTCATTCATCTTTGCTGTTATTTTGTAGCCATCATATAAAGTGGATGCCCCTATTAAAAGATTTTCAGAGGACATATACTCTTGGGAACCAATTATTAATTCTAATTCTTGTTTGTAAACAATTCGACAGTTACTTGTAATACTTGGATATTTCGTGGCCCCTGAGATAAAAGTATTTTCTTTTATTTCTCCAATTAATAAAATCGTAATTTCTTCTTCATTCATTCCAGAAATTTCTCCCACTATTTTAGGAGAAGTCGATGTACCTGTATCTAATTCTTCAAACACTACATGAAAATTAATAACGTTTGCTTGAATCATTTTTGTTTTATTTTCTATTTTTACTACTTTTTCATCTATTTTTACAATTTTTCCAAACATACTAGTCACCCTATTCTTTTAATAGAATATCATAAAATTTTAGAAAATTAAATAGATAAAAAATCAACTTTATTTCTTTTACAAAAAAAAGAAGGTTGTTCCTCCTTTTAATATACGCCGTATCCGCTAAATCCTGCAAAGATTATTGCTAACAATATAAATAATACGATTATGATTAAAGCTGAACTTATTCCTTGATTATTGTTATTGCAGCAATTGTCTTGATTTTTTTTACAGCAATTCATTTAATTGGACACCTCCTTATATTTTTAAAGACTAAATGAAAGCCCCTACAATGATAATGAGTAAGATAAATAATACAAGTATAATAGCTGGACCAAGTCCGTTATTGCAGCAACCATGATTCATAATTTCATTCCTCCTTTATTTGTCTTTTCATTTATATTGTATGGTAAGTTTTGTAGTTGGTGAGTGTTCTTCTTGTATTTTTTTTTTAAATTCGTTATAATAATTATTGTTTAGGAGGATTTTATGAAGAAAAAAATAATTGTACTTGGTTTATGTAGTTTAATGATATGTGGATGCGGTAAAACAATACCGAAGCTGGAAAATGGAAGTGATGCAATCGTTAGTTTTTCCAATGGAGAAAAAATAAGCATTGATGATTTATACAATGATTTAAAAAATAACTATGCTTTGGAGTCTCTTATTAGTTTAGTCGATAAGAAAATATTAGAAGATAAATATAAAGACAATTTAAGTAGTGCAACTGAATATGCAGATGCGACTATGAAATCTCTAGAAGAAAATTATGGAGAAGATTTACTTAGTGCCATTCAAAGTTATACTTCTTTTTCTACTGTAGAAGCCTATAAAAATTATGTTTATATTAGTTATTTACAAAATCAAGCTATTGAAGATTATGCTAAAAATCAAATACAGGAAAAAGAATTAAAAGAATATTACGAAAAAAGCATTTATGGAGATGTTTTGGTTCATCATATACTTGTGACACCTAATGTAAAAGATGGAGCAACAGCAGAAGAAAAAACGGCTGCTGAAGAAGAAGCGAAAAACAAAATAAATACGGTTATTGCGAAATTAAAAGAAAGCGATAATATAAAAGATACTTTTGCTTCTCTTGCTAAAGAATACTCCGAAGATACTTCTACAAAAGATGAAGGAGGTTCTCTTGGATATATTAATGATGGAACACTTTCAAGTAGCTATGATGAAATTATAAAAAATGCTTTTAAGTTAAAAGATGGAGAATACTCAACTGAAATAATTACTACAGAACTAGGCTACCATGTTATTTATCGTGAAGCATCAAAAGAAAAAGCAAAATTTGAAGATGTAGTAGATAGCATTCGTGAAACGTTAGGAAAAAAACTCTTAAGTGAAGATACCACAATTAATACAAAAGCAATGCAAAATATTCGAAAAGAATATGGAATGGATATTATTGATAGCGAAGTACAAAATCAATATGCAAGATATATTCAAAATGCTCTTTCTCAAAAACAAAATACAACTAACTAAAAAAATATCATTTGATTGATATTTTTTTTATACCTTCTAAAACTTCTTCTATATCTTCATATAAAAATCCCTTATTTATAAGTCTTCCTTTAATTTGAAAAAACAATTCTTTTTCTTTATACTTCTTATTTAATTTATTATAAAGTTTTTCAGCTTCTTTTTCTAAAGCTTGATTATTTTTAGGAATATTTATCATTTCCAAAATACTTAAAATTTCTTCTTTATTAAATCCTTCCCTTATAAAAGTAAAAAGTATTTTTTCTTTTATTTTATTACTTCCCTCTTTTTTATTAGCTTTTGTTTTTTTTATAATGCTATGTTTTAATTTTTCATGCCAGATTTCATCGGGAATTTTTGCTAAATAGTCCTCTATTTTTTCTTCTGCAAATTCTAAATCCATCAATTTTTTTTTAATTTTCTTAGGACCATTTGCTGTTAATTTTAGTTGGTCATTTACAAATGCTTCTATATAATTTTCTTCATTGATAATATTTTTTTCTTCTAATTTTGTTATGGTATTTTCAATTTGTTGATAGTCAAAACCATTTCTTTTTAAATACTCTTTTATTTCTTTTTTCGCTCGATTTTTATTGGTTACATAATGGATCGCTTTGTAATAACAGTTTAGTTTTTCATTTTCTTTTTGTATTTCTATTAATTCTTTTTCTGTTATTTCTTTTTTTAAAAGTAAATTGTATTTTAAAATAATATCATCGTAAAGCGTAATCTCTTTTTGATTATCAATAAAATATATTTGATAACAATTGTTTTTTACTTTTTTATAATTTTTTATTTTCATGTATTAATTATAACACCATTTTTTTTAAATTAAAAAAAAATTAATATTTTCATATTAATTTTTTATTTTTTTAATTGTTTTAAGTAGCCTTCTACCACTTCCATTTGTTCCAAAAGTTCATTTTTTTTATTATATGTTTCTTCTAATTGCCTTATACAATCTTCTAAAAAATATATCTTTGCTGTGTTATTAGTATTTCTTATTTGTAGGTGTAACTGCTCTATTAAAAGTAAAGATTTGGTACAAACTTCCTTATCTTCTTTTTCCATTTCATTCACTATTGGTGCTATTTCTTTTTGTCTATTTTTTTCAATTTGTCCAGTTTCAATTGCTTTTTTATTTTTATTTAATTCTTCAGATAATGCAATAGTTAAATCATATATTTTCTTTAATCTATTTTCTGTTTTATCTTCTATTTCCATTTTTAAATTGTTATATAAGTATTCTGTATAAGTATTTAAATCAAAACGAGGGCCTTGTATAACAATTTCTTTTGCTTCTATCATTTTTTCGGCTTCATTTAAAATAAATTTTGCTTTTTTGCATAAATATTTTTCTACTGTTTTTGTATCCACATAATCAAAAATTTCATTATAAATACTTGCTAAACCAAAATTTTCTATTTCTACTAATCTTTTTAAAGACACTGGTTTATTGTTTGTGTCATATTTTTGATTTTCTTTTAAACCGTTTGTTTTATTATAAAGTTTATATAAAACTAAAGCAATTTTGTTTATATTTTTTGGACCCAGTATTTGTGTTCCTTCTAAATAAATTGCTATTTTTTGCATTTCTGTCCATGGAATTTTTTTTGGTTCATATAAAATACATACTAAAAGACTCAATATCTTCCTTTGTATTTGTTCTTTTTTTTCCTTTGTCAATTTTTTTTTCATTTAAACCCCTTCTTTTCAATAAACGTGGACTATTTTAGCATAAATGAAAAAAAAAGTCAAATTTCTTTCTTATATATATAGTTTTTTATATTCTTTACAAACATTATCTAAATCTTTTAATAAATGGTCTATTTCATTTTCTTCTGAAGTTCTAACACCACTAGCAAATTTATGCCCTCCGCCTTTATATTTTTCGGCTATTTCGTTTATAACTGGCCCGCGACTTCGAATATTTACTTTATACATTTTATTTTTTTCATCAAATGTAACAAATACCCAAACCAACACATCTTTTATGTAATTAAAATCATTAATCATATTGGAAGGCGTTGCAATATCTACTTCATACTCACGTATTACCTCAGGAGATATTTTTGTATAGGCAAGCCCATTTTTGGTTAACTGTAGATTTTCTCCTAAATAGCCATGAAATTTTATTTCATTTAATGGACGTTCATATAACGTATCATACAAACTTACAAAATCTAAATTTTGTTCTTCTATTAATCTAGATACAATACGAAAGGTTTTGGCTGTAGTATAGGCAAGTAAAAAACGGTCACTATCAGATACGATGCCTAAAAATAAATTACTTGCAATATTTTTATCCATTTTTAAATGGGTATTAAAAATTAATTCTGCAATAAGTTGGCATGTACTAGATGCAGTGTCATCTACTATTTCTAATGTTCCCACTATATCGTCATGAGGATGATGGTCAATTTTTATTATCTCATTGTATTTTAATTCTTCTATTCCATCTACTCTTTCTAAAGTTGGAACATCTACAATAATTAAAAGTGTATTTTCCCTATCTAAAAAATCTGCTCTGTCTAATAATCCATATTTTTTAAATCTCGATACTCCAGCTCCAATCGCAAGTACTTTTTTATTTGGAAATGTTCGTTTTATAGAGTCTCGTAAGGCAATTTGACTTGCAATAGCATCTGGATCGGGCCCCACGTGTCTTGCAATCACAATATTTTGGTATTGTTTTATTTTTTTATAAATTTTTTTGTGGGTATCCTTTACCATAAAAATCTCCTAACTAATTATGTTATACGTATCTAAAGCTATCATTAACTCTTCATTGGTTGGTACCACATATACTGGAATTTTTGATTCTGAAGAAGAAATTTTACCTTCTTGTAAATCCATGTAAGATGCGTATTTCATGTTTTCTTCTTTATCTATATAAATTTCTAAAGAGGAAAGTTTTCCAACAATTGCTTCTCTAAATTCACGAGCATTTTCGCCAAGGCCAGCTGTAAATACTAAAGCATCTACTTTTCCCTCTAATTTTACAAAATATTTAGCTATATAATCAACGATTCTTTCTACATACATATCGTTTGCAAGTATACATTTTTCATCATTTTGTTCCATACCTACTTCAATATCTCTATGGTCTGCATATTTTTCACTGATTCCTAAAAGACCACTTTGCTTGTTTAAAATAGTTTCTACTTCTTGTAGTGATTTGCCTGTTTTCTTCATATAAAACGATATGATAGAATAATCTATATCTCCAGAACGAGTCCCCATCATGATTCCTGAGTTTGGACTAAATCCCATTGTTGTATCCATGCTTTTTGAATTTTTAATACAACATAGGCTTCCGCCACTTCCAATGTGACAATTAATTAGATTTATATTTTCTTTGCCAAGAATTTCTTTCATTCTTTTTGTAATGTATTTATGACTTGTTCCGTGAAAACCATACTTACGAATTCCATAGTCTTTGTACCAACTAAATGGCACTGAATAAAGAAACGCTAATTCGTTCATTGTTTGGTGAAAAGATGTATCAAATACACCTACCATAGGAGTTGTTGGCATAGCACTTTGAAATGCCTTTATACAAGCTAACATAGCTGGATTGTGAAGAGGTGCTAAATCATTAAAGTTTTCACACTCTTTTAAGACTTCTTCTGTTATTAATACAGAATCTTTAAATTTATCTCCACCATGCACCAAACGATGTCCTACTCCATCAATTTCATCCAAAGAAGTAATTATATTATTGCTAAATAATTCTTCTTGTAAATATTTTATAGCATCAGAATGGTCTTTTAAATCCACTTCTCTTTTTGTTTTAGAGCCATTGATTTTTATATTATAAAAACTTCCATTCATTCCTATCTTTTCAAAATATCCACTAATAAGTTCATTTTCGCTAGGAAGCTCGATACAGTTAAATTTTAAAGAAGAACTTCCAGCATTTACTGTTAAAATTTTCAAACTATTCACCTCACTAACTATTATACAAAAAAAAAAAGACTTTTACTATGATATTTTGTATAATAACTAAAAAATACTAAGAATATAACACTTTCTCATTTTTTAGGATTTAAAATAGTAATTGCCATATTTTTTGTATCTATTTTCTTTATTACTTGCATTACTTTTTCTATGGTAATATTTTCTAAATGTTCCATTTCGTTGTCTACTATCTCATTAAAAGATAAAATATTTTCTTGTATTAAATTATTCACTCCCATGATATCATCATAATTTAATACTAAGTTTGCAATACTTGCGTTTACTTTTCTTTTTAAACTTTCCTCTGTAATTTCTAAATTTTTTAATTGCTCTTTTATGGCTTTAATAGCCTCTTTTGGATATTTTGTTTCTAAAGAAATGGTTAGCAAAATAAAATTTTCAATAAATGACCTGGAAGCATTCATGTAACTTATAAGTTCTTGTTCCATTAAATATTCTTTCAAATCACTTGTTGGTCCAAAATTATTGTTTACAATTAAAGAAAAAATCATACGTAATTCAATAGGGTCTATATTTTTAAAATTATTTATTGGCAGTTTTAAAGATATTTTCATTTTTGGATTTTCTACATTTCCTTCTACTTCTTGTAAATCGTTTACTACATAAGTGGGTTCTTTCATCTTTTTTAATTTTGGATTTTTATATGCAGGTAATTTTTTTTCTTTTATATTTTCTTCTACATTTTTTACAATTTCATAAGGATTTACATTTCCAGTAACTATTAAAAACATATTTTTAGGATGGTAAAATGTATTATACACAAGTTCAATATCTTCCAAAGTTGTTTTTTCAACATCCTCTTTTGTTCCTGTAATAGTCTCATTGTATTTATATTTGTGAAATAAATTAGCATAGTGTGTAAAATATAATTTTGTTTCTGGAATATCTTTATCCATCGTGAGTTCTTCTATAATAATATTTCTTTCTTTGTTAACCATTTTTTTATTAAAAAAAGGAGTTAAAACAAAATCAAGTAAATGGTCTAAGTTTTCTTTAATAGCATTTGTTGCATATACATGATAACAAGTATAGTCGAATGTGGTAAATGCATTTACTTCACTTCCATATTGTGCATAATAATCAGTGGCAGTTGTTCCATCCGGTTCATAAAAGTTTAAATGTTCTAGAAAATGTGCAATTCCGCTTGGAACTTTATTGTATTTATTTTCTCCTTCTATTTTAAATTCTTGATGAATGGAACCAAAACGAACACAAAGGGCACTAAATACTCCTTTTACTTTCTCATTTTTCCAAATGTAAATTGGCATCTGCTTTCCTATTTTTTCATAATAAATTTTTTCTTTTATTCCTTTTATTTCAATTTCTTTCATTTTTCTTCCCCCTTACTTTGAAGTTCATATACAAAATTTAATTTGAATTTTTTACCTACACTTTTTAAATCTTTACATGTGATTTCTTTGTATTTCTCTTTTAAATCTTCATACAATGGAGTTCCTACAATACTATGAAAAGTATAGTTATTTATTAAACTATTTTGATTATCTATAACAATTTCCAAAGAAGTATATAATTGTTTTTTTGCCATTTTTAATTCTTCTTCACTAATTTTACCTTGGGCCATTTCTTTTACACATTTTTTAATTAATTTGATAGCAAGAGAAACATTTTTATCCTCTAATCCTACATATACATAATACATATTATCGTATCTAGAACAAATGGAAGAGACACTATAACACAATTGATTTTCTTCCCGTAAAGCATTGTAAATTTTCGATTTTAATCCCCCCGCACAAAGAATTTCATCAAATACAGTTAAAGCAACAAATTTTTCTTCGCGAGTCATTTTTTCTAAATTAAATCCCAAAACTAAATTGGTTTGACCAAAATTTCCTTTTTCTTTTACCACCAATTCTTTTTTTCTCGCTTTGTTATCTACAAAAGGCTCTACACTATGATTTTTAACACAATTGTTATGAAAAGCACGACTTATGATTTTTGTCGTTTCTTCCATATCTAAATTTCCAATAATATAAATATTGCAAAGACTATTTTCATAAAATTTACGATAATATTGGTATAAACTTTCTGGCGTTATTTTATCTATTTCTTCTTTCGTTCCTAAAACGGATGCTGCTGTAATTGAATTTTTATCCATGTTAAAAAGAGCTCTTCGAAACGCATAATTTGTAGCATTTTCTTTTAAAGAAGCAATGTCTGCCAGAATTCTTTTTTTAATAATTTTAAATGACCTTTCATCAAATGCCTCTTTTTCTATGTTCGGATTTTCAATGATTTCAAATGGAAAAGATAAAACATTTTTTAAATATTCTGTATCTTTAATATATTCAGGATTTAAAAAGTCATAGACAAAGTTTGAAATTACCATATTTCCTACTTTACTAGATACTCCATAGAAAAAAGATTGGTAAAGCTCTTCTAATTTAACTACTAAATCTTTTCTTTTTGGATATTTTTTAGAAGAATGACAAAGCATATCTACCAAAAAGTTTCGCACTCCTAATTCTTCTTTCTTGGCATTGTCATAAAATGTTATTTCCATATGACAGTTTTTAAATTTATCGGTTTGAATGGTATAAATTGTAAACGTGTCATATTCAAATTTTTTGTATTTCATAGTACACCTCTCTTTTTTAGTATATACAACATTTCGTTATTTATAATTGATGTTATTATAACACTATTTTTTCATTTTAATTGAAAAAAATACTATACATCCAGACATAATAAAAAAACCTATAAAGTTAATCATTTTACTTTATAGGTTTAGTTTTGAATTAATCAATCTCTAAAAAATTTTATTACCATAAGTTAGTATCTTTATACAAAATTTCTTCGTTAAAAAATTATAAAGATATTATTTATAAACTGTTTTTAACTTTTAAGTTTTAGTTCATTTGTACCCATCTTTTTTTAAAACTAATGATTTATAATATATCTAATATCAACTGTATCACTTAAATCTTCTTCTATACTCGCCTGTAAATATTTTACTTCGTCTTTTTCTATTACTTCTCCTATATAGCCAATTAGCTTTTTCTTTTCTCCTTCAGTATTTGTAAATTCGATATCTATCGTTTTTACTTCATACTCTTTTTCTGTATCATTATATATTTCTACTGTAAATTTACTTATTCCTTCTTCATATTCTATTTTTGCTTTTTCAAATGTTAGTCCTTCTACTACTTGCCTTTTTAGATTATCTTCTTCATTTTTAAATGCAAAACTTTTTTTGATTATTATAACTATTATTATTGTTATAATAACACTTATTACTCCTATTATTATTTTCTTTTTATTTTTTTCTATTCTCATTGTCTTAAATTTCATTCTACACCTACACTTTTAATAAGTTACTTTTAGGAGTTGTTATTACAACCCTTACTCCGTAAATATTATTATACTTGGTATCATATATATCTATATTATTATAATCTCCTCTTACTACCCAAACGTGTGTTGAATAAGAATTCGATGGTGTTTTTGTATAATAGCTTGTAGTAGATAACCATTTATTTGTTAGCCACACTTGTTGCTGATTAAAAATTTTTCTATCAGCATTGACAATCTGTTCTGCTGTTGGCAGTGTAATATTAATGCTTCCTGGTAATCCACTTGTTACTAAAGGAGTATAAATATTTTTTATAAAATAAGCTATATTGTTTTCATCTAACTCATCATATTTATTTGTATTATCTGGATCGAAAGATATTTGACTGCAAATATAAGTTTGATTTATATTCATACCACAATTCATATTATAAGTTCCATTACTATTTAAATTAAAATCAGATAATAGAGTTACCATTTCTTGATTTTCATCACTTGTCTCTAATACATGCCATTTCGAACCATCTTTTGCAGTTACACTAGTTCCTATTTCTAGAGACGTTGTACTATTCATATATATATCTTCTACAATTATGTCTTTCGTTACTTTTACTTTTTTTCCTACTCCATTTACTAAAATACATTCAATTGTATGAGTTCCTATTTCTAATTCTTTTGTAGAAGAATATTCTAAATCTCTTATTTTACATATTGGAGTTCCGCCACTTTTACCAGTCGAATAATTGGTGGGCAATGAATATTCTGTTCCAACCATTATACTATTAGGAATATCAAGTTCTATTGTTGGTTCTATACTATCTACTTTTGTAATTGTAAAACTACTACTTCCAATTACTTTATTGTTTTCAACTATTCTTGCAAATATGGTTGTATTTTCTTCTACTCTTATAGTTTCTGTATATTCTTTC
>CANTCQ010000008.1 GCA_947652325.1 uncultured Mycoplasmatota bacterium
CATCTTCATGGTATTTACTTATGTCTTTTCCTCGATAGGTATTTCTTCTTAAGGCTACTCCATTAGCTATTAAATCTTCTTCTTTTAAATTAGGATTACTTGTAAACGCAAGTAAACATCTTTCACCATTTTGAAACCCAGCTAAAGTTAAATTCCATGTAATATAATCCCATGAGCCTTGTCCTGTTCCATTGCACTTTACTTCTATATCATATAAACCCTTTTCAGGTATTTTATTTACAGTTTGCCCATCAACAGTTACTGCCATCTTTACATCATAACGAAAATCTCCTATTCGTCCTTGTAACACATCGAAATTTTGTTTTTCTTCATATAAAGCATAACTTCTATATATGATTATTCCTACAATCACAAACATTATGGCAATTATAGAAAAAACTATTCTTTTTTTCTCTTTTTTCTTTTTTGAAAACTTCTCTAATTTTGAATTTTCTTTATTTAATAAACTGTTTTTCAACTTGTTTTTTATAATAGGAAAAAATTTATTTTTCATTTTACTACCTTCCTTCTATTTTCTATACCATATTTTACCAAATTGTAAAAATAAAGTCCATTTTTTTCTTTTTTCTTTTCGTTTCACCAATAAGCTTATTTTTTGTTTCTATAAATTTCATTTTTGCTGAACATACAGCCACAATACTCTTGACGATATAAATCATACTTTTTAGACAACTCAATACTTTTTTTATACCCCTCTTTTTTCTTAAAATCTGAAACCAAAAACGATATTTTTTGTGAATTTTTACTTTGATTATAAATTTCTTCTATTTTTAAACCAATTGTATTAATCATTTGTGCATTTTTATAAGGACTAACAGTAAGTGTGGTCCCAAAATAATCAAAATGATTTTCTAATGCCTTTTCCATGGTCTTTTGAAGTCGCAAGTAATAGCACTTATGACATCTTGCCCCTCCTTCTACTTCTTTTTCTAATCCTTTTGCTATTTCTCGGAATCTTTCATTTTCATAATCTATATCTATAAAACCTATGCTAGCATCATATTCTTTGAGAAAGCGAATTTGCTCTTTTTTTCGCTTTTCATATTCTTCTATCGGCTCAATATTTGGATTGTAATACAAAATCGTGATTTCAAAATAATCTTTTAGTCTAGAAATAACAGCTGTTGAACAAGGTCCACAACAACTGTGTAACAGTATGGTTTTCTTATTTGTAAAATGTTCAAGTTCTTTTTCCATACAATAATTGTAGTTAATTTTCATATTTGTTTTTTGTATTTTCTCTATATTTTTTTCTTTTTTCATCCAAATCCTCTTAGGCTTCTTTCAAATGAAAATAAACATTTCCATTATCAGAATCAAGTTCTAAAATTCCTTTTTCTGTTTGGGGAAGCGCTGAATAAGTAGCAGCATACATATCCAGTCTATCCATATTTATCAAATTAATATACACTAGATTTCCATCATTCATACGAAGCAAAAACCTTGTATCATCAATAATAATATCTCCACTTTTACTAGGAGAATATTCAATTTCACTAATGAGAGATAAAGAAGAAAGTTCTACTTTTGAAAGTTCTTGAATAAGTCTCTCATAAAAGGAGTCAGGCACTAAATTAACAAGAAAAGGAACTCCTAAAAAATCCCCCTCTGCGGTTTCTTTTCCATTTGATAAAACATAGCTACCATTACTTCGATTATAAAACAAAACTTTTGCTTCTTTTATGGCAATTGTTACTTTTCCAACCAAACTTTTTTTAACTGTAACTTCTTCAACCAAATCCAATGTAGAAATCGCTTTTTTTAAAGTATTAGAGCTATACTTCATTATTTTAGGATAATTTTTTATGTTGGCTGCTAAGATAATATCATTATCACTAAGAATCGTATTTCCTGTAATATAAATATTTCGAATAGGTAAATTCTTTATATAAAAAAAAGCAAAGAAAAAAATTCCAAATACTCCGAAAAAAACAAAAAAGGATTTCCATTTAATATGCCATTTCTTCTTAATCTTTTTATTCTTTTGCATCTTTTTCACCTAATTAAATTATACCAAAAAAAAGAACTATTTACTAGTTCCAATCAATTCTTTTATGGTCTTATAAATAGTATCAGTTGGATTAATTTGTTTATAAAGAACCATGTTTTTCTTTAAAGATATTATTTTATCTTCTTTGTAAAGCAAAGTTTGTATTTTCTCTGCTAAAATCTCTTTCGTTATTTCTTTTTCCTCTAAAACTTCTATAATTTTTTTATCCTCTAATTCTTTTGCATTAAAAAATTGATGGTTATTTGCAACATTTGGACTTGGTATTATAATACTTGGTTTTTCAAGACCAATTATTTCAAATAAAGTTCCTGCTCCTGCTCTTGAAATTACCAAATCACTACTCGCCATTATACTAGGAAGATTTTCAAAGTAAGGGATAATTTTAATTCCTTTTTTATTAATAATCTTCTTTTCAAATTCATGAATATGAACATTACTTCCCGTTATATACAAAATTTCATACTCTTTATGAAAATCACTATTTAAAAAAGCAAGCATCTTATCGTTCAAAGAAGAACTTCCTAAACTCCCTGCAACATAAAGCACTAATTTTTTAGAAGCATTAAATCCAAGTTTAGTTTTATCATATTTTATGGTTTTTAATGCTCCATTTAAAGCAGGATGTCCCGTATACACAATCTTTTTTGATTTTTTTAAATAAGGGATAGAACTTTTGAAAGTTACTCCAACTGCATCTGCATAACGGCTCACTAAATAATTAACTTTTCCAGGACGACTATTTTGTTCATGAACAAAAGTTTTAATTTTCAATTTCTTAGCTGTTTTTATAACAGGATACGTTACATATCCACCAACACCAATTACAACATCGGGTTTAAAATCTTTCATTATTTTCATGCATTTTTTTAATGCTTTTCGAATTAAGAAGACATTTTTTATATCTCGTTTAATATCTTTAGTAAAACCATAAATTTCTAAATATTCATAAGGAATTCCTTTTTTAGGTATAATATCCTTTTCCATTCGATTGTGGGTTCCAATATACAAAACTTGCAAATTCTTTTCTCTTTTTTTAAACTCCTCTATTATGGATAATGCAGGATAAATATGTCCCCCGCTTCCTCCAGCCGATACAATTATATTCATATCATCACCTTACCTTATTATACTACAAAATAAACTTTATCCAAAAAAAATGTAAAATAAGATTTCATTTTTTAATGTCTATGTCGACTCACATTTAAAATAATTCCAATTGATGCCATACTTACAAGTAAACTACTTCCTCCATAACTTAAAAATGGTAAAGTAACTCCTGTAACAGGAATAATTCCCACAACCACCATTAAATTTAAAAGTGCTTGGATAATAATTCCAAAGGAAAGACCAAAAGAAAGATATTTAGAAAATAATTCACTTTGTTTAAAAGAGACATTTAAAGCCCGATAAAAAAGAAAGAAAAAAATACTTGTTATAATTAAAACTCCTAAAAATCCAAATTCTTCACTAATAATAGAAAAAATAAAATCGGTTTGAGGTTCTGGAAGATAAAAATGTTTTTGGCGAGATTTCATAAAACCTTGTCCTAACAATCCTCCTGGTCCAATGGCATATAAACTTTGAATAATTTGAAAACCACTTCCCAAAGGGTCAGTCCACGGATTTAAAAAAGATACAATACGTGCCATTCGATAAGGCGCTATAATAATTAAACCAACAATTCCTATCAGACCCACTAAACCAATTTTCACAAAAAATGAAATTTTTACGCCTGATATAAAAATCATTACAATTAAAGTTAGCACAATAACCATTGCGGTTCCAAAATCAGGTTCCAACATAATAAGACCAAAAAAAATCATAATAACACTTAATATAGGTAAAACTCCTTTTTTGATGTCACGCATATTTTTGGGATTATTTGCTAAATACTTAGCAACATAAATAATAAGACCAATTTTAGCAAATTCAGAAGGTTGAATACCAAATCCTCCTAATCCAAACCAACTTCTACTTCCGTTACGAATAGTCCCTATTCCTGGAATTAATACTAATAAGAGAAGCAAAAAGCAAATAAATAATAGGGTATTTGCTTTTTCATAATAAATATGATAATCCACTTTTGATAAAAACAACATAACAAAAATACCAACAATGAAAAATAACCCTTGTGCTTTTATAAATTTATAGGGGTCTGAAAACTTATACTCTGCCCAAATGCTACTAGCAGAATAAATCATAATAATACCAAATAATGCGATAAAAAGAACAGCCAAAAATAACTTATAATCCATTTTATTTTTCATACAGTGACCTCATTACATTTTATGAAGTATAAAAAAAAAAAGTAGTAAAAACTACTAATTATATAAACCTTTTATACATCCTGGGTATCTTTTTTCAATTTTTTTTTAGATAAGAAAGACCAATTTTCCCTTTCAAATTATATTAATAAAAAAAATGTCTATCTTTTTAATTTAAAAAATAGTCTAATAATTGTTCAAAAGCAGTAATGGTTATGACAACATTTTAAATATTAATAACATGTTTTCTATTATAAGAAAGATTATAATTAGTAGCCAATAAGAACCAGAAAAAATATTTGATAAATAAGCCACTACTTAATCTTTTACCGCCTGACATAAATTTTTTCAAATATTTATAAAAATACTTTTTTTTCAAAAATTTTTATCCAATAAAAAATCAAATATAGAAACACATTGAATAGAATATGCTGACAAATCATAATAATCAAAAGAAATAACATATTTTGAAGTATCATTTATTCGATTAAATTTGTTTACGATTCTCATAATCTCTGCTGTTGTTATTGAATAACAACATTCTATATACTTTGTCTTATCTTCTTTTTTTACCACAAATGAAAAGTATTCCTTTCCATTTTTTCCTAAAAAAATTGTATACCCTCTAAATAGAAGTTCTCGATAAACTAAATTTTCAAAACAGATAGAGAATTCTTTTTTCCAATTGGTTTTCACTTTTTTTATACCCAAATCAGTTACATAAAACTTTCCTAAAGTTTTTAATTTAGTATTATTTTGAATATCCAAACGTTCTATTTTATGAAGAAGAAAAGAGTCGCACAAAGCATTTAAATATTTGTATAGAGTATCTGTAGCAACTTTACAATTTTCTCTCTCTAAATATTGTAATATGCCAGTAGCAGAAAAAGATTTTCCTTCTGTTTCTATAATGTATTGCATAACTTTATTTAACGAAAAAACATCCATTACCTTTAAAGAAGAAATCACCATATTTAAAAGAATTGCATCCACCATATCTAATAAATCATTTTTTCTTTTAGCCTCATCTAAATTTAAAAACTGTTCTGGCATGCTTCCCCACTCTAATATTTGAAATAATAAATTTTTGTAGTTTTTCTTACTTGCCTTTTTTAAATCAATAATTTCTAAAAAAGAAAGAGGAAGTATTTCAAGAGAAATAAAGTTCACTTTGTATTTTGTTAAAAATGTATTTGAAAGTCCTGAACTGCTAATAAAAAGATTAAATTGTTTGGAAGAATGAAGAAAAAAAATGGCTTCTTCAAAGTTCTTTACTTTTTGCACTTCATCTAAAAATATATAATATATTTCATTATCTTTCACTATGTTTTTTATGTAATTAATTAAGTTTGTTGCTTCTTTCAACTCTTCGTAAAAAAAAGAGTCAAAATCTAAAAATAAAATATGTTCTTTCTCTACTCCTTCATCTTCTAATTCTTCTATAATTTGTTTTAATAAAGTCGTTTTTCCACATCTTCGAAGCCCATATAGCATTTTAATATTATGATTATCAAAATAAACTTTTCTTAAAGTTTCTAAATAGTATTCTCTTTTATACATAATTTTCACCGAGGCTTACTATATCAAATTTTTTCTTTTTTTTAAAGTTTTTTTGATATATTAGAAAAATTGGTCGTTATTCTTGCTTTTACCTCCACTAATTTATAAAATTTTATTTTACTATTTTTTATCTCTTTTATTTCATGAATAGTTAAATCTATATATAACCTTAACTATTCCTTCTTTAGTTTGACTACTTCTATAATTTGATTTCCACCTAATTTTTTTATTGCTACATACTTATTTTTTTCCATCTCATGTTTTTTGTTTTAATAAACAAAAAATTTACTTTTTTAAATTTTACGATATAAAAAAGAATTGTTTACTAAGATTTTAAATGTAATTCACAATTCTTTTTATTTTAACATAAATATTAAAAATATTTTCAACTTAAATCCAGACACCATAAGTTATTGCTGCCATAGCAAGTAAAAAACCAATAACCCAAAAAAATTTTACAATATCGGTTTCTGACCAACCGATTTGCTCAAAATGATGATGAAGTGGGGCCATCTTAAATATCTTTTTATGAAATTTGCGTATTGCAATAATTTGTATAAAACTAGAAATCGTTTCTACTACGAAAATACCACCTACTAACACTAAAGAAAGTTCATGTCTAGAAACAATAGCAACCGTTGCTAAAGCTCCCCCTAAAGCAAGACTTCCTAAATCTCCCATAATAATTTTAGCTGGATGCGTATTATAAAGCAAAAAGCCAAGTAAACTGCCTACAAGTAGAAAACAAAAGATTGCTACTTCTTCATATCCTTGCATCCACCCTGTATTCCACGTAATGATTCCAAAAGCTAAGAATGCTATAGCAGATAAACCGCCTGCCAAACCATCAAGTCCATCTGTAATATTAACAGCATTACTTGTTCCTACTAAAACAAATAAAATAAAAATTCCAAAAAGCCATCCCATATGAATATTAACACCAATAGAAGTTATCCATAAAACAGGTTCTCCGCCATTTTTCATAAACACATAGAAAAAAACAAGTGCTATTGCCATTTGTAATAAAAATTTAGTTGTAATACTAATTCCTTTGTTATTTTTATAATGAATTTTTAAATAATCATCAATAAAGCCTAAAAACGCATAAGCAACAAATACAAAAAGTAAAATAAATAAGTTATGATTCATTATAATACTGCCACGAATGTAAAGTAAAAAAATAGAAACCAATACAGGAACAATAAAAATGAATCCACCCATTGTTGGAATACCATTTTTTTTAATATGTCGTTCTCCTAAAGTGGTACTCACACTTTGTCCAATTTTTTTTCCTTTTGCAAAACGAACAAAAAAGAACCCGAATACCATGGAAATAACAAACCCTAACATAATAGCCATAGCTGCTTTTGCTAATATCAACATGACATTTCACCTCGTAATCAAAATTATACAACAAATATAGAAAAACTTTTTTAGTACTCGTGAAAGTTTTACGTTAAGTAGACAATAGTAAAGATACTTTACTTCCTTCCGGAACATAATAATTTCCCTCTGGACTTTGATATGTAACTTGCGCTCCTGTTCCACTGGTCAAAACTTGAAATCCTTTAAGCGCTTTTTTTGCTTCCTCTAAATTCATGCCTGTAACATCGGGAAGTAATACATACTTTGTATCTAACCAAGTATATTCTCTTGGCATACCTTCATTTGTTTTTGGAAAATCATATAAATCAATAGCTGCTTTAAAAATATTTTTGGCAATGGGAGCGGATACAACTCCTCCATATTGTGTAATGCCTTTTGGGTTATCAATCGCTACATACACCACAAGCTCAGGGTCATCCGTAGGCATAAATCCCATAAAAGAAACAATATAGTTTCCTACCATGTAAACTCCATTATTTACTTTTTGGGCTGTTCCTGTTTTACCTCCTACACGGTAATTTTCAATATAAGCGTTTTTACCACTTCCGTTTGCCACAACACTTTCAAGAGCATATCGAACCATTTTACTCGTCTCTTCACTAATTACCCTTACTCCCTCATCTGCGGTATTTAATTTTATCACACTATTGGTTTCTGGCTCTGTCATTTTTTGAACTATATAAGGTGTGTGCAAAATTCCTCCATTTACAGCAGCAGAAACAGCTCTTACTTGTTGA
Source organism: uncultured Mycoplasmatota bacterium (assembly GCA_947652325.1). GTDB lineage: Bacteria > Bacillota_I > Bacilli_A > RF39 > UBA660 > MGBC108787. Next base: position 7,980 of record CANTCQ010000008.1, read on the forward strand.
ATAGGTGTTACACTAATTCCTTGTCCAAAACTTGTCGTTGCTAGTTCAACTGGCCCCATTTTATCAAGAGAAAATAAGATTCCGTTTGCTTCTCCATTTAAATCTATTCCTGTCTTTTTTCCAAAACCAAAATTATGAATGTAATTAAGAAGTCTATCTGCACCTAATTTTTGCCCCATGACTACAAAACCAGGGTTACAAGAATTTTCAACTACTTGAAGCATCGTCTCAGCTCCATGGCCTCCTGCTTTCCAACACTTAATACGAGCACCTTCCACAGTAATAGAACCTCCATCATAATAATTATCTTGAAATAAATTTATAGTTTGTTCTTCTAAAGAAGCTGCAAGTGTTATGATTTTAAAAGTAGAACCAGGTTCATAAGTCATCCAAATCGGCAAGTTTCGATTGATAACTTCAACAGAAGAAGTTTGATAACTATTTGGATTAAAATTTGGTCTTGATGCCATCGCCAAAATTTCTCCTGTTTTAGGATTCATGGCCAAAATCAAAGCTTGTTCGGGGTTGTATTTTGAAACTACATTATCAAGCTCATTTTCAACAGCAAGTTGTAAATCAATATCAATTGTTAAATCAATATTAATTCCATTTTGCGGTTCTTCATAAACTTCTGTAAGTTCCAAGCGGTTTCCCTTGCCATCTGAAAAATACTTAATCGCTCCACTTGCTCCCGTTAAATAAGAATCATAATTTAATTCTATCCCTGACAATCCTTGATTATCAATTCCAACATACCCTAAAACATGAGATAAAATATTACCATAAGGATAATATCTTTTACTTTCCTTTACTAAGTATACCCCATCATAACCTAAATTATTAATTTGCTCTGCCACATCATACGAAAGTTGCCTTCCCTCAGGATGTACACGTTCAATGGAAGTCTTTTTAGAAATATGTCGGTACATTTCTTCATAACTTACACTTAAAATTTCTGCAAGTTTTGTTGCAACTTCTTCCTTATTCACAATTTGATTTGGAATTACAACCAAAGATGTCGTTGTAATATTAGTCGCCAAAACTTTGCCGTTTCTATCTCTTATTTCGCCTCTATCTGCTGTAATAGGAAGCTTTCGACTCCATAGCGATTCTGCTAAAGAATTCAGTTTGTTATACTTAAATACTTGAATATAAAATACCCGCCCAATAATAATAAGCAAAAAAAGAACGACTACTAGTAAAACTACGCGCATACGAATATGAATATGATTAAAAAACATAATGGTCTCCTTTTTAAAAATATATTAAAAAGGAAAAAAAAAAGAAGTACAAAAAAGTACTTTTTTCAATTTAATCTTCTATTTCAATATATTGTTTTTCCTGACTTACTCTCTCTTCCGCTTTTGGAATATCAATTTTCAAAATGCCATTGCGAAAATTAGCTTTGATATCTTCTTTGGTAATGCCATCTCCAACATAAAAACTCCTAGAACAAGTGCCTGTGTAACGTTCTTTTCGTACAAATTTTCCTTTTTCTTGTTCTTCTTTTGTTGTATTTGTACTAGCATTAATCGTTAAATATCCTTCTTCTATACTCATCTTAATATTTTCTTTTTCATATCCAGGCAAATCAATAGCAATGACATACTTATCACGCAACTCTTCAATATCTGTTTTCATCACTTTGCTTTCATGATTATGGAAAAATATATCTCCAAATGCATCATCCCATAAATCAAAATCATTTTTTCTTGGTATCATCATCATATAAAATGCTTCCTTTCTAATAGGTTTTGTTACTATTTTGTGTAACAATAGCATTTATATGTAAAAAATACAAAATTATTTTTTGATTTTATAAGTTTTAATTGTTATGTTTTTTCTCTTCCATTTGAATTTGTTCTTCTAATCTTGCACATTTTCCAGATACAACACAAAAAGAATACAAAAATAAAAATAAAAACGCGATAAAACAAGTACATAAGAATTTCATACTACACACTTCCTTACTACATTCTATTTATTAAAATAAACAAAATGAAAATTTTTATGTAGTATATTCTTCTAAATTCTCTTCTTTTGTCGAATTTTGCTTTATTTCTTAAATTATTCTATTTCTTCATCTTTTAAAACTTTTAAAGGATTAAAAAAAGTTAGCTCTTTATATTTTTCTAAAGAAATTATCTTTATAATTCTCTTTCTTACCTTCTTAAAATTTTTAAAAAGAATATCATCTTTATGATGAACATCTGTTGCTAAAAAATGGTATTTGTTATTTTTTAATAAGTAAAAAAATAATTTTTTAGCACTTTTACCATATTTTTCAACTACATTTTCAATATTTCCTTGAAACAAACATCCCATATCTAAAAATTTTTGAATTTCTTCGGTATTGGTTTGTAAATATCGATATCTTTCTGGATGCGCAATAATAGGGATATATCCTTTTGCACAAAATGAAAATAATAAATTATACAAATCACTCGTAGGTTGGTCTATGGGAAATTCAATTAAAATATACCGTGACCCATTTAAAGTTGCTACTTTTCCTTCTAAAATAAGTGTTAAAATATCATTATCAATAAAAACTTCATTCCCTAAATACAAAGAGATAGAAATTTCTCTTTTTTTTATCTCCTCTTTTAATGTTAAAAGTTTTTGAAATTTACTTTCATTATTTTCTCTATATTTACTACAAGTAATATAATGAGGAGTTGCCACTACCGCTTTCACGCCAATTTTTTCCATTTTTTCTAAAATGGCAATACTTTCTTCCATATTCCGAGAGCCATCATCTATTTCACATAAAATATGACTATGAATATCAATCATTCACTAACCTCATTCATAATAATTTCCATAGTAACTTCCATGCGTGTCTGCCGTTTTATTCACGATAACACCCGCAATATCTGCTCCTACACTTAATAAACTCTTTTTTGTAAATTCTAATTCATTTGTTTTCGTATAATTTAAAGATGCTACAATAACGGTCTTATCTACATATTTAGTCAAAATTAAAGAATCCGTAAGCCCATTTACGGGAGTTCCATCCAAGACTATATAATCAAAGCGTTCGGCAAGCGTGCGTAAAAGTACCTTTGTCTTAGGTGAATTTAAAAGTTCACTAGGATTAGGGGGAACAACTCCTTTTGGTAAAAGATATAAATTTTCAATATAAGTCTTTCGAATATAACTATTAAATTTAACCTCGACGTTTTCTAAAAGTAAATTAGACAGTCCTTTATCATTTTCAATATTAAAAATTTTATGAAGTCTACCTTTTCGCATATCACAGTCCATTAACAAGACTTTACTACCATTTTGAGCAAAAGCCGTTGCTAAATTGGTACTAATAAAACTTTTGCCTTCTGAAGGAATAGAAGAAGTAATAAGTATAGAACGTACTCTTTTATCCACTCCTGAAAACTCAATATTTGTTCTGATAATTCGGATAGCTTCCGCAACACTTGATTTTGGATTTTTATCTACAATTATTTCATTGTTCATTTTAATGTTTTCCCCCTTTTTTCTTTTTAGAATAATCAGGTACAGAACCTAAAATTGTAAGTTCATATTTTCTTTCTACATCTGATACACTTTTTATTGTTGTATCAAAATAATAAATCACAAACAAAATAACAAAAGCAAGTACAAAACCAGCTACTAAATAAATTATGACTTGTTTTGTAACATTTAAATTGGAAGGTACTGCCTCAATCTCTGCATAATCAAGTATTGAAACATTTGATAAATTATACAAATCTTTTGCTTCTTCTCCAAAAACTTCTGCCACTTCATTGGCAATTAAATACGCTTCTTTTGCATCTTCGTTCGTAACTGCTATTTCAATAATTTCTGTTTCCTTAACTGCTCCTACACTAATCATTTTCGCAAGCATTTTTGTATCATAAGAAAGATGCAAATTAGCAATCACTTGATTTAAAACTCTACGACTTTTCACAATTTCTTGATAAGTACTTACGAGTTTTGAATTTATAGTTAAATCAGATTGCGTTATAGAAGATTCACTATTATTACTAAATCCTGTTAAAATGATACTTGTTTTTGAAGTAAACTCTGGTTTTTGAACAAATACAGAATACAAACAGCCACAAGTTACAACAAGAGCGACCATTGCCATAAAAGAAACAATTTTATTTCCAAAATATGCTAACAAATCTCTTATATCTAGCTCTTCCATAGCCACACTCCCTTATTCTTTCAAAATTATAGCATGAGAAAAAGAATTTGTATAGATTAAAAAAACAACTAGCAAATATTCTAGTCATTTTCTTTATAAATACCATCAATTAATTTTTGTGGATTTATTTCTGTTAAGTCTTTTATATAACTTTCCCCCACTAATTTAGTAAGCTTTTTTAAAGTAAAAGTAAAATTTTGAAAAAATAACGATTTTTCACGGTGGATATCGCTTCCTAAAACAAAATACCTTTTTTCTTTTAACCATTTTTTGGCTAATTTTGCGGCACGATGTCCATATTTACCAGTAATAGATTCTAGATTACCTTGTAATAAAATTCCCATTTCCGTATATTTATCTAATAATTTGGAATTTTTCTGAAAAAGAACATATCTTTCAGGATGCGCTAAAACGATATTGACCCCATTAGTAATCAGTTCAAATAGTAAATCCAAATCCGAATGCAAATGTTCTAATAAAGGGAGTTCTACTAAAAGATAATTGGTTTGATTCATCGTAAGAATATCTTTTGATTTGATTCTTTCCATAATTTCTTCAAACAAATATACTTCATTTCCTAAATATAATTCTATTTTGATATTTTCCTCTTTTATTCTTTCTTGTAACTCTTTTATAATTTCCTTTTTCTTATTATTATTTGCTACATATTCTGTATTTTCCATATAATGGGGTGTAATAATAATTTTTTTATATCCTAATAATTCCATTTTTTTTAAAATACTAAGACTTTCCTCTACTGTTCTTGAACCATCATCGATTCCATATAAAATATGCGAATGTGTATCAATCATCGGTATAATAATCACTATAATAAGAGCTAGAAGCAGTAGTGGAAACTTTATTCAAAACGACTCCTGCAATATCAACTTCTAGATTTTGTAAACTTTTAATCGTATTTTCAAGTAAATTGATTTTGGTATAATTTGCAGCACTTACAACAACTACTTTATCTACATATTTTGTAAATACCAAAGAATCGGTAAGTCCTGTAATAGGAGTGCCATCAAAAAGAATAATATCAAAATCTTTTTCTACTTCTTCCAAGAATGTTTGCATATTGGGAGAATCCAAAATTTCGCTAGGATTTGGAGGTACCACTCCTCTTGTAATAACTGATAAGTTTTCAATATTGGTTTCTTTTACATATTTTTTATATTTTTTTCCGTCATCATTCACTAAAAGTTCAGAAAATCCATTTTTATTACTCATCTTAAATACTTGATGTAGTCTCCCTAATCGTAAATCAGAATCCACAAGTAAAACTTTTAAGTTCTTTTGCGCAAAAGAAACTGCTAAATTAGAACTCACAAAACTTTTTCCTTCTCCTTTAACAGAGGAAGTAACTAATAATCTTTTTCCTTTTTTTAACTTTAATGAAAATTGAATATTGGTTCTTATTACACGTATAGCTTCCGCTACGCTTGATTTTGGATTTTTATTAACAACTAATTCATCCATTATTTTTTACCCCCTATGATTTTATTTATTCTTTTTTTCTTTCCTTTGTTATTATAGTCGGGTATAGAACCTAAAATAGGCACATCTACTCTCGCTTCAATTTGGCTTGTGTTTTTTATGGTCGTATCAAAATAATAAGCAATAAATAAAATTACACAAGCAATAACAATACCAGCTCCTAAGGACAAAATAACCGCTTTTTTTACTCCCATGTTACTTGCTTTAGTAGCAATACTTGGACTGTCTAAAATACTTACATTGGACATATTATAAATGGATTTTACTTCTTCACTAAACACTTCCGCAATTTTTTTTACAATATGATAGGCAAGCTCTGCATTTTCATCTATAACTGTTATTTTTATAATTTCAGTATCTGTAACTCCCGTAACCGAAATGTGTTTAGCAAGAGTCTCCACATCATAACTAAGTCGTAAATCCCGAATAACTTGTTCTAATACTTTTTTGGACTTTGTAATTTCTTGATAAGTTGCTAATAATTTTTGGTTAATATTTAAATCATTTGTACTAATGGTAGCTTCATTCTCTTTATTTACATTTGTAAAACCTGTTAAAATAAGGGAAGTTGAAGAATTGTATTTTGGTACTTGAAATATCGTTAAATAAAATACTCCTAAACAACAAATACTTAAAGCAATTGCAATCACATATAATATTTTTGATAAAAAATATTCTCCTAATTCCTTTAGACTAATTTCTTCCATAGTCAACCTCCCTTAAATTGGGCAATATTTTACCATAAAGAACATACAAAGTCAAACGAAATAGACAAAATATAGCAAAAATACCAAATTTCTTCTCTTTTTTATCTATGCCGCATTTTTCTTTTTTTCTTAATATATTTCTGTAAAAATAATCCTATTCCATTTCCTAAACAAACCCCGCAAGTATCAATAAATACATCAAGTACTCTTCCACTCCTATCATTTACAAAAAGTTGATGCACTTCATCACTACATGCATATAAAAAACAAAAAAGAATACTATAGAAGATGGGATGATTAAAACCATAACTATAAAATGTAAGATAACTCGAAAAACCAAGCATCAAATAAATTGTAAAATGAGCACTTTTTCTTATAAAAGCGCGTAAGCGTTTTACTAAAATTTTCTTTTCTTCCAAACTATATTTTTTATCTCTTACTTTAGCATATAAATCAATTATTTTAATCGTAAAACTATCGCTTAAACTTTCACTAACGCTTCCGTTTTGATGCGAAAAACAGAATATAATTCCCAAACAAAGAATCACTAACATAGTGAAAGTGATTCTTTTATTTCTCATTTAAAACCTCATTAATTCTTTTCTTGGCTTCATTAACACTGTTCATATTTGGTTCCATAACATAAAGCTTTAATTTAGAACCCATACTATAAGTTGGCTGCATATCACCACTTCCCGTTACAGCAATTGATTCTATATTCCAATGAGGCATCTTATCAATTTGATAACGAATAAATGATGTAATTTCTTCCATTGACATATCTGTTTGAAAACTTCCATCTAAAGCCCCTAAAATACTATTATATTTACTAATTAAAACTTTAGAATTCGTTACTTTATTTAAAATAGCTGTAATCACTTGTTGTTGATTTCTTCCTCTATGATGGTCACCATCCACATAAGTAAGTCTTTCTCTTGCATAAGCTAAAGCTTGTGCTCCATCAAAATGATTCCACCCTTTTTCAACGTAAACATTTTTATTAGTCCAAGCCCTAAAAGCTTTATCTGACTCAATATCAATCCCGCCGATAACATCTACTACTTTAATAACAGTATTAAAATTTACTCTTACATAATGACTTATATCAATACTATATAAATTTTCCAATGTCTTAATGCTTTTATCAATACCATAAATACCAGCATGGGTAAGTTTATCTCTTAAACCAGTAGTACCAGCAAGTTGCACATAAAAATCTCTCGGAGTATTTACAAGTAAAATATGATTTGTTTTGGGATTTACAATAGCCAATTGATTAACATCACTTCTCCCTCGAACGCTATTAACGTTTCCATATTGGTCAATCCCGCTAATATACAAAATAAATGGTTCCACTGTGATATCAGCTATACTTGTACTCTCCTTCTTTTCTTCATGAGCTTTTATTTTGACTTCAAATGTGTAAATAGATTTTATAGCTTCTTCAAAATTTTCTACCTCTTCTTTGGCTAAAGATATATAGCTTTCCTCAATAATAATAGCTTCAACTTCTTGATTTAACAAAGCTTCTGCCATACCACCAAAACTTTCAAAAGTAACTTCTTCATAATAAATTTTAGAATGAAGTTCTTTTTTTATATCTTCTTTATAATCATCATCTATATAAAGAATTTGCTTATCTACTAAATCATTTATAGCGTTATAATTGCTTTCTTTTAATACCCAAACAGAATAAGTTAAAGTATCATAATCTACTTTCGTATTTTGGAAAAAATCATAAGTATTTTTTAAGTACTTTGTTCCAAAAATAGAGAGAACTGACAATAATACAATAAATGCCATAGCAATTCCTTTTGTTATTTTCTTATTTTTGCTAAATAAGAAATAAAGTAAAATAAGAAATAAAATAAATAGAACTATACCTCCTCCTACTAAAAATTTTATAGGCACTACATTTAATTTAAAAATATAATAGCCAAGTACTCCAAAACTTATTATAAATAATAAAGTTAATAGTGCTTCAGCAATGAGTAAAACCTTATTCTTTTTTTCTTTTTTCATAAACTTCCTCCAAATTTCTGCTTTCTGCTTATTGTAACATATTATACCAATTGTTTAAATCAAGATTTTACATTTTATGTATCTTGTAACTTTCAAGAGCAGATTTTATAACATCATCCATATCGTAATATTTATACTCAGCAAGTCTTCCGCCAAATATAACATTTTTTTCTTGAAGAGCTAACTTACGATAAGCAGCTGCTAATTGATTATTTTTATCATCATTAATTGTATAGTACTTTTCCATACCCTTTTTATAATTTGTAGGATATTCATAAGTAATTACTGTTTTATTACTTTGCTTATTTTCAAAATGTTTATGTTCAATCACTCTCGTATAATCCACTTCATGTCCAGTATAATTCACCACTGCATTTCCTTGATAATTTTCTTTATCTATTATTTTTGTCTCAAAACGTAAACTTCTCCATTCAAGAGCACCTAACGAATACTGAAAATATTCATCAATTGGTCCTGTATAAACAATCTTTTTTGCAATTGATTTATAATATTTGGTATCATCAAAAAAGTTAGCATTTAATTTTATTTCTACTCCTGCAATCATATTCTCTACTAATTTTGTATAGCCTCCAATTGGAATTCCTTGATATTTATCATTAAAATAATTATTATCATAAATCAAACGAACTGGCAATCTTTTAATAATAAAGGCTGGTAAATCTTTACAATCTCGATTCCATTGCTTTTCAGTATAACCTTTGATTAATTTTTCATAAATAGTTCTACCAACCAATGAAATAGCTTGTTCTTCCAAATTATTCGGTTCGTGATCAATTTCTTTTTTCTCTTCACTTATATGTCTTAAAGCATCCTCTGGAGTAAATACATCATCCCAAATTTTAGAAAAAGTATTCATATTAAAAGGCATATTATATATTTCGTCGCCTATACGAGCTATTGGTGAATTTGTATAACGGTTAAATTCAACAAAGGAATTCACATATTCCCAAATATCTTTATAATCTGTATGAAAAATATGTGCACCATATCTATGTACATTGATTCCTTCTATTACTTCTGTATAAACATTACCTGCTATATGGTTTCGTTTGTCAATTATTAAAACTTTCTTTCTCTCTTTTTTTGCTTGCTCTGCGAAAGTGGCACCATATAAACCTGCACCCACTATTAAATAATCATATTTCATTTTTTATCTCCTTCCTATTTTTTAATTTTTTGAAAATATTTAATAAAATATCATCTTGCAAAAAAGACAAAATCCAAATATAAACAATTCCTCCAACTATAACTTGAAAAAGTATAGAAAAATAAGTATTGTGCATAAAATATCCTATAAAAATACAAACGAATAGCATAATTAAAGAAGCAATAAAATAATTTTTACTTAAATTTATTATTCTTTTTATATTTAGTTCATTACGAATAAAAAACAATTGAATGAATGTAACACTAAATTCTGCCAAAACAGTAGCAATAGTAGCACCATAAGAAAAATATCTTCCAATAAGTACACAATTTAACAAAAAATTAATCATAGCTCCACATAATACGGAAAATGTATACTGCTTCTGTTTTTTTGTCGTTAGTAAATATTGATTTCCAATTATACTACTCATTCCTATAAAAAGAATTATGGGTGACATTAGTCGTAAAATTACGATAACTTTATCATAGCCATCTCCAAAAAATATAGGTACAAAATCGCTAGCAATAGCTATTAACCCAAATAAAAGTGGAAATGTTAAAAGAAAAACAAACTGAAATGTTAAATACATATATTTTTTTATTTCATCTGAATTCCCGTTTGCAAAAAAATGAGCCATTCGTGGTAATAAAACTGTTCCTATAGAAGTAACAACAGTAAGTAACATTTTAATTAATTTTTGCGATTGTTCATAATATCCTACCTCTGTCATATCCTTTAAAATTATACCTATCATTGTTTTATCTAAAACCGTATATAATTGAATAGCAATTTGTGGAATAAATAAAAGAACTGTTTGTTTTAAATGAGAAAAAATTTTTAGTTCAGATATTTTTACTTTAGATAAATTTTTTTTAATATTAAACCATAATATCAAATTTCCAATAAAAGTATCCAATACATAAATAAAAATATATTTAGAAACATCTTCTGAATTTTTAATTAAAAGAAAAATAAGAACTATATTAATAATCTTAAGCAAAAAATTTCGTATAACAATTTTTTTAAATTCTTCAATTCCCTGATAAAACCAAGTAATATCTAGACAACTAGCAAATAACTGAAACAATAAAATTCTGTAATATTGGGCATATTCTCCGCTTTTAACAAACATAAAGAAAAATACCATGCTAGAGATTAACATAAATATCAATCTTAAAATAATTAACTCCCAAAATATTTTACTTTTTCTTTCTATACTATCTTGATTATATGCTATTTCTCTTTGTCCATAAAGTGATAAACCTAAAGAACCAAATAAAATGAAATAAGTAACAATAGATATAGTAAAACTATATACTCCTGTTCCTGCAGCTCCTAAAGTTCTCGCTAAATAAGGAGTAGTTATAAAAGGCAAAAATAAAATTAATAGTTGATAAGATAAATTATAAATGTAATTCTTTAATACTTTTTTTTTCATATATTCCTCTATTTAAATGGATGAATTAAATATTTTTTTAATATCTTCTTCAAATTTTATTTGTTCTTTTTCTATCTTTTTTCTATAATCAGTAAATTTTTTTGTAGCATTATCATAATCATTTAAACACTCATCAATTTTTTTAATAATAAATTGAATATTTTCTTTTTTATTCTCAAATTTAAATTCTTCAGGAATACTAACATCCTCAAAATATTTTGCTGAGCCTTTTTTTCCTGTAATAATACAACATCCACAAGTACATGCTTCTCTTGGAAATCTATCTTTTCCTGGATGATTTCCAAAATCAATATATACTTTACTACGAGATAGTAAACTTTTTACTTGAGAAGTTGTTAGGTTTTGGATAGGAATCCAATTAAATTGAGGTGCACAATTTATAATTTTCTTTGTAAATTTATATCCTTTTTTAGGATTGTATAGTACATTATTTTCATTATTCATATGATTGTTATCAAAAAATTCTTCATTAATATAATCTGAAAGGTAAAAAATATTTTGAATTCTTTTCTTATTTAAAAAAGAAATAGCATAATAAGATTGACAAAAATGATAATCAAATTTATAAATTAAATTTTTTTGAAAAAATTTGCCTAAAAAGCCGTTTTTTATTGTTCTTAAAAATCCAAAATATTCAATAGATTTTTTAACAGTATAATTTTTCAAATAATTATCTACACTCATCCACCATAAAACTTTTCTAACATTTTTATAGCTATTTACTTTTTCAAGATAAATTTCAGGAAATACAATTAAATTTTCTTTATTATCAATTATTTCTTCAACTAACTTAAAACTAGTCACATATTTTTTAAAATCTTTTGGAGTATAATTTTCGTTTTTTATGTCATATTCATAATACGTAATAAAGGCATTAAAACCAACTTGATTTAATTTAAATACTAATTGATGTAATAATTCTGGTCCTCCAGTCTTAGCATAAGCTGGACATAAAATATAAAGAATACTATTCTCAACCATTTTTATCATTTTTCTTTCCTCACTTCATCTTTATCTATTTCTTTTATTAAAATTTTATTTGCTTTCAATAAATTTTTATATAAAAAAATATTTTTCTTTCTTTTAGTTTTTGTAAAAGCATTTGTTGACTTATCTTCACTATGAAATACAACTAATTTAGGTTGGTATACAGAATGTAGATTATTATTTTCTAATCTTATAAATAATAATTCCTCTTCACCAAAAAGAAAAGTCTTTGCGTCTAGTCCGTTAAACTTATTAATATAATCTGGTGAAAAAATCAAACAGCAACCATGAAGTATAATATTTTTAAAATAATTATCCGTTTCACTTCCATTATCATTATTGTTTTTTTGACATTTAATCAAGCGAAAAAAATTTTCTAAATTCAAATAACTTAACAATAAATGTATCCATAATTTTATTCTTAATTTTACTAATTCTTTTTTCGAAGGCAATTTTTTATAAAGGGGATTAATTAAATTATTTTTTAATAAAATTTTAGGACCCATAACAGCAAATTTGCTAACTTTATATTCTTCTTCAATTATAGTACCAAAATTTTTTTGTGTAAAATAAACGTCATTATTTAATAAAATAATAAATTTACAATTTATTTTTTCTTTTAAATAAATAAATCCTATATTATTTCCACCAGAGAATCCTAAATTTTCTTTATTTTTAATAATATGTACATTATCAATATTTTCATATTTTTTTTCTAAAGTATCTCCTGAACCATCTGGAGAACAATTGTCTATAATAACAATGTAATATAAAGAATCATCTACATTGGTAATAATAGAAGAAACACATTTAATAGTATCTTCTATAGAACCATAATGTAAAATAACAAAACCAAATTTTTTCATAATATTGCCTCACCCATACCTAATTTTACTTAAAAAATAAATCCAACAAAGAATTATATTTCAAAATATTGCCAATAGTTTTATCAAAAACATTAACATATAGAATTAACACAAAAAATAATACGGATATGAATGAAATTAAAAGACATTTGGTGAATACATTTCCATAAGTAATTTTTAAATCAAAAAAATTAGTAATAGCAATATAATCTAATAATAGTAAACCTCGAAATACTCTAGTAAATTCAAAAGTATAAAAATAAATTGGAACTGCCAGGAGTAGAACAAGATTACATTTTAAAACAAACTTTAAAAATTGAATCTTTTTTTCTAATTCAAGCGTTAAAGGTCTTTTCTTATAATAATTTAGAGTAATAGATAAAACAACAATAACAAAAAGCTGTAAACAAATACTTAATAAAGTAATCGCCAAGGATACTTGCCAATTACCAGATACAAAATATGCTTCAAATTTGCTTATAGGAATAAAATGAGAAATAATGGACAAAAGAATGTTCGATTTTGCAATAACAGTCAAAAACATTACAATTGGAATTATAAAGAAACACAATTTTTTTAAATCAAATTTTTTTACTATAATTAGAAACAAATAAAATAAAGAAATATAATGAAATCCTGTTGCTATGAAACAACACAAAATATATTTTAATGTACCGTGTGAGTCTTGGTCATTATACAAAAACTGTAAGCCAAATATTACGATACAAATAGCCATAAAATCTCTTATTTGGACAACTTCTAAAAAAAATGGAAATGCAAAAAAACAAGATAAAGCTAAAGATTTATACTTTGAAAATTTTGTTAGGGATTTGTTTAACAAAAACATACATATCGATGAATAAAAAATTAAAAAAATAGAATATGGTAGATGCATATTATAAAAAAATTTACACAAAAATTGCCATAATATTTCTACGCCATAAAATTGCTCTCCTATGCCATATCGAATATATTGCCTTTCATACATCATGTAATCGGCATTCATATAATTAAAAGCAAATAATATAAACATCCAAATAAATAATAAAGTATAAGCAATTTTTGATTCCTTTCTAAAAAAGGCATACATAAATAATAAAATACTTATAATTAAAGATAAATGAAACATAATCAAGTCTCCTCTCATTTATTTAGAAAAATAAACTTTACAAGCTCTTAATAAAGTATAAATTCGAAAATCTTTCTTTATAGCTTTTCTTAATAAAATTTTCGCATCTCTTTTGTGAGAAAATTGAGCCTTTAGCATTAAATAATTAGCATATGCCACCTTAGAAAAATCTATTTTTTGCTTATATTGATTATAAATTTTATCAATAGCAAATAAACCATTTTCACTATTTTTTGAAATACTATTATCTTGCACATATGATTTAACTAAAATATTTTCTAAATAATATATTTTATATTTTGAAGATATTTTAAGCGAAAACTCCCAATCTTGTAATCGAGGTAAATCTTCATCAAATTGAAAAAAATCAAATACTTCTCTTTTTAAAAGAATAGATGGTGTTCCAATTATCGATTTTTCCAATAATTTTTCTTGTGACACAAAACAAGATTTCATGTTATTGGGAATATTTTTAATAAAGTTTCCTTTAGTATTATATAAGTTTATTGTACTAAAAACAACATCAACCTTTAATGAATTCATACATTCCAATTGTTTTTCTAATTTACTAAGTACCCATTCATCATCACTATCTTGAAAAGCAATATAATCTCCTTTTGATACTGAAACTCCATAGTTTCGAGCAGCGCATGCACCTTTATTTTCTTTAAAACAATAATATCGAACTCTAGAATCTTTTATTTTTTTTACTATTTCTTTCGTATTATCTGTAGAACAATCATCAACGATAATTAATTCTAAATTAGAATAAGTTTGAGATAAAACACTATTAATTGCCCTTTCTATCGTTTTTGCGCGATTATAACTAGGGATAATTACACTAATCATTTTTTATACCTTCCTTTAAACCTTTAAAATAACTTTCTAATTTATTTTTCTTATCATTTTCATACAAAACAATACTTACCAATTTCCAAAATAAATATTTTAATTCTATTATTTTCTCTTTTATGGACATTTCTTTTTTAAATTTATGACAATAATACGTTATATTACGTGAATAATAGTAAATTCTTTTTGGATTATGATTTGTGGGATATACATTCCAAAATAAAAATTTTCGTTTACTTCTTTTGCCAATTTCATGAGAAATTCTTGCATTCTTTACTCTTAAGATTTTTTTCTTAGCAAGACAAACTCTTTTACAGTAATCAAAATCTACATAATCAATAAACATCTTTTCATCAAAAACTCCGATTTTATTGCAAACTTTTAAATTCATAAGTGTTCCAGATGTAATACATCGATTTATTTCTAATACTTCCTCGTTTTGCTTTTTATTATGTTTCTTATTTATATCTTGAATCATTGGACAGATTATTGCTATATCTTTAATATTTATATATTTTAACATGATTTTTAAATCGTTTTCTTTTAAAATAGAATCTTGGTCTAAAGTCAATAAATAATCACTTTGTTTTTTATTTGCATTTTCTAACAATTGATTTAAAGCTTTAGCAATCCCTACATTCTTTTTATTTTCTATTAAAAATATTTTTTCAAAACTTTGAATTAAATTTTTTACATCTACTAAATTGTTAGACCCATTATCCACTAAAAATAAATAATTAACACAAGGGTACAAATTTAAAATACTTTTTTTTAATTGTTCTATTTTTGGATTATATAAAACTATTCCAACAGTAAGTATCATTAAAATTGCCCCACTTTCATTCCTAATAACCTTGTGGCCATGTCAAAAGGATATCTTAATAATACTTTAATATTCTTATCTTGTATCGCTCTTTTTAATATATACTTAGCTAAAGTTCCACCACTTGCATTTGTTCCATATTTATCAAGATATTTATTTTCTTTAAAAAATTGTCCTGTTAATTTATAGCGATTATATAACTCTTTTAAAGTAAAATGATGAGAATGATAGACTACTGAATCAGCACAATATTTTATTTTATAATTATTCATAATCAATTTATAAGCAAAATACATATCTTCATTAATTGGCAAATCTTTTCCATCATATCCCTTTAATTTAACAAAGATATCCCTTCGAATGGCACTTGCAGCATCGGAAAAGAAAAATGTTTTTAATCCTAACTCCTTTAAATCATTTTTACTTTTAATTTTAGATTCATTAGGATAATTGTTTTCTCTTGTATATTTTTCAATATTATTAAACTTAGTTAGTTGTCTGCTATAAGTAGCCTCTGCTTCTTTTTGAATAATGGGGAATACTAATTTTTCAAGCCAATCTTCCGTTTCAATCAAAATATCTTGCGAAATAAAACAAATAATATCAGCTGTACTTTGCATGGCAGCTTCTTCTCTTACTAAACTATGGGAAAAATTTTCTTTTTTTATTTTTCTGAATTGACAATGACTTTTTTGTAAATATTCTTCTGTTTTGTCTTTACTTTCCGTTAATATATATTGAATATTTTTAATGATAACATTTTTTTGTTTTAAAAGTGATTGATGCAAATTATCAATATATAAACTAGCGTTATAAAGCGGACAAATAATATCCACTGTCATATTATCATCTCTTTTCTCAAAAAAAGCTATATACAAGGGTACTTTCCCTATGTATATAGCCTTCTTGTCATTTTGTACCACACTTTTTATTTTTTCCTTTTTATTTTGCTCCATCTTTTTTTAAAACACTATGTATTGTTCCTAAAATAATTTTAATATCTAGAAGTATAGAGCAATGATCTATATAATGAAGCTCTAAACACATTCTCTCTTCATAGGTCGTATTGCTTCTTCCATTAACAGCCCAATATCCTGATAAACCTGGTCGCATACTTAAGAATTTCACTTTATTTTTTCCATAATTCTCTGCTTCATCTAAAACTACAGGTCTAGGTCCAATTAAAGACATTTCTCCTTTAAAAATATTAATAAATTGTGGAAATTCATCTAAAGAGGTTTCTCTTAAAAATTTTCCAATTTTTGTAATACGTGGGTCATTTGATATTTTTCTATTCTTATAATATTCCTCTCGAATTCCTTCACTTTCTGCTAACCATTTATTAAGTATTTCTTCTGCATTTGGAACCATGGTCCTAAACTTATAAATATAAATAATTTCGCCATTTTTTCCCAATCTTTTTTGTTTAAAAAAAATACTTTGATAGTCTCTATTTTTAATAGAGACTGCTTTTATTATAAAAGCAAGTGGAATCATTAAAAGTATTCCTAAAATTCCCACTAGGATATCAAATACTCTTTTTACAATGAAATAAAATGCTTTATGTGTATTTACTTCTGATTTTATTCTCTCTTTTAACATCACACTATCAGAATTCATAACCTTATCCTCCCTAAATTAATTCTTTTTCATCACCCTATTTTTTTAATTATAGCATAAATAAGCTAAATTGCCTATTATTATAGCACATTTTCGACAAATGTCTACAAAAAATATAAGTTTGTATTCATAACAATATTTTAACTTTTTTCATACTAACTAATTATGATAGAAAAAGAAAAACTTTATGCAAAAGAAGCTATTCTTCTCCAATAGCTTCTTTTGCCATATCTTTAAACAAATCAAAAAATAATCTTGCTACTTCTTGAAGTTCTTTCTCATTTGTTACTCGTTCGATAGACTCTTCTCCTTCTTTTAAAACTCTTCTTGCAATAAATTGATTACTTTCTATTAAATTTTCTTCTTTATCCACTTCTATCAAATAAAGATAAGTCGCTTGATTGTATTCAACCATATTGGCAACTGTATAATCCTTATCTTCTTTATTTTCTTCAATCGTTAAAATATCATATAATTCAATTGGACTCATCATCTTTTTAGTCCTCCTTCTTTCATTTTATTCGTATCTAAACCAGAGATATTAAAATATCCTTCTTCCATACCTGTATCTTTATTAATTACTCGATATCCAATTTGAATAGCTCCCATATTTTCAATGGCTGTTAAATCATTCTCAGTATAAAGAAAATTATCCTGTCCCATAAAAATTTCAGTGCCATTGTAAGAATAAATAATTCCTGTAATTTCTTTTCCACTTTCTGGAGGACAATATGCCTTTAAAGGTTCAATTTGCTTTGCTGCCCTATCAAAACTCGTATATACGGGAGTGTCTTTCAAATTATATATAATGTCTCCCCATCTCAAATGTAAATTTTGAGATTCTTCCATAATGTTTTCTTCAGGTTTTGATTTTTGTTCTAATTTGTTCATGCTAATAGTTTCATTAGGAAGAGAAGAAATATCATCTGTCTTTTTTGAAATGGATAAAGCACTATTTTCTTGCTCATGTCTTTCCATATTTTTGGATGAATTTGTAAAAGTTATGACTTTATTTTGCATTACATTTGAAACATCAACAATAGAACTTGAAATTAAATCATTTGAAATTTCACTTTCATAATTGACTGTATCTTTCGTTTTAGCATTCACATGGTCATAAATAGATACACTAGATAAAGTCACAATTCCTGCTCCAATTGCAATAGCAATACTTGCAACATTTATTTGGTTACGAATTTTTTTACTAGTCCTTGGTTTTTTCACTTTCTTTATTTTTGATACTTTACTAATAAAAGAACTTGGTAAAGAAGCAAGTATTTCCTTTATTTTCAATTTTTGTTCTTCTAAAATCCACCATTCCCCATCTAAAATATCGTCATTCGTAAGAGCAATAGATTTCATCTTTTTTTGTATTTTTTGAAAAAGTGTTAACTTTTCTTTATCTTTAAATATATTTAAATCCTCTAATTTTTCTAAACTATACAAAATCGTAGTATAAAACTTACTGTCCTTTAAAGACAATTCATTGCTTCGAAAATAAGACATTAAAAGAGCATGTAAAGAGAATTTCTTATCTCGTAACAAACAAATTCTAGCTTTTAAAAGACTATCCATCTCTTCTTTCATCTCAAGCGAATTTGTTACATTTTGAATCTGTAGTTTATCATGTATTTTATCTAAATTTTCCTCTAATAATATGAGATCTTCCTGCGTGTAAATTGGTCTTATACCTGTATTCTTAGAAAATAATTCCAATTTTTCTTTATATTTCTCATACCTACCTTTTGCTTCTTTATATTCTCTTTCTTTCACAGTAGGAATACAGACAGATTTACCAGTTACGGATAAAGTAGTGGAAACAAGTCCTTTATAAAGTTGCCTTTGTGCATCTCTTTCTAATCGACGCATAACATTTAAAGACTCAATAAATCCGCAATAATTCTCTTGAAAAACTCCTTCCATTTCGGGAGTAATATGGAACATTTGCAATTCACGATTTACTTTTTTTTCTACAAATTGAAGTTTTTGCTTATCTTCTTCATAAATTTTAGCAACAGTCTCTTTATCGATTTCATTTTCTAAATCTTTTGCTATTATTTCTTTTTCTGCTTCTGAAATAACTAAAAGAGAAGTTAAATCTTTTTCTTGTGCTCTTAATTCTTTATCTAAACGTTCTTCTTCTATTCGTAAATTCTTTTTTACAGTAATATAAAGGGCTTTATATTCTAGATATTTAGCGTAATAAGCTTTTGGAATTTTTATTTTTCTTCCGCCAAAATGGACAACTCTTTTTTGTTTAGGTGTTTTTGCCCTTTCTATATTGGAAAGTAATAAACGCAGATACTCTTTTTTACCAACCAAGGAAAGACCTTCATAAAATGAATAATCCAAACGAACATCTTTATTTTTTGTTTGAACGGACTCATATTCTTTCTCTAAAAAATCCTCTTCTAAATCTATTTTATTTATCATAGTTTCATAAGTCAATAAAGTCTCTTCTATTTTTCTTTTAATAGATATGGATATAGAGGCAACTTTATCTTGAATTGGAACATAATGAGGAAATCGAATTCTTTGTTCTGCTTCTTGCTGAGGTACTTTCATCTGCTTTGCTTTCTCACTATAAGTTTCTACATCATTTTCTATATCATTTTTATTTCTTTCTTTTTTTTCTTTTTCTTGGTAAATGCGCATTTTAGAAATAAATTCTGAATCGGGAAATATATTTTGATTTTTTTCTAAGTAAGAAAAGAAATCTCTTATGTATGTGTTTTTATCGCCATCCCATTTTTTTCTTTTTGTAGAACTAAAATAAGAAATAGTTGCTTCCTCTAACTTTTTATTTACTAAATGAGAACGTAAAATAATTTTTATATCATCCCACTCTTTTTTTACAGTTTCAACATTTAGTAACTTTTGTTTTTCATTATACTGATTTAAAATTTGAAATAATCCCGATATTAATCTTAAAGATTCATATTCTGGCTTTATAAAATTAAATAATACTTCTTCTGCTTGTTCATTATGAATATCATAATAAAGAGCATTATATTTATTTTTTAAAGTCTGCACCTGATTGGATATAATAACAAAATCGGACATTTCTTGAATATCCTTTTTTCCTTCTATTATATCTTTAATAAATTGATTTATATCTTCCTTAACTTTTATAACATTTCGATTATAAATTTTAAGTCTTTCTGAATCCATAGAAACACTTCCCTTTTTAATTATCATTATAGCCTAAAATTTTAGAAACAGCAAATCAATTTGCTAAAGTAATGGAAATTACATTAGAAAAGTTGATTTCCTGCCCTGTCGGAATACTTGTCGATGCTACTTTTCCATATCCTGAAAGTTCATAAGGAAGTCCAAGAATATTGCAAAATGTTACAATCTCATTCGTACTCCAACCTATTACATTAGGCATTTTATAAGAAACGGTATTGGTAAGCAAAAATACTTTAGTTCCCACTAAAACTTCTTGGTTTTTTAATGGGTATTGATTAATAACATAATTTCCTCCTCCCAAAACAATAGGAAGCAATCCTTTCTTTTTTAATTCATCCACTGTTATAAGAACTTGATTGGAAATACAATCGCTTAAAGTGACAATTTTACTAGTATCGACCGCATTCACATTTTCAATCACATGCAAAGATTTTGCTGTTTCTTCTACAACTCCATTTACAACACTTGCAACATCATTTGTTCCCCCTACAAGTTTTTTAATTGCTATGTAGACAATATAATGGGGTTCTTCATAAGGGAAAACACCTGCAAAACTTTTAATATAATCATATTCCCCTGTTAAATAACCACCCTTTGGACTTGCAATTTGCGCTGTTCCAGTCTTTCCAATTAAAGAGACATTAAGAGGAGCAAAACCTCGACTCGATTCGAAGCCATCATATATCACTTTATACATTAATTCTTTTATTTTTTGAATCGTTTCTTTACTTGCAACTTTGTTTACTTCTTCACGACCATACTCTTTTATTGTATTGCCCTTATCATCCACAATTTTGGAAATTATATATGGCTTTACCATAACGCCCTCATTAGCGATAATAGTTAATGCTTGTAACATTTGAATAGGAGTTACAGTAATTCCTTGTCCAAAAGAGGCTGTTGCAAGTTCGCTTTCATACATGAAATTTACTTTTCCATCTAATTCTCCTGGTAATAAAATTCCCGTTGTTGTTCCAAATCCTAACGTATCATAAAAAGCACGTAACCTTTTATAACCAAGTTGCAAAGCTAAATTAGTTGCTGCAACATTACTGGAATAGGCAAAACCAGTATCATAAGTGATTTCTCCCCAACCTTTATTATTAAAATCATTTATCTTTGTTCCATCCGATAATATTTTAGAACCCGAAGTATATAAAGCACTACCATCATATATTCCCTCTTCAATAGCATTCATAAACGAAAATATTTTCATAACAGAACCCGGTTCATATGTATACCCAACCAAAGGATTGACATAACTTTCCAAATCATCACGAGTATTTAAATCAAAACTAGGAGAACTGGCACTTCCTAAAATAGCTCCTGATTTAGCATCCATTACAGAAATAGTTGCCCAGTCAAAAGCATAATTATTTTTTAAAGAATGAATCGCATTTTCTAAAACAAGTTGGACATCTTGGTCTAAAGTCAAGTAAAGATTGGCTCCACTTACACTATCTTCTTGATATACAGGTATATTCGGAATTCGATATCCATATAAATCTTTTTGATATTTTATCCAACCATTTTTTCCTTTTAAAGTATCATTGAAATAGGATTCTATCCCCATTTCACCATTTATTTCTCCTGAATCATCAGATTTTGCATATCCCAAAATATAAGAGGCATAATTACCATAAGGATAATATCTTTTTGTACTGCCTATAAAATCAATTCCTGGTAAATCTAAAGCTAAAATTTCATTTTTTTTATTTTCTGTAATTCCTCTTTTTAATTCAATTTGATATAAATTTTCTCGATTCAAAAGTTCTAAAAGAGTACTTTCTTCTCTTTCTAAAATCGGCGCAAGCATACGTGCTGTATTTTCTTTATCCACAACATGCTCAGGATTTTCTTCCTTGGTAGTTCGACTACTCGATAAATAAGCAATTACAGTATACGAATTCATATCCACTGCCAAAATGTTGTTATTTCTATCATAAATGGTCCCTCTTGATGCATAAAGCGTTTTTTCTTCAGTATTTCGATTATCTGCAAATGCTCGTAAATTAACACCATCTACTTCTTCACTAGTTGAAACCAACACAAGTTTTATAATAATAATCAAAAATAAAAAAGAAAGACCGAGCATTGTCAATTTTATATTATAATGAACACTCACTTTCCTTTTCATATATACACCTTCTAACGATTATTAGTAATGACCTTTATATTATCATTATTATACGTTAAACCAACTTCTTTTGCAACTTCTTGAATTTTATCCAAAGAAGCAAGTTCGTTAATTTGCATTCCTAAACTTTCATTCAAATTGGTTTGTCTATTTATTTTATTTTTCAATTGTTCTACTTGAATATTAGACTCAGAAAGCATTGCTTTTGTAAAAACATTAGAAATAGGTACAGCTATAACTAACAAAAATAATAAAATGTATAAAACCTTTTCTCCCTTTACCATTGTTATTTTTTTTCCTTTATTTACTTTTCTCATTTTTATACCCTTTCTATTACTCGAAGTTTTGCACTTGTGCTTCGATGGTTTTCTTGTATTTCTTTTTCGCTTGCTACAATTGGTTTTTTATTCACTATTTTAATAAGAGGCTTATAAATATCAGGGATTTCAGGCAATCCTTTTACCATTTCATTTACCTCACTGTATTTTTTAAAAATGCGTTTTACAATTCTATCTTCTAAAGAATGAAAGGTAATAACACAAATTCTTCCTTTTGGCTTTAAAAGTTTTATGGCATCAGGTAAAACTTTTTCTAATACTTGCAATTCATGATTCACTTCAATTCGAATTGCTTGAAAAATTTGGCGTTCAGGATGTTTCATATGAAAATATTTTGCTCCTACTGCTTTTTCAATAATAGAAACAAGTTCTTTAGTTGTTTCTATCTTTTTCGATGCCCGATAAAGAAAAATTTCATCGACAATTCTTTTGCTTCTTGCTTCTTCTCCATATTGATAAAATACAGTTAACATATCTTCTTTTGAATAAGTATTGATAAGTGTATAGGCACTAAATTCTTGGCTTTTATCCATACGCATATCTAAAACTCCATCTTGCATGAAAGAAAAACCACGATTTGCCTCATCAATTTGCGGGCTTGAAACACCTAAATCAAATAAAATCCCATCTACTTCTTTTCTATCTTCTTTTTCTAAATATTCTTTCATATGAACGAAATTGGAATGAATTATCGTAAAATTATTGCCAATTGTTTTTAATTCTTTTTTAGAATAAGTAACAGCTTCTTCATCTGCATCAAATGCAAATAAATATCCTTTTTTTATAGTAGATAGAATTTTTTTACTATGCCCTGCATAGCCAAGAGTGGCATCAACAACAATACTATCTTCTTGTAAATTTAAATTGTCTATCGCTTCTTTTAGTAAAACACTATAATGTTTCATTAAAAATTCACATCCATAAATAAATTTTCCGCAATATCGGATAATTTATCACTGTTTTCTTTCATAAAGTTATCCCAAGCAAGTTTATCCCATATTTCAATACGGTCGTTAGCGCCGATTACAATACATTCATGTGTTAAACCGGCGTAACAAACAAGTGGGGAGGTAAGGCAAGTTCTTCCTTGACGGTCAAACTCGCATTCAGTAGCACCAGAAAAGAAAGACCTAATAAATGTACGAGCATCTTTTTTTGTAAAAGGTAGAGTTTTTAGTTGATTTTCTAGTTTTTTCCACTCCGCAATGGAATAAACATATAAACATTTTTCAAGGCCTCGTGCCACAATAAATTTTTCACCTAAAGTTGTTCGAAACTTTGAGGGAAGCACAATTCTTGACTTATCATCAATAGTATGATGATATTCGCCCATAAACATTTTTTAAGTCCCCCACTTTCTACCACAATGTACCACTGTCTACCACTATATTACACGAAACCTACAAAAATGTAAATAGGTTTGAAAAAATTTTCAAAAAAATTTGACAAAAAAAAGACATAAAGGTCTATTTTAAATTTTTTTCTACATAAATTCTTTTATCTCCGGTTAAAACAAATCGTATTTATCTCTTGATAACACCAAGCATTTAAAGTCCATAAATTGAAGATTAGTGGACAAAGTAATATAAATTTTTTTTAATTTTAATAAATCTTGATATTGCACTAAGTGCCTATATTCTAATTTTACAGCAAGAAAAAAAGAGCTCTTACGCTCTACTTGAATATTTACCATCTTTTGTTGAAATAATAATTTTTTCTCCTGTTTCAATAAAAAGTGGCACTTTTACTTTATATCCTGTTTCTAAAGTGGCATCTTTCATTGCGTTATTGGCAGTATTTCCTTTTACGGCAGGTTCAGTTTCCACTACTTCGAATTCAATTTTTTCAGGAAGACTAATTCCAATAATTTCTCCTTCATAAAAATCAATCATAATTTCCAAATTTTCTTTTAAAAATTTCGTATCCTCTCCTAAAACACTAGAAGAAATTTCAATTTGTTCATATGTATTTGTATCCATAAATACATAATTATCGCCATTTGCATACAAATATTGCATTGGACTTTTGGTAATGTGTGCACGGTCTACTTTTGTTCCAGAATTAAAAGAAACTTCGGTAATAGAACCCGTTTTTAAATTTTTTAATTTCATTTTAACAAACGCTGCACCCTTGCCTGGTTTAACATGTGAAAATTCTTGCACAACGCAGGGAAATCCGTCAACCATAATAGTCATTCCATTTTTAATATCATTTACACTTACATTCATGTGTAACTCTCCTTACTATTTGCCTAATTTTGATTCTTTAAATACAGTTGTTTTTTTACATTTAGGACAATATTTTTTACATTCCATTTTATCAGGTGTATTTTTTTTATTTTTGATACTAGGTCTTCTAGAGTATCCACATTCTGTACACTTAAGACCAAAAAATACACGATTTAGATTTTTTGCCATGTAAGATACCTCTCTTTCTTTAAAACTATATGTATTATATAGTAAAAACACTACTTTTGCAAATATTACTTGAAAATAATTTGTTTTTAATAATGGTATTGCAAAATATTAAATATTATTATCTTCCCTATTAGAACCTGTTTTCCTTTTTAAAATACGAACCAATTCTTCTTCATTTTCTTTTATGAAAGAAATGTTATTTACTAGTTTTTTCATTTGATTTGACTTATTTGTTTCTTCTTTTTGTATTAATAACTTTTTTTTCAAATCACGAAGTTCTTCTTCTGTAAAACTATAAAAATCTCTTGAAATTTTTTCTACAAATTCTTCTGGTTTTCTTTTAACTGAAATATTTATTCCTCCATATAAAAATTCATTTAACATAGCGTATGCATTTTCAATATCAGATGAAAGAATCAACTTTTCTAATCTTTTTTCTTTCCAAACAAATACAATTTTTTTACCCAATTTCTTTTTTACAAATACTCCTATAAGCAATAAAACTGCATAAAATGCTATATTATTTTCAATTCCCCATGCCAAAATAGTATAAAAAGTATCTCGTAAAAAATGATAAGATTCAGAAGGAGTAATGTCTACAATTTCTCCATTTCTATTCATTGCCCATGCATGTGCTTCATTACTCGTAATAAACAAATCATCATTGTTTACATATCCTGTAATATAAATAAGTTCATCATCAACACCCACTGCTAAAGTGGCAGCTAAATTACAAATTAAAGAATCCATAGAAGCAACAGATGAAAAAAATTCAAGCTCATTCATGGACTTTATTTCTTCTTCTAAATTTGCATCTTGAATAGGAGTTTTTGAATATTTTTTATTTTGAATTGCAAAAAATATCTCTTCATTTGTAACGTCTTTAGAAAGTTTCAATCCTTTAATAATCGCTTCCCTTATTTCTAATGAAGAATATGTTTTATCTTTATACATTTTATAAGGCAAATTTTGAGTAAATAAATTTTCATTTTCCAAAGATATTCCATAAGCAAATTGTATTTCTATTTCTTCCATTGAAGATAATAATTGTTTTTCTTCATATGTGAAATAACGACTTAAACGATTCCTATCATATATAATTTTTTTATTTTCATCCTTTTTATCAACAAAAGTTATAGAAGTTAATACATAATTATCCCCAACTGGATACAAAGTACCTGTAACCCATAATGTGTCTACAAAAAGACAATTATTTAAATCTTTTTTAGATATTGTATGACTTATTTTAAAAAGAGGCGTTGCTTCCTTTATATCAAAGAAAGTCAAGATATAATCTTTTAACAAATAATTTATTTGTCCTTCTTTATAATCAAATTCGTTTGCTGATTTATAGGCAAAATATTTGGGAAGTAAAACATTTTCTTTTAAAGGTGTAATAGTACCCACAATATTTTTTGAATAATAGTCCATTAAATTAGAAACATCTCCTGAAGAAGTAAACGAAGTTTGATTACTTACAAATTCATTCATTTTTTCTTCTTCTTCTTTTTCTTTTTTATCAAAATCTATACCTAATTTTTTTAACAAACCATCAACTATTCTTTTTTCAAATGAAAAAGATTCTTCTACAAAAAAATCTATTGTATGCTGACAATCTAAGAATTTATCTATATTCCATATCTTATTAGGTTTTAAAAGAGTAATAAGAGCGGTAATAAGAAAAACCATTCCATATAGAAGAAATAAGATTATCCATTTATCAATAAGTTGGTATACAAAATACTTTATTCTATCACTCGTAAGATATAAACCAGAGATTTTAGAAAGTTTTTTATTTTTTTTCAGAGTAAATTCGGTATAAATAAAATCATAAAAGGTTAAATACTCTTTTATTCCTTCTGTTTTTTTTATTTTTTCGTTTTTGATAAGATAAAGATAGAGAGCAGACAAATAATAAAGGTCTTTATTTTCCACAAGAATTTTTGCTCTATCTAAAAGTGTTTTATAATCTAAAATATCGAAATAATCATAAAATGATAAAACTTGATTTTTTATAAATTCTCCTTTTTTATCAATAGAAATAATATGCAAAAATTCACCTATAATCTTTATTTCCTGATATACTTTACCCTTTTTTTTATCTTTATAAAGATTATCTTCATTCATCAGTTGATATAATCTATGTTTTATTATTTGCATAAAATTTTTCAAATTATTATTTTCTAAGAATAAAAAAATGTTCTTTTGAATAAAACTGTCTTTTATTTTTGAATTAAAGTCAAGTAAGACTTGTTTATCAATTCGATAAGTTTCTAATTCAGAAATTAAAAAATTTAGTTTTTTTAAATTAAAAATGTAAAACTCCATTTCTATATATTTTTTTATGTTATTATCTATAATTTCATTATTATATTTATTATAACATTTCAATATATTTTTATATTTTATGCTTTCTACACTTTCTAAAAAATCTACTTCAATTATACAAACGTCTTCTTTACATAAAAAGATTCTATCTATTTTATGTAAATTACAAAAAGACAAGATTTTTTTTAAATTTTCAATATAATCTGTTAAAGATACTCCCTCATTTTTATACAAAATACTTAAACTTTTTTTTAATAAGATTTCATAATTATAAGTAACACCTGCAACGAAAGGATAAGGTTTATAACAAATAATATCTATAGGTACTTCTATAATCTTTCGAATCTCATCTTGAGCATTCTTTACTTTTTCTACTGGTACAAATAAAGATTTTATTTTTTCTACAATGAATATTCCACCTAATAAAATACGTGACCCGTACAAAGCTACTATTTTACAAAAAGAATATTTTGGAAGATTTTTACCTTCCTTTAAACTAATTACATCATATAAATCTCCTTTTTTTAAAATTGTCGCTAAACTTTTTTCTGCTTTTTCAAAATTAGTCATTATCTAAACAATCCTCTTTTTAAAGAAGCTACTTCTGCTTCTATTGCATCAAAAAATTCTTGCATTTGCTCGCTTCCAATTTGTAAAACAGCTGGATTAACTCTGTGTCCATAAATGTAACGTAAATATGGAGCTACATCGGAAGGCAAAAGCTTATTATGTCCATTTACGATAGATATTAATTTAGCAAATTGTTCTAAAAACAAATCTCCACGTATATTTGTTCCAAAAAATACTTTTCTTTGCTCATGTTGCGGATACCTTACAATATGTGAAATTTTCATTATTATATCTATACTTGCCTCATCTAAAGAAAAACTTTTTATTATTTGATTTATATATATTTTTTCCTTAAAAAAATTTTCCATTTTTGTTATGGGCTTAAACCCTCCAAATAGTACTTCTCTTCTTTCGTTTTCTTCCAATTCATCAAAATATATACTAACGTCAAAACGATCATATACAGCTAGTGGAACAGTAAAAAGTCCTGCGATTTCTTCTATATTTTGAGTAGCAACAACATGAAAATCTCCAAAAGGATAAATTTTCCCTCCTATATTCATATATTTTTCTGAAAATAAATCCAATAAAGTATTTAGGGTACTTCCCTTTGTTCGATTAATCTCATTAATGGCTAATATTTGCATATTTTCCTTATCTTTTAATTGATTTTGAATATCTTCAGGAAAAATATTTTCAATCATCGTAATTTTTTCAGACAAAAAAGAATTGGCTAAAAAATTTAACAAAGTTGTTTTACCAGCTCCTGTTCCACCCATAAAAAGTATTTTACTATTTGCATCACACAATAAAGAAAGAGCGATTACATCTTTTGCTTTTTCTTGACCAACTATCACTTTATCTAAACATTCTCTTAAAAAAAAGTACCAGTTTATTATATATTTCATTTCTTCTTTTGTCATAAAATCCCCCCCTAAGCAAGCAGTATGATACTCTTTTTCACCTATTTTGTCAAATTAAAAATGGTAACATAAAAAACCATCTAATAATTAATAAATATATAGTCACTAACTGCTTTACTAATGTAGCGATTAATATAGGCAAAAGAATCTGTTTTTCCTTGGTAATGACTTACATTAGGACTAATGGTTACCATACTATATTTTGGATTATCAAAGGGAGCATACATTGCATAACTGTTAGTAATGGTTAAAATATCTCCTACACCATCAGAATTACTGTCAAAATAAGTTTCACTCGTCCCTGTTTTTCCAGCTGGCTGAAAAAAAGTATCAGTATACCCCAAACCTGTTCCCAAATTTACTACTTGAAAAAATCCTGTTTTAATTCTATCAAAATAAGCTGGGTCTAAAGAAAAAGTATTTAAAACAGTGGGTTCATTTTTAACTAAAACTTCTCCTTCTTTATTAACAATAGAATCCATCAAAGAAAGTTTAAAACGAACTCCATTATTGGCAATAGTATTAATATATTGCATGAGTTGCAAAGGCGTATATGTATCGTATTGTCCAATGGAAAAATTTAAAAGTAAATCAGGAGCAATCGTTGTACCTTTTATTCCTGTTACTTCCTTTGGTAAATCAATACCTGTTTTAACTCCTAAACCAAAAGAATTAAAAACATCTCGGTAAATTGAAAACTCTCTATCAGTAACATTCATTTTCATATTTGAAGTGTATTTATAACCTGCTAGTTTAATAGCAAGCAAAAATTGATAATAATTAGAACTGGTTTTTAATGCGGTAATGTCGTCGATATATCCAAGATTTTTATAAGAACATTTTTCAGGAACTAAATAAAGTTTTACACAAGCATCCTTAATTTTTTTTCCTACTTCCACTAAGTTATTTTGATACGCCATCGCCATACTAGCTCCTTTGACAACACTTCCTACTGTAAAAGAAGAATTTACAGTGTCCACTTCACTCTGAATAAATACATCATTTCCTAAATATTTAAGACCTACTATTGCTTTCATTGCACCTGTTTTTGTATCACTAATTAAAACATAACTTCCATTATAATACTCGGTATTTGGAAGTTTTTTTCCCTCTTTAATTTGATTTTTCAAAATTTCTTCGATTCCTAACTGCATTTCAATATCAATAGATAAAACCAAATCGGAACCTCTCCTGCCTTCCGATACCAATGTAAGGGTTCCATCAGTATTTACTTTATATGTATCTTTTTCTCCTCGTAAATAAGAATCATATTCTTTTTCTAAATAACTTATTCCTACAATATCATCAAGTGCATATCCCTGTTTTATATACTCATCTTCTAACTCTTTTGGAACGTACCCTACACTTCCAAATAAGCTTTTTAATGTATTTCCATAAGGATACTCTCTTTCAAAATACATTTCATTTGTAACGCCCGCAATTTTTGCTTCTAATATACTTGCATATTCTGCATCATTTACCCCCATCTTTATCACTTTAGCATCATAATAATACCCTTTATTCATTAAATTATAAATAGAAGCTGCCTTTTTATCTAATTCTGTAAATTCATCTAGCATATCTTTTGTAATACGGTCTAATTTTAATAAATATAAATCATTACTATTTAACTTTCGTTCTTCATATTTTTGATATTCTTCTTCTGTAATTAATTTTTTACCATCACTAGAATATTTCACTAACCAAAATTTTTTAAGATCTAAAATACTTATCTTTGTATTTAAAGATAAAATTTGCGCCAATTGATACGCTATTTCAATTTCCTTCTCTAGGCTAATATTGTTAAGTTTTCGATATACTATTGTTTTTACCCCTACATTATCTACTAAAATATTTCCCTTGCAATCTAAAATTCTACCTCTAGGAGTAGATAAAGACCGAACATATACGTTTGTCTTTTCTTCATAAACATTTTGATAATATACTTTTTTTTGAAACATCAAATGGTATAAAGCAAAAACAGTAAGGAAAAAAAAGAAAATAAAAAAAGAAAAATATAATTTTTTCATAAAAACACCTACTATTAGTATTCAAAAAATATAATTTTTCATACAATATATTAAGGTGGTATTATGTATAATATTATAGAAAGATATATGAATAAAATAAGTAAAACTGATGTAGACAATTTTGCTCGTAAAAACAATATATTTTTAAATGAAGAAGAACTTGAATTTACCTATATTTTTGTAAAAAAAAATTGGCAAACGGTTATTGCCAATCCTACTGCTTTAAATCTTGAGCGTTATCGAGACAAATTTTCAGAAGAAAACTTAGTCAAAATCAAAAAATTATTTAAAGAATACTCTACTCGTTATAAAAATTATTTATAAAAATTCATGATATCTTCAATTAAATTTGAATTAAATTTCCCATTTTTAATACTCTCTATTTCAAATTTGTATGGTGGATATAACTTATCTACATAAGGTGTTTCTAATATTTTAGGAACATTTTTTAATTGTTCATTTAAAACGATTTGATATAATGCTTCATAACCAATGGCTCCATATCCAATATTTTCATGACGGTCCTTGTGGGAACCACATTCATTTTTGCTGTCGTTTAAATGAACACAATGTACTTTATCTATTCCAAATAGAATATCTACTTTTTTTAGTAACGTTTCAAAATTGGAAATAATATAACCAGCATCATGTAAATGACAAGTATCCAAACAAACACCAATGTTTTTTGAATGTACATTATCCAAAATCATTTTTATTTCTTCTAATGTACAGCCACATTCTGTTCCTTTTCCAGCCATTGTTTCGAGTAAAATCATGGGAGCATCTTCTTCAATAATAAAATTTAGTGCATCACTTATATTTTGTAAAGCTATCTCTCGCTCTATTCCTACTGCACTTCCTGGATGTACAACAATATATTTTATCCCAAGTATTTTACAACGTTTTAATTCTTGTTTTAAAAATTGTATGCTAAATTGCCATTTTTCTTCTTCTTTATTATTAGCAAGATTTACAATATAAGGGGCATGACAAATAACATTTTCTATAGCTATCTTATGCTCTTTCATTAAATTATGCGCTTTTTTTACTAAATCTAAATCAAGTTCTTTTCGAATTGTATTTTGCGGTGCGCCTGTATAAAACATAAAGGCATTTGCTCCATATTTTACTGCTTGTTTTACACTTCCAAAAAGTTGTTCATTTGTAAAATTAACGTGACAACCTAAAATCATTTTCTTCACCAAAAATATTATCGCATAGAAGATTAAAAAAAAGAAGTTCTTTTTAAGAATTTCTTTCAGAAATATCACAAGTTTCAGATGCTGATGTTGCATTGACAGCATTTTTTCCTGTTGCTCCTGTTTCTCCAACTACACGATAACTACCATTGCTAATCCAAAAAGTGTAAGTCACCACTTTTCCATCAGCATCGGGAGACACATAAACACTACCCGTATATTTGTCATTAGGACCTTTGCTAAAAAAGCCATAATCATCATGTAAACTTTTTAAAGAATAACATTTTGCAGTAGTTCCTGTTACAGTTCCATCTAATATATCCATTTGATAGGCATTTTTAGCAGCATTAATTAATTCATTTCCCTCTATAGCCAAAGTATTTTTTCGAGCAGTAGTCATCATTGTACCAACATTGGTAGATGCAATCAAAATAATTACTGCTAAAATAACAATAACAGCTAGTAATTCAACTAAAGTAAAACCTTTTTTATTTTTTAGTGTATGCATAAGACTACCATCCCTATCTATTTTCTATTTCATTATACAACATGAAAGATAGTGAGTCAATATGCATTTATTTGAAAGTGTCTAATATGCCACTGATTAAATCGATATTATCAATCGCATCACTAATACGGTCAGTCATTTTCAAATGGTATTTTTCTTTCATAGCCAAAATAAAATTTTTATAATTTTCACTATCTCGGTTTAATTCTTTAAACCAATAAGAATTTTCTTTTAAAAAACCATCCATTTTCTTATCTTCTACTAACTTTTGGTAAGTCGTTCTATCCATTTTTAATCCTCAAAAATTTTATTAATGGGTCTTGGAGCAACGACTTCACTTGCTGTAGCAGTACCTGTTCCTTTTCCAGTCAATTCTTGTACAATTCCTAACGCTTTTTGAGCAGTGGTAATGTGTTCTTGAATAGAGCTTAAATCGATATTTTTAATTTTATCGGTAAGACTTTTAAAATTATAATCATTTCCAGAAGTTGTTTTTTTAGTAAAATAATCTTGCCAAGCACTTTCTTCTTCTCCGTAAATATCATAAATTTCATAGAATTTTTGCCAACTGGATTCCCCATTTTTTATAAAATGAACTAGTTCTGGATGCTTCCTTGCAAAATTTTTAAATTCTTCTTTTGTAGTCATTAAAAAATCACCTATTACACTTTATGCATAAAGGTGATATTTCTCTACTTAAATCTTAAAATCATCTAAAAAGTCTTCCATCGTCAATTCTTTGACTTTTGGTATTTTTTCTTCTGTATCTTCTTTTTTTAGTTCTTTTTCTTTTGTTATGTAACTTTCCAATTCACATTTTTTGGCAACTGCATCTATTTTATTTTTTGTAATTGCAGAACCTGTACTTTGAAAATCTAAAATCGGAATATCACTATTTTTTATTTCTTTTATTTCACAATCCGATTTTAATAAAAGAACGTCTCTTGCATCAGTTATTAACCCATTAATCATTTTATAATCAACAGATTTTACTTTTTTTATTAAACTATTTCCTCGCTTAGCTCTCCCTGTCATTTCCAATTCTAATGTTTTAATACGCTTTGCCGTTTTATGATTCGTAAATAAATTAATATAATCTTCTTCCGTATAAGATAAAACACAAACAGCTTTTTCTTCTTTTAAATTCATTCCTTTTACGCCCGAAGATTTTACTCCTGTAAGAGGAATTTCAGAAGCAGAAAAACATACATAATACCCAAGTGAACTAATAAGCAAACAATTTTCTTTTGCTTCCATAACCCCAATAACCCTATCTTCTTCTTTTAATTTAATTGCCATCATGGGTTTTGAATAACGAGTAACTTCATAATCTGCTAATTTACTCTTTTTAATCATCCCATTTTTTGTAGCAATAAGAATCTCTTTTTGTTTGTCATCCATTACAAGAGAAGAAATGACTTGTTCGTCTTGTCCCATCAAAACAATATTATTAATATGTTTTCCAAGTTCTTTCCATTTTACTTCTGGAATTTTGTGGACTGGGATATAAAGATAATTTCCGAGATTTGTAAATACAAGTATCGTATGTAATGTTGTTACTTCATAAAGTCCTGTAATAAAATCTCCTGGTTTTAATGCCGTCTCATCATCCCCACGAGAAGCATACGATTTAGAACTTACACGTTTAATATACCCTTCATTTGTTATCACAACTACTACATTCTCTTTTGGAATCATATCGTTCATATCTAGTTTTATCTCTGTAACTTCATCCTTTATTTCTGTTCTTCTTGGATTTCCATATTCCTTCTTAATTTTTTTAAGTTCTGTTTTCATGACATATTTTAGTGCTTCTTCATTGCTTAAAATTTGTTCCCAAATATGAATATCTTTTGCTAACTTTTCCATTTCTTCTTGTAGCGCCACAATATCAGTATTGGTAAGTCTATAAAGTTGTAACTCAACAATCGCTTTGGCTTGTTCAAATGTAAAATCATATTCATTGGAAAGATTAGTTATTGCATCACTCTTATTCTTACTACCCCGTATAATTCGTATCACTTCATCTAATATATCAATTGCTTTTACTAAACCTTCCAATATATGATAATCAAGGCGAGCTTTTTTTAAATCCCATTCAGTTCTTCTTGTTATAACGCTCTTTTGATGTTCTATAAATGCATCTAATATTTCTAAAATACCCACTAATCTTGGTCTTCTATTTACAATCGCCACCATATTAAAGTTATAGTTGATTTGTAAATCCGTATTTTTAAGTAAATAATTTAAAACCAATTCGGTATTGGCATTACTTTTCAAGTCAATAACAATTCTTGCCATATGCTCATGGTCAGATTCATCAATGACATCATTTATCCCTTCGATTTTTTTATCCAAACGAATTTCGGTGATTTTCTTAATCAATTGTTCCTTTACAACTTCATAAGGAATAGATGAAACTATAATTTGCTTTTTAGAACCAGATTTTACAATATCGCATTTGGCTTTTAGTATAACTTTTCCTTTTCCTTTTGTATAAGCATCTACAAGGCCCATTTTGCCTTCGACAACACCACCTGTAGGAAAATCAGGTCCTGGCATAATCTCCATAATGGTTTCTAATTTACAATTAGGAGAATCAATTCTTTTTATCGTAGCATCAATCACTTCACTTAAATTATGCGTAGGAATATTGGTAGCATATCCCGCACTAATACCTGTAGACCCATTTACAAGTAAATTGGGAAATGAAGCAGGTAACACGGTTGGTTCACGCTCTGTATCATCAAAATTCCAAGCCATTTCCACCGTGTTTTTATTAATAGAAGTAAGCATGGACTCTGCAAGCCGAGTAAGCCTGGCTTCCGTATAACGCATAGCAGCAGGTCCATCTCCATCAATAGAACCATTGTTTCCATGAATATCAATAAAACATTCGCGCATCTTCCAGTCTTGGCTCATTCGTATCAATGCATCGTAAATAGAAGAATCACCATGTGGATGGAAATTACCCATAATATCTCCAACTGCTTTTGCGCTTTTACGATGTGGTTTATCATGCGTGAAATGAGAAATATACATCGCATACATAATTCTTCTTTGTACTGGTTTTAAACCGTCTCTTACATCGGGTAAGGCACGTTCTTGGATAATTTCCTTGGAATACCTTCCAAACCCAGTCTCCATAATTTCTTCTAAACTATAATCGTATATTTTCTCAATAATTTCCTTTGTCTCTTTTTTCTTTGGCATTATACATCACCTTTTCCACTAACTTTTCTATTCTCATCTTTATTATACATTATTTTATTTTCTTGTAAAAAATAAGCAAAAAGTACCCCAAATTTCTCTTCCTCATAAAACACTTTTTCTCTAATGAATTCCAAAATCTCGTTTATAGAAATCCAATGACGAGTTTCTATCGTTTCCTCTTCTGTTTTTTGAAAATCGGCTATTAAAAAATAGAATACATGCAATGAATTTTTCCTTAAAATTTATTTAAAAATAACTTTAAGTTTTTTCCTTTAATTCTTACGTCTCAAAATTGATAAATTAGGACATTTTATTTAGAATTCATAATAACAATTCATTCAATACTCTATTTTAAATATAAAATCATCTCTATCTATAAAGTTCTTTTCTTTCAACTGTTTCCATTGTTCTTTCATTAATTTCTAATTATTACCATCTACTTTGTATCAACAATTCGCTACTTTTACCATCTGTTTCACACTCTTTTAACATTAACTTTTCTCTTTCTATCTCTTGTTGCCAATCCATAATAAATTTTTCATGCCAACCGATATATTTATCATACTTTTCGCAAAAAATATTTTTTATTTCATTTTGTGCTCCTGCATGCAGTTCTTCTAAAAAATCGAGATGTAAATGAAAATAATATCGATTTTCAAAACTATACTTCGTAAAAGAAACTCGTTCATGTTTCTTCCTTTATAAGCGCACTGTGAACCTAAAATTTAAAAATAAAAACCTCTCTAAATAATATTCACTTTCTAAAATCATCTTCCAAAGTAAAATCTACATTTTCATTAATCCATTCTTTTCTTGGTTCTACTTGGTCCCCCATTAAAAGATGAATTCGTTTTTCGGCAAGTGCCGCATCATTTAAGTTAACACGCAAAAGTCTTCTATTAGCAGGGTCCATTGTTGTTTTAAAAAGTTCATCTGCATCCATTTCTCCAAGTCCTTTAAAACGTTGTACTTTAAAATTTCCTTTTATTGTTTTTTTTCTTTCTCTTAACTCTTCATCATCCGCAATATATTCTTTACCTTTATTTCCAATTTCTATGGAATAAAGTGGAGGACTTGCTATATAAAGCATACCTGCTTCGATTAAAGGCCGCATAAAACGATAGAAAAAAGTAATCAAAAGTATTTGAATATGGGAACCATCTACATCCGCATCGGTCATAATAATTACTTTTCCATAATTGGAATCCTTTACATCAAAATCCGCACCTAAACCAGCACCAATTGCATACTCAATTTGTTTTAACTCGGCGTTATTTGCTATATCATTTGTGCTTGCTTTTTCACAGTTTAGTACCTTTCCTCTTAACGGTAAAATCGCTTGAGTTTTTGGAAGTCTGGCACTTTTCGCACTTCCTCCTGCACTATCTCCTTCGACTAAAAAAAGTTCATTTTTTGCGCTATCTCTTCCTGTTGCTTTCGTAAGTTTTTCACTCAAAACTCGTTCTTTAGAATTTTTGCCTGTTCCCTTACGTGCCGCTTCTCTTGCTTTTCGAGCAGCTTCACGTGCCACTTTACTTTTGAGTGCTTTATCTAAAATGGATAAGGCAACTTCTTTATTTTCTTCTAAAAAAAATTTTAAATTTTCGTACAAAATACTTTCTGTAACACTTTTTGCTTCTGGTGTACCAAGTTTTCCTTTCGTTTGTCCTTCAAATTGTAACATACGCTCTGGAATTTTTAAGCTAATAACAGCACTTAATCCTTCTCTTACATCGCTACCTTCTAAGTTTCCATCACGCCCTTTAATCAAATTATTGACTTTCGCATAATCATTAAACGCTTTGGTAATCCCCGATTTAAAACCGACTTCATGAGAACCACCATCTCCTGTTTTTACATTATTAACAAAACTCAAAATATTTTCATTATACGATTCACTATATTGTAGTGCAATATTAACCTCAATATTGTTTTTAATTCCACTAAAAGAAATCACTTTATGCAAAACTTTTTTTCCTTCATTAATATATTCTACAAAGCTAACCAGTCCATTTTCATAATGAAATTCACATGATTTTTTATCCGCAACATCTTCAATTTGTACCGTTAAATTAGGAAGTAAAAACGCACTTTCTTGCATACGTTCCACAATAGTTGTGTAGGAAAAACTTGCATTTTTAAACATCTCATAATCTGGTAAAAAAGTAACGATTGTTCCTGTTTTTTTTGTCTCCCCAATTGTTTTTAATGGACTTTCTACTACTCCCCCATCAAAAAACCTAATATTGCTAATTTTCCCATCTGTATAAATCGTAACGTCCATGCGTTTTGATAAAGCATTCACAACACTTGCTCCAACGCCATGCAAGCCTCCGCTTACCTTATACCCATCACTTTCAAATTTTCCTCCAGCATGCAAAACCGTATAAATAACTTCAGGAGTTGATTTACCACTTTCATGCATACCGATGGGAACACCACGGCCATTATCACTAATTGTAATGGATTCATCTGGATTTAGAATAATTTTAATGGTATCTCCATACCCGTTAATTACTTCATCAATGGCATTATCTACAATTTCCCATACTAAATGATGTAAACCTCTTTTATCTGTTGAGCCAATATACATACCTGGCCTTTTACGAACTGCTTCCAAACCTTCTAATATTTTAATGGACGATGCATCATACTTTGCCATGTTATCACCTTATATGAGTATAACATAAAAAAAAAGAGGGTGCAAAAACTTGATGTCAATTGACATTTATATAATCTCTTTCTATTATTTCTCTTGCTTTAAAAAAGAATTTCTAATTATATTTCTTTTAATAATAAAAAAAGATATCTTATAGATATCCAATACTATGTATTTGTAATGGTTGTTGCATATGCAATAGAGGCAACTTCTGCTTCAAATGTGGAACCATAAGGAATATTTTCTTTTGTAGCCTCTTTATCTATCCAAATTCTTAGTGAAAAAATAGCTTCTTCTCCATCAGATAGAGAAACATCGCTTTTACCACGAATAGTACCACCGCCTATTTCATAAGAAGAACTTATTTTTGATGCTGTTTCAAATTGTTCTGAAAAATTAGGATTTAAAGTTGCATTTACTGTTAAAGACTGGGCAACTAAAGGACTTTTTTCTTCATCATCTTCCATTCGAATTAAAGCATATTTAATATATTGGTCATCAATTTTAGACGTTCCGCTTGTTGGAATAAAAGTATTTAAATATAATGTAAATCTAGCATCTACTGTACATGTATTCTTTATTGAAAAAATATAAGGTGTTGAGCGCAGCCCACGAATATCTTCCATGGGATAAGAATTATCTAAATGAATGGAATTGCTTTTGTCTAGATAATTAATTTCAAAACAGCCTGTATTGATTCGATTTTCACTTTCTTGATATACTGTTGTTTTCCAAAGCGCATAACTACTCCCTACAAATAAAGTTATAAGCATTAATATTGCAACTACTGCTAAAGAAATACGGTATTTAAATCGTAAATTGCCCATACTATCACCCTATTTTCTACATCCTATTCCATTATAAGATAAAATAAATCTTTTGAAAAGTATTTTGTTTTATTTTGTAAGTTCTTTGACAGCTTCTTCTAAAGTAGATACTGATATAATTTCTATTTGTAAATGATTCTCATTTTTAACTTGCAATGCTTCTTCGTAATTTTCAGAAGGACACAAAAAAATATCTGCTCCTACTTTTTCAGCTCCCAATAGTTTATATTTAACTCCTCCTATTTCTCCAACATTACCTAAAATATCAATTGTTCCTGTTCCCACAATATGTCTTTTTTTCGTTATATCTTCTGGAACTAAAGCATTATATATAGCTAGAGAAGTCATAAGTCCTCCACTAGACCCCGATTCACTTGCTTTCGTTTTTATATCAATCTTTGGATTTTCTTCATATTCATATTTATTAATAATAGAAATTCCAACCTTTTGTATTCCATCTACATCATAAATTTTAGCACTACATTTTTTTTCTTGCTTTCCACGTACAACTAAAAAAGAAACCTCTTTATCTTTTGGTAAAGAATGAATATAATTTTGCAATTCTTCTAATTTGCTAAATTCTAAATTATCAACTTTTTTTATAATATCTCCCACTTTTAAGTTTGTTATAGCTTCCTTAGTAATATAAGTCACAACATGATTGATTTTTTGAATTTTTATTTCTTTATTAGCCATTTTATAAGCACTTATTGTAGCATTATCTAATCCTTCTTCTAAATACAATCTATCTCTTTCAATCGAATCATCTACGGATTCATTTTCCAAAGTGATTTTTTCTTTAGAAACCAAATCCCAATTAGGAACAATGAAAGAAAGCAAGACAAAAGGAATGTTTCCTTTCATCATCGAAACATATGCCATTGAAAGTTTTCCCTCTGATACATGCATGTCTTCTACCACTATTCTTTCATTTAAATCAATTGTTCCTCCTGGTTTATAGATTACAAAAGGGAGTTCATAAAAGAAAAAGAAAAAAAGTGCAATAATTGTTAAAAGAAATTTATAATTTTCTTTTAT
The DNA here is from genome assembly GCA_947652325.1 of uncultured Mycoplasmatota bacterium. Lineage (GTDB taxonomy): Bacteria > Bacillota_I > Bacilli_A > RF39 > UBA660 > MGBC108787. Next base: position 48,654 of record CANTCQ010000008.1, read on the forward strand.
GTATTTATGTATTTTTTCATATACTTTATTAAACATGTATTTCTCACCAAAATAATTATAGCAAAAGAGTGTGAAAATATGAAAAAAATTATAAAAAATTACGTATTTATTGTTTTAACTTTACTATTTACTATACTTTTATTTAAAAATAATGATTTATTTAAAAATTGTATTCTAAATGGATGTATTCTTTTTTTTAAAACAGTTTTTCCATCTTTATTTCCTATGTTTATCATAAATGATATATTGATAAATTACAATTTTATAACTATTTTAGATTATATAAATACTATATTTTTTCAAAAAATATTTAAAATGCCTTCTACTGCTTTTTATGTTTTTATTCTCTCTATTTTTTCTGGAACCCCTACAAATGCTTATATAACTAGCAATCTTGTAAAAGAAAAATATTTAGAACCGAAAGATGCAGGAATTATTTTATCTTATTCCTCTTTTTTAAATCCATTATTTCTTTATAATATGCTTCATACTATTTTTTTTGACACTCAAATAGTTATAAAACTCATCATAATCAATTACGGATTAAATTTTTTCTTTGCCTTTATATTTCGTAAGTATCCTTACAAAAAAGTACCAATTCAAAAAGTGAAAGAAGCTTCTTTTTCTTCAATTTTATCTAAAAGTATTGAACGAGCATTTAAAACATTAACAAGTATTTTAGGCACTATTATTTTTTATTTACTTCTTTGTGAAATGCTAAATATCTTTATAAAAAATCCTTTGATAAACTGCGCTATTAATGGACTATTAGAAACAACAGGTGGTCTTTCAAAGCTTTCTACGCTATCAATAAATTATTCATTAAAAATCGTTCTAGTTTCTCTTTTTATTTCTTTTAATGGTTTTAGCATTCATACGCAAATAAAAAACATCATTTCTGATGTTCATATTCCTTATAATTTCTTTTTTGTTATAAGAATATTACATGCTTTTTTATCAACAACTATTTGCTTGATAATTACCTAAGTTACTTCTGTTAGGAAAATTGGTTATTGTTATATCTTTTTTTTCTCCGATATAAAATAATTCTAAATCATCTATATAATTTTTACTATTTTTTTGCACTACCATAGGAATAACCAATTTCATATAAAAAAATTCACCTGTTAAACCTAAATAAAGACTTGTTTGATAAGAGATGCAATGAATATTATATTTGGAATTTTGATTTTCTTGTTCTACCCACCATTTTTCTATTCCTTGATTATTTTGATAAGAAACATATTGTCTGTTATTTTCCATACCAATTACCAATTGTGCTATTGTTCCATCTCCGTATCCAAAATCTATTTTAAATACTTCACTGTTCGAAGTTCTATCAGTAATTCTAACTAATTTCTTGGCTAAAAAATCTTGTTGAATCGTTTTTACAATCATTGCTCTTATTTGTTGATTTTTCCGATTAAAATCAATAGAATTATCATTATAACGAACATCAACTATTAATCGAAACAAAAATAAAACAACAACAGAAATCAAAGCAATGCTCATAATTAATTCAATTAAAGTAATTCCTTTACTATTTTTTATAATCATTATATTTCCCCCAAACTAAGAGTGGTATAATAAAATTGACATTTATCAGAGGAACATCTAGAACCATCTTTATTTTCAGCAAATTCTAAAACTATTCGATAACCAAATTTTCCTTTTCCACCTATTGTTTTCAGATAATTTGCTGCTGTATCATTTACTTGTAGCAAGGCTTCACATTTTCCATGAGTATTTGTACAATTTTGTAAAAAACTTAAATCATTTAAGGTTAAATATATATTATTTATATTTAAACGACTTGTTACTTCTTCACATAATCCAATATTATCTTCTTCATTTACAAACACCATTTTACTATGACACCCAAAACTAGTCAAAACACGATTTCCTGTTAATTCTGTAGCCACCACATCTAATCTAAAATTTCTAAAAAATTTTTCTAAATAATATGTTCTATAAAGATATACAGAATCATTATAACTCATTCTATTTTTTTCTTTTCGTAAAGTCGCACTATAAGTAGAATAAATCATTAAAAGAGAAACTGTAAGTACTGCTACTACAACAATGGTTTCTATAAAAACAAAACCCTTTTTATTCTTCATATTAGTTCCTCCCTATGATTACTATTATAGTAAAGTAGAGTTCTTTTGTAAAGTCGGCAGAAAAATAATTTGACAAAATAAAAAAAATTTTTATAATAAACAAAAAGAAGGAATTATTATGCAAATGCCACTTTCTATAAATTATTTAGAACTGGAAATTACACGTTTATGTAATGCTTTGTGTGATCACTGCTTTCGTGGAGAAATTGAAGATAAAAGTATGACCGTTAAAATAATAAAACAATTTTTAAATAATAAAAATTATAAAATTACGGAAATTGGAGAATGTCTAATTACAGGTGGAGAGCCTTTTTTAAATAAAAAGGTTTTGATTTTCTTTTTAGAGTATTTATTACAAAAAAAACTACAAATTCACTTACTAGATATAGTAACCAATGCTCTTATTTTTGATAAAGATATTATGGAACTCTTGCAAGAATTACACAATAAAAATACTGTAGTTTCTGTAGAAACTAAACTAGACCAATTTCACCCTCAAATTCCACGAGAAAATATAAATAATTTTTTTCAATATCCCTTTTACAATGGCTATTATCATGAATTAACCCAACACCAAATTTTAGCTTTGGGAAAAGCTTATAAAAACAAATTAGGAACAGAACAATCACATAAAGAAACCTTAAAATGTTTTCATGAAGAAGCAGATTCTTTTTTAAGCATAAATTCATTAAAAGATACCATTGAAATCGAATCTCTTTATATTACCTCTTCTGGCCATTTTGGTTCTTATACTCCAGAAGCTACATGGCCGATGATTGATAAAATATTTCAATTAAGTTTAAAAAACAATTCACTATTTGAAAATTGTACTTTCCGCAATTTAGGAGCGGATTTGTACCAAGTGGAAAAAACAAATATTCCTTTTCCAATTGAAAGCTTTATTGAAGATTATAAAAAGGCACAACAAAACGGAAATAGTAAAATATTTCTTCATAGTATAACAGAACAAAATATGAGAAATTATTTACTACATCCCCAAAAAAGAGTTCGAAAAAGAAACTAAAATACAAAAAAACATATAATACCATAGGTGATTATATGTACAATAAAGGTCCATGTTGTCCTCCACCAAATAAGGGAGGAGGATTTTTTACAATCCTGGCTATCTTTGCATTATGTATTTTAATTTTTTATCAACTCATTATTACTCTCATTTTACCACTTCGTTTTAATATATTTATTTTGTTATTAGAAGTGTTTATTCTAATCTTTCTCTTGTACCGTGTAGTATGGCCGCACTAATGCTTCTGTAATATAAAGATAATCCATCGCTTCACGAACCATTTGACAAGAAGAAAATTCATTTAAAGAAAAATCTATTTTTTTAGGCAATGAAATCAAAATAAAAAATAGCTTTTTCTCATCTTCTGTTAATTTTACTTTTTCTAAATACTTTGTAAAAACAATCTCAAAATTAATTTGAAAATATTCTTGTTGATAAAAAGAAACCAAATCAAGTATTGGACTGTCTTTCCGATAATTTTCCCAACTGATTAAATATTCTTTGTCACTTTTTTTAAAATGTTCTAAAGACAAATGGTTATGAATAAAAGAGACTCTTTTTTTTGTCTGTTCTTTTACCATTGAAAACCATACATCAAGTTCTGATTCTACAAATGCCAAAGCAGAAAAAATCTTAGAAATATTTCGAATAAAAGAATAATAAGAAGGAGACATATACATCTCTTTTTTTATCATTTCGTACATTTCATTGTAATAATTTCGCAAATACACAACATTGCTTTTAATCGTATCATATACTTCTTTAAAATCATCTTCTGTTACATTTTTATAATAGGTCGTTTTATTGTGTAAGTCGGCAACTACAGAAATTAAATCTAGCGCTTTTTGCTCTAAGGGCATCGAAACGCTTTGTACATATTCATAAACATTAACATCACTTCTTGATTCATCCACTAGCTTAGGGAAATGAAAAAAACTGCGGCTTTCTAAATATGAAAACAGTTCTCGCATATTTTTGTTTTCTGTTTTTTCTTTTACCACAAAGTCTCCAGAAGTGGTGTTTAAAATAAGCACTTTTCCTTGAATCGTATAGCGATAAGGTTTATAAATACTTTTTAATACTTCAATTGATTTATTCATCTAAACAAGGAATAATAATTTTATCTCCGACATTAAAACTTTCCATATTATTATAATTTTTCAAAATTGTCCCTTCTGTTTGGTACATAGCACAAATACTTTCCACTGTATCTTCTTCTTTGACAATATGAATATGATAAGTTGCAAATTCATTTTCTGTCTCAGTGGCAGAATTTAAAATTAAAGTTTTACTTTCTTCATCCAGTCTTTTTTCCTCATCTTCTTTTTCTTCTTCATCCATGTCTTTTTTTTCTTCGGGTTCTTCAGAAAACAAATGATTAATTTCTTCCAATACGGCTTCCCGAACCTCTTCTTTTTCAGAAATATTTTCTAAATCATCTTCTGATTCTATTACTTCTCCTTCTATTTCTTTTTCTTCTGCACTTACCACAAATTCAATCGATACTTTTAATGTATTTTCTGAAATAACATCATATGTAAAATCTGTAATTTCAAAATCAATAGAATCTTTATCTATATTTTCTGTTACTTCAAGACTAAAAGGTAATTTATAACTAAATGGTTCTTTATTTACGCTAACGGCGTGGCTACGAAATTCGCCCGAAACAATAAAGTTTCCTTCTATTTCTGTTTTACTACAAGACATTTCATGTTCTAAAGAAATACTACAAATTTCTGCAATAGAACTTGCAAATTCAATTTCTTTTGTATAAGGTACAATACTTTTCATTTCTTCAATCCTTTCTTATCAAAGGATATGAACAAAAAAAAATTTTAGAACAAAAGTATTATTTCTTTTCCTTTTCTTCTTTAATTATTTCTAAAATTTTATTTCTTTTTAGCGTTTGTTTTTTAGAAGAATAAGTATCTAAAACGGGGTATTCATATAAAGAAATATTATGACGTAAGAGATAAATATTAAAAATACGCTCTGCTAAAAACCCAAATACTCTTTGATTATAAGAAGAGTAAGTTAAATAAGGAATCTGTTTTTCTAATTCAAATAATAAAGGAAATAAAAACGAGCAATAAGAATCTAGTAATTGTTTTGAAGTAATAAACATATTTCCCACATATAACTTATTTCCATATAATACTTTCTCCACATAGGACTTATAACTAGCATCATGAAAAATAATTTCATTACAAGCAAGTAACAAATCATTTTTATAATGAACACTTCCATACTGTTCTAAAACAGAACAAGGAAAATAAATAGGTTCTGGTACAATTATCCTAAAGTTTTGCAAAATATCTTTTATCTCTTCTTTTCTTATAAAATGATTATCATAAAAATAACGATGATAGTGCATAAGTCCCGTAAATCTACTACTATCATGTTTCCATATCCAATAAAGTGCGGTAAGTTCACAATAAAAAGAATTTTTAGAAGAAATTGTATCCCCTATATTATCTTTTAAATAAGGTGCTTTATGAAAATTTGCACCCGCAACTATTGGTTTATATATAGTATTTCTTATACAGGCAGGAGAGACAAAAAATTTATGGGTTGCAACATAAATAATTATTTCTTTCATATCCCTATTTTCCTATTACAAATAAAGCATTGTAAACCTCTTTATAATGGTATACTTCAACAATATCTAATTTTTTTAAAATTTCTTTGGGTATTTCTTCTAAATCATTATGATTTTCTTGTGGAATAAATACTTTCAAAATACCTGCATGATAAGCGCCAATTAACTTTTCTTTTAATCCGCCAATTTTTCGTACCATTCCATTTAAAGAAATTTCTCCTGTCATGGCAATTTTAGAAGAAATCGGAAAATCTTTTCCCAGACTAATTAAGGAAGTTGTAAGTGCAAGCCCAGCACTTGGTCCATCTTTTTTAGTAGCAGCATCTAAAATATGAATATGATAATTATAAGATTTAAAATCAAAGTTTTCTAAACCCAAATCCAATTTATGTGTCAGAATATAACTAATAGCTACCTTAATACTTTCATCCATCACTTTTTCAACCAAACCAGTTACTCTAACATTCCCATTTCCTTCAAACAGAGCCGTTTCAATAGGAAGCACTTTTCCACCAAAAGTATTTACACCAAGAGCATTTATAACTCCTGGAAAATTAGGAGACAAAAGATGTGTTTTTTCATACTTTTCTAAACCTAAAAGATTTGTTAATATCTCTTTTGTTATTCGAATATCTTCTATATTTTCTAAAATAAGCAATTTACGAACAATGCTTGTTAATATCCGTTTTAAATCTCGTACCCCTGCTTCTTTTGTATAACAAAGAATAATTTCCTTTAAAATAGACTCTGAAAATTTAATGTTTTTTGCATGTAACTTGTGTTCTTTATAAATAAGAGGTAACAGATATTTTTTCGCTATTTCTATCTTTTCAAACAAAGTATAACTAGATAACTCTATTATTTCCAAACGGTCGTACAACTCCAAAGGAATATCCGAAGCAGTATTTGCGGTTAAAAGAAAAAATACATTTGATAAATCAAATTCTTCTTCTATATAATTATCAATAAAAGTTTTATTTTGTGATTTATCTAAAATATCCAAAAGAACACTTGCTGGGTCTCCATGATAATCTTTTACCATTTTATCTACTTCATCAATTAAAATCAAAGGATTATTTGTTCCACATTTTTTTAGTCCTTCTATTATTTTACCTGGATTTGCACCTAAATATGTTCTTCTATGACCATTTAAAATAGAACTATCATTTATTCCGCCTACACTTATTTTATAAAATTCTTTATGCAAACTTTTTGCTACAGATTTTGCAAAAGTAGTTTTTCCAACTCCAGAAGGTCCAATTAAGCATAAAACAGGGCTATCAATACTAGGATTTCTTTTTTTAGCCGCAACATATTCTAAAATTTTTGCTTTTACTTTTACCATTCCATAATGTGACTTTTGCAAACTTTTTTCAATCGCTTTTAAATCTTCTTCCTCTTTTGATTCAATATGCCACGGTAAAGCAAGCATCCACTCTAAATAATTTCTTACATTGGTAATTTCTGGACTTGCATCACTCATAAAGGAAAATTTTTTTATTTCCGCTTGTATCTTTTCTTTTACTTTTTTGTTTTTTAAATGTAAATTTTCTAGTTTTTCAAAATAAAGTTCTGCTTCTTTTTCATGATGATTGCTTTCTCCAAGTTCTTCTTGAATACTTTTTAATTTTTCTTTTAAAATAAATTCTTTTTGGCTTTCTGCTAATCCATTTTGAAATTTTTCTTCTAATTTTTGTTCCAACTTAGTAACTTCAAGTAAAATGTTTAGCTCTTTTATCAAATTTTCAGCTCTAAAGACAGGATTAATTTCTTCTACGTAGGAAAGTTTTTGTAAAAAAGAAAGAGACAAAAAAGAAGTAATACTATCTGTTAGTTTATTTAAATCTTCTATTTCTTTAATTACATTTAAAATACTATTGGAAACTCCTTGTCCATATTTAACGTAAGTAGAGACTAAAGAACGAAGCTTCTTTTTATAAGCTAAAGCTTCTATTTCATCATATGGCGGAACTTTTAATTTTTCGTAATGACATTTTAAAATATCAGGCATTTTTTTATCATTGGATAATTCTTTAATTTGTACGCGAAATAATCCTCTTAAAGTAATACGATAATTGCCATTCGGAAGTTCTAATTTACTTTTTATCTTAGCAATCACTGTAACAGTTGGCAAATCCCCAACTTCTGGAATCTCTTCTTTTTGGTCTTTAGGAGACAAAACAACCACTTCATTTTTATATTTTTCACTTGCTAATTTTACAACACTTTTGCTAAGCTCATTATTAAGCTCAAGTTTGACTTCTTGATTAGGAAGAATTAATAAATTTTTAAGTAATAGCACTGGCAAGATATTTTTCATTGCATCAACTCTCCCTTGAAGATATGTTGTTTATTATAACGACTCTACTAAGGAAAGTAAATGCTATTTACATCTTTTTACAACCAATTTTTACTATATTTTTTGCTCCTCTTTTAAATGTAAATAATACCAAATAAAAAAAGCATTTTTTATGCTCCTTTAACAATTTCAATTGCATTACGCATTTTGATATCATATTTTATAACGTCTAAACTTCCATAAGCATTCAAAAGTTCTTCTTTCGAAATGCCATAATTTGTAGCCATTTCAACTGCTTGCTTATCAGCTTCTTCATCATTTACTTCTATTTTTTCTACTTCTGCCACCTTTTCAAGTAAATAACGATATTTTACTCGTTTTGTAGCTTCTGGTTCCATTTGTTCATGTAATTTTTCATGAGTCATGCCCGTAAACTCAAAATATTGCTCAATATTTAATCCTTGCATTTTAAGTTGTTCTTCAAATTGATGTATCATTCTGTGAACTTCATCATCCAAAATTTCTGGATTAATATCAATGGTCATATTTTCACTTGCTTTTTTTAAACAATCTTCAATATATTGGTCTTCTATTTCTGCACTTTTTCTTTCTTTAATTCCTTCTTCTACTTTAGTTCTAAAATCACTTTCTGTTTTAACATCTTCATACCCCAAATCTAAATAAAAATCTTCATTTAGTTCTGGTAAAATTCTTGCTTTAATTTCATTAATTTTTACTGTAAATACCACATCTTTATTTGATAAATCTTTTGCATAATTTTCTGGAAAAGTTAGGTTAAGTTCTTTTTCTTCTCCCATTTTAAGTCCAATTAAACCTTCTTCAAATCCAGGAATAAAAGTATGACTTCCTATTTCCAGAGGATAATTTTCACCACTTCCTCCTTCTAATTCTTTTCCATCCACTATACCTTTAAAATCAATTACAGCAGTGTCACCATTTTCAATAGTGCTTCCTTCTTCTTTTACTTTAATTTCAGCATATTTATTACGTAAAGTTGTTATTTCCTTTTCTAATTCTTCTTTTGTAACGTTTGCTTCTGGTTTTTTAATTTTTAAATTTTTATATTCACCTAAAGTAACTTCAGGAGCTGTAATAATAGTAAATTCAAGGACACATTCTTTTTCATTTACACTTTTGACATCTAATTTTGGTTCACAAACAGGAGTAGCTTCTGTTTCTTGTAAAGCTAGTTTATAAGCTTCATCTGCTGCTTTATCCATAGCATCCATAAATAAATATTCAACACCAAATTTTTTAATAAAAACATGCTTAGGCGCTGCGCCTTTACGAAATCCATCTATTTTAACTTCTTTATTTTTCTTTTTGTATGCAAAATCTAAACATTTTTCCCATTTTTCTCCATCAATTTTTATTTCTTTAACGATTACATTTTTTTTCATAACTGAAAATCCTCCTAAACAAGACCTATTATACCGAAAGACTTAATAAATTGCAATTCCTAATAAGAGATTTTATCCTATTAAAAATTTGAGTCACACTCCCAATTTCTTTGATTCGTGGTTATTCCAAACAGTTCCTTATTTGAAGTATATAAAAAAACTTTAATGATTCGCCTCATCATTATATATTAAATTAGTTTTATATTGATTAGAATATGATTCCCTGTATAGATTATACATAAGTATTTAAATAATATAGTAAAGAAGTTTTTTAAATAAAAAAAAGAACAAATTTGTTCTTCTATTCAATATTTGCAATGGTTACACTAAAATTCCCATTAGGAGATACGACTTCCACAGCTTCTCCTTTTTTGTGCCCAATAATAGCTTTTCCTATTGGGCTTTCATTCGAAATTTTATTATCAAATGGGTCAGCTTCCAAAGAACCTACGATTTTATATTCTTCTGTATCCCCATCATCATAAGTAATGGTTACTTTATTTCCAACATTAACCACGTCATTCTTCGTTGCATCTGCAATGGTACAATGCTCTAGTTTAAACTCTAGTTCTTTAATACGAGCTTCTAATTGAGCTTGTTCATTACGAGCAGCATCATAATCGCTATTTTCAGACAAATCCCCTAAAGCTCTAGCTTCTTTTAATGCTTTAATAATTTCAGGTCTTTTCTTTGTTTTAAGCGTATTTAATTCTTGTTCTAATTCTAAATAACCTTCTGCTGTTAGCATAATATTTTCAATTTGTTTCATAAAAAATCCACCTTCTAAAAATACAGTCTTAACTGTACTACATATAATCTTGTTTGTCAAACACTTTTATACGCATCATGTCAAATTTTTCTAAAGTTGTATTTACTTTTAATTTAATAATCATTTTTGGATGATTGGCAATACCAATCGCATCTCCATTTTCATCATATATTTTTTCAATTTTATATGAAAAAGTTTCTAAATGAGGGCCAAAAAATTCAACAACATCCCCTAATTTAAAATAATTTCTTTGTTCAATTGTTGCCATTTTATTTTTTTTATCATACTGTAAAACAAGGCCCAAAAAATCTTGGTTAGACACTTCATCTCTTCCTAAAAAATACTGTTCTTCTTTTGAAGGAAGACCATCAATAAATTGAGGAGTAGATTCTCTATTGGCTACCCTATTTAAAACATCTAAATAATATTTTACTTCTGCATTACTTAATTTATGCATTAAAATTTTATCAAGCACTCTTCTATATACTAAAATAACAGTAGCAATATAATAAATGCCACGCATACGTCCTTCTACTTTAAAAGAATTAACACCAGCATCAATCATTCTACTTATATATTCTATTAAATTTAAATCTTTTGGTGTCATACTATAAGGAGTATCAACACTATCAATAGAAAAAGTCCATCTACAAATTTGCGCACATCCTCCTCGATTGGCATCACGATTAGTGCAATGATTGGATAAAACACAACGCCCACTAAAACTTGTACACATCGCCCCATGAACAAAACATTCTAAATCCAGATTTGTTCTTTTTTTTATCTCTTGAATATCATTTAAATGAGCCTCTCTTGCTAAAACAAGTCTTGTTACTCCTAAATTTTTATAAAATAAAGCAGCTTCACTATTTAAAATACTGGCTTGTGTAGAAACATGTACTTCAAAAGAAAGATGCATTTCTTTTGCTTTTTTTATAACCAAAATATCACTGGCAATAATGGCATCAACACCAATTTTATCCAAATTTTTTAAATAAGTATCTAGCCCCTCCACTTCTTCTTCATGAAATAAAATATTTACTGTTACATAAAGTTTTTTTCCTAAACTATGGGCAATATTGGTTGCACTCTTTAGTTCTTCTAAAGTAAAATTAGAAGCATTAGCACGAAGACCATATTTTTTCCCAGAACAATAAACAGCATCTGCCCCATAATGATACGCTATTTTTAATCTTTCTAAGTCTCCAGCAGGAGCTAGCAATTCCACTTTATCCATTTTTATTCCTCTTTCAAACGATAATATGTTTTTTGATATAAAAAACCTGTATTACTAATTTCTAAAGCAGATTTTCCATCTAAAACTTTTTCTAAATTTTTTTTATCTAATCCTAAAGGATTAATAAAAGAATACGCTATATTAGGATGTGTAAAAAAACGATAATCAATATATTTTTTAGCATACAAAACCGTGCCATACTCATTTTCAATACCTAAAAAATCTAGGCCAGCCATATTTTCATGTAAAGTTTCTATACTTTTTTTTTCTAAAGCAAATTCTTCTTGAAAATTAGTTAAAAGAGTTCTTCTTGAATACATCGCATCCGCAAGCATAAAATAAGGAATAACTAGTGGCTTTTTGGCACCATCTAAAATCGATATCATTTCTTCTTTTGTAATATCAGTACTTACCAATACACTATCCACATCATCTAAATAATAATTAATTGAATCTACATTGGTAGCATTATGATTTTGCATATAAATAAGTTTTAAAGAAAGCCCCAAACCTTTTACAATCTGCAAAACCCCTAAATCAGTAAAACAAAGACCTATCGTTTTTTCATCTAATTTTGTTAAAATTTCTTTTAAAATACAAATCGCTTCTGTATCTAAAATTCGATTTATATAAAGGTACGCTCCATCAATAGGTATATCTTCAATTGCAAATGTTTTTAAAAAACCCACACTTAGCCCTTTAATTGGAAAAAGAAAGTTAATATTCTTAACTTTCAAATCTAAAAACGCTTCCTCTGTTACAACGAGCAAAAAGTTAGATGTCATTTTTTCTTCTACTGACACTTATGCCATCTCCAACATCAATAAACTCTGTTTCAAATTCTTCATTTGTTTTTAAAAAATCAACATAACTTTCAATTTTATCTACAATTCCACGTAAGTTTTTACTGTCAATGGTTTCTTTTTTTCCAACATATCCATGAAATTTTAAGTTATCTGTAATAATAACACCACCTGGTGCTAAGAAATATTGAAATTTTTCAAAAAATTTTTTATATTGCCCTTTTGCTGCATCAATAAAAATCAAGTCATAAGTAACTCCTGTAAGATTTACTTCTAAAGCATCCTGAAAAACCACATTTACTTCTTTCTCAAAACCACATTTTTTGACATTTTTTAAACATTCCATATACCTTATTTCGTCGCGTTCAATTGTTGTTACTTTTACTTCCTTACTAGCAGAAGCCATTAAAATAGCAGAGTATCCAATAGCACTACCTATTTCTAAAATATTTTTAACGTTGTTTGCTTTTATATATTTCATGATATAGGCAATAGATTCTTTTTCTATAATTGGCACATTTTTTTCTTTGGCATATTGTTCCATTTCTAAAATATATTGTTTCATAACTTCACTCCTTAGTTGGTTGCACAAATACTTTTTAATTCTCTTGTTTTCTGTAAGTGTTCTGTGTATTCTGTGTTAAAAAATGTTTCTCCAGTACAAGTATTGGCAACAAAATAAATATAATCTGTATCACTTGGATTTAATACAGCCTTAATAGCATTTAAAGAAGGATTCCCAATAGGACCTACTGGCAACTTTCCAGCCATAGCGCTATTTGTTCCTCTGGTATTATAAGGACTTATTAAATTTAAATCTTGCAAGGTCAAACCTTCACTACGTGATTTTCCAGCTGCATAATAAGTCGTTGTATCCATCCCAAGCGTCATTCCCGATTCTAATCTTTTATATATAACTTGCGCAAACATCGGTCTGTCACTTTCTTTTGCACCTTCAAGCTCAACAATAGATGCCATTGTAAGAATTTCATGAATGGTAAACTCTAATTTACTTAAATCTACACTTGCCAGTTTTGCTTGTGTATTTGAAAGCATTTTATCAACGATTTCTTCTATACTTGCTGTTTGCACTACCTCATATGTATCAGGATATAAATAACCTTCCAGTGCATAATAAATATTACCATTTAATACTTCATCTGTCAAAAAATCATATTTCTTTATCATTTGAGTTACAAATTCTTGATTATTTAAAGTCTCTTTTATTTCCTTTTCTGTAAAAGGAAATTTACTGGCAAGAACACTTGCTAAATCCGAAATGGTTTTTCCTTCAACAAAAGTAAATGTAACCGTATTAATATGGACATCTCCTTTATGAATTTTTTCTAAAATAGCAGGTGCATTCATATTCCGATTCAAAAGATATGTTCCCGCTTGTAAATTTAAATCACTATTAAAAAATAAATAAAGCAATAAGGCATATTGGCTTCGAATTAAACCTGCTTCTTTTAGTTGTGTCGCTATTTGCCTTTTACTAGTGCCACTTTTAACTACAAATGTAACTTCTTCACTCGTTTTACTTACATTCTTTAAACTAAAGCCATAAAATCCAAACGATAGACTTAAAAAAAACACCAAAAAGAGAAAAACAACAACTTTTTTCTTTAATTTAATTTTCTTCTTCACTTTTTTGCACCTCTAACTTACTTAAAAAAGCTTCAATTGTATTCCATTCTTCTTCTGTTTCAATAGGAATCAATTCTTTGCTTCTTCCCGTTTTATCATAAATATTTGCATACACTCTTTCTTTTCCTTTTTCCTTTACATGGTCTGTATATACAACATAACTCTTATGGGTTTGGTCAGAATCAAATTTAAAAATAATTTCATAATTGGTTATTTTTCCTTTATCATCTTTTGCTGTAAAAGTACTATTTTTCGTATCCACGTTACTCCCTACTTTCTTTTAAATACGTGTCTAAAATGATTGCCGCAGCATAACTATCTATCACTTTTTTTCTCTTCATCCTACTCATATCGGTTTGTATCAATATATTTTCAGCTTCTGTCGTAGAAAGTCTCTCATCAATAAGTATAATGGGCATTTTAAAATTTTTTTCCAAAACTTTTTTAAAATCTTCTGTACGGCTAACGGCAAATCCTAAAGAATTATTCATATTTTTAGGATACCCCAATATAAATTTTTCTACCCCTTTTTCTTCTACTATTTTTTGTAATTCTTTTATAAGCTCACTATATTCCTTAAAGTGAATGGTTTTATAAGGGCTTGCAATAGTGCCCGTTTTATCTGATAAAGCAAGTCCAAGCGTTTTGGTTCCTAAATCAAGTCCTAAATATCTCATTTTAAATATTGCTCCAACAAAAATGCAATAATGAGTTCTCTATCCATTTCTTGAATTATCTGTCTAGCATTATTGTAATTAGAAATGTACCCTGCATCTCCACTTGTTAAATATCCAACTAATTGATTAACAGGGTCATATCCTCTTTCTAAAAGAGATTGATAAACTTCTTTGATAGTGTACTCTAACTGGGCTTGCTTAAACAAAGTAATATCAAAAAGACATGTTTTATCATCCATTTTAACACCTCTTATACTATAAACATTTTAACAAAATATTTACTAGATGACAAGACAAGATAAAAATAGACAAAATAAAAAATAAAAGAATCCAAAATCAAAAAATTTTGGTATATTATTTATAATTTTACAAATTCTGAATATACAATAAATAGAAAGAGGTTAGAAAATGGAAAAGAAAAAAATAACAATAGGAATTATTGCCATCCTTTTATTAATTAGTGTTGCTTTTTTAGGAACAAAAAATAAAAAAAATGAAAATACATCAAAAACAGAAAACATTAGTGGAACAATTTTAGCGATGAATAAAAATTCAATCACAATTCAAGACGATAAAGATGGTATTTATACGTTTCATTTAGAAAATTTAAATGCAAATATTGGTGATAAAATCATTTTAGAATATATGGGCGTATTAGAAAAAGATAAAAATAAACAAGAGGCTACCGTTAAAAATTTCACAGTATCCAAAAACACATCTGTAACAGAACTTCCTGTGGAATGGAGCGATGAAGGTCTATTTAAAGATGATTACCAAAAAGCTTTCAAAAAATTAAGTACGTTATCATTAGAAGAAAAAATAGGACAATTGTTTTTAGGAAGATATGAAGATACCGCTAAAGATGATTTAAAAAAATATCCTCTTGCTGGTTTTGTTTTTTTTGAAAAAGATTTTAAGGATAAAAAAGTCTCAGATGTAAAAAACATGATAAATAATTTACAAGGTACTAGCAAAATTCCTTTACTAACTGCAGTAGATGAAGAAGGGGGAAAAGTTATTCGCATTAGTTCTAATAAAGATTTAGCCCCTGAGCCTTTTAAATCATCAAAAGAATTATATAATAATGGTGGTTTTTCAAAAATAAAAGAAGATACGATAGAAAAAAGTAAATTACTTTCCAATTTAGGATTGAATGTTAATCTAGCTCCTGTTATTGATATTTCAACTGACCCAGCAGATTATATGTATGAAAGAAGTTTAGGAGAAGGAAAAGATATCACCTCGAATTATGCCAAAACGGTAATTGAAGCAAGTAAAGGTACACAAATATCCTATACACTAAAACACTTTCCTGGATATGGAAACAATAAAGATACACATACCTCTACTTCTATTGATAATAGAACCTATGATTCCATTATAAACAATGATTTAGTTCCTTTTGAAATAGGTATTAAAAGTGGTGCAGAAGCCGTTTTAGTAAGTCATAATATTGTTACAAGTATTGATAATGTTAATCCGGCCTCTTTATCTCCCAGTATTCATAATATTTTAAGAAATCGCCTTGATTTTAGTGGAGTTATTATAACAGATGACATAGCAATGGGAGCTACTTCTTCTATTGATAATGCTGCAACAAAAGCTCTTCTTGCTGGAAATGATTTAATTATCACTACAAATTATCAAAGAGATATCGAAGAAATTAAAAATGCAGTTAATAAAGGAACAATTCCAGAAGAATTAATTAATCGTGTTTCATTAAGAGTTCTAGCTTGGAAATATTACAAAGGTTTACTTTTTGACAATGAAAAATAGAAATTAGACACAAGCTAATTTCTATTTTTTTATCCAACTAAAAATCTTAGGCAAACACTAACGCCAGAATAGGACGCACATAACATCTTTCAATCAGTATCTAAATCGAATCACTATTTATGAATTCAGATTTTAATTGAAATAGTGCATGAAGTATTCACTATATGGATTAATAAATTTCGATTCATTATAACATAGTTCCCAAATATAGGCTTTACATAAATATTTATATAACTTAACAGTGGTGCTTTCTTTCATTTTATTTAATTATTTTCTTCTAAAACAGCTTTTATTCTTCTAACACCTGCACTACTTGCTTCTTCCTTTTTAATTTTAAAATTTCCCAATTCACCTGTATTTTTAACATGAGGTCCGCCACACAGTTCCTTGGATACTTCTCCAATACTATAAACGGTAACTACATCTGGATATTTTTCAATAAACATGCATTCTGCTCCTGAACTTATAGCTTTGTTTTTTGGCATTTCACAAATGGTAACTTCTAAATTTTCTAAAATCCAACGGTTAACTAAATCTTCCGTTTCTTGTTTTTCTTTCTCTGTTAATTTATGGTCACAACTAAAATCAAATCGCATTCTTTCTTCTGTAATATTACTTCCCTTTTGATGAACATCAGGTCCCACAACTATTTTTAATGCAGCATTTAAAAGATGAGTAGCAGTATGGTATTTTATTTCTATTTCACTATTACTAGCAAGTCCTCCTTTAAATTTTCCCGCTGAAGCAGTTCGTGAAAGTTCTTGATGTTCACGAAATTTTTCTTGAAAACCTGCTACATCCACTTTTAATCCTCTTTCCACAGCTAACTCCTGTGTTAATTCAATCGGAAATCCATATGTATCATATAAATGAAAAGCAGTTAAAGCATCAAGACATAAATTATTTTTTATGACTTTTTCAAATTCACGTAATCCTTTTTCTAGCGTTCTGTTAAATTTTTCTTTTTCATTTTTCAAAACTTCCAAAACAACACTTTCATTTTCTTCTAATTCTTTATAATATTTCTTATATTGTCTTAAAATAATTTTTGCAATTTCCTCTTCCCAGTTGCTATTAATATCGATATTAAGCCGTTTGGCATGACGAATAGCACGGCGTATTAATCTTCTTAAAATATACCCCTGGTCTGTATTGCTTGGTTTAATTCCTGAAGCATCAGCACTTATAAATACAGCGGTTCTTAAATGGTCTGCAATGATACGCATACTCTTTTCATTACCAAAATAAGAAAGATTTGAAATCTCTTCAACTTTCTTTATCACATTCTTCCAAATACTAGACTGATAATTATCATTTACTCCTTCCAAAATAGCGGTTGTTCTCTCAACACCCATACCTGTATCTACATTTTTATGAGGAAGTATCGAAACACCTCCTTCATTATCTTGAAAAAATTCCATAAATACATTATTCCATATCTCAACCCATCGATTGTCTTCAGGGTCAAAAACTTCAGGTATTTCTTCATCACTTCGAAAATAAAAAATTTCGGTATCAGGTCCACAAGGTCCAGATTCCCCAGCAATCCAAAAATTATCTTCCGTCGTTTTAACAATCCTTGATTCAGGTATTCCTAGCTCACACCATTTCATATAACTCTCTTCATCAAATGGTATTTTATCATTTCCAGCAAATACAGTTACAGCAAGTTTTTTTAGGGGGATATGCAAAGTTTCTGTTAAGAACTCAAAACTCCATGTAATGCTTTCTTTCTTAAAATAATCCCCTAAACTCCAGTTACCAAGCATTTCGAAAAACGTATGGTGCGTTGTATCACCTACTTCTTCTAAATCATTGGTACGGATACACTTTTGATAATCACATAGTCTTGTTCCATAAGGATGTTTTTGTCCCATTAAATAAGGAATTAGAGGCATCATTCCGGCAGTATTAAAAAGTACTGATGGGTCATTTTCTGGAACTACTGGAGCACTTGGTATTTGCTTATGTCCTTTCCTTACAAAAAAATCAATATATAAATCTTTTAAATTCATTATTATTTTTCCTTCTTTCTTATTAATTAAATTTTTATAAAATTAAAAATACCACAAAATGTCCAATTAAGGAGCAATTCTGCGGTACCATCCTTTAGTTTACTTAATTTTTCATTAACGGAAATTACCCGAATTAATCTAAGATAAGCAGCACACTTTAAAATTTTCTTTATTCACATTCCACCATTCGTGAACTCTCTTTAAAATACTCTATTTTAAATTTCTTATCTTCAAACAATTAATTTTTCTTTAAAACATCATATTTACTTTGGATAAACTCCCAAATGACTTTTAAAAGCGCAATACAAGGAGTAGCCAAAATCATTCCTAGTATACCAAAAAAATGACTAAATAGCAATAGCCCTATCATAATGGTTACTGGGTGCAGTTTCATAGTCTTACTCATAACAATAGGTTGTAAAATAAAGTTTTCTACACATTGAACAACTACACAAATAATTAAAGTCATAACTCCGATAAATGTACTTTGGCTAAAGCCAATTACAACTGCAACTGCACCTCCAATATAAGGCCCTACATAAGGAATTAAATCTGTAATTCCACAAAATAATCCAAACAAGACCGGCGCTTGTAAACCTACAATAGCAAATCCAATAGAGTCACTTAAGAAAACCATTGTGGCAACTAGAAGCGTTCCATTCACACTTTTTCTTACTTCTCCCCCAATTTTATTGAGCAAAACTTGCGCTTCAAACTGGCGTTTTTTAGGAAGCATACTTAGAAAATGGCGACTAATAGAATCGAAATCAAATAACATATAAAGTCCTACAAATAAACCGAGTCCAATAGTAACCATACTAGAGAAGAAATTCACTAAAACATTTAAAACAGTTGTTGGAAAAGTTGTTGTAAATTCTGATACTTTAAGTTCAATTGTTGCCATTACATTATTTTTAATTCCTTGTACATCCAATCCTTCTACATGAGAATAACGCAAGAAAAACTCATTAATTTTATCTTTCATTTCTCCAAAAATAGCAGGCATATTTTTAATAAATTCATTAATTTGCGTGTAAATTGTAGGAACTAAAACTCTTAAAAATACAAAAACAATTAAAATAAATACAGTATAAACAATAATAGCTCCGATGGTTCTAGAAATCCCTTTTTCTTCCATTTTTTTTACTATTGGATTAAAAAGCCAAGCAATAACAAATCCAATAAATAAAGGTGAAAGTACTTTTAAAAAACTAAGAACAAATGATAAGGCTCCTACTTCCTTAATTAAGAATACACAAATCATAACTATTCCAGCTATCATAAGAAAATAAAACAAATGTAAAATTTTAGAAGACAAACTAATAACTTCGTTTACCTCCTCTATATTGATTTCTTTTTTCTTTTTTTCCATTATACCATTTCACTTTCCTTTACCATAATACCATCTAAACTAAAACTTTTAGCTTCTTGTATTTTCACAGGTACAATCTGACCAATTAACTCTTTACTTCCATTAATATTTATTAGTTTCATAGTATCAGTATACCCATATATTTTACTTTTATCTTTTTCGTTGTTACCTAAAATCAAAACGGGTACTATTTTTCCTTCTAACGCTTTATTTTTTTCTAAAGAATAATGATTTATTAACCTATTTAATCTTTGCAAACGTTCTTCTTTTACTTCTTTCGAAATAGAGTCTTTTATTAAACTGGCTGGTGTTCCTTCTCTTGGACTGTAAATAAACGTAAAAGCAGAATCGAACTGGCACGTATTTACAACCTCTAAAGTTTCTAAAAATTCCTCTTCTGTTTCATTAGGAAATCCTACAATAATATCTGTAGTTATACTACATTCAGGAATTTTTTCTTTAATTTTTTTAAATAATGTAATATATTCTTCCTTTGTATAGCGTCTTCCCATTTTTTTTAGTATAGTATCACTTCCACTTTGAAGCGGTAAATGAATATAAGGCATCACATTATCATATTTAGAAATCACACAAATCATTTCATCCGTAAAATCCCAAGGATGACTGGTCACAAAACGAATTCTAGGAATATCTGTCTTTGCAACACTTTCTAATAAATCTTTAAAATCATAACCATATTCTAAATCTTTACCATAAGCATTAACATTTTGACCTAATAAGGTTACTTCTTTGTAGCCATTATTTTTAAGTTCTTCTACTTCTGCTACAATCTTTTCTAATTTTCTACTTCTTTGTTTCCCTCTTGTATAAGGAACAATACAGTAGGTACAAAATTTATCACATCCATACATAATATTGACCCAAGCACTGATTTTTGAATCACGAGAATATTTAATATTTTCATAAACATCCCCCTCCATACTATATACTTCGATATCTTGCTCTTTTTTCTTTAACTGCGCAATTAAATAATGAGGGAGCATGGAAATATTATGGGTTCCAAAAACAATATCAACATACGGATGCTTTTCTTTGATTTCTTTTACAACATTTTCTTCTTGGCTCATGCATCCACCAATTGCAATTAAAAGTTCTGGCTTTTCTCTTTTTAAGTGCTTACATCTTCCCAAATAACCAAATACTTTATCATGCGCATTTTCTCTTATCGCACAAGTATTTAAAACAACAACATCGCTATTTTCTAAAACGGATGTTTCTTTACATCCTAACAATTCTAAATTCTTTCGTATTTCTTCTGAATCATGCATATTCATTTGACAACCATACGTTTTCAAAAAATACTTTTTTCCTCTAAAAGCTTCTGGAAATTGATAATCTACTTTTTTTTCGAATACTAACTTATTTGTTCTTTTTCTAGCTTCTTTTAAATCCGGTAAGTTCACGTAGTCTCACTTCCTCATTTTTTATTATATCATATTTATATGATTCTTCTTGATGTTTTTTTAAAGTCTTTCGATGTTGAATGACATTTTGTAACACTTCAAAAAGAGCATCCAAATAATTTTGTAATAAAAGAGAATCTTTTTTATAGTTTGCTCCTTTATATTGTTCTAACATTGTTTTCGCAATTTCCTCCGAATCAATAGCTAAAAACAAACTTGACAAATAAATGGAAATAAAAGTAAAAAATAATTGTTTGTCTTCTCCATCAAGTATTTCTTTGCTCATCAATAGCTTTTCATAAAAAGAGGCAATTTGAACACAATAAGATTCATTTAGAACAAAAGGAGCATTAGAAAGATAAGCAAATTTTTCCAAAAGTGATGTATCAAAACGATTAAAAGATAGAAATTCTTCCTCTGCATATTTAAAACTATATACAATATTTATATAAGAAAAAAATAATTCTTCAAAAAATTCTTTCTTTTTTATTAAATAAATTTTATAAAAATAGGTTATGTTATGAAATAATTCTCGATTTTTCATAAATTGTTGTCTCAGCAAAGAACTACATGTTTCTTCATTATCTGTAAACATAGCACTTTTTTCCTGTAAATAAGAAAAATAAGAAACGATACGTACATGAGGCAAAAGCCAAGGCGACTCTAACATAGCTCTAAAAATATCTGTTGGATAAATAGCATCTAAAGAATTAAAATGCTGAATATATGATGAATATTCACTTAAAGGAATTTGAGCATAAATTTTTTTCTCACACTCTAAAGCTATTTCTAACTTTTTTATACTTGTTTCATAATTCTCTTCTTCTAACATTTCCTCATAAATTTTAGCAATAGTAAAAGAAATGTTTAACAATCTCTTTTTCATTTCTTCCATAATTTTTCTCCGTCTTTCCATAAAAGCGTTTTTTATTGTAACAAATATTTTACAAATATACAAAAAAAAACTTACATTGTTATTTCCTATGTTTAGTTCTTTACTTTTTATTTCTATAACGTTTTCTTTGATAAGTATCGCTTTTTTGTATTTTTACTTCCGCCAATATTCGAGTTGCTTTCTTTACAATATTTTCATACATGGCATTTTCAGCTGGAAAATCTTCTATTCTTGGTACCATATTTTCTGTTACTTCATAAAAAATAGGATAAATTCCAACATGAACAGCTGGATTTAAATTTCCCTTTGCATTAGCAATTTGTACCCATATTTCCTTACTTTCAGAAGAAATTTTGGAGATTGTTACAGTGCCTCTTAAAACACCTTCAACATAATTTTCCACAATAAAACTATTTTTATCGTTTGTTTCAAAAATGCATAATTTATTTCCATCTTTTGGAATAGAGAAAAATTTACGATTAGAAAAATTTTTTAATAATAGATTTTGAAAACAAATAAAATTTGTTACTGGTAAAACTGCTTTTTTCCACTCTGTTACTATATTTCGAAAATGCAAGTAATATAGCCTTTCAAATTCTTTTGCTTGCATAAAATCTAAATCTAACTTAATATTTTCTTTTTCAAAAACAATTTTCTCATATAAACTACCCAGAACAGAAATAATGCTACCTTGTTTGGTAATTTTATTATTTTCACTTACCCTATATTCTTGTTCCAAAAAATCTAACTGATTATGAAAATCACTCACTATATAATCTAATTGTATTTTTTCACCCACCATGCTTCTAGATTTTTCTTCCATACAATTCTCCGATTTAAAGGTAGCAAAAATTCTAAATTTACAATTTCGCTTTTGTATTTTTTCTATAATATTCAAATCAAAAGCTAGAACTTTTTCCCACACGCTATCTTCCATAAGGACAATATCACATTTTGATGATTTTTTAATAAAGTTTGAAATAGTAAAAAGTTCTATTGGAAGATAAAAAAGAGATGTCTCTATAGATAAACTTTCTTTCTTCCAATCCTCAAATTTTTTTCCTACTAATAAAACTTTCATTTCTTTTTTGTCTTGTGGAAGAGTACGCTTTATAATATTTTGTACACATTCTTCTAAACTTTCTACTGAAGAAATAAGAGTATCTAAAAGAATATCATAAGATTTAAAATTATTTCTTTTATGATTTATAATACATCTATTATTTTGGTAAACGTCCTTCCATAAATTAATAAAAGTATGTTTATTTCGATTAAGTTCCCATAACATATAGTAAAATGATTGTCTACCAATTCGCCTATAAGGGACATTTCTTTCCATAATGATGTCATAATTTTCTAAATCTGCTACTGTACTAAAATAACACGAAGCTTCTTCAATCGAAGAAAAAACTTGAATATGGCGAAATCCATATTTTTGAATCTCTATATAATCTCTTTCTTCGGGAGAAATCAGTAATACATTGGCATTTTGTAATATAAAATCTTTTAGTTGCATAATAAACCTTTCTTTACTAAATATTTAATTTCTTGTTATTTTTTCTTTTCCGCCCATATAAGGCCTTAAAACTTCTGGAATATTTACACTTCCATCTTGATTTAAATTATTTTCTAAAAAAGCAATTAACATACGAGGAGGAGCAATTACTGTATT
>CANTCQ010000009.1 GCA_947652325.1 uncultured Mycoplasmatota bacterium
TTTATTGCTTTCTTATTATAGATACTTTTATTTTAAAGTCAAGACATAATTCCCAATTTTTACCTATTTAAAGGCGATTTTAGAAGAAGTTAGTACATTCATATATAATTTAGTTTATTTGTTTTATATAGGTCTCTAAATCTGATAATTTAATGTTTTTAGATAAATTTTCAACAAATATTTCATTAGAATAATTAAATGCTAGAAATGTAATACCTTTAATAATTATTCTATGAGGTTCAATATAGTTTAAATTTGTCTTATTAATTTTTCTAATATTACCATTAATAATAGTTGGAGTAGTATTACAAAAACTACATATAAATTCTATCTTTTTCTTTAATTCGTTATCAATTTCTAATTTTTCCTTTGTAATATTTACCATTTAAACCTGTCCTTTCCTAAACTTAAATACTAAAAAAGTACCAACTTCTTTTGAAATTGATACTTTATCTATTTTTAGCCTAAACTTTAAAAAGTTCGGACAGATTGCTTACTGGTGCTGGAAACAAGACTTGAACTTGCGACCTACGCGTTACGAGGGCGTTGCTCTACCAACTGAGCTATTCCAGCAGTGTATTTATTATAACAAAAATTTATAAAATTAGCATCTTTTTTAATCATGAATTAAAAAAATGCATATAATATAGAGAAAAATGATAAAAAACAGTTGAATTTATTAAACTTTATTGTTATAATTTTAATTGTCATTTAAAGAAATGCGGATGTAGTTTAATGGTAGAGCTTCAGCCTTCCAAGCTGATAACGTGGGTTCGATTCCCATCATCCGCTCCATTGAGATTTAAACTCGCACACTAGAAATAGTAAGCGAGTTTTTATATTTTATAAACAAGTTGGAAAACGAATTATTGTGGAATACTTTACATCAAAAACATGATAAAATAAGAGTTTTTTGTATTTAAACTTATATTTGATTATAATTCCAACATCATTTACTATTTTTAATACATATATATTAAAAAACAATGTAAAGAATACTGAAATAAATTTTCTAAGAAATACTGTTATTAATATAATTGTTCTATTATAATTATCCATAAAACTACTCCATACAATATCAAATTTTTATTTGTCAAAATATTGTTTTTTTATTGCAAATAGAAAGACATTTTCATCAAAGAAATTACTATTCATTATAAAATATCCTTTTCTATTATTTTCTTTACCAAAAGTATTTAATACTTTCCATTTTGTAGATTTATTTTCTGCCATATTTACTCCTGTAAATATCATTGCGTGATCATAATTTAAAAATCCATATTTTTCAGCAATATCTTTAGGCAACTTCTTTACACCGATTTTATCAAATCTATAT
This sequence comes from uncultured Mycoplasmatota bacterium, assembly GCA_947652325.1. Taxonomy (GTDB): domain Bacteria; phylum Bacillota_I; class Bacilli_A; order RF39; family UBA660; genus MGBC108787. Next base: position 1,337 of record CANTCQ010000009.1, read on the forward strand.
AATAAGCTATCTAAAATCCCATTTTTGTTTTTTACAGAACCACTCATAAATCTATAACTACACCCAAACCAAACTGGACAATCATTTTTCAATGATTTTATAATAGCACTTTTAATTTCTGTTATATTTACATTCAAGTATTTTGTAGTTTCTAAATTTGGAACATTAAAGCTCAATTCATATTCTCTATTATAATCAAGAGCATTAAGACTAGTTACATTTACATATTGATTTAGAATATCACTAACGTATTGATTCTTAAATTCCAAAGTAGTCATTGAATTAAATTGTAAAGAATTCAAATCAATCATTTTGGGAGGTTTACCAAAAATATTAGATAAAATTCTATAATTTTCTTCTAATAATTTTTCTTTTATTTTATTTAAATCATCTTGAGTTTTACTTTCTTTTGCGCTAATCAGCATTTCCACATCATTTAATACTTTTTCTTTAAGAATTTCGTTAATATCATTAGGTATAAAAAGATTAGGATTAGATGGCATTTGATGTTCTAATACCATACCATATTTTTTTACCAAATATTTAAATGAAGCAAAACTCCCAAAAGGATTAACAAAATCAAAAAGAAGATACTTTATGTTATTAATTTCATAATCTTTATCTATAATTTTATCATATAATATACTTAATTTTTCATATCTATCAAAAAAAGATATGTAACTAACAGAAAAATCTAAATATTCTTCATCAATATTTAATTTATTAGCTAACTCTCTTTTAATTAAATTTAATGATGCATAAATCCAACATAACATACTTCCTTTTTGATCATAAATCTTATATTTTTTCATATCGATATTAAATTCATCGTTAATATCATTAATAATATTATTGTTAATATAGTTATCATAAATATCTTTCATATATACAACCTCTTACTTAAATTCTATCAAATAAAAATTTAAAATGATATACTCTAACTAAATTACAAAAAGTTGTAGATATTTACGTCATTCTCTTTTTTATTAGAGTTTTTATAATTTACTTTATTATATCTATAATTCTGAATAGTCGTTTATTTTATTTATATTATTTGTATGTTCATTAATAATTAAACTGGTAGTTGTAAGTAACATCCCTGCTATTGAAGATGCGTTTACAAGTGAATTATATACGACTAAAAAAGGGTCAATGACATACGTATTTTCTTTTTCTTCCCAATGATTTGTACTTACATTGTATAAAATTTGGTACTTTTTGTTTTTGATTTGTTCTTCTATCTTTTTAAAATCAAGTCCTGCATTCAAAAGAATTTGCTCAAAAGGCTTTGTTAGTGCTTTTTTCCATATGTTTGTTGCTTCATTCTTTTTTTTTATTTGGCTTGCTATATGTAGTAAACTTATTCCTCCACCACTTAAAATACCACTCTTGGCTACTGATACAGCACACAATGCATCTTCTAAACGCATTTTTCTTTCTTGGCATTCCGTTTTTGTAGGAGCTCCTATTTTTATTTCTGCAGTTCCATAAGCAAACATGGCAATTCTTTTTTGATAAAATGCAAGTTCAAATTCTTCTCTTATTTCAGCGCTTTCTTTTTTTAATTTTTTTATGTATTGTCTTAAACTATCATTTTCTTTAAAGTCAATTCTTACCTGTTCTTTTTCTATGATGATATTGGAGACAAATCCTAAAAGTGCATTTACATTAATTTTTTCTACTTTTTTCCCATTTATAATTATTTCAATGTCTTTTTCTACAGCTTGTTCTTGTAATCCATATTCATTTATTTTAAGTAAACAAATATTTACATTCTCATGTAAGCATAACGAAATTATTTCCTGTATTACATATTCATCATAATCACGTGCCATTATGACTATATTTTTTTTGTTTTTCATAACTTCATTTAAAATAAAACTTATATTTTCTATATGTGTCAAAGTATCCTTTACAAGTAAAACAAGTGCATCTTTATAAATTATTTTTTTATTATCTTTAAAAAAATAAGGAGATGCAAGTATACTGTCCAATGTATAACCCTTTTTAAAAATTACTTCTGTTTTCTTTTGATTTGATTCTTCAATTGTGATAGCATTTTTATTTTTTACTTTTAAAAACGTTTTATAAGCAAAGGTTCCTAATTCCTCATCATTTGCCGCAATTTTCGCAATGTATAATATTTTTTCTTTTGTAGGTAATGCTTTTAATTTTTCTAAATACTCTAAAATAATAAGAAGTGTATTATCTAATTCTTTTTTTAAAACAATAGGATTCATTCCTTTATTTATATATTCTAAACTTTCTTTATAAATTGTTTCTAAAAGAACAAGAGTTGTCGTTGTTCCATCTCCTACTTCTTCGTTTGTTTTAATAGAAGCTTCTTTTATTAGTTCTAATATGGCTCCCATGGTTTCATCATCACTTTCAATGTTTTGTGCAATTGTAACTCCATCATTGGTAATAAAGGGTGAAAAATTCGAATGGTCGATAATGACATTATTGCCTTTTGGACCTAATGTTTTTTTTACTGTTCCACAAAGAAGTTCTATACTTTCCATTATTTTTTTTTGTAATTCGATACCACTTATTACTTTTTTCATAATTCATCTCTCATTTCTGTCATAAATTTCCAATATTTTTTTGGCATAAAGTTCATTCGACATCGGTCGTTTTTTCTTTCTGTAATGCCAATAGTTTTGTAAAAAAGTTTCCACAATTCTTCTATTTTTTTTTCATCTTTACTTTCTTTTGTTATTCTGCTTTTTAGTTCTTCTTCTGCTACGATATAAAAGTTTTTTTTATCGTAAATACTTATTATTCTTCTTTTTGTATCTTTAATCATCCAATATTCATTTTTTAAACGTTTTTGAAAATGACTGGATACTAAGAAAAGTACATTATTTGTAGGTTCCATTTCGGCATATAAAATATGATTTTCTAACTCTTTAAATCGTAAAAATCCTTTCATTTTGTGACTTTCGTGTATTACATAGTTTGCAATACGCATCCCTTCACTTACGCATCTTAAGTTTCGATAATATAAAACTTGGTTTTGGTATTTTAAAGTATTTTTAAAAAGATAAAACAATATAAGTTCCTTGTTTTCTTCTTCGGATAAAAAAATGCAGTACAAAATGCGTAATACATATTTTCCAAATTGTCTTCTTATTTTTTCTATTATTTTTTCATTTCGAGGAATGGAAAGATTTATAGTATTATCTAAGAGAGTAGGAGTATACTCAAAACTTTTTATATTATCCGGTTTTCTATTTTTTTTTATTAAATAGATGATGGTATTTAAAAGACTTATAAAGTCACCATCATATATATAAATATTATTCATTTAAAATAACCTCAACTGTTCATAGTTCTTCTTTTTAAGAAGATGTTCTTCTAATATAATATTTTTCTCAATAAATTCTTTTTTAAACCATTCCCTTTTTGTAAAATATTTTCCGCTACATAAAATAAAATATTTGGCTCTTTTTAGCACAACACCCATTTTTTTTAAGTCTTCAAAATGCAGTGTGATTTTTTTTCGCGAAGCAAAAATTCTTTTGGCACTTTTTACGCCAATGCCCGGAATTTTTAATAAATCATAATAAGAGCATGTATTGATTTCTTTTGGAAATTCTTTTAAATGTCTTAAAGCCCAGTCTGTTTTGGGGTCTACTAAAATATTAAAATTAGGATTTTTGCTATCCAAAAGGTCTTTTACCTTGAACTTATAAAAACGAAGTAGCCAATCTGCTTGATACAATCTATTTTCGCGAACCAAAGGAGGGTGTTCTAAAGTAGGTAGTAAATTGTCTTTGTTTATAGGAATGTAAGCTGAGTAAAAAACTCTTTTTAAATGATAGTTTTGATACATATCTTCACTTTTTTTCATGATTTCTAAATCACTTTCTTTTGTGGCTCCAATAATCACTTGAGTGCTTTGACCAGCAGGTACATATTTTTTATTTTGGTTTTGTTTCACGTACTCCATAATAGATGCTACATTTCTGCTATTTTTATTGGGAGCTAAAAGTTTTAAACCATTTTCTGTGGGAAGTTCTATATTGGCACTTAATCTATCTACTAAAAATCCTAATATATGAAGTAATTTTTGATTTGCTCCAGGAATCGCTTTGGCATGTATATAACCATTAAAATGGTATTTTTTTCGCAATAATGTAATTGTTTTTATTAAAAGTTCCATTGTATAATCAGGACTTTTTATAATTCCAGAGCTTAAAAATAAGCCCTCTATGTAATTTCTACGGTAAAAATTTAACGTAATTGTACAGACTTCCTCTGGGGTAAAAATAGCTCTTTTGATGTTATTGCTTTTTCGATTTAAACAGTATTTACAATCGAAAATACAGCAATTGGTAAAAAGAATTTTAAGTAAAGATATACATCTTCCATCGGATGCAAACGAATGGCATATTCCAGAAGTTGCTACATTGCCTATCCCTTCTTTATTTTTTCTGTTACTTCCACTTGAAGAACAAGAGGCATCATATTTTGCACTGTCAGCTAAAATTTTTAATTTTTCTTGCAAATCCATTTTCATCACCAATAATAGTTTACTACAAAAAGTGTCGTTTTTCAAACATTTGTTTGCTTTTGCCGGCTGGGAATTTTTTACAATTTAAAAACAATTTATGAAATTTTTACTTTCAATAAATTGCTTTCGTTTAACAATATTGTATTATATAAAAACAAGACATCTTGGTTAACAAAAGTGATACGCTTTGCCACTTCTTCCATACTGATATATCGTAAATCAATTAACGTAATTTTTCTATAATAAGGAATTAAAAGTGGGGCTAAACTGCTGCTAAAAGAGTCACGAAATAAAATAAGTTCTTTTTCATCATTTGCTGTGGGATTATAAATTTCTATTAAAGCACTTGGTCCACTCAAAAAAATACTATAAGAATCTGTGCTTTCTAATTTCTCAACATCATATACTTTTTTATATCCATATTCTAAATGCCATACTTGTGCATTTTCTATCCAATAATTTGTATAATAATTTAACTTTTCAGGTTTGGATAAAAAAGCTCCTTTTGCATAAGTTGCACCATAAAACTTATCATAACTTTGTTTTTTCCACGAGATATCGTTTTGTAAAGAAAAATTAAAATTTTTAGATATTTCTTTTATTACATCATCATATGCTTCTTGTTTTAAATGAATATCTGTTTTATAAAAGTCTTCTAATTGAACAAAAGAAAAGATATCCATATAAGGAATAGTTATTTCTTCTTCTAGTTGTTTCACCATTTTTGAAAAATCTAATTTTTGGTATCCTTTGTCTTCTAAAAAATAACTTTTATCAGGAATTAAAGAATAAAAAATGTGATTATTTGTTAAATATTTACTGACAATTGTATTTATTTTTTCGCTAAATTCTTTTATACTTTTTTCTTTTAAGGGATAGTTCTTCTCAATTAAATAATCTTCTTTTATATAAATATTGTTGTTTTCTTTATTACCTAAAAAAACTCTATCAAAAAAGGAATACAACGAAAGAAAGGTATTTCGAAAAGGAAATTGGTCGGCTAGATAATTTTCTAAATTATTAAAAGCATCTTTTTTCAAATCATATTTTGTTGTTAATTTTCTGCGTTCGTATTTTGAGATATCCTTATCTTTTATTACCATTCCCAAAATAAAAAAGAAAAATAATACGACAACAAAAAAAACAGACAGTATTTTTTCTTTCATTTTTAAAATCGAAAGTAAATAAATGGTTGAAAAGAACTACTCATAATTTTCGCAACAGAAATTAAAAATAATCCTATAAGCCAACAAATTTTTAGACTAATTAGCCATTTACTTTCTTTTCCTTTCTGTAATTTTTTTAGTCCATTTTTAAAAAAAGGACCACAACCTAAAATGGATATTAAGAGAAGAAATCCATAATTTTTAATATAATAAAGAGTATCTGCATTTATTCGTATATCTTTTATATTGAACATTCCTTTAAAAAAAGTGCCTAATTCGTTTAAATCAGTAAAACTAAATATAACAAAGCTTATACAAACTAAAAATAAAGTGTAAATGTGAGCAAAAAAATGATTATTTAAAATCTTCATTAAAAAAAATTTTTCTATCAATAAAATAATAAAAAAATAAATACCCCATAAAATAAAATTCCAACTGGCTCCATGCCAAAAACCTGTTAAAAACCAAACAACAAAAATATTGCGAATATTTTTAAATAAAGTGCTTCGATTCCCTCCTAAAGGAATGTAAACATATTCTTTAAAAAAACTAGATAAGGAAATATGCCATCTTCTCCAAAAATCAGTAATAGAAGTAGCTAGGAAGGGATAATTAAAGTTTTCTTTAAAATGAAACCCAAACATTTTTCCAAGCCCTATTGCCATATCAGAATATCCGGAAAAATCATAATAAATTTGCAACATGAAACCGAAAGCCACTAACCAGTAAGTAAGAAAGGACATATTGCTTTCTAATAACTGTGTATAAAAAAAGTAGATTCCATCAGCAAGTATCACTTTTTTAGCAAGGCCAATTATAAATCTTGTTACTCCTTCACTAAAAAAAATTACCGTTTCTTTTCTTTCTTTTAGTTCCTTACATACATCTTGATATCTTACTATTGGTCCTGCAACCAATTGAGGAAATAAAGTAACATACGTCGAATAAGTAAAAAAATTCTTCTGACTTGGAATCGTTTTTTTATATACATCACATAAATAACTTATGTTTTGAAAAGTAAAAAAACTAATACCTAAAGGTAGTACAATATTGAATACAATTGCGTCTTGTTTTAAAAGAAAAGAAAGCGTTCCTATTAAAAAATTTGTATATTTGTAATAAATAAGAATACTTATATTTAGAACAAGCCCAAAAATAAACCAAACTTTATTTTGTTTTTGTTCTAAAATACGTCCTATAAAATAATTAAAAAAACATGTAAAAAGTAAAAGAAATAAATATTTTTTTTCTCCAAAAAAATAAAAGAAAAGACTAAATAAAAGTAAAATATAATTTCTTCCCTTTTTCGGATGTAAAAAATAACAAAGAAATAAACAGGGTAAAAAAAAGAAAAGAAAGCTTATACTTGAAAATAACATGCTTTCTCCTAACTTAATTTTTCAAAATTTTCTTTTATTTTTGGAGCTAATTCGTTTGACATAATCAAAACTACTAAATCTCCTTTGGATAATACATAAGTATTTTCAGCTTCTACACAAATCCATTTACGAGGATTTGCTTTTTCTTTTATGTCTTTTACTACTTGTTCACTATCTTTAGCATCTTCTAAACGAATGAGTACTACAGAATGAGGTGTTGAACCTGTCATAGCTTCACTTGCAATAGCTTCTTTATACTTTACATCAGCAAAAGCAAAGTATTCAAAGTTTTCACTGTTTAATTCTATATTATCTAACATCATTGGTTTTTCATCTTCGCTAATTCCATCATATAATTTTTCCATAATATCTGGTAAAGAACCCTCTATATTTTTTTCACCACACCCAGTTAAAATTAAACAACATGCAAATATGGATAATAAGCAAACTATTTTTTTCATTTTTTACTCCTTTCTTTTGTTTTATTATAACATAACCATTAAAGAAGTAAATGAAGATTTTTTATTTTTTATCTTCACTTTCTTGGTAATACAGGATTTCTTTTCCTAATTTTTTTGCGTATTCAATTTCGCTTTTGGTACTCATTCCAATATAACCATTTACATTGATAACATAAATGGCATCAGACATTTTTATTCTCACTTTATGCATTCTATCCATCATTTCCATTTCTTCTTTTGTATAAGCATCTTTATCTTCTTTGGTAGGATAGATGACGGTTAAAACACAATTGCCAAGAAATTCTAATTCTTCTGCTACTTTCATAAATGTTTCTTTAAATCTTAAACTTCCACACAAAGTAATTACTTTTTCTTTTCTTTCTTCCATATGTTTTTTACTCCTTTTTCTTATTTTATTTATCTACAAAAAAAGTTTCTTGACGAAAAATAAAATCTTATTTTTTAAATACCCACTCTCTTTGAATAATAAAGTTGAGAATAAATATAATAGCATCCACCACAATTTTCATAAATGTTGCATTTGCATATATTGTATTACATATAAAAGATACTGCAAAAGCCGAGACAAACATCTGTACACCTACTAAAACAAAGTATTTTATAATGGAAGATTTTCCTCTATTTTTAAAAACAACTTTCGCATTTATCGTAAAATTGTAAACAGAAGAAAATATTCTTGCCATAATGGTTGCTAGGACAATCGTAGTAATAATACCCATTTCTATAGTAGGAAGTACATGTATAAATATTGTGAATAATAAAATATCAACTATAAAGGAACTCAGAGCCGACAAAATATATTTTAAAAACAATTTGTAAATAAGAATGGCATCTCGTACCGGATGAAAATGACTGGTCTCGTTGTTATTTATATACACCGTTTCAATCGGAACTTCTGCTATTTTTATATTGTTTTCTTTGCATTCAATTAGTATATTGGTTTCGTATTCAAATCGTTCTCCACTTACATTTAAAAATTGTTTCATCGTATTTTTTCCGAATGCTCTGAGGCCTGTCTGGGTATCGGTAATTTTGATGCCTATAAAGGTTTTAAATATATTTCTTGTAATTTTATTGCCATATCTACTTTTAAATGGAATATTTTCTTTATCAAAATCTCTTGTACCTAATATTAGTTTTTCTGGTTCTTGTTTTAATTTTAAAGCGCATTTTTTAATATCCTCTATGGTATGTTGGCCATCACAATCGGCAGTTACACACCCTACTATTTCAGAATAAGTATTTAAACAATAATTAAACGCTGTTTTAATCGCTCTTCCTTTTCCTAAATTTATGTGATGTTTTAAAATGGTTAGTCCTTGTTTTTTAAAAGATGCAAAAAAATTTTGGTATTCTTCTCCACTTCCATCATCCACAATAACAATATTTTCAAAATTTTTATTTAATTCTTCCATAAATTCTTTCATAATTTTTTTATGTGGTTTATAAGCAGGAATGATAATGACTATCTCTTTCATTTTAGTTTTCTCCTTTGGTAATAGATTCCATATTCACGAGTTTCCAAATACCTTCTTGTTTTACAAAATACATCTTATCGTGCATTTTATCTTGTAGAGGCTTGCCATTCACACGCATATTTTTTTCCAGATAAACTTCACACGAAAACGCATTTTCATTATACACTTCAAAATTTTCTACTTTTTCGTTAGTAAATATCTCCTTTTCTAATGTATGATTGCTTATAAAAGTAATATCAATATTGGTGGCCCATTTATAGGCAAATTTTAAAAGTTCCGAATCTTCCATTACATATGTTTTAATTTGATGATATCCATGGAGAATACCTCCTAAATCATCAGTGAGATAAAGGCTCCAATCTTCCGCTACTTTTAAAATATTTGGAAGATTTTGCATTTGATTTTTTGCTTCTTCTAGTGTTTTTAGTTTTATATATTTTACTTCTTTTAAAACCATATTATCTGTCATCTCATAAATTACTTCTTGGTTGTTTTCATCTATTACTGTTATTTCTGGTTTTTTATGAAGTCCTTTTATTTCATACATGACATTGTATGGAATTTCTGTATATTTTAATACTTCTGTTAAAGCCGTATTTTCTTCTTTTATTCTTTCATCTTCTGTTACTAAAATGCCATTTACATAAGCTTTGTAGTTATTAGGAATCACAATTTTATAACCCCATATGCCTTCTTCTAATTTGTTCTCTATTTTTTCTATTTGCCAAATTGAAAAAGTAAGTAATCCTAACCGAGTACTTTTTTTGGACCCATCTAATGTTATTTCCAAAACTAATTTATCTTGGACATAGATTTCATAGACTAGCTTATCTTCTTCAAAACTTTCTTCTTTTTGTTTGTAAGTAATACTTCCGCTTGTTAATATTTCTTCCAAAATTATGTTATTATTTGTTTTGGCTGATTCAAATTTACTCCATTTTATTCTTTCAAGGTTTGTAACTTCTTGTTCTACTTTTTTATTGATTCTTTTGGTCACTATTTCTTTTATTTGGTTATCCAAATACTTTTCTACTTGATTTTCTTCGTATTCTATTAAGCTTTTTGTTATGTTTATAAGATAAAAAGCCATTAAAATACCTAAAATGGCAGTATATACAGAAACTGCTTTTTTAAATTTACTTATTGTTTTGGTACTTTTTTCTTTCATTGCTTTTCTTCTTTCTTATCTTTTTTCAACAATAAAACTGGTGGGTAATTTCCAAGAGGAGTTGGCATAGTAAAAAGTAACGCTCGACATTTCGTATTTATCATTAAAGTACATACTAGAAGAGCTTCCTCCATCTAAATTAGCTGCATTTACTGCCCCATACTGCTTCATTATTTTTATCAAGTCTTTGGCTGTTGCTCCTAAATGCCCGTTTGCTCCTCTTCCATCAGTTACTAATAAAAGGACCGTTCCATCTTTTCTTTGACCAATCGCAGTTCTGGGATTGGCTCCACTTCCTTTGCCATCAAACTTTCTTTCTTCGCCATTGATGATAAGCTTTACAAAATGGTTGTTGGCATCACTATTTTCTTCTTGAAAAGTTACAGCATCCCGTATTTTTTCATTGTTCACTAATTCTTCAACTTGACTTGCATTTTTGCCTTCTATGCTAAATATTTTTAAAATATCATTTTCATCGAAACCAATAATGTGAAGTCCTGGCAATCCTATTGGCTCATTGTATTCTATTTTTTTATTTTTTACTACAACTCCAAGCGGTTTACCGCCTTTATTCCCAATGGATTGGTATAATCCTCCATTTATTCCTGCGATAGCATCGTTATTTTTTACTAGTGTTTCTAATTCTACGCCATATTCTCCCCAAGGATAAGTCGTTGCTAATTTTATTCTTTTGGGGTCACTCACAATTAACATTTTCGCATAAAACGTATTTCCAGAAATTTCTTCAATAGTTATAGCATTTTTGTTTTGCTCAATCATTTCGTTTTCCATCTCTATAAGCTCGGTATCTACTTCCATATTCATTTCTTTCATGGCATTTTTATCTACTACCTTTTGGATTTCTTCTTTTGACAAAAAGAGATGCGTTACAAATTTTAACTGTCCTGTTTCTAGCATTGTGGTTATAAATAATTCTTTAGCACTTGGTGAAATATTACTACAGATTAATTTAATGGTGATGATAAGGGTTGAAAAAAGGATAAGGAAAGTGATACCTAACACAATGGCTCCTTTTTTTAAATAGGATAAACTTTTTTTCATACTACTCTTACTTCCTTACTATTATTCTTTTTTCTTCTCATCTATTTTTTTTGAAGTGTAATATACAAGATAAGATATACTAGTACCTAGCAGTGCTCCACCTAAAATATCTGTTGGAAAATGCACAAATAAATACATTCTTGAAAATGCAATACATAAAGCTAGGATAATGGCTAATGTACCATATTTCTTGTTAAACAAAAATAACATAATAGCTGCTTCAAAAGAGGCAAGCGTGTGTCCTGATGGAAAAGAGAAATCTTGGGGATTTGGAATAAGTAAATTTATTGTTGTATCTATCCAACATGGTCTATTTCTAGCCACTATATTTTTAAGAAGTCCATTTCCAATTATCAAACCAATCCCCATGGCAATTAACATTAAAATTCCACATTTTCTTGTCTTTTTACTGATTAGTAAAATAATGGCTAAGACAATCCAAAATATTCCGGCATTTCCTAAATTGGTTAAAAAAATCATGATTTTATCTAAAATAGGATTGTGTAATTTATCAATTTGGTAAAGTATTTGAAAGTCCATTTTGTACCACCTTTTTCTTTATTATATATTCTTTAGGTTTTTAATACAATCTTATTTTAAATCTTTTTAAAATATTAATTTTTGAGAATGTTATTTTTTCTTTTATAGAATTTTCATATAAATAATTACTGCCTGTTCTTATATATGATATAATTTTCTCATACAATATTTTATTTTTAGAGGTGTAGTATATGAAAAAAAAGAATAAAATTTTAATTGCTATTATTTACTCTTGTGCGATTTTTATCGTTATTGGTTTTTGTCTTTATTTTTTCAATTTAAAAAATAAAAATAAATTTCTTCCTAATACAAATGTAGAAGAAAAACACGAACCAAATGTTGATAATTCTACCAAAGAGGATTATTATTTAACTTTAGGAATGATTGGGGATGCTTTATATCATACAGGTTGTTATAACGATGGACGTAATTCTGATGGGACTTATAATTTTGATAAACATCTTGCAGATATTGCCCCTATTGTAAAAACATATGATTTGGCTTACTACAATCAAGAAACTGTTTTGGGAGGCGTAGAACTTGGGCTTTCTTCTTATCCTACTTTTAATTCTCCTAAAGAAGTGGGAGATGCTTTTGTAAAAGCGGGATTTAATTTGGTAAGCCTTGCCAATAATCATACGTTAGATAAAGGGCCAAAAGCGATTTTAAATTCTGTTTCTTATTGGAGAAGTCAACAAAATGTTTTAACTGCAGGAAGTTATGATTCTATTGATGACAAGGCAAGAAGTCATATTGGAGAAAAAAATGGAATAACATATGCCTTTTTAGCTTATACTTATGGAACAAATGGAATACCCATTCCAAAAGGAAAAGAATATTTAGTGAATTTGTTTGATAAAGAACAGGTAAGAAGAGATATTGAAACAGTGCGTAATAAAGTAGATGTTGTTTTAGTTTCCATGCACTGGGGTGTGGAATACACTCATACTCCCACAAAAGAACAAAGAGAACAAGCAGAGTTTTTAAGTGATTTAGGAGTAGATGTCATTATTGGTTCTCATCCCCACGTTATTCAACCGATTGAACATATTGGAAAGACTGTAGTTATTTACTCTTTAGGTAATTTTATTTCGGGCCAAGATACCTTGGCTAGGAGAATTGGTATGATAGCTTCTGTTGATATCCATAAAAGCATTGAAAATGACAATACAACTATAAATATTGATAATGTAAAAGGAGATTTATTATATACAGAAAGAACTATTGGATATCGAAATTTTCGCGTAATTCCTTTTTATCAACTGGATAATCGTATTTTACCCAATTATGCAAACATTAAAACACAATATGAAGCCATTATTAATCAAAACGATGCAACGGTACAAGTTGGTACATTGCCACTTACTATAAGTGCATCATAGAATTTATAATTTTTAAAAAACAGCAAATAAGCTGTTTTCTTTTAGGCAGCTTTTTTATTTCTTCTTTTAAATTCATTTTTAATCTTCCTTCCATATTTTTATCCAACCAAGTTTTAGCCATAAAGTTACTTCTTCATAACTACTTACTTCTTTACTTGGCATTTTTAAAATGTACAATTCTATTTCTTTTTTATAAACTAATTTTTGAGATAATCCAAAAAGCAATTCAGCAAATACTTCTGCACCTATATATCCACTTAACCCGTTTTTGTCTTCATTCATAATAAACAATATGTTTGTTTTGGTTATGTTTTCTAAAAATTCTATATGAATTTGTGGATATAGTTCTATAAACCTTTCTTGCGGAATAAATTTTGGCCAATCTAAAACTTTATAATTCTTTTCCTTAAAATAATTTATCCACTGCTCTATTTTTTATGGAAGTTTGGCACTTCCCGCTATTACAATATTTTGCATACATATTCCTTATTTTAATATGACATCGTTCTAGTGCGATGATACGGCTCAAAATTTTTTGTTTTATCTTGGCCAAGACTCCAAATAATATCGTTAATATCTATCGCACACATTTTATTATTTAGAGCTTCTTTTATCTTGCTTATTACTATTATCATACTAGCTCTAATTTCTACTTCATAAATCGAGTTTTCTTCTATTTCTGCTTTACTATCTACAAGTTTTGCTAATTCTTTATCATAGACTAAAATGTTTAATCCTCTTAATACTTGAGGAATTTTGTAATCCGCGCAACCTACTAAATGAGAATAGTCTACAACTATATTTTCTTTTAATTTTCGAATATGCAAAATATCTGAAACTACTAATTGCGCTAATTTATAAAAATAAATGTTTTTTCCTTCGTATGTTCTTTTGTCTTCAAAACTCGGGAAGTTATTCACAATTAAATTAAATAACTCTATATCATTGGCTATATTTTTTGTATACTCATAAAAATTGCCCTTCATTTTATCATTTACGATTCTACTTATTTCGTGCACTATTTTGTAACGTTCATTAAGTAGTGGAATTTCTATGTTACCATCTAAAGCATGTTTAAATTCTGTAAATGTTATTTTTGTGAAATCTAAATGTCCTTTTTTCCTTTGTAATTTCGATAACGCATAAATAAGAGCAAAGGCACCATCTATTTTTTCATTTTCTTCTGTTGTTATTGTCCATTTCGGACTTCCCCAAAACGAGCAATCAATAGAACCTAGAATTAATAAAAAGTTGATTATATCTTCTATATTTTTGTCTAATAAGCCATAAGGATTACTAGATAACCAGTGCATTGATTTTTCGTAATTCCAATTGTTTATAAGTTTGGTTATTTCTATTTTCACGTGTTTTACATTGTTTACTACATATTTTGAAGTGTTTATCACTTCCTCTAATTTATTCATTTTCTAACTCCTTAAACCTATTTTTATACCATAACCAAAAGGCGGTGTGAAATATCGATAGTTTTATACTTTTGTACCTCTTAATAGTTGGTTCGAACGCTCAATTACTATATTTTGTACATTCTATACTTCTATTACAAATTACTTTGCTTTTCTATTTTTCTACGTGCTTTAATTATTGATAAAAAGCAGAAGAAAATATTGCTTTCTCGTGAATTCCGTTATGAGCTGAATACTTTTGATTTTCGTTTGCCAGGAGGAAAATTTTTCAATAATTTAGTAGATTATAGGGCCTCTTTAGAACGTGGAGATGTTTTAGAAAATGTAGAAAAGACAGTTCCAAAATAAGTTTTAGAAGAAGTTGGTATTGTGGTAAAAAATCAAAATTTATTAAAAATATCTAAAGATGGAGCTGGTGTTATTTGGGATTTGTATTATTATGAAATATTTGACTACGAAATAAGTAGTGATGGACCACAACTAGAAGAAAATGAAATTGTAGAAGGTTTTGTTTGGAAAAGTTATGATGAAATCATTACACTATGTCAACATCAACAAATTCATGAAGATAGAACGGTTACTGTTTTGCTTACTTATATTTTAAAACAAAAATAAAACTTACATCAACAACTGTAAGTTTTATTTATTCAAACAATCTACTAAATCTATTTGGTACGTTTTAAAATAATCTTCTATAGAAGTAAATATATCTTTTTTATCAATAATTTCAGTAGAGGGTGTAATAATTTTTACTTCACTAAAAGTTTGTAGAAGTGAATATAATTCTTTCAAACTTTGTTTTTGTAAGAATGACAAATTTTTGGGAGCGTACATTTGCATTTTTGTAATATTTTTATCGGTGATATTTAAAAGCATTATCATTCCTTGTAAACTAAATTCAATTGCCTTGCCAAAGATTCCTCGTTCTTTGTTATAATTTAAATTTAATGATTTGAAATAAGGTTTTTTTTCTATTTCATCTATAAAACTACTGTCATGTATTTGATGCCTATTTTTAGGGTCATATTTTTCCACATATTCTCCAAAGAAAGATATTTTTCCTTCTCTATCTATGAAAAATCCTAACTCTTTCATTTAATTTAGTTCCTTTTCCATTATCCATTTTATATCTTCAATCGATTTATCTATGTTAAATCTTCCATTTCCTACTGGGTAAAAAACTGAATAGAATTTATATTCTTTATCCTTTATTGTTTTTAAAAATTCTTTCTTACGACATAAAGAAACCGAAATGTTTCTTTCTAAAACAATTGAACTTACTTGATTTCCAAATAAAACAATTACTTTTGGATTTACTATCTCAATTTCTTTTAAAAGTAAGTTTAAATATTCTTTGTATACGCTATTGGGAAGAGGCCTTGCATCGACTTGGGTACATTTTCCTAAATTTGTGATGAAGTATTTATGTTTTTTTACATCTTTATAAACAAAACTCGCAAATTCTTCTGTCCATTCTGAACCTTTTCTTCTTTTAATTTCTTTGTAAATTTCTTCCTCCAGAAGGTCTAATGCGTAAAATAAATCCCATATGTTTTTTGTTCCTATCCAAGGAGATTTGATTCCTTTCCAAGTTTTAGAAGAAGAAGGGTTTTTGCCAGTTGGGTTCATAAACACAAAACAGATATTTGGATTATTGGTGCAACCACCGTTATAAATAGAATCTAATTCTTTTGCACCATACAATAATTGTAATTCATCATAGCTTTCTTTTAAATCTTCTAGTTTCATACTCCAATTAATTCCTTATTTTCAATGCCAAAAGCTTCTCTAAAAATATTTAAATCATCAATGATAAATAAATCGCTACTGTATTGTCCCGGCCACACAGCATAAAGAGTGGTCAAGTTTTTTCTTGCTCTTTCATAAGCTTCTACTACATTTGGTAAATCGCATTTGTTTTTGTGATATACTCGTTTTACTGTACCATCTTGATAAACTTCAAAGTAACATACTAAACTACTCCTGTAAGGAAATACATCTGTCTCTTTTGCACTTCTCATATTTTCACTTCTTTCTCATTGAAGGTATCATACCAATTTTAATTTAAAGAAACAAGTCGCGATTATGTATATTTTATTTTTATATTTATAAGATAGTAATAGAAAGGGTTTGTAGGCATGAAAAAATTTATTCAAAATGCATTTTATCTCTTTTTCCCACTTTTTATCGGAGGAATTGTTGCTTTTTTTATTCATAATTCTATCAATTATACTTCTTTAGTTAAACCTGTTCTTGCTCCACCTAAGATACTTTTTTCCATCGCATGGACTATGATTTATCTGTTAATGGGTATATCCTATTTTCTGTACAAAAAGGAATATGAAGATAATGGATTCATCGATATTCTTTATTATTTGCAACTATTTGTTAACGCTTTATGGAGTATCATTTTCTTTTTATGGAAAGCAAAATTTGTAGCAATTCTATGGATTTTGTTATTAGATGTCCTTGTTTTTTTTCTAATCTATTTATTTTTTAAAAAGAAAAAAATAAGTACATATCTTAATATCCCCTATTTTATTTGGATACTATTTGCTACTTATTTAACTATTGGTATCTATGTTTTAAATTAAAAAATTTATTCGTAAGATTTATCCAAAAAGAATATTTCATACCATTTGATAAAGCAATAGATTGTCCATACTTTTTTGTAGGTATCTTTTTTGTGATTTTTGTGTTGTTCTAAAAGCTTTAAAAGGTACGCTTGGTTAAAGAGTTCTCCAACAAAGTCTTGTTCTATAGTTGTTTTTATCTCGTTATAAAAGTCATCTGCTCGCATCCATTCACGAAGTGGTACGGGAAATCCTAACTTTTTCTTTTTGTAGGATTCATTGGGAATGACTTTTTTAGCAGCGTTTCGTAAAGCAACTTTGGTATTTTCTTTTGTTACTTTGCTTTTCTCATCTAAAGTACTTGCAAGTTTAAATACTTCTGTGTCAATAAAAGGTACTCTTCCTTCAATAGAGTTTGCCATTGTCATACGGTCTGCTTTTTGTAAAATATCTTTTAATAACCAAAAATGAATATCTATGGCTTGCATTTTTGTAATATTATCTTTGCCTTTGTAGTTTTCGAAAACTTCTTTCGTTAGTTCTTTGTTTTTGATTTTGTCTTCTACTTTTAATACTTTTTTTCGCTCTTTTTCACTAAATACTTTATTCACACCAATGTATTCATTTTCTAATTTTGTACCACGACGAACAATAAAGTTTCTTCCTCTTACTTCAGGAAGTAGTCCAAAAATAAGTGCTGCTAAGCGTCTAAGAGGATATGGTATTTTGTTATACCATTTTAAATCAACTTCTTCACGGTATTTGTTGTATCCTCCAAAAAATTCATCTGCTCCTTCACCTGATAAAACAACTTTTACATCTTGGCTTGCTAAATTGGATACGAAGTATAGCGCAATCGCTGCTGGGTCACTGGATGGTTCATCCATGTGGTATAAAATTTTAGGAACAATATTTTTATATTCTTCTTTGGTTATTTTTTTATTTGTATTCCCTATTTTTAATTTATTTGCTAAATCCTCTGCATATTCAATTTCATTGTATTTTGGAATGTCATATCCAACTGTATATGTTTTGTCTGGCTTTGCTAAGCTTACAATATAAGAGGAATCGATTCCACTCGATAAAAAGGAACCTACTTCTACATCACTTAACATATGATGGGCAACAGAGTCTTTCATGACTTTATCAATTTCTTCTACAGTTTTTGTGAAATTTCTTTTTTTCTCCTTGAATGTTAATGCAAAAAATTTTTCTATTTTTATTTTTCCTTGTTTATAAGAAAGGCTGCATCCTGGGTCAAGGCGATATACACCTTTAAAAAAAGTTTCGGTCGTAGGTGTAAAACTGAAAGATAAATAAGGCCCGATGAGTTCTTTATTTAATATGCGTTCAAATCTTGGGTGTTCTTGGAATGATTTTATTTCGGATGCAAATAACAAAATATTTTCTTTTTGATAATAATAAAATGGTTTAATCCCAAAAGGGTCACGAGCACAAAATAAAGTTTCATTTGTTTTATCCCAAATAGCAAAAGCAAACATACCTCTTAATTTTTTTGGTAAGTTTTTTCCCCATTCTTCATACCCATGGACAAGTATTTCTGTATCACTATTGGTTTTAAATTTGTGTTTTTTCTTTTTTAGTTCTGCTTTTAATTCAATATAATTATAGATTTCCCCATTAAAAACTACAACTATACTTTCTGTTTCGTTAAACATAGGCTGGTCCCCTGTTGATAAGTCAATAATCGATAATCTTCTATGTCCCAAAGCAATGGTTTCATCCAGATAATAGCCTTCTCCATCTGGTCCACGATGTTTAATTTTGTCAGCCATTTTTTTGATAATTTTCTTTTTGTTTTTTTCTTTACTTACAATTCCTACAATTCCACACATAAAATCTCTCCTAAACTATCCTACTTTTAGAATAAAAAAGTAATAGAGTTTTATTTTTCGTTTTCTATTACTTAGTATACCATATTTATTCTTTATTATATAAGAGTCAGATTTACTTTTTCTTTTTCTTTATCAATTTTGTCTACATAACAAGTGATGATATCTCCCACATGAATGATATCTAATGGATTATTGACAAACTCTTTGCTTAATTTGGAAATGTGTATTAGTCCATCGTTATGAAGACCAATGTCTACAAATGCTCCGAATGATACAACATTTCGGACTGTTCCGGTAAGTTCCATCCCTTCTTTTAAATCATCAATTGTTAAAATATCGCTTTTTAGTAAAACATCTTCTAAGAAATCTCTTGGGTCTAATCCTGGTGTTATTAGTTCATTTACTATATCTTGTATTGTATATATATCAATATTATATTTTTTACTTATTGATTCCATATTTATACTTTTTATTTTATTTTTAAATTCCTCTGTTTTTAAATTGTTTACATCTAACTGTAAATCTTTTAATATTTTCTCCACAATCTCATAACTTTCTGGATGAATTTTTGTCTTGTCTAGTGGGTTTTCTCCATCGTTAATTCTTAAGAAACCAATACATTGTTCATAAATTTTGGCACTGATGCCTGTCAACTTTTTTATCTCTTCTCGATTTTTAAAATTATGTTCCTTTTTAAATTTTTGAATACTATCAATACTTTTCTTATTTAGTCCCGAAATATATTTTAAAATACTATTACTAGCCGTATTAATGTTGACACCTACTTCATTTACAATTTTAGATACTGTAAAGTCAAGAGCACTATTTAAATTTGTTTGATTAACATCGTGTTGGTATTCTCCAACTCCAATGGATTTTGGGTCAATTTTTACCAGTTCTGATAGAGGGTCTTGTATTCTTCTTCCTATTGAAATAGCACTTCTTTTTTCTACTGTTAAGTCAGGAAATTCACTAATTGCTAATTTACTTGCAGAATAAACACTTGCTCCTGCTTCACTTACAATATTGTATTTTACATCTAAGCCTTTAATGGCTTCTGCAACAAATTGTTCACTTTCACGCGATGCTGTTCCATTTCCAATAGCAATAATATCTACTTTATATTTGGTAATTAAATCTCTTAAAATTTTCGTTGCTTCTACTTTTTTATTATGTGGTTCATGTGGATAAATTGTTGCGATTTCTAAAACTTCTCCGTATGGATTTAAAACCGCTAATTTACAGCCAGTACGAAAGGCTGGGTCAAAGCCAATAACTGTTTTATTTTTGATAGGTTTTGTCAGTAATAATTTTTCTAAATTGTCTTTAAAGGTTTTTATAGATTCTTCACTTGCATTATCCGTTAGCATAGTATGAATTTCTCTTTCTATACTTGGAAGAATTAATCTTTTTAATGCATCTTTTATGGCCTCTTCTACAATGGGTACGACAAAAGAAGTTTTATTTTTAATTCCTCTTTCTTTGTAGTTTTCTAAAATTTTGTCGTTATCAAAATCTAAAGATACAGATAGAATATTTTCTTTTTCTCCCCGATTTATAGCTAGTATGCGGTAGTGTTTTATATATTTAATTCTATCTTGAAATTCGTAATACATTTCAAAAGTTTTCTTTTCATCTTTAGCATTTTTTTTCTTTTTTGTTGTAATGAAGCCTGTGTTAAAAATAAAATTGCGTACCCATTTTCTAGAACTTGCATTGTCACTTATCCATTCTGCTATAATGTATCCTGCATTTTTAATGGCTTCTTCTTGACTCATATTGTAACCACTAGCAAGAATTTCTAAACTCCCTGTTGTTGGAAATGCCATAATTTTTTTAGCTAATGGTTCTAATCCAAGTTTAATAGCTTCTGTTGCTTTCGTTTTCTTTTTTTCTTTAAAGGGACGATATAAGTCTTCGACTTCTATTAACTTTTCACAAGCCATAATACTTCTTTCTAATTCATCAGTTAATAAGTCTTTTTCTTTTATAAGTCGAATAACATCTTCTTTTCGTTTTTCTAAATTACAAAGGTATTTGTATTGTTCATTAACGATTCCAATTTGTTCTTCATCTAATGCACCTGTTGCTTCTTTTCTATATCTTGCAATGAACGGAATGGTACAATCTTCACTTAATAGTTTTAATACTGATTCTACTTGTTTTTCTTTTACTTTTAAATTGTTTGCTAATTCTTTTAAAATTTTTGCATTCATTTTTGCCTCCAAAAAAAGAAGACATAGAAATATCTATATCCCTCTTTTTACTTTCTTTTATATTTCTTCTATAAATATTTTTCCACTTATAGTTTTTCCCATATCTGGTGACTGGTCAACCGCAGTATTTTGATACGTTAAAGTTATGGTATAGTTTCTTATAGTATTGGCATCAAGTGTTAATACATCACTTAACGCTTGGGTAGTTTTTGGAAAAGTTCCAGCTTTTCTATATCCAGCATCATCTGTTAAAACATAAGTGATATCTTCGTAGCTTGAAAATTCATTCACTAAATCCTTTATTACTATTTTATATTGCATAGCTATTGTACTATTATTTTCTAAAGAAAATGTCTTAGAAAATGAATCACTTGGTATCATATTTTTGATTATTAAATTTTCTGTATCTATAAACTTTGCACTTAATTTTGCCGTGCCTAGATTTGTACTACCAGTTCCCGTTTTATCTAGATTACTTGTAAAATACGCATAACTTGCAGAGGAAATGGCCAATAAGAATAATACTAGTCCAATAATAGAAATAAGGATTGTTCTCTTTTTTCTAGTTTCTATCATTTTACCCACCTATTTTCTAACTATATTTATTATCTATTATTCTCGATTTTTTGTCAATTGAAATTGATTTATGATGACAAAAAAGCAAAGAAATTATTACTTGTTTTTGGTCTTTTTTATAATAGAAATAGAAGCTACCACTCCATCATTTGCAGCTGTTATCAACTGATAAATTTCTTTTTTAATAGAGTCTCCTACAGCATAAATTCCTTTTATTTTTGTTTCATAACAAGAATCTACTTCTATATATCCTTCTTCATCCACAATATTTAAATTTTTTACAAATCTACTATTTGGAACAAAACCAACATATGTAAATAAGGCTGAAATATTTAATTCTTTGTTATTGTTTATAACAATTTTATCTAGCTTATCTTCTACTTTTATTAGTTTTGTAACATTACTATTTAATAAAATTTCAATATTTTCCTTTCGCTTAATTTCATCAATTAAGTTTTTTTCCGCTTTAAATGTATCTCTACGATGGATTAAATATACTTTTTTCACTATATTTGCTAGATATAAGGCTTCTTCTAAAGCACTATTTCCACCGCCAACTACAGCAATTTCTTTACCTTTGTATAAATTTCCATCGCATAATGCACAAGTACTAATTCCTTTTCCTACTAATTCTTCTTCATTTTCTAAACCTAAACGATTATTTACTCTTCCTGTAGCTAAAATAATATTTTTACAAGTGAAAGTTTCAATATCTGTTATCACTTTTTTTACATTATTTTTTACAATAATTTCTTTCACTACAGCCTTTTTATAAGGAATATTTAATTTTTGAACGCTTTCAAATAACTGATAAGATAAATCAGGCCCTGAAATTTCCGCATATCCTGGATAATTGTTGATTTTATTAATTCTATTTAATAATCCTCCAGGAACATCTTTTTCAAGCATTAAGACATGTAAACCACTATTTTTGGCATAAATAGCGGCAGATATACCTGAAATTCCCATTCCTATAATAATGACATCAAATTCCATATTATCACCTAAAATTGTATATTATTTCCTGTTGTTTCTGTATATAAATCTTCAAATTTTCCTTTGCGACTTAAAATCATAAAAATAAGTAAGCCTATTACAAATAATCCAATGGATACAAGTTGGGCCACTTTAAAGCCAACTAGCATTAAAGAATCAGTTCGTAAGGATTCAATAAAAAATCTTCCAAAACTATACCACATTAAGTAAATACTTGTTAATTGTCCTACTTTTAAGTATTTGTATTTTTTTACGACTAATAAAACAATTACACCCAAAATACACCATAAAGATTCATAAAAAAATGTAGGATGATAGTAAACGCCATTGATATGCATTCCTTCAATAATAAATTCTGGAATATGTTTGTTTTGTAAGGCAAGTAAAGATGTTGCACTACCATGAGCCTCTCCGTTAAAAAAATTGCCCCATCTTCCAATGGCTTGTCCAAGAAGAAGCGGAATAGCTATCATGTCTGTAATTTTCGAAATACTTGTGTTGTACTTACGGCAATAAAGAACTAATGTAATAAATCCCGCTAGAATACCTCCATGTATGGCCAGTCCTCCTTCCCAAACTTTTAAAATGCTAATAGGGTCATTTAAATAATATTTATAATTAAAAATAACATAATAAATTCTAGCTCCCACAAAACCAAATACAATTACCCAAAATGCCAAATTAAATAAAAAATCCTTGGAATATTCATAACGTTTTCCTTCACGAATTAGAAGTATTATTCCTAACACTACAGCAAATAATAATAAAAAGGAATACCACCTAATTTCTAATCCAAATAGATTTATCATAACAGGATTCATATTTTTACCTTCTTTCTTTTTCATTATAACAAAATTTGAATTTTGTTGAAAGAGAATCTAAAAAGAAAATTCTTTACCAAGTTATAACAAAAACAAATCCTCTGTTTTGTCGAATTGTATACATTATTTATTTTATTTCTAGAAATAGATAAAGAAATTCTTCATTACAAAAAACGCCACCCAATAATGGAATAGCGTTGTTATTTAAAATAAGTAACTTAATCTAAATATTTGTTTAAATATTTACCAGTATAAGAGTTTTTGCATTTTACGACTTCTTCTGGTGTTCCTGTTGTAATAATTTCTCCTCCTGCATCTCCACCTTCTGGACCTAAATCAATAATGTGGTCCGCAACTTTTATAACATCTAAATTATGTTCAATAACCACAACTGTATCGCCGTTATCTACAATTCGATTTAAAATAGATATTAATTTTTTTATATCAGCAGAATGGAGTCCAGTTGTTGGTTCATCTAATATAAACAAACTTTTTCCAGTTGGTTTTTTTTGCAATTCTTTGGCAAGTTTTACTCTTCCTGCTTCTCCTCCTGATAATGTAGGGGCTCCTTGACCAAGTTCTACATAAGATAATCCCACATCCATCATGATATCTAGTTTTGCTTTAATCTTGGGAACATTTACAAAAAACTCTGCTGCTTCTTCTACACGCATCTTTAACACTTCCGCAATATTTTTTTCTTTAAATTTTATACTTAAAGTATCTCTATTGTAACGCGTTCCTTTGCAGACATCACAAGGGACATAAACATCTGGTAAAAAGTGCATCTCGATTTTTTTAACACCATCTCCATAACATGCTTCACATCTTCCACCTTTTACATTAAAAGAAAATCTTGATTTATCAAATCCACGCATTTTACTTTCTTTCATTTCTGCAAAAAGATTTCTGATGTCATCAAATACTCCTACATAAGTTGCTGGATTACTTCTAGGTGTTCTTCCAATGGGGTCTTGAGAAATTTGCACTACTTTATCGATATTATCGAGTCCTTTTATTTTTTTATATTTGCCTGGCAATGTTTTGGATTTAGGATATAGTGTTTTAAAAACTGCTTTGTGTAAAATTTCATTTACCAAAGAGCTTTTTCCAGAACCCGATACTCCTGTAATGCATACAAATTTTCCTAAAGGAATTTTCACATCAATATTTTTTAAATTATGTTCTTCTGCTCCCAGTATTTCTAAGAGTTTTCCATTTCCTTTCCGACGTTTTTTGGGCACTTCTATTTTTTCTTTCCCCGATAAATATTTTCCTGTTAAAGAATTTTCATTTTTCATTACTTCTTTTGGAGTTCCAGCAGCAACGATATGCCCTCCATCACGACCAGCACCTGGACCTACATCAACTAAAAAGTCTGCAGACATCATCGTATCAGTATCATGTTCTACTACAACTAAAGTATTTCCAAGACTTACCATTTCTTTTAAAGAGGTAATTAATTTGTCATTGTCTCTTTGGTGTAGTCCAATACTTGGCTCATCTAAAACATATAAAACCCCAGAAAGTTTGCTTCCAATTTGAGTAGCCAGTCTTATTCTTTGTAATTCACCACCGGATAATGTGCCCGCCATTCTATCAAGTGTAATATAATCAAGGCCTACATTTTTTAAAAATTCCAATCGATTTATTATTTCTTTTATAATTAAACGACTGATTTCTATTTGTTCTTTATTTAATTTTAAATTTTTAATAAATTCTAATAAACGGCCAATACTCATTTGAGTCATTTCATAAATATTTTTTTTATTTACAAAAACATGTAATACACTTTCTTTAAGCCTAGCACCATGACATAAGGGACATTCAATTTCCATCATGTAATTATCCAGCCATTCTCTTATCCAATTTGAAGAAGTTTCCATATATCTTCTTTCTAAATTTGTAATTACCCCTTCATAAAAGCGCGTAGCAAATCTTTTGTTTCCATTTTTACTTGTATATTCAAAATGTAATTCTTCTGTGCTTCCGAAAAGGATAATATCTCGCTCTTTTTTGGTTAGTTTTTTGAAAGGTTTATCCATATCTATTTTATAATGGTCACAAGCTGTTTTGATATCTGTATAAAAAACATTTGCATCATCAGACATGGTAGCAATAGCCCCTTCATTTATAGATAAAGTAGCATCTGGTATTAATAATTCTTCTGAAATGGCTGTTTTAAATCCTAATCCTTTACATTCAGGACAAGCTCCAAATGGTGCATTAAAAGAAAACATTCGCGGCTCTAAATCTGGAATAGAATAATTACATTTTACACATGCAAATTTTTCACTCCAAAGCATTTCTTCTCCACCTATGATATGAATTAAAACCATACCATCTGCAAGTTTGGTAGAAGCTTCAATCGCTTCAAAAACACGGCTTCTTTCTTCTTTGGAAAGAACAATGCGGTCTACTATCACTTCTATCGTATCTTTCCTGTTTTTTTCTAACGCAATATCTTCTTCTAAAGAACGTATTTCCCCATTTATACGAGCTTTTGTGAACCCTTGACGACGTAAATCTTCTAATATATTTTGATGCATTCCTTTTTCTTCACGAACAATAGGGGCCATAATTTCTAATTTTGAACCTATTTGTAGATTCATCACTTTGTTGGTCATTTCTTCAATGCTTTGATGTACAATGGCTACGTTGTGATTGGGACAAAAAGGTGTTCCAATTCTTGCATACAAAAGTTTTAAATAATCGTAAATTTCTGTTACTGTTCCTACAGTGCTTCGAGGGTTATTGTTTGTCGTTTTTTGGTCTATAGCAATGCTAGGACTTAACCCATCAATAGAATCAACATCTGGTTTTTCGCTTCCTCCTAAAAATTGGCGAGCATAGCTGGACAAACTTTCGACAAATCTTCTTTGCCCTTCAGCATAAATGGTATCAAAAGCTAAGCTACTTTTTCCAGAACCCGATACTCCTGTCATGACAATTAATTTATTTTTGGGTAAATCCAAATCTATATTTTTTAAATTATTTTCTCTTGCTCCACGAATTCTAATTTTATCATTATTCATATATATCCCTCACTTGCGTTACTTATTGTACCACAATTTATTAAATTTATAGCAAAATTAATATAGCATATATTTGTTCGCTTTTCAATGTAAAAAAAAGAAGCTTTTTTTAAATTTTTTTACTTTGCGATTGTTTTTCTTTTATTAATTTTACGATAACAACATAGTGTAAAATAGATAACAAAATAGCAGGTATAACAAAATACCGGTATTCAAAATGAAAAACCAATCCACATATAAAAGTTCCAATCGCTTTTCCCACTAAAGAAGAACAATATTTTAAAGTCGTTAAAAGCAAAGAATATTTTTCTTCTATAGTATTAATAAAGAATCCACTAAAAACAAATTCATGTGTACAATCGGTTAGCAATAGATAAAGTAACATAATAAAAAATAAGGTGGTATTGTTCATAAAAAATATTAAAATATAAAATAATAATCGAATGCCATATTTAAAAAACATATGCACATAATCGCTTTTTCCTTTCGTATATTTTACAATAAACATCGATAAAAAATTGGAAAGGATACCAATGCCTAAAATAAGATAACTAGAAATAGTGGAAGAAAGTCCTATATTTTCTGTTAATATAAGCATGGGCATACCTAGGATAGAAGCCCAAATAAGTGCTCCTAACCCATTATGGAAAAGATAAGTATAAAGAATTTTGTTTTTGTTAAAATAAGTTAAGGTTTCTTTTAAATCAAATTTTGTTTTTTCCTTTTTATTCTCAATTTCAATAGTAATTAGAATAAAAAAAGATAAAAAAGTAAAAAGAATGGATAAAAGCAAACAGAGATTATAATCAACGATTGTATGAATAATGACTTTTCCTAGAAGAATAGAAACAAATAAAAAACCTAATTTACTAAATAAAGATTCAATAAAACTTTTTTTTGTATAAAGTACATCATCTTTGGAAATATTCATCATAAGAGGATAGATACTTGCCACAATCACTTGCGTAAAAGCAATGTCAAAAAACATTAAAAACTTAATCCAAAATAAAGCATTGGTACCATTTAAACAAATCAATATAGTTCCTGTTATCATTTTTATAAGTAGAGAAACAACAATCCCCATTTTTAATTTATCTGCAGATACCCGTATAGTAAAATAAAATAAAATCAAGACCGTTACGAAATAAGAAATACTAATGACATGACTTATAGATACAGTAGACAAATAATTTTCGGCCATCCAAAGTTCTCTATAATTATCAAATGTACCAATAGAAAACCCAAAAAGTGCCAAAAAGAACAAGAGCCAAAAGCATTTATTATTTTTTATCTTCTGCATATTTTTTCACCTATTAAAAGTATATCATACTTTCTTTCTTTTTTTAATCGTTTGGGAATTTTCTTTTTTGAATAAAATAAGTGATTTTTAAAGAAAGTTTCCAAGGTATAAAGCGGTTAAAAAACAAGCCCAATTTTACACGCCAACCAGGCACAATAATTAATTTTTTTTGAAACATTTTATCGATTCCTATTTTGGCTACTTTTTCACTAAGCATTTCATTTATTTTAAATATACCCTGCGCCACTTCATTAAATTCGGTTTTTACAGGACCAGGGCATAAAGCGCTTATATGAACATTGCTTTTTTGGTGTTTTAGTTCTTCATAAAGCGCCATTGTTAATTTTGTAACATAATTTTTAGTTGCATAATAAGTATTCAATCTAGGCCCTGCTAAAAACCCAGCACTAGAACAAACATTTAATATATAACCGTGATTCTTTTTCATAAAATCGCTTACAAATAGTTTTGTTAAAATATGGTATGCTTTTATATTTAAATCTATCATTTCTAATTCTCGTTTTAAATTAGTCTTTGAAAACATACCAAATAGACCAAATCCTGCATTATTGATTACTATGTCAACATTTTCTTTTTTTACTTTTTCATATAAAGCAAAAACATTGTCTTCTATACATAAATCCATTGCTATTATTTTTACATTTACTTTTACGTTTTTTTGTATTTCTTCAAGTCGTTCTTTTCTTCTAGCAACCAGTATTAAATCATGTCCTTGGCTCGCTAAATAATAAGCCATATCTCTTCCAATACCGCTACTTGCTCCTGTAATTAATGATTTCACTTCTATCACCTATCTTTATTATAATTTAACTATTCTTTATTATACTTTCCTATGCTATTTTAACACTTCTCCATATTTTTCTAAGTATTACACAAAAAAAGAGAATTTATTTTAATCCTCTCTATTTCCAAAAATCATTACTAATCTTACAATTTCTAACGCACTTGTTAAAACTCCTGCTAAATAAGTAGAAGCTGCTGCTCTAAGCATTTTTTTTATGTCTTCTTGTTCATCCACTGTAGCAAGGCGCAAATTTTCAATTTCTTGCTTGGCTCTTTTACTTGCATCGATTTCAACTGGAAGAGTCACCAGTTGAAAAATAAGACCTGTTCCTACAAGACAAATACCTAAACCTATCATTTCCATAGATTCCATAAAAAGTCCCAGTAAGATAACAAAGTAGGAAAAACTGGTAGCAAAGTTAACTGCTGGAAATATAAGACTTCGAATACGCATGTAGGCATACCCTTCTTTGTCTTGCACCGCATGACCACATTCATGCGCTGCTACTGCTACTGCTGCAACAGACTTTCCATGATATATTGTATGGGATAAACGAACAACTTTTCTTTTTGGGTCATAATGGTCCGTAAGATTTCCTTTTGTTTCAACAATATATACATCGTTGAGGCCATTTTTATCTAATATTTTTCTAGCAACTTCAAAGCCACTTACTTCTTGTTCATTTTCCATTCCTTTATATTTGCTATAATTACTTGTTACTAACATTTGAGCAATAGCTGGAATAATTAACATTACAATTAAAATAATTAAATCCATATTTTTCACTTCCTATTTTCATTGTATCACTATTTTGTGAAAAAATTGTGTAAAATTACTTTCTTATTTCATAGGTTGTTCCTTCTCTTGTATCTTTAATAAAAATACCTTGACTTTCTAAAGTAGCACGTATTTCATCGGCAAGGGCGTAATTTTTTTGTTCTTTTGCTTCTTTTCTTTTGGCTAATTGTTCTTCTATATAAGCTGTATCTATTTCATTATTACCATTTTCTCTCTTTAATAAATCCAAAGATAAAACTTTATCCCATGCTTCTATTAAAGCTAACTTTGTAGTACTATTTATATTACTTTTCAATAAATGATATATATAACTTATTGCATTTGCCGTATTCAAATCATTTGCAATAACTTCTTTAAATTTTATATCGTACTCTCTAAAAATCTCTTTTTCTAACTCTCCTTCTTTTTTTAATTGTCTTATTTTGTTTTTTAACTTTTCATAAGCTTGACTTGCATTGTCAAGTGCTTCATAAGAAAATACAAGTACTTTACGATAAGATGTATTTAAACACATAAAACGATAGGCAAGAGGATTATAGCCTTTTTCTTTTAACAAGGAAATAGTTAAAAAGTCTCCTTTCGATTTTGCCATTTTTCCATTTATATCATTTAAATGTTCTCCATGTACCCAATATTTACACCATTTATGACCAATATATGCTTCGCTTTGGGCGATTTCATTTGTATGATGAGGGAAGACATTATCAACACCTCCACAATGAATATCTAAGTATTCTCCTAAATATTTTAAACTGATTCCTGAACATTCAATGTGCCATCCTGGATATCCTACTCCCCAAGGAGAATCCCATTTTAAGGCCTGACTCTCAAACTTCGATTTTGTAAACCAAAGAACAAAGTCGGATTGGTTTCTTTTCGATGCATCTTCTTCTACACCATCTCTTACTCCAATTACCATTTCATCTATTTTATGATTGGTAAGTGTATAATAATCTTCTAGTTTTGAAGTATCAAAATAAATATTTCCACCGCTTTGATAAGCATAACCTATATCCAAAAGTTTGGTTATAATTTTAATATATTCTTCTATATTATTGGTAGCATTTGATACAATTTCTGGCCATTTAATATTTAAACTTTCTGTATCTTTTTTGAATTCTTCTGTATAAAATTTTGCTATTTCTAAAACGGTTTTATTTTCCCTAGCAGCTCCTTTTAACATTTTGTCTTCTCCTGAATCAGAATCGCTTGCTAAATGGCCAACATCTGTAATGTTCATTACTCTTTTTACACTATAGCCTACATAATTTAATGTTTTTTCTAATATATCTTCAAATATATAAGTTCTCAAATTGCCAATGTGAGCAAAGTGATATACAGTTGGTCCGCAAGTGTACATCTTCACTTCGTTTGGGTCATTCGGGACAAAATCCTCTACTTTTTTTGTTAATGTATTAAATATTTTCATCATCATCATCTCTCTTCTTATCGTTTACTTATCATTTTATAATAAATTTCTAATTCTGAGGTTTTAAAATCTACATCTTTTTTAGCAATAACTAAATGAATAGTGGCACATGCCATGTTATTCTCCTAATCTTTGTAATACTGTATCTTTTCCAAGTAATTCTATCATTGTTTCTAAACGAGGTCCATGCATCACTCCAGATACAGCAATTCGAATGGGCATATAAAGCATTTTTCCAGTAACATTACTTTTTACACCTACTTGTTTTATAACTTCTTTTATCGTTTCTTCTGTCCAAATATCTAGCCTTTTTATTTCTTCTCTAAATACCAGTATAATTTTTTTTGTATAAACATCACTCTTTAGAAAGGATATTGCTTTTTCTTCAAATTCTATAGTATTTTGAAAAAACATATAGGTAAATAAAACAATCTCAGCTCCAAAAGAAAGGGTATTTTTATATAGAAGTAAAAGTTTTCTTATCCAATCTTCTTTTTTTCCTTCTAAATTATATGCTTCTTCTAAAAAAGGTCTTACAAATTTTAAATAATCTTCTTTATTCATTTCTTTTATATAATGATGATTAAACCATTCTAATTTTTTTATATCGTAATGGGCAGGTCTTCTATGAATGCGCTTACTATCAAAGTTTTCTACAAGTTCTTCTAGTGTGAAAAATTCACGAGCATCTTTGGGGGACCATCCTAGAAATGCTAAGTAATTAAGAATCGCTTCTGGCATAAACCCTTGGTTTAATAAATCCATTAAGTTGTTTTCCTTTGTTCCTTTTTTTCTTTTTGTATCATTTTTTGTAATTATTAAAGGAAAATGCATAAATTCTGGTCTTTGAAATTCTAAAGCATCGTATAAAAGTAAATATTTTGGTGTACTTGTTAAAAATGTGCATTCTTTTGTGACATGAGTAATTCCCATTAGTGCATCATCTATTACGTTTGCAAAATTATAAGTAGGCATCCCATTGCTTTTTATTAAAATTTGGTCTTCTAAAGTATTATTTTCTACGGTTATATCCCCGTAAACTAAATCACGATAACTTGTTTGTCCAACATCAGGCATTTTTTCTCGAATGACATAAGTCTCTCCTGCCATGACTCTTCTTTGAGCTTCATCCTTAGGAAAATTTCGGCATGTGCCATCGTATTTAAAATTTTCTTTTTTATCGGTTGCTTCCAGGCGTTTCTTATTTAACGTTACTTCATCACAAAAACAGTAGTAAGCATAGCCTTTTTTTATTAGTTTCTGGGCATACTTTTTATAAATATCTAAACGTTTGCTTTGATTATAGGGTCCGTTATCACTTTCTTTATTTGGGCCTTCATCATAAACTAGGCGAAAAGTATCGAGTACGTGGTATAAAAATTCTTCTGCACTTTTCGTATATTCACTTTGGTTTATATCTTCTATTCGTAATAAAAATTCACCCGCATCTTGTTTGGCTATCAAGTAAGCAAATAAAGCATTTCTTACTTCCTCAATGTCTACATATCGACTCGTATTTGGGGAAAAATTCGTTTTTGTCAAAAGCAACTCCTCTTTTCTAAATAATTATTTGTCGTTTATTACACCGTGAATTAAATTTACATCAGATGGAATAATGGTCTTTATTTTTGCTAAATCAATATAATATTCTTTCATATCTACATCTCATATATCAATTATAGCATTGTTTATTTTTTTATTATATCTAAAGTTTCATTTTGTATTTTTCTCATTTCGAATAGTTCTTTTAAAACATTTAGCAATTGTTTTCTTTTTTCCAATATTTCTATTTCACTAAAACTTTTATTTTCATCAATTCCTAATTCTTTTAAATGCTTTGTAATAGTTCTTTCACTAGTATGAAATTGCTTACTAAACTTTGTTTTCATTCCTTTTTTATAATTTTTTAGGATATAATGATTTTCCTCGTCTGTCCAAATATGCATTCTACTTTTGTATAGTCCTAATACTTTTAATTGTTCGATTAAAATTTCTCTGGAAACCCCTATATGATTGGCTATTTCATAGTTAGTCATTTTTCGATAATTATCCTGCAAATATTGGTTTTCCTCTTCTAGCTAATTATGAGGAATGTATTCTGAAATATTATAAGAGAGTGTTACTTTCATATTACGCACTGATTGGACTTCTTTATTTAATTGGAGTGCTATTTCTTTAGCAGAGAGTTTATTCATATTATCCTTTACATATTTTATCTCTTTTAATGTCCAATAAGGTGGTACTAAATAAGAAAATCATCTTTCCTTTAAAAACCTTGCAACAGAGCTTGGAGAATGGTTAACTTTTTTTGCAATAAATTCATAACTTCTTCTTTTTTGTATCCAAAATATGGCTTTTTGCTTTTCTTCTTCTGTCCAAAAATTATTTTCTATATATTTTATATCCTTATCTCTCTTTCTTTTTTCAACTAGCCATTTTGGTTCTGGACCTAATATATTTTCTTCTAATTTTTTACTATCCCATAAACTTTGATTTTCTTTTAAAAATTTTATTAAATTTTCCAAAGTCACACCTAAATAAAATTTCTCTTGACTGACATACACTTTTTTTATTTTAAGTCCGTGTTTTCCCCATGTATCTCTAACTCTATTCGTAGAAATCTTAAAGATTTCACTTATGTCCGAAATTAAAAAATAGTCAGCATTATTAGAAATCATTGGCCCTAATTGCATCCGACTTGCTTGTTTTTTCAAACTATCTATGCTTCTATGTAAATCTTTTGCTATAAATTCTATTTTACGATTTCCCCAAAATTCTTTTAAATCATCTTTTTCTTGGTCTGTCCATTTTCGTCCATCTAAAAACAAAATAATTCCTAATTTTCGTGCTTTTATATACACAGCATTTGGAGTTCTATCCAATTCCTCTGCAATTTCTTCACATGTATTTTTTATCTTAGCTAACTCTTTTTAATTTTTCTATATCTGCATCGGTCCAATTAGGAGGTTTAGTAGGTGGTTTTTCTAGCCCTAAAGACACTGCAGCTTTTTTCACTGTATCAGCACCACAATTTAGTTTATTTCTCATAGAATGAACAGTAACTTTTCCCCAATTGTTTTTGATATAATCTAATTTTTTTTCACTAAATATTCGTACTTGTTGCAAATGTATCACCTCAATAATAGCATATTATAACATAAAAAACCTAGAAGGCGTTCTAGGCTTAAAAGAAATTATTCATGCTTTGACCATAAATAAAAATTAGTGTAATAACCAAATTGCAATTCCTTATTATTACTTATTCATCATAACATAATTTAAAGTGGAATTTCAATATCCATTTCATTATTGTATTTTTCAATTAAATGTTTTAAATTACGAAGACCAAATTTCTCGCATTCTGCTTCCTGTTTTATTTCTTGTATTCGAATTTTTTTGTTGGTTAAGTTCTTTTTAATATAAGTATCTATCACTGTATCTTTTATATTTTCAAACGGAATAATATCAGTAAAACGTCCTAAGAATTCTTTACTAAAATTTTCATTTAGGGTATCATTTTCTTTATTAATAAAACCAACAGATTCTTGGTTGATTACGTTGCTTGTCATAAAAATCATGGTATTTTTAAAATCAATTTTTTCTCCTTTAGCATCTGTAACGAAACCCTCGTCTAAAATTTGCAAAAATAAATTTAATACCCTAGGATGTGCTTTTTCAATTTCATCTACTAAAATAAGGGAATAGGGATTATCCATTACACTCCGAAAAATATAGTTATCATCATATCCAACATAACCAGCACTCACACCAATCAATTTATTTATAGAAGTATCTAGATTATATTCACTCATATCTAACCGAATTAATTTGCTTTTTTCTATACTTTCTGAAATCGTTTTAATTGCCTCTGTTTTTCCAACACCACTAGGCCCTACAAGCAATAAAGATAAAGGTTTTTCATAACCTTGTAACTTAAACCAAATATTTTTAAGTAATCTATCTACCGCTTTTTCTTGTCCTAAAATTCGTTTTTGTAACGATTGACTTATCTTTGTAAATACTTCCCTTTTATTTTCAAGAAGAGGAATACTTGTTTTTTTGGCAATTGTTTCTACTATATCTTTATAAGTAATATCGTTTGCTTCATTTTCCATTAATTTCTTTATTTTTAAAGAAATTAAGTTCTCTTCTTTTTTACATAAAGAAGCCTCTTCGTAATTATCTTCATAAATAAATTTTTCTTTTTCTTTTTTTATATTTGCTAATTCTTTATTTAATTTATCTAATTTGTCAAACTGAATTTTTTTAATTTTCTTACTTGCGCATATCATATCCAATAAATCGATACATTTATCTGGGTTACTTTTATTCGTAATGTATTTATTGGCTAATTTAACAACATCTCGTATATTTTGAGCGCTTATTTTTAAATTATGATGCATTTCATATTCTTTTTTAATTCCTAAAAGGATTTCACACGTTTTTTTCTCATCTGGTTCTTCTACTTGAATTGTAAAAAATCTTCTATCTAATGCTTTATCTTTATATATCGTTTTATAATATTCATCACAAGTGGTTGCTCCAATACATTTTATTTCCCCACGAGCTAAGTATGGTTTTAAAATATCTGCGGCATTAATAGCTCCTTCTGCTCCTCCTGCATTTACCATTGTATGAATTTCATCAATGAATAAAATAATATTCTTATTTTCAATGACTTCTTTAATAATCTTAGTTAAACGTTCTTCAAATTCACCTCTATATTTTGTACCGGATACCAAGGCTCCCATTTCAAGACTAACAATGGTTTTATTTAATAGTTCTTCTGGGACTAATCCGGAATTTATTCTTCTAGCTAATTCTTCTATAATAGCAGTTTTTCCAACACCCGCTTTTCCAAGCAATAAAGGATTGCTTTTTTTCTTACGCAATAAAGCTTCGATTACAGAAGATATTTCTTCTTCTCTTCCAATCACACATTCTTTTTGTTCAACTAATTGATTTAAATTATTTCCAATTTCAAATATCTCTAAATTGCCAGTTTTATTTCCAACAAGACTAATTTTCAATTCATCATAAAGACTATCTAAATCAATATTTAAGCCAAGCATTATACGAATGGCTATTCCTTCTCCCTCTTCTAATAGAGAAAGAAAAAGATGTCTTTCTGTTACTTTTCCATCGTTATTATCTTGCGCATCATTTGTTGCATTTTCAATTATTCTTTTTAATAAAGGGGTATATAAAATAAAATCAGTATCTTTGTTTGATGTACCCACAATGTTAATAAGTTCTGTTTTAAAAATTTCAAAAGTAAGTCCATAACCTTTTAATTTTCTAGAAATTTCATTATCACTTTCTAATAAAGAAAGAACCAAATGTTCACTTCCTACATAGGGATGTTTTAAATTTTTTCTATAATTTTCTGCTCTTTTAAAAATCTCTGCTATTTTTATTCCATAATTATCAAACATGATATCCTCCTAAAACATTCTATGTATATAATGTTTTATTTAGAAAGAAAATATTCAAAAATATTTTTACTTTTTTACTATTTATTTTTTATTTTCAACTCTTATTATAATGTCCATTTTTAGGCATTTTCAAATCCTTGATAAATAATAATTTGTCCTCTAAATGTCTTACTTTTATTTCTTGTAAATAATTTTCTATTTCTGAAACCACCAGTTGAAAAAGTTCTGTAATTGTTAAATTTTCCTCTATAAAATTCTTAATAGAAACACTTATATTTATCCCAAATTTATATTTTTCTCTAAGATTTTCTATTTCTTTCTCTTCTTGTTTTTTTTCAAAATACTTTTTCCTATAACTATAATAATAGTTCCAATCCTCTAATGACTTCTTAAAATCATCCATTGTTATTTTTTCAATATTTTTTTCTATATCCTGCATGTATTTTTTTTCTAATAATTCTGTATGTAATAAAATGTATTTATTTTCTTGTATTGCTTTTTCATATAACTTTTTTTGATTTTCATTCTTTTTCTCTTCTGCTATCTTTTCACTACACTTTATCCATTTTCTTAAACAGTTTTGATAACAAAAATTAGCTGTACCTATTATTTTTTCATTGGTATTTTTTTCTTCTGTTTTTGCAGTCAATATCGTAAGGATAGAAAAAATGACAATAAAAAAATTATATTTTTCTTTTGGAATATCACTTACATCAAATATTCCTTTTTCCCATTTTAATTGAAATTTTTCAGGTAAACTAAATAACAATAACATGTACATTTGATAAAATAAATCATAAGAATATTCTCTAATTTCTTCTTCTGTCCAATCATTTTTCTTTTGCTTTATATTACCGTCGATTAATCTTCTATGAAAAACGGCTTCTCCTTCTTGACACATTTTTTGAACTTCTTCAAAAAATGGATAAATACTTGGATAGAAATACTTGTTTGTTCCTTGATTAATATGCCTTAATTCATGATGAAAAGTCTTATAATTATTCTCATAATTTACTAAAGCTATACTTAATTTTTCAAAACTAGTTAATCCATAAGAAGATAGAAAAAAATTTCCATCTTTTTTTAAATAAAAAATATCTCCTTTTTTCTCACATAAAAATAAATATTTAAAATTTTCATTCTTAGCAAGAGGTTTTATATACCAATGAAAAGGATTTGTAGAATCTTTTAAAATTTCTTCTATATCATAAATAACGAATTTTCTTAATTTTCGTAAATCGCTTAATTGATTTTCCAAATAGTTATCAAGTGAAGCATAGTTTATCAAATTTAAATCTGGATTATAAGAAGTAAAAATCCATAGATACCATTTTTTTAGCATATTCTTTATAACTTGATTATATTGTTTTTCTTGGCAAATTTGTTCTAATTGAATCCAATATTTTAAAAATATTTGCGTATGTTCCATATATATTCTCCAAACATTCCTTTATTTTTAACGATTTTTTCCATTTTCTTCACGAATAGTTTGTTTAATAAATTCACTAATACCTATTTTTTCTATTTCCTTTGTTATCGTTTGATAAAATTGTAAGCTTTTTACTCTTTTGCCAAATCGAAAATTTATGTAATTTAAGTCTTTCTCACTGGGAATTTTAAAATCCTCTGTATTTCTTATAATTCCACTTGCATCATATAAATATCCATCATAAGCTAAAACGCAATGGTCTTTTGTGGCATTAATGCGCATTGAAACTTCATTAGGAATAAAATTTTTAATAATTTTTACTAGTTCATAGCACCCACCATTCAACAATTCCTCTTCGGCAATATTTGTATCTCCTTCAAAATAAATATCTGCTATTAATTTTTTTATTCCTGTAATTAAATACTCCATAATAAAAAACCTCTTTTTTATATTTTGCCATTCTTAACAATATTATAATACTTTTTTTTATATCTTATCAAAAAAAAGCTGTTCTTTACAAAAAAAATTAGTTTATTTCTAAACTAATTCTATACGTACAGCTAAAGCATCATCGCCGATTCTTTCTTTTAATTTAATAATTCTTGTATAACCACCATTGCGATTTTCATACCTACTTGCAAGTTCGTTAAATACTTTATCTACACATTCTTTATTGTTATAAACAAAAGCAAGTGCTTTTCTACGAGATACTAAAGTACCACGTTTTCCATAAGTAATCATTTTATCTACAAACTTACGAACTTCTTTGGCTTTTGCTTCAGTAGTTGTAATACCTTCATTCATTATTACATTCACTGTAAGACCTGCAAAAACGCTATGTCTTTGTCTTGTTTCTCTTCCAATTTTTCTATATGCCATGATTTACCTCCTTAATCGCGGAACTTAAGTCCCATTTCCACCACTTTATCAAGAACTTCTTTAAGTGATTTTTTACCTAAGTTACGAATTTTTGTTACTTCTATTTCTCTTCTTGAAATTAAATCTTGAACAGTATGAATACCAGCTCTTTTCAAACAGTTATATGCCCTTACTGAAAATTCAATTTCTTCAATAGGAGTCTCTAATGTTTTAGTAATGGTATCAACTTTTTTCTCAGCCATTAATCCAGAAATATCGCTAATCGCATTTAAATCTGCAACAATATTAAAGTGTTCAATTAATATTTTTGCAGATAGTGCCATACACTCTTCTGGAGTAATACTACCATTTGTTGTAACTCGCATAATTAATTTATCATAATTTTCGTTATGTCCAACACGAGCACTTTCCGTTTCATATGCCACTTTTTCAACAGGGGAATATAAAGAGTCAATAGCAATAACACCAACTTTTTTTGTATCAAGTAGAGCTTGATTTTCTTTAGAATCAACATATCCTTTGCCATTAGATACAGTCATTTCCATCTCGATTTTACCACCTTCTACAAGGTTACAAATCACTAAATCTTTATTTATTATTTCTAAATCTGCATCACATTCAATGTCAGAAGCTAATACTGGCCCAGGCGTTGATTTTGATAAATGTATTATCTTATTTTCCTCTGTATGATTTTTAAATACAACACTCTTCAAATTTAGAATAATACTAGTTACATCTTCATAAACGCCTTCTATTTTCTGAAATTCATGTAAAACACCCTCAATTTTAACACTTGTTATAGCACACCCTGGTAAACTTGATAACATAATTCTACGAAGAGCATTTCCTATTGTAGTTCCAAAACCTCTCTCTAATGGCTCAAGTACAAATTCCCCATAATGTGAATCTTGCGCATATCCTGTTATTTTGTATTCTGGCTTGTCAAATTTAATCATATATCTATTTCTTCCTTTCATTCATTAATTTCTAGGACGTTTGGGTGGACGACAACCATTGTGAGGTACTGGA
The DNA here is from genome assembly GCA_947652325.1 of uncultured Mycoplasmatota bacterium. Taxonomy (GTDB): domain Bacteria; phylum Bacillota_I; class Bacilli_A; order RF39; family UBA660; genus MGBC108787. The sequence continues at coordinate 41,111 of CANTCQ010000009.1, forward strand.
GTACTATCTGAAATACTTCTAACCTCTAGTCCAACCGCTTGTAATGAACGAATAGCAGTTTCTCTACCAGAACCTAATCCCTTAACATCGACATCAACAATTTTAACTCCACAGTCTTTAGCAGCTTTTCCGGCAGCTTCTGCAGCAACTCCAGCAGCATAAGGAGTTTTCTTTTTGCTTCCTTTATATCCAATAGTTCCACTTGATGCCCATGTAATTACATTTCCTTCTTGGTCAGTAAATGTTACGATTGTGTTATTATAAGTGGAATGTATATGAACAACGGCTTCTGGAATATTTTTCTTAACTTTTCTTTTTCTTCTATTATATGCCATGATTTACCTCCTATTTACCTACTTTTTTCTTATTTGCTACTACTTTACCTTTACCTTTACGAGTACGAGCATTTCTGCTTGTTCTTTGTCCGCGAACAGGTAAACCTTTTTTGTGTCTTACTCCTTGGTAGCAATTAATTTCCATTTTATTTTTGATGGACATTTGTACATCTCGACGTAAATCACCTTCAACATCGTATTTATCAATTTCTTTACGTAATTTAGAAATTTCATCATCCGTTAAGTCTTTTATTTTCTTAGTAGGCTCTACTTTAGCATCACTACAAATCGTTAAAGCTAAACTTCTTCCTATACCATAAATAGCCGTAAGTCCAATACTTACATGCTTTTCATTCGGTAATTCAATATTTTTAATTCTTGCCATATAATCCTCCTATTTTCCTTGTGTTTGTTTGTGTTTTGGATTTTCACAAATAATCATATTTTTTCCTTTTCTTCTGATTTTTTTACATTTATTGCATATTGGTTTAACTGATGGTCTTTTTTTCATAATTTTTTACCTCCATTATCTTTTGTTCCATGTTATGCGCCCACGTGTTAAGTCGTAAGGCGAAAGTTCGATTGTTACTGTATCACCTGGTAAAATACGTATCATGTTCACACGCATTTTACCAGAAACGTAGGCTTCTACAGTATGACCATTTGAAAGTTCTACGATATAATCTCCGCCTTTTAAAACGTCTACTACTTTACCTTCTACTTCAATTTTATCCGACTTAGTTTGTGAAGTGTTTTTCAATCCTGAAATCTTACTTCCTTTTTTATTTTGCATATTTTTTTTCGCCATATTTTATTCTCCTGTTAATATTTCATACCCATCTTTTGTTACCAATACCGTATGTTCAAAATGGGCAGATAGACTTTCATCTTCTGTAACGATTGTCCAGTCATCTTTATCTATCAAACAAACATTTTTACTCCCTAGATTTAGCATCGGTTCAATTGCAATGGTCATTCCTTCTTTTAAAGTATACCCTTTGCCTTCTTCTCCAAAATTTGGGACATCTGGTTCTTCATGAATGGTAGAACCAACACCATGTCCTACTAAATCTTCAACAACACTTAAACCTTTTTTATGAGCAAAATCTTCAATTGCATGACTGATGTCTCCTATTTTAGCACCAGCTCGCACTTTTCTCAAGCCTTCGTATAAAGCAAGGCGAGTATTTTCTACTAAATCTTGCACTTCTCTTCTGACATTTCCTACAACATATGTTCTTGATGCATCAGAATGATACCCTTTGTAGCCAACACAAAAATCAATTGAAACAACATCGCCATTTCTTAATTTTCGCTTACTGGGAATACCATGTACAACTTCATCATTAATAGATACGCAAATACTTTTTGGATAATTTTCATATCCCAAACAGCTAGGTATACAATCATTTTTAAGGATAAAGTCATGAGCAATTTTATCAAGAGTTTCGGTAGTTATACCAGGTTTAATGTATTTTTTTAATTCTTCATGTGTTAGAAAATTAATATGTCCAGCATAACGCATTAACTCTATTTCACGTTCGCTTTTAATACTAATCATTTTCTTCTCCTTTTATTATTTTTTCTACATTTTCTAAAATTTCTGCATTCGTACAATTGGCATCTACAACATAAAGAAGCCCTTTTTCTTGATAAAAATGAATAAGAGGCAAAGTATTTTTTAAATACGTTTGATATCGAGAAATAAATACTTCTTCTGCATCATCTTCTCTTCTAAGTAATGGATTGTGACAAGTATCACAAACATTTTCTTCTTTTGGCTTAAATCCATCAAAATAAATATTGTAACTTAAGTGACAATCATTACATAATCTTCTGCCTGTTGCCCGTTTTTTCAAAGTATCTTCTAAAATGTCTAGGTTGATAACAATATACTTATCGACATTTATTTTTTCAAATATTTTTTCTAAATGTTTTGCTTGTAATATATTACGAGGAATACCATCCAAAATAAAGGCTTTTCCTTTTATTTTTTCTAATTCCCTTTCAATTAATTTTAGAACAATTTCATCACTTACAAAAAATCCTTCATCTATTAACTGTTTAATATTTCTTCCAAATGTTGTATCTTCTTTTGCTGCTTTTCGAAGTAAATCTCCCGTGGATAACTGTGTATATCCAAAATTACCCACCAGATATTTACTAATCGTTCCCTTGCCAGCGGCAGGAGGAGCAATAAAGATAACACTAACCATTATCTTCTTATTCTCCTTTTTTTATAACTTCTTGTTATAAGTCCACTTTCCATTTGTTTATATGTTTCAATGGCAACACCAACAACAATTAAAATACCTGTTCCTCCAATAGTGACGGAACTTGGTAAGCTTGAAATGTTTGCCATTAATATTGGAAGTCCTGATAAAATAACTAAGAAAATAGAACCTACAACTGTTAATTTTCCAAGTGAATGAGAAATATATTTAGAAGTATCAGACCCTGGTCTTACTCCTGGAATATAACCACCTCGTTTATTTAAGTCTTTACTCATTTCTTCTGGATTCATCATCATAAATGTATATACATAACCAAAGAATAAAATTAATACTACATATAATATAAATCCAGTTGGAGTAGTATATACAATGTATCTATTAATAAAACTAATTGCTGCTTCATTCTTAATAAGTCCAGCTATTGTTGATGGGATAGTTAGTACAATAGATGCAAATATTATAGGGATAACTCCTGCGCTATTTATTTTAATAGGTAGAAATGAGGATTGTGCACCATATGCACTTGTTGTATGATTTGCATACTGAATTGGAATTCTTCTTTCGGCAAGTGTCACCCAAATAATCCCTACAAGCACTAGTAAATAGATAATTAAGAATAGAATAAATAAACTAATTCCCAATGCTAAATTGTATGTTCCCGCTGTAATAAAAGCATTAAACGCTCCCGTAAATATACCTGGCATACTTTGTATAATACCCGCCATTATTAATAAAGAGGAGCCATTTCCTATTCCCTTCATTGTAATTTGGTCTCCTAACCAAAGTAAGAATGAAGTACCAGCTGTCATAACGAGTGAAGTTTTAAGCATTACCATAACATCGTTTGTATTTAAGTAAAAAATAGAAATGACATAGGCTTGAACAAAAGCAAATATGACCGCCAAGTAACGATTAATTTTGTTTATCTTTTGTCTTCCTACATATCCTTGTTCTTTTAACTCTTTAAAATAGGGAATAATATCCATTTGTAAAAGTTGAGTAATTATAGATGCTGTAATATACGGACTAACTCCTAAAGCAAATATTGAAAAACTTCTAAGTCCTCCACCACTCATTAAGTTGAAGATTTCTAAAAAACCTAGTTCTTCATAAAGAACACTTGCCCAAGGAATGGTAATTCCTGTCCCTAAACAAAATATTCCTAAAGCAAAAAGGGTAAAGTAAATTCTTTTTCGTAAGTCTTTGTTTTCGTGAGCAAATAGTTTTGCTAAAAGACTTTTCATCTAAATCACCTCAGTTTTGCCACCAGCAGTTTCAATTGCAGCAATCGCCTTTGTAGAGAAACGATTTGCTTTTACAGTTAATTTTTTCTCTAAAGTACCACTTGCTAACACTTTAATACCTGAAAGTTGTTTTTTTACAATGCCTCTTTCTTTTAAAATTTCTGGTGTTACTACATCACCATCATTGAAAAATTTATTTAAGTCACTTAAGTTAATGCAAGCATATTTTGTTTCAAATTGTTTATTGTTGAAACCTCTTTTTGGTAATCTTCTATATAAAGGAGATTGTCCTCCTTGAAACCAAGCAGAAATACTAGCACCACTTCTTGATTTTTGGCCTTTTTGTCCGTGGGTAGAAGTTTTTCCCATTCCAGAACCTGGACCACGACCAACACGTTTTTGTGACTTCATTTCTTTTGTTTTTGGTAAGTTCTCTAATTTCATATTATAACTCCTCAACTTTCTTTCCACGTAGAGCAGCTATTTTTGCAGGTGTTCTTTCACTTTTTAATGCTTCTAAAGTTGCTTTTGCTACATTAATTTTTGTGTTTGAACCTAGAGATTTAGAGATAACATCTTTTACGCCCGCAAGTTCAAGTACGCTACGAGCAGCACCACCTGCGATAACTCCGGTACCTTTTACAGCTGGTTTAATTAAGACACTTGCTCTTCCTACTTTACCAGTTGCTTCATGAGGAATTGTTCTTCCATCCATGATTGCTACTTTGGTAACGTTTTTGTTAGCCATCATACTTGCTTTTGCTATTGCAGCAGGAACTTCATTTGCTTTTCCTGTTCCAATTCCAACTAGACCTTTTCTATTTCCAACAACAACTGTTGCAGAAAATCTAAAATGTCTACCACCTTTTGTAACTTTGGTTACACGGCCAATAGAAATTACTTTTTCTTCTAAAAGTTTTTTTCTATCTTTATTTTCCATACGTGGTTTTCTTTCTTGTGGTTTTAAGTTATTATTATTTTCTTTTTGCATGATAACCTCCTTAGAACTCTAGCCCGTTTTCGCGAGCTGCTTCTGCTAAAGCTTTTACGCGACCATGATACAGGTTCCCACCTCTATCAAAAACGACCTTTTTAATTTTTGCCTTTACGCACTTTTCTGCAATGTCTTTTCCAACAGCAGTAGCAGCCTCACAGTTACCACCGTTTTTTAGTTTTAAAGCAATAGATGATGAAGATACCAAAGTATTACCAGTTGTATCATCAATCACTTGAACAAATATTCCATTATTTGAGCGAAATACATTTAATCTTGGGCACTCAGTAGTTCCACTTACGTTTTTTCTTATACGAGCATGTCTTCTTTTACGCATGTCGTTACTTGATTCTTTTTTTATCATATTATCCCTCCACTAAGCTGCTTTCTTACCTTCTTTACGACGTACATATTCATCTTTATAACGGATTCCTTTTCCTTTATAAGGTTCAGGTTCTCTTATTTTACGAATATTTGCCGCAAATTCACTTACTTTTTGTTTATCTATACCACTTAAAGTGATTTCTGTATTGCTTATTAACTCTGCTTTAATTCCTTCTGGAACCACCACTTCAATAGGATGCGAGTATCCAGCACTTACAACAATTTTATTTCCTTGTACATTAAATCTGTATCCTACACCAACTGCTTCTAAACCTTTTGAAAATCCATTGTGTACACCTATTATCATATTGTTAATCAATGAATTAGTTGTTCCTTGCATTACATTGGCACGAGGTGTTTCATTTACTACTTTTGTAGTTAGTACATTTTCATTAATTTCTATTTTCACTAAATTTGAAGTATTTAAAGAAAGTTCTCCTTTAGGACCTTTTACAGTCACTAGATTATCATTAATTGTTACTGTAACACCTTCAGGTATTACTAAATTTCTGTTTCCAATTCTACTCATAGGTTCTCTTACCAAATATAGGCAAGTACTTCACCTCCAAGTCTTTCATTTCTGGCTTCTTTATCAGTCATAAGACCTTTTGAAGTTGAGATAATTGCAATACCAAGTCCGTTTAATACGCGAGGAATTTCTTCTGCTTTGGCATAAACACGAAGTCCAGATTTACTAATTCTTTTAAGTCCTGTAATAACTCTTTCACGCTTTTCTCCATATTTTAAAGTTAATGTTAGTTTATCTCCTGTAATATTCTTTTCTACAGAATAATCTATAATATAACCCTCATTTTTAAGAATTTCGGCGATTCCTACAGTCATTTTTGTACCAATACATTCAACTGTATCATATTTCATTTGATTTGCATTACGAATTCTTGTAAGCATATCCGCTATTTTATCTTGTACCATTTTAAAATTCCTCCCTTCTACCAACTTGATTTCTTAACACCAGGGATTTGCCCTTTGTTTGCTAATTCTCTAAAACAGATACGACATAATTTGTATTTACGTAAGACACCATGAGGACGGCCACATCTTTCACAACGAGTGTATGCACGAACACTAAATTTTGGTGCTCTTTGTTGTTTTACTTTTAAACTTGTTTTTGCCATATAATCACTCCTTAATTTCTAAAAGGCATTCCAAATGCTCTTAGTAAACTTTCTGCTTCTTTATTTGTTTTTGCTGTTGTAACGAATACAATATCCATTCCTCTAATTTTTAAAACATTATCATATTCAATTTCTGGAAATATTAATTGTTCTTTTATTCCTAATGTATAATTTCCATGACCATCAAATGAATGATTTGAAACTCCTCTAAAGTCACGTACACGAGGTAGGGCAACTTTAATTAATTTTTCCATAAAATCATACATATTATCAGCACGAAGAGTTACCTTTACACCAATGGTTTGTCCCTCTCTTAATTTAAACCCAGCAATAGATTTGCGTGCTTTTGTGACTACTGGTTTTTGGCCTGTGATTGTTTCTAAATCTTTTAGGGCAGCATCAATATATTTATCTTCATGACTACCTTCTCCAACACCCATGTTGATTACAATTTTATCTAATTTTGGAACTTGCATTATCGTTTTGTAGTTATGTTCTTTCATTAGGTTTGAAATAATTTCTTTATTATATAATTCTTTTAAAGTACTCATCTATTTCACCTATTCATCTTTCTTTGCTTCTTTTTTTGAAGACTTATCTTCTTTTTTAGAAGCTTTCTTTGCTGTTTTTTCTATTACTTTTACGTTAGATACGTGTAGGGGAGCAGACATTTCAATGATGCCACCACTTTCGTTATTGTTAGTCGGTTTTTGGTGTTTTTTTACGATGTTAATACCTTCTACAACAACTCTATCTTCTTTTCTTAAAGTTTTAATAATTGTTCCGGTTTTTCCTTTGTCTTTTCCAGCAATTATTTTAACATTATCGCCAACTTTAACTTTCATCGTAAACCTCCTATAAAACCTCAGGAGCTAGAGATACGATTTTTGCAAAATCTTTTTCTCTTAATTCTCTAGCTACTGGGCCTAATACTCTTGTTCCTACTGGTGTTTTATCATCTTTAATGATTACACAAGCATTGTCATCAAATTTAATATATGAACCATCTTTTCTTTTAACACCTTGTACACTTCTAACAATTACAGCTTTTACTACTTTTCCTTTTTTTAGATTAGAATTTGGAATGGCTTTTTTAACAGTTCCTACAACGATATCTCCAATATTTCCAAATTTTCTTGTTGAACCACCTAGTACACGAATGACTAATAGTTCTCTTGCACCAGTGTTATCGGCAACTTTTAATCTTGTTTCTTGTTGAACCATAAAATTACCTCCTAAAGAATTACAGCTTCAATTAAAACTTCTACAAGTTCATATCTTTTAGTTTTAGATAGAGGTCTTGTACTTCTAATTCTTACTGTATCTCCTTCTTTTGCTTTGTTTGCTTCATCATGAGCCGTATACTTTTTGCTTGATTTTACTCTCTTTTTATATAGAGGATGACTTTTGTAAGTTTCAACTAGCACAGTAATTGTCTTGTCATTTTTTGCACTTACTACTTTACCAACTAATTCTTGTCTTTTTTCCATTATTCGTTTCCTCCTGTGCTATTTTCTTTTTTTCTACTGTTTAACACAGTAAGCATTCTTGCAACATCTTTTCGTAGTTCTTTTATTTTAGAAGGTTTTTCAAGTGAACCTGTTGCATTTTTTACACGTAAGTTTAGTAATTCTTTTTTTGATTCTCTTACTTTTGTTTCGATTTCTTCATTTGTTAATTTTTCAATTTCACTAACTTTCACTTGGAATATCCTCCTTTTTTACAAACTTTGTTGTAATGGGTAGTTTATGAGAAGCAAGTCGTAATGCTTCACGAGCAATTTCTTCTGATACACCACTGATTTCAAACATTATTTTTCCTTCTTTAACAACTGCTACCCATTCTTCGACATTACCTTTTCCTTTTCCTTGTCGTGTTTCTAAAGGTTTCTTAGTAATAGCCAAGTGTGGAAAAATATTAATAAATACTTTTCCACCACGTTTCATATAACGTGTCATTGCAATACGCGCTGCTTCTATTTGGCGAGCTGTTATCCAAGAACCTTCTTTGGCCATAAGACCAAATTCTCCAAAATGTAATTCTGTATTTCCTTTGGCATGTCCATCATAAGTTAATCTATGTGGTTTTCTGTATTTAGTTCTTTTTGGCATCAACATTGTTGTCACTCTCCTTTTTTATGTTTTTTGTAGGAAGAATTTCACCTTTGTATATCCAAACTTTTACACCAATTTTTCCATAAGTTGTATCTGCTTCGCTATGTGCATAATCAATATCAGCACGTAAAGTATGAAGTGGAACAGTTCCTTCAGTGTATCCTTCTGTTCTTGCCATTTCAGCTCCAGCAAGACGACCAGATACAGAAGTTTTAATTCCTTTTGCTCCTGCTTTCATTGTATTTCTAAGTGCTCTTTTTTGAGCGCTTCTAAATGGAGCACGATTTGCAATTTGGGCTGCTATATTATCAGCAACTAATTTAGCAACTAAATCTGGATTTTTTACTTCTACAATTGAAATATATACTTCTTCTCCAACGTATTTTGATAATGATTTTCTTAATTTTTCTATGTCTTCTCCACCACGACCTATGATTACACCAGGTTTAGCAGTATTAATCGTTACTTCACATTTATCTTTTTTTCTTTCAATAATGACTGAGGCAACAGCAGCATCTTTTAGATTTTTCTTAATATACTCACGAATTTTGATATCTTTATTTAATGTCGTACCAAATTCATTTTTTTTCGCATACCATTTAGAATCCCAGGTCTTATTCACACCAAGTCTGTATCCTATTGGATTTACTTTTTGTCCCATCTTCTACGCCTCCTTACCATCACTAACTTTTACAGTAATGTGACTCGTTCTTTTATCTCTTCTATCAATGTTTCCACGACTTGCAAACTTAATTCTTTTATAAACGGGTCCTGGGTTAATATAGCATTCACTAATGACTAAATTTTCTTCACTTGCTCCACCGTTATTTATAGCGTTTGCTTTAGCACTTTTAAGTACTTTAGAAATCAAACGACTTGCTTTTGTATTTGTTGTTTCTAAAATTGCTTCTGCAGTAGAAACATCTTTTCCTCTAATAAGGTCAAGAGTCATTCTTGCTTTTCTAGGTGCAATGATTGCACTTTTGTGTATTGCGTAATATTCCATTTCTTAACCTCCTATTTTTGTCCTGCATGTCCGCCAAACTTACGAGTAGCTGCGAACTCTCCTAATTTGTGTCCAACCATCTCTTCTGTTACATAAACTGGAATAAATTCTTTTCCATTGTGGACAGCAAAAGTGTGCCCTACAAAATCCGGAAAAATTGTTGAACGACGAGAATACGTTTTAATTACTTCTTTTTTATTATTTTTATTTAATTCTTGTACTTTTTTTAATAGTCTTTCAAAAACATAAGGACCTTTTTTTAAACTTCTTGCCATAATTCCCACCTACTTTTTCTTTCTACTAACAATAAGTTTGTTAGAAGCTTTCTTATTTTTTCTAGTTTTGAAACCAAGTGCTGGTTTACCCCAAGGAGTAACTGGTGTTTTACGTCCTACTGGAGCACGTCCTTCACCACCACCATGAGGGTGGTCATTAGGATTCATAACAGAACCACGGTTGGTAGGTTTAATTCCCATATGTCTAGTTCTTCCTGCTTTACCAACATTTACAAGTTCATAATCTTCATTTCCAACAACACCAATTGTTGCTGTACAAGTTCCTAAAATCTTTCTTGTTTCACCTGATTGTAATCTTACAAGTACGTATTTTCCTTCACGTCCAAGAATTTGAGCACTTGCTCCTGCGCTACGACAAAGTTCTGCTCCTTTTCCTGGTTTTAATTCAATACAATGAACAACTGTACCTACTGGTATATTTTCTAAAGGAAGAGCATTTCCAACTTTGATATCAGCAGAAGGTCCTGCTTCTATAATATTTCCAACAGTTAAATCTTTAGGTGCTATGATATATCTTTTTTCACCGTCTTTGTAGTGAATAAGCGCAATATTGGCATTACGATTTGGGTCATATTCAATTGTAGCAACACGACCTGGAACACTTTTTTTGTTTCTTTTAAAATCAATAATACGATATCTTTGCTTCGCACCACCGCCAATATGACGAACAGTTAATTTCCCTTGATTATTTCTTCCACCTGTTTTTGTTTTTTTACTTGTCAAAGATTTAAGAGGTTTACTTGTTGTAATTTCTTCATTTTTAAGTGTTGACATTCCCCTACGAGCATTTGTCGTTGGTTTATATTTTTTTATTGCCATAAGTATCCTCCTTTATTACAGGTCAATCGTTTCGCCGCTTTTTAGCGTAACAATTGCTTTCTTATATGTTTTTGTTTTCCCAGTATATTTTCCTACTCTTCTATCTTTTGGTTTGGTAACAAGTGTATTGATTTTTTCCACATGAACGCCGAATTGATTTTCAATCGTTTTTTTTATTTGTGTTTTTGTTGCACTTTTTGCCACTTTAAATGTATAAATACCATTCCCTGCATTATAGGCACTTTTTTCAGTAACTACAGGTGCAAATATAATATCGGGGTTAGTCATTTTTTAATACCTCCTCAATGTAGTTAATTGCTGCCTCATCACATACTAAATAATCTGCATTTACGATGTCATAACAATTAATTTCCGAAGCAAGTATTGCATATGTATAACCCAAATTTCTTGTAGCCATATAAAGATTTTCGTTATCATCTTTTGTTACAAACAATACTTTGCCATTTAAGTTTAATGTATCAAGTATATTTTTAATTTCTTTTGTTTTTAATGTTTCTAAATGAAGAGTATCCATAGCAATTAAACTCTTATCTTTTAATTTGTAAGTTAAAGCACTTTTAAGAGCTAGTACTCTTTCCTTTTTATTTATTTTAAATGTATAATCACGTGGAACTACACCAAGTGCTACACCTCCGCCACGCCATACTGGTGAACGATTTGAACCAGCTCTTGCACGACCAGTTCCTTTTTGTTTCCAAGGTTTTCTTCCTCCTCCAGAAACTTCGCTTCTTGTTTTTGTTTTTGCTGTTCCTTGGCGATTTGCATCAAGTTGTAAGCGAATCATTTGTTTTAAACAGTTATCATTTACTTCAATTTTCCAAATAGAATCGCTTATTGTAATGTCTTTAATTTTTTCGCCTTTATTATTTTTAAGTTCTACTTTAGCCATATTTTTCCCTCCAATAAGTGTCCTATTTATTTTCTTCTACTACTTCCGTAGTTTCTTCTGCATTTTCATTTGCTGATTCTACATTAGTAGTTTCCTCATTTGTATTTTCTTCTGTTGTTTCAACAATTTCATCTACAACCGTTTCTTCTTCGTAAGAAATAATTTCGAATTCTTGTTTTTTTCCATTATTTTTCACAGCAGTTTTAATAAAAACAAGAGCATTTTTAGGTCCTGGAATATTTCCACTTACTAAAATATAATTTTCTTCTGCATTTACTTCTACGATTTGTAAATTTTGAATTGTAATGGTTTCGTTACCCATATGTCCTGGTAATTTTTTGCCTTTTAAAACTCTTTTAGGTAACATTGTACCCATTGAACCAGGTCCTCTATGATAATGAGACCCATGGCCCATTGGTCCACGATTTTGATTGTGTCTTTTAATTACACCTTGGAAGCCTTTTCCTTTTGATGTGCCTGTTACATCCACAATTTCTCCAACTTCAAATACACTTGCATTCAAAGTTTGTCCAATCGTATATTCTCCTTCTACATTTCTTAATTCTTTTAAGAAGCGCTTAGGTGTTGTATTTGCTTTTTTAGCATGCCCTATTTCTTGTTTCGTGGCATTTTTTTCTTTTTTATCTACTACGCCAAGTTGAATGGCACTATATCCATCAGTTTCAACTGTTTTCACTTGCATTACAGTATTTGGAGTAATTTCTACTACTGTAACAGGAATTAATTTTCCATCTTTAGAAAACACTTGTGTCATTCCAATTTTGCGTCCTAAGATTCCTTTCATAATTTAAATTCCTTACCTTTCCTTATAATTTAATATCAATGTCTACACCACTTGGTATATCTAAGTGAGTTAATGCATCAATAATTTCTTTGCTAGGTTCTAGTATATCGATAAGTCTTTTATGTGTACGACTTTCGAATTGTTCTCTAGAATCTTTGTATTTGTGAACTGCTCTTAATACGGTTATTTTTTCAACTTCCGTAGGAAGAGGAATTGGTCCACTTACACGTCCTCCTAATCTTTTTACGGTTTCTACAATTTTTCCAGCAGCTAAATCCAATATTTTATTGTCATAAGCTCTTAAATTGATACGCACTTTGTTTTTTGACATAACACTATGTCCTCCTTTCGCCTATATCTAGTATAGACTAGCTCCGTACAAATTACCTGATTTTTCTAAATATCATTTTAACAACTTTACCTAGTGTATCAGCAACCTCGCACATCCAAGCTGTCATACATATTTAATTCTAACACTATATAATATGAAAAGCAAGAAAAAATTATTTCAAACAGTTTTAAGAAATGAAATTCTATACAAAGAAAAATTGCTATAATACAAACAAAATAATCATAGCAATAAAAAAAGTAAAAATAAAATTAAAACTAATATAGGCTCTTTATAGTAATATTTGATAAAAGATAAAGAAAATTTATAAAATTTAAAAATATATATTGTTAATGTTTTAATTTGTCCTAAAATTTTTGATAAACTTAGATATAATTGTAATTTTTAACTTCTTGTTTAAGATAAGGATTTAATTACTTTTAATTGCTATCTTTATGACTATCATATTGTTAAATCTTATCAAGATTATACTAAAAATTTGAATTTATTATCAATAGCATATATGTTTTTAAGCCTTTTATTAATTTTTAGTTAGATTATAAATATGCTATATAATTTTTCTTTCTATCCATTTATTTTTCTAGTTAATTCCTTCAAAAAAAGAATGCAAAATTAAAAGGATTGTTTCCTGTAAACTACAGATTACAATCCTTTTGCTAGAGGTTATTAGTAAATTGTCTGATTTTCAAATAAATTAATTTCATTTTTTATATCTACTATTTTCACTTTTTAAACTTATACATTATTTATATAATTTTGAATATTAATATGTACACAAATCAATCCTAGTATCTAAAGTTCCACCATTAGGGCAAGTACAATAGTGTTCATTCCTTATTGTTATGTGTTCTCCTGAACCTCCCCATCCATCTGGACAGTTTTGATAAGATGCACATTGATATCTAATTGTATCTTGTGTGATAGAACCATCGTCGCATAAATAATCTGCAAAGCAATGTGCTCTTCCATCAATATCTCTGCAGCCTATATCACGTAGATAATGGCACTGCAATATATATTCTCTACAATACGCTGGATAACTATGGTTCACTTGGAATGTTGTTGAACTACTTAAACCATTTCCT
>CANTCQ010000010.1 GCA_947652325.1 uncultured Mycoplasmatota bacterium
TCGCACCCTCTCACTTCTATCTTTTCTCTATTCTTTTTTAGTATATCATATTTTTTATTATTTAAAAAAAAATAAAAAAATAAGAATATTACTATTCTTATTTTTTCATTTTCGCTTGCGATAATTTTTTATAAATTTTCCAAATACCATTCCTATAAATAAAGCTGCTATTATAATGGTTATTTTTAAAACTAAATTTTTAGAAATAGGCTTATTTATAAAAGGAATAATCATTGTTTCAAGCTCATTATTCATGTTATTTTCATCATTTTCTTTTTGGATTGAAGGATTTGAACAATTCCCCTCGGTACTTATAGCATTATCTGTTTTATTATCATTATTATTTAAATCAATATCATTAAAATTTTCTTTATTTTTATCATTATTTGTTGGAGCTTTATTTTCAAAGTTATTTTTACTATCTCCTATTACTACGTCACTTGTAGAATTTCCACCATTATTGCTAGATGAAGAATTATTATTTGTGTTACTATTATTACTATCTTGAAGGAGATGAAAAACATAGCTATTTTTTGTTTTTTTATCCTCAGCTGTAATAGTAAGTGTACATGTTGTTGTATCAGGTGTTACATTACATTTTTGACTTGTATACGTTTCTTTGTTGCTATTAGCTACAAATGTAAAATATATATAACTAGCTCCTTTATTTACCTTTAAATGATACTCTTTTACATTGGGGTCAAAATTTTTAGTTAATACACCATTATGAACTTGTAAATTTCTAATACTTGCATCAGTAGACATATTATTGTTAGCTTCATTCTTTCGCATAACTGTTATAGTATAAGTTTTTGTATTACCACTTTCTGCTTGTACAACAATACGACAAAGATTTGCTCCTACATTTAAAGAGCATGTTGTACCAGAAATAACTTTTGCTTTTGCTTGATTAGTTGTTGGATAGAATGTAAGCATACTTACTTTATTTTCTACTTGAACACTATAAAGTTCTAAAGCACTATTAAATTTAGGAGATAATGTTCCTTGACTAACAGTTAAAGATTTTAAAGTTGCATCTTTACTAACTCCACAAACAGAAGATTCAAACTCACTTTTACTCACAATATTTCCATTTTCATTATAATATAAATTATACTTATCTACTGTGCATTTATGTATTCCATAATTTAAATCTATAACATCATATCTACTATTATCAGTTATCGTTACATCAAATGTGGCAACAATATAATTGCCAGTACCAATTCCGTTACGATAAAAATAAAACGTATTATTTTTTCCTGTTTTATTTACCCATCCAGAACTCATTGTAATATTAGTAATAGTACCATTTGTTATATTCAATTTTCCATTAATATAATTTAAATTTATATCATTAACGGTAAGTTTAAAACGATATGTTGTAGGTGAAGTTTTTTCAGCTTGACTAAAGGAAATATTTCCTGCTTGTACAACTAATGGTAATAAAAATAAAATACTAATTAAAATAATATACTTTTTTATTGTTTTCATAAAATAATCCCCCTATTATTTTATAAGTAAGCTTTCGCTTTCCTTCATTTCTTTTGGTTTTGCTATATCCATATAATCTAATATAGTAGAAGCAATATTCGTTAAATCTCCTTCGGATTTCAACTCTACATTTCGGTCAACTATAATAAATGGTACTCTAGCAAGAGAATGAGTTGTTACTGGATTGTTTTTTTCATCTAACATTGTGTCAGCATTTCCATGGTCTGCAGTAACAATCACTTTATAAAAATTATTTTCAGCTTCTTCTAGCAATTTTCCTAAACATACATCTACTGTCATTACAGCTTTTACAGCAGCTTCATAGTTGCCAGTATGTCCTACCATATCTGGATTTGCAAAGTTTACTAAAATAAAATCTACATCTCTTTCCATACAAGCAATTGTTTTTTTAGTAACCTCAACGGCACTCATTCGCGGGTCCAAATCGTAAGTTTTAATTTTTAATGATGGAACCAAAACCTTTGTACAATTTTCTATACTTCCATCATATTCACCATCAAAGAAATAAGTGACATGTGCATATTTTTCTGTCTCTGCTATTCGTGCTTGTGTTAAATCCAACTTGGCTAAATAAATTCCCAAAGGATTTTCTATTAATTGTTCCTCTAAAAATGTTGTTGTTTTAATCTTCTTATCAATTTTCACAAAAGAATAAACTTCTAAATTATCATAATGAACAACTGGAAAATTATTATACCCTTTATTTACTAATGGGTCAAGTATTTGTTTGGCACGGTCAGTACGCCAATTCATCCAAATAACTGTGTCTCTTTCTTTTATAATTCCTTCGGCATCTAAAAGTAAGGGGGGCAAAAATTCATCTGTAATATTTTTTTGATAGTAACTTTTCAGGCCTTCTTTACAATTCTCTATTTTATATCCTTTGGCTTGAGTAACCAAATCGTAATATAATTTTGTACGTTCAAGTTTATTATCACGGTCCATAGCATAATATCGTCCACAAATTGTGGAAATAATTCCAATATTTGTAGACTTTATTTTTTTTTCTAAAAGTTGTATATATTTATAAGCTTCTGTTGTTTTTGTATCTCTTCCATCTGTAATAAGATGAAAACTTATTTTGCTAATACCATCTTTTATTAATTGGTCATAAAGTTTCAAAAAATGTCGAATATCTGCATGCACTAAACCGTCACTAAAAAGACCTATAATATGAATTGTGCTTTCAGTTCTTTTTGCATTTTCTATCATATTATTATATTTTTCATCTTCTGTTATTTTAGATTCTAAATATTCATTTATGCGGTCAATATTTTGTCTTAGTTTTCTTCCTGCTCCAATTGTCATATGTCCTACTTCACTATTTCCAAACTGTCCTTTTAATAAACCAATAGGTTCTTCTGAAGCAAAAAGAAGAGAATGAGGATATTTTTGCCATAAACTATTAAAATTTTTAGGGTCTGCCTCTACTATTGCATTTCCATGAATGTCTTCTCGATATCCAAAACCATCTAAAATAATTGTTAGGATTTTCTTCATATAATCACCATTTATTAAAATTATACTATTATTACTTTAAAAAAACAAATATTCTATAGCAATCACTTAAAAAATAAAAAGAAAAAATAGTTTATAATCAAAGCAAAAGAAGGTTTTATTAAAAATTTATTTAAAAGATTTATTATAATTGAAACAACATAAAAAATTAATATTCCATGCTATTTTTTCTGAATATTAATTTTTTCTTATTTTTATGCAGTTACCTTATATATTTTGTTTTTTTCACTCATATTATCCCAAAAGAAAAAAAGACTATCTTCTTCTCTTTTCGGCTTTTTCTTCCAAAGAAAGATCATCAAGAAATTGTTGAAGTTCTGCTATTTTTTCTAAATTTGTAAAATACGAACTTTCATCTGAAAAGTTTGTATTATTTTCTTTAATCCAAGAAGACATATTTTGAATACATAAAAGTTCATATATTTGAGAATAATCATTAGTTGCATTATATAATTCTACCATATCTTCTTTATTGTGTTCTTTATAATCACGAACCCTATGTATTTCATTATCCTTATAGCTAAATGTTACTTTATATTTTTGTAGTAATGATTCTATTTTTTCTTCTATTTCTTTATTATTTTCTTTTTGGCCATTTTTATTTATCATATTTATTATTTCATTTATTTCTTTCATTATTTCTTTGTAACTATCTTGAATTATATGATAATCATTTAATAATTTTAGAAATTCATAGAATTCCGTATGTTGTTTAAAGCTTAATGCTTGATTATTAATCTCATCAAAGATTTTTTTTAGCTCCACTATCATTTTAGTTAAATACACTTGATTGCATTCAGGTTGAAAAAAACTTTCCTCTTTTATTAATCGAGCAAGAAATCCTTTACTCTTATAATATTCTTTATATTCTTGAGTGCTTATGTTAATATGTCTTTGATATACTTTCATAATTTTTTCTATAACATACATTATATCTTTTTTAATTTCATCCATAAAATTTTCACATTGTATAGCATATATAAATTGCTCTACTTGAAAGATTCTTCTAGGAGTCATTATTATTCTTTCTCTAATACCTTTTTCCATAAATTCTAGCTGGTTTATATATTCTATCATGAGATTTTCTTTTTTTGCTTGTTCATATAAAAGTTTTATTTTAGTATAAACTGTAAACATTTGTGGTAGATAATTATATTGCATGCTACCTTTATAATCACGGATATCTCCATTATATGCGCGCCATACCACTTTATCAACTTTGTTAGAAATTTTTATATACTCTCCTTTTGTTTGATAATATAATTTTTCTATGTTTAGCATTTTTGATTTATAATTTAATCTTTCTAATTCTAAATTTAATATTCTATCCATTTCTTTTTCAAATTCTTCTAATTGACGTAAATAAGCTTTTATTCTATTTTTTGTATTTTCTATTTCATACATATTTAAATTATCTATATCTTTTTGTTCGATTTTTTTTTTGAATACTTCTAAGTCGAGATGTTATTTCATACATATCATCAAATTGGGAAGAAAAAGCATAAAAGCAATTAGAAATATTACCAGATATGACAAAGTATCTCTCTTTATATTTTTCCGAATATAATCCTTCTAAAGTAGATTTATAAACATTTTGATATATCGTTTTCATTTTCTCTGATTCTATTTCTTCAAGTACACCTTCTACTTTTTCTATAATTTGTTTTTTTGATGTTATAATTAATAACATTTCTTGCATATTTTTTATTTCGGAAAAATACATTTCAAATGTTAGTTTTTGTGGTAAATTATTTATATTTTCTAATAAAATTTCATATTTATTTGATAAATTTTTTAATAATTTATTTATTTCGCTACAACTAATATGAAATTGAGAAATTAATTCTTCTTGTAGTCCAAAATTTTGATTATTCTCTTTTGAATTTTTTGTATCTATCATTATTATTTTCTCCCTTTTTTTAAAATGTACAGTAGCAGAATTTAATAGAAATGTCAAGCAAAATGATTTTTAACCAAAATTTATAGTATCAATCTAAAATGACTTTTTATTTGCTGGAATGTTTTCTAATTCAAAAAAAATAGTAGTAAAAAATGATTTTTAGATTAAAAAACTTATAACATTCTAAGATGCTATAAGCTGTTTTTTTAATCTTAAGTTATCAGCAAGGGTGGCTATAAATTCAGAATTAGTAGGTTTACTTCTATCATAATCTACACTATGACCAAATAATTCTTCCATTAATTCGTAATCTCCTCTTGACCAACTTACTTCAATCGCATGACGAATTGCTCTTTCAACCCGACTAGCTGTTGTGTCAAAGCGTATGGCTATTTCTGGATAAATGGATTTTGTTATACCACCTATCATGTCTGGATTTTCATACATCATGTAGACGCTTTCTCTTATATATTGATATCCACGAATATGAGAAGGAATTCCTAATGAGTGAAGTAGTTTACTAATTTCAATTTCTACTTTACTGTCTTTAGTTTCACTTTCTTCTTCGGGATTTATTACTTCCATTATTCTTTTTTCTAATACCTTTTCATCCAAAGGTTTAATCATATAGTAGTCAACATCGAATTTGTTTAACATTCTAATGGTTGTTTCATTTTTATAACTTGATAAAATAATAATCTTCTTTTTTATATTTTTTTCTTTCATTGTTTCTAAAATAGTTATTCCATCTACTTCAGGCATTAAAATATCCATTACAAGCATATCGTATGAATCCTGATTGTTTAAAATATATTCTAAACCTTCTTTTCCATTTTCAAATGTATTTACTATATTTATAACTGCGTGACTACTAAAATACTTCTTTGTTTTATTTATAATTGATTCACTATCATCAATTACAAGTACATTAATACTTTTTTTCATCATCTTCTCCTTTTCTTTTCATATTTACTGCACGCAAATTAATTATAAAAAAAGAAAAGACAAAATACCAGAAAATGTTTTGTCCTCTTATGTAAAAAATTGTAAAAATTTGTCTTTTTTTTAAATCATTGTCAAAATCTGTAAAACGTTTTCAGGATTATTTGCACAACTGCCGATTAAAAATCCATCAATGGAATGATTGTGTATTATTTTTGCTATATTTTCTTGATTTATTCCACCACCATATAAAACAGGTAGAGATATGTTATATGTTTTATTTATGTATCTTTTTATGCTTTGTATCATTTTATCTATATGTGAAACATCCGCAATATCTTCTTTTTGGATGCTCCACTTTGGTTCATAAGCGATTATGATATTTTCTTGTTCTTCTTTTTTTAATTTTTCAAATATAAAACTTAACTCGCTATGAATTGTTAGAAATGCATCTTCCTTTTGTTCTTCTCCTATACACAATACTACTTTTATGTTTTCGCGAAAAGCATTATGTATTTTTTTGACCACATTTTCTAAAGTGTCATTAGCTTCAGCATGGTTTAAAAGACAATAACTTACTTTTAAACTGACAAGTTGGCTTGCTAGTGTTTCCCCTGTGTGGCTTCCACATTGGTATATTGAAAGATTTTGGCATCCTATTTTATATAGTGCATCATAAAAAAATCCCAAATAAATGTCAGAAGGAAATAAGACAAATTCAATCCCTTTTTTTTCAATTCTTTGCATCTTCTTTTTATATTCTAATATTTCTTTTAAATCTTTATTTGATTTTAAATTACACATCAAGAACTTCAATTGTACTTTCCTCCATTATACTATCGATTCCAATTAAATGTCCCTTTACTAAATATTCTAGTGTTGCTCCGCCACCAGACGATAGATAAGTAAATTCTTCTTTCATAAAGCCTAACATTCTTACAGCACTTACTGCATCTCCACCTCCTACTATAACAACAGTATTTTGCTTTTTTAATGTATTTAATAATTCTTTGGTTCCGTTTGCATATCTTGGGTCCTCATATACTCCCATTGTACCATTTAGAAAAATGGTTTTACTTTTATAAATAGCGGTTTTGTATTTTTCTAATGTTTTTATTCCCATATCTAATATGACTTCGTTAATGTCTATTTCATTTATTTTTCGGTATCTTGTATAGTTTTCATCATAAGTACTTCCACATATTGCATCTAGAGGAAGCATTAGTTTATCACGATTGTTTAACATGATTTGTTTTAATTTTTCAATTGTACGTTCGCTTTCTGTAGCTAAAGAAGAACCTATTTCAAAATTTAGAGCCTTTAAAAAACTATTGGCAAGTCCTCCTGCAAGTAATAAATAGTCACATTTTGGAAGCATTGTTTCTATAAGTTCTAACTTATCTTCTACTTTCGCTCCTCCCATGATTACAGTAAAAGGATGTTCTGGATTTTTTAAAAACTTTTCTAAAGATATAAGTTCTTTTTCTACTGAAAAACCAATACAACTTGGTAAATATTTTGTAATACCCACCGTTGATGCGTGGGCACGATGACTAGAAGCAAAGGCATCCATTACAAATACTTCTCCTAAAGAGGCAAAGTAAGCAGAAACTTGGGCATCACAAGAGCTTTCTAGTTTATTTGGAACATCTAAAAATCTTGTGTTTTCAAGAAGTAAAATATCTTTTGGAAGCATCGTTTCGATTCTTTTTTTTACTTCGACATCCATAATGGCTTTGCTAAAATATACTTCTCTTCCTATTAATTCTTTTAGACGTTTGGCCACGGATTCTAAAGAGAGTAAAAGTTTGTCTTCCTCTGTTTTTACTTTCCCTCTATGACTTAAAATAATAATTTTACAATTATTTTTCAATAAATAATGAATGGTTTCTAGACTTTCTATAATTTTCGTATCGTCCAAAATTATTCCGTTATGAATAGGAACATTGTAATCAAATCGAACTATTACAGTTTTATCTTTTACATTTAATTTTTCAATTCTTTGCTTCATATAAATTACCCACTTTCTAGAATCTTTATAAATATGTGTGAATAAGCATATACTTATCTACATTTGTTTTTGAAACATTTTTTTTGCAGTACGAAGCATTTGAGCAGTATAACCCATTTCATTATCATACCAAGAAGCAATTTTTACAAGCTGTTTGCCTTCTGTATCTAAAACTTTTGTTAAAGACCCATCTACAAGTGAACCACACTTTTTTCCAATAATATCACTAGAAACTATAGGGTCAAAAGTAACTTTTAATGTTTCATTTTGGGCACTTATTAAAGCATTGTTAATTTCTTCTTTTGTTACTTTTTTCTTTACTTCTAACACAATATCACATAGAGAACCATCACTTACAGGAACACGATAAGCAAGACCATCAATTCGTCCCATAAGTTCTGGAATGACTTCTCCAATTGCTTTTGTAACTCCAGTAGAGGTAGGAATAATATTTTGAGCTGCTGCTCTTCCTCTTCTTTCTTTTATTCCTTTTTTGTGTGGAATATCAAGCGTTGCTTGGTCATTTGTATAGGCATGAATGGTTGACATAAACGCTCTTTCTATTCCAAAAGAATCATGTATTACTTTTAAAACAGGAGCTAAACAATTGGTTGTACATGATGCACCTGAAATAATTTGGTCTTCTGGCAATAAAAAGCTATCATTAACATTGTAAACAACCGTTTTTATATTGTCTTTTGCAGGAGCAGAAATCAGTACTTTTTTGGCTCCAGCTTTAATATGCTTTTCTGCTCCCTGCATATGCGTGAATAATCCTGTACATTCTAATACTAAATCAATTTCTAATTCTTTCCATGGTAAATTTTGAGGGTCTTTTTCTTTGTATACTTTTATTCTTTTTTTATTGTTGATAACTAATTCGTTCCCCTCAAATTTTATTAAATCTTCATGAAAAGAACGATGGTTTGTATCATATTTTAATAGGTAAGCAAGCTCTTCAGGGTCTGTTAAATCATTTATAGCAATAATATCAAAATCTATACCAGTTATCATTTCCCTAAACGCTACTCTTCCAATTCTTCCAAAACCATTAATGGCTACTTTTATCATAAAATAATTCCTCTTTCTATCCTATAAATTCTCTTAAAATAGAGTCTTTGCTAATATATTCACTTGGTATGGGGTAAAAACCTTGTAATGATTTAATTAAACGTCTTGCTTCTTCGTAATAAGGAGAATCAAGTCCTACAGAATATAAAAGCGGCTCCACAAATACTTTTAAAACTCCAACTTCAAAAACATAGGCAGTATTTACTACAACATCTGCTTGGTGAATATAAGGAAATATATATTTTTCTTCTCCCTCTCTAACACTTTGCCATAGAAAAATAGTTTTTGAAACATCTGTTCCGCGTGTTCGATTGTCTCGAATAATTCTTCTAAGTAGTCGCAAGTCAACTGTTGAAACATAGTTATGTCTATCTATTCCTAAAGGTATGAAGGGACTTAAATAAATTTTGTATTTGTATTTTTCATCTATATCAGGCGTTAAGTCATCATTTAAAGAATGCAATCCTTCAATCAAAAGAATGCTATTTTCTTTTAATTGTACTGCTTTGGCACTTCGATTTTTCTTTTGAATAACAAAATCATATAACGGAAGATGAATAGTTCCACCTTGTAGTAATGTATTTAAATCATCATTAAATAATTTTGTATCGATTGCATTTAAAGATTCATAATCGAATTCTCCCGTTTCTGTTTTCGGAATTTCTTCTTTATCTTTATAATAATCATCAGTAGAAATAGAAATTGTATCATATCCTATTGATTTTAAATAACTTGATAATCTTTTTGTAGTAGTTGTTTTTCCTGTCGATGAGGGACCAGCAATCAGAACCATTTTCTTTTCTCTATGTTCATGAATCTCTCTTGCAACACTGGCAATATGTTCATTAAAAACAAGTTCATTTGCTTCGATTAGTTCTTTTATTTTACTTTCGCTTACCTGTTTATTTAAATCAGAAAGATATGGAACTTGCATAAGTTTCAACCATTTTTTTCCTGTATCAAAAGTTTCAATAATATTGCTATAATGAACATATTCTGGAACTGAACCTTCTGTTCGGGAACTTGGATAGACCAAAACCATTTTATTTTTTCCCAAATAAACTAAATCAAATTTGCTTATTTTTCGAGAATTATAGGGAAGTTCTGTATAATAATAATTATAGATATTTCTAAGTTTATGAAATGTTACCACATCATTATTCATATTATGAACATTTTGTGCTTTTTCTGGTTGTTTATGGGTTTCAAAGTAATGGATTGCATCTTTTTTTAAAACGTTATATCTTTCTATTTTTTCATTGTTATGAATAATTTTAGACATAGATTCTTTTATTTTATTAACGTCCTCTTTTATAAGATGATGCACACCAAAAATTTTAACCATGATTCCTTTTGGTACACTATGTAAAAATTCTACTTCAACATCTTTAAACGTTTCTTTTACAGCTACTTCAAATATAAACTTCAAGGCTGACTGATACATTCGATATCCATAAGGGTCTAAGACATCTATAAATTCAATTTCACAATCTTTTATTATTTTGGTAGTCATTGCTACTATTTCATTTCCTATTTTAGCACCTAAAATTACATGAGTCATTTTTTCTTGGTAATCTTCTGCTATTTCATAGACTGTTGTATTATATGGAAATTTTTTGCTTGTTTTATCCTGAAATGTAATGGTTATTTCTTGCATATTTTACCCCTCGTATTCTACCTTATTTTATCATAGAAGAGAAAAATTGAATAGATACAAATTTTAGAGAAAAAAAGACATTTTTTTTGGGTATAAATTTGCTTCTTTTTCTTATGATAGTAGTAGGTGATGCAAAAATGAATATTATTCCAACTGTAATTGAAAAAAGTAGTAATCGTGAATATGCTTATGATTTGTATTCTAGACTTTTAAAAGATAGAATTGTTTTTTTAACAGGAGAAATCAATATGGAAACGGCAAATATAGTGATTAGTGAACTTTTATATTTGGATTCTTTAAATCATGAAGAAATTTGCCTTTATATTAATAGTCCTGGTGGAGAAGTTTGTAGTGGTTTTGCCATTTTTGATACCATTCAATTTGTAAAGAGTAAGGTTCGTACTATTGTTGTGGGAATGGCTGCAAGCATGGCTGCTTTTTTACTAGCTTGTGGAGATAAACGCTGTGCACTATCAAATGCAGAAGTGATGATTCACCAACCACTTGGTGGTATTCAAGGACAAGCAACGGATATTAAGATTGTAGCTGACCACATTTTAAAAACAAAGCAAAAATTAATTCAAATACTTTCAAAACGAACAAAGAAAAAAGCTTCTTTATTAGAAGCCGATATGGAACGAGATTTTTATATGGATGCTAAAGAAGCTTTGGATTACGGGATTATAGATGAAATACTATAATTCTTTTTTATTTTCCTTGACAAATCTTGCGCATTTCTTCAATAGATAACTTTCTTATTCTTTCTACCGTTTCTTCTCTTGAATGTTCTAACAGTTCCCTAAAATAGAAAAGTTGTAATCTATCAAATTTTTTTGTTGCAAAACCTTTTGATATTTTTTCAAGACTATGACTACTATAGTGATACGTTTCTATTTGAGGGGTATAGTCTGGTAGAAGAAGCTCTGTTTTATCCTTTATTTCCTCTTTGTTTTCACTATTAATTAAAATAGGTTTATTTGTCTCCAAATCACAATAAAGTATACTAAGCTGTAATTCTTGTGGTGGATTATTTGTTTTTCGATTTATACTTACTAATTCTGGTTGTCCATCATCTATTCTATTATTTGTTTTTTGAATATGATTTATATACACCATAAGATTATTGCTGTTTTTCGTATTTTGAAATATAGATAAAAAAGTATTTCTTAAAATCATGTCTTCTGTTATAGCTTCTATTTTATCTTTATCTATTCCTAAATTTAGAGCAAATTTTCTAGCTAAATAACTATTCATACATTCAAGCATTTCCTTTTTACCTGCTAATTGATAATAGTATTCATTCCTTGCTTTTTCTAATTCTAAATTGGTCATGAACTACCTTCTTTCTTAGCTGTTTATTTTAACAAAATTTTATTTTAATGTAAATTATTTTTATACTCTTCTACTAACTTTTTCAATTTAATAAAATGATGATTAATTCCTGATTTTCCTATTTTATAATCCGTTTCTAAAGAAATAATATCTGCTAGTTCTTGATAGGAAGATTCTGGGTACTTATATCGATATTCTAAGACAATCTGTGTTTTTTCTTCTAATAAGTTCATTAAATTGTTTTCTTTTACAAATTTTATTGATTCTAACTGTTTCATTCCAGTTCCAATCGTTTTTTCTTGATTCGCTATTTCACAATTATTAAGGCGATTTACCATGTTTTTATGGTCACGATAAATTCTTATGTCTTCAAAATAAAATAGAGAATTTACTGCTTGAAATATTTTAATTAAGTCACTAATTGCTTCGGCACTTTTTATATAAGTCATATAGCGATTGTTTCGTTTTAATACTTTAGCATCAAATTTTAAATTTTTTAAAATCTTTTTAATGAAATTAGCATCTGTTTGAGTTAAAAATATAAACTCTAAATGATATCCGCTGGTACTTGGGTCATTAATAGAACCTGTTGTTAAGAATGTTCCTCTTAAATAAGAAACTTTTTCTTCATAAGCTTCATAGTATTCTTCATTTGCTTTCATCTTTTTTTCTTTTTCATATATATATAAAGATTCTAAAATAAAGCTTACTTTTTCTTTTATTTCTAAAATATAAATCTGTTTAATTCGAAAACGTTTTTGATTTCGAACAATAATTTTAATATTAATCCCAAAAATTTCTTTTATGTAACTATAAATTCTTCTGGCAATTTTAGCATTTTCACTTGTAATGGTTATTTTGTCTTTTGTTATTTTAGCTACATATCTTAAAATTGCCGAAAGTTCTGCTCTTTTTTCCATTGTATTTCCATTAAATTCTGTTATCTCTTCTTTTAAACGGCTTGAAAATGTCATAAACTTCTCCATTCTAAAATTGTTTTTTGTTTTATTATAACTTTTGTATAAAAAAAAAGAAACTTCAAATAGTCTCTTTTAGCCATAAAAAGCTGTTCTTGCGCTCCAACTATATCCTTTTTTATTGTTAAACCCAGGAGGAACAATAACCCTTGAATTTGGCTTTGTACTTCCTGTATAAACACCTGTCATCACTCCGAAATGTAAATGGGCTCCTGTTGTACATTTATCATAACCTCCATGACTTGTAGAAGTCGAATAACCCCCTACTGTCCCTACAACCGTATTTTGATTTACGATTTGTCCTTTCTTTACATTAATTGTAAGCAAATGATAATAAAAAGTTGTGTATTGCGTTCCACCCACTACTACATCTATAAAAACCATATTTCCACCGCAAGAATGTCTAGATACAATTCCAGATACTTTTCCAGCTGCTGCTGCATAAACAGGAGTACCTTCTCTATTTCCACCAATATCTATTCCACTGTGAAATTCATATTGCTGTCCTGTTACGGGACTGGTTCTGTACCCTTGTAAACTTGTTACAGTTCCACTATTTAACGGCTTTAACCAGCCCGCATTATAAGGTATATTTTCCAAATCAATTAATTTTGCTGTTAATACAATTTTTCCGTACTTTTCTTTACTTCTTTCATTATAATATTCTACTTGGTCAGAAATTTGTTTAATCTGTGTGTCGATATCTAGTTCAAACTTATCGTATGATTCTATATTACCATATAGACTTTCAATCGCTTTTTGGTATTCAGGTATTTTCTTTTCTAACTCTTTTTGCTTAGTAATTAACTCTTTTTTTAATTGTTCATTTTGTTTAATTAGTGCTTTTAAATCTTCTAAGTTTTTTTGATTGGAATCGGTTATTTGTTCAATAGCGGCAAGACGCATGACAAGCTCCGTTACTGATGAAGAATCACTTACATATTCTACATAAACGTTTTTATTTTGTAATTGTTGTAAAGCTTTCATTATATTTTCTGTTTGCTCTTTTAATCCTTCTATTCTCTTGTTAGATTCTTCTATTTTTTTCTCTGCTTCTTTGATATCTTCTTCAGCCTTTGCAATATCCTTTTCTGCTTGCGCTATCGCATTTTTTTTGGCTTGTATTTGGTTTTTAGCTTCTTGTTTTTGCGCTTCATTATCCGCTTTTTGCTTTTTCTTTGCTGCTAATTCATTGTGTAAATCTCCTAAAGTTTCTGGTACTTTTGTTGCTGCTTTCACAGAAATAGGCGTTAAAAAGTAGGATAACATAACAGAGAAAATCATAAGAAAAGTAAAGATGTATTTTCCACATTTTTTTATCATATTTTTAAATATCTCCTTACAGCCCTATAACTACCAAACATGCCAATTATTGCTCCAATAATAGCAAGTATGATAGATACATATAATATAAAATTAAAAGGTTCTACCAAACGAATAATTTGAGTAAATAGATATCCATTAAAGTGGTCATATAATAAAACATATCCATAAATCGTTACTAATACAGGAATAATACTTCCTAAAATTCCAAGTATTAATCCTTCAAAAATAAAGGGTAAACGAATAGAAATATTACTAGCTCCCACAAGGCGCATGATATCAATTTCTCCTCTTCTTGAAAAAATAGTTAATTTTATTGTATTTCCTATTAGAAAAGCAGTTACTAAAACGAGTGCAGCAACAATAATAATGGTCACTTTTTCCACTACATTAAATACAGAAACTAAATTTTCAGCCATTCCTTCTCCATAATCTGCGCTACTAACAAAATCATATTTTTTTATTTGCTCAGTTGTCTCTTTTAAATGATTTACATCTTTAACAGTTACTGTAATAGAATCAAGTAAAGGATTTGTATCTAAAAATTCTAACGCTTGGGAAAATGTATCGGAATATTCTTTCATTTCCAATTTCCATTCTTCTTTGCTTTTATATTCTATTTTTTCCACATTTTCCATTTGTGGTAACTCTCTTTTTATCTTTTCTACATTTTCATTTGTTCTATCTTCTTTTAAATAGACTACAATCGTTAATTCTCGTTCTAAGTTGGTTGTAATGTTTTTAACATTATAAGAAATAATCATAGCTACTGCTACTAAAACAAGGGTAATACTACTACAAGTAATAGCAGCGGTTGATAAACTAAAATTTCTAAATACACTTTTAAAAGAATCACGTATGGCACGTGTTACAATTCTAATTGCTTTCATGAACTTTATAACTTCCTTTCGCGTAATCTTTTGCTAGTACTCCATTTTCAATTAGAAGAACTCTTTTTTTCATTTTTTCGACGATTTCTCTATCATGTGTTGCCATGATAATTGTGGTTCCTGATTCTTTGTTTATTTTATCCAAAATATTCACAATTTCCCAAGAAATATCAGGGTCTAAGTTTCCTGTTGGTTCATCACATATTAATAGTTTTGGGTTATTTACTATGGCTCTTGCTATACAGACTCTTTGTTGTTCTCCTCCAGACAATTGATTAGGAAAACTTCTTGCTTTTTCTTTTAACCCAACGTTTTCTAAGGCTTTTACTACTTTCGGTCTTATATCTTTAGTGTGCATACCAATGGCTTCTAAAGCAAAAGCTACGTTTTCATATACCGTAAGTTTTGGAAGTAATTTAAAATCTTGAAAAACAATACCAATTTTTCTTCTTAATTTATACACTTTGGAATTTCTTAATTTAGCAACATTTATTCCACCTACATCTACGCGGCCATTCGTAGGTCTTTCTTCACGATATAACATTTTAATAAATGTTGATTTTCCACTTCCACTTGCCCCAATTACAAAAACAAATTCTCCTTTTTCTATGGTTACATTAAAATCTGCTACAGCGGTTACACCATTGTTGTAAACCTTGTAGCAATTTTTTACTTCTATTAGATTCATGTACTACACCTCGTA
Source organism: uncultured Mycoplasmatota bacterium (assembly GCA_947652325.1). Taxonomy (GTDB): domain Bacteria; phylum Bacillota_I; class Bacilli_A; order RF39; family UBA660; genus MGBC108787. The sequence goes on from CANTCQ010000010.1 coordinate 15,840, forward strand.
TTATTTCATTATATCATTGAAATCTTTTTAAATAAATGGTAAATTCCACCTTAGAATTTATAAGTTGACATCTCTTCTTGTTTTATATTTGCAGAAATGTAAATCGTTTTTATATAATCTGTTATTGTCTGGTATAAATTAGTTGTTTTTATTTTTCCATCTGCAATATCTTTTATTAATTTTAATACATCTGCTGGTATTTTGTCTCCCGTTATTAAAGAATCCCAAACATTTTGATTTTCCACAGTTACAATCGAAGTGGTATCATTTTCTATATTTTCTTTATAAAATTCATCAAATTTCTCCATTGGAGATTGTATTAGGCAATCTTCTAATTTGTAGAAAAATACAAAACGTTTTGCAAAGGCACTTACAAGATTTTCAATTATATATTGTGGATAGCAATCTTTAAAAATGGTTGTAAATTGTATATTGGAATCGAAAAAAGAAAAGATATCTGCTTGTACTTCATCTATAAAAATATTATGATGTAACCTATATCCTTGAATTCCAATTTTATCTTTTAAAAGTTCGTTTCGAAGATGATAATTACATAATTTATTTGTATTAGTTTTAGCAAGCCATTCTATTCCCTCAGAATTTGCAATAATTTTTAAAAAATTTTGCTTAAATACCACGTGTCCTAGCTCATGAGATAGTATATTTAAAAAATTTATGTTTATAACATCTATTAATTTATTGTTGCTAATATTTAAATTCTTATTTGCCTTTGTAAAAAGCTTTATCAAATATTCGTAATAGATTTTTAAAGTTCCTCCTTTTACAATATCCCCATCTATAGTGAAATATCCAAATATTTCACTATCTTCTTCTCCAATATCTAATGTTACTATTACATTTTTACATGTATCTTTGAGATTTAATTCTTTTAAGCGCGCATGCAAGTAAAATTCTATCATTTTCATCGTAAGAATTTTATGTTGTTTCATTTGAATTCTCATAATAGCAAAACTTATCTTTATACTATTGCTTTCTAAACTTAAGCTATCTATATTTTCTATAACTGTACTTAAATAAAAATCTAAAGTTGCATCTAGTTGCTCTGTTCTTTTGGTATTATTTTGCAATAATTTTATTAATTCTAATCCCGCTTTATCTAAATCTGTATTATTTGTTCTATTTAATTTTAATTGTATATCCAAACATTGTAAATCACTTCTTTTTTGTTCATTCTTTTCTATTTGTAAATATTTCAAATAAATATTGGTTTTGGTTAATTCTATTAAAATGGTAGGTTCATATATCCCATTACAAATTAAATCCACGAATTCTTCATAAGTCATTTTTTCTATACGATGAAAATAGTTGATTTTATATGCCTCAACATTTTCTGCCCAGTTAGAAACTGAAATAAAAATTTTGCTGGATAATTTATTTATTCTGCTACTTGCTTTTTCTATAAATATATTTTTTTGTTTTGCACTTACTTTTTCGGATGCAAAAAAATTTTCTATTTCTACATCACTTAGATGATTAAATTGTTCTATCTGCTTTTCTACGTTTTCGCTTTCTTTTATAAACTCTTCCATTTACTTTACACCTTTCTGATGATTTTTCTTTCGTTACGGATGCCACCTTCTACTTCGTAGCAGTCATTAATAACAAAGAAAGCGTTCTTATCGATTTCTAATACTTTTTCTTTAAATAAATAGTAGTCTTTATTTGGTACTACACACATTAAAACTGAAATTTTTTCTTTGCTAAATCCTCCTGTTGCGTTTAAAATGGTAACGCCTGTTTTTAAGTTGTTCATGATAAAGGATTTTATTTTTTCTTCTTCTTTGGTATAGATAAAGAATAATTTACTATTTGATATACCTGTCATAATTCTATCAATCATTGTTGTATTTACGTATAAAACAAGTAGAGAGTAGATAAATTGAGTAGCTCCAAAAACTATACTTGAAAATAACATAATAACTATATTTATAGTAAATACTGCTTTTCCTTCTGGAATACGCCCGTATTTGTTTACTATTTTCATTAAGATGTCACTGCCACCGGTTGTATATCCTGTTTTGTATATTAATCCATTTGCTATACCACAAATACATCCTCCTATAAATGCGACAATTAAAATGCTATCAAATTCTAAATATTTTAGTAAATGGGTAGATAATGGCTTGGTTAAAGAAATAAGAAATGGATAAAGTATGGCACCTGTTATAGCCCGATTTGTTTCTTTCCATCCTAAGAAAAAAAAGGAAAAAATCATTAGAATTACGCTTGTTATTGTAATAAATAAGACAGTATCTAATCCATACAACTTTTGGATAATAATGGCAAGACCACTTGTTCCTCCAATGACAAAATCATTTGGTACTAAGAATAAATTATAGTTTAAAGCAAGTAAAAATACACTAAAGATAACAATTATTCCTTTTAAATAAAAGTTTTTTGTATTCCTCTTTTTTTGATATTTTTTTAAACTCATGATTGTTCACCTATTGTTTTATTATACTAAAATTTTGCATAAATTAAAACGAGTATCATAAAAATTATTGAGGTGAAAATAAAAAATATGAACGGAAGTTACTATCAAAATCCAACATTTCCAGGAGCTAGTGATGCGACAAACTACAATTCGCAAGGTTTTGGAACATCTACTACTCCACCTGGTAATTTAAGTTACAATCAAGATTTAGATATGGAACAAAGTTATATCGAAAATATATTGCGACTTAATAAAGGGAAAAGAGTAAGAGCCTATGTTTCTTATCCTGATTCTGTAGAGTGGAAAGATAAAATTTACAATGGCATAATTGAGGAAGCCGGAAGAGACCACTTAATATTAAGTGACCCGAATACAGGAAAATGGTTTTTAATTCGTCTGATTTATTTAAATTATGTGGAATTTGATGAACGAATTAATTATAGCCATGCTTATTCTGAAAAAACATTTTAAAAACAAGAACCTTCTGATTCTTGTTTTTTTTATTATTTTCTACTAAGTTTATTTATTATAATTACTATAAATAAGAGCCAAATCTTTTTTTCTCAATTTCAAGTACTGTAGAAGAACCATGACCAGGGTAAATCTCTATATTATTAGGATATGTTTCTATTAAACTTAAACTCTTTTTCATATCTTCTTTATTTCCGCCAGGTAAATCCATTCTACCGATAGTCCCTTTAAATAAAAAGTCCCCACTAAACATTACTTTTTCTTTAGGAAAATAAATGGTAATGGAATCTTTCGAATGCCCTGGTGTATTTATAATTTCATAGTCAAACTCCTTAATTTCATCATTATGTTTTAAATTGTATTTTTTCTCAAAATAGGACAAAGCTCCTGTATGGTCAAAATGATTATGAGTTAAAAATATTCCCACCACATTATAATCTTTTAAATAGTTTTCAATCTTTTCATGGTCATCTCCTGGGTCTATAATAATTGCATTTTGCTTATCTATTACTATGTAGCAATTTGCTTGTAAATTACCCACGGGTATACATATTATTTTCATAAGTCACATTCTTTCTCATCTTATTATATAATTATTACTTAAATAATGAAAGAAAGAATGCTATAATAATATTGAAGTTAAGGTGGTAGTAGTATGCATTTGTTTCATTTTCTATTAATTTTAATTATTCTTGGAGCCATATCTTTACTCATTTATGTTCTTTATTATAATAAAATGCAATATTTAAAAACAAAAATAGAACAGGCTGAAGGTATTATTGACGAAACGTTAAGAAAAAGATATGATACTTTGGTTCGAGCAGATGCCATTATTAAATCTTCTTTAAATGATGGAAAAGAATATTTTAAAGAGTTTATAGGGCTAAAAGATAAAAGCGTAACAAATTTCTTAATAGATAGAAAATTAAAAGAAGCTTTTACTTTACTTTACACTTTTCGTGATGATTATCCAGAACTTGCTAAAAATAAAGAATTAAAAGAAATCTTTTCTTCTATTAAAGAATCGGATGAAAAAATTGCTGCAGTTACTAGTTATTACAATAAAAATACCAATGAACTTAATGGACTTATAAGAAAGTTTCCTTCTAATATCGTTGGTATGGTTCATAAATTTAAAGTGATGCCTTTTTTTGATGGTAAGGATATGACAGATGATGTTTATGATGATTTTAAATTATAGTTTATTTTAAAATTTGTTCGTATATAGAATCTGCTAATGTGAGAATATTTTCTCTTTCCAGAATGTATTCTTGCATTTTTTTTATATAATCGCTTCTATTTTTAGCTATGTAAGACTTTGAAAAAAAAGTTTTTTTTCTACAATATTTTGTTTGGTAAAAAATATCTTTTTCAATTAATTGTTTTAATCTTTTTTTAACATGATAACAATTTTTTTTGGGAAACCGAAAAATAGATATAATGTTCTAAATCTGTTAAAACGGAATTTAGATTATTAAAATCATAATGTTTAAAAGTCATTATCCCCTCATTTGGAAAATTTGCTAATCCATAGTATTATTTCTCATATATAGTCATATAAAAGCTTCCTTTTCGCACAAAAAACAACTTTCATAAATTATTTTTTAAATCCCAATTGATTGGTTCTAATCCATTTTTAATTAGAAAATCATTGGTTTTGGAAAAAGGCTTGCTTCCAAAAAAACCGTAGTTTGCAGAAAATGGACTTGGATGAGCAGAGGTTAAGACTAAGTGTTTGGGGTTGGTAATAAAACCTCTTTTTTCTTTGGCAAAGTTTCCCCATAATATAAATACAACAGGTTCTTCTTTATTATTTAATTTTTTAATAATATAATCTGTAAGACGTTCCCAACCTAATTTTCTATGGCTAGCTGGTTTGTCTTTTTCAACAGTTAAAACCGCGTTTAGAAGTAAGACTCCCTGTTTTGCCCAAGCGCTTAAGTCTCCTTCTTCATAAGGAGTTATTCCCAAGTCATCATATAGTTCTTTGTAAATATTTTTTAAAGATGGTGGAACTTTTATTCCTTTTTGAACAGAGAAAGATAACCCATGAGCTTCTCCAACACCATGATAGGGGTCTTGCCCTACAATTACTACTTTTACATTTTTGTAAGGGGTTAATTTTAAAGCATTAAAAATATAGTCTCTTGGTGGAAAAATTGTTTTTGTATTGTATTCATTTTCTACTACTTTATAGAACTTTTTAAATCCATCTCCATCAAAAACTACTTGTAGTACTTTATCCCAATCGTTATTTAACATATTTTATTACTCCTTTTTTTATCTGATTACTTATTTTTTCATTTTCTTCTCTAGATAAATATATTCCATGGCATTATTATCATATCTTCTAAATTTTTATTTTGTTCCATAACCTAAAACCACTTATTTGCAATTTAACACTTTTATCTTTTTTTGTCTATTTTATTTCTTTATTTTTTAAATAGAGTGCACGGAAGGCAAATCCTATTTGCATCGTTATAAATAACCCACCTACTAAAAATATAAAACGTATTCCATAGGAAAGCGCTATGCCACATAAGAATATTCCTATTCCCGTTCCAATATACTCTACCATTTCTTTTAAATTATTAAAAGCTAATTGTTCATCATTGTTATAACGATTTACGAAAGGGGCATCTGTAATATCAATATAAGCATCACTACTTAATTTTATAAAAATGAATGCTAGCAAAATTAGGAGTTTATGGTTAAAAATTAAGGCTAAAATATACAATAATAATCTTGTTCCATATTTTAGTAAAATATTTATATAATTGTTTTTAAATGTTAATTTTGTAATTACTAATGCTCCTACTAATACTGCTCCGATTCCAAGTCCAATACTAAAATTCGAAATAAATATTGCCGAAAAATGCAAATAATCTACTAGAATTAATATTTGCAATTCTGTAATACAACTGTAAGAAATTTCTCCAAAAAATGCATAAAATAAATAAGATTTAGAAATTTTGTCTTTTTTAATTCTATTCACTATTGATTTTAATTGATTGGTAACATTTGGTTTTCCCTCTTTTTTAGTGTATTTATTTAAATCTGTTTTATACAATATAATATAAGTGATAAAAGTAATAAGACTTGCTATTAGAATATAGAAATTATAATTTATTTGAAAAAAACCTATACCTTTTCCTAAAAAAATACCCGTTATAAATACTCCTACATAATAACAGGCATCATAAAGCAAATCTCGAATGGCATATATTTTATCTTCTTTTTTAATTAAAGATATTAATGGATATAAAGAAATCCATACTTCAACATCGATGACATAATCTACCATAATTAAAAATTTAATTAAAATATTTAATTCTGTTTGATTTAAAGCAAATAAAAGAAACATAGTCACTGCTTTTATTAAAAATAAGTAACAGGAAAATTTTTTTAATTTATCTTTAGGAATAAGATTTGAACATAAAAAGATTACCGAAACAGATAATATAGAACAAATACTAAAAACAGTACTAATTGTTTTTACAGACAAATTATTTTCTGCCATCCATAACTCTTGGAAAATATAAAATATTCCACTCGACAAAGAATATAAACCAAGTACAATGAATATTCTAGTTAATTCTTTATTCCACTTTTTCATATTTTTACTTCCTTTTACTATTTGTGATAGGTTTCGTTATTATTTATTTTAAAAGAACGATAAATTTGTTCTAATAAAATACCTCTAAAAAGTCCGTGTGGATAAGTCATTTTAGAAAAAGATAGAGCAAAATTACCTTTCTTTTTTATATTTTCAGATAAACCTAGCGAACTGCCAATAACAAAGGTAATGTTACTATGTGTTATGAATGTATTTTTGATTAAAGAAGCAAATTCTGTACTTGTACATTCTTTTCCTTCAATTTCTAATGTAATTAAAAAATCTTTATTGTTAATAAATGACATTATTTTTTGCTCTTCTTTTAGTAAATTATCTTCATCTTTTAGTTCAATGATTTCTATTTTGTGATAGCGACTTATTCTTGTTTGATAATCATTTATTAAATCTGTTAAATATTTTTCTTTTATTTTTCCTAAACAAATTATTTTAATCATAAAACTACCTCTGTGATTTCGCTTCGATTGGCGCATGTAATATCTTCAAAATCTATTTCGTATTCTTTAAATGTTTCTTGAATCATTTCCAATGCTTTTTCTTGGGTGTTATTAATATGACTTAAATGCATTAAAATAATTTTTTTAGTATGTGGTCCAATTAGCTTGCTTAAATAAAACGCAGAATCTTTGTTGGATAAATGGCCGTAACTTCCTATAACTCTTGTTTTTAACCATTTTGGATAAGGACCATTTTGTAACATTTCTATATCATGATTGCTCTCAAATAAATAAATTTCTTTATCTGTTAACACCTCAAAATATTTTCGATTAACATATCCTGTGTCCGTTACATAAACTACGGAACATCCCCCATTTTCTAGTATAAAATTTCTAGCATCTGGAGCATCATGAGAAGATTTTATAGTTTTTACCTTTATATCTTTTAAGTAAATATCATCCTCATATATCATAATACTTTCATATTCTTTTATTTCTTCCAACTCATAAAACATTTGTTGACTTAAAAGAATGGTTGGATGGTATTTATTTACAAAGGTTTTTAATGCACTGGTATGGTCTTTATGAGTATGACTTATTAAAATATAATTTATATCTTTTGCTTGAACTCCAATACTCTCTAGTTTTTCTTTTATATATTTGGCATTTCTACCCATGTCGATTAAAAGTTTTATTTCTTTTGTTTCGATATAGGTAGAATTTCCTTCAGAACCGCTTGCTAATACTACAACTCGCATTATCTTAAGACACTCCATGGATTTAACCATGTACCTCTGTCAGGTTCTCCTTTTGATACTCCAAAATGTAAATGAGCTCCTGTTGATGAACCACTGCTTCCCATATAGCCTAGAATTTGACCTCTTGATACTTTATCTCCCACATTTACTACTACATCTTGAAGTAGATGCGCATACATTGTATAGTATCCATCTCCATGGCTTACCACAACAAAATTTCCATAAGTTCTTCCACAAGAATTTCGGTAAGAGCCAATATTGGCACATATATTATTCATTTCTACTACAACTCCAGCACGTGATGCATAAATAGGGGACCCCATACCTGTACCCGATATATCAATTGCATTATGAAAAGCTCCCCAACGATATTCAAAGCCACTGGTAATAATATAAGGTCTGTTTGTGGGCCATCCCCATACGCGACCATTATCAACATAACTTCCTTGCGGTGGATATCCGCCTTTCGTAGTAATTTCTTTTTGACTTTCTCTTAAAGTTACCGCATTAATTGTACCATCTACACCTTGGGTTTGTTCTCCATTAATTACTTGCATTTTTCTGGTAATTCTTTCAATCCCCGTAATTCCTGTTTGAGTAACTTCCTTAAAAGATACAGGTTTACTGTTATCGTAAACTTCTTCTTTTTCATAAGCTTGCTCTTGGTCTTCTACTGAATGAATACTTTCTACTAATGTCAAAATGGGATTAATAAGTGTAATATTCACTTTATCTCCAATAGCCAAAATACTTTCTTTTGATTTATATTTTGGATTGGCTATTAAAAATTCTTGCGGGTTCAGTTTATTTGCCTCAGAGATAGATGAAATGGTATCTCCAAATGCAACTGTATAATTGCTTTGCTCTTTTGAGGACCCAAATAAAAGATATTGGGTTAGTTCGTTTGCATCTGTAAATATTTTTTCATTTACGCTCATATATGCATTTTTTATAGTGATGGTTTCTTGAAAATACATATTTTCAATAATTTGCCCTACATCTTCTATTTGCATTTGGGTATTGTTAATGTAATTTTTAAAATCTTCTTCTTTCACAAATGCTGTAATAACACTTGTTAAAGCTTCTTCAAATATCTCACGATTTAAAACATTTAGTGTAATATCTTCTTTTTCTTCACTATTAAATTTAATTTTCACAATATACCCTTCAATAGTAAAATCTTCTTGATTTTTTATTTTTTCATAAATTTCTTTTGCACTTACCACATTTTTGTTATAGGTTTGATATTCTTTAATAATAAATCCATTTGGAGGATATACATCCGATACGTTATATATTTCTTTAATGTCTTTTTGTTCTTCATTAATTAAGGCATATAGTTCCTCTCGATTTTCTATAAGTCCTAATTTATTCCCATTTAAATAGACTTGGTATACTTTTTTTGCTTGTTCAAAATTCCTGTTTGTCAACCCTACTATTAAAAAAAGAATTCCTATAATACCTGTTATTATTGTGGTTTTTGTTATCTCTTTTTTTTTCAATTTTTATCACCCTTTTTTAAAAATCTTCATTTGGTTCTACTTTTAAATAATTTTTAAAACAACTTTTGCTTAATTCGAATAAAATTTGAAATGCACCTGTTGAACCGCGACGATGCTTTGCAATTATTAAATCTACTGGCACAATGGTCGGCTTTTTATCTGCTGTTTTTTCTTCAAAATAATCTTGGCGATTTAAAAACATAACTAAATCAGCATCTTGTTCGATAGACCCCGATTCACGTAAATCAACTAATCTTGGTTGGTTTGAATCTTTTCTTTGTTCTGCGCCACGAGTTAATTGTGCTAAAGCTATAACTGGAACTTCTAATTCTAAAGCCATTTTCTTTAAAGAACGCGAAATTTCGGAAACTTCTACTTGTCTTGATTCAGTTCTTGTACCTGTTGTTACCAATTGTAAATAATCGATAACGACTAATCCAAGTCCTTTTTCGCTATTCGCAAGACGTCGGCATTTTGCTCTAATTTCTGGGGCTGTTACCGAAACATTATCTTCTATATAGATATTTGTATCGGCTAGTTGACTCATGGCTTCATTGTATTTTTTCCAATCCATTGGTCCAAGCATACCTGTTTTTAATTTATCGCCCTCAATTCCTCCAACAGCACTAATCATACGGTTTACTAGTTGTTCTGCGGACATTTCTAAATTGAATATGGCAACGGCTTTATTTGTAGTCATCGCTGCATTGGTAGCAATATTTAAAGCAAAAGCAGTTTTACCCATTGCTGGACGGGCTCCCAATATAATTAATTCTCCTGCATGAAGTCCGCTTGTGGCTTTATCAAGTTCATAAAAACCAGTCTCCAATCCTGTTATAAGACTTTTATTTTTTGCAAGTTGTTCTAAATGTTCTTGAGCACTTCTTAATGCTTCTGCAATAGGGGTTAATTCACTCGTGATTCTAGCGCGTGCTACATCTGTAATTTTTCTTTCGGAGTTATCTAGTAATACTGTTAAATCTTTATCTTCTTCATATGTTGCTGTAATAATATTGGTTGCTGTATCGATTAAGTTTCTTCGAATTGCTTTATCTTTTACAATGCTTATATAAGAGTCTATATTCGCTGTTGTAGCAACAGAATCAATAATTTCACTTATATATTCAATACCACCTACAGCATTTAAATTTTTTTGTTTATCTAATTCATTTTTAACAGTTGTTATATCTACTGGTGTACTTGTTTTATGTAAGCTTTGCAAGGCATCGAATATTTTTTTATTGGCTTCATTATAAAACATATTGCCATTTACTTCTTCTACTACTTTTTCTAATGCATATTTATTTAAGAAGCATACGCCTAACACACTTTGTTCTGCTTCCAGGTTTTGGGGCATTTGTTTTACAGCCAATTTGTTCACCTTCTCGCTATTTTTCTTCGATATAAATGGTTATTTTAAATTTAACTTTTTTATGCAATTCTATTTCGATTTCGTGGCATCCTAAGGAGTCTATTGCATTTTCTATGTGGATGCATTTTTTATCAATAGTCAATCCTATTTTTTTTAGTTCTTCGTTTACTTGTTTAGAAGAGATAGAGCCAAATATTTTTCCATCTTTTCCAGACTTTGCTTTGAAAACAATCTTGCTTTTTCGTATTTCTTTTTCCGTTTCTCTACATTTTTCAATTAACAATTCCTCTTCTTTATGACGATTTTCTAATTCCGTATCTAATACTTCTTTACTTTTTTTTGAATAAGGAACTGCTAACTTATTTTTAATTAAGAAGTTATTGGCATATCCGTCGCTTACTTCTAATATATCATCTTTTTTTCCTTGTTTTTTTACATCTTGTAATAATATTACTTTCATATTTTAAAGCATCCTCCAATTCGAATACTATTATATCACGTATGGGTTTTGAATAGCAATGTATTCCCCGTTGATTATTTTATCTACATTTCTTAAGTTTTGCGTAAATTCCATTTCTAGTTTTATTTTTCTTGTCAAACTTAGATGTCTTTTTATTTTTTCCTCACATTGTTCAATTATTTTTTTTGTTTTTACTTCTTGCATTTTTTCTAAATTTTTTTTCAATAATTCTATTTCTTCTTTCTTACCATATTCTAAAAAATCTTGAAGTGTTTTTTCTGGGGTATCATAATATGTAGTTAACGTATTATAAGTTAATAAATATTTCCTATAATAACTTTCAAAAGCAAAAGAATTTAGATTATTCATCCCACAAAATTCAAAATCATGAAAGGGAGATAAATGTATTTCTTTTTCTATTAACCATTCTATATTTTCTGTACGGCAATCAATATTTGCTAGTAAAATTTGCATAATAAAAGTCATTAATACTTCTGTTTTTTTAGTTGGATACTCTTTTCTTATTTCTGATGTATATAAAGTTAATATTTCATTTATTGTTTCGACACTAAAAATATTTTGTACAAAGTATTTTTTTGTATTTTTGCATTTTTCTAGTATGTCACGCATTTTTATAGTAGGTATATTATTAGGATTATAATTCGGAGAAAGAACTCCATATTGGCCTTGATATATTGCTAAATCATTTTCTACTGCTTTATATTCATTTTCTAATAATAATATTGAATAAAATAATTCTTTCATTTGTGCTTCCATACTGACGACTTTAAAAAAGTGTTCATTTTTCCCATCAGAAAGCCAAAAACAAAGATTATGACCTCCTTTATTTTTTTGAATTTGCTTATAATCATCAATTACTTTATATCCATTAATACGTTCCATATATATCACAAGTAGTTATTTTAACATAATTTTTATTTTTTTACACAAAAAAACATTCCAAATTTATGAAATGTTTTTTTATTAAGCTGCTTTTATATCGTTTATTTTTTCATTGATTACCATTTCTGCTGGTTCTTCTAATCCTCCAAATGATGCATTATCAGATTCTCCAAATATATTTTCTTTAGGCTCACGAGAGGCATATCGTTGGTCACTTTCCAACTTTTCTGCCCAGATGGATAAGAAAGATTCTGCAGATTCTTCTCCACGAGAGGCAACAAATTGATTTAGGTAATCTTCTCCTCCAAGTTTTTCAATAGTATCGGGAGTATAAATTTGTAACCAATCTGGAAGGTCAAATGAATTTCTTTTAAATGTAAATAGATTTTTCATTTGCTCTACGGTTACATTTGATTTCTGAATTGCTCCATTTTCTTTTACAAATGATATACTTTCAATAATTTTTTCAACATTTTCTTCTGCCCATTTCATCACTTCTAATGAGTCTTTTGCGCTAATTTTTTCTATCATTTCAGCAAGTTTTGTTGAGAAAATAATTTGATACTCTTTTAAAATGTCACTTAATTTATTTCTTAATTCTGTACTATAATATTGTGTACTTAGAGCTAATTCCATTACTTGGAACCAATCGTTTGTATTATGACTTGACCAATGGCCATATTCCATACGTTCCTTTTCATCTTGTAATTTTTTACTTAATCCTGCTAATCTTTCTGGAATTAAGTTTGATAATGATACACCAAAAAAATTCTTATTTTCTCCAAGTCTCCAAGATGGAGAAATACAATCTGTTTCTTCACATTTATTATAAACAGCCATTCCACCATCTGTAATATCTATAGTTACTTCTATTCCATCTCTATCAAAGTTAATTTCTGAAGTAGGTCTACTATAGATATCAAAAGCTGGATAATGTTTTCTATTACAAACCATAGAAATCATAGCTCCATAATATCCTAATTTTTGTTTATCTGGATATGGGTCTTTGTTTCCATAAATGCTTACCTCTGGTGCTTCATTTTCATCTGCTGGAAGACTTTCTTTTAATTTAACATTGGCTGAACCATTAAATAGAAAATATTCATGTAATCTTTCCAAAGTTTCATATTTTGAATTTATATCTGTTACGGTATGATAACCAAGTTGAAATCCTTTTACTCCTACTAAATAATGATATAAAAGTTGTACTGGCATATCTTCTGTAGTATCAAAGTTTTCATAAGCAAAACGCGTTCTTTTCTTTTCTTTTACTCTATCTTTTTTCTTCCACCAATCATATGCTTCTCTTACAGGAACTTCTTTTACATAAGAAGGCAAACTATCTAGTTCTTCTCCATATATACTATATCTTTTTTTATAGGGAAATTCTGAAATATGGTGTATTTTTACTATTCCAGCTGCATCTACAGTACGGTAAAGAACTGGATTTCCTTCTTCATCGTCATATACAGTAATGATTTGAAATTCTGGACTATTCATGCTTGTATTGACTAGTCTTGCTACATCAAATTCTGCTTCTAAATATTCTACTGGATTTTGTGTGATTGATTTATAATTTCCTAAATTTACACGAACATTTGAACAACTACTAAGTGCATGAGGAGTTAATTCTACCCATTCTTGTTTCATTGGTTCCATAGAATCTGCATCAACTATTAATATTTGATATGGTTCTGATTCGCTTCTTAAACCATTTGATAAGCCTACTAATATTTTCATATTCAACCTCTTTCTTCCTTTTTCTCTTTTAGTAAAACATTCATATCTTAAGTCTAATCTTCTACTATCGATTTGATTATATCATATATTTTTAAAAATCGACAACTAACTTTCATTATTTCTAATTTTTTTTATTTAATGACAGCAAATATACACTTTTTTGACATATTTTATATTTTTAGTATTTGTTCCTTTCTCTTATTTATACATTTCAATAAAAAACATTCTACTTTTAGAATGTTATTTTACAAATGGTATTAAAGCCATAAATCTTGCATATTTGATTTGTTCTGCAATATGTCTTTGATGTTTTGCACATGCGCCCGTCATACGTCTAGGCATAATTTTACCTTTTTCATTTATGTATTTATTTATAATCATTACATCTTTATAATCGACGCTTTTTCCAGCACACATTTGACATATTTTTTTCTTTTTTCTACGAAATTCTGCCATTGCTTATTCTCCTCTCTTAGAATGGTAAGTCATCATCGCTTAATGCTATTTCTTCTCCAAAGTCTTTAAATGGGTCTTCTGATATATCAGAAGTTGGTAAACTTTGTGATGGCTCACTTATATTTTCATTTCCATTACTATAATTTGTGTTATAAGAATTTCCACTATTGTTATCATTTTTTGAACCTAAGAATGTTACATTATCACAAATAATATCAGTCGTATATCTTTTAGAACCATCTTGCGCATCATAAGAACCTGTTTGAATTCTTCCATCAATTGCTACTTGTGTTCCTTTTGTACAATACTTGGCGATATTTTCAGCCTGTTTGCGCCATGCAACACAATTTATAAAATCCGCTGTTCTTTCACCGTTTTGGTCTTGATATGTACGAGTTACCGCTACTGTAAAACGAGTTACATTCATTCCAGACATTGTTGTACGCATTTCTGGATCTCTAGCAAGTCTTCCTATTAAAATTACTTTATTCATATTTTACTCCTCATCTAATCGAATGATTAAATGCCTTAAAATGTTTTCATTAATTGAAGCTTTACGATTTAATTCACTAATTGCTTCCTTATTAGCTTCTACAACCATAACATAGTAATATCCACTAATTTCTTTTTTGATTGCATAAGCTAACTTTTTTTCCCCTAGTTCATTAAATTCTACAACTTTTCCTTTATTGTCTGTAATGATGCTTTTCATAGTCTCTGCAGATTTTTTAATTTCATCACTTTCATTTGCAGATTTTACAATGAACATAATTTCATATTTTTTCATTATTCTACACCTCCTCATGGTCTATTTGGCTTTAGAACTACTAAAGCAAGGAGTAAATTCATACTCGCTCTAGATTATAACAAAAAAAACATTTGATGTAAATGTTTTCTTTCTATAATTATATTTCTAAACGATTTAAATTATGTTTTTAAAATTTTTTTAGTTCTGAAACATTTATTTTTTGGTCAGGAAAAGTTTCATAAATTGTTTCTAAATATATTACATCATAAATATCATTTTTAGGTGAAAATCTTTCTTGGTCTTTATTTTCTATAAAGTCATTAAAAGTATCTTCTGGTATGGCCAGTGTGCCATAATATTCTACTTTAAATCCGTTTGCTTCTAAGTATGTTACTTCATTATTTGTTAAACCGCGAATTTTTTCTCTGTAAATTAATTTGGCCTCTCCTAACTTTACCGCTTCTTCTAATGGTTTTGTATTTTCACATGATTCATCTTGCCATTTTATTAAAACATTGTCTTTATATTCTTCAAACTCTTCAAATGATAACTCCTTACTTACTAAAAAAACATTTTTACCTTCTAGATAACTTGGAATATAATTTGAAATTTTAGCACTATTAAAATAATATCGGTCAATTAATTGTTTATTTTTTATTTTTTCTATATAAATATTTTTACCCATATACGTATGATATATATTAAAGTATAATTCCTCTAATAAAATCATAATCTCTTCATTTATATTCTCTTCTGCATAAGGTTTTTTCTGTAATAGTTCTAGCAAATTTTGAGCTTTTTGGGTTCTAAATTTTCATTAATTATACTTACTAGTTCTGTATCATCTCCTGCAAAATTGAGTTTCCAAATCGGTTCGGGTCCTACTATTTCTAATAATATCTTTGTATTTATTATTGCTTTTTCATATTTATCTAACGATGTATCATAATATTCAGTAGATATAATCTCAGCACACGCTTCTACAATGTATATATATTTATGTTTTGCTTGTAACAAGTGGATATATTCATGACATTTTGTATCAAATTCTTCTTCTGGTGTTAAATCCCTTTTAATATTTATTTCATTTGGATTTGTTCTAATATAATAACCTACTGTTTCTAATATTTTTGTTTTTTCATTATTATTGTCCTCTTTATATTTATTATAATACTTAAAATGTATGTTATGAAAACATTTAGTAGCAATAAAATCCATATTGGTTCCATTGTAATACGGAATAACATCATTTAATAGTTTTTCGTTTTTTAATGCTATTTTTTCATCATCATTTAATTCTTTACTGTTTTCAATTAAAGTGCTTACTGTATCGTATGTTATTGGTTCTGCGTGTTTTAATTGATAATCATAAACGTTTTTTTCTATCCCTTGTTCTACTAAAAACACAATACTAATGGCTGTTAATATACATACAATATCTTTTTTAATTTAAATTTGTAAGCTTTAACAGCAAAAGTTGTTATTTTTTTATCATCTTCAAGCTCATATAATAGGGCATCACTTCCATTTTCTTCACAAAATTGTTGAATATTTTCTATACCATCTTTAAAAAAATGTTTTAGACCTGATATATTATCTATGTAAAATTCATATTCGTTTTCTTTTCCAATATATGTTTTATTTTGGCTTAGTTTTAGACTATTTACAATGTTTAACTCTTTTTCTGTTATATTGCTTATTATTCCATTCCTTACATTAAAACCTTGTAACTTTTGTCCTACTATTTTGATAAAGCTTTCTGTTTTTCCATTTTCTATTAAAATATTGTACATTTTATTTTCCTATCTAATCTTCTGCATAAGGTGTCCAAATTTTTCTTGTTCTTTTTTCTTCCTTATGTTCTTTTTGAACATTTACTATTGATACTGCTTCTATAAATTTTTGGATGGTTAAATCTTCTTCTTTTGAAAGTAAAAGTCTTGCCATTTGAAAGAAATAATTTTTTCTTTTAAAATTATTATTCTTTTAGTTGTTAATTCTATATCCACAACATGAAAATCAAGTGAATATCTTTTTTTATTTTTATTTAATTCTTTTAAAATTTCTTTCTTCTTTTCATTAAAAAAAGCAAACTCATCTTTATAATTATATGTCAATTTATCAATTTCTTCTAATACATCGCATTTATAACAAAATTCTACTATTTTATCTTCAAAGCTTTGAGTTTTTATATATAATAACAATTTGCAATATGGTTTATTCATTATATTTTTAAACCTTCTTCTAATTCTTCATTTTCATATCTTTTTGATTTTTCATTCCACAATGGACTTATTGGGACTTCACTTAGTTTCATAATCTCACCTTTTCTATATTATATATTGTTGGTAAAAAAATTTTACTTGTAACAACTTTTTCTCTTTTTATTATTTTTCATTATTTATATTTGTACTATTTTCTAATACTTTTTTTAAAACTCTGTCTTTTTCTTCTCCTTCTAAAATAATGGATTGGTAATCATTTATATCTTTTCTACTGGATAAAGAGCAAGGTATTATTTTAATAGATGTATTTGTTAGTTTGTTTTCTTCAAAATGAAAAGTTGCTTGAAATATTATAGTATCTTATCATTTGGATTCTCTTTCTATTCCCCAGTGAAAAGTCAAAATGATTAAATCCGTATTTTGTTCTTGAAAATAGGTAGTAGCTTTTTCAATGTTTTTCTTAGTTTCTGTATCATTCCAACCTGTGATACCAGCTAGGCCTATTTTTATTCCTTCAATTTCTAAGACTGGATATTCTTCATAATCAAAATAAGGAATTCTTACTTCTTCTAAATTTTTATTGTATCTGTATATCTTTTTCTCCGTAGTCATATGTATGATTATTCTCAAGATTTACTGCTTCTACGCTACCAGCGATTAAAATATTCGTATAATCAGCATCACCTTTGAAGTTGAATTTTTTATCTGCCCTGTGTTCTTCTTCGGCATCTGTAAATGTTGTTTCTAAATTTGCTATGGTTAAATCATCTTTTAAAACTATATCGTAAACGCCTTTAAAAAGTAACTAAAATCTCGATTGTTTTTCTTTAGTACATAAGGAAAATTATTCATTTCATCAAAATGGGTATCTGTACCTAATGTGCAATCTCCTATTGCACTAATTGTTATCTCTTTTTCTTTTTGTTTCAATATTTTAAAATTTATGATTCTGTTTTCTTTTGGCGGAACGATTTCCATCTTTTTTTCTATCGTTTCTATTTTTATCAATTCTTCTTTTTTACAATTAGTTAGTAAAAGACTCATACCATAAGTATTAAATATTTTTTCCAATATTTTACCTTATTTTTCATACTAACATCTCCTTTTTTTAACCCGAAATATCATATCATAAATTTATATAAATGCAAAAAAAATATAAAGTTTTTTGTCCTTTATATTTTTATTAATCTTTTGAATTTCCAATAATACTTAACAAATGTAAGAATATGTTAATATAATCTAGATATAAATTCAATGCACTTATTATGCTTAAGTTATCTTCTGGAATATTCTCTTCTTCTGCTAAGGCTTTTATTTTTTGAACATCGTATGCAGTAAAGCCAATAAATACAAGTATACAAATGATGGATAATACCAAATCAAATGTCTCGTTTGCTGTAAAAAAATTAATTATAAAACATATAATTACCGCAAATAAGGCCATCATTAAATAGGTTCCCCATTTTGTTAAGTCTAATTTTGTATAGTATCCAATTAATCCAAATACTAGAAAAATAATGGCAGCGAGTAAAAATACAAATAAAATAGAAGTTAGTTTGTAAACGATAAAAATAGATGAAAAGGTAAGTCCTGATACAAAACTATATAAAATAAAGAAAATTTTTGCTGTATTTTTTCCCATTGTTCTTACTTTTGCCGACAAAAATATAACTAGTATTAACTCAACAATACATAATATCCAATATGTTGAATTTCTAAAAATATTTATTATCATTGTTTCATTATGTGAAACCGCATAGCCTGTTATGAATGTTACTAAAAGTCCAATAAACATCCAGATAAATGATTTACTCATTACTTTGTTATCCATTTTGATTCCTCCTTTATAAACTATATGTTTATTATAGCATTCTTTCTTAAATATATAAATTATTTTTATACATTAAATCGAAAATAGACAATATCGCCATCTTGCATCGTGTAATCTTTTCCTTCTAAATTTAATTTTCCTGATTCTTGTACTTTTTTTTCGTCTTTTAATTCTTCTAAATCGTTAAATTTCATAATTTCTGCTTTTATGAATCCTCTTTCAATATCACTATGGATTAAACCTGCACATTTTTTAGCATTCATACCTTTTTTAAATGTCCAAGCTCGAACTTCATCACTACCAACTGTAAAAAAGGTTTGTAAGCCAAGTAAATCATATGTTGCAAAAATAAGCTTGTCTAGTCCGCTGCTTGCTATTCCTAAATCATTTAAAAAGGCTATTTTGTCTTCACTTTCCAGCTCTACAAGTTCTGATTCTATCTTAGCACACATTGTAATTACACCAGCATTTTCTTTACTTGCATATTCACTAACCTTTTTAGTGTACTCATTTTCTCCTAAAGCTATGTCATCTTCTAAAATATTGGCTGCATAAATTAATGGTTTTAAGGTTATAAAATGAAATGGTTTTAAAATCAATAATTCCTCTTCTTCAAAATCTATTAAACGAAGTGCTTTATTTTCTAGTAATGCTTCTTTTGCTTTATTTAATATTTCTATTTCTTTTAATGCTATTTTGTCTTTTGTAGTTTCTGCTTTTTTGGCTATTTTTTCAATTCTATTTTCAATAATTTCTAAATCTGCCAAAATTAATTCTAAATTTATGATTTCTATATCTCTTATGGGGTCTACCCCACCTTCCACGTGAATGATATTTTCCTCTTTAAAACATCGAACCACTTCCACAATAGCATCTACTTCTCTTATGTGAGAAAGAAATTTATTTCCTAATCCTTCTCCTTTTGAAGCTCCTTTTACAAGACCAGCAATGTCAGTAAATTCAAAAGTTGTGGGCACTAAACTTTTGGGATGATATAAATTTTCTAAAAATTCTAACCTAGAATCTGGAACAGTTACTACACCTACATTAGGGTCGATGGTTGCAAAGGGATAATTTGCAGCTAAAATATTTTTCTTGGTGATTGCATTAAATAAGGTTGATTTCCCTACATTTGGTAATCCTACAATACCTGCTTTTAAAGACATTTTTTCACATCCTTTATAATGTTGGAAAAACTCCAATACCTAGTGGAAGTCCTACTATATACCACACAATTAGAATTGTCAATAACATAGCAAAAGTCATAAATGCATAAGGAAATTGATATTTAATTGCTTTTATTATATGGATTGGTTGTTCTTTTTTATTATATTTTTCCAAATAAGCTAAATAAATAACGAAATAAGCAAACAATGGGGTTATTCCTAAAGTTGTTGATTCCCCAAAGCGAAATATGATTTGTGCAAATTCTGGTGATATTCCAGACTTCATAAATACAGGAATCGTGACTCCTGATAAAATAGACCATCTTGTTATAGATGAAGGAACAAAAATAGTAGCAATAGCACTTATTAAGAAGAATAATATAATTAACGGAATGGCTGTAAAAGAAGTTTCATTTATAATATTAGATAATGCAACAACTATCACAGTTCCAATATTGGTGTATTTTACTACATTAATTAGAATGGAAGCAAAGAAAATTAATATAATGGTTTGGCCAATTCCATCTAAAGAGTGTCCTAAATCTTCACATAATTCTCGATGATTTTTTATAGTTTTTGCTCCAATTCCATAAAATAATCCTATAATTATCATTCCTGTTGTAATAATAAAAACAAATCCTGTATTAAAAAAAGAGTTGTAACTAAATAATTTATCAATATAAAATATTTGACTGTTATCTAATAATTTCCCAGAAAAAGGCAATCCGGGAATTATATTGTAAAGAAATATTAGAAAATAAATTAAAAACGCTAAGAATGCTAATGCTAAGCCCTTTTTTTCTTTTTTTCCTAAAAATAACTCTTCTTCTATCTCTG
This sequence comes from uncultured Mycoplasmatota bacterium, assembly GCA_947652325.1. Classification (GTDB taxonomy): domain Bacteria; phylum Bacillota_I; class Bacilli_A; order RF39; family UBA660; genus MGBC108787. The sequence goes on from CANTCQ010000010.1 coordinate 36,835, forward strand.
TATTAGGTACTTCATATTTGTCTGTTTTGTAAATGGTATAGGATTCTGTTATTTTCGTAATCAAAATCGATAACATAATCACGATTATAAACATAATTATAATAAAACCTGTTGTTTTCATCGCATAATTGCTATCTACAATATTAGCTGCAAGAGTACTTAATGAAAGTAAAGAAGAATCAATGCTTGTAAAAATAATATTAATTCCATATCCACAAGTTAAACCTGCAAAAGAAGCAATAATTCCTATCGCAGGATTTCTTTTTCCTGTTTCAAAAAGAATGGCTGCAAGAGGAAGTAAGAAAACAAAAGATAAGTCTCCTATCACTCCTAATAAAACACTTATTAACACTAAAACAAAAGTAACAGAATTCTTCTTTGCATTTTTAGTTAATAATGTAAAGGCTACTTTTAAAAAGTCACTTTTTTGCATAACTCCTATTCCTATTAAAACAATAAGCAAACTACTTAAAGGGGCAAAAGCCATAAAATTATTAATAGTACTTGTAAAAATATATTTTAATCCGCTTAAATTAAATAAAGAAGAAACTTCTGCAATATATGTATTGTACTCTTGTGTTGTTGTACTAATTTTTCTAGAAGTAGCCTGCAAACCTATAGTGGATAGAATTCCACTTAAAAGTATTGTTATTCCTATCATTATTAAAATTGTCATAATAGGATGTGAGGTTATTTTTTCTTTTATTCTTTTTATGTTCATTTTTCTTCACCTAAAACTTTTTTAAGTTTTCGTTCAAATTCTAAGCGGTCCATCATAATTTCGCGACCGCAATTTTGACATTTAATTTTTATATCTACACCTATTCTTGTAATTTTCCATTCATTTGTTTTACAAGCGTGTGGCTTTTTCATTATTACCAAGTCATGTAATTTATAATTCTTATTCATAATGCACCTCAATTTGATTATAAGGTATTTTTATTTTATCTTTTTCATAAAAGTTTTTAATTATTTTCAGAGCGTCTCTTTTTATTTGCCATTGATTGTCTTGTGGACATAAAATACTGATTGTATATTTTACACAACTGTCATCTAATGAAGAAATTCCTAAATACTTTGGGTCTTTTTTTATTCCTTCTATTTTTTTTATTTCTGCAAGTATTTTGTTAATTGTTTTTTCAACCCGTTCTGTTTTTGCTTCATAGGAGGTTGGAATATCAATTACTATATTTGCAGGCTCTTGGCTAATATTTACTACTTGGTCAATGTTACGATTGGCAATTACTAAAACTTCACCATTGTTCTTCTTTATTTTGGTTGACTTTAAACCCATATCTATTACTTCTCCAGTGAAATTATTATAAGTAACAATATCTCCCACTACAAAATAATTGTCCATTATAATGGTTATTCCACTAATAAAATCTTTTAAGGTATCTTGTAAAGCTAACCCAATAACGGCTCCTAAAACGCCTAAACTAGCAATTAAAGCTTTGGTATCTACACCATATAAATCTAATATAAAAAGAACAGCTAAAATAAAGATGATATATTTAAAAATATTGGAAATTAAATTTACAATTGTTCTTCTTTTTTTTCTTTCGTAAGCATTTTTACCCGATACTATAATCTTTTCAATTAATAGTTTTCCAAAATGATAAAGTGCAATAGATACCAAGAGTATTATCGCAAGACCATATACTTCTTTTTTACTCAAAAAAGCCATGATATTTCCAACTATCTCCATCTAATCACCTGTTATTTCTATTCCTAATATTTCTAATATTCTTTCTAAGTCTTTTTCTCTATCAAAAGGAATTTCAATTTTATTTTCTTTTATCTTTACTTTTGTCCCCACTTTTTCACGCATTATTTTTTCGTAAATAGAATAATATCTACTTCTTTCTGTTGATTTTCTACTTATTTTATATGTTTTTGGTAAGTTTTCTTCCTGTATGGTTCTTTCCAATTCACGTACACTTAATGATTCTTTCAATACACGGTCTGCTAAATCATTAATTTTCATAGTATCACTTAGTTTACTTAAAGCTCTTGCATGACCCATACTAATTCTACTCGTTTCTACCAATTTTTTAGTTGCCTCTGGCAATTTTAATAATCCAAGCATATTTGTAACATGACTTCTACTTTTGCCAAATTTTTTTGCAAATTCTTCTTGGGTAATATTTCCTATACGAATAATATTTTCATAAGCAAGCGCTTCTTCTATTGGATTTAAATTTTCTCTTTGAATATTTTCAATTAAAGCAATTTCCATCATTTCTTGGTCATCAAAATCTTTTACGATTGCAGGAACCGTTTCTAATCCAGCTATTCTTGCGGCTTTGCTACGACGTTCTCCAGCAATTAAGTAGTATCCTTTGACTGCTTTTTTTACAATTATGGGCTGAACTATACCATATTCTTTTATACTTTCTGCTAATTCTCTTAATGCTTCTTCTTTAAACGTCTTTCTTGGTTGATAAGGATTTGGGTGTATATCATCTAAAGAAATTTCTATAATATCATTAGTCTTTGCTTTTGCAACAATATCTTGTTCAAAGTTATCAAAATCAATTACTTCATTTGAAAATAATTGTTCTAATCCTTTTCCTAAAGCTTTTCTTCTAGTTTCCATTGCGACTTATCACTTCCTTTGCTAAATTTGCATATGCAAGGGTTGCACGACTAGTAGGGTCATAAGCATTTATCGGTTTTCCGTGACTTGGAGCTTCTACCAAACGTACGAGTCTTGGAATAATAGTATTAAATACTTTATTTTTAAAACATTTACGAACTTCTTCTATCACTTCTAAACCAATATTGGTTCTTCCATCTAGCATGGTTAATAAAACACCTTCTATTCGCAAGTCAGGATTCATATTGGATTGAACTAAAATAATAGAGTTTAAGAGTTGGGTAATTCCTTCCAAAGCAAAATATTCACATTGAACAGGAATTATGACTGAATCACTGGCTACAAGTGCATTCATTGTTGATATTCCTAAAGAGGGTTGGCAATCTATAATAATATAATCATATTTTTCTCGAATCTCTTTTAATTTTAAACGTAATTGTTCATTTTGTCTAAACGTTTCATCTTCTAACATTTTTTTTACAAATTCCACATCGACACCAGCTAAATTAATAGTGGAAGGTATAATCGATAAGTTTTTAAATTTGGTTTTAATAATAGACGTTTCAATTTGACAAGCACCTGTTATTACATCATATATATCACATTCAAAATCGTTGGTATTTAATCCAAGCCCACTAGAAGAATTTCCTTGTGGGTCTAAATCTATTAAAAGCGTTTTTTTTCCTTCACTTCCTAAGGAGGCTGCAAGATTAATACTTGTTGTGGTTTTTCCTACTCCTCCTTTTTGATTTACTAATGAAATAATTTTTGCCATAATACCACCTTTTTCAAATTTTAGTCACTGTTATTATTTTAACACATTCCTATTTATTTGTCTTTAAAAAAACTTTGATTTTTTCGATTACAGCATCTTCAATATTTTTTGAATTTCCTTATTGTTAAATTCTTGCGTTTTCTTTAAAATGGATTTTATTTCTTCTTTTTTGGTACATGAAAAAAGTGCAGCGATTAAAACTAATTTGGGATTATTTTTAGGAAACCTAAATGCATATAAACTATATATTTCCCAATAACATGGCCGTAATAATTCATGGTATTTTTTGACATTTCGAAAACTTATGTTAATATAAAATGTTTTTGATGTTGTAAAAAGATTTTGATTATCAAGAACTTTGATTTTTAAAGTTAATTCAGTATTTATAAAAAGAAGAAATTCTAAAATATTTTTTTCCACTGGTATTTCGTTCTTTTTCAATATTGTATTTGCTTCTAAGCCAAAAAAATTTAGTATTATTTTATCCAATTTTTTACGGTATTCTTTTTTACTAAAAATTTTTATGAATTTATTTTTTGTTATCATTTTTTTCATTTTATTTTTCCTTTTGTTGAAGAATACCAAAAAGAATTTTTTTTGCCAAATATTAATTTTTCTTATTTTATATTTAAATATTAAAAAAGAAGAAATAAAATCAACTTAATTTAATTTACTTCTTATAATACTGTTTTAATAACAAAAAAATCATAAAAAAAGAATTAGATGTTTATTCTTTCTCTAATTCTTTTATTGCTTTTTCTAATTCCTCTTTTGTCATTTTCGTATACCCTTTGATTTTATTTGACTTAGCAATTTCACGAAGTTTTAATAAAGAGGGTTCTCCTTCTTTTAAGGGTTCTAAATTGTCTGCTATTTTACCAGTTGTCACTAGGGATTCAATTTCTTCTTTTGTTAATGTTTCTCTTTCAATCAAAGCTTTACTTAAAGTCATTACTAATTCTTCATTATCGTGTAGTATTTTTTTTGCGTCGGCATAACAGTTTTCAATGATTTTTCTTACTTCTCTATCAATTTCAAGAGCAACTTGGTCAGAGTAATTTTTTGTTTTATTATAATCTCTACCTAAAAATACTCCTTCGGATTTTTGTTCGTACTGCATTGGTCCAAGTTCACTCATACCGTATTCGGAAACCATACTACGAGCAATATTGGTTGCTTTTTTAAAGTCATCGCTTGCTCCTGTTGTAATTTCTCCCAAGAATAATTCTTCCGCTGCACGGCCTCCTAAAAGTCCTGTTATCATAGCCAGTAATTCTTTTTGTGTCATAACTGATATTTTTTCTTCTTTTGGAAGCATCATAGTATAACCACCAGCCATACCACGAGGAATAATTGTAATTTTATGAACTTCATTTGCATCTTCTAATTTTATGCCAATTACAGCGTGTCCAGATTCGTGGATACTAACAAGTTTTTTCTCTTTATCAGTAATTTTACGAGAAGTTTTAGCAGGCCCCATTAAAACACGGTCGGTTGCTTCATCAATGTCATCCATCGTAATGGATTCTTCATTTTTACGTACGGCGAGTAATGCAGCTTCGTTAAGTAAATTCTCTAAATCTGCCCCACTAAATCCAGGTGTTCTAGCACTTATATTTTCTAATTTTACACTTTCAGAAAGTATTTTATTACGAGCATGCACTTTTAATATTTCTTCACGCTCTTTTGTATCTGGTAAATTTACTGTTACTTGTCTATCAAATCTTCCTGGCCTTAAAAGTGCTGGGTCAAGTACATCAGGACGGTTTGTAGCAGCAATGATTATAATACCTTCATTTGCTCCAAATCCATCCATTTCTGTTAGTAATTGATTTAATGTTTGTTCTCTTTCATCGTGTCCTCCACCAAGACCTGCTCCACGTTGACGACCTACTGCATCAATTTCATCAATAAAGATTAGACAAGGGGCATTTTTTTTCGCTTCTTTAAACATATCGCGAACACGACTTGCTCCAACTCCTACAAATAATTCAACAAAATCAGAGCCACTTATGTAATAGAATGGTACATTAGCTTCTCCAGCAACTGCTTTTGCAAGTAATGTTTTACCTGTTCCCGGAGGACCTACTAATAAAACACCTTTGGGAATACGTGCTCCTAATTTTTGAAATTTTTTCGGATTTTTTAAAAAATCAATTAATTCTGCTACTTCTTCTTTTTCTTCTTTTAATCCGGCAACATCTTTAAATTTTACATTGCCGCCATCTTCTGAAAGTCTGGCACGGCTTTTTCCAAAATCCATTGAATTTTTGTTACTTCCTGCCATTTTGGTAAAAAAGAAATAAGAAACAACTATAATAATTACCAAAGGTAAAAAGTTAATCACTATATACAATATAGAAATAGAACCTGGGTCTTTTTTTGTTTCATATACTTTTAAATCATGGGCTTTAGCATAATTTGTAATTTCTGTTAAGTCTTTTTCTACTACTTTTGAAGAAAAAGTTTCTTTTTCTTTGTACCCATTTAGTTTTCCTTCAATGTAGTAAACAGAATCGGTACTACTAGGTGTAATGACAATTTCTGATACATTGCTCTTTTCTAATTCTCCTAATAATTCTCCAGTCGTTAATTCATGATTTACTGCTCCACCTAGATTTAAAACAGTTAATACAAAGAAAATAACAATAATAAGAACTACATAGGGAAATAAATTTTTCATCGTATTATTTTTCTTCATTTTCTTTCTCCTTACTTATTACATATTTATATATTATATCATAATATTCCTCAATATTTTTGTCGAAATTTGATTTTTTTACACCTGGAATCCAAAGAATTGTATCGTTTTTATCTACTACAATTGGCCAAGTATTTCTTTTTTCTAAACCAATTTTTTCGTTTATAAAAATATCTTTTACTTTTTTTGTACCTTTTAAATTCTTTACTTTTATTGTATCTTTAGGTTTTCTAGTACGTACTTTTAAAGGAAAAGCTATTTCTTTACTATCTAACCTTAAAATATAATTGCTTTTTGTGTCTGATTTTTTTATTCTTTCTATTTTTTCTTGGGTGTTCCATAAAAGGCTTTCTTCTAAAATATATTCTTTATTTTCTTCTTTAGCCTTTTTTTTAAAATAGGCAGTATTATATTCCTTTATCCAAGTTTTTTTTAGTGGAAGATTTATTTTAGCATTAGAAGAAGATGAATTGCTTATTTTTTGAATCAGCTTCACATGTTTGTCATTTATTAAATAAATTTTATCTTGATATTCTTTCTTTAAAATATACTCAAGCACACAACGCTGCATTAAAGAATCTAATTCCTTAAATTCACGCAAATTTACTTTATCAAAATCACTTACGGTAGTCAAGGCGATTTGGACTTGTTTTTCTAAATACATATCTATTTCGTTTAGATTTTCACTCATTTTCAAAAATTTTCGATGCACGTTTTTATTTTCTTTTTTTAAAAACGGAAGAATATGTGTTCGAAAACGATTTCTAGTAAACATTTGACTTTGATTTGAACTATCTATTCGATATTCTATTTGATTTTCTACATTATATTTTTCTATTTCTTGTTTTGTAGTGTAAATTAATGGTCTTAAAAGTGTATAGTTTTTAGTTTTTGTGCTATTTTGAAAACCACTATATCCATGTAAATTACTTCCTCTTGTTATGCGCATTAAAACTGTTTCTATTAAATCATCCCCATGATGAGCGGTTAGTAAAAATTTAGCTTTGTATTTTTTTACAATTTCGTTGAAAAACTGATATCTTTTTTTCCTGGCTTGAAACTCAAAGTTCTTTTTTTCTTCAAATTGTAATTTTTGATACTCGAATATTATGTTTTTTTCTTTGCATATTCTTTTTACAAAGCAAGCTTCTTCTTCACTTTCTTTTCGTACACCATGATTAATGTGAGCCACTATAATTTTTAAATGAAGTAATTCTTTTTGCTTGTTTACAAGGTCTAAAAGACACATAGAATCAGGTCCTCCTGAAACTCCAATTACGAGGCAGTCATTTGTTTTTAAAATGTTTTCTAAAAAATTGATAGTGTCTTTCAAAATTATCACCCATTTGTTCTCTATTTTAAAGTATCCTTTTTTTAAATGCAATTCTTTTTGACGTGTTGATAAGTTTTAGAATAACTTTTTTAATGTTACTCCTTTGTTTTTAAAATCGATTCGATAATGGGTAGTAAATTTCCATCTAGTACTTTATTAACATTACTGGTTTCAAATCCAGAACGGTTATCTTTTATTAATTTGTATGGTTCTAAAACATAACTTCTGATTTGACTGCCAAAATTAATATTTGCCATATCTCCTTTTAAATCATTTATTTCTTTTTCACGAGTGGATAACTCTAATTCATACAGTTTATTTCTTAACATTTTCATTGCTTGGTCTTTGTTCTTTAATTGACTACGTTCGTTTTGACAAGTTACAACAGTTTTGGTTGGTAAATGCGTAATTCGAACTGCTGAATTGGAAGTGTTTACGGATTGTCCTCCTGCTCCACTTGAATGATAAACATCAATTTTTAAATCACTTTCTTTGATATCAATGTTGATATCTTTATTGTATTCAGGAGTTATTAAAACGGAAGCAAAAGAAGTATGCCTCCTTTTATTAGAATCGAAGGGGGAAATACGAACTAAGCGGTGGACTCCTTTTTCTGTTTTTAGGTAACCATAGGCATAAAGACCTTTTATATAAAGTGTAACACTTTTTATACCTGCTTCTTCTCCTCTTCCATATTCTATTATTTCATATTTGTAATTCATATTTTCACAAAATCTTGTATACATGCGTAAGAGCATGTTTGCCCAATCGCAAGATTCTGTTCCTCCTGCACCGGGGTGAATTTCGATATAACAATTTAATTTGTCTGATTCTTTATTTAATAAACAGCTTATTTCTAGTTCTTCTATTTGACTCTCTAAAATAGGAATTTCATTCTGTATTTCTTTTAATTCATTTTCTCCCAAAATGTCTAAAAGCTCTATGTTATCCGTAATATTTTTTTGTATTGTTTCATATTTTTCTATTTCTTTTTTAATATTTACTAATTCTTGGTTAATTTGATTCGATTTTTCTATGTCTTGCCAAAAATTTTCTTTTTTTATTTCTATTTCTAATTCTAATTTCCTCTTATTTTTTGTTTTTAAGTCAAAGAGACCTCCCGAGGTCTTCTACATCTGCTTTTAAACTCTCTAATTTTGCTTTTATTTCTTTTTTATCCATTTTGTTCTCCTTTTTTATTTATGTATTTTATTCCAATTCCTAATAGTAAACTCGTTATAATTATATCACGGATACATTCTATTTTTTTGTCTTTTTTTCTTATGGTTTCTTCTGAATCAATTTGACTTTGATTTTCTTTATTCAAAGTTTCTTGTCTTTTTGGAGACTCTTGTTTTTTCTCTACAATATTTTCAAACATATCGTTTTTTTCTGTATCTTCTCCTACTAAAGAACGATATAAGCCAAATTCTCGAGGTGAATAAATTTTGATTTCAGTAGATTGGGTATATTCATTATTTTTTCCATTCATCCACGAGGTAAACCACGTGTATTGCTGAGATATATGTTTTTTATATCCTTCTTTAGATACTTCATAGGCAGTACGCCCATTAAAGTATTCTAATGGTATATCATAATCCATGATTATTTGATTTTTATTATATAAATGAAGATATGTTTTGGGTACATCCCAAACTCCATATTCTTGTATTGATTGGATGTGATATGTATTATCATTAGCTTTTTCTATCGCTTGTTTTAATATGTGTGTATTTAATATGTGCTGTCCATGTGAATATTCCCCTAATTCATCATGTCCGACTACCACAAATGGTTTAAACCTTCTAAGCATTTCTACTTCGAAAAAAATAGCATCTTCTTCTTCTATTTTTGTTTTTTTCATATTTGCTAGGGCACCTTCTAAAGTAGTAGAATAAGCATCTGGAATAATTCCAATGACCGGATAATTTTTTATACCTACTGTATAAAGACCATGTAGTTGTTCATGTAATCTTTTGGGATTATCATAGTGATTCGTAAAATATACTACTTGCACTTTTTTATTTTTGGCAACATAGGTAGGTAGTAATCCTAAGAAAAAAAGTTGTTCATCATCACTATGCGTGGAAAATAATAGTAAATCTGCTTTTTGGCAAGGAGAATTCCAGACTTCTACAAACTCAGGTAAATCGCCTTCTCCTAAAACATAAATATCTGCTATTTTTACTTTTTCTTGGTATTCTAATGTTATATCTTTTACAGCACCGATTTCTTTTTCAACATTTACGTATTCATGTAAAAATCCATTAGTTCCAATCGAAATAGTTTGTTCTTTATTTCGAATAACTCCTGGTTTACTTTTTAGTTCATATATTATATATATTCCGTATATATTTTCTATATTTTTTATTGAAATAGTAGTTCCTTTTTCAATTGTTATATGGGTATTTTCATTATTATCTTTTATTTTGATATTTTCTTTTTCATTTATAAGTATGATACTATTATTGGTTATATCTTTTGCGTATACAAATGTTGGAAGTAATAGCACAAATAAACAAGTTAAAATGTATATTTTTGAATTTTTTCTTCTCATGCATTTATTATAGAAAAACTTTTTTAAATATGCAATGGATTTATAATTAATAAAAATATTTAACAATACTTTCTACTTGATTATACAAATTTATCTTTTTGATGACTTTAATATCAATAAGCTTATTTATTTTTCTTATATTTACTCTTCCCATAAAATCTCTTTTTTCTGTCAACACCCTGTTGATATTTTGGATCACCAATAGCACAACATATATGCTCTTTATCAATATTTTCTAATGTTAGATTAATATATTCATTTATCATACTTCAACTCCATTTCAAATTATGTTTATTGCTCCGTTTATATTTATTATTATACCATTTTATAAAATGTTTTATAGATGTTATGGAATAGTTTCTAATAATCATGTTCTAAATAGTTTTCAAAATTTTCAAATTCTAATCTATCATCATACTCTTCTTTTTCTGCCTTACTTTTGTTTCCTCCTTCACTTTTCTCAAGTAAAGGATTCAAAAAAATACCAGCTAAGATGCTAGTATTTTTATTTACAAATTTGTTTGCATTAAGAAATTCTATTATTTTATAAGGGTTTAAAGCTATTTTTACAAACAATTTGACTTTTTTCTACTATCTGGTCAAGATAATCCCCTTCGTAAACTCTTATAAAACCTGCTATTTACCGCAGCAATTTTTATACTTTTTGCCACTTCCACAAG
>CANTCQ010000011.1 GCA_947652325.1 uncultured Mycoplasmatota bacterium
AATGCTAATTCGTCTTGTGAAATATTTTGTTTTTCCCTATGTTTTTTAATTCTTGTTCCAACATTCATTTTGCACCTCCAATTACATTTTATATACAAGAAATATTTTTGTCTGTCAAAAGTTTTTGACATCTAATAAGTAATAATAAATTATAATAAATTATTCTCTTTAATTATATCAAAAAAAAGAGCAAATCATAAATACGATCTGCTCTATAAATTGTAATTTAGAGTTCTACTCCATATAAATTGAAAATCTCTTCTTTATCATCAACGACACTAAATGTAAAATCAAATAAAATATCCTCTATATTATTCCATTCATTTATTAAAATAATATTGTCTATTGTTTGACTATTACATAATTCATCTAATGATTTAAACTTAATCTCGCCACTTTGTTCCCCTTTAATTCCACACCTTTGAAAAGTAACATAATCATTATACTTAATAATCATATAAGTGTTTTTTCTATTTTTAAAATAAAATTCAATTTCTGGTTCTCTATTAGAATCTATATTATTAAAAATTTCTTTAAATTTTGAATATGAAATCATTATATTATCTCCCTTTTAAATTACTATTTGTGCAAAACTTTATATTAAATATTATACCATTAAAAAAGCAAAATCTAAACTGATTCTACTCTTATTTTTTTTAAATTTCTTCTAAACACCTGGTATTATAGAAATCTTGTACAAAGTCATAAATATGTTATTTCTATCATTAGCTGATTCAATACGTTTTAGATGATTAACTTTCAGCAAGCTCCATCAATCTTACACCTTTTTCATTTCTATATTTCTTGATGTTTTGACAGATAACAGCCTTAATATTTTCATTAAAGTCAGCATAGTGAGTCAAAATATCACTTTCCTAATTAAAATTAAAGAAAAAAAACTAAAAATGTAGTATATTTTGTAATTTATTTTAAAAAAAAGTGGAGCCATAAGGCTCCTTCAGGGGGCTATTAAATTTTGATTTATTTTTATATAAACTCACACTTTATCCTATTTTTTATAAGTTTTCTTTTTATTTTAATTTAAAAAAATTTAATTTTTTACTTTTAATTTTAAAAATTTGTGGGGTAAATGTGTGGTAAAAATTTTCAAAATATTTTATCTTTCTTCTCATTTTTAATGTTTTATCTTTTATTCATTCCCAAGCAAATCACTAATATTACAATTCAGTAAAACCATAATTTTTAAAACTAATTTTAAAGATATTGGCTTTGACTTATCAAAACTTTCTAGTCTTTTATAATATTCATGGCTTATTCCAAGTAATTCAGCAACCGATTGCGTAGAATATGGATTTTTCTTATTATTTTCTTTATAGTATACATTGTTCTCTTCATATAATTTTTTTCTTATTCTTTTCAAAAAATTTAGAACAAATTAATGTTTTACAACAAAGTGAAATTGAAACAAAAGATATGGCAATTCAAAAGTTAACTACTGAAAATGATAGTTTTAAAAATAATAAGGAATTAATCAAAAGAGATAATTTAATTAAGGAACAAAAATCTACTATCAAAAATTTAAAAAAAGAAAATAATAGATTAAGTGATTTAGTAAACATTTTAGAAAATAATATTGAAAGTTTAAAAATCAAATTAAATAAAGAAATAGAAAAATGGAAAAAGTTATTTAATAAAATGTGTAATGCTATTGATAAGGCTTTAAAAAGAAAGCCTAAAGAATATGTAGAAGATTACGAAGAATTAGCCGATTCTATTATTAATGATAATTACGACTATGAGAAAAATAAAGAAAAAGATAAAAACGATTATGAAATTGGTATGTAGAAAGGAATGATAAAAAATGTCAGTACATAAATTAAATCAAAAAAAATGGACCAAAGATGGTCGTAAATGGTGTTTTAGAACTAGATATAAAGACTTAAGTGGAAAAGCAAAAGAATATCAATCTAAATTATTTTTTACTAAACTTGAAGCACAAGAAGCAGAACGAATCTTTTTTTTAGAACTAGATAAATATAGACCTGACAATAATATGACTTTTAAAGATTTATATCTTGCTTTTTATGAATATCAAAAGGATAATGTTAAAGAAACTACACTCAATACTTATAAAGATAGAATGCGTTATATGGAATTATTAGATAATATCAAAGTAAAAGAATTTAATTTACAGCATTATGAAATGTGGAGAAAAAAAATTTTAGAGTATCAATTATCAAATAGAACTAGGAATTATATTTTTAAATTTTTAAAAACTATTATGAATTATGGAACAAAATGGTATGGTTTAAACTTTAATCAAATATATCCTAAAATGACAAATTTTACAAATCCTAATGAAATAAAAAAAGAAATGGATTTTTGGACTTATGAAGAATTCAATCAATTTATTTCAATAGAAGAAGATTTAATGTTTAAAAGTTTTTTCAAAACTTTATATTATTGCGGTCTTCGCAAAGGTGAAGCAAGAGCATTAAATTGGAATGATATTGATTTTAAAAATAACTCTATTCATATTAATAAAGGTTTGTCGGACAATGTAAATGGTAAAAAATATATAATTAGCAGTCCTAAAACATTAACTAGCAATAGAACTTTACCATTACCAAAAGAATTAATAAATGACTTAAGGAAATTAAAAGAATATGCTATAAGTTTTACTAATTTTAAAAATGAATGGTTTGTTTTTGGAAACGAATTACCAATTGGAGATGATATTATTAGAAGAAGAAAAAACAATAATTGTCAAAAAGCAAATGTAAAACAAATTAGAATACATGATTTTAGGCATAGTTGTGCTTCTCTTTTAATTAACAATGGTGCAGACATTACTCTCGTAGCCAAATTTTTGGGACACTCTAAAATTGATGAAACTTTAAATACTTATTCTCATATGTTTAAAAATAAATTAAATAATATCATAAATCTTATTGATAACCTTAATGAGAATGATAAAAATAATAATGACATAGAACCTTATGAAAAAGAAAAAAATGATTATGAAATGTGTTTATAAAAACTAAATAGTGAAACTGAAATTAATCAGTTTCACTATTTTTTTATGTAAAATTTTAGAATTTGTGGGGTAAATGTGGGATAAAACACATTTTTTAAAAATTCATTCCTTACAAACCCTAGTATTTAAGGCAAAAAAGTAGTCGGCATATTAATCATGCCGACTTTCAGGGGGTTTTGGTTGATTCACTCTCATATTAAATCATAAGAGTGTTTCGAAAGGTTAGCATGATATCTATCATGCTATTAAAATCATATAATGAATTCTTATCTTTGTCAAATAAAATCAACTTAATTTTTTAAATTTAGCTAATTTATTCTTTTTCTTTTATTTTTTTTAATTCATCATAATACAATGTATCTGCTATTGTGATATAAGGAATGACAAAAATAAGGCCTAATCCTAGAGTAATCACTGAAAATAAAATCCAGCCTATGAAACTTAAATTAAATACAAAGTAATTCCATTTATATCCTTGCATTAATTCCTTACTTTCAGTTAAATATTCCATTGGAAGCATTTCTTCTCTGTCTATATAAATCAAATAAACCATTGTATACCCAAGAGCTGCGATGATTCCAGGAATAACAAATAAAATGCTCCATAAAAAAGTAAGTAAGAATGCTAAAATACTGATAGTTGCAATAGGTAAAACTGCTCCGACATATTTAAAAATATCTTCTCTATCGTATTTTTCATTTCGTACCATTTTTAGAACATATGAGTAAAATCCAACTGTTAATGTCATTGTAAAAAACGAAGCAACTAAGGTAAGAACACTATACATAATCGAATTTTCATTAAATAAGATTTCTATTGCTACTGCAGATAATAGTGATATAGCTAAAATAATTAGATAGCCACCCCAAAAACTTTTCCATTTTTCTTTCACTATTTCTTTTGCTTTTTCTTTTATTTTTATTCTGTTCATATACTTCCTCCTATTTTCATTATATGGAATATTTCTTTTTTAATCAATATTTGTTATTTCTTTTAAGATATACAAATACTTTTCTTGTTTTAAAGCTTTTGTTTTTAAGAACTCTTCACTGTCTTTTTTTGTTTGAAGAAGTATTTTAAAATCTTTTTTTAAATCTGCTATTTTAAATACCATATCTCCACTTTGTTTAGTCCCAAATAAGTCTCCAGCATGTCGCATTAAAAAGTCTTGCTCACTAATATAAAAACCATCATTGCTTTCTTCTAATACTTTTAATCTTTCTGTATCATGATTACTAATTAAATAACAATAAGAATCTAAATCGTTTCTTCCAACTCTCCCTCGTAATTGATGAAGGGTTGCTAATCCAAAAAATTCTGCATTAAAGATAACCATTGTTGTAGCGTTTTTAACATCTACTCCGACTTCTATAACGGTTGTTGCTATTAAAATCTTGATTTCTCCTTCTTTAAATTTGTTCATAATTGCTTCTTTTTCTTTTTGTTTTATCTTCCCATGTAAAATAGCAGTTGGAATTTTTCCAAGGTAAGCTTTATCAAAACTTTTCTTTAAATTTTCGACATCGTGAATGTTTTGCTCTTCTCTTTCAGTTATGGAAGGGGCCACTACATACACTTGATGTCCTTTTTTTATTTCCTCTAGTATATTTTTTAACACTTCTTTTAATTCACTTTCTTTTTTTACAAAGGTTTTTGTTTCTTTTCTACCGCTTGGTTTAGTTTTAATAATACTTGTTGCCATATCTTGGTAAATGGTTAAAGCATAGGTTCTGGGAATAGGAGTTGCGCTCATGTAAATAATATCTGGTTTTACGCCTTTATTTTGTAAATTTCCACGTTGGTTTACACCAAATCGATGTTGTTCGTCTGTTATGACTAAACCTAGTTTTTTAAAGGAAACTTCTTCACTAATTAAAGCATGTGTCCCAATTATAATGTCAATTTCTCCTTTTTTTAATTTGTCAAGAATTTGCTCATGTTCTTTCTTTTTCATACTTCCTACTAGTAAAGCAACACGAACAGAAAATTTTTCCATCATTTTTTTTATAGTTTCATAATGTTGTACTGCTAGTATTTCTGTTGGAGCCATTAAAGCACTCTGGTAACCACTTAGTGTATTAGCATACATCACAATAGTAGCAACTATAGTTTTTCCACTACCTACATCACCTTGAATAAGTCGATTCATTCTCTTGTTGCTTTTTAAGTCATTTAAAGATTCTTCTACTGCGGTTTGTTGGTCAAGCGTTAATGCAAATGGTAGGCTTTTAATAAATGAATTCACTTGCTCTTCTTTAAACTCTTTTTTTAAGCCTAATACTTTATCATTTTTCATTTTTAAAAAGTTTATTTTTAACATAAAGACAAAAAATTCTTCATATATAAGACGCAATTTTGCTTGTTTCAAAAGCTGCATTTCTTTTGGATTGTGAACAATTTCAATGGCTATTTGTTTATCTAAAAATTTGTATTTTTCAAAAAATTCTTCTGGGATATAATCTGTACAATCTGTTTGCAATTCTAATGCATTTTTTATGTAACAAGAAAGATTGTTGTTTTTAAGTCCTTTTATTATATGATAAACTGGCTCTATTTTCTTTTCATAAAGTGGTGTTAATTTCATGTCATTTGCAACAAAAACATTTTTTTGCTGGTTGTATTTTCCGATTAACAAAATCTCTTTTCCTACATCCAAATTTTTATAAAGAAAAGCTCGATTAAAAATCGTAACATTAATAAGTAAGTCACTTGCAAGTGCTTTAAAAGAAAGCCGATTCAAATTTCTTCTAATATAAGAAAGCTTGGGAGTAGATTCAATAACAGCATTAATCGTTATAGTAGCATTTGTTTTACAATCCTTTAAATTCATTGGTTTATAAATATTATAACGATAAGGATAATAAGTTATTAAGTCTTCTACATTATAGATATTTAGTTTGTTTAACAACTCTATATTTTTAGGGCCTAAACCTTTTATAGCTCTTAATTCCATACTTATTCTCCTTAATTTTCTAAGTAATTTTATTATAGCAAACAGGAGAACAAATGTATAGTTTTGAGAATTTAAAAATATAAAAATTTTATATTTTATTTTGCAAAAAGAAAGGAAGAAAAAATTTCTTAATTTTTTGTTAAAAAAGTGTTGACAAAAACGACCTTTTCCATTAGGATATAAATCACCAA
The DNA here is from genome assembly GCA_947652325.1 of uncultured Mycoplasmatota bacterium. GTDB lineage: Bacteria > Bacillota_I > Bacilli_A > RF39 > UBA660 > MGBC108787. The sequence continues at coordinate 6,143 of CANTCQ010000011.1, forward strand.
TTCACTTGAGAAGGCGAATTGGTGCTAGTATCACACTAGTCAACCCCTTTTTATTCTTTTAGAAGCTGTCTTCAGGGGGCAGCTTCAAATTTGTGGAATTTAAAAAGTACTAACAGTTTAATTGTTGGTACTTTTTTCTTTATATTCTCTGTATCTTTTCATCGCATTTTCTTTGTTTATTTTTAAAAGTTCTTTAGCTAATGTTTCATCTTTTATTTTAAGAGCATGATATCTTGTCTCATTATTTAAGAAATCTTCATACTTTTCAAAATCTGGCTCTTTACTATCTAAATACAATTTTTCTTCTAAAGGATGATAACGCATCAAAAGTTGATATCCTACTTCTACTGCTAATTTTTGTTCTTCGGTCGTGCAAGACATTCCTCCTTTTATTCCATGTTCTACACAAGGCGCATAAGCAATGACTATGGCTGGACCGTTATGTTCTTCTGCTTCTTTTAATGCTTTTATGGTTTGGTTAAAGTCTCCTCCAAGACAAATACTTGCTACATAGCAGTTTGGATAACTCATGGCAATTTTAAACAAGTCTTTTTTGGCATTTTGTTTTCCAAAATCCGCAAATTCAGCTACTTGCCCTACTTTAGAAGATTTAGACATTTGGCCTCCAGTATTGGAATATACCTCTGTATCTAAAACCAAAATTTTAATATTTTCACCACTTGATAATACATGGTCGATACCTCCAAAGCCAATATCATAAGCCCAACCATCTCCACCGATTGCCCATACACTTCTTGCAGGGATGTAGTCGATTAAATCTTGTAAGTCTTTTGGAATTTCTGCGTTTTTTAATTCCTCTTTTAACTTGTAAGTCGTTTTAAAATCCTCTTTGTTTTCTAGCCAAAATTTAAATTTTTCTTGCACTGTTTTTTCTACAGCATTTAAAGATGACTCCATAATGTTTTTAATTTGTTCTCTTTTTTGTTTGTAAGAAGTAAGCATACCAAAGGCAAATTCTGCGTTATCTTCAAATAGAGAGTTTGCCCAAGGAATTGTGTAAGGAGTCGATGGAATGCTTCCTCCATAAATACTTGAACAACCTGTTGCATTGGCGATTACTAATTTTTTTCCGAAAAGTTGGGTAAGGATTCGAATGTAAGAAGTTTCTCCACAACCAGCACAAGCTCCGCTAAATTCGAAATAGGGTTTAATAAAGCTTAAGTCTTTTACGGTATCATTTTTCTCACTTTCAGGATTTTGGTATTCGTTAAAATAATAGTTGCTTATCTTTTGTTTTTCTTCTTCAAATGGACCAAATTCGAGTGCTTTTTTGCCTTTCATTCCAGGACATACATTAATACACAATCCACAACTTGTACAATCCGCTTCACTAATGCTTACTAAATAATTATATTTATCATTTCCAAGCATAGGTTTTCCAATGCTTTTGTCTTCCGTTTTAAAGGAACGAATGACACTATGAGGGCAGACAAAACTACAGCGACCACACTCGATACAATTTTCTGGAATCCACTTGGCAACAGAGGTTGCAATCTTCCTTTTCTCAAGCTTTGAAGTTCCTCCTTCAAAAGTTCCTTCTTTTACACCTAATAATTCACTTACCGGAATATTTCCTCCTTCACGACTGTTTATTTTTTCAAATAAGGTTTTGTGTTCTTCTTTTACATATCCATTTTCTGTTACATTTAGATGATATACATTTTTTAAAGCACTTTGTATGGCATTTTTGTTATTTTCGATTACTTCTTCTCCTTTATTTTTAAAGGTCGTTTCTATCGATTCTTTTACAAGAATTAGAGCATCTTTTATGTTTAACATATTAAGTATCAATACTTCCATAATTTTGTTAATTTTTCCTTTGATGTGATTTTCTTCTGCTAGTTTAGTGGCATTTATAATATACACAGAAATATTTCTTTCCTTTATAAGTTGTTTGTCATGTAAGTTTATTTTCTTATCTAGTTCTTTTGCATCTGTCGTGTTGATTAAAAGAATACCATTTGGTTTTATAGCATCAAGCATCGAAAACTTTGTAAAATATTCATCTTTGGTTACAACAATTAAATTTGGATTTGTTACATAAAAAGGAGCGTTAAATTCTTTATTTTTTAAACGAAGATTGCTAACCGTTACGCCACCACTTTTTTTGGAGTCGTATTCAAAATACCCATCGACTGCTTTGTCTAATTTTAGAGAGGCAATTTTTAATATTTCTTTACTAGCACTTACCATACCATCACTACCAAAACCATAGATTAGGATTTCTTTAGCATCTAAATCTATTTTGTAATCAGAAGAAGGTAGACTTAAATTTGTCACATCATCTGTAATGCCAATTGTAAAGTTTTCTTGTAAAGTTCCTTCTAACATTTTAAAGATACTGTAAATATCACTTGGCATTGTATTTTTGCTAGAAAGCCCGAATCTACCTCCCACAATTTGTATATCGGTATGTTTTAAAGCAGCTACCACATCTAGGTAAAGTGGTTCTCCAATGCTACCTGCTTCTTTTGTACGGTCTAATACAGCAATTCTTTTCGTTGTTTTTGGAAGTACATTTAGTAAATAGTCTTTACTAAATGGGCGATATAAATGAACTTCTACTACACCCACTTTTTTATTTTTTTTCGTTTCTTCTTCTACTACTAATTTTATCGTATCTACTACACTTCCCATGGCAATGATAACATTCTCTGCATTCGCATCTCCATAATAATTAAATGGTTTTATGTTGGTTTTTGTGACTTGATTTACTTTTTCCATTAAATCCGACACAATAGAAGGCATATTGTTATAATTTTGATTTCTTGCTTCTACGGTTTGGAAATAAATATCTTCATTAGAAGACATGCCTTTTTGGATTTGTTTGTCTACATTTAACATGTTTTTTTTAAAGCTGTTTATTTCCTCAAAATTTATAAGTTGTAAAAATTCGGTATCGGGAATATCTTCTATGGTATGAAGTTCATGAGAAGTTCTAAAACCATCAAAAAAGTGTAGGAAAGGAAGTCTTCCCTTTATTCCCGCAAGGTGAGCAACTGCTGTGAGGGCTCTTACGTCTTCTATATTTGTTGAAGCAAGCATACAAAAACCAGTTGCTCGTGCGGCATAAATATCACTATGGTCTCCAAAAATAGATAAGGCATGGGTAGCAATACTTCTACTTGCAACATGTATGACTCCAGGAAGCATTTCTCCAGCAATTTTATACATATTCGGTAGCATCAATAAAAGACCTTGGCTTGCTGTAAACGTTGTTGCCAATGAACCTGTAATTAAAGCACCATGCATAGCACCTGCTGCTCCTGCTTCACTTTGCATTTCAATTAAATTTACAGGTCGGTTATATAAATTTCTTTTTTTGGTATGATTTAAATAATCAATATTGGATGCCATAGGACTTGATGGCGTTATAGGATATATTGCAGCGACTTCACTAAATAAATACGCGATATTGGAACACATTTTGTTTGCATCTATTATTTTTTTCATAAACTTCACTCCTTGTATTTTTTTCATTATATCACGAATTTTTGTACTTTTTTTGTAAAATATAGTAAAATATACTGTCTAATAGTCAAGATTTATTTTATAATTAAGAAAATAGAAAGGATGAAAAAAATGATTGAAGCGATTAAAAAAAGATTAGAAGAATTAAATATTTGCCTTAATAGTTATATGACAATTTATCCGCAACTTGCTGAATTACTTGTATCTAACCCTAGTACACAAGATAAAGATTTCCAAGCAATTTATAAAATAGTAAAACATATTCAGTCTGAAATTGAAAGGTTATCATCAGAAGTTAGAAGAATGGAAATTGAAAATGGATTAACTCCCACGATTAATGAATTTAGTAATTCGGAAGAACCTTATTTAGGAGGAAGATAAAAAAGTTCTAAAGTTTTAAACTTTAGAACTTTTTATATTGGGTTTATAATACTGGCAACTTTTATTTTTATAAATCGTTTTATTATTTGCTACTCCTTATTTATAAATGGTTGCATATGTATTGTTGAATGATTTGTACTCTTTTACTATTTCTTTATCTTTTATAAATTTTTCGGCAAGGTTTTGCTCTTTATCGTAATCATGAGCATAGTAATAATAAGGTTTAATTCCTTTCTTTACACTACTTTCTAACTCTTTTTCCGTTTTTAATAATACTATTTTTTCTTTGTAAGTATTTTTTAAAGCCTCGTAATTGTAATTTAAAGCCCAACTGCCAAAGGCATATAAATAAATTTTCTCTTCTTCTTTTTTAGCTAAGTCTTGTAATACTGTTGTTGCAGATATTCCGTAATAATCCATTTCGTAGTTAACACTTGGATTTTTTGCTAAGGCGTTGTAATACAAAGAAGAAGAAACTCCATTTTTTAAAATTCCGAATAGATTTCCAAGTAGACATATAATAACAAATCCATATGTCATTCTCTTTAACTTTATGTTTTTGAACATAACCCATATTGCATAACTTACAAGTATTATCATAGGTCCATATAAGAAGTAAAAATGTCTCCAGCCGTTATAGATATTAGGATTTGAGAGTATTGCTATTATAATAGGAATAAAAACAATGTTCGCACATAATAAACAAAAGAAATTTTCTTTTTTATTTTGTTGATTTATGATATTTTGAATCGAAAAAGATAAGCCAAGTATAAAAAGTATTGAAATACATAAAGGAATTGTTAAAAACATGATTTTTGGCAAGTAGTACCATGGAAGTGGATTTGTCCAATGTTCATATAAAGTATTTTCAAACCAAACGTATCCGTAATTTCTAGCAAAACTTACACTATTTTGTAAAGACCATTTGAAGAAATCGATTAAGTGAAATCCTTCTGCCCATATTGCTGGTGTTAATAATAAATAAATAAATATACAAAACAGTAAGGCTGTTGCTCCTATTCCAAATGTTTTTTTAGACCAATTTTTATTTTTGGTAACCTCAATTAAATAAAATATGCCTATGACTGCAAAGATAAAACCCCCACTTACTTTTACGTTGCAAATTACGGCGGAAATAGCTCCAAAAGATAAAGCACTTTTTACGGTCTTCTTTTTTATAAAACGAATACCAAAGTATAAACACATGATGCTTAAAGATAATAGGATACAATCTTTGTTATTGTATAATCCATCAGCAAAAATTCTAGGGGTTAGAAAAAGAAGGAAGGAAGAAAGAAGAGCCACTTTTTTAGACTCCCATAATTCAAATACTGTTAAATAACAAAAAACGATTCCAACAAAAAATAAAGTATAGGTATAAAAATGCCAAGCAAAACTTAGCGTATGTTCACTTATTTTATCTAAGGCTAGGAAAGGCGTAAATAAATAATACGGTGAAATTCCATGGTCTTTTTCTACACTTTGATAAATGGGTAAAATACCTTGTTCTTTGTAAAAAGCTACTAAATCGCTATCACTTGCAAAAATTTGTGCGTATTCTAAAATATTCATTTTTAAGATGTTTTGTTCTGCTTTTTCATCATAGTTCACCCCTACACTTCCTAAAAAAGATAAGCCAAATAAATAGCAAGCTACAAAAAGAAATAGGATGAGCAATCGATTGTGTTTTTCTATTCCTTTTTTTATTTTTTCCATTTTTGCTTTCATACAATCACCTTTTCTCCAAAGAAAAATTTATGTTGCCGCATAAATCATTCTTCTTCTAAATTTTTTGCAATAATGTACCGAGGTCTTCTTTTGGTTTCATTATAAATTTTACCAATGTATTCTCCAATAATTCCAAGAGAAAGCATTTCTATTCCACCAACAAGCCAAATGGAACAAACGATAAAAGTCCATCCCGAGATTGCACTTCCTATTATTTTTACAATCAAAGAATAGAAAAGAACTAAAACACTTAAAATTGTAATAATAAAACCTAAACCTGTGATAAAACGTAATGGTTTAATGCTAAAAGAAGTAATACCATCCCATGCAAAGTTAAGCATTTTTTTTAATGGATATTTTGAAACTCCTGCAAATCTTTCATGACGTTCATAATACACGATTTCAGATGGAAAGCCAATTAAAGGAAAAATACCTCGTAAAAATAAGTTTACTTCTTGGTAATTTTCTAGTTCATCTAAAACTTTTTTACTCGCAAGTCGGTAATCGGCATGGTTATAGACAATATTTACACCCATCCCTTTCATAAATTTATAAAATCCCTCTGCTGTAATTTTTTTAAAGAATGTGTCTTTTTTTCTTGAAGAACGTACACCATATACCATTTCTACGCCTTCTTTATGTTTTTCTAACATTTCCTCTATTACTTCAATATCATCTTGTAAATCGGCATCCATACTAATAATGATATCTGCATAATTCTTGGCTGTCATTAAACCTGCCAAAAGAGCGTTTTGGTGTCCTTTATTGCAAGATAAAGTTATTCCTGTAAAATATTCTTCTTTTTTATGAATTTCCTCTATTAAATCCCAAGTTTTATCTTTACTGCCATCGTTTACATACATGACTTTGCTTTTTTTAGAAATGATTTTTTGTTCCATTAAACTTTTCATTTTCTTTTTTAATCTTTTGGTAGTTTCTTTTAAAACCGCTTCTTCGTTGTAACACGGAATTACAATATATAAAATATTTTTGTTTTTCATTTTCTTCACCTAAATAATTTGTTATACATTATTTTAACATATCTTTAGAATTTTTTGGCTTTTTTTGTATAGAGATTCTTCTTTTTCTAAAAAAACTTAAGAAATAGAACTTAATATTTTTTATAAGTATTTTTGGTTTTTTATTTTATTAATAGCATACATTTTTTTCTATATATTTTCGTACGGTAACATTGGAATAATGACATTAAAAGGAATAAATAATACCAAAACATATACGTAACGCAAACTAAAAGCAATTGGAGTTCCTATCATAATACTTCCCCATAATAAAAGAGAAGGTAAATAAAAAATTATAAATTTATATTTTCTTTTGGTAAACGTTATAGCAAAAGAAAGAAGGGTAATCCAAACAAAGAATGCAGAACTAAAAATAATTTTTGGTTCTAATATATTTTTTAGCGAAATACCTGTAATGTCTTCTATAATATTAGTTCCTGTTAGTCCATATTCATTTTCCCAAATTGTATTTTGGATGTAAGCGGTATCACTTGCTCGAAAATAATCCCAAAATCCCAAAGTTTGTAAAAGATATGCTTTGGTATAATTGCTAATATTTTTAGGAAATAATTGAAACCATACTTTTAAGAATTCCTTTTTATTTTCACTAAAGGTATAAGTGTTAAAATTTTTATTAAATTTTATCGTATCAAAATTTGTTGGGATATACACATTATTTAGTATTTCTAAGGGTATAACATTCTCTATAAACGCAAGTTTTTCTCTAGAAATATTTTCATTGCTTCTTATAGTATAAGCAATTTGTTGGAAAGGAATTGCACTTGCTTCAACAAAGGTACTTCCATTTAATTTAAAACAAGAATAAACAGGGCCTTGTATAATCAATATGATAAACAAAAATATCGCTCCACTGATTTCAAACTTTTTGTTTTTGGTTATTAAGTATATAACAATAGTAGTTCCAATAATAATTAGAATTCCATTATTTCTTAAAAAACATACAAAAAATGCCAGACTAAAATAAATCACATAATCTGATTTTTTATGAAAAAAAGTACTTCCCCATTTATCAAATAAAAAGAGGATAAACAAAAATAATACAAAAGAAAATGGTGTATCTTTCCAAATGGAAGTGACATAAAAAGGAACGAGTGGAAAAAAAGCAAAAAATGCTAAAGCAAAATAGACGCACCACTTTGGAATTTTCTTTTGGTATAATACTTTTACTGCATAAGATAAAACAAAAGTACAAAATAAGTATTGAAAAATTAAAAAATATCCTATTCCACCTTTTAACCCAACATTTGTTATTTCCCCAAGTGTTGTAAATCCTTTTAAAAGAAAGGTATAAAGAATTGGATTGTGATTTGTTACATTAATAAAACCATTTTCAACTTGTTTAATTGATGCAAAAGTGTCGTAATAAATACCTCCTGGAAAATAAGTTAGAATATATGGTAACCATGCTACTAGTAAGATGACTAATGATATTTTAAAAATAGGTATATTCTTTTTAATGCTTTCTTTTGAAGAAAACTTATCATATATTTTTTCTATAAAAAGCAAAATTACATAAGTTATTCCAAATAGTAAAAGATATAGAAAAATATCTTTTACTAAAAAAGAGTTAAAATCTACTTTTGTAAAAGGTCCAATTGTACTTTCACTATACTCTAGTTTCGTATCAAGTAAAAATACAAGAGCAAAGAAAAAAGAGAATAAAATGTTTGGTATAGAATCTTTCCATCTTCTCTTTTTCATGTTACTCTCTCCTTTTTAGATATTATTTTTCCAATTTTTTTGAAATTTTATTTTTAAAAACTTTAGCAGATATGCCCTGTGATATTGTTTTTATAATTCGAAAACAATTGATAAAAAAATATCCTTTTACTTTGTTATTTTTTAAGACGATATTCGCTTCTTTAAAATTTTTAGCATATCCTTTTAGGCCATCTGTACTTATTCCTCCAGAACGCATAACAACTATATATTCTTTTATATATTCTATTTTATAATCCTTTTTTATAATTCGTATCATAAAATCTAAATCGGCGCAAATTCGGTAATCTATATTAAAATCTCCAACCTCTTTATAGATTTCTTTTTTCAAGTAAAGCGTTGGATGAGGGGGGTGCCAACCAAAATGTTTTGTATACTTATGCGCTATAAAATTACGAGTTGGATTTTCTAAGTTTTCATCTTTAAAAAGCAAATCTCCATAAACTGCATCACAATTTGTATTTTGAAAACGCTCCATTATCTTTTGAAACACATTTTCATTTGCTAAAACATCATCCGAATTTAATATGCCTATTATATCACCTGTTGCTAAATGCACTCCTTTATTCATAGCGTCATAAAGGCCCTTATCTTTTTCAGAAACAATATGCATTTTTCCTTCAAATTTTTTCTTATAGTTTTCTACTATTTTTAATGTATTGTCTTTACTTTTTCCATCAATTATTAGATACTCATAATTTTCATAGGTTTGTTTTAAAACCGACTCCAATGTATCTTTTATTGTTTTTTCTGAATTATAACAAACTGTTATTAATGTTATTTTCATTTGTTTACCTCTCTACTATTTTTATTTTTTAAATACTTTTTTAAAAGTATATACAATAAAATAAAATGCACTAACATTGTACATACATAAGAATAAGATGCTCCTTTTATACCGTAGTTTTTTATAAGGATAATTGATATATTAGTTGAAAAAATTGAGCTTATTATAAATATAAATAATTGTTCTTTATTTCTTTTCATAATTGTTAAAGAACTAGAAATCATAGTACTTAATGCATAAAATATCGCTCCTAAAATAATCCATAAAAAGGCGCTTTTGTATTCATTTAAAGTAATTGAATATACTATATTTAAAATGGGTATTCCTAAAAAGAAAGCTACTAAAAATATGAATATTCCTAGTACTAAAAAAGTAATATTTATTTTATATAATCGGTTTTTAAATACATTTATTGTTTTATTATGATATTCTATTGATAATTCATTTAAATATGGACTTATTAAATATTGTCCGCATAAACTTAACATTGTTGCTGGCATAATAATAATACCTAAAATTGTTTGAAATTGTTCATCCATAAAATATTCCATGACATATTTTTGACAATTACATAAATAAATTGATAAAAAAGAAAAGAAAAAAAGGGGCATTGTTTTTTTTAATAATATCATTTTTTTATCAAATTGAAATACAAATGCACATTCATACAACGTTTTGTATTTTTTTATCTCTAAAAATAAACCTATTATGTTTACAAGTAATAACACTGTTATAGCTAGCATTATATTTTTAGTCAAATAATCTACAATTCCAAATCCTACAATCCCTAATATCGATTTCCAAAATAAAGATTTCCCGACAAAATACAATTCTTCTTTTTTTTGAATAAAAGCATGAAAGCAATCACTAATCGCTTCTAATATTTTATAACACATTAAAAAAATTAAAATTACTATTTTATAAATATCAAATTTATTCATCAAAATAAAAAGAGTTAAAAGAAGCAATGTTATGCCTGATGTTATTAACCGATTGGAAATGTATTCATTATTAGAATATGTATTCTCTACATCTGCCACTTGAAAAGTTCGATTATAATACAAAGCTATAATATAAAATAAACAAGCAATTGAAAAAGTATAACTAAAAATACCCGCTTCTGTAATGCCATTTATTCTATTTATTATAATTAAGAAAAAAAGAGAAGTAAAAGCTTGAGCGGTTATCCCAATTGTATTCCAAATAAAGTTTTTCTTTTTATTTTTGAAAACTTCATTTTTCATTGATAACCTCTTCGAATAAATCCAAGTATTGTCTAGCTATTTCTTTTTTATTATAAGCTGGAAAAGTATATTTTTTTCTTTTCACTTCTTGAATTTTTTTTATCTTGCTTATCCACTCTTTAGTACTGGTAGGATTTTTAACATAGGAACATTTATCTTGGGTTACTTCCTTAAGAGAAGTACATTTTGTAGTTAATACTCTTGCTCCTAGCATCATAGCTTCTATTGGAGGCATTCCAAATCCTTCGAATAAACTTGGAAATAAAAAGACATTACTATTTTTTATTAAAGCATTTCGTTCTTCATTCGAAACAAAGCTCGTTAAAATGATATTTTTTTCTAATCCTTCTGTTTGAATAAACTTTTCTAATTCTTTTTTTTGCGGTCCTCCTACTCCTGAGACAACTAAGGTATTGGGTATATCTATTTTTTTATCTTTAATTTCTTTAATAGTATGAATTAAAGTCATTAAATTTTTGTGTTTATGTAGGGAACAAACTGTATAATAATATGCATCCTTTTTGATTCCATATTGTTTACTAAGCGTTTTAAAATCACATTTTTTTTCATCATTTAAAAGAATTGGAATATAGATTCTTTGGATATTTTTTTTATGTTTAAAATGAGTTTCTAAATCCTTTTTTGAAAAATCACTAATGGTTACAACTCGATTGGCATTTCTAAGAACGGCTTTCCATCCCATACGAAACCAGACATTTTCAAGTTTGGAAAAATATTCTGGATAATGAATAGCTTGAATATCACAAATTGTAGTTACACACTTTATCTTTTTACTTTTATAAAGAGGCATTTCGTAAACGGGAAAAAAGCAAAATCTAATATGATTTTTTTTTAAAATTCGATATTGACATAAGTTTTGCCATATTAAATGTTTTTTTACATCATTCGCCTTTGTATTACATTCAACTATTTTTACTCTGCTATCTTCTTCGTATTTTTTTAACGTTTCTGTATTGTCTTTCGCCGTAAATAAAATATATTCATTATCATCGGGAAGTTCTAAAAAACTATCTAATACATTTCGAATAAATGATTCTACACCACCTGATTTTTTGGGTTTTAACCAAGTCATATCAATTCCAATTTTCATACTATACTACTCCTTTTTTTATCATCATTTGTCTTTTTTTGTATCCAATTCTTTTACTTTTGCCTTTAAAAAAGATAACTCTTGGATTAAAAGAATACTTTTTCTTTTTTGTTCAGCTACAATAATTGTCAGTAACAAGGTAATAGTTAATAAAATACCTAAAATGATTCCTACAACTAAATTTGAAGTTGTTTGAAAACCAACAAAAGAGGTAAAAAAACCGATAAAGTTTGGAAAAAAACCTACTAAAAATATTAATAATAATGCCACTAACCAAAAAAGAGAATATTTTATTGGCAATTTATTTTTACTAATTAATCTAAAAATAAGTATGGCCATTATAATTGCAAATAAAACTAATGAAACTCTTAAATGTACACTTAAAACGCTATTCATATTTATTTTCCTCTTTTCCTAATAAGCAAAATAGATAAAATGACATTTATCATATAATACGCTTTTTTCCATGAATAAATAGAAGAAGAACCACCTGCTCGTTCATTCATACTTACTGGTACTTCTTTTAGCCTTAAATGGTATTTTAAAACTTCTACCGTCGAAATTGGTTCAGGGTATTCCGTTGGATAAGAGATAGAAAATAATTCAATAATTCTTTTGTTGACTGCCCTAAATCCGCTAGTCGTGTCATAAATTTTCATTTTTGTTTTTAATTTTATAAAATAAGAAATAAGATTAATTCCTATTCTTCTGGCAGCGGAAGATTGAAATTCACTTGCTTTTTTATCAATAAATCTTGAACCTATTACCATATCTGCTTGTTCATCGATTATAGGTTTTACTATATTTTCTACATATTTTATATCATGTTGGCCGTCCCCATCAAATTGAATGGCAATATCATAATTATTTTGATAAGCATACTTATATCCAGTTTGTACTGCACCCCCTATTCCAAGATTTTGAATTAAATCAATTATTGGAATATTATTATCATGGCATATTTTTGACGTATTATCTTTTGAGCCATCATTTATTACAATTACATCATAATTTGTTTTGGATTTTTTGTTATACTCTATTATTTTTTGATAAGTGTTTAAAATATTTTCTTCTTCATTGTAGGCTGGAATTATTAATAATATTTTTTGCTTTTTCGTTTTCATAACTACTCCTTTTACAAACAATAATTTAAAATAATAACTTTATATGTCAATAAAGCAAAAGATAAAATGCATAATACAGTTGTTATTGACAAAGCATGGCTATTTTCTATTTTGGAATTTAATTTTTCAGTTTGAAAGCAATATAAGAAAGGTAATAGAAATGGAATAAAGTATCTAGGTTGTACCCCATTAATTCCTGCTTCTCCAACTGGTGTAAATGCCAAATACATAGAGCCCCATATAAAACAAAAAATTAGCAGATAAATACTTATCATTATAATTTTATCCTTTATATTTATGTTTTTAGCATTTTTTTCAGTAAAAAATGCTAGAATTATTGCCAACAAAAACATATAATAACTGGTATCCATTTCCATTCCACCATAATAAGATAATAGTCCAAAAGTAGAAACACTAAACATGCGATTTGCAGTATCTAATACTGCATTTTTCCAAAATACTTTTATAAAAGAAATGGGAGAACTTATTATCAATTTCATTTGTTGGGAAACAGAAACATTTCCTCCTCTAATATCACTATTTGCGTTAATATTAAATAAGATAGGCAAAACAAAAGTTGATATGGTTACTAAAAACAAGATGATAATAATAAATTTAAAAATTTGTCTCTGTTGATTTGATTGAAACTTTTCTTTCGGCATTAAAAGTATTAAAAGTAAAAATGGAGCAAATATAGCTTTTGGAAAAATACCTAATAATCCTGCTAGAACAAAAATCAAAATGTTCTTTAAATTTATTTTTGTTTTTTTATTCATAAATTCATTTGCAAAAGCAGCAAAAGCCAAAGTTATACAGGCTATTACAGTAGGATCATAACTAAAATTTGTTGCTAAAAATAAACTTTGTGGAATAATTGCAATTACCATGGTTAATATCTTATAATTTGGCATTAATTTGACAGCTAAAGCCATAAGGAACGAATAGCATATTAGTTGCACACATCTAGCTAAAAAGAAACAAATCGTATAAGGCAATCCTATTAAATTGGTAAGTTTTAACGTTAATGCCATAGGCAAATAGCATATTTTATTTGTTTCCAATAAATTATTATATTTAAAAGTTGTCTGGGTATAATTTTTGTCATTTTCATTTAAAAATGTTTGAAAATTTTCTTTCTCTACTTTTGTATCTTGAAACAAAAATAAAGAAACATAATTTTCTAAATAATAATCAGATAGTGATACATTTTTGCTTGTTTTATTTAAAATATTAGCCATACTATAATGTGAATCGTCATCCAAAGTAGTAGTTGTCATATTATGAGTAGAAAACAAAAATATAGTTCCTAAAGACATACATATTAAAAATGTCAAAACATATATTTTTTTTTGGAGTTGTTTAAAAAACATAAAAATAACAAAAAATAAATTAATCAAAATAGTCCAAAAAGCAAATGTTATCCAATTAAACGATAATCGATTATCTACACTGATTTCTATCGATTGCAAAGGTTTATCTATTTGTAAATGTAATACACCTGCTTTTTTATTTAAATTTATACCGCATACATTACTATATGAAAAACATTTATCCTCTTTTTGATATTCTTTAAAAAAGCCATATTCATTAGAAACTTCTCCAGTATATTTAATAGAGAAATCTTCATGAGTATTATATTTAATTATTAAATCTTTTATATATTTTCCTTCTAAATTTATGCTCAATTCTGATAAATCTTTTATTTCTTCATCTATATCATAGTTTACTGTATAATGCCTATCATTTTTATTTATTTTTAAAATTTGATAATTATAATATAAAAAATTGACAATCGCTATTCCAAAAGTAATGCAAATTAGAACTAATATTTTTTGATAAAAATTTATTTGCTTTAATTTCTTCAAACCTCTCATTCATAACCCTCCTTTTTATTTTTTCCTAAATACTTCAATCAATAAGATTATTAAATAATAAATAACTGGATAAAATAATAAAGAATAATTAGGTTTTTTAGTATTATAAATGATAGTGATATTGTTATTTGTTTCTTGTCCATTAATGAACATTTTCTCACTTTCAGATGTATATCCATAGATTCCAATTAAAGATTCTTCCTCTATATTTTTCACTTTAATCCTTATTTTATATATTTTATTTTTCATAATTTTATAATGTGGAAGATTTAACACATAATACTCATTATCTTTTATTTCTTGAATATTTATGTCTTTATCTAATATTTTATTATTGGATTCTTTTTCTATAATAACTATATTTAAAAGTCCTTTATTATCTGTTTTTTGATAAGTAGCAAATTTTAATTTTAATTCATTTAAATCATTATATTTTACTATAAATTCTTTTTCAATAATCATATCTTTTTTTAAATAATCTACAGCAACCACGGAAATTGGATTGGATTCAATAGTTACAGGAAAAGGATATAAAAAACAAAATAAAAATAAGAGTAAGCCAATAACCAAATACAAAGAATATCTTTTTCTCTTTATTTCCATTTCCATTCTCCTTATACTATAGTATACCATTAGTGTATATCATTTTCAATATTTTTAAATAAATAAGAATTCATTATTTCCGATTTTTTAATTTATCTCTTATACTTTTAAAAAAATTATACAAATTTAATTTTTTTAAAAGTATAATTAAAAAGGAACGAATTTTACTACCTCCTGATACTACGCAAATAGTGTGACTAATATTATATAATGCATTATTGAAAGTAGTCGGAATGGATAGATGATTTTTTCTTAAATTTTGATAAGTTTGGTAAATTATATAATCTTGATTCGAAAGAAAATTACTTCCTTCTGTTTCATTGTATATTCTCCCTACCATTTTATTTTTTTCTTTTATTTTTATAATATATTCTTGTACAAAATTGTCTTGTTCAATAATATTCCAGTCCAGTAATTCTCTTTTTATCCAGCATCCGTTTTCATTGGCTGGAATTATCGTTTCTTTGGAAGCATAATTAGCAAAATATTCTCCTAAAATGCTTGGAGGTATTAAAATTAAACCTATATATTGATTTTTTTTGAATAATTCTACTATTCCATTAATATAACTTTGAGAAGCAAAACCATTTGTTTTTAAATGATTCCAGTTATTTTCGTAAGCAAGAGGAATTTCTAAATTATGAAAATACGTATCTTTTATAATTCCAATATATTCATAGTTTTTAACATTGCATTTTTGTTTAGTAACCACTTTTATCCCTATTTTGGCTAAATCTGCTTTTATTTTCTTATTGCTACTTATTATACAAAAATTATTTATATCTGTCGTTTGAAAAAATTTCTTGTAATATTTTAAATACTTTTCATTTTGTAAAATAAATAATAAGATAAATTTTTTCTCTGTATATTTTTTCTCTTTTACCATAAAATTTAAATTTAAACCAAAATATAATTCTTCTGGTTGGTAAATTCGAACTAAATTTTTCCAAATCATATTGGAATCATATAATTTATTACTTTCTATATAATCTAAACTTTTTTTGGCATCACTACCATTTGTCAAATATATTGCATCTTTTTTTTCAAAAACAAAATTTTTTCTTTTTATAAAAGGACAATTGTAATTTTTTATTAAATTGTACGAATCATAGGCATAAACATTATAATTTTCTTTTATATTTTTGCTATGGTAATTCGCTAAATTAGTATAAGTATCCCATTTAAAACCTGCTTGTTCTAAATAATATGTAAAAGCAATTTCATGTTTTGTTACAACATCTAAGAAATTTTGCATTTTTTTGATGTTATATTTTTCCCAATATTTTATAAATGCACTACTTTTTAAAATATTGTTTCGAAATACAATAAAAAACGTTTGTATATGACTATGTATCATTTTATCAGGAAGATTTCCATAACCATCTACACTATCGTAATTGGCTGTTAATCCCCAAAAGTCAATATCTTTTTTTTCCATGCTTTTGCATATTTTTTTAAAGGAAGTAAAAGGACCATAAAAAGTATCATTTAAAAGGATTAGTTCATCAAATTCTTTAAAAAATTCTTTATATTCATCAAAAATATCTTTAAACGCTCCAGCATCTAAACCTACATTTTGTCTTATTTTTATTTTGTTTGTAAATGCTAAAAATTTTTTCTTTTCTGTATCTGATATTTTAGAATTGGAAACAATTATAATATCTTCTGTTGCATCTTTTAAAGAATTTAACATAAAAAGTACATAATCATCTACTATTCCATCTTTATCATAAAATACAAAGATACCTAATCTTTTTATTTGTTTTTTATTTAATATCATATTACTTCTCCTATACTTTTTCGTTATAAATTTTTACAGCAAAATTTAGTTAATTTCCCCTTTATTCCTTTTTTATAATGTATATATCCTAAACAAAATCCATATATTTTAGAAAATTTACGTTTTTCAAATAGCAATACTTTTAACATTGTTTTGTAATTACTGATTAAAAATTTACAAAATTCTTTATCGGTTTTGTTATACATATCATATATATAATGATAATTCCGATTCATATAATAACGCCTTATTCCATTATGATTGGTACATAATTTATTTCCTACATAAAAAATATCTCCTAAATCGTGTTCAATTTCTAAATCATTAAGACGCATAATTTTATACCCTTTATTTTTTAAATGAAGCCCATACTCAATGTCTATGCCATCTATAAAAAATTCTTCTTGAAATCCTTTTAATTTTTTCCATATATGTAAATTTAGTAGATTTCCAGAGGTCATCACATCTTGTGGATAATCTATTTTTTCTTTTGGCTTTTCTATTCTCAATTTTGTTTTATGCCAAGGAGTAACAATTCCAATAGAAGAAGTATCTTCTTTTTCAATGGTTTGTTTCATTATTTTTACTATTTTAGCTTTGATTACTGTGTCTTGGTCTAGTGTTAAAATCCAATCATAGTTTTCCTCTAACGCCCTTTTAGCACCAATATTTAAAGCTTTTGCTACCCCAATATTGTCAAACTGGATGTATTCTATTTTCTTGTTTTTGGGTAATTTTTTTTGATTACTTTCTTTTGGAGTGTTATCAATTACGTATAATCTATCCACTTCCTCTAAATAATTTTCTATATTAGCAAAATTTTGTTTTTCTGGATGAAATAAAGTTACTACAGCTGCTATTTTTAAAGCCACTTTATACCTCCTCTGCAAACCCCTTTTGCAATTTATTAAATATTTTAAATCCAATAAATAGTAAAAGAATACTAACACCTAAAGTAAGCAAAAGCGATTTTATTTCTGGCATGGTTTGATAAAATAAAATATTACGGTAGCTATTAATGATAGAAGCCATAGGATTTAAGTGAATTAGCCAAGCAATATTACTTCCTTCAAACATTTTAACAGAATAAATAATAGGAGTAGCATAAAATAGCATATTAACGAAAAAATTTATAATGTACTCCGCATCCCGAATATAAATTTCTACAGCACTCGTAATTAAGATGATGCCCAGTTGAAAAATATATTGTACTAAAATGACAAAAGGCAAAAAGAAAATATAATGACTAAAGCCTATACCTGTAAAAAGTAAAAAGGCAAAGATTATCAAACAGGAAATTAAAAAATTGATAAGTCCACTTGTATTTACAGCAATAGGTAATATTTCTCTTGGAAAATATACTTTTTTAATTATACCTGCATTGTATAAAATAACAGTCGTTCCTTGCATAATTGTCGTCGTAAAATAGGTCCATGGTAAAATTCCAATGATAATAAAGGTTACATAATGTGCTTCCGTATTTTTTAATATAAAAGGAAAAACAAGAGCATAAATAAGGGCCGTTAATAACGGATTAATAAAGGACCAAAGAATACCTAGAAAGGAGGCTTTGTATTTTCCTCTTATTTCCTTTTTTACATTACTTTTTAAAAGTAAACGATAATTATAAAGATTTTGAATCCATTCTTTCATGTTAACCACACACCTTTATATATTCATCAATCACTTGGTTTGTTTCGCCATCCATTTTTATTTTCCCTTCATAAATCCAAATCGCTCGTGTACATAAATTACGAATAGCATCTAAACTATGGCTTACAATTACAATTGTTTTTTCGCTTTCCTTCAACTCTTTTAATTTATCAAAACATTTGTCTTGAAAGTGTTGGTCTCCAACTGCTAATATTTCATCAATTAAAAGTATTTCGGCATCTACGTTAATGGCTATAGAAAAAGCAAGTCGCATATATTGCCCACTTGAATACGTACGCACAGGACTATCGATTAACGGTCCTAATTCAGAAAAAGCAATGATATCTTCTAATCTCTCATTTATTTCTTTTTCACTAAGTCCAAAAATAGAAGCATTAAAATAAATATTTTCTCTACCCGTAAAATCCGGATGAAATCCCGCTCCTAATTCTAGTAAAGATGTAATTTTTCCAACGGTTTTGATTGTTCCTTTGGTAGGATAAATAATTTTTGTCATCATTTTAAGAAGGGTGGACTTTCCACTTCCATTAACACCAATTAAAGCTACTGTTTCTCCTTTTTTTATATCTACCGATACATCTTCTAAAATAACTCTTTCATCTGCTTTTTTCTTATTCCAAAAAACCAATCTTTCTTTTAAAGTTGTTGGCTTATCATAAAACAATTTAAAGTTTTTGGTTACTTTATTAATTTCGATAGCATTTCTTGCTTGATTCATAATACACCTACTATCTTTTTATCCTATTTTTCATATCCATTATTTTAGAGATAAATTTATATCTTTTACTATTATAAATAGCACTTAATTCCGTTTCTAAATTTTGGATTTTTTCTTGTTGTTTTTCATTTTCTAATTGAAGATTTCTGTATTTTTCTACCATTGCTTCAAAATTTTTTTTCTCTTTTGGACGGTTTTTATATTTTACTTTTTCTTTTGATTCTGCTAGGGATAACTCAAATAAATTTTGGATTGTTTCAAAGCTTTCTTCTTTTAATGTAGGCAAATCGTTTATATAATTTGGTTTAAATGTTGTTTTCCCGAAATAATAAACATTTAATGGTCTATCATATAAAGAATTGTAATTTTCCATCATTTGGAAGAAAGATAGAGAAGTAAAAAAACGCAAATGAGTACTATCTAAAATCCCTACGTTATTGTAATTAAATTGATTGTTCATCATATTTTTAATAATATCAATATGATTAACATTAGGTATACTTATTAAAATTTTTCCTTCTTTATTTAATTTTTTAGAGAAATGATATAAAACCTCCCAAGGATTTACTAAATGCTCTAAAATATCTCCCAGTATAATATAATCATATTTTTTTGTTTTTTTAAAAAATTCTTGGTATTCTTTGGATTTGCTATCTGTAATTGAAAAGTGATACATATTTTTATAAATCTGTGATTTTTTCGCCAGTTCAAAAGAGACTGGGTCTACCTCTATTCCATCCATTGTACAATTTTTATTTTCTTTTAGTAGTCTACCGATGATTCCAGAGGCACATCCTATATCTAACACATTGGAATTTTCTAAAACTCTTTGGGCTAAAAGAGCATGACTATCGTTTTTATTTTCAATATTAAAATTGTAATCTTCTGGCTCATATTTATTTGTTTGTTCTTCGATTCCTAAACAATTGTGCTTAGCAGCTCCTAAGAAAAAATTATTTATATCTTTCTTTTTCTCCATTTTTTAATCCTCTTTCTACATAAGAATACCATTTTTCTTTTTGCTTTACCAAATTTTCTTATATTCTTCTACTACTAGTTTCCAAGTATATGCATTCTTTATACGTTCCTTCGCTAGTTTTTCATATTTTTTTCTTGTTGGTTCCTCCATTTTCTCGACTTTTTCGATTTGTTTTTTTAAGTCTCCTTCTTTTTTGCTAAAATAAAGGCTTGAAAATGCACCCACTTCAACATTGTAAATTGCATGAAATAAAATATTTACTTTTGTTTTAGATAATGCTTCTAAAAGGCTTGGATTTGTTCCTCCCGCACTGTGTCCGTGAAAATATGCAAACGCATTTTCTCTAAAATACAAAAGAGCACTTCTGTCGTATACGGTTCCAATAAATTTAATTCTTTTGTCGGTATCAAATTTTGTTTTTTCTAGCAAGCTTTTATAGAATTTATTTTCTTCTACATTGGCAATAATTACTAAGTCTTTTTTTGTATTAGAATTCATGAATTCTCTAATCATTAATTCATAATTATTTTCTGGAACAAACCTACCTACAATTAAATAATAATTTTCTTCTTTTAGTTTATATTTTTTAAATAGATTTTTCACTATTTCATTTTTGGTCCCTTTTTCTTCTAAGTATGCGCCATAAGGAATAAAGGTCGTTTTTTTATGCATTTTTTTATATTGACTATTGATATACTCTTTAATGGCTTTAGAGTCACACACAATAAAGTCACTGTGTTTTACCATACAATATTCACTAATTTTAAAACAGATTTTTATCCACCATGCCCATTTTTCACGCTTCCATTCGAGCCCATCTGGATTTAAATAGATTTTGATGCCTTGCTTTTTTAATGGATGGACTAAAAAAGGATAAAAGGGCCCCATTCGACATCCTAGGACATAAATGACTACATTTTCTAGATTGTTTTCTTTTATATATTTTTTTATATATTTAAGAGCTTTTATAGCATAGATAAACATAGTCACAAAACCAACACTGGGAGAATATACTTGTAAGCAAGAGACTTTCTCTTTCTCTATCACTGTCTTGTTCTTTTCTTTTTCATTTGTTAATTCCGGGACATGAAATTTCACGTTTTTCTCTTGGTAATTTTTAATTAAATTCGTGACAAAGGTTTCCCACCCACCATATTTTGCTTGGTATCCGCGTGCTCCGATAATGATAATGTTTTGCATGTAGCTCACCTCCTGATGAATTTTTCAATTTCTAATCCTAGCAAATAAAGGCTAGCGAAAATTTTTAATATACTTAACTTGAATAGGTTTAAATGATTGATATACTTTTCATAATAGAATTGGCTTTGCTTTAAATATTTAAATTTTTGAATTCTTTTGGCACTTTTGTCAATACTCTTTGATAAGGCATGGACAATTTCTACATGGTTATCCACAAAAGTACGATATCCTTTTTCTTTTAATTTTTTTGCCAGAATCACTTCTTCGTAATATAAAAATGTATTTTCATCAAAAAGGCCAATTTTTTCTATTACCTTTCTTTTTATAATAAAAAAACAACCTTTTACCACCTCAACTTCTGTTAATTCTTTTTTATAATCTTCTTCTTTATAACTTAGTATATTTTGTTCAAACCTTCTTACAAATGGAATGTTGGAAATAACTTCTGATGTAAAGGTCGGTAGTTTCCATCCTCTCGATATTCCAAGTGGCTCTTTGATACATGGAGCAATTACACTCACCTTTTCTTTTTCTAAATTTTTAAGGAGACTTTCAATATCTTTTTCTAAAACAATAATATCTGGATTGGAAATAATTATATTCTCTACACTTGTGTTTTCTAATAGATATTTAATGCCCACATTATTGCCTGCTGCATATCCTCTATTTTCTTTGGCAACTACAAGTTTTATTTTATTATTTTTTTCCCATTTTTTTAACTTTTTAACTGAATCATCTGTACTTTTGTTATCTACAATCACAATGGTGTCTAAATTTTTATAATTTTTAATATCTTCTAAAATAAGTGATGTATTTTCACTGTCATTATAGTTTAAGATGACTATTCCATTTTTCATAACTTACCTCTTTATTATTTTACCATAATTTTACATAAATAAAATAAAAATTATATAAGTGTTTTCCTTGATAAAATATTTTATCAAAATATTTTTTCATTTCAAATTTATATCTAAAAAAGTATCATTTGCAGATGAAAAAATAAGACAAGTTTTAGAAAATGGACTGTTTTAATATTGATAGATAAAGGAAAATTACGAAATCTATAAAAGTTAATTCTCTAGTATTTTAAATTAAAAATATTAAATATAATCAATATGCCTTTATTTTTGATTATATAATTGTTTAAGAATGGGAAAAAATATAATATAATAATAAACAAAGAGATAAAAATGCTTTTGAGATTGTATAATGAAAGTATTATCACATTTTGGGAGGGAAAAATGAAAAGTATAAATATAACTGAAGAACAAAGAAATAAATTATGCAGTGAATTAGCTAGATTAACATTTGAATTTAGAAAAGATAAAAGTGTTAAATGTGTTTATTTTGCTCCATATATAGGACTGGGAAATATTGCTGGTAATGTTTTAGAAGTTACATTAGTAAAAGATGGTAGTGAAAATGATGATTTAGATAAAAAACTTAAAGAATATAATTTATCACATATAAAGCATGATTTTATTCGAGAATTTGGATGTACAATATTTTTAGATATTGATGATGCACGAAAATATACAACGTTAGATTTAAATCCTTCTGAATGCAGAAGAAGTAATCATCTAATGAATTCATTAATCTTATATGATGTAAATGGAGAGTTTACTAAAATAAAAGAGCAAACTGTTAATGCAGTTAAAAATAATGGTAAAGGTATCACAGAAATATATTACTACTACGATAATCTTGCCGAAATTTTTCCATCACTTGATGAAACTTTATATAAAGCATTAGAGGTTACATGTATGCAAAAAGACACAGAAGCTTGTAAAGAATTTTTTGAATTAAAATTATCTCCATCATTCAAAAATATGTAATTTAGAATAAAGTTCTATTTTTATTAAAGACTAGTAAATTAGTATTATGTGATATCTTATTATAAATATTATTAAAATTACGATATATTTAAAAAACATACTTGCTACATAATAAGGAGAATACGATACAATGTCATAGTATTTTTTAATTCAAACTTAAAATTGAGAACATAAAAGAATTTATGAAATTTTACTACTTTTGAAATATAAGAAATTATAAAATGACAATTAAAAAACCTAATATTTTATCTTATAGGTTTTTTTATTTTTCATATTTTACAAAATTTTTTTCTAACCTTAAAGTTTCTTCTTTATGGTCTAATTCCTTTCCTTGAAATCTTACTAAAAATTTAATAGCTAATATCGTTAAAGTTTCATTCTCTATATTTGTTAATAAGTGTATAATATTTGTTAATATACTGTAATAGAAGAAATCATTATCAAATTCCCAGTTCTAGTTCCTTTTTATGCTCTATACTTTCGTTTATTTTTTCTATAATTTTAGATAGGTATATATACATCAGGCATATCGAAACTTAAACTTAGCATTTGATAACATTTTTTATGATATGTATTTACAATTTCTCCTAAAAACTTTATATAAGCTATAAAATTTAAATGGTCATCCACTTGGTCCTTATCACAATAATAAATATCTTTTATGTACAATTTTTATTTCCATCCTTTTCTTCTATATGGATGTTACTTGCCATATCTACTATATCTTTTATTGTGTATAAATAAAATGGATACGGTAAACCTATTAATTCTTGATATTTTCTTCTTTCTTCAAAAATCCATAATTTATTATAATTTTCATTATTTATTACAGAAATTTTGCCAATTCCCATAATGTTTTGTTCTCCATCAAATGCTATACCTATGTGACTTGCATTTTCTATAAATATACAATCCTCATAAAATTTTGCATTTTTGTAATTTAATGATAATTTATTATATAATATTAAAAGTTTTCTATTAATACTTTCTATTTGTTTCATCATCAAAATTTCCTTTTGTGCTAGTATTATACAATCAGAAAGAAAAAAGGCACTATTTTTTAAAAACATTTACCAAAATACTTTTTGTATGTTCATTACTATATTCCAAACATGTTTTATATGCATTCTTAGCTAATTGTTGTTTTGTTTTTTTATCTAATTTTAAAAATTCTTCTATTTTTTCAACTAGTTCTTTATCATTTTCTGGATTAAAACACAGTCCATTTTTATAGTTTAAATAATCACTTGGACCATATTTATTACTGCCAATTACCAAAGTCTCACAAGCCATTGCTTCTAAGCCTGTAAGACCTAAAGATTCACTTTTTCTTCTAGTTGGATAAATTAAAGCTTCTATACTATTATAAACATAGACAAGTTCTTCTTGGCTTACTAATGGTTTTCTTTCAATAAAATTTTCTAGATTATACTTTTTTACTATTTCATTAAATTGGTTTTCTTCACTACCACTACCAACAATTAGAAAACGAATTTCTTTTATTTTTTGCTTTTGTTTTAATGCATTTATCGCCAGTAGTAAAGTATCATATCCTTTATCTTTTTCAAGTCGTGCCACATACCCAAAATATTTTTTAGATGGGTCTAATCCTAATTTCAGAAGAGCTACTTTTCTGTCTATTTTTTTAAACTTATCCACATCGACTCCCCCTGATGGGTAAATCACTATTTTTTTTTCTGAAATTTGGTATTCTTGTTTTAAAATTTCTGCAAAATAATTAGATGGTGAAATAACTACATCTGCAAATTTTAAAAACAGTTTACTCAGCCACATATAATTCTTATCCAAATTTGTATCTGGCACCAAATCGTTTCCATGCACGTTTAAAACAAGTTTTGTATTTTTAGAACATATATAAGGCATAATAATTCCGGCTGGTGTATGTGAAACAAAATGAACGTAAATAAAATCATAGTTGTTAAAAATTGCTTTTAATAAAGAAGTTCCACACATTTTTACATAAGCTATAATTTTTTTTATTTTTCCATGTGTTTTATACATAACGACTAAATCTACATTAAAATCATTTTGAATCAAAATTTCGTAGCTATTTTTGACAAAAATTCCATAATGTGGATATTTTTTACTGGGGTACATGTTAGTTACCAAAAGTATATCTTTAGTTATTTTTTCTTTAGCATTTTTAGAGGCTAGAAATAAAAGAGCTAAAATGGTTGAAGTAAAAGGACTTATTAACACATGTCCTGTAAAGCAAGAAATTAGTAAAAGTAAATAAAATGTAAATTTGTAAACTCCTTCTATTTTGCTTATTCGTAAAACATATAGGAAGAAAACCAAATAAACGCAAGTTCCAATGACTCCAATACTAAAGAAAATATCAAATATATCAATTTCTACATCTTTTAAACGATTTATTTTTGCTCGACCCATCCCCATCATTTTTTCTATAAGAGGACTTTCTTTGTAGACCTTGTGGTTGTTTTTTAAGAAAGTAAGACGATTACTGTAAATAACATGGTCTATATTTTCAAAACTTATAATATCAGAAAATGTATTTATTTCATAATGTGTTAATTGAGTTTTGATATTTTGCGTTAAATCCATTTTGGGAATGTATATTATTAAGAACAAAAATGTAGAAAGTAGAGTTACTAATGTTTTAATTTGATTACTTTTTATCCATTTTAATACTTTCTTTTTATTTGTTAATAAAAAATAAAAAAGAATAATCAAAAAACTTGCATAAAACGTTTTAGTGCTCATAAGAAAAAACATTATGATAACAAGTAAAAAAAATATTCCTTTTAAAAGATAACTATTGCTCTTAAAAAGATAAAGAATAGTAATAGGAAGTAAGATTATAAAAACATTCGATAATTCATTGCCAATATAAAAATAAGATAAATAAAGTTCTTTATTGGGATAAATTTCACTAATATTATGTCCTAGTCCGAAAAAAAAAGGAATTGTATATAATACAAGATAAGAAAAGCACAATGTTAATAATGTTTTTTTGGTAATGTTTTTATTTTCATACAAATGAAAAAATAGAATTATTGTGGGTAAGTAAAAAATTTTTATCAAATTGGTGATTTCTTTTATATAAGAGAAATGATATGTATGCAAATATATGAAATATATTAGAAGATAAATTGCTAAAAATACAAATATTTTTTTTCTTTTGCTGGATGCTAGCACGTAAAAACTTGCATATACAAAAAATATTCCTTTTAAAAATAGACCTATACTAAAATGAACGGAATTCCAAGTGCAAATTGAAGTTAAAAAATCTATAAATGGTAATAAAAATATAAATAATTTTATTATAAAATCTTTTTTTTCTTTGGTCATAATTAATTTCCTTCTTTTTTCTAATTTTCATTCAACAACCGATTTAACTCAACAGCATATTCCATTGGAAGTTCTTTTTTAAAATCTGAAATAAAACCTGTAATAATCAATTCTTTTGCTCTATTCTCGTTTAGGCCCTTACTCATTAAATAAAATAATTTTTCTTCATCGACTTTTGAAACACTTGCTTCATGCGAAATTTTCGAACTATTATTTTCCACTATATTTTTAGGATAAGTATCGCTTTTTGATTCTTTATCCATTAAAATAGTGTCACATTTTACTTCTGCAATACTTCCAATAGCTTTTTTGGTAATTTTGCTTGTTCCTCGGTAATTCGCCATACCACCCGCCTCAGCAATCGATTTGCTTATAATATTGCTTTTCGTATATTTACCTAAATGTATCATTTTAGCTCCAGCATCTAAAAATTGTCCTTTTTTTGCATAGGCAATACTAATGGAATTTCCTATAGCATAATCACCTTCCAAAATACAAGAAGGATATTTCATGGTCACTTTGCTGCCAATGTTGCCATCAATCCATTCCATTTTTCCAGATTCTCCAACAATTGCTCTTTTCGTAACCAAATTGTAAATATCTGTACTCCAATTTTGAATCGTAGAATAACGCATAGTAGCATTTTTCTTTACAAATATTTCTACAACTCCAGCATGTAAAGAATTTTTTGAATAACTCCTGGCTGTACATCCTTCTATATATTCTAAAGAGGCTTCTTCATCTACAATAATAATTGTTCTTTCGAACTGTCCTAAACTTTCGGTATCAATCCGAAAATAACTTTGTAAAGGTCGGTCAAGAACTGTACCTTTTGGAATATAGATAAATGTTCCTCCACTCCATACTGCACCATTTAAAGCTGTATATTTATTCTCATCATATTTTACCAAATGATTAAAATACTTTTTAAATAACTCAGGATATTGCTGTAATGCTTCATCCGTACTTAAAAAAATAATATTCTTATTGGTAATTTGTTTATGATATACAACTTCACTTTCATATTGATTTGTAACACCATCTAAATATTTATTTTCGGCAGCAATGACTCCTAGATTACAAAAAGTATTTCGAACATTTTCATTTACTTTCTCCCAATCGTCTTTGTATTTTTCATGCTCATTTTTGTAATACAAAATTTCATCAAAAGAAAAATCAATGACTGGCCCAAATGTAGGATTTTCAAGTTCTAAAAATTTTTCATAAGACTTTAGTCGAAAATCGAGCATCCATTTTGGCTCTTTTTTGTTCTTTGAAAGTTCGATAATAAAATCCTTTGATAAACTTTTTTTCATAATCATCACTAAAAAAATTATACAATAAATCAAAACGATAAACAATTGAAATATGAAAATAAAAATGCTATAATGCTCATATATACTAAGGAGGATGAGCCTATGAGCAGCTACGATAACTCACAAATAAACGCTGCTTATATCGCATTTTGGAAACAAAAAAATTCAAAGTTAAATGATTTAGAAACAGATGGATATATATTAAAATATAAAAATGAGCAATTAAGAATTAGCGAAATTTACATGCAAGATATTTTAAGAAATCCAAACATTTTTTATAATATGGATATAATAGAAGGTAGCGATTTGTTTAAAATAATTAAAGTGCATACCTACGCTATGCAATTAAAAGAATTAGAACTTGAAGAAAAAGTAAGGAGATATAATGAATATGAATATACAAACTAACCATGAAAATAAATTAATTTCGGTAGAAAACTATTTCAATTTGCTTGCTAAGAAAAGTAAACTTGAAGTTATTGAAGAAGTGCAAATGAATGAAATGAAACGATATTTAACATATTGTTTTGAATTAGAAAAAAAAGGTATTTTGCCTGAGTCTGCATTACCAAGCCTTGCAAAATACAGAGAAAAAATTAATGCCCTACAAGAAAAAGAAGCAGAGGATCTAACAAGATTAGAATCTTTAGAAGTAGAAAATTATCAACAAAGTTTTCACAATCAAGAAGATGAAAATTATAAAAGAACATTGCATCAAAAGTCAGGATATGTAGATGCGATTATTATTCTCGCAGCTCTATTAAATGTAGGATTTATTATAGCAATGACTATATTAGGAAATCGATAAACTATTTTATTGATAATGCAGAAAAAGGGATTCAAATTTGTTACCTTTTCTTTTTAGTTTTATCTTCCTTTAATTATTTGTTAATTAGCATTCGATTTTTATATACACTTATTTCTCAATAAAACGAAAAAAGAAGCTTATTTTGCTTCCACAATTAATTTAATCGCTGTTTTTTGCTCTCCATTAATAATAATATCACTAAAAGCAGGAATGCATACCAAGTTTTCACCACTTGGAGCAACGAAACCTCTAGCAATTGCTATTGCTTTAATCGCTTGATTTAAACTTCCAGCTCCAATAGTTTGTATTTCAACGCTTTTACTTTCACGATAAATATTTGCAATCGCTCCCGCCACCTTGCTTGGATTTGATTTTGATGATACTTTTAATATTTCCATATTTCCTCCTTAATTTATATAGTAAACTATATGAAAAAAGAAAAAAAAAATACATGATTTAAGATTCTTCTATGAAATTTTTACTTTTATGTGGTTCATTAAGCAACAAATCTTTATAGTTTTGTTGTCTCAAAGCTTCATAAATCATAATGGCAACTGTATTAGATAAATTAAGTGCACGAACTTTATCAGTCATTGGCATACGCATGCAATGATTCATATAAGGCTTTAAGATTTTTGGAGGAATTCCTGTACTTTCTTTTCCAAAGAAAAAATAGATATTTTCACTCTTATTACTATAATCAAAACTTGTATGTGGCTTATGCCCATACCTTGTTAAAAAATAATAAGTTCCTTCATTCTTCGAAAAGAAATCTTCCATATTTTCATACAACATATAATCACAAAATTCTATATAATTCACACCACTTCGTTTAATATATTTTTCATCTAATGAAAAACCAAGTGGTTTAATTAAATGAAGTTTTGTATCCGTTGCAACACAAGTACGCATGATATTTCCCGTATTTCCTGGAATTTCTGGTTCAAATAATACAATATTAAGCATCTTATCACTCCTTTATAATAATTCGTAATCACAAAATCTTTCTATTTTTTCCCAATCTCTTTCTAATAAGACCCCATCAATTGTTTCTGTGTAATACAACTCATACAAAGTTTTGAAAAAAACTTCTCCGCTTTGGTCTTGAACAGCATCTCCAAATCGCTGGAAACTTACCTTATCTTTGTAATTTATTATAATATACTTCTTACCATTTAGTAAAAAAGGTATTTCTGGTTCTGAATCCTTATATTTTTCTAAATATTCTTTAAATTTTTCATATCTCCAATCATTTGCATTTTCCATTTTTATCACGTACTTCCTCAATCAAAAGTATAACACAAAAAAGGCCTAGTAGCCTTTCTTTTTATAATATTTATAAAGTTCTTTAAAACGATTAAAGTGAATAATTTCTCTTTGTCTTAAAAACAGAAGTGGTCCTATAACATCTTCATCGGTTGCAAGTTCTATTAAGTTTTCATAAACAGCTCTTGCTTTTTGTTCTGCTGCCATATCTTCTGAAATATCTGCAAGTACGTCTCCTGTTACAGCAAAGTATCCTGTTGTAAAAGGAACACCACTAGCATTTGATGGATATACACCCATTCCATGTTCAGAATACATATCTCCAAGACCAGCAGATTTCATTTCTTCTACACTTGCTCCTTCTGTAAGTTGTTTAATCATTGTAGCAATCATTTCTACATGCCCAAGTTCTTCTGTTGCAATATCATTTAACAAACTTTTTCCTTTTTCATCTGGCATCGTAAACTTTTGACTAAAATAGCGAAGTGCTGCTGCAAGTTCTGAATTAGCCCCACCAAATTGGGTATGCAAATATTTCGCCATTTTTAAATCTCTTTTTTTAATATTTACTGGATAATTTAACGTTTTCATATATTTAAACATACATACTACCTCCAGACTTATCCCATGGCCATGGATTTTTCATCCATTCATAATTTTTACTATTTACTTGTTCTAAAATAAGTGGACCATATTCTTTTGCATATCTATCTTTTAGTTCTATGCAAAGTCTGACATATTCTTTCAATTTTTCATAAATAGCTTCATCTTCTGGATGTAAATCTAAATATAAGTTTAAATCATTTACAGCAAAATCATATTCCATTATTTGATACAAAAGAGCTTCTCTTTCGTTTTTTGGTTTTAAAGGTATATAAATCATTCCTTTATATGGTACATATTCTTCTTTCCACATATTTCCACGTAAAAATCCTTCTTTGGTACTTACTAACTTATCTTCTCTTGGATATTCAAAGTAATTAGTAGGTTCTTGAAAATGAAAGCCAGCTAAACTAAGTACATCAAAATCATTATTTTCAAATAACATTTTCTTTTCTCCTCCTAGCTTATTGTATGAATAAAAGGAAAAATAGAAAAGGCTTATGACTATCAAACACTACAAGCATACTGTTTCTTTTTTATGTATATTTTGCGCAGCATATCTACAGGTATTACACTAAAGGCTAAAACAATAACTAAAAATAGTTCTTTCCATGTAAGTCCATAAGTTCTAAATAAATCTCCTCCATGGTAAATTAAATATATTTGTACTATAATTATAAAAAAAATGGTAAAAAGAAAAACTTTATTTTGTTTTAAATGAGCCAGTAAATGAAGTCTTTCGGTTCTGGCATTAAAAGCATTACAAACGCCAATAAAAATAAACAAGGCAAAATAAGCAGTCATTAAATACTCATAAGAGTTTCCTACTCGAATTAAATGTTTAAACAAAGGAAGTTTTAAAAACAAAATACACAAAAGCGCCGAATAGCTACCAGTAAATATAATTTGACCATACATATAACCATTCATAATAGGTTCTTTTTTTGATTTCGGTGGCTCAAACATATATCTTTTTAAGGCAGGCTCAAAAGAGAATGCTAGTCCTGCAAAAGTATCCATTATCATATTTATCCAAAGCATTTGAATGATAGTAATTGGTGTATTAATACCTATAAACGGACCTAAAATAGAGATAAGCAAAGCTCCCATATTACAAGTAAGTTGATAAATAATAAATTTTCTTATACTTTTAAAAATAGTTCTTCCATATAAAATTGCTTTACTAATCGATAAAATATTATCATCCAATATTACTATGTCACTGGCTTCTTTACATACTTCTGTTCCACTTCCCATTGCAAAACCAACATTTGCTTTTTTTAAAGCTGGAGCATCATTTACACCATCTCCAGTCATTCCCACAACTAAATCCATATCTTCTAAAATACGTACCAACCTACTTTTATCTTTTGGAAGTGCACGTGCTACAACGCGTAATCGAGAAGCTATTTTTTTTACTTCATTATCCGACAAACGATTTAACTCATCACTCGTTAAAACAATATCACGACTATCTTCTAATAAACCCGCTTCCCTTGCAATACTGGTTGCTGTATCTTGATGGTCCCCCGTTATCATAATCATTTGAATTCCAGCGCTTTTAATTAAATGAATTCCTTCTTTTGCTTCTTCTCTTAATTCATCGCGAATGGCTATTAATCCTAAAAAAATTAAATCTTGCATTTCTTCTATGCCCTTTTTTGAATAAGCCATGACTAAAACACGAGTCCCATTTTTTGTTAAATCCTCTATTCGTTTTTCTATTTCTTTTTTATGTAAAAGAGTTCTTTCTACCTCTTCTTCATTTAAATATTTTGTACACTTATCCAGTATTTTTTCTGCTGCTCCTTTAATATAGGTTAAGTTTTCCTCATTGGCAATTTGCACACAAGCATATTTATTTTTGCTGTCAAAAGGTACTTTATTTATTATTTTATATTTTGTTTGCGTTGGCTTTTTTATAAATTTTAAGAGTGCTCTATCTGTAGTGTTGCCTCCTACCACCTCTAAATGATTATTAAATAAACTTTCATTATTATAATAAAATGATTCATAAACACGTTTATAAAATTTTTCTTTTTGAATGGATTCTATCGTTTTATATGATTTTAAATTTCCGCTTATAAATTCTACTACCTCTAATTTCCCCTTTGTAAGTGTTCCAGTTTTATCCGTAAGTAAAACATTTAAGCTTCCGGCGGTTTCGATACCCACTAACCTTCTTACCAAAACATGCTCTTTTAACATTCTTTTCATATTACTTGAGAGTACTAAAGTAATCATCATAGGAAGACCTTCTGGTACAGCAACTATAATAATCGTAACGCTTAGTGTAAGCGCGTACAAAAGATAATCAAACATAACTTGAAAATTTGTCACTGTTTCTAAAATAGCAGTTTTTTCAAAATGATTGGCAATAAAAATAACAGAAAATAAATAAGAAATTACTACAAGTAATGCCCCTATATAACCAATCTTACTAATTACGCTTGCAAGTCCTCTCAGTCTAATTTTTAAAGGACTTACAGGTTCACTTTCTTGAAGTTCGCTTGCAAGGCGACCATAAATAGTATTATTTCCAACTTCTGTTACTAACATATATGCATTCCCATTATATACAATAGTTCCTCGATAAACTTTATTTTTATCTTCTATTGCACTTCCTATAGGAGGTATTTTTTCAGTTTCTTTGGCTTCTCCATTGATAGAAGATTCATCTACATAAATACTTCCTTCAATAATATGTCCATCGGCTGGAATTTTATCTCCAGTATTTAAAAGAACAATATCTCCTTTTACAACTTCTTTTATTTCTATTTCTTGTATTTCGCCATTTCGTTTGACCTTTGCTTTTATTTTGGAAGCTTCCTCACCAAGTCGCTCAAATGCTGCCTCACTTCCATATTCAGAAACGCTAGAAATAAAAGAAGCTAAAAAAATTGCAATTAAAATACCTAGTGTTTCAAACCAATCAAAATTTTTAAAAAGTACCACTACTTTCACAGCTAAGGCAATTAAAAGAATTTTAATAATAGGGTCTCCTAATGATTCCAATAGAAGCCTTAAAAAACTGTTCTTTTTTTTCTTTACAAGTTCATTGTCACCATAATTTTTACGACTTTTTAGTACTTCTTCTTCTGTTAATCCTTTTACATTCATAGTATGCTTGTCCTCCTAACAAAAGATATGTACAAGCCATAAAAAAAATAACACAAAAAAAAGAAATTACTAGTTTCTTTTTTAATTGATTAAAAATGTATTAAAGGTCTTTTTTTCGAAATACAAAAATTTTACTCAAAATATAATTGGCAATGATTACAATCACTTGACTTATTAGCTTTCCTATTGTATCACTACCATGTAAAAGCGTAACAAAAGTAAACATAATTATCATATCCATTAAAAGAGTTAAAACTCTAGAACTGCAAAAACTTAAAAATTCTTTTCCATAATGTTCTGATTTACTTTTAAATACAAAAATACGATTTGTAATGTAAGCAAATAAAACTGCTAATATCCATGAAATAATATTTGCAATTTGCATTTCAAAAACATTTTCTGAATTAAAAAAAGTATGTACACAAATAAAGTATGTCATTAAACTGACCACAGTTGTAAGCATACCAACAATAATGTAATTTATAAATTCTTCGTATTTTTTATATATTTTTTTTATTTTTTCCATTTTTAATTTTCTCACTTCTCTTAAATAAGATATCTGTTTTTAACACAATAAATAAAAATACTAACATTAAACCAACATAAATAAATATAGCGTAATAGGTATCTCCTAATACATAAAAAATGGAGGTTGCTGCAAATAAAATATCTATTGCATAAATAATTAACAATGAAGAACGAGTGGAAAATTTCATATTAAGAAGTTGATGGTGTAAATGTGATTTATCAGGGGTGTTAAAAGGATTTTGACCTTTTAACAGTCTTCTTATAATGGAAAAAGCGACATCAATTATAGGTGTTGCTAAAATCATAAGCGGAATAATTAAAGAAGTAAAAGTAGCCGTTTTGTAACCTAAAAGAGATACTACAGCAATAATAAATCCTAAAAAATTACTTCCTGTATCACCAACATATATTCTAGCGGGTGGAAAATTGTAAACCAAAAAACCAAGGGTAGACCCAAGCATGATAAGAGCAAGTGTTGTATCTAGGCCTTCCATTGCATTCATAATATATGCAATAATCGCAATGGTTAAAAAATAAATAGAACTGACTCCAGAACTTAAACCATCTAATCCATCTGATAAGTTGATTGTATTGATAATAGCTACAATTAAAATTATTGTAATGATATAATTCCAAGGAGCAGCAAATGTAATGTTAAAACCAATAAAAGTAATAAAATCGAGTGTTATATTTCCATAAAATACAATAATTCCTGCCGCAAGTAGTTGTACAAATAGTTGGTATTTTGCTTTTAGAGGATTAATGTCATCCATAAAGCCCATAAAAATCAACAAAAAACTTCCCATTAAAATGGATAACATTTGCACACTACTTCTAGCATACAACATATAACCTAGCATAAAGGAAAAAAATATCGCAAGACCTCCAAGAGTTGGCATAGGCACTTTATTTGTTCTTCTTGCATTTGGATAATCTAAGGCTTTTACGTGATAGGCAATACGTTCAACTATTGGTGTTACAATTAAACTACTTAAAAATGTTACAAATACAATAATGAATACATCATGACCATTTACATACATTTTACTTCACTTCCATTTTATCTATTCTTATTATAACGTAAAGCAAAAAAAAAATGAAGAAAAATAACGATTTAAATATATTTATAAAAAAATTTTGGCAAAACAAAGAATAGGTGTCTAATTTTTAAAATCTATAAATAATGGTCTTTAAACAAAAATAATTGTCTTATTTTTTCTATACTATGATATGATTCAAACTTAGAAAAAGGAATCATTGTATTTTTAGCAAATTTGAATTACCATGGTTAGATGGATTTTACAAGATTTTTTTACACTCTCTTTTTTTAATTATTACATATATAATTAGATTTTTTTAAACTATGTATAATATTTTCTTGATTGTCTAAAAATATTTCTTTTGAACATACTATTTTAAATTCTATATTTTTTTCATTACAAGTATATCCATAATTTAATAATTCATTTGTTTTTTTTTGTATATTTTCTTGTTCTTCTTTATTATTCACAATATATACATTTTCAAACGTAACCATTATCATATTTTCTTTGTATATTTCAATTTCTACTTTTTCTTCTACATTTTCTTTATCATTCATATTGCTTTTATTACATATTATTTTTTTTCTATTCTCTTTTATAGAATTTTCTTGATTATTTATTTTTTCGTTTTGTTTATAAGTAAAGAAAACAATCCCTATATCAATGCAACATGTTATAAAAATAAGTACTAGAAGTATTTTAATTATTTTAATATCTTTCATATGTCTTCCTTTCATTAAAATTCACATTGGTGTGTTTTTTCATTTAAAGTACTTCCATCTCTTTCATTACATTTATAACATGTACTTGGACATTTATCCCATATGGTACATGGACTTCCGCCTTGCATACATGGTAAATATTCATAGGAATCACATCCCCATGTATCTTTTGGCCCATCATAGTGACATGGTCCTGTAGGATTTGCACAAGTAGTCCAGTATCCACCACACATACCTGGATGCGGATTACAATCAATCTCACAAGAATAAGAAATCGCTGGATAACTATGGTTCACTTGGAATGTTGTTGAACTACTTAAACCATTTCCT
>CANTCQ010000012.1 GCA_947652325.1 uncultured Mycoplasmatota bacterium
CTCCTAGTAATAAAATAATTCCTATTATTGAACTTATTACTTTCCTTTTTTGATTTTTACTTTTTTCAAACTTTTGTAATTTCATAATATTCCACTATCCTTTTTAACTAATCTTTAGTATAAAATCATAAATTAAAATAAAATGTCGAATTATATTTTTTAAAATTAATTCAAAATGGCTTTGATATTATACTGATACTACTATAATACTATAAAAGTTTTTATAAAAACAAGTTTTAATAGTATTAATATACTATCAATTTGACACTATTTTGGCACTATAAAGAAATGATATAATATAAAAATCAAAAGAGGTGAAAAAGTTGATAACAACAACATTAAGAATTGATGAGGAAACATATACTCAGCTAACAAGAATGGCTATAGAAGATGAAAGAAGTATTAATAGCGAAATTCTATATATAATAAAAAAATATTTAGAACAAAATAACCAATCAAAAATCTCATTGGAAACTATTAAGAATTAAATATAAATAATCTAACGCCTTACTTTTAATTAAAAATCCTTACTATCTCAACAACGAAATTAAAACCTATAAAGTATTGTATCTTTACTGTTACGAATTTACTTTACAGCTACTCTATAGTAGTTATTAGTTCAGAATTCTTCTTCTCATAAAATTTCTTTACCTCTAAATTTATATTTAAATAATACTTAAAACCTTTTAATTTTAATAATTGTTGCTAGAATAAGTAAGAAATTCTATACTTTCTCTTATCAAAAACACATCTATTTAAACAAACTACATTGTGTGATTTTCTATCTCACAATTGTTAAGTTATGTAGAGTATGTTATACCACAAAATCATAAATTCCTCATACTTCCAAAACAAAAAAATGACCTTTAAGCAATTTGCACTTCGACTAGTTATTCTGTATTATAAAACATAAAAAAAAGTAGAAAGTCTACTTTTTTTAATTAAGCTAATTCAATTTCTGCTCCAGCTTCTTCAAGTTGTGCTTTAATTTGATTTGCTTCATCACCAGCAACATTTTCTTTAATATTACCACCATTATCAGCAAGTGCTTTAGCTTCAACAAGACCAAGTCCAGTAATTTCTTTTAATAATTTAATAACTGCTATTTTGTTACCACCAGCACTTTTAAGTACTACTGTTTTTGTTGATGAACCAGCATCTTCTACAGCTCCACCTGCTGGTGCAGCAACAGCAACTGCACTTGGGTCTACTCCAAATTCTTCTTTCATTGCATCAACTAATTCTTTTACTTCAAGAATTGTCATTTCTTTTAAAGCACTAATAAAATCTTCTTTTGTTAATTTAGCCATAATTTTCTCCTCCTATTTTTTTAATTTTCTTCCTTTTGTTCAGCATACAGGTTTAATCCTATTGCTAAATCTCTAACATATTGTATCATACCACCAGCAAGCATTGTAAGCAATCCTTCTCTTGATGGGATACTAGCATATTCACGTATCGTATTAATATCTGCAACATCACCGCTAATAATACCAACCCGAATATTCAACTTATCATTTTCTTTTGCAAAATCTGCAATAACTTTAATTGGTTCTAGTAAGTTTTTACCAAATAAAATGGCATTTGGACCTTCTAAAAAACCTTCTAAACTAAGATTTAAATCATCTACTGCTCTTTTAAGCAAAGTATTTTTATATACTTTTACTTCCGCATCAGCATCTCTCAGTTTATTTCTTAATACACTTAAATCAGCAACTGTTAATCCTTGATATTGAAATAAAATAACAGATTCACTATTTTTTATTTTATCTGTAATTTCTGCAACAACTGCCTTTTTCTCATTAAGAACTTTTTGACTTGCCATATAATCCTCCTTATCTTTAATATAACAGAAAAGCTCTTTTCATGGGAAAAAGAGCTTACAATATAAGTATTCTATTTTCCCTCGGTAGGATAATTAAAACAACTGTTCCCTACTGTCTTTGGTTATTTGTGCTTTTCTGTTCGTATTATATTAAAATTTTCTTTAAATGTCAAAAGAATTTTTATCTAATTTAATTCCAGGACCCATTGTAGTAGAAATTGTAATAGAATTAATAAATTTTCCTTTAACACTTGCAGGTTTCAATTTAGATATAGTTGTAATAATATATTCTAAATTTTCTTGAAGTTTTGCTTCATCAAATGAAACTTTTCCAATTACACTATGAATATTTCCAAAAGTATCTGTTTTATAACTAACCATACCCTTTTTAACATCTTCTATAGCACTTTCTACATTCATAGTTACTGTATTGGTTTTTGGATTTGGCATTAAACCTTTTGGACCCAAAATCTTACCAATTTTACCAAGTTCTGGCATCATGTCTGGTGTTGCAATAATAACATCATAATCAAACCAATTCTCTTTTTGAATTTTTTCAATCATGTCTTTATCACCAACATAATCAGCACCAGCCTTTTTTGCTGCTTCTGCTTGTGCACCCTTAGCAATAACTAAGATTTTTTTAGTTTTTCCTGTTCCATTTGGAAGAACAAGCGAACCTCTAAGTTGTTGGTCGGCCTTTTTAGGGTCAACATTTAGTTTAATAGCCACATCAACAGTACTATCAAATTTTGTAACTGAAGTTTCTTTAATCAATTTAATTGCTTCTGTAACAGAATACTCATGTGTTTTGTCTACATTTTTTGAAGCTTCCACATATTTTTTTCCAAACTTCTTCATAATTTCCTCCTAACTGTGGTTTATTAGCGGATTTATTTTTTAATTTATAAATAATTATATTTATTCTTCTGTATTTTCTTCGTTTTCATCAGATGCTACTGGAACTTCAACATTGCCACTAGCCAGTTCTTTCGCTTCTTCTTCCATTGCTGCTAATTCTTTATCTTTTTTAGCCATTTCCGCTTCATGGACAAGTGCCTCTTTTGCTTGTTCTGCAAGTTCTGCATCATTTATACCTTGGATAGCAATTCCCATATTTCTTGCAGTACCCTCAATTATATGCATAGCTGCTTCTACATCATATGCATTTAAATCAGGCAATTTAGTTTCTGCAATTTTTCTAAGGTCTTCTTGAGTAATAGTAGCAACAACTTCGTTTGCACCTTTTTTACTTCCTTTATTAATCTTAGCAACTTTCTTAAGTAAGAATCCAGCAGGTGCAGTTTTTATGATGAAATCAAATGTTCTATCTTCATAAACTGAGATTTCAACTGGTAAAACATCTCCCATTTTATCTCGAGTTGCTTCATTAAACTTAGAACAAAAATCTTGAATATTGATTCCGGCAGGACCTAAACATGTTCCAACGGGTGGAGCAGGTGTTGCTTTACCAGCTTCAATTTGTAATTTTATTTTCTTTACGACTTCTTTAGCCACGAAAAACACCTCCTAATTAATATTTTATCGTGTAAGTGGTCTTGGGCAAATCCGCATTTCCCTCCCACTAAACATACAATCTAACATAAATATATGCGATTGCACCTAAGATGATAGCATAAAACAAGAAGTTTTACAACTACTTTCTTATATAGAAAGTTACTTATTATCCTTTTTTATCAGCTTTAATTTTTGAAATGTAATTAAACTATCTTGAAAACGTAAAAAATTGGGATCTTCTTCTGACATGGAAAAGTCTTTCACAACTTCAATTAAACGATTTAATAAATTATAAGAAAAAGAATTTTTTTGAATAGCATGGCTTAAATGACTTCGTTCATACCCTAGCATTTTAGAAACTCTTTGGATAGAAACATCAAATAAAGATAAAAATCTTGTAATTTCAAAACTAATGTCTTGACCAGGATTTAAAACACAAGATAACAAATAACAACATTTATCTAAATAATGCATCTGTTCCTTTGTTAAATTACTTCTTAGCCTATAATTTTCATAAATCTCGATTAAATGTTGAGTTTCTTCTAAAGAAAGAGTATAGACAGAAGAGCAAGAAATACAAGATAACCCTAAACTAATATTAACTTTATTTAAAATTTCTTCATTACTTTTATCACCCAATATTTCTTTTTCCAATATTTTTAAAAGAGAATTTATAATTTTCTTTTCATCTTCAAATAAAGATAATGATTCTATTGTTTTTAAATCTTTATATAATAAAATCTTTTTAGAAAGAGAAAAATGTCGATTAGGTAAAACATCTTTTATCGTTCGATATTTTTTTGAAAATAAAACAGCATCTTTTCTTTCTTTTCCAATATTTAGGGATAACATAGCAACTAATTGACTTAATGCATATTCGAACTTATTCTCATTTTGCAAAGAAAAATTAATCAATTTTTGCATGTTTAATAAAACAGCATCTTTTGCATCATACCTATCTAACAATACTTTAAATTGCATTCTTCTAAAATAGGAAAAAACATAATGATTATTTTCAATATTAATATAATGATACAAATCCATTTGTAATATATTTGCCATATCTTTCATTTTAAAATGCATTTTGTTTCGAAAATAGGCAAGATAACTTCCCATAGAAGGTTTTTCAAACAAATCAATTGTACAATTAGAAAAAGGTTTATTTTTTATAAAACTGGTAACAACTTTAGGAGAAGAAACAGCTGTAGTTAAAACCTTTCTACTTGGATTTCTATACAATATTTTTCCAACAACTTTATCCTTTTTATAACGTTCTATCATAAAAAGTAAACGATTAAAGAAAGTTTGTTCTTTTTCATTCAGTACTTTTTGATTGCAAACTTGATGATAAAAAGTAATCATACTTGTACCATCTAAAAACTTGTCGACACTTTGTTCTGGTAATTTTTTATTTTTTAAAAGAAAAAGATATAAAACTCTTAACTTTTCAAAATTGGTTAATAAATTTTCTTTTGGCTGAACTGGCATCAATTTATTAGTTATACCAAAATCCTTTAAAATTTCAAAAAGTGCATACAAACATTCTTTTTGATAATCATTCAAAGGTTTAGTTTTCTCTTGTAATCGATACAGTTGTGTATTATACCATTTCCGCATATCACTACCATCAAAAAAACTTTTTTCATAAGCAAGTGGTATTTTCTTACAATCTAATACATACTTACGAAAATATTCATATTTAAACTGCCAAATAGTAAGCCCCTTTACTTTTCTTTTATACTGCATGATAAAATCAGAAAAGGCAACATACAATGGTTCTGGATAATTCTTAACTTTAGCAATCCATTCTATAGCACTCACTGGTTCACATAAAAAGAAAACATTCTTTTGAGGAAGAGATTTATATTTTAGAACGTAACAAATAGCCTCTTTCATTTTTTGAAAAACAGTGGCATCATTTTTCAAATAATAATCTTTATCACAAGATTTTAATTGATTTAACAATTTTCTATATAATTCTTCTTGCATTTATTTTTTTCCTTCCCTCTACTATTGTTTTAAATAAAACAATAGTTTCTATCCTAAAAATTGTATTTTTTTTAAAAATCATTTGCTTATCATAACACAAAAAGAAAAAAATGCAAAAAAAAATAAAACTTAATTTAAGCTTTATTCACTTGAAACAATTCAACTTCCACGGGAGTTTCTTGACCAAATAAATCAATAAGTACATTTAAACGATTATTTTCAATATCAATCGTATCAACAGTACCCATCATACCTTTAAATGGACCATCAATAACATTTACTTTATCTCCCACTTTTAATTCTGATTCAATATCAACACGTGAAATACCCATATTGATTAAAATTCGGTCAATTTCTTGGGGCAGTAAAGGAGTCGGTTTAGCCCCCTTACCAGAAGAACCAATAAATCCAGTTACGCCAGGAGTGTTTCGTACAGCGTACCATGCTTCATCACTCATCACCATTTCAACAAAAACATATCCTGGAAATGTTTTTTTTGTCTTTTCTTTTTTTACACCATCTTTTACTTCTACTTCTGTTGTTTCTGGAATAATAACACGAAAAATATTATCTTGCATAGACATAGATTCCGTTCTAGCCTCCAATTTTTCTTTTACTTTGTTTTCGTGTCCTACATAAGTAGTAACAACATACCATAATTTTTCCATTAATTAAACACCCCTTTAACAACCGATAATCCAAAATTAAGAAGTTGAAAAAATACTACAATTACAATACAAAATACCAAAGTGGCAATCGAATATTTAATAACATCTTTCTTATCCGGCCATGAGACTTTTTTAAGTTCTAATTTTATTCCTTTAAAAAAGCCTTCTTTTTGTTTTTTCTCCTTATTTTTCTTAATTATTTTTTTCTTTTTGTTCATGAAAAACTCCTCTTTTTTCCAAATAAAAAACACTTTCGTGCTTAATCAATTTTAATTTAACATAAAAACCACAAAAAATCAATTACTTTCTCTTGATTTTAAAATATCTCGAATTTTACTTTTAATTCTTTGAATGGCATTATCAATTTGTTTAGGAGACTTATCAAGTACTTTTGCAATTTCTTGATAAGTAAGACCAGAGACTAACAATTTATAAACTTCATATTCACTACTAGACAAAGTTTTTTCAATAAAAGAAAGAAACTCATCAAACTCTTCATCTTTTGTAATATTAAGTAGTGGGTCATGACTACTATTATCACTGATAACTTCTTTTAAAGGAATATCATATTGTTCATATACATGGTCCAAAGATAAGCTTTCCAAAAGAATTTTATTCTTAATTCTTCCTGCTTTTTTAATGGCGTTTTGTAATCTCCTTTCTACACATAAAGTAATAAACGTAGCCATACTTGCCTTTCTATCTTCCCTATACGAATTAATAGCATCTGTAAATCCCACCAATGCCTCTTGATATAAATCTTTATATTCAAATCCATATTTCATCGCAGAAAAGGCATATTTTTTTATCACTATATCAATAATATATTTATATTTAACATATAAAATATCCTTAGCATCTTCATTTGATTCACAAATTAAGGCATAAAGTTCACTATCCGAATACTCTTCATAATTCATACGCTTCACCGATTCATTTGAAATAGTAAAATTCCCGCTGCAACACTAGCGTTTAAACTATTTACTTTCCCACGCATAGGTATACCAATACGTATATCCGTAATGCCCTCTATTACACTACTAACTCCTCTTCCTTCATTGCCAATTACCAAAACTTTTTTTTCAGCAAAATCTAATTTTTGATAATCTTCACCATCCATAAAGGCAGAATATACAAAATAATTTTCCTTTTGTAATTTTCGTAAAGCTTCACACAAATTATTCACTAATATAATATTAACTCTATCTAAAGCACCAACACTGGTTTTCATCACAATATCATTCACTCGTACACTTCTATCTTTTGGAATTAAAATCGATTTTACTCCTGCTGCTTCACAAGTTCTAATAATAGCACCAAAATTATGAACATCCTCTAAATGGTCAAGAGCTACAACAAAATTATCTTCAAAAACATTTTCAAAGGGAACATAATCAAAAGAATCCATATCAATAACAATTCCTTGATGGTTTCGCTCTACCATTCTATCAAGTTGATTTTTTGGTCGAAAAAAATAATGAATATGATTTGTAGATAAATATTGCATTATCTCTTTATCATGAAAATTTTCACTTAAATAAACCCTTCGAATTTTTTTAGGTGCAATATCTTTTAATACATTTTTACCATATACAAGCATAAAATCCCCTCCTAATGAGGATAATTATAACATACTTTTTTAATTAGGCAAGAAAAATACATGGATATACACTTTATTTTCTTTTATTTAATTTCTGAGTTCGATTAAAGTTTATTTTATGATAAACTTGTTCTATAAAAAAGAATTCTCAACTAAAGGGGGAAAGACCCATTTATATTATTACTTTCTAAATCAAAATATTTATACAATCAAAAAAGGAACATAAAAACCGTTCCTTTTTAAGTATTATTTTTCAATATCGTTAATACATAAAATATTAAAATAATATTGAAATTTTATCCGTGCACATAAATAATACTTGTTGTACACAGTATATAATATAGTTTATTTTAAAACTTTCATGACACCTGTTTTTTCCAGTTTAATTTCTTCTTCTTTATAATTTAAAGCCATCCCAATAACAAACACATAGGCTAAAAAATATACCCATAACATTAACATTACAATATTAGCAAGTCCTCCATAAAAAACAGCATAATTTGCAAAGTTATTAATATAATAAGAGTAAATAGCTGTAACTAGTATCCACATAACTGTAGTAAAAATGGCACCAAAATTCACATTAGCACTTTCTAGTTTTCTATCAGGTGCCATTGTATAAATGATTTTGATAAAACAAAAAATTATAAACCATGTAATAGGACCTTTAAGTAAATTGAATGTAAAAACAACGGTCTTTGTGATATGAGCATCCATATTTACAAATTGTATCATT
This sequence comes from uncultured Mycoplasmatota bacterium, assembly GCA_947652325.1. Taxonomy (GTDB): domain Bacteria; phylum Bacillota_I; class Bacilli_A; order RF39; family UBA660; genus MGBC108787. The sequence continues at coordinate 8,337 of CANTCQ010000012.1, forward strand.
TGTATAATATATTTTCCAAAAACCAAAACAATTAAAATAATTAAAAATAAAATAACAATTAAAATAGTTATTACGATAGCTTTGATTCTTCTTTCAAGAAAGTCTTTATCTGGTATTCCATAAATAGCATTCGAAGAAACAATAATAGATGCAGCTCCATTACTTGCAATATAAAATCCAACAAGTAAAGTAATAAAAAAACGAAAATCAACATTAGAAACAGAAACCATTGGCACAATTAAATTAGCTACTTCGCTACCAAAAGCTTTTCCAATAAAATGATTAATAAAATCCATCGATAAATGTAAAAAAGAAGCTCCATATGTAATCAGGGTAACAATTGGAACTACAGATAAAACAAAAAAGAAGGCAAGTTGACCAGGCAATACAGACATTTCTGGTCTGGAGATAACATGAAATACCTTCTTTAAAAATTCTTGAAATCGTTTGGCCATTATATTCCCTCTTTTTTATTTTCCTTTTGTTTTTTTACATCCTCCACTGCTTCATTTATAGCATCTTCCACTGTTTTAATAGAATCTTCAATCATACTATATCCAATAGCTGCTCCTTGTTCATAAGGAAGTCTTTTAAATTCCTTATTTAGCTTATGAATATAACTTGTTATTTGTTTTGTTTGATATCCTATTAAATAAATTACAAATTCATTACCATCAGTACGAATAATATCACTATTATCAAGTTGATTTTTTACCAATATATTCGCCGCTGCTTTAATTTGTTCATCGCCTTTTTCATATCCCATGGTATCATTTATATATTGTAAATTATTTAAATCAATAACAACGATGGTTTGTGGATAAATTGTATTTTGACTCCAATTATTTAAATTTTCATTCAAATAATTTCTATTTTTTAAAGAAGTCAATTGGTCAATATATTTTAACTTATCCTCTTTTTTGATTTTTTTAGACAATTTTACTTTTTTTGTCAAACGATAAACATACATAAATACAAAAACAAGAATAATCAAAATATACATAAAATATTTAGCAATTTTACCAGTAATGGTACCAGTTTTAAAAGTCAAATCATAATTATACAAACCTTTATATGTAGTCTCATCCGCATCTTTTATATTTACATACTTGGTAAATAATTTTACAAAAGCATCATTCGCCTTTAATAAAAAAGGATAATCGGTAGACAAAGTCTCCGTAAAACGTGAATTATACCCATTAAATACACCGTTTCTATTAGAAGAATAAACATAACTATCTACAACCACTATTTCTTCATTATTAATAGCTTTTCGAAGTTCTTTTTCTGTCTTATAGGTTTTTAATATTGCTTTAGAATAATTCTTTAGATATTGATACAAAAACGAATTTTCTTCTACATAAACCGTTTTATTATTTAAAGATAAAAGGGAATGAACTACTAAACTATCTTTTTTTGATGCAATTATATTATATTTTAATCCTAAACCTGAATGTACAGAAGAAAAATCTGATGATTTTTCATAATAACCAAAATACATATCTATTTTTCCATTTTGAAGTGCATTTTTAAATTTATTTATGTTTTTATATTTCGTAAATTTTATTTCAGTATCACTAAATTCCATAAATTCCTTTAAATACTGAGCAATGATTCCACCATAATTACCTCCAGTTAAAATTTCATAAGGACTAACGTCAACAAAGCCATAATTGTAAGATACACTTCTCATAGCATCAATTTCAGTTAAAGAAATATGTAAAGCTTTAACAAACAATTGAAATAAATGGTCTTTATAAGAAGCAAATAACTCTTCCTCACTCCAACTCGCAAAATATTTTTTAAGAATTGAACCTAGTAAGCTTTTAGAAGGCATATTAATTTTATAAAAATAAGGAATATCTCGAAAATGACAAGATATAAAATAATCATTCGCTAAAATATCTTCCATATACAAATACAAAGGTACAATCATATACTCGATATCTGTTTGTTCTTTAAAAGCCATAAGTAATTCTTCCTTAGAAGCATAAGTATTCAATTTTAAATTTTGATTATTTAAATAACCTGAAACATAAGATAAATTATCACTTTGTATACCAATTTTTTGATTAGTTAATTTAGAAGCATCAGAAATATATTCCACTTTTTTGCTAACCAAAACATAATGTCCTTCAAAAAAAACAAATTCATCTTCAAGAACAGTATTTCCAAGAGTAAGAGAAATTTCGCTTCCTGTTTCTCCTAAATTAAAGGTCATAGGATTGGTTTGTAAATTGTATTTCGTAGAAAAATCATGCAAAAAATCATAAAAAACGCCCTCTCCATTATTTCCAAATACACTCGCATTGTTTAATACCCCTATATTCTGCACATTAGCAGAATTATCAGCCAAAAATCGTTTTTCTGCAGCAGTAAGCCGATTAGGGTTAGTAAAATATTTTACGAAAAAAATAGCCAAAGCAATTATTAAAGCAATTGCAAATAAACTACTAATTATAATCCATTTTTTTTGTTTCTTCATCCAATATCACTACTCACTCTTCTTTAGAAACCTCTGTATTGTTATTCCAAACAAGTCCACTTCCATTTACATTCTTAGAACCCATCAATAAAAATCCTTCACTTGTTTCAGTGTCATTTTGTTTTAAAGTATAATGAAAATCATAAAAATCTAAATATTTTTGTTCAAAAACTTGTAAAGATGCAAGTGCTTTACTTTGTGCTTCTACTAAACTAATTCCTTCTTTAAAAGTTAGTGAAATATAAATAATTTTACCTTTCGGATACAAATCAGCCTTTTCTATAAGTTCATCATTTGCAAAAGGAAAAAGAAAATTGTTTTTAACTTCATCCGTTACTTCCACTTCAGAAATACCATTTAATCGGTCACCATAATTTGATTTTGTGGCTCCAAAAAAATAATTTAAAATTACGCCTAAAATAATACAAGCACATATTATAATGATAACGAACAAAACAAATAATATTCTATTCTCAATCCATAATTTTTTTACTTTTTTCATTTTTCACCTCTTCTATTAGGTATTCATAATTATACTACATTATATACCATTTGGCTAGTTTTTTGCACACAAAAAGCATTGTCATAACATATCGACAATGCTTCTTATTTTGTCTTCATTCCAAATTTCAATATGTAACTCTTTGGCTTTTTCATATTTACTTCCAGGCTTCTCTCCCACAATAACAACATCTGTTTTTTTACTCACAGAAGAACTAGTCATTCCTCCATAAGATTCGATTATAGCACTTAATTCATCTCTATCTATAAAAGATAAAGTTCCGGTTAAAACAAAACGGCGATTACTAATCAAATCATGATGTTTTTCAGGTTCCCCTAAATAGTTCATATTAATCCCTAAATCTTTTAATTCTTCAATTAAGCGAATGTTATCTATAGTATGAAAAAATGTATATAAATTTTCTGCAAGTGTAGGTCCAATATCTCGTATGTTTTGAAAATCATCATAACTTGCATTTAAAAAGCCATTTATATTTTTAAATATTTTAGCAAGCAAAAGTGCTGTTTTATCTCCAATTCCTTCTATTCCAAGTCCAAATAAAAGTCTTTCTACACTATTTAATTTACTATCCTCGATAGCTAATAATAAATTATCAACACTCTTTGCACCATATCCTTCTAACTCTATTAAATCTTTTTTATGCTCCTTTAAAAAATAAATATCTACAATCGTTTTAATGAATCCTAAGTTAAAGAAATCCTCAACTATTTCATCCCCGAGTCCCTCAATATTCATAGCTTTCCGACTACAATAGTGAATTAAGCTTTCCACTTTTCTAGCAAGACAAGCTTTATTCATACAATAATGGTCTACTTGGTCCTTTTTCTTTTCTAAAACACTTCCACAAATAGGACAATTTTTTATCATGATAAATTCTTTTTCAGAACCATCTCTTCTTTCTAACTTTCGCTCCACTACTTCTGGGATAACATCTCCTGCTTTTCGAAGCGAAATAATATCTCCCACTTTTAAATCTTTCATACGAACATAATCTTCGTTATGAAGAGTTGCTCGTTTTACAGTAGAACCCATGACAATCACTGGCTCTAAAATCGCATTGGGGGTAATTCTTCCCGTTCTTCCAACCGTAAAAACGATATCTGTAAGTCTTGTTAAAACTTCCTCAGCTGGAAATTTATAAGCCACTGCCCATTTCGGATATTTGGAAGTAAAACCAAGAGTTTTTTGCGAAGACAAATGATTCACTTTAATAACAATACCATCAATTTCATAAGGTAAATCACGTCTTTTTTCTGTAGCTTCCTTTATATATTCTTCAATCTCTACTATACCTGTTACAACTCGATTTGCCTTTTCATTTACTTTAAATCCCAAACTTTTCATGAATTGTAAAGCATCTGCATGAGTTTCCAGTCCATAATCTTCTGGATTAGGCAAATGATATATCCAAGTATCTAATTTTCGTTCTGCAGCAATTTTTGAATCCAATTGTCTTATAGAACCTGCTGCAGCATTCCGAACATTTTGTAGCATTGGTAAATTTTTTTCTTTTCGTTTTTCATTGATATCCATAAGTACTTTTTTAGACATAAAAATTTCGCCACGTACTTCAATATCTACAGGTTTTTTTAAAGTAAGAGGAACAGACTTAATGGTTCTTACATTGTGCGTAATATCTTCTCCCACAACTCCATCTCCTCTAGTAGCTGCAAAAATCAAATTTCCTTTTTCATAATGAAGAGAAACCGAAAGACCATCAATTTTATATTCACAAACATATGTAGGTTGTACATTATCTTTTATAATACGGTCATTAAAACTTTCTATTTCATCTAAACTAAATACATCGGGCAACGAAAGCATAGGAATTTTATGTCGAACCTTTTTAAAACGATCGATAACCTCCCCCCCTACTCGTTTTGTAGGAGACAAAGGACTATCAAACTCTGGGTTTTCTTCTTCAAGAATTTCAAGTTCTCGTAAATACTTATCAAACTCTTGGTCTGTAAGGGTTGGATTGTCTAAAACATAATATTCGTAATTTGCCTCATGAATAAGTTTTCTTAAATAAAGAATTCTTTTTTCTATCTCACTTTTTTCCACAAGCATCCTCCCATAAATGATTTTGATAAAGCCCCTCTGTATCCTTTAAAAATTGAAGATTTGTTTTCACAGTATGTAAATCTTCCTTATAAGTCATTCCTAACCACAAACTATTTCCAGGTTTATTTAAAATTATTATTTTTTTGTTTTCAATATTCTTTTGTAAACATTCTGGTAATAAAACCTCTTTCTCTAAAATTTTACTTTCTTCTTGCAAAAAGAAATTTTTAAAATATTCTTCTAATAAACCAAAAACGTCTTCTTGAAAAGCAAAAAAGTTCATAGAAACTGGGTCTTCATCCAAAACAACAAAAGATTCTCCCCCTAAAAGAGGGGTCGCAATATTTTCCCCATGAATCATTTCTATTTGACATTCCTGAATAGATTGAACTCTATCTCCTTCTAATTTTAACACACCTCTTTTAACAGAATCATTAAGACTTTTGGTTACCCCATAACGATAGCTAATATTTGCATATGTATATGGCTTATCTATACTTTTTAAAAACTTGGCTGCTTCTAAAAAAGCATTTCTTCCATAAAAATCATCGGCATTAATCACCACAAAAGGCTCATGAACATAAGGCTTTGCACAAAGCAGGGCTTGCACAGTTCCCCAAGGTTTTTCTCTTTTAGAAACAACAAACGCTAAAGGAATATCTTCTAGATTCTGAAAAGCATAACAAACTTCAATTTTACTATTCAATCGTTTTTCAATACTTTCTTGAAAAAGTGTTAAACTTACCTTTTGTATAACAAAAACCACTTTAGTAAATCCCGCCTTTATAGCATCATATAGAGAATAATCAATAATAAAATTCCCATCTTTATCTACTGGTGTAGTTTGCTTTGAACTTCCAAAACGACTCGATTTACCTGCGGCCATTACAACTAATGTTAAATTCATAAAAACCTTTTCTTTCTAAAAAATTAATTCATTTTCTTTATCTCTCTGCCTCTTTTATATGATTCCATATCCGTCACTACATTCTTCTTTTCTCTAACGACTTGAAATCCTTGTAACTTAAAATTTAGTAATTTAAGAGCATCTTGAAGAGAATGACCACTAGAAGAAGTATGACACACTTCTATAAAAGACTCCTTATAACCTCCTATTCTTTGATGTGAAGACAATTGGATTCAAAAACTTTTATTTGTAAAAGAAAAAAGGCAAGAAATACAAAAAATTGAATTTTTAATATTTGGATATTGAGCAAATATGTCAAAAGGCAATGTATAATCTCCAGCCCATATGTATCCTAAATTTTTTCTTTCTAACCAGACACAAGTTATTCCATCTCGAAGCACGCTAAGTACTTTATTTTCTAATGAAGCAAAGACAATAGCTTCTTGTAAAGTATTATAAGTATTTAAATTTGTCATTCAAAAAACTTCCTTACATTTTCTTCAAACTCTTATGATTTTTCATTAACTTCTTAATTCCAATTTTGTTATTAAAAGCAACTGTTAATAATAACTTATCCACTCCAACTACCACTCCACGACCATACGTATCATGCAAAACCACATCTCCACTTTGCCATTCTACTTCTTCATCACTATAAACACTATTCTTATTAAAAAATTTTTCTTCTTTAACACTATTATTAGTAACTTCTATTAAGTCTTCATTAATTTCTTCGATAAAACGGCTAGGTGCGTTTAAACTTTCTCTACCGTATAACATTCTTCTTTTTGCATTAGTAAGATAGAGTAAATCGCGAGCCCTTGTAATGCCAACATACATAAGTCTTCGCTCTTCTTCAATTCCATCGCGTTCCAAAAGTGAATTAGCATGTGGAAAAATATTTTCTTCCATACCAATTAGAAATACAACATCAAATTCTAATCCTTTTGCACTATGAATCGTCATTAAAGTCACAGCATCGCCATCTGGTTTATGTTCTGTCATATCTGCAATTAAACTAATTTCTTCTAGAAAATCTCCTAAATTTACACTTCCAGTTCGCTCTTCAAAAGAAGCAGTTATACTTTTAAACTCCATTAAATTTTCCATACGCAAATCACTTTCAAGAGTATGCTCTTCTTCTAATTCTTTTTTCATGCCTGTTTTTTCTAAAACTGTATCAATTAATTCTGTTAAAGAAAGGGATTCACTTTCTTTTGCAAGGTATAAAATTAAATTTTTAAATTCTAATTCTTTTCCCTTTGATAAACAATCAAACAAACTCGTCCCATTAATAGATGCCTCCATCTCAAGATTTTTAATAGTAGTAGGGCCAATTTTCCGTTTTGGTACATTAATTACTCTACGTAATGCTATTTCATCATGAACATTCAAAATAAGTCGCAAATAGCTAATTAAATCTTTAATTTCTTTTCGTTGGTAAAAATAATAACTTCCTACAACTTTGTAAGGCAAGTTTGCTTTAATAAACATTTCTTCTACTATTCGAGCTTGCCCATTTGTTCTATAAAAAATAGCAATATCATGTGCCTTATATCCCTCATTTAATAATTTTTTTATTTCTTCTATACACACAGTAATTTCATGTTTTTCATCATAACTTCTAACATATTGAACTTTTGCGCCCAGCATCTTATTACTTCGTAAATTCTTATCTTTACGGTCTTTATTATTTTTAATAACAGCATTGGCAGCATCCAGAATCATTTTTGTACTCCGGTAATTCTCTTCTAAAGCAATTACTTTTGTATTAGGATAATCATGTTCAAAATTTAAAATGTTTTTATAGTTAGCTCCTCGAAACATATAAATCGATTGGTCTGGGTCTCCAACAACAAAAATATTTTGATGTCCACTTCCTAAAAGTTTTGTTAGCTTGTATTGTACTTCATTAGTATCTTGATACTCATCAATTAAAATGTATTGAAACTTTTCTTGATAATGCAAAAGAACTTCTTTATTTTTAGAAAATAAAGAAACAGGCAAAGATAATAAATCATCGAAATCAACGGAATTATTTTTCTTTAAAACTTTCAAATATTCTTTATAAACCCGATAAGCTATTTGCTCAGCATCACTATTAAAAAATTGTTCAATTTCAACATCATTTAGCATTTCATTTTTAATAAAGCTAATACGATTTCGGATATAAGAAGGGGCACATTCCTCCTTACTAATTCCTAAATCTTTCATTATTTTTTTAATAATACTTAAAACATCATCACTATCCAAAATCGTAAAATTTCGTTCTAAACCCAAGTGCATATAATTTTCTCGAACAATTCGTAAACCAAAAGAGTGAAAAGTTCCGACAAAAGCATCAGTATCTGAAGTTAAAAGAGAAAGTCTTTCACGCATTTCTTTCGCTGCTTTATTCGTAAATGTAATAGCAAGTATTCGAAAAGAAGGAATACCTTCACAAATTAAATGAGCAATTCGAGTAGTAAGCACTTTAGTTTTACCTGAACCTGCTCCTGCAATAACTAAACATGGACCATCTTTATGAAGTACTGCTTCTTTTTGTTGTGTATTTAATTTATCCAAATAATCCATTTAACCACCCAATCTATTAAAATAATTATATCATAGAAAGAGATAAAAAAAGAAGACTTTTACATCTTCTAAATTTCTATAAAAATTCTACTATATCAATATTTTTATCTAATTTTTCAATTAAATCGGCTTGGTCATACTTGTTAAAGATACTCATAAAATTACTATTATCCATTAAAAACATATCATAAAATTTCATAAAAATTTTTTTTGTATTATTAATTCCTAAAGAAAGTAAACTATCCAAATTCTTTGAAACCAATTGATAAGAATTTAAAATTTGTTCTATTAAAATAGGTGGAACGTTAACACGAAAAGAATTTAATTCCTCTTCTGTAAAACCATACTTAAGTAAAAATTTCATTATTTTCCCTCCTTAAATAGAACATTTAGAATAATATCCTCTATTTCAGAAGTAGTTAAATGTGTTCTATAAAAAAGGACTAATAAAAGGGCATCATTAAAAGTAATAGATAAATTAAGTTTTGTAATAGTATTAATGGTATTTTTAACTTCTTGAAAAGAGTTAACTTCTTTATTATTTATAACGATTTTCCAACCATCTTCTACTGGAAATAAAAATTCTTCACAAATTTTATTTTCAACCTTTTGAAGTTCCAAAGCTATATTAAAATCTTCCTCATCATTATTTGCTTCTAATGCATCCAATTTATCAACTAAAGAAACATCTTTTAAATATCTTTTTAAAAACGCATTTACATTGGTATTGTTCTCCAAAATTTCTTCATTAGAAAACAACAGAGAAATATCATATTCATTATTCGTTCTATAAGAAATCCCTTTATTTTGCAATTTTCTCATTCTTTCAGCAATAAAATGTACATTTTGAGGTTCTGCAATTATTTCTGGATAAAATCTTAAAAAATCAAGCTCATTTATAGAAAAATATTCTGTAATAATATTTTCTAATTCAGGTAAAGCAACAGCAAATATGCGCAAGGCATATATACCATTCATTTTTTGTAAAGGAATATTATTTTCATCTAAAATATCAACAATACGATTAAATTTATTCTCATCTTTCAAAAGCAATAGACTGATTCCAAATTTATTAAAACATTCAGAAAACAAATTTAAACTTTCTTCTGTTTCAGTTACCATTTTTGCATCTTTTAATTTGTTTAAAATTGTTACTATATTCATTTTTTCACCCCATTAATAAGCCATTAATGGAACATTTTTTGGGTCCATACCATTGCTTGATAAAGCACTAATTACACTCGTTAATTTTTCTTTTGAGTACTTTTCAAGTACACTAGGATTCAAATAAATATCAATCGGTTCTTTTCCCAAATCTAGTAACATAGTTACTTTTTCTTTTAATTCTGAATCAATTAATAATTCTGCATGATTTACAAAAATTTCGGTTCCAACATTAGAATTTTTAACAAAACGGATATTATCTTCCATTAATTCTTCATTAAAATTTGCAATTAAAAAGTCAATTTCTTGTCCTGTAAAATCCAAGTAATCTATTCCATTATCAGCGAGTAATCGGATTAAATTATCTTTAGGATTTATTTCTAATGCACTAGTATCGATTGATGGTTGTTCGAAATCTTCCGAAACTTCTTCTGGAAGTGAAACATCACTAACAGCATTTTTAGCCTCTTCAAACACATCTCCAAATGTTTTTCCGCTTCTTTCCTTCTCTTTTAATTTTTCATCATATTGAAATAAAGCATCTTCTGGAAACATTAATAATTTGGCTCCTTCACGTTGTTCTTCTGGAGTAAAATAAAATTGTTCTAACAAAGAAACAATAGAATCCCTTGTGATACTAATCTTACCAGATAAAGCTAGTTCAAAATATTCATTTAACTTTTCTTGATTAGCAAGAGCAGAATCTCTACGAATATTTAACTCCTCAATGGTATTTATAGCAGCATTCATTTCTTCTTCGACTTTGACTAAGTTTTTTTCCGCTTTTTTAGTATCAAGTGTCACAGAATCAATAGTACGAGGTAATGCTTTATTTAATTTTTCAACTAAATTTTGAGGTTCAAAATCAATATTAAGACGGTCTAAAACAGTCGCATATTCATCACGATTTATGGTTGATAAAAGGTCTACTAATTTTTCACCTTGTTCATTTAATTCTTCATATAATTTTTCTAAATCCGATATTTTTAGTTGAAGTTCTTTTTTTTCTTCTGTTGTTCTAGTCTTTGTTTCCAAAGCTTTATTTCTTTGCTTGTTCATTTCAGCTAGAACAATGCTGTCATCTCCTCTTAAATTGTACATTTTATCTAGTAAAGCACTAACTTCCGGCGATAATGCCTTCATACTAATCACTCCCATATTCTATAACCGATTATAGCAAAAGTATTTTAAAATGTAAACAAGATTTTTTCATTGTTCATATTTTTAAAGTTATCCACAAAAAATTCACTTTAACAACTAAAAAAAAAGATTTAAATTAAGAGAAATAATGGTATGATATAAAAAAGGGTGATTAGTTTGAAAAGAATAATGATAGATATGGATGATACAATAACAATTGATGGTTATATAGACGTAGTTAATAAGTTTTTGAAAAAAAATATTACTTATGAAGATATTCCAAATTATTGGGTAGATGATATAGTACCAGAAAGTCAATTGCCTAAATATTTAAAATTTTTTTATACTAAAACAAACGTATATGATTATGTAAAAATAAATGAAAATGCTATTGAGGTAATTGAAGAATTAACAAAATATTATGAAGTAATCATATGTAGTGCTTATACAGATTATAGATATATCGAAAATTGTGTAAATATAGTTCCATATAAACATAAATGGTTATTAAAACATTTGCCAAGTGTAAATCCTGATAATTTTATTTTTACAAGCAATAAAAAGTGTATTCAAGCTGAAATTAAAATTGATGATAAAATAAGTAATTTAGAAGACAATATTTCAGAAGTAAAACTCTTAATGACCGCTTATCATAATAAAAATATTTCTGATGAAAAATTAAAAGAAAAAAACATCATTCGCGTAAATAATTGGAATGATGTTGCAGAAATTTTACTTAAACATTAGAAAAAGAAATTAATTCAAACACATAAACATTTTGCATATGTTTATTTTTTTTATCACAAGTAATTAAAAGCAAATGACTCTTCTTTTTTTCACGTTGAATCAAAATAGAACCATCCTTTTTTTCTTGATAAACTTGAGTAAGTTGATAACTATACTTTATTTGTTGATAAAAAATTACAGCTATATCCCCGTAATTTAATTTATCTAAATTTCGAAAATAAGCTACCTTACTATCACCACTATGTCCTGCTAAAATAAAAGCACTATATGTTTCATTAGGCATGGTAGAACCTTTAACAAGATACACATTCTTGTCCACATTATTTTCTTCACTATCAAAATCATATAAAAAGTTTTTTATTTTTATTTTTGGTATTTCTAAAATTCCTAAATATTTTTTATTCGAAAACTTTGGAATTTTTTCTTTTTGCATCAACAAAACGCCATCTACTTGTTTCTGCCTAAAAAAAAGAAAAATTTTAGGATAAAAATAAAAAATAAAACCAATTAAAAAAAAGAGAGTTCCTAAAAACTTATACTTTTTTGACATATTTCCGTAATCCCAAACCAATGATTAGTAAAAAAAGAGGTACAAAATTACAAAGAAAAGTTTTATAACTAGCAGTGCTAGGAACATATACTTCTTGCTCATTTTCAAGAGTTAAAGAAACTTCTTCACCCTCCGCTTTAATGGAAAAGAAAAGTATATTATCACTTAATGCATATCCTTTTGGGGCAATAATCTCTTTTAAAAAATAATTGCCATAAGGAAGTTTTGGTACAATTAATTTACCACTTTCATTTGTTTTTCCCTGATAAACCAGACTCCCATCCTCATAATATACTTCAATAAAAGCTTCAGGCAAAAAAGCTCCTGTTGCTGCATCTGTTTTGATAAAAAGTAACCTTCCTAAAAAAGGTTTATTAATAATTTCAATTTCAGTTTCAAAACGTGTATCTTCATTTACTACAAAAATAATATCTTCTATATAATGGTATCCTTCTTTCCCACTAATTTGCTTAATAATGTATTCTCCATAAGGAAGTGTAATTTCAGCATATCCTCTGTCATTTGTAACAAGAGTATTTATCACCTTATTCTCTTTTTTAGAAGAAATTACAAATTTTGCCCCTGCTTCATTTTCTAAATTTTGTAAAAAAGAATATACTTTGTGCAAAATAAGATGACTTTTATAAATTGTTTTATAAATCTCAATTTCTACAGGTCTTGCAATATTCTCACTTCTGATAGTAAAAGTATATTTTTTTAAATCCAATTGATATCCTTTAGATGGAGTTATTTCTTGTAAGTAATAATCTCCTATAGTTAAACTATTTTTAGATAAAACTTGGCAATTATCACCAATAATTAATTTCTCAAGCAATGTACCATCTTTTTTAAAAAGTCCATAAACGGCGCCTTTTAAAGTTGCATAAGAACTACTAGAAGTACAAGAATTTGTATCTTTATCATATTTTAACAATTTTACTTGCCCTAAAGTTTTTTTAGAATAAACAGTTAAACTTTGATTTAAATAATTAGGTGAAATAGTAAAAAAATAACTAGCTGAATCTAAATTATAGTTCTTACCTGAAATTTCTTCTTTAATATAATATCTACCCATTTCCAAATTAGAAACAGAAGCATTACAATCATTATCAATCACTAGTTTATTCACAAAAGTTCCATCTTCTTTATACAAATGATATACACTTCCCGCCAAAGAAGCGCCTTCTTGTGGTTTGCAAGCAAAATTTTCAAAATCATGTTTTTTTAACTGAAATGACCCAGATATAACTTCAAAATCAATACGCATATTGACAAGTTGGGTATTTCCAGGCGCAATTATATTTTGCCCTAAATCCGTATAATATACTACATAATCATGGAGCCAAACATCATCTCTCTTGGAAAGAAGAACATAGCCTTTTTCCTTGGAAATAGGTTGAATTGATAAAATATTATCTTTTTTTGCAAAAAAACAATTTTGACAAGTCGCTACCTCAAAAGTATTTAAAATATTTTTTGAATCAACAAAATCATAAGAAGTTCCTATAGGAATTTTAGCATTGTTTGTTTGAAAAGATGGTTGTATTAAATAGTTAGAAACCAATCTTTCTATTTCTTCTATTTTTTCTTGTATCTCTTGAGGTATTGGAATAACATATTTCCAAGGATCGGAAGGATTATTACGACTAGTAAATTGAAAAGATAATCCTAACTTTTGCCAAATAAGCGCTTGTGTAGCAACAATCCATTCTTCATCATCATGTCCATCATATCCCCATCCGAAATGAGCCACAAAAGAAACACTTTTTAGTACTTCTTCTGTTAAATTTACTTTTTCAGCTTTTTCCGCATGAGAAGCATTATATAAGCCATTATATTTTACACTAGCTAAAGGAACACCTGGTTCAATACAAAAAACAGTGGCATCATCCCCAACCCGCATAAAATGTTCAAAATTTCCATATCGACCACTAGCATCAACATAACTATACCTACCAATATATTCTTTTTTAAAAAAATCCATTCTTGTACTAGCATAAATTTCTTTTAAAAAAAACAAACTGCCAAATAAAAGAATAAAGACTTTTAAAGAAATTCTTTTGAATTTCATAATTTTTTTCCTCCTTCATTCTATATTTACAATGGCATTTTGTTATTTCCTTTAAAAAGCTATATAATTTTTGCCTATCTTTTTATAAGTTCTTAAATATTGCTATAACCTTTATTTATAAGTGTTTATGGCATTTTTATTTTTGAAAGATATGCACATATATTTTTATAATTTCTTATATTTTTGCTTTCAAAAGTAGTAAATTGGTAGTAAAATTTAGAAATTTTTTATGTATTAATTGAAAATAATAAAAAATACTACGGAATACCATAGTATCTAAATATACTTTATGAACGAGACTAGTGGCGTAGACACTTAAGTCTTCGCCATAATAAAGATAGTATTACCCTTATTATGTAGCATGAAGCATGTAGTATTAAAATAATTATTGCTAATATGCAATTGCATAATATTATTATGCTTCTTATAAAATTTCATTTTCAATATTTTAAATTTCTTTTCTATTTGATATAATATATATAATGAGTAAATAAGTAAGGGTAAAATTATTTTAAATTGGAGGAATAAAAGTGAGAGAAGTAAAAATTAATGGTATTTATAAACACTATAAAGGCGATCTATATATTGTAGAAGATATAATTTATCATAGTGAAACTGGCGAAAAAATGGTAGCATATAGAGCTTTGTATGGAGATAATAAATTATGGTGTAGACCTTATGATATGTTTTTAGACGAAGTAAATAAAAATGGTCAAAAATATAGATTTGCATTTCAAGAAATTAAAAGTATTCAAGAAGATTAAATAATTAATTAAAACGATTAGATAGCAATAATATAAATCGTTTTTTAAACTACTTTGTAAAGTAGTAAATTAGTAGTAAATAATATTTAAAAATAGACTATTGTTCTTTTATTTAAAGGGATATTAGGGTAATTATTATTTTCCTATTAAAATAGGAAACTTTTTATACATATATTCATTAGTATAATAATTATCATAAAATCTTCCTATAAATGTTTTAGGAGACACTCCTTTATTTCGATAAATCATACGAATAAAAACAGTATAAGACAAAAACATATTAATAAAAAAGAAAAAAAGTAAAAATATATAGATTACATTTCCAATTTTTTGGGGGATTTTTTCAATCCATTTAGAAACAAAAGGATATACTACTTTTAAAATAAGACTCCCCATAAAACCCCATGCTAACATATAAGGAATTGTAGTTCGTCCATGAATATTTAAAAACAAAGTAGAATAATCCCAAAATTTTATGCCCAAAAAAAGTTCTAAAAATAAACTAGCCAAATATTCAAATATTCCACCTAACAAAGAAGCACATAAAAACGTTTTTAAAAACTTTCGTTCTGCGTTTTTGTTTCCTAAAAATATTAAAAATAAAATAAGACCAAAACCATAAAGTGTACTAAAAGGACCATATAACAAATCATGTCTACAAGTCCATTCTCTAAATTGAACAAAAAAAACAATTTCTTCATAAAAACTTCCGACTAAACTTCCCAAAACGAAAAACGCAAAAATTTTTTTAAAACAAAACCCTTTGGCAAAATCTTTCGTATTTTCCTTTACCATAACTACCACTCTCTTTTAATAGTGTGGTTTTAGCAGCAAAAATTATTCTTTTTCTCCGATTTTTTCTCCCATTTTAATAGGAATTTCCTCACCTGTCTTTGTTTTTTTAAAATAAAAGTCTGGAATTTTTACCGCATTTTCTTGAACTAATAAAACAATAGTACTTCCGCCATACAAAAATTTACCTTTTTCTTCACCTTTTAAATAAGTATATTTTTCATGATAATTTTGAATTTTTCCAACAAAAAGAGCTCCAACTTCAATTTGTACAACTTTCCCAAAATGTTCTGTATTTAAAACAGTATACTCTCGTGCATTCTCCACAAAAACTGGATATTTTTCTAGCGCAATGGGCCGAACAGTATGAAGTTTTCCTGGTATAAAAACATTTTCTTCCTTTGTTCCAGAATCAATATAACAATAACGATGATAATTATCGACACAAAGTCGAAAAACCAAACAAATACCATTCTCATAGAAGGAAGCAAGTTCTTCATTTTGCAAAAGAGAAGATATAGAATAATAACTTTGTTTTATCGGCAAAACTAATCCTTTTTGAATTTTATAAACACTTAATCTTCCATCCGAAGGCGATATTAAAACCGATGACTTCTTATCAATAGGACGCAATTCCTCATAAATTTTACGAGAAAAAAAATCATTAAAATTAGTAAAATCTTGATAATAATCTTCTAAATGTATTTTATTTTTATGTACAAAAGAATTTATAAAAACTTTTGAAAAATGTGTATTAAATAAAAAACCACCTAATTGAGAAACAAATTTTGTTGTAAGCCCTTTTAACAAAAATCTTCCTAACAAAGTACCATATAAAAAACGAAGAATAACACTTTCCTTTTTCATCTAAAAAACCTCTCATTTATTTAAAAATTGTAAGAAAAAATAAATAGTAAATTCAATTAGGCCCATCAATACAAATAGAAGTTTCCATTTTATTGTTAATTTTTTTAAATGAAATTTAAACACAAAAAGAAAAGACATACAAAGAACTATTCCAAAATAAAGTAAGCTCAAATCAACTGCAAAGATGTACTGCAATAATAAGATAACAGGAAAAATAATAGCAGCCGAAGTAACTGGCAAACCTGTATAAACTTTTAATACTTTTTGATTATCTTCGATGACATTAAAATAAGCAAGACGAATTAAAGCAGCCAAAACATAAAGTAATAAAATTCCATAACATACAACTTTTAATAAAATAGGACTACTAAAATTTGCAGTAAATGACTGTATAAAAGAAGAAGTGCGAAAAACAGATATTCCAATACACATAGGAAGTACTCCAAAAGCTACCAAATCACAAAGAGAATCTATTTGAATTCCAAAACGCTTTTCTTCGGAAGAACGATTCTTCTTACTACTGGCCACCTTTCCATCAAAACCATCAAAAAGTCCACATAGCATCAAAAAAAATACCCCGATATATGGAGAACCTCCACCCGAAAGAGTAAAGACTATTCCCATACTTGCAGATACTAAAGATAAATAAGTTAACAAAACCGTATAATCATAAATTCCTATCATTTTTACTACTCCTTTTAATTAAAAAATATTTTATAATCACTGCTATACCGCAAATTATAATACAAAAATAAAACGACAATCCTCGACTAAATAATTCGAGATTAATTGCAGAAAGAGGTGACATAATTTTTTGAAAACCATTTATCATTAAATAATCAGTAACACCGACTGCTCCTGGTAATGGTGCTGAATAAGCTCCCATAATAACAAAGGTTTCAATTGAAAAAATAGAGAGAACATCCTGTAATTGACCACCCGTTGCCAAAAAAACAAAAACTATTACACCTATCTGACAAATCCTCTGCATAATATTTAAAAATAATATTTTCCCTATCAATTTTCTCTTTCCCTGTAAAAGCAATGCTGACTGCTGATAATTTTCTATGATTTCATTTAGTTTTTTCATTTTAGATTCTTTGTCATGAACTATATGTAATTTTAATAAAATTTTCAAAAAAAATTGACAAACTTTATTTAAAAATGAATGTTTATATAAAAAGCAGTAAAACAAAAATATTAAACCTAATTGAAAAAGAAAACCAGCTAGAATAAAAATCTTTGCAATGCAATCAAATTGAAATAATAAACTTGGATTTAACAAAAAACCAACTATTGTTAATATAACAATTGAAAAAGAATACATAAGTAATGTATATAATAAAGAAAGAGTAATAATAGGAATAGATATTCCATCTTTCAACATAAAATAGGCAGTAGCAGGTTGTCCACCGGATGCAGATGGTGTAATCGCTGAAAAATAAATATCTGCCGCGGAATAAAAAAAACTATTTTTATGTTTTGAAGAAAATTCAAAAGAAGAACAAATACTTGTTATCGACCAACCTTCAAAAAAAATAAAGAAAATAACACAACAAAATGCCAACAGAATCCATCCAATAGAAGCATTTTTTACAAATGAAAAAAATTGAGGAAACGAAAAATTTTGATTAAAAGAAGCAATGACAACAACGCTTAAAATCGTAATACATACAAAAAAGATTCCCCAAAAAATTTTATTTTGCCGATTATTTTCTGATTGATTTTTAATAAATTTTTCTTTTTGAGAATTACTACTTTGCATAAAAACTACCTCATATTACTTTTTAAATTTTACATTTATCTTTTCAAAAAAAATACCTATTTTCCATTTATGAACAATAAATAAACTTATTTCCACAGCAAGTATTCCTCCAATAATATCTACAAATACATGCTGCTTCACAAATACAGTTGACATGCAAACAAGAACTGCACACACAAACATTACCCATTTGTAACTTTTTGAAACCTTTTTTAAATGTATAGACCCTCGGAAAACCATCCAACTTTCCAAGCAATGTATCGAAGGAAATAAATTAACAGGTTCATCCATAGCATAAATGAAACGAGTAAAAAAAGAAAGAATACCATCTGATGAAACTTCAGGTCGCACGATGGTAGTAGGTAAAACCAAAAAGAAAAACAAACAAATAAATTTCGCAATTATTTCTGCAGATAAAATAGAATAACATGTATAAGAATTCTCACGAGAAATTATAATATAACCAATAATCCAATGCAAATAAGCTAAAATGTAAATAAGAATAAAAAGAGAGCAAAAAGGAATATAGGCATCTATAATTATCGAAAAATCAAAATGGTGCAAGTGATTAGAAATCAATTTCGAACCATTATATACAATTGTATTCAATAAAACTGCACATAATAACGGAATATAAGCATATTTAGGAATAATACGTTTTTTTTCTTGCATAATAAATCCTCCTATGAAAAAATATATAGAACAAACATGACAACAAAATGACTCTTACAATTAAATACAAAATAACAAGTATATTATACCACAAAATGAAAAGTAGAATACTTACACTTTTGTAAGAAATTAAAATTTTACTCATTTTTTATGGTAAAATAAAAGATATTTAGGTGATAACATGAAAGCATTACAAAAAATCAAAAGAATAGTTATAAAAATTATTTTCTTTTTTTTAAATTTATTTTTTGGAAAAAAGAAGAAAGAAAATATGCTGAAAAATCAAACACAAAAAGAAAACAACATAACAAAAGATGAAAAAAAATCAGCAAAAAGAGAAAATTCAACTCAAAATATTCCTAACGAATCACCCCATGAATTAAAAAAAGAAAGAAACAATTTAGATAAAAGAATAGAATTTAATCATCTAGAACTTGAAAAAAACTTCTATGAATTTATAGAAAAAATATTTAAAATAAAAATAAAAGATATTTCTGCGGAAAAACAACAAAAATTAAAAACATACACACTAAAAATTTTAAAAAAAGTAGAAGAAGAAATAAAAGGAAAAGAAATAGAAAATAAAAAACAAGTAGAAAATTTATTTAAAAAAAATCTAAAAAAAGACTTGGCAAAAAAAAATATAGATTTGGATAAACTAATCATAAATACAGAAACATTTTCTTTAATAGAAAAAAAAGAAGTTAACATTGAATATTTAAAAAAAAATGAAAAAGATGAAAAAATAAATTTAGCATTTAAAATAGAAAATAACAACAAAAAAGAACCTATTATTTCTATTCCCGAAATACAAAAAAGTGTTACATTAGATAAAAATAATTTTGAAAAGAATAAAAATGAAACAAATAATTCCATAAATCTGGAAACAAATGCAGATTTTTCTATAAAATTAACTTCTCCTATTGAAGAAAAAAAGGAAAATATAGAAGAAGAAATACAAAAATTAGAATTACTTGAAGCTGAGAATACAAACGAAGAAAAATTTAAAGATGAAGAAAAAATAGAGTTCTCTATTTTAAAAAATAAAAATTATAATGAAGTGGTAAAACAAGAAAATGAATCTTTAAAAAAGGATGAAAAAGTAGAAAAAGAAACAAATGAATTAAATAAAAATTATGAAAAAATGGAACTAAAAAAAGAAATAAATTTAAATCTAAACAGTATAGAACTAGAAAACAACCAAATGATTAAACTAACGAAAATAGAAATTCAAAAAGAAGATTTAATGGATAAAAATTATGAAAAAATGGAAGAATTATTAGATGAAAGAATAAAAGAAATAGAATTTTTCTTACAAAAAAACTTATCCAGTATTCAAAAAACAAAACTTGAAAATGAATTAATAAAATTAAAAGAAACAAAAAAACAACTGTATTTTTATAAAGAAAAAGATATAGAAGAATTACGCATATCTTTAGAAGAAAATATTCCAGTAGAAGAATTATTAATTATATCAGAAAAATTAAGAAAGTTAACCGAAATGGAAGAATTAGATAGAAAAAAAGCACTAATAAAGAAAACCGAAAAAAAAGCAGAGAAAGAAATACAAGAAATAGAAAAAAAATTAATAAAAGAATCTTTTAAAAAAACTTTAAGAAGACTAGAAATTCCTTTGTTTTTATCTTTCCCCTTTATAAAAAATAAACATTTTCGCAAATTTGTATCAGGTTTATTTCTTTTTAGAACTTTTGGTTTTATTAAAAATTTATTATTTGGAATTACGGATATTGAAGAATTTGAAGATTTATCTTATATAAAAAGAGGAAGTGATGCCTTAAAAGAATCAATAACTTTAACCGAAAAAAATATAGGAACATTTTTAAATTTAAAAAATGAAACTTTTAGAAAATATCCTGAATTATTGCAAGATAAAGATTTCATAAATGATATGAAAACACTAGAGCAAAAATTAAAAAATAATTATGAAAAACTTTTACAACAAGAAAAAACAGTTCAAAAATACTTTTCCAAATCAAAAGTTTTAATAAGAAAAAAATCTCTATAAATAATAAAAATCTTTTCCTTTTTGTTTTAATTGGAACAGATTTTTTATTTTCATTTAATAATTCATCATAATCAGTTAACTCATAAAGTTTTCGATTAATAAATATAATCATTTAATTCATAAATTACAACATGATAGTTTTGTATAAATAATTGTTCTAGCTATTATTTTTCATTTTGGCAATAGGCTATATTATTTCTTTTTAAGTCATTTCCTCTTGTTAACCTAAAAGGACATTCTCTTCACTTTTAGGTTTTAAATGTTGTACTAGAACTACTATTAAATATGCTTTTTTCTATATCGTCATTAGGATGCTTAAACTCTATTATTTGACATGCATAACACATATATCTATAAAAATGAATGGAATATTTAGCACAATTAAAAGCATTTTTTATATCTTAAAAATATCTTCTCTAGTAAGTCTCTCACAACTTATTAAAACGAATTTGTTATTTATAAGAAATATTATGATTACCTAATCAACCTTACACAATTATTTTATAAAATAACCCCTATTAAAACTTCAATAATTTTAGAGTGTTTTTCTAAATAACATAGTAATTATAAGAGATTCGAATTTATAATTTAATAACTTTTTTTATTCTATCCTATTTTTTTAAATAACCATCTAAACATTGATGAAAAGGTTGTTTAATTTCCTCTTCCATTATAAAATTCAATTTTTCCCTATTATTATAAAATTCTAATATATTTATTAGAAGTGTTCTATATGCATATAACTCCTTTTTATTTTTAACAAGAGAATCATGTAATTCATTAAATCTTTGTAAATCCTGCTCTTTTAAATCAAAAGCAAAACTTAACTTATTTAATATAGAATTAGATGGTCTTTTTTTACCTTTTTCTATTTCTGTAATATATGACTTTGATACAGTTGATTTTTCTGATAACATTGAAATAGACATATCATTAGCTATTCTTATTAATCTTATTACTTCGCTCAACATATTTATCCCCACTTAATAAAAATATATATTAATGAACATAATGTTCAATTCATTCATATGGCAGGGGATGAGAGAATCGAACTCCCAACTAAAGTTTTGGAGACTCCTATTATACCATTTAACTAATCCCCTAAATTTGGAACTAACTATAGTATATCATATATTTTAACCAATTAGCAATTAATTTCATACAATATCTTAGGTGATATATATGCTAATTAATTATACACAAAAAGAACTGGAATTATTAGCAAGAATTATGCGTGCAGAGGCACTTGCCGAAGGAAATCTGGGAATGCTCATGGTAGGAAACGTAGTAGTAAATCGAAGTATTGCTAATTGTTTAACTTTTAAAAACATCCGAAGCATAACTGATGCTATTTACCAAAAAAATCAATTTGCTGGAACACAAGGTCCTTTATTTCAAGCATCTCCAACTGCACTAGAAAAGGACTTAGCTCAAAGAGCTCTAAAAGGAGAGTATTATTACCCCGCAACACATGCTCTTTGGTTCTATGCTCCTGCTAAAAATACATCTTGTCAAAACACATGGTATGACCAAAGATTATCTGGAAGTTATAAAAACCATTGTTTTTATCGACCAGACCCTGGAGAATGTCAAGAATTATACTAAGCCAATTGGCTTTTTTATTTTTCCAAGTTAAAACCTCAATATAAAAAATAATTGAGGCTAAATATAAAAACATTAAAAATAACAATTATGGAATCAATAATTTTTGACCTATTGATAAAGAACTAGTTGATAAATTATTTAAACTTTGTAAAGCAGTAACAGTTGTATTATTATCCCTAGCAATACTATACAAAGTATCTCCTTTTTTCACAGTATAAATTTCATAATTAGGTGTACTTACATTAGGTAATATTAATTTCTGACCAATGCTTAACAGATTATTGGATAAATTATTTAAACGTTTTAATTCATCTACAGAGGTATTATATCGATTTGCTATTTTATACAAAGTATCTCCACTTTTAACCGTATAAATATTTTGAGTTGTTGGCTCTGTATATCCACTTACTTTTAAAACTTGACCTATTGACAAAGAATTAGAAGTTAAATTATTTAATTCCTTTATTTCATTGACAGTTAGATTAAACATTTGAGCTATACCATACAAAGTATCTCCACTTTTAACCGTATATGTATCGCCTTTTGGAGCGGAAGATTCTTTGATATTTAAAACTTGACCTATTGACAAAGAATTAGAAGTTAAATTATTTAATTCCTTTAATTCATTAACAGTTAATCCATTATTCCTTGCAATACTCCATAATGTATCCCCACTTTTTACTATATATGTACCTTCCATAGATAAAGGTTTATATGCAACACCAATATATTGAGCAAGTGATTTTACTACTGCCTCTGCTAAATCTTCCCAATTATTCTTTAACTGACTTACATCATCACCAGTGCTATCAGCAAAACCATATTCAACTATAATAGATTCATTATTTGGCGTTTCTCGAAGAATATAATAATAATCTAAATCCGGATTACTAGGCAAACGTCTTTGATAATACTTCCGTACATTTTGTCCCGCTTTACTTAAATTATCACTAATAATACTTGATAACTTATCACTATTTCTAAGTGAATATATTACTTCTGCACCATCCCCACCT
>CANTCQ010000013.1 GCA_947652325.1 uncultured Mycoplasmatota bacterium
TAAAAAGAATGAAAAACACAATAGCAAGAATACTTACCCCAAAAATAAATTTTGTATACCGATAACGAATATTTTCTTTTAAATAAATATCGTAAGAATACAAAACATCCTCCTGGTATTTTACTTTAACGGTTCCCAATTTATCGTTTAACTTCACTTTATAATTAAGTGTTTTTATACCTTCATAATCGTATTGTATATCTGTTAACATCTCTTCTTTAACATACATTGTAATATCTTTATCACTTGTAATGGTATACGTTTTATCAAAACCATCCTCAATATCTAATGTAATAATGGTTTGGTCTTTTTTTAAAATACCATGATACAAAAAATTATCAAAAAAGTAATCATAAATCGCTATGCTATCCACAATATGATTGGGAAATCCATTAGCATATAAAGAGTTAGCAACAATGAGTAAATAAGAAATGCCATCTTTCACTGCAAGACTAGAAAGACATAAACCTGCTTGATTGGTATATCCTGATTTAGAACCTTTTATGTATGAGACATCTAAACCATATCTTTTAGAGGGCGATACCAAAGTGCTAAATAATTCCAAATGATTTGTAGTTGTATAAGTTCTTGTGGTATAAATCTCATAAAATATTTCATTTTCTAAAGCATATAACAACAACTTAGAAATATCTTCGAGAGTAGAATAATTATCTACATCATCTCTACCAACTGGATTACTGTAATGTGTATTTTGCATTCCAATTTCTTCCGCAAGCAAATTCATTTCTGTAACAAAAGCTTCCACTGAGCCTGATACATAAATAGCAAGAGCTTGTGCAGCTTCTACACCACTTGGAAGAAGAGTTCCATATAATAAATCTCTTATGGTAACTCTATCCCCCATTTTAAAACCAGCTTCTGCATATCCAGATGTATTATAAAAAGCTCCTTTAGGTATTGTTATCTTTTCCTCTAAATTATCCACTTTAGAAAGAGTAACTATCGAAGTCATTATTTTCGTTAAACTTGCAATAGCAATTTTTTCATTACTATTTTCTTTATACACTATCTTTTTATCATTTAAATTATAAAGTAAAATATTTTGTGCTTTTACACTCGAAAGTTCATCAAAATTTAATCCTTCTAAATAAGAATAATCGCTTTTTTTAGCACTTACTGAAGAGAAAAAAAGAAAAAAGAAAAATAACAGAAAAAAAGGATTTAAAATTTTTTTCATAACACACCTCTTATTTTAATAAAGTATATCATAAACTATAATAAACTTTTTATTTTTCTAAAATTCGTATTAAAATAAAAAATAGGAGCATAAAAAATGGAAATTAATATTTTATTATTAATATTGGGTTTTATTTTATTAATAAAAGGAGCTGACATTCTTGTTGATGGAGCCTCTTCTACAGCTGGAAATTTTAAAGTTTCTAAAATGTTAATTGGCTTAACAATAGTAGCATTTGGAACAAGTACACCAGAATTGGCTGTATCCATAAGTGCTTTGGCATCAAAAAGTACAGATATGGTTCTTGGAAATGTAATTGGAAGTAATATTTTAAATATTTTATTGATTTTAGGCATAGCTGGAATCATTCATCCGATTAAAATTAAAGACAATACGGTCAAAAAAGAAATCCCTCTTTGTATTCTTATATCCAGTTTATTAGTCGTATTATTTTTAGATATTAAATTAGGAAATGGTTTAGTAAATGAAATTACAAGAGGAGATGCTTTTGTTATTTTATTATTTTTCTTAATTTTTGTTTATTACTTAATTACTTTAGCAAAAGCTAAAAAAGAAAATAAGGAAGTAGAAACTCCTAAATTTAAATTAGGGAAATCTTTATTCTTTGTTTTACTAGGACTTGTTGGAATTATACTAGGGAGTGACTTAGTTGTTGATAGTGCTTCTAATATTGCAGCTGCTCTAAAAATAAGTGAACGTATTATTTCACTTACTGTAATTGCATTCGGAACATCTTTACCAGAACTTGTTACAACCATTGTCTCTTCTAAAAAAGGAGAACAAGATTTATTACTAGGAAACATTATTGGAAGTAATATTTTTAATATCTGTATCGTTTTAGGAGTTCCTGTTGCTTTATTTGGCACAATTACTCCAGAAAGCTTTCAAATAATAGATTTAATCATGCTAATAGCATCTTCCGTTCTTCTTTATATTTTTTCCAAAACAAAAAAAGAAATTACCCACAATGAAAGCTTATTTATGTTACTTTTATTTGCTATTTATTATACCATTATATTTTTATAATTTTTGTTTTTTCAATAATTGTATAATTTCATCTGCATGTCCTAAGGTACTTTTAACTTGTTCATGAAATTTACCTATAGAAATAATTTGCTCTGTTATTCCTTTAGATAAGCCTTGTTCTAAGGTTGTTTTAATAAAATGAGGAAGAATATTAATTCCTGTATTCGTAATATTTTTTATATCACTTATTGTACGATTTACATAAAATTCTGCAATTTGTTTACCTAAAAGTTGTTCGGTAGATTTTGAATTTTTAAAAATAGTATTTATTCCAAACAAAGACACAAATGCTTTTGCCATTTTATATAAATTTGGATAGGGTTCAATATTAAATTTAGTATATATTTCTATCATATTAATATAAAACTTTGTAACAGGAATATTTTTGAATTGTTTACAACAAGCTTCTACTTCTTTCTTAAAAATTTCTATATCAACATCTTTTTTATTACAACCATCTAAAAGCAGTGATGTTAATTCTTCTATATTACATAAATAAGCATTTAAAAATAAATTTCGAACAAAATGAACTTCATCTTTAGAAAAAGAAAAAATAAGTCCCATATCTAAAAATCCAATATTTCCGTTCTTTTCAATATAAATGTTTCCACCATGTGGGTCTCCATGAAAAATAACAGGCATATTATGAAACAAAGCATAAAAGCTAAGAACTACATAATCATTTAAACTTTTTTTTATTAATTCTTTATTTTTAGCTGTAGGTAACATTTGGTTAATCGTTTTTGAAAAGATAAATTCCATAACAATAATATTATTTGTACATAACTTATTATAGACTTTTGGTACAACAATCTTTTTGGTTCCAGAAACCTTTCCATTGATAGAATTAGCAAAACGATAATATTTATAAATATTATTTCTTTCATTTTGAAAATCCGTTTCTTCTTTTATCCACTCTAAAAAAAGAACTAAAGCTGTGTCACTTCCTAAATAATTTTTAAATTTAAAAATTTTACCAAAACGATGCACTATTCTTCTGATTTGTTTAATGTCCTTTTCTATTTTCTTTGTAACATCTTTTCTTTTGATTTTAATAGCAACTACATTTCCATTTTTTAAAATAGCTTTATGAACTTGAGAAATAGAAGCAGAACCTACAGGAGTCTCAAATACCTTTTTGAATTTTTTTTCTATAGAACAACCATATTCCTTTTCCAACATTTTTTTTATTTTCTTAAAAGCAATTGGATTACAATGGTCACAAATCTTAGATAACTGCTGTCTATCTTCTTCTGTAAATAAATTTCCCACATTTTGCATAGCTAACATTTGTGCAAATTTAATATAAACAACTCCCATTTTTTCCACAAAATTTAAAATACACTTTCCAGTATTTTTTCTAAAAACAAATTTTTTAATTACCATAAGAAGCCCATAAAAATATAACTTCATACAAACACCTTTCCCCATTTTTAATAATTCGACATTATATCTATATATTTTTAAAGGTTTTAAATTATTTTTTTTACTTCCAATATTTATTATTAGTATTTAAATAAAATCTGACCTCTTTAATAAATTATAGCACTAATTTTTAGTTTTAAAAAGATACTCTTACATTTTTTACGATTTTCTAAAACATTTTTTTCAGAAAATTCAATCATGATTATCGCCATTATAAAAGTCTAAAAAATGATAAGCTTTTCCCGAATTTTTATACCCTAAAATACAGTGCATATTAATATTAGTCATGCTCTTAAAAAGATTATCATCAATATCTTTATTTTTTTTACGTAAATCTTCTATTAACTTTTTCATTTCAAGTCTTTTACTCTTACCTTCATCAACAAGGGAAGTATTTTCTGTAAAACGACAAGCACAATTTAAAAAAGTTAAATCATTAAACTGTTTCCAAGCAAGAATACTACTTTCTTTTACCAAATACAAAGGTCGAATAAGCTCTAAGCCTTCAAAATTTTCACTATGAAGTTTAGGCATCATTGTTTTCACTTCTGCACCATAAAACATTGATAAAAGTGTAGTTTCAATCACATCATCAAAATGATGACCCAAAGCAATTTTATTACATCCTAATTTTTTTGCTTTATTATACAAATGTCCTCTTCGCATACGGGCACAAAGATAACATGGATTTCCTTCATTTAAAGTATTTACAACAGCAAAAATATCAGTATTGAACATTTCAATGGGAATATGCAAATCCTCTGCATTTTTTATTATAAGTTCTTTGTTTTTTTCATTGTATCCTGGATTCATAACAACATACAAAGCCTCAAAATGAATTTTTCCATGCCGTTTTATTTCTTGTATACATTTGGCAAGTAAAAAAGAATCTTTCCCTCCACTAACACAAACCATAATTTTATCATTTTCTTCAATTAAGGCATAATCTTTAACCCCTTTTATAAAACGACTCCAAATTTCTTTACGATATGTTTTTATAATACTTCTCTCTACTTCTTTATATTTTTCCATTCTAAATCACCTAACATAATAAATCAATTATTTCTTTAAAAAAATCTCGAAATTTTTTTGAAATCTGACACAACCAACTTAAAGATATATATAATAGTAAACAATAACGAAGCCAGACATACTAGAAATCTTAAAAATTCATCTGGATTTACAAAAACAAAAATTTGAAAAAGAAAAATCAAAATTCCCAATAAAATAAAACATACATACATTATTTTTTGCAATACAATCACCTTTTTATATAACATTTATTTTAAACAAAAGCACTGGAATATCTATTTCCAATGCTTTATTATATACCCATTTCACAAACGAAATATTTTCTTCTTGGTAGCCTGTACGGGTTTCGAACCCGTGAATACCACCTTGAGAGGGTGGCGTGTTAAACCCCTTCACCAACAGGCCTTAATTAAATTATATCTTGTTAAGACAATACTAATTTAACACAAACTAAAACCTCTTACAATACTTTTATCTATTTTTTCAAAAATAATTTATATCTATTTATAAATTTTCTTTTACAAAATACTTATACTGACTATTGAATACTAAAAAACGAATAACAATTGCAATTTTTAAAACATAAGTTATAATAAGTACGAAAGAAGTGATTTACTCATGAAATTTGAAAGCTTACAAAAATATAAAAAAATTCATATGATAGGTATTGGAGGAGTCAGCATGAGTGGTTTAGCAGAACTCCTAAGCCATTTTGGC
Organism: uncultured Mycoplasmatota bacterium; assembly: GCA_947652325.1. Classification (GTDB taxonomy): domain Bacteria; phylum Bacillota_I; class Bacilli_A; order RF39; family UBA660; genus MGBC108787. Next base: position 5,420 of record CANTCQ010000013.1, read on the forward strand.
TTTATCATAACAGGAAGTGATGCACATGAAAGTGAAAATACAAATCATTTAAAATCTTTAGGATTAGATATTACAATTGGTCATAATCGAAAAAAAATAGAAGAAGCTGATTTAGTTGTTTATACGGCTGCGATTCCTTCTAATGATGAAGAATTTGTTTACGCCAAAGAAAAAAAGATACAAATGATGGAACGAAGTGAATTTCTAGGAGAAATTACAAAGTGTTATCAAGAATGCATTTGTATAAGTGGGACACATGGGAAAACAACAACAACTTCTATGATTTCTATGTGTTTTTTACAGGCCTCAAAAGACCCCACCATTGAAGTCGGTGCTTATTTAAAATCAATTGGTGGAAACAATAAAACGGGTAACAGTGAATATTTCATTTTAGAAGCTTGTGAATATGTAGATTCTTTCCTAAAATTTAATCCACATGCTATTGTAATTCTAAATATTGATAACGACCATTTAGACTATTTTAAAAATTTGGAAAATATCAAAAATTCTTTTTATAAATTTACTGAACGATTAAATGATACGGGAATAATTATAGCAAATCTTGATGATGAAAATACAAAAGATGTTCTAAAAAAAACAAAACATACTGTGATTACATATGGAATCAAAAACGAAGATGCTTCTTTTACAGCTACTAATATAAAATTAGATAACTATGGATATCCTACTTTTGATTGTTTAAAAAATAAAGAGTATTATGAAACCTTTACTTTAAATGTTCATGGAAAGCACAATATTTTAAATGCATTAGCAACCATTGCAACTTGCGATTATTATAAATTAGAAAAACAAGATATAAAAGAAGGATTAAAAAATTTCACAGGAGCAAATAGACGTTTTGAAAAAATAGGAGAATATGAAAACATACCTATATTTGATGACTATGCACATCATCCAACAGAAATCAAAACAACTTATCTTTGTTCTACAGAAATTTCTCATAACAAAACCTGGGCTATTTTTGAACCACACACTTATTCTAGAACAGAAAGTCATTTAACTAGTTTTGCAAATATTTTAAAAAATTTTGACCATATTATTTTAGCGCCTATCTATGCAGCTAGAGAACAAAATAAAACTGGCATTTCTTCTCAAGATTTAGAAATACTTATTAAAAAAGAAAATCCGAATTGTATTTTTCTAGATTCTTATGAAAAAATTATTTCTTACTTAAAGGAAAATGTAAAACAAGGAGATATTATCATTACCATCGGCGCTGGAACAATTAATAAAGTTGGATATCAACTAATATCCAAAAGAAAAAATTCTTAATTTATATAATAAAAAAATGACTACTCAAAGTCATTTTTTTATTATTTTTCACAAGTAATACCAGCTGATTCGTAAGCACTTTTTAAATCTTCTAGTTTTATTTTTCCATCTTTAATTAGTTGTCCATTAGCAGAATCAATTTCAAGCATTTTCTTAGTATCAATTTTTTCATAGTCAATCTCTACAGTACTAATTAAGGTATTGTCTTGCACTTCTACATTATAATTATAATGTTCCACATCTTTATAGGGTGCATAAGTAGTTTCCACTGTATTTTTATAAGTTTCCAATAATTCGCTATCCCCATCAATCGTAATTTTCTCCGTTGTTTTTACTTTAGATACAGTATCTTTTTTGTAGTCTACTTCATAATGTAAATCAGCATTCATACCATTTTGATTCATTTTTCTCGTACAAGTCATTGTTTTCATTTCATTTCCACAACCAGTAGCAAACAATAAAACCAAACTTACCACTACTAAAACTTTTTTCAAATTTCTCACACCTTTCCTAATTATAAATATAACAGAAAAAAACAAAATATGCAAAAGAAATAGTCAATTTCTAAAATATGGTCTATAATAAAGCATATAATTTTAAAAAGAAATAACGGAGGTTCGTAAATGATAAAGCAAAATAAAGTATTAATTTTAGGAATGGCTAGAAGTGGGATTGCCATTGCTAAACTTCTAACCAATTATCAAAATGAAATTTTCTTAAGTGATATACAAGAGCAAGATAAAATATTGATAGAAGAATTAGGAAAATTAGGAATTAAAATAGTGATTACAAAAGAACAAGAAAACTTAGTGAATTCCTCTTTTGATTATATCATTAAAAATCCAGCCATAAGAAAAGACCATCCTGCTTTAAAAAAAGCAAGAAACTTACAAATTCCAATTATTAACGAAATGGAAGCCTGTTTTCCACTTCTTCCAAAAGATATTACCATTATCGGAATTACTGGTTCCAATGGAAAAACAACGACTACTACTATTATTTATGAACTTTTAAAAAAGAAATACAAGGTACATGTTGGAGGAAATATTGGAACCCCTCTTGCCACTCTAGTCCCTCTTATTAAAAAAAAGGATATTGTAGTACTTGAAATATCAGACCATCAATTAGTAGACATGTATCATTTTAAAACAAATATTAGTGTTATTACGAATCTAAGCCAAGTACACCTTGATTTCCATGGTTCCTATGAAAAATACAAAGAAGCAAAAAAAAGAATATGCAACAATCATTTAGAAGAAGATATAGTGATACTTAATAAAGATAATCAAGAAGTACTAGATTTAATCAAAAACGTTTCTTCTAAAAAGCTTTATTTTTCTAAAAAAGAAAAAGCAGATGTTTACTTAGAAAATAACCAAATTTTTTATCAAAATGAAAAAATAATAGATTGCAATGCTATTAAAATTAAAGGAATGCATAATTATGAAAACTGCATGGTTGGCATTTTACTTGCGAAAATGTTTAAAGTTTCAAATAAAGAGATAAACGAATTTTTAAGTAAATTTCAAGGCGTAGAACATCGGTTAGAATTTGTGCGTACTCTAAAGGGAAGAAAATTTTACAACGATTCCAAATCTACAAATAACGAATCAACTATTATTGCACTAAATTCCTTTAAAGAGCCTACTTTGCTTCTAATGGGAGGTCTTGATAGAAACATTCCTTTTGATGAAATCAACAATTCTTTAATGCATGTAAAATATATTCTTTGTTATGGAGAAACCAAAGAAAAAATAAAAGAATTTGCTCTTAAAAATAATAAAGAAGTTGTTGTTTTATCTACGCTAAAAGAAGCAATCAAAAAAGCATATGAATTAAGTTGCGAAGGCGATATTATTCTTTTAAGTCCTGCTTGTGCTTCTTGGGACCAATACCCAGACTTTGAAAAAAGAGGAGAAGAATTTAAAAATATAGTAAATCAATTAATATAAAAAGCAGGATTAAAAATTCTGCTTTTTATTAGGTTACATCAAATAAATAATACGCATTTTTTGTCTTTACAACATCTCCATTTAATACACCATTATAAGCATACAACTTATTTTTATAAACACCGATATGTTCAAACTTATAAGCAACAATATAATTTTGTTTTGAATTTTTATCTCTTGTTTTATCATATGTTACTTTAAACTTTCCCTCTTTTAAATACTCTACATCTGTGATTAATACATCGCCCTCTTTCGTTGTTGTAACAATACGCAAAGTATTTGGATTATGATTTTCCACTTCTTTTTTAAAAGTATCATAAGCAGAGGCATTATAAACTTTTCCTTCAGAAATAACATAATTTCCATCTCTTTTTGCATCTTCTATTGAAAATGTATCACTAAGTAACTCTAATTTTTTGAAAGTAGTATCAAGCTCACAAGAATTTCCTTTTCCGTACGTAATGACAAATTCATTTAAAAGAAAACCTTTTTTTATACTATAATCTGTAATAGTATAATCTTCTACTGGATTATAATAATAATTTTTATTATCACAATCTAATTTTTGATAAGAAGACAAAATTTTTTCTAATTCTTCCTTTAAAGAAGAAACACTTCGAATACTACTAAATGTTGCAGAAAAATTACAACATTCCTCTTTTAAAAACGAAAATTTTGGAACATCCACTATTTTACTGGAAGCTTCAGATGCATATTCTTTTATACCAAAAGAAAATTCTCTACCTATAAAAAAGATAGAAAGAAAAATACCTAAAATAATGATTGAACGAACAGGATGTCTTCTCTTTTTTTGCTTTTCCCCAATCGTTCTATCCTCTTTTTCTTTTTTTATTTCCTTTTCTGTTTTTTGTAGTTCTATAAATTTTTCTTTCTTATGTGCTTCTTTTATAGCAAATTTATTTTCTTGCGCAATTTTTCTTAAAGTACGATGATTCTCTCTTCGTATTTTTTTACTTTTTTTGTATCTTGAAAACCAAATTTTAAAATTTTTTACCCATTTCTGAATAAGTTTCTTTATCTTATCACACTCTATTTTCAAAAATGTAAAAAAATGAATACCTTGCTTTTTAATCTTTATACAAAATGTTTTTAAAAAATCATAAAATAAATGCCCATACTTTTGGATAGTTTTGCCAAGTATTGATAAGAAAAGAAGAATTTTTGCTAAAATAAGTTTCCATGTTTCCTTAGATAATAAAACTTGTTTTATTTTACTAAAAGAAATTGTTTGAAAAGAGAAGGAAAAAAAAGATTGTTTCTTTTTACCTTTATGCTTTTTTATACTCTTTTTCTTTTTAAAAGAAGGCTTTTTCATTTTTGCAAGTTTTATATTTTTTTTTGATAAATCTTTTTCTTTTGCACTTACACTTTTTTTTCTTTTTACAGAAGAATTTGCTATTTTATTTGTTTGAAGAATCTCTTTTTTTTCAAGTTGTTCTTTTGTATTTTTTTTGTTTAATTCTTTTTTAGATGTATCTTTAGTACTCTTTTTTTTCACATTCTTGCTTACATTTGATTGTTTTGATATTTTTGTTGTTTTTTTAGCAGAACTCATTTCATTTTTAGATATATCTAATTTTATTTTAGAAGGTTCTGTTTTTTTAGAAACTTCCTTTTTCTTTTTTTTGTATTCTTTTTCTATATCCTTCTTTTCTATTGGCACAAAATTCTCCTTTTCTTTATTACCAATAGCCGACTTTTCTGTTTTTATTTTTGGCTCTTCTTTTTTAACTATTTTACTTACCACTTTTTGATTTGCTTTTTTTTCTGCTACCTTTCGTTTCTTCTTTCCTTGAGCCATAATTTCACCACCACTTTTTACTACGGCTATTATAACGAAAAATATGAAAAAAAGATAGTAAATATGCTTTTATTCTTACAATTTTTTTAAAGAATTCACCAAAAAGAAAAAATTCACTAAGAAAAGGTGAATTTTTAAATCATAGAAAAACGTTTTTCGATTCGCTCACGCCCAAAAATTTGCATAATGTCATAAAGATTCGGTGTTGTCGTAAGAGTAGTTAATGCAATACGTATGATATTCGTAACATCAACAACGCTTCCTTTATACTTTTCTTGGTTTGCCTTATAATCTTTCATATCGGTTGCATACCCTAAAGCATTACACATTTCTTTAATACGATTAAACCATTCTTCTTGGGTATCTTCCTCATTGTAATAAGCACTTATATATAAATCCAATATTTTTTTTACTTCCTCTTTTGAAAATGATCCAAAATCATAAGCAATACTTTCAAAATACTCGTCATACATATACCAAGTTTTTTCTTTAATTTCACTATAATACGTGTAATCTTTTCTTGGTTTCTTTCCACCTCTTTCAATATTATAAATTTGCATAGAGTAATCTTTGTAATTTTCCAAAACCTTCGAAAATTCTTCATCATATATTTTACTCCAAGCAAGTACTCCCTCGTATACTTCTTCCTTTGTTAAATGACTGATATAATTTTTCGAAATATTATCTAGTTTATCTAAATCAAATAAAGCACCACTACTACTCATCTTTTTAGGAGAAAAGGCAAATTCAGTAAAAGGAGCATTCGGATGTCCCTCTCTCCAAGCTTCGTAATTAGAGTTTGCTATAGTCATAACAGCTTCAATAACAGCTAAACGGGGATACCCTTTTTCTTCATAGTAAGTCATTTTCGCTTCTGGGTCTAACCGTTTTGAAATTTTTCTAACACTTTCGCCATCTTTTTTCAAAATTAAAGGAATATGAATATACTTTGGCATCTTAAAATCAAACGTTTTAAATAGTTCATAATGAATAGGAATAGAACTTATCCACTCTTGTCCACGTACTACATGGGTCGTATGCATCAAATAATCATCCACTAAATGAGCAAAATGATAAGTTGGCAGTCCATCTTTGCTTTTCATAATCGGAATATCTTGGTCATTTTCAGGAAACTCCATTTCTCCATTTACTAAATCATTGAATGTAAACTTGCGATTAAAATCTCCACTACTTTTTAAACGAATCGTATAGCTTTCTCCATTTTTTATTTTTTGAATGGCTTCTTCTACTGGTAAATCACGATATTTGGCATATCTTCCGTAAATACCAATTCTTCTTTTATCTCTCGCTTGTCCCTCACGAATCGAATCCATTTCTTCTTTTGTTAAAAAACAAGGATAGGCTTTTCCTTCTATAATTAAATGTTTAATAAATGTTTGGTAAATTTCTTTTCGCTCTGATTGAATATAAGGGCCATAATTTCCTCTGGTCTCGTTTGTATCACGATATTCATATTCATCTGGATTCATGTCATAACAAGCTAAAACAGAACGAATATATTCTACAGCACCTTCTACTTCTCTAGAAGTATCTGTATCTTCATTTCGAAGATAAAAAATACCTTCACTTTGTCTCGCTAATACATAATCAATTACAAGAGGCATAAAATGCCCAATATGCATAAATCCAGTTGGACTAGGTGCAAATCTTGTAACATGTGCATTTTCTCCTAAATTTCTTTCTGGATACATGGCTTCATAATCTGCTATTGTTTTTGTAATTGTAGGAAATATTAAATTTGCTAATTCTTCTCTATTCATCATCACTCACCACTCTTATAAATTCTACTCTTTTTATTTTTATATCTTTAATCGGTTTATCGTTTTTATCGGTTAGAACTTTCCCAATAGAATCTACAACATCAAGTCCAGCAATCACACGCCCAAACGCTGCATACTGTCCATCTAAACTTGCATTATCTTTTAACATAATAAAAAACTGGCTACTCGCACTATCCATAACACTCGTTCTTGCCATAGATACCACACCTCGTTCATGCTTTAGGTTATTTTCCACACCATTTGCGCTGAACTCTCCCTTAATCGTATCAGCACTTCTTCCTAAATTAGTTCCATCTCCTGCTTGAATAACAAAATCCTTTATAACCCGGTGAAAAATGATATCATTATAAAAATCACCTTCGATTAATTTTTGAAAATTCTTAACGCTTATGGGAGCAACATCTGGATAAAGTTCCATTAAAATTTTTCGCTCATCTTCTAACTCTAACATAACCTTATCCGTTTTTTGATTTGTTTCTTGGTAAATAATATTTTCATACGTTTGCTTTTCTCCAAGAACTTCCTCACTTTTACATCCACTTACTAAAATTATAAAGAAAACAAATGCAAGAATCTTAACTTTTTTCATTTTAATCCTTCCTTTTCATACTAATCAAATACGCTTTATCTTCTTTCGTTACACGATAACTATCTCTTATTTTACTAATTGTTTTGTTAAAAGTAAACGTATTTACTTTACTTTTAACTAAATAGCGTAACGTTTTATCACGGTATTTGGTAAAACATTCACATAAAAGCCAAGCAATTCCCATATTGACATAATACATATCGACATCAATGGTATCAACTAATTTAAAAATAGCATCTATATAAGGCTCTACTACATAAAAACTTAAAAAGACAATCAAAGCCACTCGAATTCGAAATTCTTCTTTGCTTTTTAAATAATTTGAAAAATAAGAAAACCAAAATTCTTTATCTTGGGTAACCATTTTTAAACTATTGCAAAATCCATCACAAATCGCCCAGTTATCAATCAAAGAAACATAAGAATCCAAGTACTTCAAAAGTTCTTTCTTCTCTTTAATACTAGCAAGTATAAAACCTTTAATCATAACTTCTTCATAATAAACATCTTTTGTACAAACTAAAAAAGAAAGAATATCTCCTTTGCTAATTTCTTTCGCAATTTTTCTTTGCATAGGAACCGTTAGTCCTAAAATCTCATATTTCGTTGTGGTAAGTCGACTATGAAATGCTTTGTATTTTGAATCTCCCTGTCTTTTTAAGAAAGAAATAAATGCTTCATAATCTTCTTCCATCCATAAATCCAATACTAAATTTTCCATATATTTAGTATAACATGAAATAAAACAGAGAAGATAATAAAAAAAAATTAATTCTCATTTAATTAGGTGGTACTGACTTTTTCTTACAAGTAAAACAACTTGTTTATCGTATTATGCTTTATTTCTTTTAATCATAATACTTATATTAAAAAAAAGACGCCATCCAATAATGGAATAGCGTTATTTAGCACTTATTTAATTTATTATATAATTTTGTATTGTTTCTCTCACTTTTATCCAATAAATCTATAATCTCGATTATTTAGCTGTTCTAAAAGTTCACAAATTTCTGCATCCGTTATTTTTTTATTCGAAATTTGTTCTTCTGTTAGATAATCAGATAGATGATAAGGTATTATTCTACAAATTCTTGTTCACATACTAAATCTATAGCATATTCTTTTTTTACTTGCTCTTTTATTTCCAAAATAAGATTTTGAATATCTTTTCCTGTTGCTTTCCCAGTATTAATAATAAAATTGGCATGTTTTTGACTGACTTCTGCACCACCACACTTTTTCCCTTTAAAGCCTAATTCTTCTATCATTCTCCCTGCAAAGTCTCCTTCCGGATTACGAAAGATAGAACCAGCAGATGGATATTCTAAAGGTTGCGAAGCAAATCTTTTTTCTCTTCTATTCTTAATAGTTTCTTGAATCGTTTTTATATTTCCTTTTTCTAATTTAAATGTTACTTCTAAACAAATAAAATCGTTTTTATATTGCAATCCAGAACTACGATAGTTAAATTTTAAATCTTCCTTTGTGTATTCTACTACTTTATCATCAGGAGTTAAAACTTTAGCAGATAAAACAACTTCTGCCATAGAAGAGTTATAAGCACCCGCGTTATTTACCAAAGAACCCCCAACACTTCCTGGTATTCCAATTGCAAATTCAAAACCTTGGTACCCTTTATTTGCTAATTCTAAAGCAAGGCGCATTAACGAATACCCTGCTCCAACTACCACTTTATCCTTTAAAATTTCTACTTTAGAAAGTGCATCTAAACGAACAATAACACCTTCATATTTATCCGATACAAAAATTAAATTCGAACCATTTCCAATCACTTTATATTTTATTTTTTCTTTCTTTAAAAATTGTAATAAGCGAATTAGATTTTCAAGAGAATCTGGAAAAACAAGAGCAAAGACTTTAGAACTCACTTTAAAAGTTGTATAATCTTTTATATCCACATCATAAAGAATTTTTCCGATATGTAAGCTTTCTAACTTTTCTTTCATAACAACACCTCTTACTACAAATCTATTCACTCATAAAAGTCAAAAGAACAATGCATAAAACACCTACCAATAAGGAAATAGTTTTCTTTACATTCATCTTATCGGTCTTACGAATCACTGAGAATATTACAACAAAGAAAAGTTGCAATTTCATAATTAAAGTAATCACTACTGGAGTTCCTGCTTGATAGGCAAAGGTACTTAAAATACTGGTAATTGCATAGATAATTCCCACTAAGAAAATGAAAAGAAAAAATGTTTTTTTACTCTTTGGCTCCTTTTTTACTATATGTTTTTTCGCTTTTTGAAGCAAAACAAGATAAACAAGAATAGAAACAATAGAAGCAAATAAATTAATTCCATATTCATTAGCGCCTTTACTTCCCGCCAATTTTAAAAAATAAGGTTCAGAAGCATAAAAAATAGTGGCTGTAATTAAAACAAAGATATTTTTTAAATCCATTTTTTTATGGGTAATTTCGGCTTTCATTTTATTCGTTTCATACGAAAATATATAAATACACAAAAAGAAAATAAAAAACAAAAGCAAAAAACTAAACCTTGGTTTAATATACCCTAAAAAAATATCACATATCAAAATTAAAAATAAACTTCCCGAATCAATTAAATTGGCAAGCCCTATTGGTAAGGTTTGAATGGCTTTTGCATAGCAAAAATCTCCTCCAACCATAGCAAGCGCATAAAGTATAATCACAAAAAAAGAAAGAATAGACATTTCAATTCCTGCAAATAAAGAAAAAGCGAAAATAACAATTCCAGTAGATAAATTCATCCAAAATAAATACCCTATTTCATTAAATTGTAAGAGTATTTTCTCTTCTAAAGTATCTCCAATGGAATGAATAATACTCCACGATAACGCTATATTTTTTCCTTTCATATAATCACCTATTCTCATTTATTGTATCATAAAATAAAAATAAAAAGTGGATAATCTCTTTTTTTAATTTGAGAAATCCTACTCCTAATATCTAAAGTAAATTTAAGAACTACATTTTTATTCAGTTGTTGCATTATATATTTTATTTTATCTTGTCTTGTCATTTAATAATACAAGAGCATAGTTTTTCTTGTTTAAAATAGTCAATCGAATAAAACAAATATTTAAAACCAAAAACAATAAGGATGTAATTATTAAAATTATCCAAATGCTTAAAATATGAGGGCTACTAAATTTAAAGAAATTTTCACTTGGTTCTAAAACACCATATTTTGTTAAGTTACTAATTGTACCAAAACTTTCATATCCCCACCTACCTGTCGTAAAATAAGAAATTTTTTTTGTTAACTTAACAAAAGGGACAAACATACCAGAAAAAAGCATTTGCACCATCATATAAAGCGGAGATAAAATTAACGTTGTCTTGGGTTCTTTTACTAAAGAAGAAATTAAGAGCCCAATAGTACTTGTTGAGAAAGTAATTAAAAAGAAGTTTATAATAAAATCAATTAAAGTGTTAGTAAGTAAAACATCTTCTGGACGTGGGTCAAGATGCAAATATACAATAGTTACACAACTAATTGCTTGATACAAGCATAAAAAGGCTACAACAATAATTTTAGAAACCATATAAGAAGCAAAATTTAAGCCACTCATGTATTCTTTTTTTAACATATCTCGTTCTTTTACTATTTCTTGAATTGTATTGAAAAGTCCTAACCACATGGAGGCCAAAGTAAAGGCAACACACATCATTGCTGCTGTTAGAGGATTTAATATACTATCCTTTTCTGTTGCAATACATATACATATCGCCATTAAAACCGCCTGACCGAAAAGTAATGCTAACATTATTTTATTGTTTACTAAGGAAGAAACATATCTTTTTACTAAAGTAGCAGTTTGACTAAAGAAACCAACTCTTTTCTTATCACTCACATTTTCTTCTTTAACAATTTCAATCGGTTTTTGACTTTCTTTATATTTTCGATACCATGTTTTGGAATCTTTTTTCAAGATATCATAAATACTTACAAATTCTTGAACATGAAAATATTGAAAAATATCTTGGTATGAACCAAAGTAACAAATTCTTCCTTCTGTTCCCATAAACATAATTTTATCACACAAATGCAAATTGGATACCGTATGAGCAGTAATAATCAATGTTTTTCCAGTATCTGCAATCTCTCTTAATTTGAGCATAATTTTTTTCTCAATATTTGCATCTAAACCACTAGTTGGTTCATCTAATAAAAACAAGTCAGGGTTACTTAACATTTCTGTTGCAATCGAAGCCCTTTTTTTCTCTCCACCACTTAAATTTTTAATCAAAGTATTTCTAACATGAGAAAGTTCTAATGTTTTTAAAACATATTCTATTGTCTTTTTACTTTCTTTTTTACTTACGTTTTTAATTCTTAGTTTTAAAGAATATTCTAATGATTTTTGTAAAGTTAATGTTTGGTCTAATATTTCTTCTTGAGGAACATAAGCAATTTTTCCTTTAAAATACTCTTCCTCTTTTAATAAATCGAAACCATTGATATATACATGACCTCTGCTTGGCTTATTGTATCCACTTAAGATGTTCATAAGGGTGGTTTTTCCAGCACCAGAACAACCTACAATCGCAATAAATTCTCCTTTTTCTATACTTAAAGATAATTCTGATAAAATATTTTTTGGTTTCTTTTCTATCAAAACCTGTTCACATATATGGTCGATTTGAACAGTAAATCCATTTCCTTTCATAAACTTCCACTCCTATTGTTACTTTTATTATAACACAAATTTTTTGTTAAATCTTACCACTTGTTTTCTTTATAACTTTTGCTATACTTCTTATATAAACATTTGTTCGGAGGTGTGTTATGAAAAATCATTTTTTATGTATTGATTTAAAGAGTTTTTTTGCAACATGTGAATGTATGGAAAGAGGCCTAGACCCTTTTACTACTCCACTTGTTGTAGCAAACAAAAGCCAGGGAAATGGCGCTATTACACTAGCCGTTACGCCTTACTTAAAAAATTTAGGCATAAAAGGTCGTACTAGACTTTATGAAATTCCTAAAAATATCAAATACACCATTGTAAATCCACGAATGAAACTCTATTTAGAAAAATCTCGAGAGGTAATCAGTATTTACCTAGATTACATAGCCAAAGAAGACTTACACATTTATTCGATTGATGAATGTTTTCTAGATGTAACCCCTTATTTAAATTTATATAAAAAAAGTGATGATGCTCTTGCATTAGAAATTATAAATACTATTAAAGAAAAAACAGGACTTACGGCAACCTGTGGTATTGGTCCTAATATGTTACTTGCCAAAGTCTCTATGGATATCGAAGCAAAAAACATGAAAAATTGCATTGCCAAATGGACTATAGAAGATATTGAAACAAAACTTTGGAAAATAAAACCTTTATCTAAAATGTGGGGAATTGGAACTCGTTTAGAAAAACGTTTAAATGCCTTAAATATTTTCTCAATAAAAGATTTAGCTTTATATGATAAAAACAAATTAAAAGATAAATTTGGAATAATGGGACTAGAACTTTGGAATCACGCAAACGGAATCGACACCTCTAAAATAAATGATTTTCAAAAAATTGTAAAAGAAAAATCTTTTAGCCATAGTCAAGTCCTATTTAAAGACTATTATAGTGAAAATGCTAAACTAATTATAGAAGAAATGGTAGAGGTCATCACGACTAGAATGCGTGAAAACTTTTATGAAACTTCTTGTGTAGGTCTTGGAATTAGTTATTCGAAAACTATAAATGATGGATTCTTTCACACAACAAAATTAGAAGTTCCTACCAATAATTTAGAAATCATCATAAAAATGTGCCTTCTACTCTTCGACCGTTATTATAAAAATTTACCAATAAGAAAAATCACAATAAGATGTAGTCACCTAACAAAAGGGCTAGGAATGCAGCTAAATATTTTTGAAAGCTTCGAAGAAGCAGAAAAACAAAAAAACTACCATAAAACAGTAGATGAAGTAAAAAAAAAATTTGGAAAAAATAGTTTATTAAAAGCATCTAACTTATTACCTGACTCTACAGCTATTATACGTAACCAAAAAATAGGAGGGCATCATGAATAACGATCGTGGATTCATAAAATGGATTCCTTTTAACAGTTTAATAGAACAAAAAAAAATGGTAGAAAATCTCTTACAAGAAAAACAAAAAATAAAAAAACCCATTCTTTCTTTAGAACAACAAGACAAAATAGAAAAACAAATTATAGAAGCTTATTATGAACAAATAGAAATCAAATTGGAAATTTATAAAAATGGTAGAGTTTTTTCCGTTACTTCTTCCATTTCAGAACTTGATATTCCCTATCATAAAATTATACTAACAAATCATCAAATTATCTTATTTGACCAAATTTTAAAAATTATTTTGTAAGTTTCAATTAAGTAGTCTATTTTTATCTAAACTAATTTTAAATAGCTGCTTCTATTTTATTTAATGCAAATAGTATATTTTTTTCTATTTCATATAACGAATTTCAAAAATAGTTCCCTCACCCAATTTAGAATCCACTTTGATATATCCTCCATCTTTTTCTATAATGTTTTTAGCTAAATGAAGCCCAATTCCGATACTATCACTTCTACTATTTTCCCCTTTATAAAAACGTTTAAAAATATTTTGTAAATCTTTTTTAGACATTCCGTTCCCAAAATCTTGTATTATCATTTTACAAAACAAAGGATTATCTTCCACTTTTATAAAAATATTTTCCTTTTCATTTGAATGCTCAATAGCATTTTTTAAAATATTGGTAATTGCTTCCAACTCCCAGTGATAATCTCCTAAAAAAATTATTTCTTCTTGCATATCGACTTTAATATTTACTTCCCTAACTTCTCTTAAAATTTCTATATTTTTAATAGCAGCATTAATAATTTTCCGAAACGCAATTTTTTCTTTTTTAAACGCAACAGCTCCTGATTCTATCCGCGAAAGCTTTAAAAGAGATATAAGTAAAAAATTAATATTTTTTACTTGATGATGTACATTTTCTATAAAATCTGTTTTTGTTTCATCATCCATATTTGGATTATCCAAAATATTATCTAACATAATCAAAATCGAAGTTAAAGGCGTTTTTAATTGATGAGAAATGTCGGAAATAGAATCTTTTAACGCCATTTTTTCTTTTTTTAAATTTTCACTTTCTTCTCGAAGCATAATGGTAGTTTTATATACTTCATTTCGTAAAATAGAAAGTTCTCCTTCCTCATTATCTTCTATTTTAAGAAGATAATTACGATGATTAATTTCTCGCATATAATGGGTAATTTTTTTTATTTCATGTTCTTTTTTATAAAAATAGAAAAAGAAACAAAAAAGAAAAAGAAAAAAAAGAAAAAGAATAAAAGTACCATTTAAAATAATGGAATAATGATAATTATCTTCTAATGTATACAAAATAGAGCTATCTTCTTGTATCCCATATTTGCGAAGTTCCTTCAAAAAAGAAACATTTTTTTTACCATTTAAAAGCTCTATAATTTCTTTTTCTGTGATAGAAGGGTATTTTTCTTTTAGTGTAGCAACAACACCATATAAATACATGTTTACACTTTTTTTATAAGAAGAATATTCTATATAGGAAACAATAACAGAAAGAATACTAAAAAAAAGAAAAAGTAATAAACCATAAAAAAACAATTTTAACCGTTCACTTTTCATTCTTTATCCACCCGATATCCAATTCCTTTAATAGTTTTTATAACATCATCTCTTCCTAATTTTTCCCGAATTCTTTTAATATAAACTGTTAAAGTATTATCATTTACATCGTTTCCAGAAAAGTCCCAAATTTTATCTAAAATAGATTCTCTAGTTACAACCCTTCCTGCATTTTCTACCATAAGCAAAAATAGCTTATATTCTAGCATGGTAAAAGGAATTTCTCTTCCCAAACGAAATACTTGCATGCTTTCTAGATTCACTTCTATATCTTTAACAAGCATTCTTTTTTTCTCCTCTACCTTATTTTTTAATGCATTATTAATTCTTAAAATAAGCTCTCGATTTCGAAAAGGTTTTACAATATAATCGGCAGCTCCAAGTTCAAGTCCTCTTATTATATCATCTTCTAAATCTTTTGCTGTCAAAAAAATAACAGGAACTTGAATTTCTTCTTTTCTATTTTGATAAAAAGAAAAACCATCTCCATCAGGCAAAGTAACATCTAAAAGAAGCAAATCAAATTTTTTGTTCTTTATATATTCTTTTGCTCTTTCTAAAGTAGATGCTGTAAGTAATAAAAAATCATTTTGCATAAATAAATAATCCAAACCTTTTTTTATCACTTCATTATCTTCTACCAACAAGATTGTTTTCATAAAAAATTTCCTCCTTTTTTAGTATTCAACTAAACCTTTACTTATTAAGTAAACAAAACCACTATTCATAACAAAATATCTATAGATAATGATAATATTTTAAGAAATCATAGAAAAACGGAGACAAAACTTTTAAATCATAATGGATATAATACTTCACACTTATAATATACCAAAAAGTAGAAATACTTTTATTAAATAGAAAATATCTTTGACAAAAATTTGACAAAAAGAAAACCATTCCGATTTCTTAAATATTATCGTTTCGAATGGTTTCTATAATATTTTGTTTATTGATTTTTTGTAAAGAATACTTCATAATAATACCAATAATAATACTAACAAATACAATAACGATTAGTAAAGATTTTATTGGGAATGTATATGAAAATTCCATTCCTTTTTTAAAGGCTAAATAAATGATATAAGACCCTACTAATCCTAAAGGAATTCCTATGAATAAAGATTTCATTCCATAGAAGATACTTTCCAAACGAATCATCCGATTAAATTCACGTTTTGTCATTCCAATACTTTTAAGCATGGCAAATTCTTTACTTCGTAAATTCATATTTGTAGTTATTGTATTAAAGATATTGGTAATACCAATTAAACTAATGACCGTAATAAATCCATACAAGAAGATAGAAACAATTAATACCATCGCATTTTGCGCTTTCATTTCTTCTTCTAGATTGGTTACATATACGCCCTTAAATTCTTCTTTTTCCTTTCTTAAATTATCAATTTGGTTTTCTAACTTTTTCGCATCTGTTGCTTTTACATACATAGTGGCATAAGTTTCTTCAAATAAGGAATTGAAAATCTCATCACTAACGATTAAGTATCCACCGAAAGAATAACTATGTTCTAAACCCATAGGTCTTTCTTCGCTTCTTATAATTTCGATTTCAAAATCTTTTTTTGCATCTATTGTTGTTCCTTTTAAAATATCATGATTTTTGAAGTTATATAAGTTTCCAACATAGTTCTTTTTGTTGATAGTTTCTTTAAATTCATCTAATAAAATACCAACTTTTTTATCACTGGAAACTCCTATCTTTTTTAAGTATCTACTATACTCTTGCGCTCCTAAAGAAACAATGCTAATAGTTCTTTCTTCTTTATTTTCCTCGTTGTCTAAGCCAAAAAGTTTTAATATTTTTCTTCCATAATCTGAATAACTGGCATCCGAAACAAATAAACTATCACTTCTTATGATGCTATAATATTCGATTAAATCAAGCTTTGCTAGTTCTTTTAAATTATCATAACGCATAGAATAAGTGTCTCCATTGGAATAAATACGCATATTATAATCTACTTCTGTATAATAACCTCCCGCCATTTTAAAACCAAAATCAATAAAAGAAGAAAGAGATAAAAAAACTACAATACTAACCACAATTGATATAACAGTTGTACGATATTTCTTTTTATTACGCTTTAAATTTTTATAAGCTATTACACCACCTGTTTTAAATAATTTTTTAACAAAAAACGGCGTTTTTAATTTCTTTGTTTTAATTTTAATATCATTATTACTACGAATTGCATCAATTGCAGAAATCTTTCCTGCTTTTTTAGCAGTTCGAATAGTTGATAAATAAATCGTAACACTCGCTAAAAGAATAGAAAGCAAAATGGGCATCAGCGGAATACTGTAAACAAAATAAATATCTCCTAAATAATCTCCAATAATAAAATTAATCAAAAAGACCAAAACAACAATGGCAATTATTCCAGATAGAATACCAATTGGAATAGCAATTAGGCCTAAGAAAAAACCTTCATATAAAACATTCTTCTTAATTTGTCTACTCGTTGCCCCAATACTTCTTAGCATCCCATACATTTTGTATTTTTCTGTAATGGAAATAGCAAAACTATTTTTTATAACAAAAACACTAGAAAGAATAATAATCCCAAGAACCACAGCTGCAACTATATAAAGAGCACCCATTGTTTCACTATCTGTAACTCCTAACCAACGTAAATAACCACTATTATATGAATAATCATATTTATCTCCTGCAATATTTATTGTTTTATAATTATATCCTTTTGGATTTTTAAATAGAATAAAAGCATCTCCCTTTTCATGAATTTCATCCGTATAAGTAATCGCGGTATACCCAGGAGCACTGTAGCTTTCTATTTCATAACTTGGACGTTCTATTATACCAACAATAGTATAGGTTATCTTTTCTTTAGGTTGAAAACTTTCAATTATTTTTTCTTGTTTTTCACTTCTATTATTCATGCTGCTATCTTCCTCTTCTGTTTCAGTAGCAAGAGGATTGTTTTGATTTAAAAAATAAGTTTTTCCATCTTCTAGAAGTGTTCTAACACCTATTTGTAAAGTGATTGTATCTCCAATTTTTCCTGAAAATCCTCCCCCTTCAATAACATGATTGGGAATTATAATTTCATTTTTATTTTGAGGTAATCTTCCTTCTATTAAACGTATTCCTGTATTATGGAGAGCCTTTTCATTAAAAGCACTTACATAAAAATAAGGCTTAAAATAATTTTCGGAAGAAAAAGGAGCATAACCAATCTCAGTCTTAAGATAATAATCTTGCATATCTCGATTATTTTCTAAAGCCAAAATATCTTCTTTTGGCATATCCTTAATTTGAACATGATAATATCCATTTGAGTTTATACTATCATTAATTAGTGTTTTTTGAAAACTAGTAACCATACCAGATACACAAACAATCATTGCTGTTGATAAAATAATTCCAATAATCGTAACAATCGTTCTTTTTTTGTTTAAAATCAAATTTCTTTTGGTTAATTTTTTTAAAACATTCATGCTACTTTCTCATCCTTTATAATTTTTCCATCATCAATTGTGATAATCCGGTCAGCTTCTTTGGCTATTTCTAAATCATGTGTAATTACTACAATCGTTTGCTTATATTTTTTGTTGGACATTTTTAAAAGGGAAACAATTTCATCACTTGCTTTTGAATCCAAATTTCCTGTGGGTTCATCTGCTAAAACTAAAGCAGGATTATTAATAATAGCACGTCCTATTGACACTCTTTGTTGTTGTCCGCCTGACAACTCATTTGGCAAATGATTCTTTCTTTCTTTTAAATTTAATATATCAAGCACTTCTTCTAAACGTTCTTTAGATACATTAGTATTATCTAAATCACATGGAAGCATAATATTTTCTGTAACATTTAAAATAGGAATTAAATTATAAAATTGATAAATAATACCTATTTGTCTTCTTCTAAAAATAGCTAACTCATCATCGCTTAAAGAGTAAATATCTTTTCCATCAATGTATACTTTTCCACTGGTTGGTCTATCCACCCCTCCAAGTAAATGTAAAAGAGTCGATTTTCCACTTCCACTGGATCCCACAATAGCTACAAATTCGCCCTTTTCTATCGAAAAAGAAATATGGTCTACTGCATTTATTTTCATTTCTCCTTTTCCATAGGTTTTTGTTAAATTATCAACTTTCAATATTTCCATAAAATCTTTCCTTTCAAATAAAATATATGAAATATTTGTGACTCTAAAGTGACTATTAAATAAAAAAATTTTTCTCAAAATTAAAAAAACAAGCAATTTATAACCTGTTTTTTCCTTATTTTTATTTTGAAATATATGAGAATAAACAATGTGAATATCTTCCTCTATAAAGTACCAACCAAAAAGGTTTGAAAAAAATTAAACATTTTTAATTATCCTTTATAAAGTCCACCATTAATATGTAGAACTTGTCCAGTTGTATAAGAAGCATCATCACTTGCTAAATAAACAAACATGGGTGCTAGTTCAAAAGGTTCTCCGGCTCTTTTCATGGGAGCATCAAAACCAAGAGTAGGTATTTTTTCTTTTTCCCAACAAGCGGGTTGTAAAGGAGTCCAAAAATACCCTGGAGCAATAGCATTTACTCGAATATTTTTATCTGCTAAATTTGTAGCTAAACTTCTTGTAAAACCCACAATTGCACCTTTACTTGTGACATAATCAATAAGCTCTGGCTCTCCATAGAAAGTAGTAACAGAGGTTACATTAATAATAGAAGCTCCACTCTTCATTTCTTTTAAAGCACTTTTCGTCAAATAAAATATCGAATAAATATTGGTTTTCATTGTGTAATCAAATTGTTCGTCACTTATAAAAAGTAAACTTTTTTGTTGATATTGTACACCCGCATTATTCACTAAAATATCCAATTTTCCAAAACGATTCATAGTTTCCTTTACAATATAATCGCAAAAACTTCTATTTTTTACATCACCAGAAATTAAAAGACATTCTCCACCTAAAGATTCAATGTACTTTTTCGTATCACTGGCATCTTTATGTTCATTTAAATAAACAATAACAATTTTAGCACCTTCTTTTATAAAACTTATGGCAACAGCTCTTCCTATTCCCGAATCTCCTCCAGTAACAATAGCTACTTTATTTTGTAACTTTCCACAAGCTATATAATTGGGATTATCAAAAATAGGCTTAGGTTCCATTAAATATTCCATACCAGGCTGTATCGTTTGATGCTGAGGAGGAAATTTTAATTTAAACTGGGTACATTTATATCCGTATCCATAATCATCTACATATTTAAGTCCATAGTCATCTTTTCCAATTTTATCTTTAGAATTAAAATACTCATAATCCACATTTTTCACCTCTTGTAAAATATATGGAATTTCTAAATACTTATTCAAAATTAAAAAAACTAGACAATTCTAGTTACATAACTGTAGATTCCATCATTAATTTAAATACTTTTTTTAAATTTTCTTTTTTATCATGATTCATATTTACAAAATTAATATGAAGTTGATAACTGCTATTTAAACTAAACAACAATTCAACTTTACCTGGAACATAATTAATAGCACTTGTAGATATAGAATTGTAAGGAACAACATGTACTTTTTTATAATAAAGACCAAGAGGGTCTCGGTCAAATAAAATCATCTTTTTATCAGTAAATAGCACATAATCTTTGCTATTTTTGTATGCAATAATAATTTTTTCATGTTGATACACATATTCTTTTGTATATTCGGGCAAAGAAGTTAAATTTATTATTTCTTCTTTAAAATCAAAATACTTTGTTAATTCTTTAAATTTCATGTAAGCCATATAATCCACCTCTATTTTATTGTAAATTCCACATTAGTACTATTTGAAGCAGCATCTATTGCTACAATTTTATAATGCCCACTTTCTGTAAAAGTCATATCAAACTTTCCATAATCAAAATCATTCATAGTATATTGTTTAATTATTTCTTCACGTCCATCATCATAAATACGTTTAATTATAGAAAGCTTATTATCTTTAAATGTAATTCGAACTTTATCATATTTTTTTTCAATATTAATTTTTTCAGTACCTAATTCATCAGTAGCAGCGCTACTTAATATAGGCGCAACATTATCAAAAGTCATTTTTGCTTGTTGCAAAATATTTCCAGCTTTATCATAAACCGTAAAAGTATAAAGCGTATTCATAGTAACTACAAATCTATTACTATTTTCTCGTACTGTTTCTCCAGTAAATCGATTATAAATAGTCATATAACCATAATTCGGGTCATTAATAATAATCTCCTCTTTAGAAAAGGTACCACCATTTACAAATTGAAAATTAGGTAAATTTTCGGGTTTATTATCATCTGGATTTTGTTCATGATTTCCATTATTATTTTCTGAATTTTCATTATTATTATTATTATTATTATTATTATTATTATTGTTATTGTTATTGTTATTAAAATTAGGTGGCAAAATTGAATTACCAGTATTTGTATTATCACCAGTACTATTATTATTTGGTTTAAAATTTGAATCACCATTATTTTGAGAAATATTGGTAACTGTTTCTTTATTTTCATTATCAAAAGAAAATGTATCTTCTACATTATTAAAAGTATCATTATTAATATCATTTTCTTTCTTGCTATCTTCTATTTGTTTTATCGACTGACTTGAAAAAGTATCATAATCCTCATCTGTATCATTTGCAAAAACAAAAGTACCTGTACCCATCAACAGCAAAAATATTGCAGCTATAATTAACCCATAATTTTTATTCATTTTTATACCCTACCTATCATAAACATTATACGTGGAATATAGAATTTATGTCAATATAAATTTAAATAAAAATAAGTTTTTTATATATTTCAAATAACTGTTAATTTATTAAGAGGCCAAAAACGAATAGCCACTTTTCCTATAATATCCTCTTTAGAAATTAAACCAATTTCCCTACTATCTAAAGAATTTAAACGATTATCCCCTAAAACTAAATATTTATCTTGTGGAATTTTATCATATCCTAAATCTTGTAAAGAAAAATCTTTATATTGCATTGTTTCTAAAATATATTTTTCATCTACTTTTTCATTATTAATATACAAAATACTATTTTTTATAAATATAGTTTCTCCAGGTAAACCAATAATTCGTTTTATTAAATATTTTGTATCTGCATATTTTAATGAAATAATGTCCCCTCTTTTTACTTTAAAAAAACGATATTGAAATTTATTTAAAATCAATAATTCTTCATTTTGTAAAGTAGGAGACATCGAATTTCCAACCACTTTAGTAATAGAAAAAACATATTGTATTAAAAACAGAAAAAAAACAATACAAACAATAATCTTCAATGAATCTTTTATAAACTCTTTAATTCCTAGCCAATCCATCTTACTTCCCCAATCAAGTTTTCTTTTAAAATTATATAATATCTAGGCTACTTGTTCTGCAATAATCTTAATCGCTAATTCTACCTTAGGAGCATTCTCTCCTCCTATGTAAGCGTCATTTCCATATTTTGTATCTGATTTATCATTTTCCATTTTAGCTTCATCTGTTTCACCTTTTTCAAAAGGCCATTCCCAACCGATAGTATAAGTACGATTTAAAATAGTATTTGGTGCATAAACCGTTCCCGAATTAAATGTAGCATTTAATTCTCCAACTAGCTCAGCAAGGGTTCCATTCACACCTACAACATCCCCATCAAAAGTAAAAACTATCTTATCAATATCGTTAAAAGTAGTTTTAGAATTCACATCTAAACTTAAACTATAAGCAGTTTCGGGAGCACCTGTTAATGTAAACTTATAAGTTCCACTTGTTCCAGGGGCCACAACATTTTGATGGTCCGAAGAAAGAACCGCTCCATCTAAATAAGATTCTTGAAATAAATTTACATATATAAAATGTCCATCAGTATCTTTTTCACCTTTTGTTACTCCAATATCCCACTTAGCAACTCTTGCACCATCTGATATTGTATCTAATTT
The DNA here is from genome assembly GCA_947652325.1 of uncultured Mycoplasmatota bacterium. Classification (GTDB taxonomy): domain Bacteria; phylum Bacillota_I; class Bacilli_A; order RF39; family UBA660; genus MGBC108787. The sequence continues at coordinate 28,496 of CANTCQ010000013.1, forward strand.
TGAAATATACTTTGCTAACGTTCCACTTACAAAAAATGAAGTAACAGTCGTAATTACTAAAATAATTAACAAAATTCCTTTCTTTTTCATTTTCTTTTCCTCCTGAAATATTTTTTTATATAAAACAAAATTTAAAATTGCTTTTCACATAAAATTATAACATATATTTTATAATTATTTCTAGACTTTTTAATACAAAATATTCACAAAGTTTCCATTTAAAAAATCAAATTCAAATATTAAATAATATAAATATTTACATTATTATAAACTTTTCTAAACATTATTTCAATAATGAATTCCAATAAAATTACGATTAACAAATATTTGTATACATTATAATACGCAAACAAAACAAATGAAAATTATTTTATACTTATCTCCTATCTTATTTATCATTAAAAAAAACACATTTCTATATTTAAGAAATGTGGAATATATAAATTTAATACTATCTATAATAAATTTATATATATGTCTAGTTTTTGTTTGAATTTCTCTGATTATATTAGATTGCCATCACCACAAGATAATTCTATTAAATACAACATTCTTTGAAATTTTCTTACATCTTCTGTTTTTCAATACTGGTTGTACTTTGCAATAAAATTTATACCCTATTGTGAAATATTTTCTAACACTTTTGATGCAATATATAGATTATCAATTACCATTCCTTTATATTTTTTTAACTCCTTTTCACTAAAAATTTCGTTATTTGTCAATATAATAATTTACTAACAATACATTGGTTATCAAAAAAATGACTAATACCACTTAAACAAACACGAACCATATTAATAAAGTAAGAAATAATGAATGGCTAATTTATTTAATATTTATTTGAAACTTTATTTTTCTAAATTGTCTTTGTACTTTAAGAATTTAATGAACTTTTAAAAAATTAAAAAAACTAAGAATCCAATTGAATTCTATCTTTTTCCTTAGTAATTTTTGTTTCATAAAATTTTTTAAAGCCTAAATACAAATAATAAGCATCTTGACTTCCCATGATTTCTTTTGCTCCATGCATTGCAAGTTGTCCAAGACCGATATCAATAGAATCAATGCTAACATGCCTTAAACTAATTCCAGATAAAGTACTTCCACTTGTCATATCATTTTTTGTTACAAAATCTTGAAAAGGTACACGCGCTTTTTTACAAATTCCTTTGAAAATAGAAGAAGTAATGCTATCTGTTGTAGAAGATGCATCTTTCGAAATTACAATTCCCTTATTAAGTAAGGCTTCATTTGTAATATCACTATTTCCAGGATGATTGGGATGAGTTGCATGGGTATTATCAGCGCTTAAAATAGTAGAATTATGAGCCAAAATGGAAATCTCTTTCTTTGTACTTCCCGCAATTCGTTTTAAAGTATCCATTAAAAAGGAAGAATCTGCTCCTTCTTTTGTTAAAGACCCTATTTCTTCACTATTAAAAGCACAAAAAATACAATTATTATTATTTTTTTTCGCATTTATAAAACCTTTTAAAGCACCAAACGTACAAGATAAATCATCTATTCGTGGTGCAAGAATCATTTCATTTTCCATACCAAAATAAACAGGAGAAACATTGGCATATAAAAATAAATCATAATCACAAATTTCTTCTTTATTTTTTAAATTAATTTCTTTTGCTATTATTTTCTTAATTGGCTCTCTATGATTCTTTAAGGCAACAATAGGAATCATATCAATTTGTGGATTCAAATTTAAACTATCATTTGCTTTTTCATTTTGATGAATAGCAACGCTTGGAATACAAAATAAATTTTTTTTTATATCTATAATTTCTTTGTAATAAGTATCATTTTTCTTAACAATTACTCTTCCTGCTAAAGAAAGAGGTTCATCTAACCAAGCATAATGCAGTAAACCTCCATAGGGCATAACATTAATTTTTAAATAATTTTTTTCATAAAACTCATTTTTTGGTTTTATAGTAAAACTAGGGGTATCAATATGTGTACATGTAATAGAAAAACTTTCACTTTTTCCTATTGTAAAAGCAATTAATGATGCATCATTTCTGGTAATAAAATATTTCTTATTTTCTTCTAAATTCCAAGAATTATTTTCTTGCAATTCTATAAATTTATTTTCTAGTAAAATCTCTTTCATTTTTTTTATTCCTGTAAAAGAACAAGTTGCTGCTTCTATAAATGAAAACAGTTCTTTATTGTATTGTTTGTTAGTCATAAGAATATCACCTTTTTTATTAATATGGTTTTTTTTGAAATATTTATGTTTAAATTCATGTGTTAATCGCACTTACGCAAAAATTTTAACATCATATTTTATAGTAAAGGAGGAAAAAAATGAATAATAATGGAAATAGTCCAATGTACAATAGAGCAGTTGATATTGTAAATGACTTTGCTTGTAACCATCCACCAATGGGATGCTGTTGTGGTGGAAGACCTATTCCTGGTCCTACAGGACCAAC
>CANTCQ010000014.1 GCA_947652325.1 uncultured Mycoplasmatota bacterium
TCGCACCCTCTCACTTCTATCTTTTCTCTATTCTTTTTTAGTATATCATATTTTTCTTTTCTTATTGTATCTTTTTCTATTTTAAACTAAAAAAAGCGATTACTTTCATTGATTTTTTTCTTTTTCAAACATTTTTTTGCCTCACTCGTAATTCTCTTTTCTAGTACCATATTTTTTTCTTATTGTATCTTTTTCTATTTTAAACTAAAAAAAAGCGTTTACTCTTCATCGCTTTTTTCTATTCCATTAATAATTTGATTTGTTGATAATTCTTCTTCAGTAGCCATTAGTTTTTCTTCAAAAAATTCACTCGCATCATCTTCCATAAATTCTTTTTGTAAAAGAATTTCTATATCGCTATATTGTTTTGCTCCTGTTCCAGCTGGAATAAGTTTTCCAATAATGACATTTTCTTTTAATCCTCTTAAATGGTCAACTTTACCGCGAATTGCTGCATCTGTTAAAACACGCGTTGTTTCTTGGAAAGAAGCTGCTGATAAAAATGAATCTGTTTCTAAGGCACCTTTTGTAATACCTAACATAATTGGTCTACCTTTTGCTGGTACGCCACCACGTAATATAACAGGTTTGTTGCCTTCTGTAAATTCTCTCATAGATACAGTTAATCCTTCTACGAAATCTGTATCTCCAACATCTACAATACGTACTTTATTAATCATACGAGAAACAATGATTTCAATGTGCTTATCCGAAATATCAACACCTTGTAATTTATAAACCATTTGAATCTCTTTTAGAATGTATTCTTGCGCTGTAATTGGGTCTGTTACTGCTAATAACTCTTTTGGACTTACTGCTCCTTCTGTTAATTTGTCTCCTGCAGCTACAACATCTCCTATATTGACACGAACTTTCATATTGTAATTTGTTATATGTTCGCGTACTTCTACATCATTGGCAATCACAATTTTGTATTTGCCATTTTGTTCTTCGATAGTTTCCACTTTACCACCGATTTCAGCGATAGTTGCTTTTGCTTTTGGATTTCTTGCTTCGAATAATTCTTCAACTCTTGGAAGACCTTGGGTAATATCGGCATCTCCACCATGAGCAACTCCACCAGAGTGGAATGTACGCATGGTAAGTTGGGTTCCTGGCTCTCCTATAGATTGGGCAGCCATAATTCCTACAGCTTCTCCTGTTTCTACCAAGTTACCCGTTGCAAGGTTACGTCCATAACATTTTTGACAAACACCATTATTGCATTTACATGTTAAAATACTTCTAATTTCTACACGTTTTATTCCTGCTTTTTCAATTTTCGCCACAATGTTTTCAGTAATCATTTCGCCTTTATCCAAAATCATTTCTTTGGTTTCTGGGTTGATTATTTTTTGGGCAGCGTAACGTCCTAAAATACGCTCTGCAAGATTTTCAATAACTGAACCATCTTTATCATTAATTAAATCATATACTTCAACACCACTTAAAGAACCACAATCAAATTCACGAACAATAATGTCTTGAACAACATCTACTAAACGTCTTGTTAAGTATCCAGAATCTGCAGTACGAAGTGCTGTATCAGCAGATCCTTTACGTGAACCATGACTGGATAAGAAAAATTCTGATACTTTTAATCCTTCAATAAAGTTTGAAGTGATTGGAATTTCAACAGTAGAACCATCTGGTTTTGCCATAAGTCCACGCATACCTGCAAGTTGAACGAAGTTGGAAATGGAACCACGAGCACCGGAGTTCATCATCATGAAAAGAGGATTATTAAAGTCTCCTTGCGCCATACCTTGCAATTCAGCTTTAATTTTATCTTGTTGGCTATTCCAAGTGTTAATAACATTGTTGTAACGCTCTTCTTCCGTAATTAAACCACGCTTAAATTGTTTGTTAATTTTATCAACAATTTCTTTTCCTTCTTCAATCACTTTGTGTTTTGTTTCTGAAACATGTATGTCTGCTGCAGATACAGTTATACCTGCAATTGTCGAATATTTAAAACCTAAATCTTTTAAACGGTCTAGCATCATTGAAGTTTCTGTTGTTTTGTAACGTTTAAATACTTGGGCTATAATACTTTCTAAAGTTTTTTTAACAAAAGGAGTTACTAATTCTCTATTTGCTATTTCTTCTTTTATATTGCTTCCCATTGGTAGGAAATATTTGCTTGGTGTAATTCCTTCAATATTTTCTTTTGTTGGCTCATTAATAAATGGGAAAGAATCTGGCAATATTTCATTAAAAATGATTTTTCCACAAGTTGTCATTAGATATTTGTCTTTTTGTTCATCTACAAATATTTTATGTTTGAAGGAACGGACAGGTAAAGCAATACGCGTATGTAGCGTGATTTCTTTTCTTTCATAAGCCATTAATACTTCATTGGAATCTTTGTATACTTTTCCTTCGTTTGGCTCTCCTGCTTCTTCTTTAGTTAAATAACAATTTCCAAGAACCATATCTTGTGATGGTGTAACAATTGGTTTTCCATCTTTTGGATTTAAGATATTATTAGCACCAAGCATTAATACTCTTGCTTCTGCTTTTGCTTCTTCACTTAAAGGCACGTGAACAGCCATTTGGTCTCCATCAAAATCAGCATTAAAAGCCGCACAAACTAAAGGGTGCAAACGAATGGCTTTTCCGCCGACTAATTTTGGTTCAAATGCTTGAATGCCTAATCTATGAAGAGTTGGAGCACGGTTAAGCATAACTGGGTGTTCTGTAATCACATCTTCTACAATATCCCAAACAGAATCATCCCGTGACTCAATTAATTTTTTTGCTCCTTTAATGTTATGAGCAAGTCCTTGTTCTACTAAACCATGAATAACATGCGGTTTAAATAATTCAAGTGCCATTTCTTTTGGTATACCACATTGGTACATTTTTAAATTAGGTCCTACAACAATAACACTACGTCCTGAGTAGTCAACACGCTTACCTAATAAGTTTTGACGAAAACGACCTTGTTTTCCTTTTAGCATGCTTGCTAAACTTTTAAGTGGTCGATTCCCGGCAGCTGTTACACTTCTACCACGACGACCATTATCGAATAAACTATCTACTGCTTCTTGAAGCATTCTTTTTTCATTTTGAACAATAATCGTAGGTGCACCAAGTTCTAACAATTTTTTTAAACGATTGTTACGATTGATAATTCTTCTATACAAATCGTTTAAATCACTAGTAGCAAAACGCCCACCATCTAATTGAATCATCGGTCTTAAGTCTGGTGGAATAACAGGAAGTGCATTTAGAATCATCCATTCTGGTTTGTTGTTTGATTCTTGGAATGCTACTAGACAATCTAAACGTTTTACCAGACGAATACGTTTTTGACCTGTTGCGGTTTCTAATTCTTCCCGTAATTCTGTTACTTCTTTATCAATATCCACTTCTTTTAGTAATGTTTGAATAGCTTCTGCACCCATTCCTACCTTAAATGAGGAACCATATTTTTCATAATAAGCACGATATTCTTTATCAGAAAGCGTTTGTTTTTTGCCTAGAGGAACACTGCCTGGGTCTAATACGACATAGCTTACAAAGTATAAGACTTCTTCCAAATCTCTTGGAGACATATCAAGAACAAGCCCCATTTTTGAAGGTACACCTTTAAAAAACCAAATATGACTACACGGACTTGCAAGTTCAATATGTCCCATTCTTTCACGACGTACTTTTGATTTTGTTACTTCGACTCCACAACGGTCACAAACCACATTTTTATATCTTAAACGTTTGTATTTCCCGCAACTACATTCATAGTCTTTTGAAGGTCCAAATATTTTTTCACAAAATAATCCATCACGTTCTGGTTTTAATGTACGATAATTAATAGTTTCTGGTTTTTTTACTTCTCCATAAGACCATTCACGAATTTTTTCAGGAGAGGCAATCCCTATTTTGATGCCTTTAAAATTGTTTACTTCTATCATAGGATATCACTCCCTTCTAAATCTTCTTCTTCTAATGAATCAGGGAATTCTAAGTCGTCTAAACTATTTTCTTCAAATTCATCTTCTGCATTATCTTCTAATTTTTTTTGTTCTTCAAGAGGTGGTTCAACCGATTCTTCTTCTACCGGATTTAAATCAATTTCCTCAATACGAATGATATCTTCTTTTTCTTCATCTTCTTCAATTTCTTTTAAATCTAATAATCTATTTTCATTATCTACTATCTGAATATCTAATCCTAAAGCTTGGAATTCTTTAATAAGCACTCTGAAACTTTCGGGAACACCCGCTTGGTTAACAGTTTTTCCTTTCACCAAAGATTCATATACTTTAACTCGACCTACAACATCATCTGATTTAATCGTTAAAATTTCTTGTAAAACATGAGCGGCTCCATATGCATAAAGTGCCCAAACTTCCATTTCTCCAAATCTTTGTCCACCAAATTGCGCTTTTCCACCTAATGGTTGTTGCGTTACTAGTGAATATGGTCCTGTTGCACGAGCATGCAATTTATCATCTACCATGTGGTGTAGTTTTACCATATACATAACTCCAACGTTTACACGATTTTCAAAAGGTTCTCCTGTACAACCATTTATAAGTTCTACTTTACCATCTTCATCCATTCCAGCTTCTTTCATCTCTTCGTGGATGTCTTCTAAGTTAGCTCCATCAAATACTGGAGTAGCATATTTAACTCCTAGTCGCTTACCAGCCATTCCTAAGTGTACTTCTAGAATTTGACCAATATTCATACGAGATGGCACACCTAATGGGTTTAACATGATATCTACTGGTGTTCCATCTGGTAAGTAAGGCATATCTTCTTCTGGTAAAACTAATGAAATAACTCCTTTGTTTCCATGTCGACCACTCATTTTGTCTCCAACTTGAATCTTACGTTTTTGAATAATGTATACACGAATGATTTTAAATACTCCTGGAGGCATATCATCACTGTTTTCTTTGGTGTAAATCTTAACATCATGGACAATACCATCTGCACCATGTTCTACTTTTAAAGATGTATCACGCACCTCACGTGTTTTTTCACCAAAAATAGCATGTAATAATTTTTCTTCACTCGTTAGTTCTTGTACTCCTTTTGGTGTTACTTTACCAACTAAAATATCGCCTTCTTTAACCTCAGTACCAATACGAACAATACCTTCTGCGTCTAAGTTTCTTCTTGCTTCTTCTCCAACATTTGGAATATCACGTGTTATTTCTTCTGGTCCTAATTTTGTATCACGGCATTCAATTTCATAACGTTCTATATGTAACGAAGTATATACATCATCTTTTACTAATTTTTCATTTAATATAACCGCATCTTCATAATTGTATCCATTATAAGTCATGAATGCAACGGTCATGTTTTTACCAAGAGCTAATTCTCCATTTTGAGTACTTGGTCCATCTGCAAGTACTTGTCCTGCATGCACAGTATCACCTGTTTTAACAAGTGGTCTATGGTTTAAACTACTTGATGCATTTGTTCTTTCAAAGTTAGCTAAATAGTATGTATCTTTTCCTTTGGCAGTCTTTACAATGATTTTTAGGGCATCTGCATATTCCACAACACCATCTGCTTTAGAAACAACTGTACTTCCAGAGTATTTTGCAGCTACGTGTTCAACTCCAGTACCAACGATTGGAGAGTCGCAAGTTAAAAGTGGAACCGCTTGCCGTTGCATGTTTGCACCCATAAGCGTACGATTGGCATCATCATAATCCAAAAATGGAATACAACTTGTTGTAATTGCTACTAATTGACTTGGGGCTACATCGACAAAGTTAACTTGTTCACGTTTACACATCACATTATCTCCATTAATACGAACTAAAACTTCATCATCTACAATACGGCCATTTTCATCAAGCGCAATCGTTGCTTGTGAAATATAATAATCCGCTTCTTCATCAGCAGTCATATATATAATATCGTCCATTTGAACAATGCCATCTACTACTTTACGATAGGGAGTGGTAATAAATCCATATTCATTAATTTTTGCGTATCCAGCTAAACTGGTAATCAGTCCAATGTTTTGTCCTTCTGGAGATTCAATCGGACAAATACGACCATAGTGGCTCGCGTTAACGTCACGTACATCCATTCCAGCCCGGTCACGAGAAAGTCCTCCTGGTCCTAAACTTGATAAACGTCTTTTATCAGTTAATTCTGCGATTGGATTAATTTGGTCCATGAATTTAGAAAGTTGGCTTGACCCAAAGAATTCTTTTAATACAGCAGTTACGGGTCTTATATTAATCAATGACTTTGGTGTTACAGCATCAATTTCTTGTGTTGTCATACGTTCGCGGATAACTCTTTCCATACGAGACATTCCTACTTTAAATTGATTTTGAATTAATTCTCCTACTTGTCTTACACGTCGATTTCCTAAATGGTCAATTTCATCAACATTACCAATGCCGTCCTGTAAATTTAAATAATAAGAAATAGAAGCGTAAATATCAGAAATGGTAAGTCTTTTAATATCCACTGTTTGGTCATTTCCAATAATTTTAACTGTTTTTTCTGGATTATTTTTATCCACTATAATGATTTCTTGAATTTGGTCATAAGTATCTAACTCTTCATTAATGATGGTTTTCTTTACTCCAAATCCATTTTTTAAAGCTACTTTAATTTTTTCGAGTACATCTTTTGTAACAATATCGCCTTTTTTGGCAATTATTTCTTTTCCCTCTTTAATATCAATGGCTAAAGTTTGATTAAGTAAACGGTCGGCTACATTTAATTTTTTATTAAATTTGTAACGACCTACACGTGCTAAATCGTAACGGAAATGGTCAAAAAATCTCGTAACTAGTTGATTTTTTGCACTATCAAGAGTTGCTGGCTCTCCAGGACGTAATTTTTCATAAATTTCAATAAGCGCTTCATCCGTATTTTTAGTGCTATCTTTAAGAAGTGTATTTTCTAAGTATATATTTTCTCCAAATACACTTTTAATGTCTTCATCATTTGAAAGTCCCAGTGCTCTTAAAAAAGTAGTTACTGGCACTTTTCTTGTACGGTCAATTCGGACATACATCACATCACGAGCATCCAGTTCATATTCAAGCCATGTCCCACGGTTAGGTATAACTTCTCCTGTTATAATACGACGCCCATTTTTGTCAATTTCTCTTTTAAAATAAATGCTTGGCGAACGTACAAGTTGAGATACGATTACACGTTCTGCTCCGTTAATGATGAATGTTCCAGCATCTGTCATTAATGGCATATCGCCCAAGAAAATTTCTTGTTCTTTTACTTCTCCTGTCTCATGAATAAACACACGCGCTTGGACCTTTAGCGGTGCTGCATAGTTTACCATTCTTTCTTTTGATTCTTTTACAGAATATCTAGGTGTGTCAAAAGAATAATCTCCAAAGTCAATTGTTACGTTCCCCGTAAAACTTTCTACTGGAAATAATTCTTCAAATGTTTCTTTAATTCCTTCTTCTAAGAACCATTCATATGATTTTTTTTGGATTTCTAGTAAATCCGAAAGTTCCATAGTGTTTTTTGATTTTGAAAAGCTTCTTCTTTTGGAATAATCTCCAAATTTTTTTAATTTAAAAGCCACGATTTCACCCCATCTAACATATTTTTAAATCTCTATAATTTCGTAAAAAAATTACACGTCACCAATTTATAATTTTAACAGTAACTATTTTTCATGTCAACGTTTTTTGCTTCTTATGACAAAAAAACCTTTTTCTTTTTTTATGATTTCATTTTCGTAAAATGCTTCTATTTCTTTTAAAATACTTTTTGCTCCTTGGTCTTTACGAATGACAAACCATAATTCGCCCTCTTCATTTAAATGATTTTTGGCATCTTGTAAAATTTTTAAAACTATTATTTTTCCTGCTCGTATCGGAGGATTGGTAATAATTAAATCGAACTGGTTCTGGACCTGGCCATAAATATCACTTACAAATGTATCCCCTTTGATTTTATTTTCTTTTAAATTCATTTTTGTTAAATGTATTGCACGTTTGTTTACATCAATAAGGGTTGGCTTAGCATCAAGTATTTTGGCAAGGACAATTCCCATAAATCCATAACCGCAACCTATATCTAAGAGGTTATCTACATTTTTTTTATTTTCTTTTAAAAAGTTTTCAAGCAAAACTTTACTTCCAAAATCTATTTTATTTTTGGAAAATACACCATTATCGCTATTAAAAATAAATTCGTGGTTATCTAATTTGTATTTTATTATTCGGAGCTCGCTTTTCAATGCTTCGTTATTTGTAAAATAATGTTCCAAAAAATCACCATTCAATCTAAAGACCAACTGTACCCAAAATTATAGTAAAAAAAACACGAAAAGTCAACGACAAATTCAGCTTTTTTCGTTGACTTTTTTATAAAATTATGGTTGATTTTGAATTTCTTGATATGTAATTCTTCACTTGCTTTTAATTGTCTTATGCTTTTTGTAATTCATAAAGTAATATCCATTTATTCGATAAATCTCTATATTAAAAAATTGAGTATCTTATTTTTGGAATCCGATTATCTTTTTCTCTTCCTAAGTTTCTAAATTTTGAAATTGGTATTCGTTTATATACTTCGAACAAAATTCTAAGTAAGTTTATATAAACTACTCTTTTTTAATAAGTTGGCGGATATTTTGCTAAGAATATGCTGTTTTTAACAAAGAAGCAATCTAATTTTGATTGCTTTTTAAAAAACATTTTTTCATATAGTCATCGGTCATTCCAGCTAAAAAATCGATTATTTTTCTTGCTGTAGTTGTTGTTTTTAAATATTCATTTGTCATCGTATTTAGAAATATTTCGTAAATTTCAGAAGATTTGTTTTGGCTTTCAATATCTTCTTTGTATTTAGCAAATAAAGTTCTAAACATAATTTCATAGTTTTTTATTTCTTTTTCGGTGTTCGCTTTTTGGTAAATTTGTTTGGTATTAAATTCTTTTAATTCGATTAAAGTGATATAGATTTCTGGACTCATTTTGATATAAGGTTTTCCTATACTATTTTTGATGATGTCTTTTACAAAAGTATTTACTATACTTTTATTGTTTTTTCCTAAAACTTTTATGATATTGGTAGGAATTTCTTCTTTTTTTATAATACCTAGCGTTAAAGCATCTTCTATATCTTTCCCAATGTAGGCAATGATATCGCTTATCCTTACTACACAACCTTCTAAAGTCATAGGTCGTAATTTTTTTATTATGTCTTTTTCTTTATAAGAAGACTCATATTCATTTAAAAATTTTTCTTTTGTCTTTTCTATGGGATAATATTCTTTTTCTAGTAATTCACCATTGTGACACATTATTGCGTCCAAAACTTGAAGTGTTATGTTTCTTCCCAATCCATTCTGCTCTAAGTAAAGTAAAGTTCTTACACTTTGGATATTGTGGTTAAAATATCCTTCTTTTTCTTCCAAACTTATTTTATTTAAAATTTTTTCTCCTTCATGACCAAAAGGAACATGTCCTAGGTCATGACCAAGAGAAGCTGCTTCGATTAAATCTTCATTTAATCCTAAATTTCTTCCTATGGTTCTTGCAATTTTACTGACCAATTGCACATGAATCATTCGTTTTGTGATATGGTCATTTTCGTTAAAAGTGAACACCTGTGTTTTATCAGCGTATCTTACATAACTTAAAGAATATAAAATTCGGTCAATGTCTCTAAAAAAAGGAGTACGAATCTCGTCATCTTCTTCTTTTTGGAAACGTATGGCTTCACTATTTTTACAAGCATATCTACTTAACATAAGACACCTCCTACAACTTATTCCCCTTCACTATTTTCTTCTTTTAATTTTATTAATACTTCTCTTGGTTTTGAACCATTTTGTGGTCCAATGATTCCCCGCTCTTCTAATAAATCTACTATTCTGGCGGCGCGATTATATCCTAAACGAAATCTTCGTTGAAGTAAAGAGGCACTTACCTTTCCTGTATCAATTGCAAATTTTACAACCTCATCGTAAATAGGGTCATCACTATCATCATTTGGTTCTCCATGACCTACTGGACTTGAACCTTCTATATTGGTATTAGCAAATGATTCATCGTAACTTGCTGCTTGTTCACGGGAAACGTGCTCTATAATTTTATTTATCTCTTCATCAGAAATATAACATCCTTGAATTCGTGTTGGATACGGGTCTCCCATCGGAAGATAAAGCATATCTCCTTTTCCTAGTAATTTTTCTGCCCCTGGAGCATCTAAAATCGTCCGAGAATCAATGTAACTCGCAACCGAAAAGGCAATACGAGATGGAATATTGGTTTTAATAACTCCTGTTATGACATCGGTAGATGGTCTTTGTGTTGCTACAATTAAGTGAATTCCAGCTGCACGTGCAAGTTGCGTAATCCGCATAATAGATTCTTCTACTTCTTTTTTAGCAACAATCATTAAATCCGCCATTTCATCTACAATCACAACTAAATAATTCATTTTAGGCTCTGGGTATTCTGGATTTTTCTTGTTTTCTTCTTCTATTTTTTTATTATAGTCTGCAATATTTTTTACGCCTTTTGCTGCTAATGTTTTATAACGTTTGTCCATTTCCACTACTACTTTTTGTAAAGCTAATGCTGCTTTTTTCGGGTCTGTTACAACAGGCACTAAAAGATGTGGGATTCCATTATAATTGGAAAGTTCTACTTGTTTTGGGTCAACTAAAACGAGTTTTACTTCATCAGGTCTATAGTGCATTAGAAGAGATATGATTATACTATTGATACATACAGATTTACCTGAACCAGTAGAACCTGCTACTAATAAATGAGGCATTTTAGCTAAATCGGCATTTATTGTACGCCCTGCAATGTCTTTTCCTAATGTAACAAGTAAGCCTTTTTTTATTTTTTCTGGATTGGCATCTCCAATAACTTCTTTGATTTTAACTGGACTTACTTCTTTGTTTGGAATTTCAACTCCAATTGTACTTTTACCAGGAATGGGTGCTTCAATACGAACATCTTTAGCAGCTAAGGCAAGGGCTATTTCTTTATTGATAGAACTAACTCGACTTAATTTTGTACCAGTTGGGACTACCACTTCATATTGTGTAACAGCGGGTCCTACGTGAATCTCTACTACTTTTCCAGAAATTTGAAAATCATTTAATACACGTTCTAAACACTCTTTATTACTTCTAATAAATTCTGTTGAATTGATTTTTTTATTTCTAGAAGGTTCATCTAGTAAGGATAAGGGAGGAAGTTTGTATGCATTATTTATTATATTTGAAGAAGTATTTATTTCTCCACTTTCATTCAATTTTGGTTCTTCTTTTATTTCTGTTTGCGTATTGTGTTGTTTTAATTCTTCTACACTGGTAATGATAATTTTATCATCCTCTTCATCTGCTCCTGTTATAGGAACTATATCTTCATTTTCTTCTACATGACGTTCTTTTGGAGTACGTGCACGTTTTTTAAATATTTTTCCAAAGATATTTCCTATGTTTAAATTAAACGTCATCACAAGTCCGAAAATAAATAAAATGGTTAAAACAATGTATGTACCTGTTAGTCCAAATAAAGCAGAGATAGCAAAAGAAAATGCTGCTCCTGTAATTCCTCCACCAATCACTATAGAAGTTTGACCCGTTGAAGTTAATATGGTTGCTTTATTAATAGATGCCATGCGGTCCATGTAATTATTAATTGTTTCGTTAAAAATACTGGTTGGTTTTTCACAAGTTCTCACAAATGTTAAATGTGACAAAACCAAAACGATAATAATAAATATATATATTCCTAATAGTTTGGCTGTAAAAAAATTAGGTAATTTTCTTTTGATTAGCATATGAACTCCAAGAACTAATACTAAAATTAAGGCACAAAACCACCATTCACCAAGTAAAAACATAGCAAATTGTTTTAAAATAGCTCCAACTGGACCAAATCCAAAGCCAATCAGTCCAATTAAAATAAGGATTAATCCAGTTAATTCAACACTATATTCAAATTTTCCTGCACTATCCTCTTTTGTTTTTTTCTTCTTTGCCATATACCTTCACCATTATAATTATAGCAAGATACAACATTATTTGCAAAAAAAAGTGTCGATTTGACACTTTCTACAAATTGATTTTTTTATCTTAAAAATAAATGCTCTTTATTAATTACTTTTGAATAATTTTCTAAAATGCTTTTAAATTCTTCTTTCGATAATTTTTTCAATTCATATAATCCATTTTCATTTTCTTTATAAGCAAAGTATACTATTTTCTCATTTTTTGGAACTGCAAAAATTTCAATTTTTAAATTATTATCTTCATCTAAAAAATGTGTATTATAAGATGAATAATTTTCTATAAAAAATTGTAATAAATAATAAATATAAGTTACACCACTAATAAAACCTATATTTTGTCGTGGGAAATTCATTATATCCTCAATACTTTTAAAAACATGATAAATATACTCTTCTTCTGACCAATGAAACTTTTTTTGGTCCATTTTTAATTCATTTTTTATTGTTTCTAAAACTTCTTCAGTACTTATACCATTTAGATAAATTTGCTCATCTATTATTTGAAATGTTTGATCAATTTTAGGAGCATAAGGTGATATTTGTCGATTATAGATTAGCTGCATACCAAATTTAATACGTGTGATATCTTTATTTTGGGAAGTCAAGTCTGCTAAATAATCTTTATTATCAATTGTATATATGACATAAACGTGTCCATCTATCGTTTTTTGAACTTTTCCTGAAATTCCAAATTCCCCTAATAATTCTACATACAATTCTGCATAAGCATCACAAACAATGCTAAATTTTTTTACTTTTCTTTTATTTACACGATAATTTTTTATTTTTTCTTTTTGTTCTTCTGTTGAATATTCAAAACCTGCATCATATTCAAATAATTCACCTAACCTTATATAGATATACCTAGCAATAGCATACAAATCATTTCTTAAATCTAAGATTTTCAATTCATAATGAAACATTTGTACCAAATCTATGGCCTGTCCATTGTTTATAAGTTTAAAGACATTTTCTCTTAATGCAATTCTATTTTTAATATATCCATTCATAAAAACCTCTTTTTTTTGAAATATAATACAGTATTTTTATAAAAACGTAAAATTTTTTATTTACATTTTGCAAGTTCCATATATATTATACTTACTTGAATTAGAAAGTTCTCTTGTTAGGGCATAATTTTCTGTATGACAAGAATTTTCTTTCAATTCTTCTACATACTCTTTAGTTACTTCACGTAATTTATAGTTCCCTATTTCTAGTTCCTGATAAACAAAATAAGTTTGTACCCTCCCCCCACATTTGTTCAAGCTGTATAACTCCATAAAAATACCTTCTTTTTTATCAATGTAATGCATATTTTTGGGCATATCGTGTCTTCCCACAAATTGTCGTAAAAGTGTTCTTATAAATTGTATTCCTGTTATATAATCTATATTATTTTCTTCACATAAAGATGAATTCATAATTGATTCAATCATTTTAAAAGATTGGTAAACAAATTCTTCTTTTGTAGAGCAATTTTTTTTAATTTTTTCTATAGATTTTTTAGCTTCAGTAAAAAATTTATCCATAAAGCTTTCTTTTTGTTCAATTTGTCTTTTATTATTAAAATGATTATTAGTTATTTGTTGGTTAAAACGAGGTTCAAAATTAAATTTTATTCGCATAATATCTTCATAACATCCATATAAGTCTAATAAATAAGTATTTCCTTTTATATACGCTTCAACATAAGCGTGCGTTCTTCCATCTTCACGCTCAATTATGCAAACTTTTGCAGGAATATTTTTTGCTTTTAATAAGTCGACAAAAGCATAAGACCAAGAATAGCAATTTAAATATACGGTTGTTACATTTCGAATATCAATTCTTTGTTCATTTAAAACTTTTCTTTCTTCTGGCGTGCAAAAAGCCCCTTTTGGGTCTACTTTAAATATTTGCCCACATCTTTGATATAAATAATCTTTAATTTCTTCTTTATCAGTTATATTTTTTTCTTCTAGTTCTTTATCAAGTAACGCTAATAAATCAAACCCTTCTTTTCTTTCTTCCATAATACCCCTCTTTTCTTATAAGAATTATAGCAAAAAAAAAGCATATTGTCAAATTTTCGTAAACTATGTGGATTTGACTTGCTTTTTGTTATTTTTTGAGTTTTTCAAATTATGTTCTCGAACTCTACTGGACATAAGCATTGGATGAAACAAAAAATCCATAGAATCTGCTTTATCAACAATTGTAAGTATCCAACTTTCTTTGTATTTGGGTAGTCTTTTGTTTAAAGGAAACATATGCGTTTTTATCATATCCCCTATTTTTTCATCTACAAGTCCTGGAAAATATTTTAAAGCATTTATTCTAGCTTGCTCAGCGTGAACAAAGCCATGTTTTTGTAAAAGGGGTTTATGTTCAAAATCACTTTGCCAAGGTTTATCATAAAAGTCATGTAATAATCCTGCAATAGCAAGGGATTTATAATCTAAATTCAATTTCTTTCCTATTTTATAACAATCGTAGGATACTCTTAAAACATGGTCATAGACACTTTCTTGATAATGGTGAGGATAGTTTTTTCTTTTTAAAAATTCTTCATGTTCTAAAATAGGTTTTACTAGTTTATAGTATTCCTTGTTTTCAAAATTTAGTCTTTTTTTTTGGGTTTTATTTTTGGCATAAGCATTCATATATTGAATTAAACTAGCCATTTGTAGTAAAGCTGTTATGAATACAAATAAATTTACAGGTAAATTGATATGAATGAAAACCATATTTAAAAATCCCAATAAAATTGTAATAAAAATAAACCAAGTTTTAATTTTACCGATAAGCAAACTTTCTACTATTTTTGTTTTGTAGAAGGCATAAATATTAAAAAAGGCAATTAAACATTCTAAAACAAAAACATAAAAAAACAAACGATTATCTACAATTAAGATTATTAATAAAGAAAAAGTCAAACATTTATCTCCAATTGTATCTAACTTTGCTCCCAGTTCACTGGAAACCTCCCAATATCTTGCTAATTTACCGTCTAAAAAGTCAGTTAAAGCAATAAAAGCTGCAATTATGATTAAAGGAACAATTTGATTATTTACTCCTAAATAGATAACTAAAGGGGTTATAAGTAAGCGAGACATCGTTAAAATATTTGGGATTATTTTTTTCATTTGTTATCCTCTTTCCTTCTTTATTATAGCGATATATAAAATGCATTGCAATAAAAAAACATTAAATTATTTATTTAATGTTATTATAAATATATTTTTAAACCTTCCATATTATTCTCTAAAGTTTCTAATAATTTATTGGCCAATTTTAGGGCTTCTTCATCACTTTCATTGTAGGTATTAATAGCGCTATTTATTTTAGTTATTCCTTTTATAGTTCCTTCAATCATCATTTTAGCAATGGTGCTATCTTCTTTATTGGTTATAAGTTTCATTTCGCTCATCATTTTACTATTTATTTTTATCATTTTTCCAAGTTCTTTTTCTTTAGCTCCATAAGAAGCAAATATCTTTTCGCTTTCTTCTAAAATTGTATTATATTCTTTTTTTTGGCTTTCTAAAAACTCACGAAATTCTGCTTTTTTTATTTTATCAAACACATCGTTTATGCCAATAACTCCCATTTCACTAATTTGGTATATCGTATTTAAAAACTCGATATTTTTATTGTCTTTCATAAAAAATCACCTATACATAGTATAGGCAAGTTTATATATTTTATACTTCTTGCACAACTGCGATAATCATCGGTTTGCATTCTGTTTCTTCGTATAAATATTTACTTAATTCGGTACGAATTTCTGTTTTAATTTTGTTAAAATCTACAAAGTTATCCACAATATTTCTGGTAATCACATCTTCCGCGATTCTTTTTATTTCTTGAATGATTTCTTTCGAATCTTTTACATAAATAAATCCTCTTGTTGTTACTTCTGGCCCTACAAGTAAATTTTTGTTTTTTTTACTTAAAGTTGCACTTATTAAAACAATTCCATTTTCACTAAGCATCTCACGGTCTTTTATTACTAATTCTCCAACATCATCACTCGATTTTCCATCAATTAAAATATCGTTTACTTTTATGTGCTCTGTGGTTTCTTTTAATTCTCCGTCTTCAAATAAAACGACATCTCCATTTTGTTTTAAAATAATATTTTCTGGTGGCATTCCAAGACTATTTGCTAAATTCGCATTTCCCACTAAATAACGATATTCTCCTTTTACAGGCATATAATATTTTGGGTTTGTGAGTTTTAGCATCAACATTAAATCTTCACTAGATGCATGGTGTAATATACTTTTTTCTTTGGGAATTCCAATAATACGACAGCCAAACATAGAAAGTTCGTTTTCTATTTTTACTAATAATTTTTCATTACTATCATATCTTGGTTCTGAAAAAATAATCGTATCGGTTGGTTTTAATTTTATATAACGGTCATAACCATTCATTATTTTACTAATAGGTGCGTATGGGTTTTCTTTATCGTCACATAAAAGTAAAATTGCATCTTCATCTTCAATATTGGATAAGTCTCCTAACAAATCATCTGGATAACTTAAATATCCCTCTTTTTTTGCAAAAGATACTATATTTTGTAATTTCTTACCCATTAAAACAATTTTGCGGTGTTTATTTAGAGCACTATTTAGTATATCTTGGATGGTATACAAATGAGTTGGAAGTACCAAAAACATAAGTCTTTCTTGGTATTTGTTAGTAATATCTTTAAAAAAATCTTCTAACCTATGACTTGGAGAAGTATGTCCATTATGTTCTGAGAATGTAGACTCACTAAGTAAGCACAGTACACCTTGTTTTCCAACATACGCAATACGACCTAAATCCATATCATAATGTCCTGTCATTTTAGAATCAATGATAAAATCTCCCGTGTAACAAATGGCTCCTTCTTTCGTATTGATAACAAACATTACAGAATCTGGACAACTATGAGATACCGTTATTGGAAAAATACTAGTACGTCCAAAGTTTAACTTTCTATGAGGGGTAATTTCTATAATATTTTTTTCGGGAACACCAGATTCAATTAATACATATTTTGTAAATTTAGTGGCATATAATTTCACTTCAGGAAAATTTTTTACTAAATCGGCAGTAGCTCCCATATTTTCATAATGACCATGTGTTAAAAAAACACCTTTTACTCTTTTTTTATTTCTTATTAAATATTCAAAATCTGGAATTATATAATCTATTCCTAACATATTTCCAGTTGCATATTTCAAACCACAGTCAAATACAAAAATATCTTTATCAATTTCGACAATGTATGTATTTTTTCCACTTTCATCTAATCCACCTAGACTAAAAATTTTAATTTTGCTCATAATTCATCTCTTTCTATTTATTTTCTTTTATTATTATAAAGTTTTTTGCAGTAGATTCATTATAACAAAAAGAATGTTCTTTTTCAAGTAAGGTTATTTTTAATGCTTTGTTTAAAAGCAGTGTATTATCGGTGGTTAAAATATTTTTCTTCTACTTATTTATAATTAAAACCAAAAACTATCAATTTCAAAAAAGAAATAGGATTTGTTTTTAAATCCTTATATAATGTTATAAGAACAATAATAAATTAGTGAAGTGGAGTGAAGTAATGAATAATTTAGTATATGTTTTAGAAAATTTTGGAAGAATTGATATTAAACTAAAAGAAATTTTAGATAGAAAAGGAATTAGCCGAAACAAACTTTGTAATATGATGGGAACTAACTATGATTTAATTACTCGTTATTACAACAATAAAGTAACTCGAGTAGATTTAGAAATTTTAGCCAAAATATGCTTTGTACTAGATTGTAGTATAAATGATGTTTTGGTTTATTCAATCCAAAAATAGACAATTTTTTATATATTGTCTATTTTTTCTTCTATTAAAGTACTTAAAGAAATTATTTGTAATCCTTTAAAATTTATTTCTTTTATTAGCAATTTTAGGTTATCTACGGTTGTTGTTTTTTTTACTAAAATAATTACTCCACTTTCTATTTTGGATTTTATTTCAGCAATATTATTTCCATTTATTTCAAATGTTTCTTCTACCAAATATTTTTGTTCTTTTATGCAAAGGTCTTTTTTTATATTTTTAACATAACAAATATTGGTATTTTGATTGTTTTTATTCAGTAAGCTTTCTACATTTTGGTATTTGTTTTTATCATTATTTATTTGTTCAAAATAATTATTATTTTGATACGTTTCTTCAGTAATTAACAAACTTGCTGGAATATTATTATCTTTAAAGTATTTTTTTATAACTTCATTTCCAGATTCTATTAAAAATGCTATAGATTTTTTTTGCTTATTGCCTTCTTTTATAATTTTATCTTTATTGTCTTCCATAGAAATTTCTGGTTTAATATCATCAAAAATTAAATAATATTCATTAAAAATGCCAAAAGCTTTCATATTAACATAACTTTTTGTTTTATTAATCATTCTTCCCATAATTCCAGGTACAATATAGTTTCCTTCTATCATAGCGTTTGTGGCACTTACTCTGTAATCGTTTTCGATATTTTGAATATTTTGCATAATGGGGCTTTTATTTTGCATAATAACAGCAATTTTTTCCGTATAATAAAAGCTAAAAAGCATAATAGAAACTACTCCTAAAGATTTATATATTTTTTTCAAAAAGAATCACCTAGTTAACTATATGTTATTCTTTCGTTTCTTTTTCCGAATTTTTTGCACTTGATAAAAATGTTACTTTTTCGGCAATTACTTCCATAATAAATTTACGATTTTTTTCTTCATTCTCATAATTTCTGGTTTGCAGTCTACCCTTTATCCCAATTACATCCCCAGTATGACAATATTCAAATGTATTTAAGGCTATATTATTCCAAAGGATACAACGTATAAAATCTGCTTCATAAATTCCTTCACTATTTTTAAAAGAACGATTTATTGCAATTGTCACTATGCTTCTTTTTTTACTCTCTTCTATTGTTTCTATTTCTGGTTCTTTGCAAAGCCTTCCTACTAATATAACTTGATTCATATTTTCTCCTTTCTTCTTGCATTTAAACATATCTCTTTTATTGTTTCAAATTCATAATTTTTTTATTTTTTTCCCAAATAAAAAAAATTTGTTTAGATTTTTTTTATTATTCTAAACAAACTTTAATTATTAAAAAATACTTTTTTAAATTTGATAAAATTTTTTAATTTTACTTAATCAAAAATCTTGGACGAACTCCAGTTGTAGTCCCATCTAGAGCATTTAAACTTGCAGTAGCCGCAAATCCACTATTATTAACTACATCTTTAAACCAATAAGAAACATGTTGCTCTTTGCTATTATGGGTAATATGTTTAGGATTTAAACGAAATATAGCATATTGATGTACGTCATTTCCTACATCATATCTACTTGATGAAGAAACACTTGTTCCGTATGCATTTATCTCACTCATTAAATCTATTTCTCTATAACACCATTGCCAATTATTTGCTGCTCCACTTTCAAAACCTCCTGTTTGATTTATACCAGTTTTATTAACAGAATTTGTAAGCAAATCTCGACGTTTTAAAATATGATTTCCAAATACTGGCCTTATATAATTTTCCAAAATGTTAGGTAATATTTCTTTATACATTTTACTTCCTATATAACCGCCTTCTGTTGTTTTCGTATCATTCATTGGGGCAATCATAAGCTTGTCATCTGATATAATAGTTACATGATGTTGGTAAACATCTAAAGCATATAAATAATTGTCAATATCCGCTATTAACCATTTATGATTTTGATTATCTATTATATAGTCTCCTACATAGATAT
>CANTCQ010000015.1 GCA_947652325.1 uncultured Mycoplasmatota bacterium
AAAAAGAAAATGATTTTCAAAATTTACAATATAAAATACAGACTGATTTGTTTTTAAAATTAAATAAGAATGAATGTATTGAAGTTTATAATCAAAATAAAGAAGTTTGTTTTTCTATAACCAGACCAACGCTAGTAGATAAGAATAACACTCCGCATACAATTGGTTATCACTTAGAAAAAATGGAAAATCACTATTTATTAAGTTTTTCCATTCCCTTGGAAATAGTAGAAAATGAAACCTTATATCCACTCACCATTGACCCAAGTATAGAAGTAAAAGAAGAAGATAGTGTTTTTGATACATATATTTATCCTGGAGATGAGGGAGTAAATCGAAACAATCAAGACAAATTAGTAGTAGGAGTAAACCCAAATGGCACTGTATATAGAACACTTGTAAAATTTAATTTGCCTACTATTGGAACAGGAAGTGATGTAATAAATGCCACCATGTATTTACAAGGTCATCCTGAACTAACGAATCCAGGATTTCAAACGGGACCAGATGAGTATTTAAATAAAGTAATAGATATACATGCGATAAATACATTCTGGAATGAAACCAATGCCTCTTGGAATACTATGCATGATAAATTTGATACTCGAATAGAAGATTTTACATTAGGAGCGAGACCTTATTGGTTCATTGACCATTCGCTAGTTGGTACAGAATATTGGAAAACGAGACAATATCCTTTGACTTACTTCGATATTACCAATTTAGTCAAAAAATGGTACGCCGGAAAAGAAAATAACGGAATTATGTTAAAACTAAATAAAGAAACCTACGAAGAAAAGTATAGAGAATACTATTTCTTCTCAAAAAACAACAATGCTGAAGTAGAATATAAAATAGAAAATCCAAAACCATTTTTAATCATTCATTATCGCAATCAAAATGGACTTGAAAATTATATGACTTATCAAAATATTTCTTTGGGAAATGGTACTTCTTACATCAACAACTTAACAGGAAATATCACCAATGTTTTTAACATAAATCATACACTAGGAACTAAATATCCTTTACAATTAAACGTAATATATAATACAAATGATGTTGTATTAAATCATGACTTTAATTTAATGAAAGGATATAAATTCAATTATTTTCAAACTATAAAAGAAGTTGATTTTGACCATGTTTGCTTAGAATATGTAGATGCCGATGGAACCATTCATTATTTTTATAAATACAAAGAAAGCGAAGAAAAAGAAGAAGAAATAGTGGATGAAGATGGATTAGGATTAACCGCCATAAAAGAAAATAATACCTATACTTTAGTAGATAAATCAAGTAACAAAAGTATATTTACCAAAAAAAATGATATCTATTATCTAACTAAAATTGTAAACTCTAAAGGAGATTTTATCACAATTGAATACAATGAAAAAAATAAAATTACAAAACTTATAGATGGTAATCAAGAAGAAATAAACATATCTTATAATGAAGATAAAATCATTGCTACAAGTAATAGAATAATAACAACTATTAATATAAATAATGAAAAAATAGTATCTATTGAAAACAAATTCGGTATAACAAATTTTACTTACAACAATAATGATATTGTAGAACAAATCAGTGATACAAATGGTAAAAAAGTACATTTTACTTATTATCCATCTGTTCCTTATCGCTTAAAAATAATAAAAGAAGTTGGTCTAAATAATACTATCGGAAATACATTAGAATTCTTCTATGAATTAAATGTAACCAGAATAAAAGACAATAAAGGAAGAATAAACAGTTACACATTTAATAACCAAGGAAATACTGTAGGTATTACCAATTTAGATAGCGATGGAGATTTTACAAATGGTTATGGCATTTTAAAAGAATATTATTCGGATTTTGGTGGTACAGCTCCAAAATTAAAAAACAAGCTCTCTTTAGAAACAACTCCTGCAAAATATACCAAAAACTATTTAACAGATTCTAGTTTTGAAAAAGGAACTTGCCAAAATACAACAACAGAAGAAGCAAGAACTGGTACACATAGTTTAAAAATAATAAATACTTATACTTTGGATTTACCACAAATACAAGAAGAAAAAATATATACTTTTAGCTGTTATATAAAAACAACGGCAACTGATAATAAAATGACTTTGGATTGTGGAGAAGAAAAAAGAAAAGAAATCAAAATTACTTCTTCAGATGACTTTGTAAGATATAGCCTTACAAGCAAATTAAAAACAACTGAAAATTACAGCATTAAAATAACCTCTAATGGTATTTTATATATGGACGATATGCAACTGGAAGAAGGAGAAGTAGCAAACTATCATAATTTATTAGACAATTCTGATTTTAAAGATAACTTTAATCAATGGTATTATCAAGGCGTTGATGCAAATGGCAATGATTTAGAAAACCAAGCAAGCATTGTTACTTTAGAAAATAAAATGCATGCTTTAAAAATGCATTGTACCCCCGAAACTTCTCATAGCATTAATCAAACTTTACCTATTAGTGGGAAAGCTAATGATATTTACCGTTTATCTTTCTGGTATAAAAATGAAGGACTATACTCAGAATCGATGGAAAATGGCAATATGGCTTTAGTAAGTTTTAATTACTCCGAAACAATAGATGGACACTGTGATTTTCCATGTCTTTTAAACACACATGCTACCGAATGGCAATTTTTTCAAACTATATTTGGAGCAGAAGAAGACTATAGCGATATTTATTTAAGTTTCATCTCTCAAAATGATGCCAATGATTTATATATTACGAATATTACGTTAACAAAAGACTTAGAAAATACTTCTTATCACTACGATGAAAAAGGAAATTTAATAACAACAAAAAATAAAAATAAAGGAGTATCTACATTTAAATACGATAAAAATAACCAACTTACTCGTATGTTTGCGCCAAAAGGAAACCACTTTAGCTTTGAATATGACAACCAAGATACCACAAAAGTACTACAAGGCATCTCTAAAAAAGGAATTTCCAACTCTATTTCATATGATGAAAATAATAATCCTATCAAAACTATGATAAAGAATTATGATACATCAGAACTAAATAATAATTATTTCTATATAAGGTCTAAAGGAACAAATAAATATTTGTTTGCTAACTTTGATACGATGAAATTAGAAGTAAAAGAAGTTGCATGTTCAAAAGATACTTGGAAATTTTACAAAGGAAAAAATAGTAATCAGTATACTATTAAAAGTGGCATTATTTCCCTATTTTTAATAGTTAATGGGAATTTGAATGTAGAAATTGCAAAAATAGGAAATCTGTTTTATATAGAAAAAGAAGAAAATGGTAGCTATACTTTTGGAATTATGACCACCAATAACATCCGCTTTTGTATGACCATTACATCAGAAGGATTCAAAATGGAAAAATATAATAAAGACAATGTAAATCAACAATTCTATTTAGAACCATTTGAAAGCAAAGAATACATAGAAACCAGTGCTTCCTACACAGCCGATGGAAAATTCATAAAATCGACCACTGATGCCTTAGGAAAAGTAACCACATACGATATAGATACATCTACTGGTTTAACCAAAAGTATTACTGATTCAAAAGGAAAGACAACCAATTACACCTACAACCAAAAAGAACAAATCACCAAAGTAGAAAAAGAGGAAAAAGAAGTATGTTATACTTATAACGAACAAGATGTATTAGAAAAAATTACCTGTGCGAATAAAGAATATAATTTCACATATGATGATTTTTTAAATGCTAAGCAAGTCAAAATCAATAACCAAACACTCATCACCAATGAATACGAAGAAAACAATGGAAATTTAATTTCTGCTACTTATGGAAATAATTCTACTATTTCTTATACTTATGATGAACTAGACCGCTTAAAAACACTTACCAAAAACAATAAAACTTATCAGTACCAATATGATAATCAAAATAATCTCGCCAAAATAAAAGAAGGAGAAAACAACTACAATTACTATTACGATTTTGCACAAAGGCTAAGTAGATATGAATACAATGATTTTTCCATTGATTATGATTATGACTTAAATAATAATGTTACAAAGAAAAAATACAATTTAAACAATACAACTCATACAATTTCTTATTCGTATGATGAGGATGACTCTTTAATAAAAGTTTCTCTAAATCAAAACGATTATCAACTAAACTACGATTCATTAGGAAGACTAAATAATAAAAATCTAAATGAACACATGCCTGTCGAATATGAATACTACCAAAACGGTAACAAAACCTCTCTTATTTTAAAAAGCATGAAAATTGATTCGGATTTATATGAGTATATATATGATGGTATTTATAACATCACAGATATTTGTAAAAACAAAGAACACATAAAACACTACGAATACGATACCTTTAGTGAACTTACAAAAGAAGTGGACTACATCACCAATAAAACGATATCCTATACATACGATGATTCTGGAAACATTCTGTCAAAAAAAGAATACACTCTAAACACAAATACCTTAGTTTACGAAGATACATATGAATATAACAATAATAATTGGAAAGACCAACTCACCAAATACAATGATGAAGCCATTACTTATGATGCCATTGGAAATCCGCTTACCATTGGAAATAAACATCTATCTTGGAATACCAGAGAACTACAAACCTACCAAGATAATATGTTTAATATTGGCTATTTTTATAACAAAGAAGGCATTCGTACTAAGAAAGTTGTAAATAACAGCGAAACAAACTACTTTTTAGAAAATTCAAATATTATCTTTGAAGAAAGAAACGGAAGCTTATTATACTATATGAGAACTGGTGAAAATGAACTTCTAGGATTCATTTACAACAGTGAAAAATATTATTATAAGAAGAATTACCAAGGAGACATT
>CANTCQ010000016.1 GCA_947652325.1 uncultured Mycoplasmatota bacterium
ATAAATTATTTAATAGAATTGTTAAATTAGATAAAGAAGATAAAACTATAAATAAAGATGAAGATAAGAGAGAAGAAGTAGTTAATAGAATAGAAATCGAGGGTAAAATATCACATTTAGGTAAAGAGTTTAAAAAGAAAGATGGGGAGTTTGCTCAATTTGTAGATATAGAACAGGAATATGAATACAATGGGAAAAGTCAAAAAAATGTTATATCAGTTATGTTAGAGGGAGAAACATTATCTAATAATAAAGATTTATTAGAGTTAAATTCAGATGTTAATATTGTGGGAAAATTAAATGTATATACAGATAAAAATAACCAAAATAGATCAGTTATAAATTGTAATAACATAGAAAGATTAAGCAAAAATGTAACAAAAAATATAGAAAGATAAAGAAATTAGATTTTTTTAAAAAAATCTCTTGCAAAATTCTTTTCTTTAAGTGATAAATAGTTTGAACCAAATCCATTGTATTTCTTCTCTAATGTTGTTCGTATCTAATTTGATGGGAAGAGTTGAACAACTATAAGAGTAAAAAAATAAAGTCGCTTAAAATGGCTTAAAAATGGGTTGTAGGAAAGGAGTAAAAATATGGTAGGAAGTAAACAACTTGAATATAGCAGAAGAAAAATAATTAAGGAGGGAAAATTATGTACATTAGTGAAGTAACAGAAGATGTTAGAAAGATATTTGATAAACTAGAGAAAATTAAAGAAACTGGAAGATTAAAGTTTGTAATTTATGTTTTTGATAGTTTAAATAATGGTCATATCAATAGTAAAAATGAAGTGAATCCAAGTTTAGTTGAAGATGATGATTTAGTAATATTCAATTTAGATACTATTGGATTAAGTCATAATTTTGCAGAAATCTATTTGGAGTATTTAACCATAGTCTTTAATAATATTGGAACATTATTAAGTAAAGCATACCAAGAAAATGGAAATGTAATGGGTATTCATTATAACAAATATGATAAACCTTTATTATCAATGTTTGAAAAATTGTCTTATAATGAAAAACTTGATGTATTAGCAGAGCTATTCATTAGATTAGATAATAAAACATTATTTAATGATGAATATCCAATACTTGATTTAAGTGTTAATGGTTTTGAAGTAGCAAGAAATATACTAGAACAAAAAATATAAGAAAAGAGGTAAACAGTGAAGGCAAGTATTAAATATACCCCAATAAGGTTATCAAATGATGGTCATGTTATTTTGCACGATTTTGAAAGAGTAAGAATTGAAAAAGGTTTTACTTATAGTGCAGTAGGAGAAAGATATGGTTTAGATAGGTCTTTAATTAGAGGAGTAGTTATAGGATATAGCAATCTTTTTTGCGAAAGGGCAATACAAATGGCATTTGCAGTAGGAGTTAAACCAGATGATTTATTTTTAAGAGACATAATTCTTGCAGGTGGAGATCAATTAGTATTTGTTAATAATCCTAGTGAAAAGGTTACTCAATTTTTAGAAAAAGTTAAATACTTAAGTTACAAGGATAGACTAAAATTTTGTATTGAATTATTTAATATGTGGAGTGATGGAAAGATTACCCATAAAAAGGGCGAAGTACCATTTACTCCTAACATATTAGGTTTTCCTAAAGATATTGGAAATAGATTCGCATCATTTTTAGATATTATGTTAAAAAATGAGGAAAATAGAGTTGGAAATAAAATAATGGTAGATGATATTTGTACTGTAAAATCAAGAAATAGTTATAATCAAATGTTAAAAGATTATAATAAATTATCATTTGAAGAAAAAAAAGATATACTAAATGAAATCATTTTAAGGTTTGATACAAGAACTTTATTTCAAGAAAAACTAGATTTTCCTAAATTTCCAGATTTTTTTACAGGTTGGGATATTGCAGAAGCAATGAGAGATTATAAAACTGAAAAAGAATAAATGTCATATTGATTTTCTAATTCTTTTGAAGAGCTGTTAGTTAATAGTGTAATTTTGTCAAAGTAGAAATACTTTGATTTTTTTTATTTGCAATTTTATAGAGTTTTTTGAATGTATTGTTAAGGAGTGTGATGTGAATGAAAACAAAAATTACTATTGAAAATAAAGAATTAAATAACCTAGTGGAACACAGTATGAAATTGTCTTTAATTAAATTGCTTTTATTAAAAGGGGAAATAACTGAAAAGGAATTTTCTAAATTAAAAGATGTAATTAAACGAGAGCATTTTCCACTAAAAACATAGAATAAAGAGCAAAAATATGCTATACTTATAGCGTGAGATGAAGGTATTATAATCTAAACTCTGCTAAAGAAAGGAGTTAAATTGGCGAGTGTCAAGGTTATAACCGCTAATCAATCAAGAATTAGTAAAATCACAAATGGCATCAAAAAAATAATTTTAAGGGTTTGTGCTTATTGTAGAGTAAGTACAGACAGTGAAGAACAACAAACCAGTTATAAATCTCAAAAAATTCATTATAAGAATCTTATTGAAGAACATGATGATTGGGAATTTGTAGATATTTATGCTGATGAAGGTCTATCTGGAACTAAAACTGCTAAAAGAACAGATTTCAATAGAATGATAGAGGATGCTTTAGCAGGAAAAATTGATATGATTATTGCTAAATCAATATCAAGATTTGCTAGAAATACTGTTGATACTTTAAATTATGTAAGACAATTAAGAGAAAAAAATGTAGATGTGTATTTTGAAAAAGAAAATATACATACTTTGCAAATGACAAGTGAAATGTTTTTAACATTGTATAGTGCTTTCGCTCAAGCAGAAAGTGAATCTATTTCTGAAAATGTTAAAGCAGGAGTTCGTATGAAAATGAAAAGAGGCGAACTTGTTGGTCATTATGCTCCTTATGGTTTTATATATGATGAGGAAATAGAAAATCTAGTAGAAAATCCAAAAGAAGCATTTATCATTAGATACATTTTTGATAGATATAAAGAGGGTGTTGGAACTTCACGAATTGCAAAAGAATTGAATAATCAAAATATCCCTAGTCCAACAGGAAAAAAATGGTCTGATACAGTTATTTTTAGAATGATACGAAACGAAAAGTATGTTGGAGATTTGCTTACAGGAAAAACATATACAGATAATCCTATAAATTCAAAAAAGAAAAAGAATAAAGGCGAATTTGATATGTATTATACTGAAAATCATCATAAAGGTATTGTTGATAGAGAAACTTGGGATATTTGTCAAGAAATTGCAAATAAAAGGTCAGGAAAGTACACTGCTGATGGTAGACCAGAAAAATTTAGTCAAGTTTATCCATTTAGTAGTAAGATTATTTGTGGCTTATGTGGAGAGAACTATATTAGAAGGTCTTGGAAAGGTCATAAAGATGGCGATCCTCGTAGAGTTGCTTGGGCTTGTAGAACTTATAATACTGACCATTTATCTTGCCAAAGTTATGGAAATGTTAAAGAATCTTATATTGAAGAATTATTTGTTAATATGTATTCTGTATTGTGTCAATATAATAAAGAGGTAATTGAGAAACTTTTAATCACAATAGAAGAAACTTTTAATAATGATGATTATTCTAAAGAACTTAAAAGTTTAGAAGCTGATATTAAAGCATATAGAGAACAACTTATGGAATTGTTAGATGTTAGACTTGCTAAAGTAATTGATAATGATGTATTTGAAGAAAAGAGTGCAAGAATAAATAAAAAAATCGAACTATTAGAACTAGAAGCAAAGAAAATTAGAGATTACATATCACATAGAGATAAAGTTCAAGATAGGGTAGATAAATTTAAAACTATTTTTCAGAAAAATACTACATTAAAAGAATTTGATGCTGATGTATTTGAAAGTATTATTGATAAGATTATAATAGGTAGAAGGAATGAAGATGGGTCTATTGATCCATATGAAATTAGATTTGTTCTTAAAACTGGAGATGAATTAACCGACACATTACCAATCAAAAAAATGCCTTCACAAACGAAAAATGAAAGAAGTGATACCAATGAGCGAATGGAAGAATTGCAGTCGCAGTTGGGTGCTTATGCCCACAACGGGGAATAC